>NZ_JBEZEA010000033.1:0-1246 GCF_040648635.1 Micromonospora sp. NPDC049114 | reverse complement strand
GGCGACGGGTCAGCGCACGTGCACGAACACCGGGTTCGAGTAGAACCACAGGTCGTCCCACGGGCTCTCCAGCCCGTCGGCGAGCGGCTCGGCCTCGTCGGTGCTGGTGCCGCGCACCCGCGCGTAGGTGTCGGCCTCGACGTTGCGCAGGGTGTGCCGGATGACGTAGTCCGCACCCTGGCGACGCCAGTCGCGCGGGCCGAACCGGGCCACCACCTTCGTGGTGGGGTTGGTGTCGGCGTCAAGGTTGGCGCTCGGCCCGGTGATCTGGCCGACGATCAGGTCGACCCGACGGACCTCGGGACGGTCCCCGTTGCCGTTCACACCGTCCAGCGGGCGGAACGTGATCTCGATCTCGACATCGGTACGGCTGCGGCGGCTGACCGTGATGGTCTGGCCGACCTCCGCCGTCTGTCCCTGGGACCTGGCGGTCACGTCGAGGCTGCGGATCAGGTCACCCGTGGTCACCCAGATCCGGCCGTTGCGCAGGCCGTCCATGATGTCGCCGTAGTCCTGGCGGGCGTGCACGTAGGTCTTGCTGTACTCGCCCGGCCAGAAGTCCGAGCCGCCGCGCGTCCAGTGCACGTGCGAGTCCGACGTCGCGGTGATCCACCAGCGCCGGCCCTCACCGAGCAGCGAGTCCCAGAGCCCGCCGACCCGCGCGGTCATCTGGTCGAAGCCACCGTAGGTGGGGTGGTTGCCGTACCCGCCCCGCGCCCCGCCGTTGAGCGGGCCGGCCTGGTGACCGGGTGCGCCCTCGAAGCCGATGTAGACGTCGGGCGCGGCGTTGTTGCCGTTGCGGAACTCCCGCGGGGTGTCCTGACCGTAGACACCGAGGCCCGGCGCCGAACGGGACGCGTGGTGGGCGATCACCAGCGGCTTGTGCGGCATGCCCCGGGCGACCTTGAGGAACTCCACCATCTTGGCCTCGGTGTCGCGGGCCGGGTCGGTGGGGAACGCGTCGTACTTGGCGAACCGGCTCTCCAGCTCGAAGAGCTGCTTCGCCTCGTCGTCGTGGCGCGGGATCATCAGCGTGTGGTGGTCCAGCGAGGGCGCGTCGAACTCCATGCCCCAGAACTGGAGCACCTCGGGGACCAGCTTGCGCGAGCGCAACAGGTCGGGGTACGCCTGCTCGATGTTCACCTTGGAGTGCGTCGGTCCACCGTGGTCGGTGCACATCGCCCAGGTCAGGCCGAAGTTCTTGGCCATGATCGCGTTGGTGACGATCGGGTAGACCGCGTCCGCG
>NZ_JBEZEA010000032.1:0-2486 GCF_040648635.1 Micromonospora sp. NPDC049114 | reverse complement strand
CGAGGTGTCCCGCGCGCGGAGCGATTCGGGGTGGTCATGGGGGTGTCCTCCCTCGGGTGGCGTGGAGGTGACGCGCTGAAACAGAGCGGGGATGGTGGGCGGTCCGGCCGCGCGGGCTGTTTCAGTAGGGGTGCTGAGCGGGCTGATTGGCGCGGTGAGCGCCTTCCGGTCGGCGGGGGTCGCTTGTAGGGGGTTGGGGTGGCAGTGCGGCAGAACGGCGCAGGGCGGCCCGCTGAGAGCGCCGTGGAGGCAAGATCCGGGCAGGGTTGGGGTAAAGGCATAGGGCCGAACCGTCTGCGTGGCTCTCAGCGGGCCGTTTCAGGGGGTTGTCGGTCGGCGGTCGATGCCGGCCAGCGGTGGCGGGAGGTCGGGAAGCGCTGACACGCTGACAGCAAGGCTTGCTAGTCACGTTTCCGCAGGTCAACGAGGGTGTAGAGCTGTCAGCGGGGTGCGCTGACAGGCGCTGACAGCGCTGACACCTCACGGGCGTCGGCGGGGATTGTCAGCGCCTGTCAGCACCTGTCAGCACGGACCGCTGACACCTTCTCGGGTGCTCTGAGCTGTGGAAACGTCACCGGTCGGGGCGATTGTCAGCGTGTCAGCGTTTCCGGGGTCCTCTCCGGCGGCGCGGGGGTGCAGCTCGTAGCGGCCGTCCGGCCCGTTGCGGACCCACCCGAGGGCGATCAACTCGTTCAGAACGGCGGTCACCTCGTCGGACTTAGGCAGCTTGCGGGCTACCCGGCGGTGTGCCTCCCGGCGGGTGAACGTGGTCATGCCCTTGGTGGTGAGCACCCCGAGCACGTACCGGGCGTTCTCCATCGCGGCGTCGCTGCCGATGGTGGTGAGCGCCGCCCGGTAGTGCGCCGCGAAGAACTCCGCCAGCCTTACGGCGTCGGTCATCCGGTCGGCGTCGATGGGGCGTCGCCACGCGTCGGCGGGGTGGTGGGCGACGTGCAGCAACCCGGCCAGCCGCAGCGTTGCGCCGGAGAGCTTGTTGCCCCATTCCCGCATGTCGTGCAGCGTCCCGCCGGGGCGTAGCTGCGCCTCCACCTCCTGAGCAGCGGCCAACCGCATCCGCCCCGCTTCCGGGGTGAGGGTGACCACGGCGGGGTCTTCCCACTCGGCGAGGGTGGCGGCCAGGTCGTGCACCCGGTGCCGGTAGCCGGCGGTCACTGCCTCGGGCACCGGCTCGGTGTCTACCAGCCGATATCCGGCCAGGGATCGGGGCAGGGCGAACAGGAACCGGGCCGGCAGCCCTCGGCCGGCGAGGTCGGCGTTGCCGCCGAATTTCCGCAGCACGGTCGGTTGCGCCATCACGCACACGGTCAGCGCGGGTTTGTCGACCGAGGCACCCTCGCGGGTCTGCCGTTCGTTGCTCATTGGCTGCCCGGCATGGCCTTTCAGGTAGGGATCAAGGTTGGGGGCACCGGAGTACCGGCCGGCGAGGGTGTCGAAGATCCCGCCTTCATCCGAGATGATCGCCATGCGTCCGCCGTTGGCCGCCATCAACCCGATGAGGGCTTCCGGGGTGGCGTCGTCCACGATCAGGCGGGGCAGGCCGGGAACGGTGATCGCCTCGGCCGCGATCGCAGCCGCGACGGCCTCGGCGGCGGCCTCGTCACGCTTGCCGGGGTCGCTGGCCTTCGCCGCTTGGGTCTTGGCTTGTTCGGCGTGCCGGTCGGCGATGTCCCGCAGCGCGGCAGCCTCGGCGATCCGAGGTCGCATCGCCTCGCCCAACGTCGACTGTGCGGCGAACAGTGGCGCGGTCATCGCCCGGTGCACGGGTGACTTCCGCTCGCCGGGGCCGGCGATGACGGCGGCGAACACGTTGACCGGCTCGCGCCACCCGGCGACCGGTTCCACCTCCAACCGGCCACCCGCGCACGCGGAGAGCACGGCTACGGCGAGGGTGCCGGCCATCGCCGGATCGGTCTGGGTAAACCGGGCAACGCCGGTCACCATGTCGCCCAGCCACGCGGGGAACACGTCGACCGGGAACGGCGGCGGCGCGGTGCTCGGCCCGGTCAAGGGCACTGGAACATCCCACAGCGGCCCGCCCGAGGCCGGTGCGTCGGTGCCGTTGGGCTGGTCGGTGACGAGGTGCAGTCGGGCGGCGCTCATGCGGCCACCTGCCGGGGGCGCTTGCTGCCGGCAGCAAGGCCGGATCGGATGGTGCGGTACGCCTCGGCGCAGCTCAGCCCGGCCGTCACCCCCGCCTGTTCCAGCACGCTCTGCGCGTCGTTCTCGGTGAGTGACCCACCGGCCGCGAGTTGCCCGAGCGCCACGGCGGCGATGTACAGGCAGCGGTTACGCTCCCCTGCCGGCGCGGTGGTCACCCGGTCGACTTCCCGGCGGATCGCGGCCCGCACGTACGCGCCGCTGCGGTCGGTCGGCAAGTCGACCACCACCGGGCGTTGCGGCGGTAGCGGCGCCGGAGTGAGCAGCCCGGCCAGCCACCCGGCCAGCGGGGCGGGGTCGGTATCCAG
>NZ_JBEZEA010000031.1:1700-3074 GCF_040648635.1 Micromonospora sp. NPDC049114 | reverse complement strand
GCATTCGAGGAGTTACAAAGTCAGTGGCTAGTCGAACAGTCTGGAATGGCTGACCGTAGACGGTGAGAGTCCGGTAGGTGAAAGTTGCTGACCTTCTGTGGGTGTTCCCGAGTAGCGGCGGACCCCTGAAATCTGCCGTGAATCTGCCAGGACCACCTGGTAAGCCTAAATACTTCCTGGTGACCGATAGCGGACGAGTACCGTGAGGGAATGGTGAAAAGTACCCCGGGAGGGGAGTGAAATAGTACCTGAAACCGTTCGCCTACAATCCGTCGGAGCCTTGCGGGGTGACGGCGTGCCTTTTGAAGAATGAGCCTGCGAGTTAGTGGCATGTGGCGAGGTTAACCCGTGTGGGGGAGCCGTAGCGAAAGCGAGTCTGAATAGGGCGATTCAGTCGCGTGTCCTAGACCCGAAGCGGAGTGATCTAGCCATGGGCAGGCTGAAGCGCGGGTAAGACCGCGTGGAGGGCCGAACCCACCAACGTTGAAAAGTTGGGGGATGACCTGTGGTTAGGGGTGAAAGGCCAATCAAACTCCGTGATAGCTGGTTCTCCCCGAAATGCATTTAGGTGCAGCGTCGCGTGTTTCTTGCCGGAGGTAGAGCACTGGATGGTCTAGGGGGCCCACAAGCTTACCGAAATCAGCCAAACTCCGAATGCCGGTAAGTGAGAGCGCGGCAGTGAGACTGCGGGGGATAAGCTTCGTAGTCGAGAGGGAAACAGCCCAGATCACCAGCTAAGGCCCCTAAGCGTGTGCTAAGTGGAAAAGGATGTGGGGTCGCATAGACAACCAGGAGGTTGGCTTAGAAGCAGCCACCCTTTAAAGAGTGCGTAATAGCTCACTGGTCAAGTGGTTCCGCGCCGACAATGTAGCGGGGCTCAAGCACACCGCCGAAGCTGTGGCATTCACATTTTAACCTCGCTTGGACTTGATTCCTTGTGCAGGTGTGTGGATGGGTAGGGGAGCGTCGTGCCGCGAGTGAAGCAGCGGGGTGACCCAGTTGTGGACGCGGCACGAGTGAGAATGCAGGCATGAGTAGCGAAAGAAGGGTGAGAAACCCTTCCGCCGGATGACCAAGGGTTCCAGGGCCAGGCTAATCCGCCCTGGGTGAGTCGGGACCTAAGGCGAGGCCGAGAGGCGTAGTCGATGGACAACGGGTTGATATTCCCGTACCCGCGAAAGAGCGTCCCTGATGAACCTCGTTGTGCTAACCACCCGAACTTGGTGAGGTCTTCGGACTGAGCTGAGGGAGCGTGGGAACCTGATGGGTAGTAGTCAAGCGATGGGGTGACGCAGGAAGGTAGCTGAGCCCGGCCGGTGGTTGTGCCGGGGTAAGCGTGTAGGCCGTGTCGTAGGCAAATCCGCGACACATTGA
>NZ_JBEZEA010000031.1:0-1603 GCF_040648635.1 Micromonospora sp. NPDC049114 | reverse complement strand
AGGCTGAGACGTGATGCCGAGCCGATTCAGGTGAAGTCAGTGATCCTATGCTGCCGAGAAAAGCCTCTAGCGAGTTCTTAGCGGCCCGTACCCCAAACCGACACAGGTGGTCAGGTAGAGAATACCGAGGCGATCGGGCGAACTGTGGTTAAGGAACTCGGCAAATTGCCCCCGTAACTTAGGGAGAAGGGGGGCCGGAGACGTGAAGCCCCGCGCGGGTGGAGCGTTGTATGGCCGCAGAGAGCAGGGGGAAGCGACTGTTTACTAAAAACACAGGTCCATGCGAAGAAGTAATTCGATGTATATGGACTGACGCCTGCCCGGTGCTGGAACGTTAAGGGGACCTGTTAGCTCTTCGGGGCGAAGCGGAGAACTTAAGCGCCAGTAAACGGCGGTGGTAACTATAACCATCCTAAGGTAGCGAAATTCCTTGTCGGGTAAGTTCCGACCTGCACGAATGGCGTAACGACTTCCCCACTGTCTCAACCACAGGCCCGGCGAAATTGCAGTACGAGTAAAGATGCTCGTTACGCGCGGCAGGACGGAAAGACCCCGGGACCTTTACTATAGCTTGACATTGGTACTCGAATTAGCTTGTGTAGGATAGGTGGGAGCCGGTGAAGTCCATACGCCAGTATGGGTGGAGGCAATCTTGAAATACCACTCTGGTTGATTTGGGTATCTAACTTCGGACCGTTATCCGGTTCAGGGACAGTGTCTGGTGGGTAGTTTAACTGGGGCGGTTGCCTCCTAAAGGGTAACGGAGGCGCCCAAAGGTTCCCTCAGCCTGGTTGGCAATCAGGTGTTGAGTGCAAGTACACAAGGGAGCTTGACTGTGAGACTGACAGGTCGAGCAGGGACGAAAGTCGGGACTAGTGATCCGGCACTTGCGAGTGGAAGCGGTGTCGCTCAACGGATAAAAGGTACCCCGGGGATAACAGGCTGATCTTCCCCAAGAGTCCATATCGACGGGATGGTTTGGCACCTCGATGTCGGCTCGTCGCATCCTGGGGCTGTAGCAGGTCCCAAGGGTTGGGCTGTTCGCCCATTAAAGCGGTACGCGAGCTGGGTTTAGAACGTCGTGAGACAGTTCGGTCCCTATCCGCCGTGCGCGTAGGATACTTGAGAAGGGCTGTCCCTAGTACGAGAGGACCGGGACGGACGAACCTCTGGTGTGCCAGTTGTCCCGCCAGGGGCACGGCTGGTTAGCTACGTTCGGAAGGGATAACCGCTGAAAGCATCTAAGCGGGAAGCCTGCTTCAAGATGAGGTATCCCACCCACTTTGGTGGGGTAAGGCCCCCAGCTAGACGACTGGGTTGATAGGCCGGAAATGTAAGCCCGGTAACGGGTTCAGTTGACCGGTACTAATAGGCCGAGGACTTGACTACTAAGCTGCTACGCGTCCACTGTGCAACTCTGAACGAGCGAACACCCGTGACTTTGTGTGCCGGGGTTGTTTGATATGTTCATAGAGTTACGGCGGTCATGGCGGAGGGGAAACGCCCGGTTACATTCCGAACCCGGAAGCTAAGCCCTCCAGCGCCGATGGTACTGCACTCGTGAGGGTGTGGGAGAGTAGGACACCGCCGGACAATCTTCCAG
>NZ_JBEZEA010000030.1:0-6525 GCF_040648635.1 Micromonospora sp. NPDC049114 | reverse complement strand
GTCCGAGCAGCTGCCGCCGGCCCCGCCAGCGCCGGCACCACAACCGCGCCGCCGCCGACTGCGAACCGTCCTCACCGTGGTCGGTGGGGTGCTCGCCCTGCTCTGCCTCGGTGCGGTGGCGACGGGGTACGTGTTGTACACCCGCGCGGCCGCCCCCGACCGCAGCGCCCCCGACGTGGTTGTCGTCAACTACCTACAGGCGGCGCTTGTGTCTCGCGACGTCAACAGGGCCAAGCAATTCACCTGTGACGGTGCAGTTCCGGCGCTGGATGAGTTCGGCGCACAGGTAGTCCAACGAGAACGAGAACTGGATGTATCGTTTTCGATCAACATCGAAGGCGTCGTCGTTTCCAAGGTCAGTTCACGTGACGCTTCGGTTATCGCTGTTATCCGCCGTAGCGCATCAATCGACGGAGTTCAGCAAAGTCTGGCTGACACCTGGCGGTTCGATGTTCAAGACAGAGATGGCTGGCGTGTGTGCACCGGCAGCAGGGTCAGCCAGTAGTCATTCGATCCACAACAGATGTACGGGCACCTCCAGGGTGGTGGGTGACTGGCCACGCCAGGCCCAGCGGTACCACTCGACTTCGGGCGTGATCCGCACGCAGATGTCGCCCTCGGCCCCGGAGTAGGTCTCGGTGACGGCCCGCATGTCCCGGTGCTCCAGCCCACCCTCGACGTGCACCACCCGGCGGCCGGTGACCGCGTCCGCCTCGAACACCGGCGTGGGGGACCGGTGGGACGGCCCGTCCAGCGAGACCAGCCGGATGCCGGTGTCCCCGGTGTCGTCCGATCCGGGCCGTTCACCGACCGTCTCCACCCAGACCCGCTCCACCGGCACCAGCGGCGCGAACACCTCGACCTGGTCGGCCTCGGCCCGGTACCACTCGTGCTCGGGGATGACCGGCACGTAGGTCCGGGCACCCTGCACGACGCGGTCGTCCGCGCGCAGGTCCCCTCGCCAGCCCAGCCCGGGTAGCCCGACGAGCACCCGCTGCCCGCGTAATTCCACACGCCCGGTCGCGGGCACGATGGCCAGTGGGCGAGGTGGCCGGGGCGCCCAGTCGGGCTGGTCGGCGAACGGGTCCGGCATCGGTCCGGTCATGCCCGCGACAGCCTCACTCCGCGGCGCGCAGCGGGGCGCCCCGCGCGCGCATGAACGGAATCGGGTCGGTCGCGCCCCGGCTGGACCTGTCGTTTCGCAGGTGCACCTCGAAGTGCAGGTGGGGACCGGACGAGTTACCGCTGCTGCCCACCTGCCCGATCACCTCGCCAGCCGGCACGATCTGATCGGGTGTGACCCGGGGGCGGACCACCATGTGGCAGTACCGGGTGATGTAGCCGCCGGCGTGCAGGATGTCGACGAACCAGCCACAGCCGCCCTTGCCGGGGTACCCGTCCACGTCGCAGCTCCGCCGTCCGCGCTTGTCCGGGTCGCAGCGGGCTACGAGCACCCGGCCGGCGGCCGCGGCACGGATCTCGGTGCCCTTGCCCGCTCCGATGTCGACGCCGTTGTGGCTGGGTCGGTCGGCGGTCTGGAAGCCGGAGCCCACGTCACCGGAGATCGGCGCGGTCCAGCCGGAGGCGGCGATCTGGCCGCGCTCGGCCGCATCGCACACAGCCTTTCCGTTGATCTCGACGGTGCGGGCCGCGCCACCGGCCAGCGCGTCCACGATCTTGCTGGCCAGCTCCTCGTGCTTGGCGTACGCGTCCGGATAGGCGCTGACCTGGACCTGCTGGGCCACGACGGTCAGCGGTCGGCGCTGCCAGCTGCGCACCTTCACGAGCTTTTCGTAGAACTTCCGGGCCGTGTACGCGGGAGTCATCCGCTCGGCGACCGAGCCCCATCCCGGCCGCTGCTGGAACAGACCCAACGAGTCGTGGTCCGCGCCGACGCCCTCGTGCGGCAGGGCGAGCGAGGCGGGCACCCCGGTGTTCGCCAGATTACGCAGCGCGGACTCCTGCATGGCGGTGGCCAGGGCGATCACCCAGCCACGCGAGGGCACCCCCATGTCCTGGCCGACCTTGATGATGATCGCCGCGTTGCGGACCTGAGCGTCGCCATACTCGGCGAACCGGGGCAGCTCGCCGACAATGTCCACCGGGCGCACTGGTCCGCAGCCCCAGCCGGCCAGGGCGTCCCCGTTCTCCGCATCGCCGCCGAGACCGCTGAGAAAGAACGCCGCGGTGCCTCCAGTGCAGCAGAGCAGGAGCAACACCCCGGTGAGCACCGAGGCGATCACGCCGACCCGTATCGGGCGGCGAAGAGCGCGGCCCGCTCGGCCGGCGGTCACTGTCGCTCCCAGTCGATCACGTCGACCAGCCAACCCTCGTCCGCAACCACCAGCTCCAACCGGAGCCGCCCGGTGTCGAGCGGTAGCAGCACCTCGACGAACGTGTCGGTGCGCGATCGCACCGATGGTGGGCCGGTCACCTCCCCGTCCGGCACACTACCGGGCTCGGCGCCGGCCAGCTTCTCGGTCAGCGCCGGGGTCGACAACGGCCGCAGGCCGGCCTGCCACTGTTCGGTGGTCATGCCGGGTCGACCGAGCCAGGCCGAGGCAAACCGGTCGGCGGTCTGCTCCGGCGTGCGGGCGCCGGGCCGGGTGACCGGCGACGGCGGAGCCTCGGTGGAGATCACCCCGTCGTCACCGGCCGTCGGGTCGACGGTGGTGATCGGCCGGTTCGGTCGGCTGCTCAAGCCGTCCGCCGGGTCCATCGGGCCGGACGCGAGGCGGGCCGCCCCGATTACCCCGAAGACCAGTACCGCGATCACCACCGCCACTCCCAGCCGAGACCGCAACGCCCGGGTGAAGAGGAATTCCAGGGCCCGTCGCATCGCTGTCACCGAGCCTCTGAGCGCACCCGAGGTCCGGTGCGGTCCGGCACACGTTCGGTGGAGCCCGGCCGGTAGACCACGAACGACGGGTTCTCCGACGGTACGTCCGGTTCGGTCCACGTCGCCGGCTGCCGTCGACGGGGCTGCGGCGGCACCGGACGACCTCGGGTGCCGGTCTCCTTCGCCGGCGCCTCATCGGCGCGTTCCTGACCGTCCGGTCGACCGTCGCTGGCGCGTACGCCCCCGACCGGGGTTGGCGTCGGCGTCGGGGCCGGGTCTTCCCGGCGGGCCTCCGGGCGCAGTCGGGTCTGCTCGGCGACCGGCGATCGGCGGCGTCCGCCCACCGGTTCCATCGTCCCCCCGGGCTCGGCCACGTCGAGCCGGGCCGCCGTCCGCATGTCCCGGAAGAACCGGCGGTGCCAGGACCCGGCCGAGCTGACCGCCTCGCTGCTGTCCTTGCCGCCGAGCTGGGTGATCCGCCGGTACGGCCGCAGCAGCAACCAGCCGACCACTCCGCACAGCCACACCAGCACCACCTGGAGCCAGCCGGGCAGCGTGGGCGTACTCATGATCAGATCGACCGCGAACAGGTAGATGGCGGCCCCGGTGCCGAAGATGGCGATGTTGAAGATAGCGGCGACCACGGCGTTCGCGAGCCGCCGCAGGCCGGCACTGGCTGGTCGGAGCAACCCGACAGTGCCCAGGATGGGTGCCGCGATCACTGCCCATCGGAAGATCAGGAAGCCCAGCAGGACCAGTAGCGACGCGGTCAGGTCGAACATGGCGAACAGGATCGAGGCCAGCACCGCGATGAACCCGGCCCCGACCCGGTCCATGTCCCGGACACCCTGGAGGTACTCGTACGCCTCCGGGTCCTCGGTCTGAATCTGCTCGGCCACCCGCGCCCACTGCTGCTGCTTGGCCTTGATCGTCGCCTCCCGGGTGGCCGGGTTGGCGCGCATGGACTGTGCTTCGCCCCAGGTCAGAGATCGCGCGTCGTAAAGTGCCGGACCGTACTTGCGGGCCGTCTCACTGTCCGCCGATCCGAGGACCCCCCGGACCCAGTTCCGATAGAGCATGGTCTCGGTAGCGGTGTCGCTCGCGCGGACGGCCGGGGTTCTGAGGTCTTTGCAGCGATCTGGATCGATGCAGCGGCCGGGTGCGGGTTCTTTCGCTTGCGGGCCCACCGCGTCGTGCACCACCCCGAGGCTGGTGACGAGTGCGCCGTCTGCGATGTTCGCCGATTTCACCGGCCATGCGGCGAGCGCGGTGACCGCGACCATCACCAACAGAGCCCAGCCGGCGGTGGTCATGGCGTTACTCATGTCCGACTGCCGGGACCGCCAGAGCAGATAGAGCCCCACCACGCACAGCGTGACGATCCCGAAGACGCTGAACACCTTCTCGTAGACGGACTTGGTGGCCTTCTCGACCAGGGGGTCCGCCCAACCCCACATCGAGCCGGGATCCCAGGCGCGTTCCCTGAGCGCGTTCGAGGCACCGATGATCGACGTGGCGATCATGAATTCGCCGTTCGCGACCGTCGTGGTGAACTTGTAATCCGGATGCAGCACACTCGACGCGCAGCCGCCGTCGATGTCGTAGGTGTTGTAGTTGTAACCCGCGTATCCGTAGAGGCTGTACCGACCGGCTACTCCGTTCGCCGCCTCAGCCGGCGGCGCGGCGGCGAACCAGCCGGCGAGGCCGGAGTCCGGCGTCCCTGGGGTCGGCGCGTTGCGGCACTTGACCTCGTCCTCGCTGACCGCCTGGAGCTTCCCTACGCAGGCCCGGAAGTCCGCCTGCCATTCGGCTGTCGTGCAGAGGTCGGCGCGGGCCTGGGCGACCGGTGGGGCGGCCGCGGCCGCCTCCGCGCCGAGCAGCGGCCAGCTGAGGGTGGCCCCGGCCAGCACGCCGAGCGCGAGCAGGAACGACGCGATCCGTGCCCGGGGCCCAGCCATGTCACGCCTCCAGATCCGGCAGGGAGATGCTCGGCAGGACTCCGGCCGCCGCGGCGATCGCGGCGGGCGTCGTGTCGAGGTGGTCCAGCAGGCCTTCGACGTACGAGACGTCGACGCGGACCTTCTGCACCCGGCCGTCGACGTCGCGCATCACGAACTCGCGGAATCCGAGGCGGTTGGCCGAGTTGGTGTCGGCGGCGGAGAGCGAGGCCAGGGTGGCCTCGTACCCGTCGTTCACCGGCACCCGCAGCAGCCGCAGCGCTTCGGAGGCGATCTCGGCGTCCTCGGCGATGCGGCCGACGAAGACTGTGGAGACCAGGTTCTGCACGTCGAGGCCGAGGATGTCTCGGGGGTTCTGCGAGGCGACCAGCGCGGCGAGGTTCCACTTGCGGGAGTCCCGGGCGAGCCGGACCAGGAACGACCGGCCCGACCGCCAGCCCTCCATGAAGTGCGCCTCGTCGAGGCCGACGAGCTTGCGGGACGACATCGACCCGCCGTAGCAGCGGCGGACGGCGAGCCGGTGCGCGGTGTGCAGCATCGGCAGGGCGAGGGCCTCCTCGGCCGACCAGTACTCTCGTTCGATCTTGAGGTCGGGCAGCCGGAGCCCGGCCATCGTGATCACGGTGAGTGCTGCGTCGGCACCGAGCAGACCCTCGGGCGGCCGACCGAAGAAGAGCATGGCCAGCGGCATTTCCGCGGTGTCCAGGAGCAGGTTGGCCAGCTCCTTGCCGGCGTCGTCGTCGAGCCGCCCGAGGCAGCTCACGACGTCGTCCAGGGTGGACGTCTCCTCGGCGGGAACCTGCCGGACCGCATGCCGGAACAGGGTGGCGGTCGACGCCTCCCGGGCCACCTGCGGCGGCACGAGCATCATGCAGATGTCCTGGACCAGCATGCGCCGCTCGGCCCGGGCGTTGGAGACCGCGATCTCGAACTCGCGGTCACCGGAGGCACCGGTGGCGAACTCACTGCGCAGGGGCGTCGGGATGAGCGAGTAGGGCGCCAGGGTGCCGTGCTCCGAACCGGTCAGGTTCAACACCCGGGAGTACGGCCGCAGCTCGGGCATGGCGCAGAGCCGGGCCAGCGGCCCGGACGGGTCGAGCAGGGTCACCTGGACCCCTCGGCGGGCGGCGAGATAGCCCAGCGCGCCGAGCAGGGTCGACTTGCCACCACCCGGTTCGGCCACGAAGACCGCGAGCCCGGAGCGTTCGCGTACCTCCATGGGGAAGTGCAAATCGAGGAAGACCGGGCGGCGGCAGGTGCCGGCGGTACGCCCGATGAGGTCGCCCCTGCGGTCGCCGACGGTGGACGCGGCCTGGGGGAGCGCGGCGGCGAGCAGCGGGACCGGCATCCGGCGGACGTAGCCGGTGTTGGCGATGGGCTCGCCGGGGATGAACTCGCGAGCCAGCCAGTCCTGGTTCTTCGGGTGCTGCAGGGAGATGCGCAGCTCCCGGGAGTAGAGCTGGATGAGCCGGCGGGCCCGCTCCAGGCACTCCTCCCTGGTCCGGCCGCCGACCGCGATCCGGTGCCAGCCGTGGGCGCGGGCCGAGTCGACGGGCAGCCCGGTGGTCATCTCGTCGCCGATCACCAGCGCCCGCTTGGCGAGGCGTTCCAGCTCCGGTGGTGCGTCGATGCCGTGCTCGGCGTAGTCGAGCTGCTGGGAGCGGATCATCCGCAGCCGGTGTTCGAGATTGCGGAACGAGTCGCCGGAACCGAGGATGTCGACCCGGG
>NZ_JBEZEA010000029.1:0-7791 GCF_040648635.1 Micromonospora sp. NPDC049114 | reverse complement strand
CGATCTGCTCCCGCTCCAGCGGACTCAACCTCGACGCCATAACCACCCCAACGACGATCACGAAAGGGTGTTGCAACCACCGGTTGAGCCCGCCCACCGAACGGAAACTGTCCAAGATCTGTAGGTGCCCCCTGCTGGGGGCCGGGGCAGGTCAGGCGGTCGGCACCGGCGCCAGGGCCGCCGCGAGGGCCTCGGCGTTCTTCTTGTCCACCCGGGGGAAGGTCAACGTGACGCCGTCTCCCGCGTCGCCGAAGGCGAGACGCAGCAGGCTCACGATGCCCATCTTCGCCTCGGCGAGCGCGACGTGTTCCCGGGGCACCTCGCCGAGAACGCCGGTGCCGGGCCCGCCGAGGAAGGTCTGCGGCAGGAAGATGAGTCGCCGGTCGGTGAGGACGACGAACTGCTTCTTGGTCCGCGACAGCGCGTGACCCACCGCCCCGGCACCCGCGGTGATCAGCCCTTGCGAGACGACCGTCCCGAGTCGGCCGGCGGAGAAACTGCCGACCATCGCCCGGGTCGCGGTGACCGGCTGTTCCCCGGGTTGCAGGATCGACGCCACCCGTTCGAACGCGCGCGCCTGAAGTTTCTGGTTCATGTGGTCCCCTCCGTGTTTGACCGTGACCGCCGCTGATGCTTACGGAGTAGGACACCCTGGGCCATCCGACGATCAGACGCATGATCATGACGGTCGGGCATGGACGGCGTCACCTTCACCCCCCTCGGCCTGGGCCGCCTTCATCGAGTTCACGGTGGTCAGCCGAGCCTCGCGATGACCACGATCTACGGCTGATCGCTGGCGGAGTCGGTGTGCGATCCGCTGTACGAGTTGACCGAGGGGGAGTACAGCCCGGTGGCCGCCGCTGCCGCCGGAACGCGGTTCGTCATGCGGGAGCCGTTCGAGTTCTCCATCGATCCGGCCGGCCTGCTGGGCGAGGAGGCGGCACCCGACGGGTCGGGCGAACAGGGGTGAGGCTCGCGCGCCCGTGATCGACACGAGTTCGGCGAGGTGGGGGTGTCCGGGGATTCGGATCCCGCGAGGTCGGCGATGTGGTGTCGATCAAGGGCGCGGGGAGGGCTGAGGCTCCCAGTGGGCGTACAGCGGGGGTGGGGGAGAATGGGCTCGTGACTTCCCCCCGCGACCTCGTTCTGCTCGGGTCCACCGGTTCGATCGGCACGCAGGCCATCGACATCGTCCGGCGCAACCCGGACCGGTTCCGGGTGGTGGCGCTCGGCGCCGGCGGCGGCAACGTCGAGTTGCTAGCCGCGCAGGCCCTCGAACTGGGCGTCGAGGCGGTCGGGGTGGCCAAGGCGTCCGCCGCGCAGGACCTGCAACTGGCGTTCTACGCGGAGGCGAGCCGGCGGGGCTGGGCCACCGGCGACTTCAAACTTCCCAAGATCGTGGCCGGGCCGGACGCCATGACCGAGTTGGCGCAGTGGCCGTGTGACGTCGTGCTCAACGGGGTGGTCGGCTCGCTGGGCCTCGCTCCTACGCTGGCCGCTCTGCGCGGTGGTCGTACTCTGGCGTTGGCCAACAAGGAGTCGCTCGTGGCCGGCGGCCCGCTGGTCAAGGCCGCGGTGACGCGGCCGGGGCAGATCGTGCCTGTCGACTCGGAGCATTCGGCGCTGGCCCAGTGTCTGCGCTCCGGGGCGCGCGGCGAGGTGCGGCGGCTGATCGTCACGGCCAGCGGCGGCCCGTTCCGGGGGCGGCGGCGCGACGAGCTGACGCAGGTCACACCGGAGCAGGCGCTCGCGCACCCGACCTGGAACATGGGGCCGGTCGTCACGATCAACTCGGCGACCATGGTCAACAAGGCGCTTGAGGTGATCGAGGCGCACGAGTTGTTCGACGTGCCGTACGCCGACATCACGGTGATGGTGCACCCGCAGTCGGTGATCCACTCGATGGTCGAGTTCGTCGACGGGTCGACGATCGCCCAGGCCAGCCCACCGGACATGCGGCTGCCGATCGCGCTGGGCATCGGCTGGCCGGACCGGGTGCCCGAGGCCGCCACCGCCGTCGACTGGACGGCTTCGCACACCTGGGAGTTCGCGCCGCTGGACGATCAGGCGTTCCCGGCCGTCGCGCTGGCCAAGGCCGCCGGGGAGGCCGGACGCTGCCGCCCGGCGATCTACAACGCGGCGAACGAGGAGTGCGTGGCGGCGTTCGTGGCGGGTCGGCTGCCGTTCCTCGGCATCGTCGACACCCTGGAGCGCGTGCTGGAGGACGCTCCGGACTTCGCCGAACCAGGTACCGTCGGGGACGTGCTCGCGGCCGAATCGTGGGCGCGCGCGCACGCGCAGGAGATCATCGCGGGTTCGGTGGAAGGAGCTTGATGTCGTACCTGCTCGGGGTGGTCCTCTTCGCCCTGGCCATCCTCGTCTCGGTGAGTCTGCACGAGGCGGGGCACCTGCTCACCGCCAAGATGTTCGGGATGAAGGTGACGAAGTACTTCGTCGGCTTCGGCCCCACCATCTGGTCGTTCCAGCGGGGTGAGACCGAGTACGGCCTCAAGGGCATCCCGCTCGGCGGCTTCTGCAAGATCGTCGGGATGACTCCGCAGGACGACGACGTCGAGCCGGGCGACGAGTCGCGGGTGATGTGGCGCTACCCCGTCTGGAAGCGGACGATCGTGATGGCCGCCGGCTCGATCACGCACTTCGCGCTCGCGCTGATCACCATCTGGATCCTCGCCGTCTCCGCCGGCCTGCCCAACCCGGACTTCCCGACCACCGACGCGCAGGCCCGCCAGGAGCCCGCGGTCATCCAGCTCAGCGACTGCGTGGTGCCGGAGAACGCGGTGCGGGCGTGCACCCCCGCCGACGCGGCCAGCCCGGCCGCCCAGGCGCAGCTGCGCGACGGCGACCGGATCACCGCGATCAACGGCACCCCGATCGCCAACTACGGCGACCTGCTGACGACGCTGCGCGGTCTCAAGCCGGGCGACACCACGCGGATCGAGTACGTCCGCGACGGTCAGGCGGGCAGCACCAGCACGGTGCTCGCGCAGACCCAGCGGCCGCCGCTGGACGACCCGAAGGGCGCCGCCGCGCCGGTGGCCGCGCTCGGCGTCGGTCTCGTGCCCAGCACCCCCACCCGCGTGACGTACGGGCCGGGGGCCGCCTTCGGGGCCACCGCCGACTTCACCGGTCAACTCGCCGTCGGCACCGCGCAGGCGTTGCAGCGCATCCCGCAGAAGGTCCCCGCCCTGTGGACCGCCCTCACCGGCGGCGAGCGGGACGTGGACACCCCGATCAGCGTCGTCGGCGCCAGCCGGCTCGGTGGGGAGGCCGTGCAGAACAACGCCTGGCTGGTCTTCTTCATGCTCTTCGTGTCGCTGAACTTCTTCATCGGGGTGTTCAACCTGCTACCGCTCCTCCCGGTGGACGGCGGCCACATCGCCATCGCCTGGTTCGAACGGGTCCGCTCCTGGGTCTACGCCCGGATCGGCCGGGCCGACCCGGGCCGGGTCGACTACCTCAAACTGATGCCCTTCACGTACGCGGTGATCCTGATCGGCGGCGCGTTCACGCTGCTCACCATCGCCGCGGACGTCGTCAACCCGATCACGCTCTTCTCAAGGTGAGTGCCTGAAGTGACCGCTATCAGTCTCGGTATGCCCGCCGTGCCGCCCCCGCCGCTCGCTCCCCGTCGGGCCAGCCGCCAGATCATGGTCGGTTCGGTCCCGGTCGGCGGCGGTGCGCCGGTGTCCGTGCAGTCGATGACCACGACCCTCACCTCCGACGTCAACGCGACCCTTCAGCAGATCGCCGAGCTGACCGCGTCCGGCTGCCAGATCGTCCGGGTGGCGGTGCCGTCGCAGGACGACGTCGAGGCGCTGCCCGCGATCGCCAAGAAGTCGCAGATCCCGGTGATCGCCGACATCCACTTCCAGCCCAAGTA
Source organism: Micromonospora sp. NPDC049114 (assembly GCF_040648635.1). NCBI lineage: Bacteria > Bacillati > Actinomycetota > Actinomycetes > Micromonosporales > Micromonosporaceae > Micromonospora > Micromonospora sp. NPDC049114. Next base: position 3,890 of record NZ_JBEZEA010000029.1, on the reverse strand, counting down.
CGTCTTCGCCGCGATCGACGCGGGCTGCGCGGCCGTCCGGGTCAACCCGGGCAACATCCGCCAGTTCGACGACAAGGTCAAGGAGATCGCCCGTGCCGCCGGGGACGCCGGGGTGCCGATCCGGATCGGCGTCAACGCGGGCTCGCTGGACAAGCGGCTGCTGAGCAAGTACGGCAAGGCCACCGCCGAGGCGCTCGTCGAGTCGGCGCTGTGGGAGTGCTCGCTGTTCGAGGAGCACGGCTTCCGCGACATCAAGATCTCGGTCAAGCACAACGACCCGGTCGTGATGATCCGCGCGTACCGGCAGCTCGCCGAGCAGTGCGACTACCCACTGCACCTCGGCGTCACCGAGGCCGGCCCGGCCTTCCAGGGCACCATCAAGTCGGCGGTCGCCTTCGGCGCCCTGCTCGCCGAGGGCATCGGCGACACCATCCGGGTGTCGCTGTCCGCCCCGCCGGTCGAGGAGATCAAGGTCGGCAACCAGATCCTGGAGTCCCTCGGCCTGCGCGAGCGCGGTCTGGAGATCGTCTCCTGCCCGTCCTGCGGGCGGGCCCAGGTGGACGTCTACAAGCTCGCCGAGGAGGTCACCGCCGGCCTGGAAGGGCTGCCGGTGCCGCTGCGGGTCGCCGTCATGGGCTGCGTCGTCAACGGTCCGGGCGAGGCCCGCGAGGCCGACCTCGGCGTCGCCTCCGGCAACGGCAAGGGCCAGATCTTCGTCAAGGGCCAGGTCGTCAAGACGGTGCCCGAGGCGCAGATCGTGGAGACGCTGATCGAGGAGGCGCTGCGCATCGCCGACGAGATGGGCGCCGAGCTTCCCGAGGAGCTGCGTGGGCTGGTCACCGGCCCGACCGTCACCGTGCACTGAGTCGGTTCGAAGAATGCGGGCCGTTCCCCCTCGGGGAACGGCCCGCATTCGTTCCGGCGCATCTCACTCGGATTCGGCGAGGATCGCGTACAGCTTGCGCCGGGTCTCGTCGAGCACCTGGGCGGCCCGCTCACGCTGGTCGTCGGTGCCGTTCATCATCACCTGACGCAGGGCGTTCATCGCCTGCGCGCCGGAGTCGCGGATGTCGTGCCAGCTGCTCACGGTGCCCTGGGCGACGTCCGCCCAGGCCGGGCTCTCCGCAGCCGCGGTGGCCTCCGCCTGCCCGGCCTCGGTGACCGTGAACCGCTTGCGCCCACCGCTGGACTCCTCGGTGCTGGCGGCGATCACACCCTCGTCCTCCAGGAGCTGGAGCGTGGGGTAGATCGAACCCGGGCTGGGCCGCCAGGCGCCGCCGGTGCGGGAGTCGATCTCCTGGATCATCTCGTAGCCGTGCATCGGCCGTTCGGTGAGCAGGGCCAACACCGCGCCCCGGACGTTGGGGCGTCGGCCCCTGCCCCGCCCGCGACCGCGTCCGCCCCAGGGGCCGCCGTGCTCGTGGCCGTGGCCGTGCGGGCCGGGCGGGACCGGCGGGAAGCCGAACCCCCGCATCCGGGCCTCGTGCATCGGGTGGTGCTGTCGATGGAACCTCATGGGGTTCTTCCTCTCTTCGTACTGTCGCTGATGCATCAACGATATATCGGCAATGCATCGCCGACAAGCCGCTATTTACAAACCGTACGTACGTCTTGTTAGGGTGTCGGGCATGCGCCTGCTCTCACCACCCGGCCCGGCCCGGATCCTCACCCTCGGCACCCTGGTCAAGACCGTCGGGCGGGGCCTGTGGCTGGTCGCCAGCGCGCTCTTCCTCACCCGCTCGGTCGGCCTCTCGGCCACCCAGGTCGGCGTCGGGCTGACCATCTCGGCACTCGTCGGCGTGCTCGCGAGCGCACCGAGCGGCTACCTGGCCGACCGCGTCGGGCCGCGCGGCGCACAGGTCGGCGGCCTGATCGCGGCCGGCATCCTGACCGCCGGGCTGGTCACCGTCCGCTCGTTCGCCGCCTTCCTGCTGGTCGGCGCCGCCACGGCGCTCGCCGACGCCGTCGAGCGCGGCGCCCGGGGAGCGCTCATCGCCGGCGCGATCCCACCCGACCAGCGGGTGCACACCCGCGCCTACCTGCGGGCCACCACCAACGTCGGGATCTCCGTCGGCGCCGTCCTCGGCGGCTTCGCCATCGCCGCCGACACCCGCGCCGGCTACCTCACGCTGATCCTGACCACGGCTGTGGCGTCGCTGGCCGCAGCGGCGATCTCCGCCCGGCTGCCCACCGTCGCACCCGTCGCCGCCCCGACGCGAGGACCCCGGCTGGTCGCCCTACGGGACCGCCCGTTTCTCGCCTTCACCCTGCTCGACGGGCTGATGTCCATGCACTTCAGCCTGCTCACCCTCGCCCTGCCGTTGTGGATCGCCGGGCACACCACGGCGCCGGCCTGGATGATCTCGGTGCTGACGCTTGTCAACACCGCACTCGTGGTGCTCCTGCAGGTACGCGCCGCACGCAGCGCCGTCACCCTGCCCGGGGCCGCCCGCGCGTCCCGCCGGGCGGGAGTCGTCATCGCGCTCGCCTGCGTACTCTTCGCCGCCAGCGGCGCGCTGCCCACCCCGGGCGCCATCGGCCTGCTCTGCTGCGGGTCGCTGGCGCACGTGATCGGCGAGCTGTGGCACTCCGCCGCCGGATGGGGGATCTCCTTCGGGCTGGCGCCCGCCGATGCGCAGGGGCAGTACCAGGGGACGTACGGCATGGGCTACGAACTGGGCAAGATGCTCGCGCCCGTCGTGGTGACCAGCCTCGCCCTCGGTTGGGGCGTACCGGGATGGCTCACACTCGGCGCGCTGTTCCTCCTGCTCGGTGCCCTGGTGCCCCCGGTCGTCCGGTGGGCCGGCCGGACCCGCCCACCCAGCCCGGTCGCCGAGCCGCTGACCGTCTGACGGCGGGCTCGCCACTCGGCCGGCGGGGCGGGGGGTCGATCTGGCAGGCTGGTAGTCGTGCTGACGGTGCCGGTACGGCAACTGGGGGAATCGGAGCGCCGCGCGGTCGAGCGCCTCCTCGACCGTGACCCGTTCGCGGGCGCGCAGGTCGCGGAGCGCATAGCCGCGCGCGGGCTCTCCTGGTGGCGGGCCGAAGGGCGGATCCTGGGGTACGGCGCCCGCCGCAACCTCGAATCGCTGTGCTGGCTCGGTGGCAACCTGACACCGGTGCTCGCCAACGACGCCGCCGTGTCCGCCTTCGCCGACCTGCTCGCGGGGGAGGAACGACTCTGCTCGTCAATCGTCGGCCGCGCCGACGCCGTCCTCGGCCTCTGGGACCGGCTCTCCGGCACGTGGGGCCCGGCCCGCGATGTCCGCCCCAACCAGCCGCTGCTGGTCACTGACACACTGCCGGCCGTACCGGCCGATCCAGAGGTACGCCGCGTCCGCTCCGGCGAGGTCGACAGGCTCTTTCCGGCTGCCGTCGCCATGTACACCGAGGAGGTCGGTGTCTCCCCGCTCGCCGAGGACGCCGGCCGCAGCTACCGCCGCAGAGTCAACGACCTGGTCCGCGCCGGTCGCGCGTACGCCCGCTTCGTCGACGGCAAGGTCGTGTTCAAAGCCGAGCTGGCCGTGGTGACCAAACGGACCGCCCAGGTCCAGGGCGTCTGGGTCGCGCCGGAGTGGCGGGGCCGCGGCATCGCCGCCGGCGCGATGGCCGCCGTCGTACGCGACGCGCTGCTCCGGGTCGCCCCCACGGTCAGCCTGTACGTCAACGACTTCAACCTGCCGGCCCGCAGGGTGTACGAGCGCTGCGGCTTCCAGCCCGTCGGCACGCTCGCCACCGTCCTCTTCTGATCGACCAGCGCTCGCGCCTTCAGATCTTGGACAGTTTCCGTCAGCTGGGCGGGCTCAACCGATGGTTGCAACACCCTTTCGTGATCGTCGTTGGGGTGGTTATGGCGTCGAGGTTGAGTCCGCTGGAGCGGGAGCAGATCG
>NZ_JBEZEA010000028.1:0-11894 GCF_040648635.1 Micromonospora sp. NPDC049114 | reverse complement strand
ACGACCGCCCCCGCATGACCCTCGGCTGGGCCACCCCCGGTGAGAAAATGGCCCAGCTACTCGGTGTTGCAACCACCGGTTGAGCCCGCCCAGCTAACGGAAACTGTCCAAGATCTGAAGACGCCAGCGCCGCGAAGCCGGTGCTCGCCGCGAGGAAGGCCCCCGGTCAGACGCGGAAGCCGGCGGCGCGGGCCGCCTCGCGTTCGCGACGGCGTTCGGATCGTCGACGGAAGAACCAGTAGATGAAGACGACCAGGCCCACCAGGAAGGCGAGCACCAGCACCGGCAGGATGATCGCGATCAGCGAGACGACCACGCTTGTCGCGTCCTCGGCGGTGCTGGCGACCGGTGCGCCGAACCCGGCGGTGGTCGCGTTCACGACTGGCCGCGCGGCGGACTTGAGCAGGTGCACGCCGAAGGCGAGCAGGACGCCGGTGGCTACCGGCACCCACTGGTGGGAGGTGAAGAAACTCCCCGGGTCGCTGACGGTCACGGTCTCCGAGGACGAACCGGCCCCGAAGGCGAGGCCGCCGGCGGTGGGTCGGACGACTGTCTGCACCACGTCGTTGATGTGGTCGACCACCGGCACCTTGTCCGCCACCATCTCGACGGCGAGCAGGACGGCCAGGATGACGATGACCCAGCCGTTGCCGAGCCACGTCCAACCGCTGGGCAGGTCGATCAGGTTGGTGTAACGACCGAGTAGGCCGAGGATGAGCAGGGGTATGTAGGCGTTCAGCCCCGCTGAGGCGGCGAGGCCGGTGCCGGTGAGGACTTCGAACACCGTCTCAGCATCGCACCGACGCGCCAGTGCCGCTCGGTGGTGGCAGCCGGGTGCTCGGCTACCCTCGTCGGGTGCGGTTGGTCATTGCGAAGTGCTCGGTGGACTACGTCGGACGGCTCTCGGCTCACCTGCCGCCGGCCACCCGGCTGTTGATGGTGAAGGCGGACGGGTCGGTGTCCATCCATGCCGACGATCGTGCGTACAAGCCGCTGAACTGGATGAGCCCGCCGTGTCGGCTGGAGGAGGCCCCCGGCGTGTGGCGGGTGGTCAACAAGGCCGGCGAGGAGCTGCGGATCACCCTGGAGGAGGTCTTCCAGGACACCTCGTACGAGCTGGGTGTGGATCCCGGCCTGCGCAAGGACGGCGTCGAGGCGCACCTCCAGGAGTTGCTGGCGGCCAATCCGGGTGTGCTCGGTGAGGGGTACACGCTGGTGCGCCGTGAGTACATGACGGCGATCGGCCCGGTGGATCTGCTGTGCCGGGACGCCAACTCCGGTGCTGTCGCCGTCGAGATCAAGCGGCGTGGCGAGATCGACGGGGTGGAGCAGTTGACCCGCTACCTCGAACTGATGAACCGTGACCCGCTGCTCAGCCCGGTCACCGGCGTCTTCGCCGCCCAGGAGATCAAGCCGCAGGCCCGGGTGCTCGCCGCCGACCGCGGCATCCGGTGCGTGGTCGTCAACTACGACCGGCTGCGCGGCATCGAGAAGGACGAGCTGACCCTCTTCTGACCGTTCACGCCCCGGTTCGAACGGCGATCAGCGACTTCGGCAGGCCGGCCACCCGCTCGACGAGCATCCGCGAGTCGGGAAAGTAGTGGCGCATCTGCGAGCGGTCCAGCAGCTCGGTCCAGAGCACCTGGTGAATCGCGGCTTCGTGGCTGCGGGTGGGTTTGTGCCCGAGGGGCCAGCGGCGGGCGAGCGCGGTGCGCAGTCGGATCGGCAGGAACTGCATGCCCGGCGCGATCCAGTGCGGTTCGATGGGGAAATAGCGGTAGGGCGTCTGCACCCAGTGGCGATCGGCAAGTGACCGGGCCGCGGCGGCGAACCGCAGCCGGCGTTCGTGCCCGCCGACGTGCTCCAGCACCGAGTTGGAGAAGACCAGGTCGTACGCGCCGTTGGCGACGTGGGGTGGCAGGTCGCAGGCGTCGGCCTGTTCGACGTGGGCCCATTCCGGCACCGCGGCGGGCGGCTGTTCCAGGTTGACCACTGTGACCCGGGCCGGTCGGACGGTGGCGCGGTGCCAGGTGCCGAGCCGGCCGCCGAGGTCGACGACGTGCATGTCGCCGATGTCGGGGAAGGTGCGCGCCAGCCAGTCCGAACGACGACGCCGCTGCCGGGCGCTCCACGACTGGTCACTGTCGACAAGGCGGTGGCGCAATCGATTGTGGCCCATTTAACGCAATGTACCGCCGCGAGCACAACCAATAAACATGTGGATACGCCGATCAGCGTCGAGATCGGTTATCCGACACTCATCTGCCGTACATCACCTTGATGGCCTTGATGAGGCGTGCCACGTCGGTCGGGGTGCGTTCGAAGGTCATCGACGGCAGCAGCGATCGTGCCCGACGCCGGGTGATGGCCTTGGCGCGGCCGAATTCGCGCAGGCCGTCCTCGCCGTGGATCCGCCCGAAGCCGGAGTCACCGACCCCGCCGAACGGCAGCGTGGACATCCCGGCGAAGGTCAGGGTGGAGTTGATCGAAGCCATCCCCGAGCGCAGGCGCCGCGCGATGGCCACCGCACGCCGCCGGCCGAAGACCGAACCCCCGAGACCGTACGACAGGGCGTTGGCGCGGGCGACGGCCTCGTCGGCGTCGCGGACCCGGCTGATGGTCAGCGTCGGGCCGAAGGTCTCCTCGCGGACGGCGGCCGACTCCTCCGGAACGTCCACCAGCACGGTCGGGTGCACGTACGGAGGTCGCACCGCATCCGGGCCGCCGAGCACGGCGCGACCGCCGGAGCTGACCGCGGCGTCGATGTGCCGGCGGATCACCTCGATCTGGCCAGGCATGGTGATCGGGCCGATGTCGGTGCCCTCCGGGCCCACGGTCAGCCGGCCGGCGCGGGCGACGACCTTGTCGACGAAGGCGTCGAAGACCTCATCGACGGCGTAGACCCGCTCGATACCGATGCAGGTCTGGCCGGCGTTGGTCATGGCGCCCCAGACGCACGCCTCGGCGGCGGCGTCCAGGTTGGCGTCGCTGTCGACGATCATGGCGTCCTTGCCGCCGCCCTCGATCAGCACGGGGGTCAGCGTCTCGGCGCAGGCGGCCATCACCTTGCGGGCGGTCGCCGTGGAGCCGGTGAAGGCCACCTTGTCGACGCCGGAGCGGCACAGCGCCGCGCCCACGTCACCGAGGCCGTGCACGGCGGTGAACACCGGCTGCTCGGGCACCACCTCGGCGAAGGTGTCCACCAGCCACTGGCCGACGGCGGGCGTGTACTCGCTGGGCTTGAGCACGACGGCGTTGCCGGCGGCCAGGGCGTACGCGGCGGAGCCGATCGGGGTGAAGACCGGATAGTTCCATGGGCCGATCACACCGACCACGCCGAACGGCTGGTATTCCAGGTGCCCGGAGAACTCGGCGAGGATGAGCCGCGACCGGACCCGGCGGGGGCCGAGCACCCGCTGGGCGTTGCGTGCCGCCCAGTCGACGTGCTCGATCGCGGTGACGATCTCGACGATGGCGTCGGGGACCGGCTTGCCGCCCTCGACGTGCACCAGCTCGGCGAGCTGCTCGATCCGCTGGGCGAGCAGTGCGCGCCAGCGCAGCAGCCGTTGCCGGCGGCCGCTGAAGCCCAGGCCGGCCCACCACTCGCTGGCGGCGCGGGCCTCGTCGACGGCCTGGCGTACGTCGGCGTCGGTGGCGACCGGGAGGCGACCCGCCTCGGCGCCGGTGGCCGGACTGGTGGAGACGAGCTCGTCCGCCTCGATGAGAGGGGTGCCGGGGGCATGCACAGCCGTCATGGCGGAAGTCTAGACCCGAAGATTACTCACCGGTAGGGCACGAATTCGGATCGAGGGGACGGAAGTCGCCCCGGGTCGTCCGCTCGTTGATCAGTGCAGGTCAGGGGTCGGGTGCCGCAGGCCGGCCGCCCGAACCGTCGAACGGTGGGTGGCCGGGAGGTGACGAGGAGCTGACCGGCTGGTCGGTATTGACGATTACCGTCTGATGGCAGGCTGACGCGCGGAGTAACGGTGTGGGGTGGAGGGCTGACTGTCCATGGAGGAACATCCGGAACTACTGCCGTTGTTGACGGTCGCTGGTGGGCCGATGCGCGGAGCGAGCTTTCGCCTTCGGGCCGAGCCGCAGGTGATCGGTCGGGCGCCGACCGGCCACGTGGTCATCAACGACCCGCACCTGAGCCGCCGGCACGCCGAGGTGTGGCTGGCCTCGGAGGGCGCGTCGCTGCGTGATCTGGGCTCGACCAACGGCACCTGGCTCAACGACCGCCGGATCACCGAGGTGGAACGACTCGCCGACGGCGACGTGATCCGGCTCGGCCGCACCGAGTTGCGCCTGTTCGACCCGGGGGTCGCCCACACGGATCCGGTCGGGCTCAGCTTCGGGGTGTCCCGGCGGGACATCCGACCGACCCTGCCCCTGCCGTTGGCCACGCCGCCCAGCGCCCGCCGCTGACCCACGGCGACGGCCGCCCGCCGGTGTGTGGGCGGCCGGGGCCACGACTGGTGGTGCGCCACACTCCGGCGCTGCCGCAGGGTGGCTGTCCCGCACCTGGACCGGCGGAGAACGGCGTGGCAACATGCCGCGGATGCAGAGCGAGCAGCGGGTCGTGACGGCGAACGGCACCACCCAGGCGCTACGGGTCGCCGGCCCGCCGGACGGCACTCCGGTGCTGCTGATCCACGGCAACTGCTCGTCCTCGCTGTTCTGGGAGCCGTTGCTCCGGCGGCTGCCACCGACGCTGCGGGTCGTCGCTCCCGACCTACGGGGGTACGGCGACTCCGCGACCGCTCCCGTGGACGCCACGCGGGGCCTGCGGGACTTCGCCGACGACATCGCCGCCCTGCTGGACGACCCGACGCTCTTCGCCAGCGCCAGCGCCAGCGCCACCGCCACCGCCACCGCCACCGGCGGCAGCGGCCGGCCCGTGGTGGTCGGGCACTCCCTGGGCGGGGGAGTGGCGATGCGGTTGCTGGTCGACCATCCGCACCGGGTGGGCGCGCTGCTGCTGGCCGCGCCGGTGTCGCCGTACGGCTTCGGTGGCACCCGCGACCTGACCGGCACGCCGACCACCCCCGACTTCGCCGGCACCGGTGCCGGGACGGCAAACGCCGACTTCGTCGCGCGGCTCGCCGCCGGTGATCGCGGCGCCGACGCGCCGGCCAGCCCGCGCGCGGTGCTGCGGGCCACCTACGTGGCCGATCCGGCCGTGCTGGGCACCGACGAGGAACTGCTGCTGGACAGCGTCCTGTCCACGGCGACCGGCGACGACAACTACCCCGGTACGGCGGTGCCGTCGGCGAACTGGCCGGGTACCGCGCCGGGGGAGCGCGGCGTGCTCAACGCGCTCGCCCCGACCTGGTTCCGGCTCGCCGACGAGCTGGTGGCCGTCGCACCCAAACCGCCGGTCACCTGGGTACGCGGGGACGCCGACGTGATCGTCTCGGACACGTCGCTGTTCGACCTGGCGTACCTGGGTTCGCTGGGTGTCGTGCCCGGCTGGCCGGGTGAGGAGTCCTGCCCGCCGCAGCCGATGATCGGCCAGACCCGAGCGGTGCTCCAGCGGTACGCGGCGGCCGGCGGCGCGTACCGCGAGGTGGTGTTGCCCGGTTGCGGGCACAGCCCGCACCTGGAACGCCCGGCGGAGTTCGTCGCGGAACTGTTGGCGCTGACCGGCGTGCCGGCCGTCTGAGGGCCGCTGGCGCCGTGGGTGAAATATCCCACGGCGTCTCGACAACCGAGCGTCACGTGGCAGACTCGCGCGCATAACCTTAGCGGCCGTTCAGTGGCCGTGCGGAGTGTCTGGGGAGGCCGTTCGTGGCGCGCGAGTTCAGCACCGTGGGTGTGGTGGGGCTGGGCACCATGGGTGCCGGCATCGTCGAGGTCTTCGCCCGCAACGGCATCGACGTGCTTGCGGTCGAGATCTCCGAAGCGGCGCTGGAGCGCGGCCGGGCCACCCTCACCGGCTCCACCGATCGCGCCGTGGCCAAGGGCAAGCTCGCCGAGGCGGACCGGGACGCGCTGCACGAGCGGGTGCGCTTCGCGGTGGGCCTGGACGCCCTGCACTCCGTGGACCTGGTGATCGAGGCCGTGCCCGAGCACCTGGACCTCAAGCAGCGGATCTTCGCGGAGTTGGACCGGGTCTGCCGACCGGACACCATCCTCGCCACCAACACCTCGTCGTTGAGCGTCACCGAGATCTCGGTCGCCACCACCCGGCCCAACCAGGTGATCGGCATCCACTTCTTCAACCCGGCACCGGTGATGAAGCTGGTCGAGGTGGTCCGCACCGTCGTCACCGCACCCGAGGTGGTCGCCGACGTCGAGGCGCTGTGCGCCCGGCTGGGCAAGGTCGACGTCACCATCAACGACCGGGCCGGTTTCATCGCCAATGCGCTGCTCTTCGGCTACCTCAACCACGCCGTCGGCATGTTCGAGGCGCACTACGCGACCCGGGAGGACATCGACGCGGCCATGAAGCTCGGCTGCGGCCTGCCGATGGGCCCGCTGGCGCTGATGGACCTGATCGGCCTGGACACCGCGTACGAGATCCTGGACACGATGTACCGACGCGGCGGGCGGGACCGCCGGCACGCCCCCGTGCCGCTGCTCAAGCAGATGGTGACGGCGGGGCTGCTCGGCCGGAAGTCCGGCCGGGGTTTCTACACCTACCAGCGGCCGGGCTCCCCGGTCGTCGTACCCGACGAGGCGACGCCGCCGGCGACGGACGCCGCGCTCGCCGACGGCGCGCGGGCCATCACGAAGGTCGGCGTCGTGGGCTCCGGGACCATGGCCACCGGGATCATCGAGGTGTTCGCGAAGGCCGGCTACGAGGTCGTCTCGGTGACCCGGGGCGCGGAGAAGTCCGCGGCGGTCTGCGAGGCGGTGAAGACCTCGCTGAACAAGGGCGTGGTGCGCGGCAAGCTCACCGAGACCGACCGGGACGCCGCGCTCGGCCGGATCAGCTGGTCGGCCACGCTCGACCACCTCGCCGACGTCGACCTGGTGGTCGAGGCGGTCGTCGAGGAGCTGAGCGTGAAGAAGGCGCTCTTCGCCAGCCTCGACGAGATCTGCAAGCCGGGCGTGGTGCTGGCCACCACCACCTCGTCCCTGCCGGTGATCGACGTGGCGATGGCCACCCAGCGGCCGGCCGACGTGGTGGGCCTGCACTTCTTCAACCCGGCGCCGGTCATGCCGCTGGTCGAGGTCGTCCAGACCATCCGCACCTCCCCGGAGGCCACCGCCACCGCACGGGCCGTCTGCGCCGCGCTGGGCAAGACCGGCGTGGTCTGCGGCGACCGGTCCGGGTTCATCGTCAACGCGCTGCTCTTCCCGTACCTGAACGACGCGGTGAAGATGCTGGAGGCCAGCTACTCCACCGCCGACGACATCGACCACGCCATGAAGCTGGGCTGCGGCTACCCGATGGGCCCGTTCGAGCTGCTCGACGTGGTGGGGCTGGACGTCTCGCTGGCCATCCAGCGGGAGCTGTACCTGGAACTGCGCGAGCCGGGCTTCGCGCCCGCGCCGCTGCTGGAGCACCTGGTCACCGCCGGCTACCTGGGCCGCAAGACCCGCCGCGGCTTCCGCGACCACTCGCACCGCTGAGCCGGTCAACGCCGGAGGGCCCCGGCCGCGTCTACAGGATGTGACCTTCGAGGAGTACGTCGGCAGCCGCGGCCCGGCCCTGGTCCGGCTGGCCCGACTGCTCACCGGTGACGAGCACCGGGCCGAGGACCTCACCCAGGAGGTGCTGTCCCAGGCGTACGTGCACTGGCGTCGGATCTCCCGCGCCGACCGGCCCGACGTGTACGTGCGCCGGATGCTCGTCAACGCCAACAACTCCTGGTGGCGACGCCGCTCGAACCGGGAAGTGGTCATCGACGCCGTCGGCGACCGACCGCACCGTGGCGACGTCGGCGGCGAGGCGGCCGACCGGGACGAGATGTGGCGGCTGATCCTCGCCCTGCCCGGCCGTCAGCGGGCGGTGCTGGTGCTGCGCTACTACGAGGACCTCGACGACGCCACGATCGCCCAGATCCTGAACTGCTCGCCGGTCACCGTCCGCACCCACGCCATGCGGGCCCTCGCCAACCTCCGGGAGCGTTGCGGCGTCCCGACGACGAACGGGAGCCGACCGTGACCGACCTCGACCAGCGGATCAACCAGACGCTGCGCGAGCGCGCCGAGGGCAGCGTGGACACCGACCGGCTGCTGGCCGCCGCCGTGGTGCGGGGACGCGGCCGGGTACGCCGTCGACGTACCGCCGCCGGTCTCGCGCTCGGCGTGGTGGCGATCCTGGGTCTGGGCGTGGTGACGGACCCGGTGGGCCTGGTCGACTCCGGCCCGGACGTGCCGCCGGGTCCCGGTCTGCCGGCGGATGCCGTGGTGGCCGTGGTGCCGCCGCGCGTCGACGACGTGCCGGGCGCGGCCGCCCGACCGGATCTGCTCGGCGCCGACCCGCAGTTGCTGCACTTCGGGTTCGCCTCGGGCGGGTTCCGCTACCTCTCCTGGTCCGTGCAGAGCGGTGTGGAGATGGCACGGCTCGACGTCGACGGCCACACGGTCACCCTGGAGCTGGCCGCGTCCCGCGAGGCACTGCCCATGCGCGCCCCCGGGCTGCCGGCGTTGGTACCGGAGCTGATCACCGAGGGCGTCTTCGACGGGTCGGTGTCGCACGCCGCGGGGCCGTACGGCGTCACGGTCTGGTTGCGGCACTGGCAACCGGCCCCCGGGGTGTACGCCCGGGCCACCGCCATCGCCGACGACGAGCGGGAGCTGTTCGAGGCGGCCAGCGCGTTGCGGCTCGACCAGGCGCACCGCTGCGGTGGGCCGCTGCGGCTCACGACGCTGCCGGCGGGGGCGAAGGTGACGAGGTGCGAGGTGACGGTGGCGCCCTTCCCGGCCGCGTTCGGCGTGCAGCTGACGGTCACCGGGAGCAGCCCGGGGGGCATCCAGGTCGAGTTGCAGTACGCGGTCGGCATCGCCGGAAGCCGTACCACGGGAAACCGTGAAATAAACGGCAAAATAGCGCATGTCGATCGGAGTGGGGAGCTTGAGCTGCTCGGCTTCCCCAAGGCCCACCTGACCGCCAACTTCGGCTGGCCGGCGCAGGGGTACACCGAGGCGGACGCGACCACGGTGCTGAGCGGGGCGCAGGTGGCCGAGCACCTGGACCGGCCCACGACCTGGTGACCGCCCCGGGCCCTCCCGCCCGCCGGACCGTACGCTTGGTGACTGTGAGCCCCCGTCGCAACCGCCCTCGTCGGGACGAGAACGCCAACCTGGACGCCGATCGCGTCCGGCAGGGTGTCGCCTCGGTGCAGCAGTGGACCGACGGCGCCTGGCAGGTACGCGGCATCGGGGCCGGCGCGTCGGTCAAGACGTACCGCTGCCCCGGCTGTGACCAGGAGATCCGACCCGGGGTGGCGCACCTCGTGGCCTGGCCCGCCGACGGCCTGGGTGACCTGACCGACCGCCGGCACTGGCACAGCGGGTGCTGGCGTGCCCGGGAACGGCGCGGCCCGGCGGTGCAGCGCGGGCGGGGCACGCCGCGCTACTGAGCGAGCGACCTGGATCACCCTGTTCGTGCCTGGGCGGGCGGCGGCGGCGAGTTCGCGACAGACTTGGGCGGTGAGCACAGCGATCCGCGCGTCGTCGATCCTGCCCGGCCGCCGGGAGGACATCGAGCTGCACACCGCCGACGGTCTGCGGTTGGTCGGCGAACTGGCCCTGCCGGCCGACCGGCCCCCGGTGGCCACCCTCGTCTGCCTGCACCCGCTGCCCACCCACGGCGGGATGATGGACAGCCACGTGTTCCGCAAGGCGGCGTGGCGGCTGCCCGCGCTGGCCGACCTGGCCGTGCTGCGGTTCAACACCCGGGGCACGAGCAGTGTGCGCGGCACCAGCGAGGGGGCCTTCGACGGCGCGGTGGGCGAGCGCTACGACGTGGCCGCCGCCATCGAGTACGCGGAGTTCGCCGAGCTGCCCGACATCTGGCTGGTCGGCTGGTCGTTCGGCACCGACCTGGCCCTGAAGTACGGCTGCGACCCGGCGGTCGCCGGGGCGATCCTGCTCTCCCCGCCGCTGCGCTTCTCGGCTCCCGAGGACCTGGCCACCTGGGCCGACTCGGGTCGGCCGCTGGTGGCGCTGGTGCCGGAGTTCGACGACTATCTGCGCCCGGCCGAGGCGCGGGAGCGGTTCGCCGCGGTGCCGCAGGCCGAGGTGGTCGGGGTGCCCGGCGCGAAGCACCTCTGGGTCGGCGACGCCGAGACGGTGCTCGACGAGATCGTCAAGCGGGTCAACCCCGCCGTCGAGGTGCCGCTGCCGACGACCTGGGACGGCCCGATGGAGGCTGGCGACGTCAGCGCGTACGCCGACCGGACCGTGGCCGCCTTCGCGGACACGCCCGTCCCCGGGCCGGCCGACTGACAGTCAACTCCGCTCCTGACGGGGGAGCACCACCTCGCGCAGGATCAGTTGCAGCGCGGCCACCGTGGGGATGGCGATCAGCGCGCCCACCACGCCCAGCAGCGCCACCCCGAGCAGCGCGGCCAGCAGGGCGGCCACCTCGTTGACCTCCACCGATCGCCGCATCACCTTCGGGTAGATGAGGTAGTTCTCGACCTGCTGGTAGATCAGGAAGAAGACCGCGCAGGCGATGCCGGTGGGCAGGTCGGCGGCGAAACCGACAAGGCTCACGATCACCGCGCCCAGGGTCGCGCCGATCTGCGGGATCAGGTCGGTCACCGCGACGACCACGGCCAGCGCGAACGGGTACGGCAGATCGACGATCAACGCGAAGACGAAGGTGGTCGCGCCGGCCAGCACGGCGATGCTCAACGCGCCGACCATGTAGGCGCCGACCTTCGCCAGGATCTCGTCGCCGATCAGCTGCACCCGCTCCCGCCGCGACCGGGGCACCAACGAGTAGCCCAGCGAGCGCAGCCGGTTGAAGTAGGCCAGGAAGTAGATGGTCAGCACCAGCACGGTCAACGTCCGGAACACCGTGCCGAAGATCAGCTGGGCGCCGCCGAGCACCCCGCCGAGCGCCCGGCCGATGGTGTCCGCGTTGGCCGCGCCCTGCACCCGCTCCACCACGTCGTACCGCTCCACCAGGTCATTGACCGTCGGATTGCGGCGCAACTCGTCGAGCAGGCTCGGGATCTGGTCGATGAACTGACCGGACTGCGTCACGATCGGCGGGACCAGCGCCACCACGCCCCCGCAGAGCAGCAGCACCACTGTCAACGCCACGACCGTCACCGCCAGGCCGTGGGGCACGCCCCAGGCGCGCAGCCGCACCACCGCCGGGTTGAGGCCCACCGCGAGAAAGAGCGCGATCACCACCAGCACGAGGATGCCGCCGGCATTGCGGATCCCCAGATAGAGGGTGTACGCCAGCAGCACACCCAGCGCGCCCGTGAAGCCGATCAGGAAGCTGCTGCGTCGCAGTGGCCGACCCGGCGTGCCGAACTTGCCCGACGGCACGGCCGGCGGCTCCTCCGGGTCGATCCCCGGTGCCGGCACCGGTACGGGAGGCGGCGTCCCGACCGGTGGCGTTGCGGGCTCGGTCAATCTCGTCTCGGCCGCAGTGGGTGTCGTCGCGGCGTCCGCTCGCGAGGGTGCGGCGGCGTCGGCTCGCGGGGGCGCGGCGTCCGGGTCGTCGGCCGACGGGTCATGCTGCGGCACCAGAACCTCCGGGTCAGTCCGTGGGACGCCAGGAGCGTAGCCACCCCACACTCGCAGTCCACCACGAGCCCGTCATCCGCCGCCAGCCCCCGCACCGCCCGGTCCACCCGCAGATCTTGGACAGTTTCCGTTAGCTGGGCGGGCTCAACCGGTGGTTGCAACACCCTTTCGTGATCGTCGTTGGGGTGGTTATGGCGTCGAGGTTGAGTCCGCTGGAGCGGGAGCAGATC
>NZ_JBEZEA010000027.1:2187-18397 GCF_040648635.1 Micromonospora sp. NPDC049114 | reverse complement strand
CGTACATGACGAGAGGGCCGTCGCGGTGTGAGGTGACCATTCCGGCCCGCCGCAGCACGGCGAGCTGCTGGGAGACCGGGCACCGCGCCGGTCGCTGCGCGCGCGCCCCGCAGCGCCGGAATGCGGCTGGCCTGGTCGGTGGTACGCGGACAGCCAGCCGCCCGACTCGGCATCACCGCAGTGGCGATCGGCCACCTGGTGATGGTGGCGGTGATGGCGATGACCCCGGTCCGGCTCGGTGAGTCGCACGCCGACGCCGACGTGCTGCGGCTGGTCGGGATCGTGTTGAGCCTGCACATCGCCGGCATGTACGCGTTCGCCCCGGTCGTCGGCTGGCTCACCGACCGGCTCGGCCGGCGGGCGGTGATCCTCGGCGGGGTCGGGCTGCTGCTGGCCGCCTGCGCGGTCGCCGGCACCGCCGGGCACCACACGCCCCGGCTCTCGATCGGTCTGGTCCTGCTCGGGCTGGGCTGGTCGGGGACGATGGTGGCCGGCTCGACGCTGCTCTCCGAGTCCGTGTCGGCCGGTGTGCGGCCCAGCGTCCAGGGGTTCTCCGACCTGATCATGGGGTTGGCGGGGGCCAGCGCCGCGGTGCTCAGCGGGTTTGTCATGCAACTCGCCGGTTATCCGGTGCTCACCCTGCTCGCGGCGGTCGCGACAGTGCCCCTGGTGGCGCTAGCGTTGCGCCCGGTGCCGACCGGGGCACCCGGCGAGGAGGATTGATCACGTGCGGCTGACCGACTTCTGGGCGCGGTTGGAGGAGGCGTTCGGGCCGGGCTACGCGGCAAGCATCGCCCGGGATCAGGTGCTGTCCCAGCTCGACGGCCGGACCATCGAGCAGGCGTTGGCATCGGGTGAGCGGACGAACGTGGTGTGGCGGGCGGTGTGCGCCGCATATCCCGACCGCGTGCCCGCGCGACTACGCTGAGCAGCCTTTTCGCCGGTTCCGCGTGTCGCTTGTCGAGTCGTACACCTGTTCGGCTATTGTCCACAGCGGGGTGCTCGTCCACAGCTCGCGGCCCGTCGGCTGGTTTTCTGTCGGACCTAGCGCCTAGCGTGTCCGCGTGACGCGAAGCTCAGCAAAGACGCCGGCGAAGGCAGGGGTGGCAACCATGGCAGCAGGGCCTGACCGGGAGAAGGCACTCGACCTTGCTCTCGCTCAGATCGACAAGCAATTCGGCAAGGGCTCGGTGATGCGGCTGGGGGAGCGGCCGGTCGTCCAGACCGCCGTGATCCCGACCGGCTCCATCGCGCTCGATGTCGCGCTCGGCGTGGGTGGCCTGCCACGGGGCCGGGTGGTCGAGATCTACGGCCCGGAGTCCAGCGGTAAGACGACGGTGGCGCTGCACGCGGTGGCCAGCGCCCAGCGGGCCGGCGGCATCGCCGCCTTCATCGACGCCGAGCACGCGCTCGACCCGGAGTACGCGAAGGCTCTCGGTGTCGACACCGACGCGATGCTGGTCTCTCAGCCGGACACCGGCGAGCAGGCGCTGGAAATCGCGGACATGCTGATCCGCTCCGGCGCGATCGACATCATCGTGATCGACTCGGTGGCGGCCCTGGTGCCGCGCGCCGAGATCGAGGGCGAGATGGGCGACAGCCACGTTGGCCTCCAGGCCCGGCTGATGAGCCAGGCGCTCCGGAAGATCACCGGTGTGCTCAGCAACACCGGCACCACGGCGATCTTCATCAACCAGCTGCGCGAAAAGATCGGCGTGATGTTCGGCAGCCCGGAGACCACCACCGGTGGTCGGGCGCTGAAGTTCTACGCCTCGGTCCGGCTCGACGTGCGACGCATCGAGAGCCTCAAGGACGGCACCGACGTGGTCGGTAACCGCACCCGGGTCAAGGTTGTGAAGAACAAGGTGGCCGCGCCGTTCAAGCAGGCCGAGTTCGACATCATGTACGGCAAGGGCATCTCGCGTGAGGGCTCGCTGATCGACGTCGGCGTGGAGCAGGCGATCATCCGCAAGTCCGGAGCGTGGTACACGTACGACGGCGACCAGCTCGGCCAGGGCAAGGAGAAGGCCCGGGAGTTCCTGAAGGAGAACCCGGACGTGGCCGCCGAGATCGAGAAGAAGATCCTGGAGAAGCTCGGCGTCGGGGTTGGCGCGAGCGACGCCGCCGGTGGCCCCGAGCTGCCGCCTGTCGACTTCTGACGGGTCGCTGACTCATGGCAGGACGACGCGCCCGTACGGGGCGGGGCTGGGATGCCAGTCCGCCTCGTACGGGCGACGCCGCCGATCCGCCGCGTCCCCGCCGGGGCCGCCGGGCCGAACCGTCGGCGGAGGAGCAGGCGTCCACGCCGCGCGACGAGTCCGAGGTGGCCCGCGAGATCTGCCTCCGTCAGCTCGCCGTCCGTCCGCGTACCCGCGCCGAGCTGGCCGGGGCGCTGGCCAAGCGGGGCATCTCCGAGGAGGTGTCGGCCGAGGTACTGGACCGGTACGACGAGGTCGGCATCATCGACGACGCCGCGTTCGCCCGCGCCTGGGTGTCCAGCCGGCACACCGGTCGTGGCCTGGCCCGCCGAGCGCTCGCCAACGAGCTGCGCCGCAAGGGTGTCGACGGCGAGGTGGCCACCGAGGCGCTCGGCGAGCTGGACGAGGAGACCGAGTCCGCAACCGCCCGCGCCCTCGTGGAGCGCAAGCTACGCACCGCCCGGGGTGAGCCAGACGCGGTCTTCCGCCGGCTGGTGGGCATGCTGGCCCGCAAGGGTTATCCGCCCGGCGTGGCCATCCGCGCGGTGAAGGACGCGCTCGCCGCGCAGAGCGCCGAGGCGGCCGAGTTCGCCGAGCAGATCGACGCCGACGCGCTCGCCGACGCCGAGGGCGATCTGGAGCGCGACAGCCGTCCGCTCGACTGAGCGGCGCGGTGGGTGCGGTGGGGGTGACCCGATGGTGAAAGCGTGTCTGAACGGCCAGCGCAGTCGTGCCGCCCATCCGGCCGTGCCGGTGACCCCGGCGGAGTTGGCGGCCGACGCGGCCTGCTGCGCCGCGCTGGGCGTCGCGGCAGTGCACGTCCATCCCAGGGACGCGGCCGGTGTCGAGTCACTGCACCCGACGGTGATCGCCGACGCGCTGACCGCGATCCGTGCGGCCCGGCCGGGGCTGCCGGTGGGGGTGAGCACCGGGGCCTGGATCGAACCGGACCCGGCCGCCCGGGTGGCAGTCGTCCGCTCCTGGTCGGTGCTGCCCGACTTCGCCTCGGTGAACGCGCACGAGCCCGGCGCCGAGGCGGTCGCCACCGCGCTGCATGAGCGTGGCGTGCTCGTCGAGGTGGGGCTCTGGACTGTCGACGCCGTGCAGGCGTACCGGTCCTGGCGGGTGCCGGCCGGCCGGATCCTCGTTGAGTGCATGGCGCAGGAGCCGGTAGTCGCGCTTGCCGATGCGGCGCGGATCCTCGCCGCGCTGCCGCCGCCCGCGCGGACGCCCGCCGCGCCACACGGGTCGGGGTTGCCGGACGGGGTGCCGGGGTCGGCGGGGATGCCCGGCGTGCCACAGGGGTCGGGGTTGCCGGACGGGTCGCCGCCGGAGACCGCGGGGACTCCGCCTGTGCTGTTGCACGCCGAGGGTCCGGCCACCTGGGCGGTGCTCGTCGAGGCGGTCAGCCGTGGGCTGCACACCCGGATCGGGCTGGAGGACACACTCCTGTTGCCCGACGGCACAACGGCACCGGGCAACGCGGCGTTGGTCACCGCCGCGCTGGCAGCCGGCGCGAGCTGAGCCGCCGCGGATGATCGTGCTCGATCCAGGATGTAGGGGCATCGTCGCGCCGGTGAGGCCACTACTTCCAGGATCGAGCACGATCTTGAGGCGGTTCGCGGCGTCGGGCCGACGGTGAGGCCGCCCGGCGTGGCCATCCGCGCGGTGAAGGACGGCTCGCCGCGCAGAGCGCCGAGGCGGCCGAGTGCGCCGAGCAAGATCGACGCCGACGCGCTCGCCAACGCCGAGGGCGCTCTGGAGCCCGGAAGTCGCCCGATCGAGTGAGCGGTGCGACCGCCGAACTCCGGAGGTCGGTCAGCGGGGGAAACGCAAGCTTTCCACGATCAGGTCGCAGCCCGCCCGCATCTGCGCCGCCGGCAGCACGCCGTGCCGACACATGATCATGAACTCGTCGGTGGCGTCGGGAACGACGCCGAAGACCATCACGTCACTGACGCCGGGCATCTCATCCATGCTCGCCATCGGCTCAGGAGGGAGCTTGTAGGAGTCGAGCCGGACGGCCTTCGCGCCATCGAGCGTGAATCGTTGGACCGCCGGATCCGAAGGCACGATGACGGGGTCGTCGACGAGGAACAGATCCATCGGTGAGCCCTCCACCGGGTTCGGCGCTGTGATCATCAGCATGACCACGTCGCCCTCGCCCCCGCCCTTCGGCGAGACCTGGGCACAGGCCGGGTCTTCCCGTGGCGGGCAGGGGCGCGTCGTCCAGCCTGCCGGCGCGGTGAAGCTCATACGCCCGTCTGCGGTGGTGGTCCGCTCACCAGGCTTGAGCGCTGGCGTGTCATCCGACCGGCTTGCGGAGTCGATGGTCGATCGCCAGTTCGCGAAGACCACCACGGCACCGAACGACAGTGCCAACACGCCCATGAACAGGAGCAGCCTTCGCGTCATGCCTGGACGGTAGGGGACCTTCAGATGATCGACAATCCGCCAGCGGCACGGTCTGTGCTCGCGTCTGTACCACCCTGCACGCACCGAGGCGGATGATCGTGCTCGATCCAGGATGTAGGGGCATCACCGCGCCGCTGAGAGCACTACATCCAGGATCGAGCACGATCTTGCGGGCTGTGTGCGGGTCGCGTGCGATCTTGGGCCACTGCGCGGGGGTTGAGCGCGATCTTGGGGCACTGCGCGGCGGGTCGCGTCGGGATCGGGTAGGTCGAGCGAGGTTCGCGACTCCGCAGGTCACCAGTATCACCACGTCGGCGCCGGGCGGGGGGTGCCGCTACCGCTGAACAGGCACGACATCCGAATCGGGGGCGTCGGCTCGCCGCGTTTGTCCTGCCGTGTCCGACACGACATCAGCTTTGCGTGACGCTGCAACTTCTCTCCGTTCGGGGGGTTTGATCATGAGTCCTTGACCAGACCGCCCTCGGCGACCTAGCCTCGCCATACAGGCTCACATTGCCCGACCAGCGCAGGCTAAGCGCACAACATAGATCTCGTAACAGAACAGCATCACTTTGGCCGACTCCGCGGCCTTTGGCGGCAGTTCCGGACTGGCCGGTCCGGCACTCCGCGACAACTGCACCCGGTCGCCGACGATGCCCGAGGGCACCGCCGGCGGAGAGAGCTACCCACGGCCAGCCGCTCCGGTCGGGCGTCCACAGCCGCAGGAGTGTGCCTCGGGCACAGTCGCTGCGGTCTTGACGTTCAGGGGAGGCGGCCATGGCGGGGCGGCGGCACAGGTTCACCGGTAGACCCAGCGGGGTCCCGGCATGAACGCCCTCGACGTCGTGCTTCTCGCGGCCGTCCTGATCCTCGCGGTGGTCGTGGTCGGGGCGGTGCTGGTCGGCATTCGGACACTGGGTCGGATGGGCGCGGCGCCGGCCCCGGAGGATCCCGCCTTCATCGCGGAGAAGGACCGTCAGGAACAGTCCCTGGCTGCCCTGCGCAACGCCGCCGACCAGGCGAACAGCACGATCGATGTGGCCAAGTCCGCGGCCTCCGCCGCTCGTGCCGAGGCGGCGGCGGCGAAGGCCGAGGCGAAGGCGGCCCGGGCCGAGGCCCGACGGGTGCTCGACGACGCCCGTGCCGAGGCGGACACCGTGCTGGAGCGGGCGCACAAGCAGGCCGAGGCGGACGCCGAGCAGCTGCGCACGGCGGCGCGTCGCAGCGGCGAGCGGGAGGTCGCGGTGCTCGCCGCCACGACCCGGGAGCAGGCCGCCGAGGTGGAGCGCCGGGCGGCCCGGATGGACGAGCGGGAGCGGCTGCACACCGAGGAGGTGGAGCGGTTCGCCGAGCGGGAGCGGCAGCTCACCGCGGCGAGCGCCGCCCTCGCGGCTCGGGAGTCCGCGCTCGCCCAGCGCGAGACCGAGCTGGCCGAGGCCGAGGAGCTGCGCCGCCGGGAGCTGGAGCGGGTGGCCGGTCTCACCGCCGAGTCGGCGCGGCTGGAGCTGATCGACGCGATCGAGACGCAGGCCAAGCGCGAGGCGGCGCTGCTGGTGCGCGACATCGAGTCCGACGCGCGCAGCACCGCCGAGCAGCGGGCCCGACACATCGTGGTGGACGCGATCCAGCGGGTGGCCAGCGAGCAGACCGCCGAGAGCGTGGTCAGCGTCCTGCATCTGCCGGGCGACGAGATGAAGGGCCGCATCATCGGCCGGGAGGGGCGCAACATCCGCGCCTTCGAGTCGGTGACCGGGGTCAACCTGATCATCGATGACACCCCGGAAGCGGTGCTGCTCTCCTGCTTCGACCCGGTCCGCCGCGAGGTCGGCCGGCTCACGCTGGAGAAGCTGGTGCTGGACGGACGGATCCACCCGCACCGGATCGAGGAGGTCTACGACCTGGCCCGGCAGGAGGTGGAGCAGCTCTGCCTGCGCGCCGCCGAGGACGCCCTGGTCGAGGTCGGCATCACCGAGATCCACCCGGAGCTGGTCACCCTGCTGGGTCGGCTGCGCTACCGCACCTCGTACGGGCAGAACGTGCTCAAGCACCTGGTGGAGACCGCCCACATCGCCGGCATCATGGCCGCCGAGCTGCGACTGGACGTGCCCACCATCAAGCGGTCGGCGTTCCTGCACGACATCGGCAAAGCGCTCACCCACGAGGTCGAGGGCAGCCACGCCATCATCGGCGCCGACCTGGCCCGCAAGTACGGCGAGCACGAGGACGTGGTGCACGCCATCGAGGCGCACCACAACGAGGTGCCGCCGCAGACCATCGAGGCCGTGCTCACCCAGGCCTCCGACGCCTGTTCCGGCGGTCGGCCGGGCGCGCGCCGGGAGAGCCTGGAGGCGTACGTCAAGCGCCTAGAGCGGATCGAGGAGATCGCGGCCGGGAAGCTCGGCGTGGACAAGGTCTTCGCCATGCAGGCCGGCCGGGAGATCCGGGTGATGGTCAAGCCCGACGACGTGGACGACATCGGGGCGGCCGTGCTGGCCCGCGACGTGGCCAAGCAGATCGAGGAGGAGCTGACCTACCCGGGTCAGATCCGGGTCACCGTGGTCCGCGAGTCCCGGGTCACCGAGATCGCTCGCTGATCCCGCAACAGACGACGGGCGGGTGGCTGTGGCCACCCGCCCGTCGCTCGTTCCGCTGGTCCCGTCAGATCATCCGGGCGGAGTCCTCGCCGACGCTCTGGGCGGGCAGCACCTTCGCCGCCGTCCGCGGGGTGCGGCCCATCCGCTTCTGCAACCACCAGGCCAGGATCGACAGGGCGCCGCAAATAGTGATGTAGACGGCCGCCACGATCAGGTACGTCGGCACGTACGGCAGTCCGAACGGCAACCGGCCGCCGATCTGCTTCCCGGCGAACAGCAGCTCGGGGTACGTGATGATGAAGCCCAGCGCGGTGTCCTTGAGCAGCACCACGAGCTGGCTGACGATCGCCGGGAGCATCGACCGGACGGCCTGCGGCAGCAGGATGAGCCGCAGCACCTGGTTCTTGCGCAGGCCGATCGCGTACGCGCCCTCGGTCTGCCCGTACGGCACCGCGTTGATGCCGGCCCGGAAGATCTCCGCGAGGACCGAGCCGTTGTACAGCATCAGCCCGATGACCAGCGCCCACAGCTTGTCGATCGACCAGCCGTACTGCAGTGGGACGTAGTAGCCGAAGAAGATCAGGATCAGCAGCGGGATCGCCCGGAACAGCTCCACCACGAAGGTCGACGGTGCGCGCAGGATCCACTTGTCGCTCAGTCGGCCGCTGGCGAAGACCGCGCCGAAGAGCAGCGCCAGGACGGCGGCGATGCCGGCCGCCTTCAGCGTCGCCCACAGGCCGCCGAGCAGTTCGCGCTGCACCGAGGAGTACTGGAACTGCTCCCACTTGCGAGCCTCGAACTGGCCGGTGTCGTAGAACTTGTAACCGATGTAGGCGAGCAGGGCGATGATGCCGACGGTGGAGGCGACGCCCAGGATCGCGTTGCGCCGCTTGGCGCGGGGCCCGGGCAGGTCGTAGAGGATCGACGCCTGGCTCAACTCAGCCACCTTCCGTTCGCGACTGCGGGGCTCGCAAGCTCACTCCTCGCGCTCACCGCGCCACCCGCCACTTGCGTTCGAGGAACCGCTGCAGCGCCACCAGCGGCAGGATCAGGATCAGGAAGCCGATGGTGATCCAGAGCAGGACGGCGAACTGCGGCTCGCCCCGCTCGGCCATGTACGCCGGGATCGCGCCGGCTTCCAGCACCGAGAAACCGGCGGCGATGGTGGTGTTCTTCAGCATCGCGATGAACACGCTCATCATCGGCGGAACCATCGCCCGCAGCGCCTGCGGCAGCACGATGAGCGTGAGCACCTGACCGAAGGTCATGCCCAGCGCGCGGGCCGCCTCGGCCTGGCCCGCGGCGACCGTGTTGACGCCGGAGCGGATCACCTCGCAGACGAACGCCGAGGTGTAGACGGTCAGCGCGATGGCGGCGCTGGGAAAGTAGTCGATGTTGACGTCGAGCTTCGGCACCGCGAACACGAGGAACGCGAAGACGAGCGTCAGAGGGGTGTTGCGCACCAGGTTGACGTACGTGGCACCGAACGCCCGCAGGGCCGGCACGGGGGACACCCGCATCGCGCCGAGCAGCGTGCCGAGGACGAGGCTGCCGACCGCGGCGATCAGGAAAAGTTTGACGGTGTTGGTGAACCCGTCGACGAACAGTTGCCCGTTGTCCGTCAGTACGCGGAAGAACTCGCCCATGCCTCGCTCTCAGTCCTCGGACGGGCGCCGGACGGGGACGAGCCCCGCCCGGCGCCGCAACTCGTGTCGAGCCGGACGATCAGTACCGCTCGACCTTCGGCGGGGTGCCCGCCGAGCCGGACAGGCCGAGCGTGCCGTCGTAGATCTTCTGCCAGGTGCCGTTGGTGAAGGCGGCCTCGATCTGGTCGTTGACGTAGTCGCGCAGCGCCTTGTCGTCCTTCGGCAGGCCGATGCCGTACTTCTCGGTGCTGAACGGCTGGCCGACCACCTTCAGCTCGTCCGGGTTCTGCGCCGCGTAGCCCTTGAGGATGGCGTCGTCGGTGGTGACGGCGTCGACCTTCTTGTCGAGCAGCTGCGACACGCACTCCGAGTAGGTCTTGAACTCGACGATGTTGTTCGCCTCGGTCAGACCCTCGTCGCGGACCTTCTGGATCGGGGTCGAGCCGGTGGCCGAGCAGACCTTCTTGCCCTTGAGCGCGTCCTTGCCGGTGATCGCCGACTCGTCCTTGCGGACCAGCAGGTCCTGGCCGGCGACGAAGTACGGGCCGGCGAAGGAGATGTCGTTCTTGCGCTTGTCGGTGATCGAGTAGGTGCCGACGTAGTAGTCGACCTCACCACCCTTGATCGCGGTCTCCCGGTTGGCCGACGCGATCTCCTTGTACTCGATCTTCGCCGGGTCGACGCCGAGCGTGCTGGCCACGTACTGGGCGATCTCGATGTCGAAGCCGCACCGCTTGCCCTGGGCGTCCTTGTAGCCGAGGTTCGGCTGGTCGAACTTGACGCCGATGGAGACCTTGCCCGCCGCCTTGATCTTCTCGAAGGTCGGGCTGCCGGCGACGGCAGCGTCCGTCTTCGGGGTGAAGGTCGCGCCGGAGCTCTTGCAGGTGTCGGCCTGGGCGCCACCGGAGGCGTTCCCACCGGCGCTCGGCGTCGGCTCACCGTCCTTGCCGCAGGCCGCGGCGGACAGGGCGAGGGACGCCATCATGGCGACCGCCGCCACGCGCTTCATACGCATACTCTTCTCCTTCTTCAACGGAGCCCGCCGTTGTACGGCACGCTCCACTACGGACGCCTAGTGCGTGAGGATCTTGGAGAGGAAGTCCTTGGCCCGCTCACTGCGCGGGTTGGCGAAGAACTCCGCCGGGGAGGCGTCCTCGACGAGCTTGCCGTCGGCCATGAAGATGACCCGATTGGCGGCGTGCCGGGCGAAACCCATCTCGTGGGTGACCACGACCATCGTCATGCCGTCGCTGGCCAGCGAGGTCATCACGTCCAGCACCTCACCGACCATCTCCGGGTCCAGCGCGCTGGTCGGCTCGTCGAACAGCATCGCCTTGGGCTGCATGGCCAGGGCGCGGGCGATCGCTGCCCGCTGCTGCTGACCGCCGGAGAGCTGGGCGGGGAACTTGTCCGCCTGGTTGGCGATGCCGACCCGGTCGAGCAGGGCCAGGCCGCGCTCGCGGGCCACGGAGGCCTTCTCCTTGCGGACCTTGATCGGCCCGAGGGTGACGTTCTCCAGGATGGTCTTGTGAGCGAAGAGGTTGAAGGACTGGAAGACCATGCCCACCTCGCTGCGCAGCCTGGCGAGGGGCTTGCCCTCGGCCGGCAACGGCTGACCGTCGAAGGTGATGGTGCCGGAGTTGATCGGTTCCAGTCGGTTGATGGCGCGGCACAGCGTCGACTTGCCGGAGCCGGACGGGCCGATCACCACGACCACCTCGCCCCGACCCACCGACAGCGAGACGTCGTCCAGCACGTGCAGCGGCCCGAACCACTTGTTGACCGCGTCCAGCACGATGAGCGGTTCGCCCGTCGTCACGTCGTCCACCGTCCCTGTCGTCTCCCCGGATCGGGGTCGGTTGACCCCCGGTTGGGCAACTGTAGGCGGCGTGAAGTGGCGGAACGCAACTCAGTTGGTCACGGAGCGGTAACACCGGCCCCGATCGTTGTCGGGCGTCCGATTTCGGTCACCACCGGGCCGCAACTGTGGCGTCCGCGCGGGCTTGCCGAGATCATGGAGGGATGACGGAACCGGTACGGCTGACCCGTTACGCGCGCGGCGGCGGCTGCGCCTGCAAGATCCCGCCGGGCGAGCTGGAGGTCATGGTGGCTGGCCTTGGCCCGGCCACCGGCACCGCCGAGCTGCTGGTCGGCCTGGACCACGGCGACGACGCCGCGGTGGTCCGACTGGACGAGCGGACCGGCATCGTCAGCACCGCGGACTTCTTCACCCCGGTCGTCGACGACGCGTACGACTGGGGGCGCATCGCCGCGGCCAACGCGTTGTCCGACGTGTACGCGATGGGTGGCATCCCGCTGGTGGCGCTCAACCTGCTCTGCTGGCCGCGCGACGTGCTGCCGCTGGAGCTGGCGCGCGAGGTGCTGCGCGGCGGTCAGGACGTGGCCCGGGAGGCGGGCTGTCACCTGGCCGGTGGGCACAGCGTGGACGACGACGGCCCGAAGTACGGTCTCGCCGTCACCGGCACCGTCCGCCCGGAGGAACTGATCACTCTGGACGCCGGCCGCGCGGGAGTGCCGCTGTCGCTGACCAAACCGCTCGGGGTGGGCGTGCTCAACACCCGGCACAAGGCCACCGGTGAGACCTTCCCGGAGGCGGTCGCCTCGATGAGCGCGCTCAACCGGGACGCCGCCCGCGCGGCGGTCGCCGCCGGCATCCGGTGCGGCACCGACGTGACAGGCTTCGGCCTGCTCGGGCACGCGTCGAAGCTGGCCCGTGCCAGTCAGCTCACGGTGGCCATCGACACCGCCCGGGTCCCGTACCTTGCCGGTGCGCGGGAGGCGCTGCGCGACGGGTACGTCAGCGGCGGCAGCCGTCGCAACCTGGAGTGGGTCACCCCCTGGACGGATTTCGGCGCGGCGGACGAGGGTGAGCGGCTGCTGTTGGCCGACGCGCAGACCTCCGGCGGCCTGCTGGTCGCCGGTGAGCTGCCGGGGGCGCCGGTGGTGGGCGAGCTGCTGCCCCGCGGGGAGCACCTGGTCGTCCTGCGCTGACCGGCGCGGCGGAAAGGCCCGGTGGCGGTGCCGGGACACGCGGTCCCGGTGGTTCGGATGGCGCACGATAGCCGATAAACTGTCACCTTCCCGCTACTCCGAGCAATGCCGCTCAGGGAAATTTTGCCCGGAATGGTCACAGACCGGTAACTTGCCCCCGGCTGGGGTCAAATGCCCCCCACCATCGTCAGTAAGGCCCGATCCGGAGGCCGGTGGGACGAACGCAGCGAGGAGGCGGAATGACCGAGCTGTGGAACTGGAGAATCGATCGGGTACGACCCGTGGAGGTCTACCCGGCGCTGGCCGAGGCGCTCGGTCGGGTGGTGATGCCGCTGGCAGTGGCGGATCCGGCCCGACTGCCGGCGTACGCGGTGGTGTGTGACGTCTGGCAGGCGCCGGGCGAGTTCTCGACGGTGGTCGACTGCTACGGGGTGCCCGACCGGCTCTCCGAGCACGCCAGCATCGCCGCGCTGGCCCGCCTGCTGGGCCGCAACTGCCTACTGCGCGACGACACGCTCGACGCCGGTCGGCACCTGCTCGTCGCACCGGACGGGACGGTCCGCCCGGTGCACTTCGACGTCCGGGACACCGACGACGGCGAGGTGCTCAGTCGGCACCGGCTGTGCACGCTGGGTGATCCGGGTTGCCGGGGCTGGTCGCAGTGTCACCGCTCGCGCTGGGCACCCGACACCGTCGCACCGGTGCTCGCCGCAGCCTGACGCGGCACCCACCCAGCCAGGCGGGCCGGTGCCGGGGTGAGCCGGGCCGGTGCCCGGGGCGAGCCGGGCGGGCAGGTGCCCGGCCAACCCGGGCCGGTGTCGGTGCGCCGAAGTGGTCAGCCGCGCCCGGTGGCGGCGGCGGCCGGCCGGTCGGCGGCGCCCGACCCGCCACCCCGCACGACCAGCTGGTCGAGCAGGGTGCGGGTGGCCTCCGTCACGGCGGCCACCGCGGCCTCGAACGCGGCGGCGTTGTGCGCGGCGGGCGCCCGGAAGCCCGAGATCTTCCGGACGTACTGCAACGCCGCCGCCTCGATGTCCGCCTCGGTCACCTGCGGGGTGAACGGCTCCCGCAACGTCTTGATGCTTCGGCACATGTCGGGTCCTCCTCGGTTCGGGGTGATCCGGTCGACCCGGATACGCTGTCCTGGTCATGACTACCGCAGCGGCGGGCAGCCCGCGCACCTACCAGGTGCGCACCTACGGCTGCCAGATGAACGTGCACGACTCCGAGCGCATCTCCGGCCTGCTCGAACAGGCCGGCTACGTGCGCGCGCCCCAGGCCGACGACACCCCGGACATCGTCGTCTTCAACACCTGCGCGGTGCGGGAGAACGCGGACAACCGTCTCTACGGCAACCTCGGTCATCTGCGCCCCGTGAAGGACAAGCACCCGGGGATGCAGATCGCCGTCGGTGGTTGCCTGGCGCAGAAGGACCGCGGCGAGATCGTCCGCAGGGCGCCCTGGGTGGACGTCGTCTTCGGCACGCACAACATCGGTGCCCTGCCGGTGCTGCTGGAACGGGCCCGGCACAACGCCGCCGCCGAGGTGGAGATCCTGGAGTCGCTGGACGTCTTCCCGTCCACGCTGCCGACCCGCCGCGAGTCCACGTACGCCGGCTGGGTCTCGATCTCGGTGGGCTGCAACAACACCTGCACGTTCTGCATCGTGCCCTCTCTGCGCGGCAAGGAGAAGGACCGCCGTCCTGGCGACATCCTCTCCGAGGTGCGCGCACTGGTGGACGAGGGCGTGCTGGAGGTGACCCTGCTCGGGCAGAACGTCAACTCCTACGGCGTCGAGTTCGGCGACCGGTACGCGTTCGGCAAGCTGCTGCGCGCGACAGGTGAGATCGACGGCCTGGAGCGGGTCCGGTTCACCAGCCCGCACCCGAAGGACTTCACCGACGACGTGATCGCCGCGATGGCCGAGACACCGAACGTCTGCCACTCGCTGCACATGCCGTTGCAGTCCGGCTCCGACGACGTGCTCAAGGCGATGCGCAGGTCGTACCGCTCCGAGCGGTACCTGGGGATCATCGAGAAGGTCCGCGCGGCGATGCCGGACGCGGCGATCACCACCGACATCATCGTCGGCTTCCCCGGCGAGACGGAGGCCGACTTCCAGCGCACGCTGGACGTGGTGCGCGAGGCCCGGTTCTCCTCGGCCTTCACCTTCCAGTACTCGAAGCGCCCCGGCACTCCCGCCGCGACGATGGACGGCCAGTTGCCCAAGCCTGTCGTGCAGGAGCGGTACGAGCGGCTGATCGCGGCCGTCGAGGAGATCTCCTGGGCGGAGAACAAGCGTCTGGTGGGGGAGCCCGTCGAGGTGCTGGTCGCGGTCGGCGAGGGTCGCAAGGACGAGCGGACCGGGCGGCTGTCCGGCCGGGCCCGCGACGGCCGGCTCGTCCACTTCGACGCCGGCAGTTTCGCCGGGTCGATCCGGCCCGGCGACATCGTGCACACCACCGTCACGTACGCCGCGCCGCATCACCTCAACGCGGACGGGGCACCGCTGTCGCACCGGCGCACGCGGGCCGGCGACGCCGCCGAGGCGGGGCGCTCTCCGCGTACCCCCGGGGTGTTGTTGGGCCTGCCCACGATCGGCGCACCGGCGGTCGCGCCCGCGGCCACCGGCGGCTGCGCCGCGCACTGACCCGGCCGGGGCCCGCCGGCACGGCGGACCCCGACCGACTCACGGTCAGACCGTGATGCGACCGGCGCCGGCGCCGGCCGTCACGACGGACTTGACGTTGCTCGCCGTGTCAAGTTGGTACGAGTACGGGATGCTGGCGACGCTGCCGCCGGTCTGCCCGGCCGGCGAGTTGACGAAGTAGTTGTTGCGGGCCACCAGGCGGCCCGGCCCGGAGTCGGCCTCACCGAGGTGGTACGTGTCGGGGACGTTCTCGAAGTAGTTGCCCTCGACGAGCACCCCGGCGTTCTCGGTGGAGGCCACGCCGTAGCCGGTGTTGGCCCGGTAGTAGTTGTTGTAGACGTGCACCGGGTTGCCGAAGCGCACCCGCGGGTTGCGCTGCTTGCTGCCGTCGAACCAGTTGTGGTGGTACGTCACGCGCAGGTGGCCGGTGTCCTGCGCGCCGTTGTCGTCGCTGTGGCCGAGCAGCATGGTCTTGTCGTGGTTGAAGACCCGGTTCCACGACACCGTGACGAAGTCCGATCCGCGCTTGATGTCGACCGCGCCGTCGTACCCGTTGCTGAAGGTGTTGTGGTCGATCCAGATGTTGGTGGCCGACTCCTGCACGTTGATCGCGTCGTCGTTCCAGTCCCGGAAGGTCAGGTTCCGGATGATGACGTTGCGGTCACCGCTGACGTTGAGTCCACAGCCGACGATCGTCGCGCCGGAGTTGCCGAGGATGGTCTTGTTCGACCGGACCCGCAGCATTCCCGAGCAGGAGATGGTGCCGGAGACGCGGATGACGGCGGAGCCGGTGGCGTTCAGGGCGCTGGTCAACGCCGAGGCGTTGGAGACGGTGGTGGCCGGGGCGCCGCCACCGCCGGTGGTGCCGCCGTTCTGGGTGGCCCAGCCGACCAGGCCCGTCTGCGGCGGGACGCTCGGTGGGGGATCGCTGGGGATCGGCGGGGTGGTCGGCGGGGTGGTCGGCGTGCCCGGGGTGGTCGGGGTGGTGGTGCCACCGGTGCAGGCGACGTTGTTGAGGGTGAAGCTGGTCGGGTCCGGGTTGCTGGAGTTCCAGCTCGCGTTGAAGCCGAACGAGGTGCTGCCGTTGGTGGCCAGATTGGCGTTGTAGTCGACGTTGGTGGCGGAGACCTGGCTGCCGCTCTGGGTGACGGTGGCGCCCCACGCCTGGCTGACCTGCTGACCGGCCCCGTACGACCAGCGCAGCGTCCAGCCGGAGACCGGGTCGCCGAGGTTGGTGACGGTGACGTTGCCGGTGAATCCGCCCGGCCACTGGCTGGCGACCGAGTAGGCGACCTGGCAGCCGGCGGCCGCCTGGGCCGAGACGGCGGTCAGGAGCCCGCCGGTGACCAGGGCCGCGGTGGCTGCGGCGGTGGTGGCGAGCAGCGTCATCCGACGCTGTGGTGTGCGCATGCTGCTTCCTCTCGATGAGGCGGACGGACCGTCGCGACGCCCATGCCCGTGGGCGGCGAGGTGGCCGGGACCCACGGGGTCTCGGGTCCGCCGGTGCAGTTCGGTGAAAGCGGCTCCCGCGCTCGCGCCGACCACTACGGAGGCAAGCGCTTTCCCGATGAGAACATAGAAGGACCTGGATGTAAATGCTCGGGGTGGGGGGGGGCCCCCCCCCGGGGGGCCGGCCCCCCCCCCCCCCCCCCCCCGCGGGCCCGGTTGGAAGCAGGGGCCCCGGGGGGGGGCGGGC
>NZ_JBEZEA010000027.1:0-2177 GCF_040648635.1 Micromonospora sp. NPDC049114 | reverse complement strand
ACAACTCGGTCTCACCGTGTACCCCTGTTTAAAAAAACCCCCCAGGGGATTTATGCGGGGGGGGGGGCCCCCCCCCCCCGGGGGCGCCCCCGGCCACCCTCGCGACTCAGCAGCTGGCGCCGTTGAGCTTCACGGTCGCCGGGGCGCTGGCCGTGCCGTTGGCGGTGAAGCCCACGGTGACCGAGGCCCCCGCCGCCAGCGACGGCGCGTGGCTGGGCGCGGCGGCGGTGACAGTCGTGCCCGACTGGGTGACTGTGGCGTTCCAGCCACTGCCAAGCGTCACGCCGGACGGCCAACTCCAGGTGACCGTCCACGGGTTGACCGCTGCCGTACCGGTGTTCTTGACCGTCAACTCACCCTGGAAGCCGCCCTGCCAGGCGTTGACCTGCCGGTAGGTGGCCGTGCAGGCGCCCGGAGGCGCGCTCGTCGGCCCGCCGGTCGGTCCGCCTGTCGGTCCACCCGTCGGCCCGCCGGTGGGTCCGCCACCGGACGGCGCGATCAGGTACGGCTGGAGGATCGCCTGCTTGGTGGTGTTGATGTTCGTCCAGTCGTCCAACGCGATGCCGCCGGTGTCACCCGAGTTGGGGTTCCACGACCAGTAGGTGAAGGACATGCCGGTCACCCCGGTGCCGGTGTACGCCATCAACTTCTCCAGCCACACCTTGTCCTTCGGGTCGGCCAGGGTGCTGCCGAACTCGCCCATCATGATCGGCGCGATGTTCTGCTTGTACAGGTAACCCCAGTACTTGTCCCAGATGGCCGGCAGGTTCGCCGGGTAGTCGGGGGCGTCGAACCAGGTCTGCCGGTAGACCGACGTGGCGTACTCGTGCGGCGAGTAGACCAGCCGGTTGGCCACGTTCAGCCGTACCGGGAACTGGCCGGCCTTGGACAGGTTGCCGCCCCACCAGCCGCAGTCCTCGTCGTTGCTCGGGTCGTTGTCCCACACATTGGAGAGACCACCGCTGGGGCAGCTCACCCCCTCCACGAAGATCAACCAGTTGGGCTGGACACCGAGGATGGCGTTGCCGGCCCGCTCGGCGGCGAGCCGCCAGTCCCGCGCGGTGTCACCGCAGCCCCAGCACGCGCCGGTGGCCGCCGGGTTGGTGCCCTCGGCGTGCGGCTCGTTGTGCAGGTCCGCACCGATCACGGTGGGGTTGCCCGCGTACCGCTGGGCGAGCATCTTCCAGTCGTTGATCCACGTCGCCTCGGAGACCGTCGACGTGTACCACAGCGGCGACTGCCCGGCCGACGTCGGCCGGTGCCGGTCCAGGATGATCCGCATCCCCTTGCTGCCGGCGTAGTCGATTACCTTGTCCAGGATCTGCAACGGCGACAGCCCGATCAGGTCCGGGTTGACGAAGTCGTTGATCCCGGTGGCCGTCGCGCCCGCCTTCAGCGCGTCGTTCGAGTACGGCACCCGCAACGTGTTGTAGCCCAGCCGGGCCATCGTGTCGAGCTGCCCCCGCCACGGATTGCTCGACCAGAGCCCGTGGAAGGTCTTGTTGTCGGTCTCCATGCCGAACCAGTTGATGCCGGTCAACCGGACCGTGGCGCCGGTGCTGTCCACGATCTGACTGCCGTTCGTGTGCAGATAGCCGGTGCCGGTCCCCGCGGCGGAGGCCGGGGTGGTGCTGACGGCGGCGGCGATGAACACGCCGGCCGCGACGGTGGCGAGCGCGGTCAGCGCACCGCCGAGAGCTTTGGGACGGAACATTCGTGCTCCACTTCAAAGGCCCGGCGCCGGCCAAGGGCCGCGCGGGCGAGCTACCGTCGGCACGTCACGGCCCCTTTGGGGTACGCGGACAGTGCGCGACGGTCCATGTCACGCGGACGGGGACACTCGCGAACGCTCACCGGCCGATCCTCGACAGCGGAGCCCCGCCGTCGTCGCCCTCGTCCCGGTGGCCCTACCTGGCTCCGTCGCCCATTCTCATCAGCCCGCCTCAATGCGTCAACTGCACGGCCCGCCGCCCAGCCCACGCCCCCGCCCAGCCCGCGCCCCCGCCCAGCCCGCCCGAGCGCGCTGCTCGGTGGCGTGCGCCGCTCGCCCGCGCACCCGCTCCGCCCGCCCGCCCAGCCCCGCCCGCGGCACCCACCCGCCCGCCCGCGCACCCGCCCGCCCGCGCACCCGCGCACCCGCGCGCCCGCCCGCGCGCCCGCCCGCCCGCCCGCGCGCC
>NZ_JBEZEA010000026.1:0-22492 GCF_040648635.1 Micromonospora sp. NPDC049114 | reverse complement strand
GCCCCGCCGGCGGCCGGCGCGGCGTCGCCGGGCGGCCCGGCGGCGGTCGGTGGCGCGTCGGCCGCCGCGAGCCGCCGTGCGGTGAGCAACGGGTCGGGCCGGAGCAACCCGAGGAGTACGACGGAAGCCAGCACGAATGCCGTCGCGCTGAACGCGAACGGGCCGGCCAGCGGCGGCAGCCCCCAGCCGGTGGTGGCCCGGTCGGCCAGGTCGGCGAAGTTCGGCGCGGCCACCGCCCCGATGGTGGTGGCCCAGACGATCAGCGAGAGCTGGCGCCCTCGACGGGCCGGCTCGGCGAGGTCCACCGCCGTGTAGCGGGCCTGCAGGTTCGCGGCGGTGCCACCGCCGAACAGCAGCATGCCGAGAAAGAGCAGCGGCACCGAGCGGGTGGCCGCCGCCACCACCACCAGGACGCCGCCGACGGCGCCCACCGCGTACGCCAGCACCAGGCCGGGACGACGGCCGTGCCGGGCCATGATCCGGGTGACCGGGACGGCGAGCAGCGCCGCGCCGACCACACCGGCGCTCTGGGCGACGCCCGCCACCGCGGTGCCGGCGATGCGGGCGGCGAGCAGCGCGCCGACGGAGATGCCGATGGTCACACCGATGCCGCCGATGATCTGGGTGGTGAAGAGCAGCCGCATGGTGCGCCGCTGGATCGGCGCGACGTCGAGCCGGGCGTCGCTACGCGGCACGGTCAGGTCGGTGGCCATCGGCGCTCCTCAGGACGGGGTGACAGCCCATCCTCGCGCACGCGCGCCGTGGTCCACCGACCCCTGCCGGACCCGCGCGCGGCCCCGTCGCTCTGTAGATCTTGGACAGTTTCCGTCAGCGGATGACGGAAACTGTCCAAGATCTGGTGCTGTGCCCGTCGGTCAGCCGGCCAGCACCCGCTGGTGCAGGGACGACACCGCCGCACGGGCCGCGACGAACGCCCCGTGCTGCCAGGCCACCTCGTGGCTCAGCCAGTCCCCGGCGAAGTAGACCCGACCGGCCGGCTGGAGCAGCAGGTTGTAGCCGGCGGTGCCGTAGCGGGGCGAGGTCCAGGCGCCCTCGATGTAGCGGGTCCGGTCCCAGGCGTGGGAGTACGAGGTGACCAGCTCGCTGCGGTACTTGTCGCCGTGGATCTTCGCCCCCTGGCTGACCGCACGCTCCTGGCGCTGCTCGGGGGTGAGCCCGCTGTACGCCCGGGCGTTCGCCCCGGTGTTGTAGTAGCCGACGACCAGGCCGCGCTTGCCGTGGAAGCCGTAGGACGGGTACCAGATGTGCGACAGGTCCAGGTCGGTCTCGGTGATGCCGCCGTAGATCCGCTGATCGGTCTCCCACCAGCGGCTGCGGTACTCCAGGCCGATCTTGCCGGCGGCGGTGACCGGGAAGTCGGCCAGGGCGGCGGTCACCCCGGCGCCGAGGTTGTGGGGCACCCGGGCCATCAGGTGCGGCGGCAGCGCCGCCACGCAGTAGTCGGCGGTGATCTGCGACTGCCGGCCGCCCTGCCGGTAGGTCACCTCGACCTGGCTGCCCCGGTCGGTCACCCCGGTCACCTCGGCGTTGAGCCGGATCCGGTGCCCGCCAACGGCCTTGGCGAGGGCACGCGGGATCTGGTCCATGCCGCCCACCGGCTGGAACATCAGCATCGCCTGGTCGTAGCCGAACTCGAAGGAGAAGTACCGGCCCACGTTGCTGGCGAAGACGTCGGAGAGCGCCGGGGGCGTACCGAGCAGCGTTCCCCCGTCGTTGCCCGCGCCGGGGTACGCGGAGAAGCCGCGACGGTTGGTCCCGGCGTACGCCCAGTCGTTGGCCCGCCCGCCGATCGCGCCGAAGCCCTGCAGGAACGACAGCAGCCGGTCCCGGTCCTCGGTGGTGAGCCGCGCGTCCAGCGCGCCCTGGTCGGTGGCCTTGGCGAGCAGTTCCGAGACGTAGCCGTACACGTCGGCCTTGGCGGTGCGGTACCGCACCGGCTCGGTCATCCCGGCGGACTCGTTGTAGATCCAGGCGTCGGCGTTCTGGTTGGTGAAGACCTCGATGGGTACGCCGAGCTCCCGGCAGTAGTCCATGGTGACCATCCACTGTGCGATCCGGCCCGGCCCGGCGTTGAAGTAGACGCCGTCGGAGAAACCGGCCCGCTGGGTGTGCCCGTCGAGGTCGGTCTCGACGTCGCCGCCGCGGATGGTCAGGTTCCGTCCGCCGACGCGGTGCCGCGCCTCCAGGACCGTGCAGTGGTAGCCCGCCTTGCCCAACTCGTACGCGGTGGTGAGCCCCGCGATGCCACCGCCGAGCACGACGACGCTGGCGCCCGGCCGGCCGGTCAGGGTGAAGTCGGACCGCTCGGGCGCCCGGAACGCCGGGGTCACCGACGCGTCGGCGCTGGGCGCGAGACCCATGGCTCCCATCGTGGCGAGCATCGCACCGGCACCGCCGCTGATCCCTACCGCGCGCAGGAACCCACGCCGGCTCACCGTCGACTGCGTCTGATCGCTCATGAACGCCTCCCCTACAAGATCGACTCACGTGAGTCTGCAGAGGAGCTGTTACGCCGATCACGCAACGCCGTTTCCGGCAGGTATCGCCTCAGCCGCGGGGAAGCCGGCCTTCGTGGGCAGCGCGAACGGCCGCCGCGACGTACGGCTGTGCCACGACGTCGAGGCCACCGTCCCCGGTGGAGCGGCCGCGCTATCCCGCGAGGGCGCGGGCGGCGACGGTGAGGTCGGCGACGAGACCCTCGTACGCCTTGTCCTGGTCGTCGGCGCGCAGCACGGCGGACGGATGGATCGTGGCCAGCAGGCGGGCCGGCGGGGCGTCGACCCGCTTTCCGGCGCTGTCCACCGGCACCTGGGTGAAGTCCTCCGGATGCTGGGCGGACGCGGGCCAGGGCAGCAGTTCGCCGCGCTGTCTCGTCACCCGGAAGGACGGGCCGAGCAGCGCCTTGGCGGCGGTGGCGCCGAGCACCACGACGATCTCCGGGTCGAGCCGGGCGAACTCGGCCACCAGCCAGGGCCGGCACGCGGTGATGTGCACCTGGTCCGGGGTCTGGTGGATGCGCCGCTTGCCGCGCGCCGCAAAACGAAAGTGCTTGACGGCGTTCGTCAGATAGAGCTGCGTCGGGTCCAGCTTGGCGTCGTCGACGGCGCGGCGCAGCAGCCGGCCGGCCGGGCCCACGAAGGGCAACCCCTTCTGGTCCTCCATGTCGCCGGGCTGCTCGCCGACGAGCACCACGCGGGCGCTCTCGTCACCCCGGCCGAAGACGGTCTGGGTGGCGTCGCGGTACAGCTCGCAGCCCCGACAGCCGCCCGATGCCGTGCGGAGTTCGTCGATGGTGTCAGCGTCGGGCGGGATGAACCGCTGGGCGCCGGGAGCGCTGTCGGTCTGCTCGGCCATGCCGACTGTTATATACCTCTTAGGTATCGCCTGCCGGTTACGCCCCGGGTGGGCACGGCATGGCCGCGTCAGTAGCCGTTGCCGTTCCCGCCGCCGCCACAGGACGCGATGGCGATCAGCACGATGATGATCACGATGATGGCGACCGCGATCGCGATCCACAGTCCCCTGCGGTTTCCACCTGTAGCCATGGTCAGGCACCTCCGGCGGCCCGCATACCCACCCCACTCGCTCTGAATCGTCGTGATTCCCCCTTTTACCGGCGGAAGGTTCGGTTGCCCCTCAGATAGCAAAGCCCGACGGAGGGGCGGGATGGACGGCGCGGGCCAGGGCGGCGGCCAGGGGCGTCAGCTCCTCGACGGCCAGGGAACTGACGGTCACGCGCAGGGCGGGCGGGGCCGCGATCCGGTAGAGGGCGCCGGGCGCCACCGCCCAGCCGGCGTCCCGCAACGCCGTCAGCGCGCTGGTCTCGTCCGGCACCGGCAGCCAGACGTTGATGCCGCTGCGGCCGTGCGCGGTCAGACCGTGCTCGGCGAGCGCGGCCAACAGGCCCTCGCGCCGCAGGTCGTAGCTCTGCGCCGCCCGCCGGACCAGCTCGTCGACCGCCGGGTCACCCCACAGGGCGAGCACCAGCCGTTGCAGCACCGTGGACACCCAGCCGGCGCCGACCCGCGTCCGGCCGGTCACCCGGGCCACCGTGGTCTCGTCGCCGACCAGCACCGCGAGCCGCAGGTCCGGGCCGAAGGGTTTGCTTACCGAGCGCAGGAAGGCCCAGCTCGCGGTCGCCCCGGCCAGTGGGTGCAGGGGTACGCGGGCCAGCTCCGCCGCGTGGTCGTCCTCGATGAGCAGCAGGTCACGCCGGCCGGCGAGCAGTGCGCGCAGCTCCTCGGCGCGGGCGGCGGAGACGGCGGCGCCGGTCGGGTTCTGCGCCCGGCTGGTGACCACCAGCGCCCGCGCTCCGGCGGTCAGCGCGGCCGCCACCCCGGCCACCAGAGGACCCTCGTCGTCCAGCGGCACACCGATCGGCCGCAGCCCGAGCGCGGCGACCAGGTCGAGCAGGTTGGCCCAGCCGGGATCCTCCACCGCCACCGCGTCACCGGGGCGAAGGTGGGCGCCGAGCAGCCGCTCGATGCCGTCCAGCGCGCCGCCGGTGAGGGTGAGGTCCCCGGCGGGTACGCCGTCGGCGCTCAACCGGGCGCGTGCGGCCTCGGCCAGCTCCGGGAGCACGCCGGCCTGCGAGTAGCCGACCGGCGGACCGGTGTCGGCGGCGAGCGCGGCCAGGTGCGGGCCGATCGGGGGCAGCAGTCGGGGGTCGGGCTCGCCCCGGGACAGGTCGCGGGCGTCCGGCAGCGGCGCGGGGCGCAGCGCGGAGCGGCGGGCGGCCACCGGTGGGCGCGGACGGACGCGGGTGCCGTGCCGGCCGGCGGTGGCCAGCACGCCCCGTTGGCGCAGCTCCCGATAGGCACGGGCGACAGTGGCCGGACTGACGCCCAACTCGGTGGCGAGGGCCCGCACCGGCGGCAGGGCGGCACCGGGCGGCAGGGCGCCGGTACGGATGCCCGACTCGATGCTGGCCGAAATCGTGACGGCAGTCGTTCCACTGAACTGATAGCGTGCTGACACAAACAGGAGATTGTACTAGAACAAAGGGGCGCGCATGTATCCACCCACCGCCCGGACCACTCCCAACCGCTCGCGCGACCGGATGAGCTACGACCGGGAGGCGGCGCACGCCGTCCTCGACGAGGCGTACCACTGCGCGCTCGGCTTCACCGTCGACAGCGAACCCCGGGTGCTGCCCACCCTGCACGTCCGCATCGGAGACACCCTCTACCTGCACGGGTCCACCGGCAGCCGGCCCCTGCTCGCCGCCCGGGGCGACGGGCTGCCCGTCTGCGTCACGGTGACCCTGCTCGACGGGCTGGTCTACGCCCGCTCACAGTTCCACCACAGCGCCAACTACCGCTCGGTGGTCGCGCTCGGCACCGCCCGCCTGGTCACCGACGACCAGGAGAAGAGCGCCATGCTCACCGCGCTTGTCGAGAAGGTGGGCGCGGGCCGCAGCACGGACAGTCGTCCGCCGAGCCGACGTGAGCTGGCTGAGACCGCCGTGCTGGCGCTGCCGCTGCGGGAGGTGTCCGTCCGGTCCCGCACCGGCGGGGTCCGCGAGGACGAGACCGACCTGCACCTGCCGCACTGGGCCGGCGTCCTGCCGTTGCGGCTGACCGCCGGCCTGCCGCAACCCGCCGCCGGGGTCACCGCGCCCCTGCCGGCGTACCTGCGGACGGCCCGCACGCCCTGGCACGACCCGGTGCCACTGCGCGGCGAACACGTCCTGCTGGAGCCGCTGGACCTGGCGCACGCCGACGACCTGCACAGCGCCACCGCCGACGACGACGTGTGGCGGCACCTCTCCGTCACGCGGCCCACCGCGCCGGCCGGAACCGCCGATGTGGTCGCCGCCGCGCTGGCCGCCCAGCAGCGCGGCGAGCGGGCGCCCTGGGTGCAGCGCTGCGCGAGGACCGGGGCGGTGGTCGGCACCACGTCCTACTACGAGATCGACCCGGAACGACGGTCGGTGGCGATCGGGCACACCTTCCTCGGCCGGCCGTGGTGGCGTACCGGGATCAACACCGAGGCCAAGCTGCTGCTGCTCGGCCGCGCCTTCGACGACCTGGGCGCGGTGCGGGTCGCCTGGCACACCGACATCCGCAACGCCCGCTCCCAGGCGGCCATCGAACGGCTCGGCGCCACCCGGGAGGGAGTGCTGCGGATGCACCGCCAGCGTCCGGACGGCTCGTGGCGGGACACCGTGCAGTACGCGATGACCGTCGACGAGTGGCCGAACGCACAGGCCACGCTGCGGAAAAGACTTCTGCGGACGGCATCGGTGGCGTGATGATGGCGGGCGTGCTGGGGATCACCGACATCTGGACGTACGTGCTGGGCACCGTGGCCATCATCCTGCTACCCGGACCGAACTCGCTCTTCGTGCTGTCCACCGCCGCCAAGCGGGGCGTGGGCGCCGGCTACCGGGCGGCGGGCGGGGTCTTCGTCGGCGACTGGGTCCTGATGATCCTGTCCGCCGCCGGGGTGGCGTCGCTGCTCAAGGCGTATCCGCCGCTGTTCCTGGTGATCAAGTACGCCGGTGCCGCGTACCTCGGTTATGTCGGGGTGACCATGCTGCTCGGCGCCGCGCGGCGCTGGCGCGACCGCAACGACCCGGACACGCCGCGGCTGATCGACGCCGCGGAACCGGCGCAGATGCGCAGCCCGTTCCGCAAGGCTCTGGTGATCAGCCTGCTGAACCCGAAGGCGATCCTGTTCTTCATCTCGTTCTTCATCCAGTTCGTCGATCCCGACTACGCCTGGCCCGCGCTGTCGTTCCTGCTGCTCGGCCTGATCGCCCAGGTCACCAGCGCGCTCTACCTGACCGCGCTGATCTTCGCGGGCACGTTCCTGGCTACCCAGTTCCGCCGACGCCGTCGCCTCGCCGTGGGTGGCACCACAGCCGTGGCAGCCCTCTTTCTCGCCTTCAGCCTCAAGCTCGCCACCGCCAGCGCCGGCTGACCTCCCCTCAGGTGCCGTCGCCGCCGCCGGAGCCGCCTCCCACACCTCCGCTTCCGGCCGTGCCGCCGAGGCCGTAGCCGGGTTTGATCGGATGGTCGGGGTGGCGGCTGACATGGGCGGACCCGCCGATGGTGGCGGACCAGTCGGCGTGTGCGGCGGCCGCGGCGTGCCGGTTGATCGCCTGACGTAGCCAGCCGTCCACGGTGGCGACCCAGTCCCGCTGCCCGGCGTCCGCGTGCCAGATCCGGAACCGGCTGATGCTCTGGTGGGTGATCCCGGCCAGCGCCAGCCGACGGTCCAGCCAGATGATCACCTCCAGGCCCGCCGAGTTCGTCACGAAGATCAGCTCCAGCTCGGTGATCGGGCCGGCGTAGAGCGGCCCCACCCAGTAGCCCCACCGCTGGTGCAGCGCCAAGGCGTGCTCCACCCCCGGCAGCCCGCCCTCCTGCAACCCGGCTTGGCGGATCATGAAGCCGAGCGTGGCCAGCGCCGCCAGCACGTGCTGCTGGGTGGGGATCGGGTGCACGAGGACCGGCACCATGGCCCCCTGGTCCAAATCCGGGTCGACGGACACCTCGGTCCGCAGACCCATCCGCAGGCTCAGCAACGGCACCCCGCCGAACGTGGTCACCGGGGTCTCCCACGGCAGCGGCAACGCGAAGTCGACAGCCCGCCGGCGACCCGCCGGCACCACGAACCGCCCGGCGATCGGCAGCGAGAAGAACTGCACGAGGCGCCGGGCGGCGTCCGGGTCGTCCGGCTCGACGGTGGTGACCAGGCCGAGCCGGATGTGGCGTACGAGCACGTCGTCAGGCCCGGCGGCGAGGGTCACCCGCCCGGGCAGGCGCAGGCCCGGACGGGTGCTCGGGTTCGGCAGCGTGGTCCGCACGGACAGCCCGGTCCAGCCGGAGTCCCGGGAAACCCCCGTCAACCGCACCGCGCGCCCCCTCGCGGAACGAGGCCCCCCTGGCCCCGGACCGACCGCGCCTACCCGGTCGCGCTCACCTCACGCCCGCCACCTCGAACGGATGCCGACCCGCCGGGTACGCCTCACCGCAACCGCCGGCCGCGCGGCACCGTGTCGGTCTCGTCGTCGAACTCGCCGATGACCTCCTCCAGCAGGTCCTCCAGAGCGACGAAGCCGATCGGGCGGGCCGGACCACCGCCGTTGCGGACCAGCGCGAGCTGGGACTGCCGGGCGCGCATCGCGGCCACCGCCTCGGTGACCGTGGACGTCGCCGGGAGGGTGAACGCCGGGGTCATCAACTCCCCGGCGGTGGCGGCCCGGCCGGTGGTGACCACCCGCACCGCCTCGCGGACGTGCACCAGGCCGCAGACGTCGCCGCCGGAGTCCAGGACCGCCAGCCGCGACCGGCCGCTGTCCCGGCTGACCTGCTCGATCCGCTCGGCCGGGTCGTCGCGCCGGACGGTGACCATGGTGGCGAACGGCTCCATCACCTGCGCCACCGACGTGCCCTGCAACTCCAGCATGCTGGTGAGCAGTTGGTGCTGCTCGGCGCCGAGCAACCCGTGCTCGCGGGACTGCTCCAGCAGCATCCGCAGCTCGTCCGGGCCGTGCACCTGGGCGAGCTGATCCTGCTGGTTGACCCCGACCAGGCGCAGGATCGCGTTGGCCAGCGCGTTCAACGCCGACAGCACCGGCCGGGACACCCGGGCGAAGGCCCGGAACGGCAGCGCGAGCAGCGTCGCCGAACGCTCGGCGTCGGTGATCGCCCACGACTTCGGCGCCATCTCCCCCACCACCAGGTGCAGGAAGGTCACCAGAGCGAGGGCGAAGACCAGCGCGACCACGTGACTGGCCGCGTCCGGCAGCCCCACCGCGTGCAGCAGCGGGCTGATCAGGTGCTCGATCGCCGGTTCGGCGAGCGCGCCGAGGCCCAGGGTGCACAGCGTGATGCCCAGCTGCGCCCCCGCCAGCATCAGCGACAGCTCGCGGACGCCGTCCAGCGCGGCCCGGGCCGCCCGGCCGCCGCTGGCCGCCGCCTGCTCCAGCCGGTACCGCTTGCTGGCCACCAGGGCGAACTCGGCGGCCACGAAGAACCCGTTCAACGCCAGCAGGACGCCCGAGCTGAACAGCGCGATGCCGGGGCTCACGCGGTCACCCCCGGCGTGCTCAGTTGCAGGCGTACCGAGTCGGCGACGTGCCGGTCCACGGCGAGCACCTCGACCAGCGCGCGGGGCTCCGCCGCACCGTCGTCGAGCTCGGCGCCCTCGGGCAGCAGGCTGATCTCCAGCCGGTCGCCGACCTCCGGCACCCGGCCCAGCTCACGCATGACCAGCCCGGACAGCGTGTCGTACTCCGGGGCTTCGGGCAGCGCGATGCCGGTGCTGTCGGCGACCTCGTCGATCCGCCAGCGGGCCGGCACCACCCACGAGCCGTCGTCCTGGCGCGCGGGGGCGCGCTCCGGCGGATCGTCCTCGTCCCGGATCGGGCCGACCAGTTCCTCCGCGATGTCCTCCAGCGTGATCACACCGGCGAAGCCGCCGTACTCGTCCACCACGCAGGCCATCTGCCGGTGCCCGGATCGCAGTCGGTCCAGCACCGTGGGCAGGGGCAGGGTCTCCGGCACGAGCAGCGGCGGCCCCGCCACCGCGCTCACCGGGGTGGTGGCCCGCTCCGCCGGCGGTACGCCGAGCACGTCGGCGATCCCGACGATGCCGATCAGGTCGTCGACGCCGTCGGCACCCCGCACCGGGAAGCGGGAGTG
Source organism: Micromonospora sp. NPDC049114 (assembly GCF_040648635.1). Classification (NCBI taxonomy): domain Bacteria; kingdom Bacillati; phylum Actinomycetota; class Actinomycetes; order Micromonosporales; family Micromonosporaceae; genus Micromonospora; species Micromonospora sp. NPDC049114. Next base: position 12,818 of record NZ_JBEZEA010000026.1, on the reverse strand, counting down.
GCCGGTGTCCAGAAGCTCGACCACCCGGCTCACCGGTTCGTGCGCCCGCACGGTGTGCACGTCGACGCGCGGCACCATGGCCTCGCCGGCGGTCAACTCCCGAAAGTCGAGCCCGCGGTCGAGCAGCGTGGACATCTCGGCGTCCAGGCTGCCCTCCTCGCGGGACTCGGCGATGATCTGTTCCAGGTCGGCGGGGGTGGCGCCGCTGGGCAGCTCCTCGATCGGCTCGATGCCGACCCGACGCAGCAGGCGTATCGACGCGCGGTCGAAGAGCCGGATCACCGGCCCGGCCATGGCCAGGTAGAGGAGGGTGGACCGGCTCAGCGCCCGGGCGAGTGCCTCGGCCCGGGCGATGGCGAGGTTCTTCGGGGCCAGCTCGCCGAGAACCATCTGCACCACTGTGGCGATGACCAGGGCCAGCGCCACCGACAGCGGCAGGCTGACCGACTCGCGGAGACCGGCGACGCCGAACAGGTCGGCGAGGCCGCCGCCGAGGTACGGCTCGGCGACGTAGCCGACCAGCAGTGCGGTGACGGTGATGCCGAGTTGCGCGCCGGAGAGCACGAAGGAGAGCCGGCTGGTGACGGTGAGGGCCCGGGCGGCGGCCTGGTCGCCGTCGTCGGCGAGCTGGCGCAGCTTGCCCCGGTCCACGGCGACATAGCCGAACTCCTGCGCCACGAAGTAACCGGTGGCGGCGGTGAGCACGATGATCAAGAGAAGGCCGACGACGATCAGCACCTGTCGCTCAGGGCTCCCGAGGTCGTCGGGACGGGAATATGCCGGGCACGACCCGGCTGGCTACTGCTGCCCTCCTGGGCAGAAGAGTCGATCATGCCGCCATTTTATCGGCGTTGCCTGGGACTCCGCTGAGGGTGGGCCGAAGGCGTCGATCGTCCGGTTCATCAGGACGGGGCGCGGCCGTCGCCGGAGCCGCCGCCGGTCGGGCGCTCGGCCAACTCGTCGGCGTCGAGCAGGCCACGGTCGAGCCGGCCGGACCGGTACGCGGCCCGACCGATCATCTGTGCCGAGACCGGCGCGGTGGCCAACTGGAAGACCGCCACCAGCAGGATCATGCCGATGTCGGCCACGGACCGCAGCCGTAGCGTGATGCCGAGCAGCAGCAGGAGCACGCCCAGCACCTGGGGTTTGGTGGCCGCGTGCATCCGGGACAGGGTGTCCGGAAAGCGCAGCACACCGATCGCGGCGGACAGGGCGAGCAGCGCGCCGGTCACCAGGCAGGCGGCACCGAGCCAGTCGGCAACCGTCGCGAGCGCACCTGCCGCCGAGTGCCCGCCGGTCGCCACCGTCACGCCGGCTCCCGGACGGCGAAGCGGACCAGGGACACCGAGCCGACGAAACCGAGCAGGGAGAGCACCACCAGCACGGGCAGCGTGGTGGCGTGCCGGTTGACCGCCGCCTCCGCGCCCACCGCGCCGACCATCGTGGCGAGCAGCATGTCCGCCGCGATCACCCGGTCCAGCAGCGAGGGGCCCCGGTAGAGCCGGATCAGCGCGAGCAGCGCGGTCAACGACAGCAGGGCGGTGAGGACGACGGCCAGGAACGTGATCATTGAGAGTTGCCCTTCTCTACGGGATGAGGCCCGACGCTGCGCAGTTCGGCGGCGCTGCCCACCGCCCGGACGATCCGCCGCTCGAGGTCGAGGGTGCGTTCCCGGGAGACGTCCAGGTCCGCAGGCCCGTGGGTGTCCAGCACGTGCAGGTAGAGCGTCCCCGCCTCCCGGTCCACCTCGAGGATCAGCGTTCCCGGCACCAGCGAGACCGCCTCGGCGGTGAGCGCCAGGTTCAGGTCGGTGGACACCCGCAGCGGCACGGCGATGATCGCCCCGCGGGGGCGGTAGCCGGGTTGCACGGCGATCCGGGCGATGTGCAGGCTGGCGGTGACGAGTTCGACGACGAACCGGCCCGCGAACGCCACCAGCGCGGCGGGCCGCAGCCGGCCGGTGAAGCTGACCGCCGGCAGCGGGAAGAACAGCAGGACCGCGCCGCCGACCAGCAGACCACCGATGATGTTGGCGAAGGTGATCGACCCCCAGAGCAGGTTCCAGACGAGCACCAGCCAGCCGAGCGCCAACGCCTGGTCTCGCCAACGCCCGAACCGGCCCCGCAGCTTCGAGGTCGCGCCCGCCGGGGTCGGTGCACGCCTGGCGGTCACGGCACGACACCGGGCAGGACGGCCCGCACGTACGGCGTACGCGAGAGCAGGTCGGTGGCCGCGTCGGCGGTGACGTCGAAGAGCGGTCCGGCCAGCACGGTGAGCGCCAACCCGAACACGACCAGGGCGACGGTCGCGCCGACCGTCATGGTGGGCAGCCGGACGCTGGGCTCGCTGGTGACGGTCCGGGGCGCCCGCCAGAACGCGATGTTCCACACCCGGGAGGCCACGTACAGGGTGAGCAGACTGGTCAGCGTGCCGGCCGCCACCAGCGTCAGGGGCAGCGCCCCGCCGGCCGCCACACCGGCCTGGAGCAGGCCGAGCTTGCCGAGGAACCCGGAGAACGGCGGCACCCCGGCGAGATTCATCGCCGGGACGAAGAAGAGGACGCCGAGCAGGGGCGCCATTCGGGCCAGCCCGCCGAGACGGCGCAGGTCGGTGCTGCCGGCCCGCTCCTCGACCAGACCGGCCACCAGGAACAGCGTGGTCTGGATCGTGATGTGGTGCACCACGTAGAAGATCGCGCCGGCGAGACCGGCTGCGGTGCTCAACGCCACCCCGAAGATCATGTAGCCGATGTGGCTGACCAGGGTGAACGAAAAGAGCCGCTTCATGTCCGACTGCGCCACCGCTCCGAGGATGCCGACCACCATGGTCAGCCCGGCGACGACCATGAGCAGGTCGTTGACCTGGCCACCCGGGAACAGCAACGTCTCGGTACGGATGATCGCGTACACGCCGACCTTGGTGAGTAGCCCCGCGAACACGGCGGTGACCGGTGCGGGGGCCGTGGGATAGCTGTCCGGCAGCCAGGCCGACAGCGGGAAGACCGCCGCCTTGACCGCGAACGCGAGCAGCAGCGTCAGTTGCAGGGTCACGCGGACGTTGTCCGGCAGGTCGTCGAGACGCTGGGCGAGCTGCGCCATGTTGAGCGTGCCGGTGGCCGCGTACACGAGCCCCACCGCGGTCAGGAAGATCAGCGAGGAGAGGATGCTGACCACCACGTACGTCGAGCCGGTGCGGATGCGTGCCTCGGTGCCGCCCAGCGTGATCAGCACGAAGCTGGCCGCCAGCAGGATCTCGAAGCCGACGAACAGGTTGAACAGGTCGCCCGCCAGGAACGCGTTGGTGACGCCCGCGGTGAGCACCAGGTACGTCGGATGGAAGATGACCACCGGCGCGCTCTCGCTGGTCTCGCTGCGACCCTGGCCGATCGAGTACAGCAGCACGCAGAGGGTCACCGCCGAGGACACCACAAGCATCAGCGCGGCCAACTGGTCGGCCACCAGCACGATGCCTACCGGCGGCGGCCACCCACCGACCGCGAGCACCACCGGGCCGTGCCGGTACGCCTGCACCAACAGCACCACCGCGACTGTGGACGTCACCGTCAGGCAGAGCACGCTTACCGTACGCTGCACCCGGGGTCGGCCGGCCAGGAGCAGGGTCAGCGCCGCGCCGAGCAGCGGCACCACCACCGGCAGCGGCAGGAGCCTGCTCACGAGGTGCCGTCCCCTCTGCCGCGTCGTAGTCGGCGGCGGGCGGGCTCCGGGTCGACCTGCTCCGGGTCGCTGCCCGGGCCCTCCCCGCCACGGTCGACGGCGCCCACCTGGTGGCGCTCGGCACGGCGGATGATCTGGCGGTCCTCCAGGTCGTCGGGCACCTCGTCGTCGCCGGTGAGATACCAGCTCCGGTACGCGACGGCGAGCAGGAACGCGGTGAACCCGAACGTGATCACGATGGCGGTCAGCACCATCGCCTGCGCCAACGGATCACTCATCCGGTCCACCGGGCCGGTGCCCACCACCGGAGCGCCACCCGATCGGCCACCCAGCAGGATCAGCAGGTTGACCCCGTTGCCGAGCAGGATCACGCCGAGCAGGATCCGGGTGAGGCTGCGCTCCAGCAGCAGGATCACACCGCACCCGACGAGCACCGCGACGGCGAGCACCAGCACCACCGTGGGCCCGGCGGCGCCCGCCGTCATGGCCGGCCACCCTTGTCGACGGCCAGACCGCCGCTCGCCGCGCCGGTGGCCTCGATGTGCCGGTCCACCTCGGCGCCGAGACTTCGCAGGATGTCCAGCAGCAGCCCGATCACGATCAGGTACACCCCGATGTCGAAGAAGAGCGACGTGACCAGGTGGGCGTCGCCGACCAGCGGCAGCGACACGTCGAGCTTGGCGCTCTCCAGCACCGATCCACCGGCCGCCAGCGCCACCGCGCCGGAGCCCACCGCCACGGCCAACCCCGCGCCGAGGATCAGGCCGGCGCCCACCGGAGCGGCCTCGGTCAGCTCGTACCGGCCGCCGGCCAGGTAGCGGACCACCAGCGCGAGCCCCGCCACCAGTCCGCCCGAGAACCCGCCGCCCGGCGCGTTGTGCCCGGAGAAGAGCAGGAACAGCGAGAACAGCACCACCGTGTGGAAGATCAGCCGGGTGACCACCTCCAGCACGATCGAACGCTGCTCCTCGTAGAGGGTCGGGCCGCCCCGCAACCAGACCGGCCGGTCGGACCGGGCGGCGCGATCGGCCGACTCCGGCCGGCGCGGCCGCGGCCCGGTGCGGGACCTCTCGAAGATCAGGCTGGCCACCCCGGTGGCGGCCACCACCAGCACCGACACCTCACCCATCGTGTCCCAGGCCCGGATGTCGACGAGGGTCACGTTGACGACGTTGCGGCCGTACCCCTCGCCCACCGCCAGGTCCGGAAAGACTGTCGAGATGTCCGGCGCGCGACGGGCCCCGGCCGCGACGAGGGCGAGCCCGCCCGCCGCCACGCCCATCGCCACGCCGATCACCCGGCGGGTCCATCGGCTGCGGCGCAGCGGACGGGCCGAGAAACGCTCCGGCAGGCGGCGCAGCACCAGGACGAACACCGCGATGGTCGCGGTCTCCACCAGGAACTGCGTGAGCGCGAGATCCGGTGCGCCGTGCAGGACGAACAGCATCGCGGTGCCGTAGCCGGTCATCCCCACCAGCAGCATCGCGGTCAACCGCCGGCGAGCGCCGACCGCGAGCAGCGCGGCCACCGCGATCACCACCACGACCACCGGTTGCAGCGGGTTGTCCCAGAGCGGGAGCCCGGCCCGCCACGGACGGGCGGCGAGCATCGCCCCACCGGGCAGCAGCACGAGGGTGACCAGGATGATGCCCAGGTACTGCGGCAGGGAGCCGCGCTGGGTCGCGCCGGTGACCTCGATGGCGAGCCGGTCGAACCGGCCCACCGCCCACTCGTACCCCTGATTGCCGCCGACTGGCGAGCGGAGCCGGGCCAACACCGGGGCGAGCGGGCCGCGGAGCGCGAAGAGCAGCCCGCCGCCGGCCAGTGCCAGCACGGACAGACCGAGCGCCGCGGTCGGCCCGGGCCAGAGCGTCAGATGCGCGTCGAGGGTGCCGAGCAGTTCGGCGTACGGGCTGAGGAGGCCGTCCAGCACGCCGGCGGCGGGGCCGGCGAGCAGCCCGGCGACGGCGAGGACGGCCGGGGGCACCAGCATCGACGCCGCGATCGGCGTCGGCTGGACCGGTTCGACGCCCGGCCGGTCGGCGAACGCGCCCCAGAGGAAGCGGGCGCTGTACGCGACGGTGAGCACCGTCCCGGCGACCAGCCCGGCGAGCAGCACCGGGTCGTCGGTGAACGCCGCGAAGACCGCCTCCTTGGCGACGAACCCGACCAACGGTGGCACCCCGGCCATCGACGCCGCCGCCAGCACCGCCACCGCGAACAACGGCCGCGACCAGCGCCGCAGCCCGGACAACTCGCGCAGGTCGCGGGTGCCGGCGCCGTGGTCGATGACGCCGACGACCAGGAACAGCGCCGACTTGAACAGGGCGTGCGCCAGCAGCATCGCCGTGCCGGCCAGCGCGGCGGCCGGGGTGCCCGCCCCCGTCACGGCGACCAGCAGGCCCAACTGGCTGACCGTCCCGTACGCCAACAACAGCTTCAGGTCGGTCTGGCGCAGCGCCGCCCAACCACCGACGATCATGGTGGCCACCCCGGCGATGAGCACCACGGGCCGCCACGGGCCGACCGTGGCGAGCACCGGCGCGAGCAGGCCGACCAGGTAGACGCCCGCCTTGACCATGGCGGCGGCGTGCAGGTACGCGCTGACCGGGGTGGGTGCCGCCATCGCGACCGGCAGCCAGGAGCTGAACGGCAGCACCGCCGACTTGGACAGGGCCCCGGCCAGGATCAGCAGCACCGCGGTGATCAGGTAGCCGCCGCCGGGCAGCGGGTGGGTGGCGATCTCCGACCAGCGGTAGCTGCCGGCGTGCTCGCCGAGCAGGATGAACCCGACGAGCATGGCCAACCCGCCCGCCGTCGTGACGGTCAACGCCTGCGCCGCCGCCCACCGGCTGGCCCGGCGTTCGGTGCTGTGCCCGATCAGCAGGTACGAGAAGATCGTCGTCAGTTCCCAGCCGACGTAGAGCAGCAGCACGTCGTCGGCGAAGACCAGGAGGAGCATCGCGCCGGCGAAGGCGACCAGGACCGCGGCGAACTGGGCCATCCCGGGAGCGTCCGCGTCGAAGTAGCGCGCGCTGTAGACCAGCACCAACGCGCCGACGCCGCCGATCAGCAGGGTCAGGAGCCAGGACAGCGTGGTGAGGCGCAGCGCGATGTCGAGGCCCAGCTGCCCGATCCACGGGTACGTCTCGACCACCGCGCCGCCGTGACCGACGGCCGGGGTGCGGGCCAGCGCCCAGCCGAACGCGGCGGCCGGCGCGAGCGCCAGCGGGTAGCACGCGCGCGGACCCCACCACCGGACGAGCAGCGGCGCGGCGAGGGCCGCCACGAGGTGGAGGATGAGCAGTACCAGCACCCGCACTCCCGATCGAGGTGGCCGACGCCCGTACAGCGGTGGCGCCTAGCAGCGATCAGACGCCACATCTCCGCCCGCCGGGCGGTTTTGCCGGAATTAGCCCGCTATGGGCTCGGGTGTGCGGTCGGCGGTCAGCGCAGCAGAGCGTCGCCGACGGTCAGCTCGTCGTCGAGGGCGGAACCCTCCAGGCGCAGCTCGCTCAGCAGGTCGACGCGGCCGAGCTGGCGGGCGACCTTCGCCACGACCCGCTCCGCGACAGCGAGGGACCGCATCGAGAGCAGTCGGCCGCGGCTCTCGCGGCGGAGCACGAAGTAGTGCACGGCGACGCGGACCTGCCCCCGGTCGGCGGCGCTGGCCTGGGCGGTCGAGACGACCATCTCGCGCAGGCAGCGGGCGAGGCGTTCGGCGAGCTCCAGCTCGGGCCCGTGCAGACCGACGCGGAGCGTGGCGAGGTGACTGTCGACCTTGCGGATCAGCACATCGGTGCCGGGTTCGGCGTGTCGCGGCTCGACGGCCATCCGATCCCCTCCACCCGATTCGCGTTGCGGGTGAAGTTACTTTATGTTGCTCCTCACAAGCAAGCAGTTAAGTGAGACTTAACGTATTAATGTCGCATCACGCGCAATTTCCATACAACGCGGCATGATCCCCCGTGGGTCGTTCGTGGTTGTCGTACCGGCGGGGCACGATGGACCGGTGAGCGGGGCAGATGCGGGTAGGGGCGAGGTGCTGGACGGGTTCGGTCCCGCCACTCGCGCCTGGTTCGACGCCGCCTTCGCCGCACCCACCGCCGCCCAGACCGGTGCCTGGCGGTCCGTCGCCGCCGGCCGCAACGCCCTCGTCGTGGCGCCCACCGGCTCCGGCAAGACGCTCGCCGCCTTCCTCTGGTCGCTGGACCGGCTGGCCCGCGAGCCCGCACCGGCCGAGGCGCGGCAGCGGTGCCGGGTGCTCTACGTCAGCCCGCTCAAGGCTCTCGCCGTCGACGTCGAGCGCAACCTGCGCGCCCCGCTGGCCGGCATCCGGCAGGCGGCGACCCGGCTCGGCGTCACGCCACCCGACATCACCGTCGGCATGCGCACCGGCGACACGCCTGCCGACGAGCGACGGGCCTTCGCCCGCACCCCACCGGACATCCTCATCACCACACCCGAGTCCCTGTTCCTGCTGCTCACCTCCGCCGCTCGGGACTCGCTGCGCGGCGTCCAGACGGTGATCGTCGACGAGGTGCACGCGGTGGCCGGCAGCAAGCGCGGCGCCCACCTCGCCCTCTCGCTGGAGCGCCTGGACGAGCTGCTGCCCGCGCCGGCTCAACGGATCGGCCTCTCCGCCACCGTCCGGCCGATCGACGCCTGCGCCCGGTTCCTCGGCGGCGCACGGCCGGTCGACGTCGTGCAGCCGGCCACGGCGAAGACCATCGAGGTCAGCGTGCAGGTCCCCGTGGAGGACATGACCCGACTCGACGAGCAGGAGCAGCCACCGGAGGACTCCCTCGGCGGTCCCGGCCCACGCCGTGCCTCGATCTGGCCGGCCGTCGAGGAACGGGTCTTCACCCTCATCGGACAGCACCGCTCCACAATCGTCTTCACCAACTCCCGCCGCAGCGCCGAGCGCCTGTGCGCCCGGCTCAACGAGCTGGCCGCCGAGGAGGTCGCCTCCGCCGCGCTGGCCTCCGCGTCGGGCGGGGACGCGATCGACGTACCAGATGGGTTGTCGGTGGACGGCGAGCGGCCGGCCGACGGTGGGCCGGCACCCGGTCCGGGCAGCAACCGGTCGCCGGCCGAGGTGATGGCCCAGTCCGGCGCGGCCACCGGCGCCGCGCCGGTGATCGCCCGCGCGCACCACGGCAGCGTCTCGCGCGAGGAGCGCAAGCACATCGAGGAGGCGCTCAAGTCCGGCCAGCTCCCGGCGGTGGTGGCCACCTCCAGCCTGGAGCTGGGCATCGACATGGGCGCTGTCGATCTGGTGGTGCAGATCGAGGCCCCACCGAGCGTCGCCGCCGGCCTGCAACGTGTCGGCCGCGCCGGGCACCAGGTGGGCGCAGTCTCGCGCGGGGTGGTCTTCCCCAAGCACCGTGGCGATCTGCTGTCCTGCGCAGTAGTCGCCGAGCGGATGACCGACGGCGCGATCGAGGAGCTGCACTACCCGCGCAACCCCCTCGATGTGCTGGCCCAGCAGATCGTCGCGATGGTGGCGCTGGAGCCGTGGCGGGTCGGCGACCTGGCGGTGCTGGTCCGCCGGGCCGCGCCCTTCAACGAGCTGCCCGACTCCGCGCTGCACGCCGTGCTCGACATGCTCTCCGGGCGCTACCCGTCCACCGCGTTCGCCGAGCTGCGCCCCCGGCTGGTCTGGGATCGGGCCAGCGACCTGCTCACCGGCCGCCCCGGCGCGCAACGCCTCGCGGTGACCAGCGGCGGCACCATCCCCGACCGGGGTCTGTTCGGGGTCTTCCTGGCCGGCGCCGAGCGGGCCGCCCGGGTCGGCGAGCTGGACGAGGAGATGGTCTACGAGTCCCGGGTCGGCGATGTCTTCCTGCTCGGCTCCTCGTCCTGGCGCATCGAGGAGATCACACCCGACCGGGTGCTGGTCTCCCCCGCACCCGGTCAGGCCGCGCGGATGCCGTTCTGGAAGGGCGACCAGCTGGGCCGCCCGGTCGAGCTGGGTCGGGCCATCGGCGCCCGGGTGCGCACCCTGCTGCGGTCGAGCGACGAGGCGGCGCTGACCGCACTGCGCGACGGCGGGCTGGACGACTGGGCCGCCACCAACCTGATGGCCTACCTGCGCGACCAGCGGGAGGCCACCCGCTCGCTGCCCGACGACCGCACCATCGTTGTCGAGCGGTTCCGCGACGAGCTGGGCGACTGGCGGCTGGCCGTGCACAGCGTCCTCGGCGCGCGGGTCAACGGGCCGTGGGCCCTCGCCGTGGGCCGCCGGCTGGCCGAACGGTACGGGGTGGACGCCCAGGTGATGCCCTCCGACGACGGGATCGTCGTACGGCTGCCCGACACCGCAGACGAGCCGCCCGGCGCCGACGTGGTGGTCTTCGAGCCGGACGAGATCGCCCAGCTCGTGGAGGAGTCGGTAGGCACGTCCGCGCTCTTCGCCGCCCGTTTCCGGGAGTGCGCCGCCCGCTCGCTGCTGCTGCCCCGCCGCGACCCGCGCCGCCGCCAGCCGCTCTGGCAGCAGCGGCAACGCGCCGCGCAACTGCTCGACGTCGCCCGCGAGTACGCCGACTTCCCGGTCACCCTGGAGGCCGCCCGGGAGTGCCTCCAGGACGTCTTCGACCAGCCGGCGCTGGCCGGGCTGATGCGGGACCTGGCGGCCCGCAAGGTCCGCCTGGTCGAGGTGGAGACGAGTGCGCCGTCCCCGTTCGCCCGGTCGCTGCTGTTCGGCTACGTCGGCGCGTTCCTCTACGAGGGCGACGCCCCGCTCGCCGAGCGCCGGGCCGCCGCCCTCGCCCTGGATTCCACCCTCCTCGGCGAGCTGCTCGGCCGGGTCGACCTGCGCGAGCTGCTGGATCCGGCGGTGCTCGCCGAGACCGATCGGCAACTGCGCTGGCTGACCGACCAGCGCCGCCCGCGCGACGCGGAGGACGTGGTCGAGCTGCTGCGGGTGCTCGGCGACCTGAGCGACGCCGAGTTGACCGAGCGGGGCGTGCCGGAGGGCTGGCTGACCGAGCTGGAGGCCACCCGCCGGGTGCTGCGGGTCCGCATCGCCGGCGAGCAGCGCTGGGTGGGCGTCGAGGACGCCGCCCGGCTGCGCGACGCCCTCGGCGTGGCGTTGCCGGTCGGGGTCGCCGAGGCGTACCTCGCCCCGGTTGCCGATCCGCTGGGTGACCTGGTGGCCCGCTACGCCCGCACCCACGGGCCGTTCGCCGCCGCGAGCTGCGCGGCGCGCTTCGGGCTCGGGGTGTTCGTCGTCGAGCAGGCGCTGCGCCGCCTCGCCGCCACCGGCCGCGTCGTCTCCGGTGAGTTCACACCGGACACGGCCGGCGCCCAGTGGTGCGACGCCGAGGTGCTGCGGATGCTGCGCCGCCGTTCGCTCGCGGCGCTGCGGCGGGAGATCGAGCCGGTGCCGCCCCGGGCGCTGGCCACGTTCCTGCCGCGCTGGCAGCAGGTCGGCTCGTCGGCCCAGGGCGTGGAGGCGCTCGCCGCCACAGTGGAGCAGTTGCAGGGCGCGGCGGTGCCGGCGTCCGCGCTGGAACGGCTGGTGCTGCCCGGCCGCGTCGCCGACTACTCCCCCGCCCAGCTCGACGAGCTGTGCGCCAGCGGGGAGGTGCTCTGGGCCGGTTCGGGGGCGATCTCCGGAGGCGACGGCTGGGTCACCCTGGCGTACGCGGATGCCGCGCCGCTGCTGCTCCCGCCGCCCGACGAGGCGCTGACGCGCACCCCGTTGCACGACGCGGTGCTCGACGCGCTCGGCGACGGGCAGGCGCTGTTCTTCCGCGCGCTGGGCGACCGGGTCGGCTCCACCGACGACGCCGCGCTGACCGGGGTGATCTGGGACCTGGTCTGGGCGGGGCATCTCACCAACGACACCCTCGCCCCGCTGCGGGCGGTGCTCGGCGCCGGCGGTGCGCACCGGTCGCGCCCCTCCGCGCCGCGCACCCGCTACCGGCGGCCGGGCCGGGTGGCGCTGCCCACCCGCAGCGGCCCACCCACCGTCGCCGGCCGCTGGTCGCGTCTACCGGAGCGGGACCTCGACCCGACCAGGCGGGCCGCCGCCCTCGCGGACGTCCTGCTGGAGCGGCACGGCGTGGTCACCCGGGGCGCGGTGATGGCCGAGCAGGTGGTCGGCGGGTTCTCCGCCGTCTACCCGGTGCTGTCGGCGCTGGAGGAGCGCGGCGCGGCCCGCCGGGGCTACTTCGTCGAGGGCCTCGGCGCGGCACAGTTCGCCGTGCCCGGCGCGGTGGACCGGCTCCGCGCGCTGGCCGACCCGGCCGACGGCGCGCGCGGCCGGAGCGGACCGACCACAGTCCTCGCGGCCACCGACCCCGCCAACCCGTACGGCGCGGCGCTGCCCTGGCCGGAACGCGTCGTCGACTCCGGCGACGGGGCCGCCCCCGCGACCGGGCACCGGGCGGGTCGCAAGGCCGGCGCGCTGGTGGTGCAGGTCGCCGGTGACCTGGTGCTGTACGTGGAACGCGGCGGCCGGACCCTGCTCTCCTTCACCGACGACACCGAGGCGCTCGCGGCGGCCGGCAAGGCGCTCGCCGACGCCGTCCACTCCGGAGCGTTGGGCGCGATGTCCGTGGAGCGGGCCGACGGCGAGGCGGTGCACTCGTCGCCGTTGAGTGACGCGCTGACCGCCGCCGGCTTCCGGGCCACCCCGCGTGGCCTGCGCCTGCGCGGCTGACCAGGCCGCGCGACACCGGCGCGGCAGCCGCCTGGCCGCCTGGCCCACCGACCGTCCGGCCCGCCGGCCGCCGTGCCCACCGACCCACGCGTCCACCCGGTCCACTGGCCCACCCGGTCCACTGGCCCAACCGGCCCACCGGGTCCACCCGGCCGACTCCGCCGCCCGACCCACCCGACCCACTCGTCCGGCTCCGCCGCCCGACCCACCCGACCCCCCGGGCCGCCTGGCCCACCGCGGCCACCGGGAACGCCAGGGGCCCGCCCGGCCCACTTGGCCCACCGGCCCACCGGCCCAGCCAATCTCCCGTCGAGCGGTATACCTGTGAGTCATATTTATGACTCACAGGTATACCGCTCGCGAGACAGACATGCCCCGGCCACCGACGCCACGGCCCATGACCGCCGAAACGCGTTCGGCGATCATGGGCTCGGCGGATCCGTGGCTCAGCGCAGGCGGGGGAGCACCTCGCGCTG
>NZ_JBEZEA010000025.1:0-22861 GCF_040648635.1 Micromonospora sp. NPDC049114 | reverse complement strand
CGGCCCGGTCGGCGACCAGCGAGCCGTTGTTGCGGGTCCGCAGCTCACCGAACCACGGCTCGTACGACTCGAAGACGTGGTGCAGGATGCCGGTGCCCCGGGTGTCGGTGAGGAACTCGGTGCGGAAGCCGATCAGGCCGCGCGCCGGGACCAGCCACTCCATCCGGATCCAGCCGGTGCCGTGGTTGACCAGCTGCTCCATCCGGCCCTTGCGGGTCGCGAGGAGCTGGGTGATCGCGCCCAGGTACTCCTCCGGGGCGTCGATGGTCAACCGCTCGACCGGCTCGCAGGTCTTGCCGTCGATCTCCTTGGTGACGACCTGCGGCTTGCCGACGGTCAGCTCGTAGCTCTCCCGGCGCATCTGCTCGACCAGGATGGCCAGCGCCAGCTCACCACGGCCCTGCACCTCCCAGGCGTCCGGCCGCTCGGTGGGCAGCACCCGCAGCGACACGTTGCCGATCAGCTCCTTGTCGAGCCGGTCCTTGACCATGCGCGCGGTGACCTTGGAGCCCTTGACCCGGCCCACCAGCGGGGACGTGTTGGTGCCGATCGTCATCGAGATGGCCGGCTCGTCGACGGTGATCAGCGGCAGAGCTACCGGGTTCTCCGCGTCGGCGAGGGTCTCACCGATCATGATGTCGGAGATGCCGGCGACCGCGATGATGTCGCCCGGACCGGCCGTCTCGGCCGGCTTGCGCTCCAGGCCCTCGGTCATCAGCATCTCGGAGATGCGAACCCGCTGGGTGCTGCCGTCGGTGCGGCACCAGGCCACCGTCTGGCCCTTGCTGATCGTGCCCTGACGCACCCGGCACAGGGCCAGCCGGCCGAGGAACGGCGAGGCGTCGAGGTTGGTGACGTGCGCCTGAAGCGGAGCGCCATCCTCGTACGCGGGGGCCGGGATGGTGTCCAGCAGGGTGCGGAACAGCGGCTCCAGGGAGGTGCTGTCGTCGGGGACCGAGCCGTCGGCGGGCTGGGTCAGCGAGGCGATGCCGTCCCGGGCGCAGGCGTACACGATCGGGAAGTCGATCTGCTCCTCGTCGGCGTCCAGGTCGAGGAAGAGCTCGTAGGTGTCGTCCACGACCTCCTTGATCCGAGCGTCGGGACGGTCCACCTTGTTGATCACGAGGATGATCGGCATCCGGGCGCGCAGCGCCTTGCGCAGCACGAAGCGGGTCTGCGGAAGCGGGCCCTCGCTGGCGTCGACCAGCAGGACGACACCGTCGACCATGGTCAGGCCGCGCTCGACCTCGCCGCCGAAGTCGGCGTGGCCGGGGGTGTCGATGATGTTGATGGTGACCGGGTCGGAGCCGTCCGCCGGCAGGTAGCGCACGCCGGTGTTCTTGGCCAGGATCGTGATGCCCTTCTCCCGCTCCAGGTCACCCGAGTCCATCACCCGTTCGGTGTTCTCGCCACGGGCACCGTAGGCGCCGGCCTGCCGCAACATGGCGTCGACCAGGGTGGTCTTGCCGTGGTCGACGTGAGCGATGATGGCGACGTTGCGGAGGTCGGTGCGAAGCTGCATACCCTCTATCCTTCCGCCTGCGCTCGCGCAGGCTGCGTCGGGGTCACCCCCAGGTGCCCCTGATCTATGGTGAAACTGCTGTGCCGGTCGTTGCACCGGCTGGCATGCTGGCTCCCGTGTCCCGGGGGCCTGAGTGCACGACCTGCTGACCTGGGTGCAGGGTCTGCCCACCCTGTGGATCTACCTGGTCGCCGCGCTGATCGTGGCGGGCGAGACCGCGGTGATCTTCGGCCTGCTGGTGCCGGGTGAGGCTACCCTGCTGCTCGTCGGCTTCCTCACCTACAACGGTACCTTGCGGCTCGGACCGGCGCTGCTCGCGATGATCGTCTCGGCGTTCGTGGGTGACGCGCTGGCGTTCCGCGCCGGGCGGCGCTTCGGCCCGAAGCTGCGTGCCGGGCTGGGCCACCGGGTCGGGCCCGAGCGGTGGCGCCGGGCCGACGCGATGCTCGCCCGCCTGGGCGGCAGGGGCGTGTTCGCGGCGCGCTGGGTGGCCTTCGCCCGCACCCTGGTGCCCCGGCTGGCCGGATCCGCAGGCATGTCGTACCGGCGGTTCGCGCCGTGGAACCTGGCCGGCATCGTCACCTGGGTCGGCGGTTCGGTGCTGCTCGGCCACCTCGCCGGTGAGTCGTACGACACGGTCTCGCGACTGCTCGGCCGTGCCACCGGCGCGGCACTGGCGTTGCTGGCGGGGCTGCTGGGGGTGGTGCTCGCCGGGCGGTGGCTCGGCCGCAACCCCGACCCGGTACGCGCGCTGCTGTCCCGGGCCGCCGCGCTGCCGCCGGTGCGCTGGCTCAGCGCCCGTTACGGCGTGCTGTTCTTCCTGGTGGCCATGCGGATCGGGCCGGCCTGGACGCTGCTGCTCAACCTGGCCGCCGGGCTGCTGCTGCTCTTCGCCGCAGGACTGGCCATCGCCGGTCTGCTCGCTGTCGTGGTGCGCAACAGCGGGCTGGCGGCGCTCGACGGGGCCATCGGGGCCTGGTTCACCGCCCGCCGCACCCCGGACGCCGCCGACGCCACACTTGTCGTGGTGTCGCTGGTACGCGGGTGGGTGCTGATCGTGCTGGTGGCAGTGGTGGCGGCGGTGCTGGCGTGGCGGAACCGGCCGTGGCGCACGGATCTGCTCAGTGTGGTCGGCACCGTGGGCGCGTTCGTGCCACTGGTGGTGCTGGCCGTGGTGGCCGAGTTGACCTCGACGCCCGGTGGCGGTCCGGGTGGGCACGAGGCCGTTCCGTTCTCGACGCAGAACGCCGTGGTCGCGGCGAGCCTGTGCACCCTGGCGTGGCTGGTGTCGCGCAGCGCGCGGTGGCCGGTGGCGGTGGCCGCGTGGACGGCCGCCGCCGCGGGCGTGCTGGGGGTGGCGGCGGCACGGCTCTACCTCGGTCTGGAGACGGCGAGCGGTACGGCGGCGGCGGTGCTGCTGGGTGTGCTGTGGACTGTGGTGTTCCTGGTCGCTTGGGCCACCAGGGACCGGGCGGTGGGAAA
This sequence comes from Micromonospora sp. NPDC049114, assembly GCF_040648635.1. Lineage (NCBI taxonomy): Bacteria > Bacillati > Actinomycetota > Actinomycetes > Micromonosporales > Micromonosporaceae > Micromonospora > Micromonospora sp. NPDC049114. The sequence continues at coordinate 19,857 of NZ_JBEZEA010000025.1, read as the reverse complement.
CCGGGAGCGGCCGGTAGGTCACGCCCGACCGTCGAAGGGGCACCGCCGGCCCGTCGAACCTTGCTAATCTGCGGCGACTGTCTGACGGGGGAGGACCACCATGCGTCAACGAACCGGTCGGCTGGGCGCGCTCGTGCTCGCCGGCCTGCTGCTCGCGGGCGGGGCGGTCGGTTGCGCGGGCAAGGGGCAACGTCCCCAGGACCAGGCCGCGGCTCCGGTCTCGGTCACCGAGGCGCCGACCGACGAGCCGGTCGACGAGCCGGTCGAGGAACCGAGCCCCTCGCCGAGCGCCGTGGCGGCCATGGGCGCCGCCCCGAGCCGCAGCGCCTCGGCCTCCCCGACGCCCGCGAAGAAGCCGACCCGCACGACGGCGGCCCCGAAGCCGCGCGCGGTTGCCAAGCCGCCCACCGAGACGCAGGTTCCGCCGGCGCCACCGAAACCCGCCCCCTCGTCCTGCAAGCCCAGCTACAAGGGCACCCAGGCGAGCCGCGCCGACGTGAAGGCGGCGCTCACCGACGCCGCCAACCGCACCTACTGGCCCAGCTCGGCGCCGGAGCTCAAGATCCCGCTCAACCTGGTCAAGGCGACCGCCTGGCAGGAGAGCGGCTGGCAGTCCAACATCTACGCCTGCGACGGCGGCGTCGGGCTGATGCAGGTGATGCCGGCCACCGCCACCTGGATGAACCAGCGGTTCGAGCAGAGCTACGCCATCGCCGACTACCGGGACAACGCGTACCTGGGGGCCAACTACCTGGCCTGGCTGACCAAGTACATCGGCGACATGTACTTCGAGTCCGACTTCCGCCTCGACGCGGACCTGTGCACCGCGGAGCTCGACTCCTGCCTGCTCAACGCCGTCATCTCCGCGTACAACTTCGGGCACGGAGCGGTGGCGCAGGAGGGCAAGCCCCTCGCCATCCCCAACCCGTCGTACGTGCGTAACGTGCGGGCGTTGATGACCGAGTGCGTCTGCCTGGGGTACTGAAAACCACGAAAAGGGGCGGGGGTGGCCCCCGCCCCTTTTCCGTGCGCGTCAGTCGCCGGCGGCCACCGGCTCCCGCGTCGCCGGGGCGTCGACGCCCGGGTCGGCCTCGACGCGGCCCGGCCACCAGAAGCGGTCCCCGAGCAGGAACGCCAGCGCCGGCACCAGCACCGTACGGACTAGCAGGGTGTCCAGCAGGACGCCGATGCAGACGATGATGCCGATCTGCGTGAGCGTGATCAGCGGCAGCACGCCGAGCACGGCGAACACCGCTGCGAGCAGCACACCGGCGCTGGTGATCACACCTCCGGTGACCCGCAACGCGGACAGCATCCCGTCGCGGGTGCCCGCGCTGCGGGCGTCCTCCCGGGCGCGGGTGACCAGGAAGATGTTGTAGTCCACGCCGAGGGCGACCAGGAACACGAAGGCCAGCAGCAGCACGCCGCTGTCGAGCGCCGGGAAGCCGAGCACGTGGTCGAAGAGCAGCCACGCCGCGCCGAGGCTGGCGAAGAACGACGCGATCACGGTGAGCACCAGCAGCACCGGTGCCAGCAGACCCCGCAGCAGCAGCACGAGCACCGCGCCGACGAGCAGCAGGATGATCGGCAGGATCAGCCGCAGGTCACGGTCGTTGGCCTGCTCGGAGTCGTACGTGGCGGCCACCGAACCACCGACGATCGCCCCGTCGGGCGCGTCGGCACCCGCGGCGGCCGGGGGAGCGGAGTCGGGAACGGCGGCTACCGCGTCGCGCAGCGCCTCGATCGTGCGGTCCGAGGCGGTCGTGCCGGGCTCGGCCTCCAGCACCACGTCGACCTGGGCGACGGCCTCGCCGGCGTCGCCGGGACGCGCCGAGGCGACGCCGGGGACGGCGGTGGCGGCGTCGGTGACCGACCGCACGGCTGCCGGGGTGGTGAGCACGGCCACCGGTTGGGTGCTGCCGGCGGGGAACGCCCGCGCCAGGGTCTGCGCGCCGGTCACCGCCTCGGGCTCGGCCCGGAACTGCTCGGTCTCGGACAGGCCGGTGCGGATCCCCAGCCCACCGAGGGCCAGACCGCCGAGCAGCATGGTGGCCAACACCGCGACGACCACCGGACGGCGTTGCACGGCGCCGCCGAGCCGACCCCAGAGCCGGCCCTCGCGCACCGGGCCGCCGACCCGGGGTACGAACGGCCAGAACAGGCCGCGACCGAAGAGCACCAGCACGGCGGGGAGCACGAACAGGGCCGAGAGCATGGCGAAGACCACACCTGTGGCGCAGGCCACGGCCAGCGCCCGGTTCGTCTCCTGCTCGCTGAGCAGCAGGGTGAGCACACCGAGCACCACGGTGCCGCCGCTGGCCAGGATGGGCTCGGCGGTACGCCGCAGCGCGGCGCGCATCGCCGCGAAGCGGTTCTCCTCGCGCCGCAGTTCCTCCCGGTAGCGGGCGATGAGCAGCAGCGCGTAGTCGGTGGCGGCACCGAAGACCAGCACGCTGGCGATGCCGGTGACCTGGCCCTGCTGGAGGTTGATGCCGACGGCCGGCACGATCGTGTCCACCGCGCGCAGGGTGAGCTGTTCGGTGGCCGCGACCACGACCAGCGGCACGATCCACAGGAACGGACTGCGGTACGTGATCAGCAGCAGCAACGCGACAACGGCGGCGGTCACCGCGAGCAGGGTGACGTCGGCGCCCTCGAAGACCGACGACAGGTCGGCGGTGAAGGCGGGGGAGCCGGTGACCTCGACGGCCAGCCCGTCGGGCAGGTCCCCGAGCGTGTCGCGCAGCTGGGTGACGCTCTCGGTGACTTTCTCCTGACCCCCGGCGGTGTCTAACGGCACGGCGACGAGCGCGACGGTGCCGTCCGGGGAGACCTGCGCGGGGCTGACCTGACCGCCGACCGCGAAGCGACCCAGGTCGCCGGAGCGGGCGGCGAGGGTGGCCCGGTCGGCCTCGCTCAGCGCGCCGCCGTCGCTGCGGCTGACGACCACGATGGCCGGCTGGACGTCGCTGGAGGGCAGCTGGTCCTGCAGGCGCTGCACCTGGGTCGACTCCCACTGCACCGACAGGCCGGTGGACGAGACGGGTGCCGGGTTGTCCGGTCGGGGTATCCCGAAGACGACCGCGCCGACGACGAGCGCGGCGGCCACGGTGAGCCAGGCGGCCAGCCGCCCGCGCGCGACCCTGGTGAAGAAAGACATCGGGGACCCCTAAAATCCTTCGAGAGTCGAGTATCTTGATAAGCGAGATTATCGGCGGTTGTTCTATGCTGCAACCCGGGACCGGCAACCCGGGACCGACGACGGGGGGAAACGGCGCGAGGTGGCGACTCACGGCATGTACCGGCGGCGCGACACGCGCCGCGACCAGCTGGTCGCGGAGATCACCAACAACCTCCGGCGGTACTCGGTGGACGCCCAGCAGGTCGGCCACGCCTTCGCCAACCTGCACGGGCTCAACCCGACCGACCTGAACGCGCTGATCGCGGTCATGGACGCCGAGATGTTCGGTGACCCGATCACCCCTGGCCGCCTCGGCGAGCAGCTCAACCTGTCGTCCGGCTCGGTCACCGCCCTGATCGACCGGCTGGAACGGGCCGGGCACATCCGCCGGGACCGGGACACCGTCGACCGGCGCAAGGTGCTGCTGCACTACGCCGACCAGGGCGCCGCGCTGGCCATGGAGTTCTTCCGGCCGCTGGGCGCCCGCACCGACACGGTGATGGACCGCTTCAGCGAGGACGAGCTGGAGGTGGTGCACCGGTTCCTGGCGGAGATGGGCGAGGCGCTGCGGGGGCACCGCGACGCCGTCCGCGCCACCCGGCCCGAACCGTCCCGCCGGACGACGGCCTGAGCGTGCCGGGCCGGCTCGTCGCCCGTCTCGCCGCCGCCGCGCTGCGGCTGCCCGCCGTGCGTCCCGTCCCGGTGCGGGTCGCCCGCGACATCCCGGTCCGGGCGCGTGACGGCGTCGTGCTGCGGACCGACCACTACGCCCCGGGGGACCGGTCCGCGCCGACCGTGCTGATCCGCACCCCGTACGGGCGGGGCGGGCCGTTGCGGCTGCTCGGCCGGTTGCTCGCGGCGCGCGGTCGACACGCGGTGATCCAGTCCTGCCGGGGTACCGGCGGCTCCGGTGGCACGTTCGCGCCGCTGGTGCACGAGCGCGACGACGGGGTGGACACCCTCAACTGGCTGCGCCGCCAGTCCTGGTGGTCCGGGGCGCTCGGCATGTTCGGCGTCAGCTACCAGGGCTTCGCCCAGTGGGCGCTGGCCGCCGACGCCGGCGAGGACCTGCGTGCGATGGTCGCGGTGGTGACCGCGTCGTCCACCCGGGACTCGACGTACGCGGGGGAGTCGTTCGCCCTGGACACCGTGCTCACCTGGGCCGAGCTGCTGCACGCCCAGACCGTGCCGAGGCTGGCCCGCCAGTGGGAACTCAAGCGCGGGCAGCCCCGCCTGGCGGCCGCGCTGGACCACCTGCCGCTGGCCGGAGCGGACCGGGTCGCCACCGGCGTCACGATTCCGTTCTTCCAGGAGTGGCTGCGCCACCACGATCCCGACGCCGCGTACTGGAAGAACCGGGTCTTCGCCGACCGGGTGGCCCGGGTGCGCGCACCCGTGGTCATGGTCACCGGCTGGCACGACATCTTCCTGCCGGCCCAGCTCGACGACCACGCCACCCTGCGCGCCGCGGGCGCCCGGCCGCGGCTGGTGATCGGCCCGTGGACGCACGGCAGCCCCGGCCTCTTCGTCGCCGCGCTGCGCGAGGGGCTGATCTGGCTGGACGAGCACCTGGCCGGGTCCGCCGCCGACGGGCGGCCGCCCACCGAGGGGTCCGGCGGGGCGCCGGTCCGGTTGCACGTGGGCGGTGCCGACGGCGGCTGGCGGGACCTGCCGGACTGGCCGCCACCGGCCACCGACACCCCATGGCACCTGCACGCCGGCGGCGAGCTGGCGACCCGCCCGCCGAACCCCTCGGCGCCGGACGAGTTCCGGTACGACCCGGCCGACCCCACCCCGTCGCTCGGTGGCCCCCTGTTGGTCGCCAAGCGGGCCGGTCCGGTGGACAACCGGCACGTCGAGGCCCGACCCGACGTCCTGACGTACACCAGCGCTCCGCTCACCGAAGCGGTCGAGGTGATCGGCGCCGTACGCGCGGAGATCCACGTCCGTAGCGAGCTCGCGTACCTGGACGTCTACGTCCGACTGTGCGATGTGGACCGGCGCGGGCGCTCGGTCAACGTGTGCGACGGACTGGTCCGGGTCGCGCCCGGACGGTTCGCCGCCGACGGGTCCGGGGCGCTGCGGGTATCGGTGCCGCTCTGGCCGACCGCGTACCGGTTCGCGGCCGGGCACCGACTACGCGTTCAGGTCGCCGGCGGCGCCCACCCGCGCTGGGCGCGCAACCCGGGCAGCGGCGAACCCCTCGGCACGGCCGTGACGCTGCGTGCCGGCTGGCGGCAGGTCCTGCATGATCCGGCGCACCCCTCGGCGCTGTGGCTGCCGATCGTCCACACTGCCCCGCGCAGCATCTGAAACGAACAGACCCCCTCTGAGCTGGGCATTCATATTTTTTGCGGGCTATGGTTGGGTCAACGCCCGGCGCCGTGCACCAGTAGGCCGGGCTCGCCTGAAGCCCAGCACCGCGTACGCGGTGTGACGTCGTGCCCGGCCCCCGTCAATTGGAAGGGGGGCCCCATGACCCGGGCTCCGGCGAACCTGTTGGCCGTCCGAAGTCTCCTTCTCACCCACCTCAACGTCGACCCGAAAACCGTCCGCGACGCCGACCTGGAACCGGCGGAGGTCGGGATCGTCGGCGACCCGGCCCACCGGGGCGGCTACCACTGCGGATCGGACCGGGTGGTGACCAACGACTACTCCGTGGTGGAGTCGTCGCGGGACCGCAACGGCCTGACCCTCGACGCGGCGGCGCTCGACGTCGGCGGCTTCTCGGTCCGTTCCGGCGGACGTACGCACACCCTGCCCAGCTTCTCTCTCTGGTGTGTGGGCCAGTGCGCCGCGAACGCTGCGGACACCCGGGACATCCGCGAGATCATCTACAGCCCCGACGGCACGACGGTGAAGCGGTGGGACCGCCTCGGCAAGCGCACCAGCGGCGACAGCTCGCACCGCTGGCACACCCACTTCAGCTTCTTCCGCGACGCCATCAAGGCCGGTCGCGACCAGCGGCCACTGTTCCGCCGCTACCTGACCAGCATCGGCCTCATCGAGGTCGCCCCGACCCCACCCATGGAGGACCCAGAGATGGAACTCAGCGACCGACTCAAGCGGGACACGGGCCGCCCGCAGCGCACCGTCGACGACGTCCTGGCGGACCTGTCGAACCTGCGGAATTGGCTCGTGTCCGCGCCGAACTCGCCGGGCGTGGTCGATGGCCCAGCGCCGAACTCTCCGCTGGCCGCGCTCCTCGCCGCCGCCGGGCGGCCGGCGGTCGACGTGCCGGCGCTCGCCACGGAGGTGCTCCGGGTGCTCACCCCGCAGGCCATCGCCGACGCGATCCCGTCGAGCCTCGCCAAGGAGGTCGCCGACGAGCTGGCCCGCCGGCTCGTCGCCTGAGTCGGAGGCGGCCCGTCCCCACCGGGCCGCCTCTCTTCGGGGGCATCCGCAACGGCTGTTGAGCAATAGCGGTTGCGCAATAGCGGTTGCGCAATAGCTGTTGCGGATGTGATGCTGGGTCTCGTGGAGAACCCCGACGTACGCCTGGTCACCGACTCGCGAGTCCTGGCCGCCATGGCCCACCCCCTGCGCCGCCGACTGATGGACGTGCTCAAGGTGCACGGCCCGTCGACCGTCGGGCTGCTCGCCGAGCGCACCGACCAGGCCCCCGCCAACGTCAGCCACCACCTCAAGGTGCTCGCCGCCGCCGACCTCGTCACCGAGGCTCCCGAGCTGGCCCGGGACCGCCGCGAACGGTGGTGGCAGCTCGTCAGCCGGGGAGTGCGCTGGTCCACCACCGACTTCGACGCCGACCCGGCGGCCCGGGCCGTCGCCGACGCCGCCACCTCACTCAATCTGGACCGGCACGTCGCGCTGGCCCGCGCCTGGCACGCCAGCGACGAGTCGGCGCAGGCCGCCTGGGCCGACGCGCCGTTCTCGACGGACAAGTGGCTGCACCTCACGCCCGAGGAACTGGACGAGCTGAGCCGCGAGATGATCGGCCTGCTGGATCGCTGGGCCGCCCGGCCACTGCCCGACGACGGCCGCGAACGGCAACCCGTGTTCGTGTTCGTCCACGGCGTACCGGCCCGGCCGTGACCGCGGCCACCCGCACCGATCCGAGCCCGGTCCGACCGGCCGGCGGGCTGCTGCGGCACCGCGACTTCCGCCTGCTCTGGGCCGGGCAGACGGTCAGCAGCATCGGCAGCAACGTCACCACCGTCGCGCTGCCCCTGGTGGCGGTCGCCGTGCTCGACGCCGGCACCTTCCAGGTGGCGGTCCTCACCGCCGCGGCCTGGCTGCCCTGGCTGCTGATCGGCCTCCCGGCCGGCGCGTGGGTGGACCGGCTGCCACGCCGGCCCCTGATGGTCATCTGCGACCTGCTCTGCGCCCTGGCCTTCCTCAGCGTGCCGGTGGCCGCCGCCCTGGGCCGCCTCACCGTCGCGCAGTTGCTGCTGGTGGCGCTCGGCGCCGGCACCGCGCGGGTCTTCTTCGAGACCGCCGACCAGGTCTACCTGCCGGTGCTGCTGCGGCCCGAGCAACTGCCCGAGGGAAACGCGAAACTGCAGGCCACCCAGACCGTGAGCTACGTCGTCGGGCCCGGCATCGCGGGCCTGATCGCCCAGGTCACCGGGGCGGTCGCCGCGTTGCTGCTGGACGCGCTCACGTTCCTGTTCTCGGCGGTCCTCCTGTTGCGCATCCGCACCGCCGAGCCGCGCCCCGACCGGCCGGACCGGTCCCGCTCGCTGCGGCGGGACATCGGCGAGGGACTGCGCTTCGTCATTCGCGACCCGTACCTGCGGGTGCTGACGGTCTTCGGCGCGGCCAGCAACATCGGTCTGACCGGCTACCAGGCGGTCCTGGTGGTGTTCCTGGTGCGTGAGCTACGGCTCGCACCCGGCCTGGTGGGCGTGTTGGTCGGCGTGATGAGCGTCGGGGGGATCATCGGCGCGCTGCTCGCCACCGCCCTGGCCCGCCGGTGTGGCACCGCGCGCGCCATGCTGATCGGGGCAGCGCTCACCGGCCCGCCCGCCCTGCTCATCCCGTTGGCCGCACCCGGCGTCGGGCTGGTCTGGCCGGCCCTCGGTGGCGTGCTGATCGGCCTCGGAGTGGCCATCGGTAACGTGGTCAAGGGCGCGTTCCGGCAGACGTACACGCCGCACCACCTGCTCGGCCGCGTGACGGTGAGCATGCACCTGCTCAACTTCGGTGCCATCCCGCTGGCGGCCGTGCTGGCCGGAGCCCTCGGCGCCCGCTACGGCGTCGGCACGGCAATCGGCGTGATGACCGCCTGGTTGGCGATCACCCCGCTGATCCTGCTGCTTGGACCGCTCCGGTGGCGGCGGGACCTGCCCGCCGCCCCGGCAGCGTCTTGAGTGCACTGCGACGGCGGCCGGGAACCGACCGCCGTCACCGGCACGGAGCTACATCGGGCGGACGTTGTCCGCCTGCGGGCCCTTCTGCCCCTGGGTCACCTCGAACTCGACCTTCTGGCCCTCGTTGAGCTCCCGGTAACCGCTCGTCGCGATGGCGGAGTAGTGGACGAACACGTCCGGCCCTCCACCATCCTGCTCGATGAAGCCGAAGCCCTTTTCCGAGTTGAACCACTTAACCGTGCCGGTTGCCATGCATCTCTCCCTGTTCAAAGCGGCGGACCACCGGCCCGTGGCCGATGGTCGCCCGTACCTGTTCGACAGTAACGGGCGAAACCCCGATCTGCCGGCCGAAGTGCCGTAGGTGTTTACTCGAACTCAGATGAACTCTGTGCGCGCCGGCACGCGAAAGCCGCCCCGACCACCCTCCGCTACGGCATGCTTGCGGCGATGAGGGGTGCCGCAGCCACCGCGCTGTCCGAGCTGGAGCGCGAGATCGACGCGCCCGGAACCGGCCTGGACCGGCTCCACCTGGTGCCCACCCCGTTCGTCCCGGAGGTGCGGCTGCACCTCGCCGAGGACGCGATCGTCTGGTGGGCCCGGATGGAGGCGCTCGCCGGTCACGCTCTGCCACCGCCGTTCTGGGCCTCCGCCTGGGCCGGCGGCCAGGCCCTGGCCCGACATCTGCTGGACCACCCGGAGCTGGCCGCCGGACGCCGCGTCCTCGACCTCGCCGCCGGCTCGGGTCTGGTGGCCATCGCCGCCGCGCTGGCCGGCGCCGCCGACGTCGTCGCCAACGACATCGACCCGTACGCCGTGGCGGCCATCACCGTCAACGCGCGCGCCAACCGGGTCACCGTCGACGCCAGCGGGGACGACCTGCTCGACAACGTCGGCGTCGACGCGGACCTGGTGGTCGCCGGGGACGTCTTCTACAGCCGCCCGATGGCCGAGAGGATGCTGCCGTTCCTACGACGGGCCGTCGCCTCCGGCGCCGAGGTGCTCATCGGGGACCCCGGCCGGGAACACCTGCCCGAGGACGGGCTGCGGCTGCTGACCGACTATCCGGTGCCCACCACCGAGCCGTCGGTGGACTCGTCGCTGCGCCGGGTGCAGGTGCTGCGACCCGCGTGACGCGCGGGTCCCTCAGGGGCGACCCCGAGGCCGATACCAGGGGACCCTGGGGGCTGCGACCTGATGTCCACCGTGGTCCGGCGGCCATAGCGTACGAGGCATGACGCAATGGCTGGCCCAGGTCGGAGAACTGCCCATCCTCGTGCTGATGGGCGCGCTCGGGCTGGTCATGCTCTTCGACGCCGTACCGTTGCTGGGTGTGCTGATCCCCGGCGACGTGGCAATCCTGGCCGCCGTCGGGGTGGGCCGCCCGGCCACCGGGCTGGCCACCTTCGCCGCGGTGCTGGCCGGCTGCCTGGCCGGCTGGTCGCTGAGTTTCCTGGTCGGTCGCCGCTACGCCGAACGGCTGCGCCACAGCCGGATCGGGAGCTGGATCGGTGAGGCGCGCTGGAGCGCGGCGGAGGGAATCCTCAACCACGGCGGTGGCCGGATGATGGTTGTCGCGCCGTTCCTGCCGGTGTTCAACGCGCTGCTGCCGCTGGCCGCCGGCGGGCTGCGGATGTCGTACCGCCGGTTCCTCGGCTGCGCGACCCTCGGCGCGGCGGCCTGGGCCGGTCTCTACCTGGCGCTGGGCACCGCGTCGCGGTCGCTGGCCGGGCTGCTGCCGGGGGCGCCGAGCCCGCTGCTGGTGACCATGGGGGTGGGGCTGGCGCTGGCGTTCGTCATGTTGGTGGGGGCGCGGCGGCGGTTCTCCGCTCTTGCTGGTTGAGCCGTGGTTGCGGTGCGGGGGCGGGGGCCTGCCGTGCCCGGCTCCGGGCGGTCAGGCTTGATCCCTGCGCCGGGCACGGCAGGCCCCCGCCCCGTCGTGGGGGCGGTTCGTCCGGTGGTGCCGCGATTCGACTGTGGGTTGGATCTTCAGTGGTGTTCGGTCAGCGTTGGGTGATCATCGCTCGGGGTTACCAGCCTCGGGCTCGCCACTGGGGGAGGGCTGGGCGTTCTGCTCCCAGGGTGCTGTCCTTGCCGTGGCCGGGGTAGAACCAGGTGTCGTCCGGCAGCTGGTCGAACAGCTTGTGCTCGACGTCGTCGATCAGCGCGGCGAAGCGCTGCGGGTCCTTGTCCGTGTTGCCGACGCCGCCGGGGAAAAGGCTGTCGCCGGTGAACAGGTGGGCGGTACCGGCCGGGTCGCGGTAGAGCAGCGCGATCGAACCCGGCGTGTGGCCCTTGATGTGGATGACCTCCAGCGCGCAGTCACCGACCGCCACGCTGTCGCCGTCGGCCAACCGCTCCGCCTCGATCGGCAGCCCCGCCGCGTCGTCGACGTGCACGAGCGCCCGCGCGCCGGTCTTGGCGACCACCTCCTCCAACGCCACCCAGTGGTCCATGTGCTGGTGTGTGGTCACCACGGCGGCCAGACCGCCGTCGCCGATCAGCTCCAGCAGCCGGGGCGCCTCGTTGGCGGCGTCGATCAACACCTGGTCGCCGGTGCCGGTGCAGCGCAGCAGGTACGCGTTGTTGTCCATCGGGCCCACCGACAGCTTGCTGATGGTGAGCCCGTCCAACTCCCGTACCGCCGGCGGGCCGCCGTGGGTGACATCTCCGCTGTAGGTCATGACGTGTCCAGATCCGTTCCGGTGAAGTAGGCAGGGGTCCGTCGGGGTTGACGGCGAGCGTGGTCCACGCCTCGACCGGCACGGCCGCGAGCGCTCCGGCGGACCGGTGTGCGGTGCGCCGCGGGTCGTCGAGGAGCGCGACAGGCGACCGGCCTGCGCCGGCGTCGGTGCCCGCCGCCCAGGCCGTCGCCGGTACGCGGCGGTCGGGTGGTGGTGTCGTCCGCCGCGCCCTGAGGCGGCAGCGGATCCGTGGTCACGCGTCGACCCTAGCCGCCCCGCGCCGCGCCGTCGTCGCGGAAATCGCTTTCGGCGCGTCGTCGCGCGCCCTACCGTCGGGCTCACAAGCGGCACCGGGACGTCGGACGGAGGTGGTGTTCATGCCGGACGTGACACGCGTGTTCCGCCATCACCAGCTCGACACCGATGAGGATGCCATGACTATCGATCTGACCGCCCTCGGCTGGGACGCCGACCGGGCGACGTACGCCGGCCGGCGCGGCGAGCACCACCCCGGCCGGGTGGCCCGGGTGGACCGGGGGGTCTGCACCGTGCTCACCGCCGCCGGCCCGGTCCGGGCCAGCCTCGGCCCCTCCGTGCTGGCCGCCGCCGCCCAGGACCCTTCGGCACTGCCCTGCGCGGGGGACTGGGTGCTGCTCACGCACTGGCCGGACCGCCGGATCACCGTGGCGGCCGTGCTGCCCCGGCGGGCCGCGCTGATCCGCCGTACCGCCGGCAAGGACGCCAGCGGCCAGGTGCTGGCCGCCAACCTCGACGCCGCCGCCGTGGTGGAGCCGGTGCACCCGGAGCCGGACGTCGGCCGCATCGAGCGGCTGCTGTCCCTGGTCCACGAGTCCGGGGCCCGGCCGCTCGTGGTGCTGACGAAGGCCGACCTCGCGGCCGACCCGGATGCGCTGGCCCGCCAGCTCGCCGTGATCGCCCCCGGTGTGCCGGTGCTGCCGGTCAGCGCCGAGCGGGGCACCGGGCTGGACCCGCTGCGCGCCGAGGTCGCGCCGGGTCGCACGCTGGGGCTGCTCGGGCCGTCCGGCGCGGGCAAGTCGAGCCTGGTCAACGCGCTCGCCGGCGCGGTGATGATGCCGACGCAGGCGATCCGTCGGGTCGACGGCAAGGGCCGGCACACCACCACCTGGCGGGCCCTGGTGCCGATCCCGAACGGGGGCGCCGTGATCGACACACCCGGCGTGCGGGCGGTCGGCCTGCTCGACGGCGTGGCCGGGCTGGACCGGGCGTTCGCCGACATCGCGGGGCTGGCCGAGGGCTGTCGGTACGCCGACTGTCGGCACGACGGTGAACCGGCCTGCGCGGTCCACGACGCGTTGCGGACCGGCGAGCTGTCCACGCGCCGGTGGGAGAGCTGGCGGCGTCTGCAGTCGGAGGTCACCCACGAGAGCCGGCGGCGTGAGGCGCGGCTGGCCGCCGAGCGGCGCGGCGGGTGGCGTTCGGCGCGGCGCAGGGCGGCCCGGCCGCCGTCGCCCGGCGGGTACTGACGGAGGCTCGCGCGTGGTGCGGCCGACCGGGCTGAGCTGGGGGAATGTGCGGGCGGGGGAAACTGTCACACCTCGGGGCTAGAGTTGCCGAGGCGTGTTTTCCGCGCCCGCACGGCCGCTCGAATCCACCCAGAGCGGGACAGATCCTTCGCTTCGTCTTCTCCCGGGAGTACACGCACTGTGGCCGACCGACTGATCATCCGTGGCGCGCGCGAGCACAACCTGCGTGACGTCAGTCTCGACCTGCCCCGGGACGCTCTCATCGTGTTCACCGGGCTGTCCGGGTCGGGCAAGTCGAGCCTGGCCTTCGACACGATCTTCGCCGAGGGGCAGCGGCGCTACGTGGAGTCGCTCTCCTCGTACGCCCGGCAGTTCCTCGGCCAGATGGACAAGCCCGACGTCGACTTCATCGAGGGCCTGAGCCCGGCCGTCTCGATCGACCAGAAGTCCACCTCGCGCAACCCGCGCTCGACAGTCGGCACCATCACCGAGGTCTACGACTACCTGCGCCTGCTCTTCGCCCGCATCGGTGAGCCGCACTGCCCGGTCTGCGGCGAGCGGATCTCCCGGCAGAGCCCGCAGCAGATCGTCGACCGGGTCCTCGCCATGGCCGAGGGCACCAAGTTCATGGTGCTCGCGCCGGTGATCCGCGGTCGCAAGGGCGAGTACGTCGACCTCTTCGCCGAGCTGCAGGCCAAGGGCTACGCCCGCGCCCGCGTCGACGGTGTGGTGCACCCGCTGACCGAGCCGCCGAAGCTCAAGAAGCAGGAGAAGCACACCATCGAGGTGGTGATCGACCGGCTCACCGTCAAGCCGAGCGCCAAGCAGCGGCTGACCGACTCGGTCGAGGCCGCCCTGGGCCTGTCCAGCGGCCTCGTCCTGCTCGACTTCGTCGACCTGCCGGAGGACGACCCGGACCGGGAGCGCCGCTACTCCGAGCACCTGGCCTGCCCCAACGACCACCCGCTGGCCATCGAGGATCTCGAGCCCCGGGTCTTCTCCTTCAACGCGCCGTACGGCGCCTGCCCGGAGTGCACCGGCCTGGGCACCAAGAAGGAGGTCGACCCGGAGCTGCTGGTCCCGGACCCGGAGCGCAGCCTGCGCGAGGGCGCCATCCAGCCCTGGTCCACCGGGCACAACCTGGAATACTTCCTGCGCCTGTTGGAGGCGCTCGGCGAGGCCCAGCACTTCGACGTCGACACCCCGTGGCGGGCGTTGCCGGCGCGGGCGCAGAAGACGATCCTGCACGGCTCCGACGACCAGGTGCACGTGCGCTACCGCAACAAGTACGGTCGCGAGCGCTCCTACTACACCGGCTTCGAGGGCGTGGTGCAGTGGATCGAGCGCCGGCACTCGGACACCGAGTCCGAGTGGTCCCGCGACAAGTACGAGGGCTACATGCGCGACGTGCCGTGCGCGGCCTGCGGCGGCGCACGGCTCAAGCCCGAGGTGCTCGCCGTCACCCTCGCCGGTAAGAGCATCGCCGAGGTCTGCAACCTGTCGGTGGGGGAGTGCGCCGACCTGCTCGCCGGCATCGAGCTGACCGACCGGCAGAAGATGATCGCCGAGCGCGTCCTCAAGGAGATCAACGCCCGGCTGCGCTTCCTGCTCGACGTCGGCCTGGACTACCTCTCGCTGGACCGGCCGGCCGGCACGCTCTCCGGCGGCGAGGCGCAGCGCATCCGGCTGGCCACCCAGATCGGCTCCGGCCTGGTCGGCGTGCTCTACGTGCTCGACGAGCCGTCGATCGGGTTGCACCAGCGCGACAACCACCGGCTGATCGAGACCCTGATCCGGCTGCGCGGTCTGGGCAACACGCTGATCGTGGTGGAGCACGACGAGGACACCATCCGCGTCGCCGACTGGATCGTCGACATCGGGCCCGGCGCCGGCGAGCACGGCGGCAAGATCGTGCACAGCGGCTCGGTGCCGGCCCTGCTGAAGAACAAGGAGTCGATCACCGGTGCGTACCTGTCCGGTCGCCGGTCGATCCCGACACCGACGGGCCGCCGCCCGCAGGATCCGGCCCGCGAGCTGGTGGTGCACGGCGCGCGCGAGCACAACCTGCGCAACCTGAGCGTCTCGTTCCCGCTGGGCCAGCTCATCGCGGTCACCGGGGTCAGCGGCTCGGGCAAGTCGACGCTTGTCAACGACATCCTGTACGCCGTGCTGGCCAACCAGATCAACGGCGCCCGGCTGGTGCCCGGCCGGCACACCCGGGTCTCCGGTCTGGAGCACGTCGACAAGGTCGTCGGCGTGGACCAGTCGCCGATCGGCCGGACCCCGCGCTCCAACCCGGCCACCTACACCGGGGTCTGGGACCACGTCCGCAAGCTCTTCGCCGAGACCACCGAGGCCAAGGTCCGGGGGTACGGGCCGGGCCGGTTCTCGTTCAACGTCAAGGGCGGCCGCTGCGAGGCGTGCTCCGGCGACGGCACCATCAAGATCGAGATGAACTTCCTGCCCGACGTGTACGTCCCCTGCGAGGTCTGCAAGGGCGCCCGGTACAACCGGGAGACCCTGGAGGTGCACTACAAGGGCAAGACCGTCTCGGACGTGCTGGAGATGCCGATCGAGGAGGCCGCCGAGTTCTTCTCCGCCATCCCGGCCATCCACCGGCACCTCAAGACGCTCGTCGACGTCGGCCTGGGCTACGTCCGCCTCGGGCAGCCCGCGCCGACCCTCTCCGGTGGTGAGGCGCAGCGGGTCAAGCTGGCCTCCGAGCTGCAGAAGCGCTCCACCGGGCGGACGGTTTACGTGCTCGACGAGCCGACCACCGGCCTGCACTTCGAGGACATCCGCAAGCTGCTGATGGTGCTGGAGGGCCTGGTCGACAAGGGCAACACGGTGATCACCATCGAGCACAACCTCGATGTGATCAAGACGGCCGACTGGCTGATCGACATGGGTCCGGAGGGCGGCCACCGGGGTGGCATGGTGCTCGCCACCGGCACCCCGGAGGAGGTCGCCGAGGTGCCCGAGAGCCACACCGGCCAGTTCCTGCGCCAGGTGCTCAAGCTCGACGGTGAGGCCAAGGGCGCGGCGGCGGCCACCACCCGCGCCGCCAAGGCCAACGGCACCACCAAGACGCGGGCCAGCCGCAAGGTGCCGGCCGGCGCGCGCTGACCTGGGCCGTCCACGGCGGCGTCGGTCCACCCCTGCTCCGGCAGAGCCGGGGGTGGACCGGGCGCGGCTGTGCGTTCGACGCGTCTACCGCCGTGCTCTCGGGGCCGGCGCGGTTTCGACGCGGTCCTCGTCCCTCGTCCCATTTCCCGGGTCGGCACTGTGCCGCCGTGAACCATCCGGCACAGTTGCCCGTGTGCACAGGTGTGGCCGGCTTTCGGACCGGCGCAGTGGGCGAGAGAGAGGCGAGGCATGAGCGACGATCAGGCGCTGACCGATCCGGGTACGCAGACCCGTCGGGCCCTGCTCACCGGTGTCGGGGCCGTCGGCGCGGCAGTCGTCCTGGCGGCCTGCGGCAGTGACGACGACGGCGGTGGCAGCGGGGCCCCCACCAGTGGCGGCCCGGCGGTGCCCAGCACCGGGGACGCCGGCGGCGGTGATCGGCAGAACGCCCAGTCGCTGGCCACCACCGCCGACATTCCGGTCGGCGGCGGCAAGGTCCTCGCCGCCGAGGGCGTGGTGATCACCCAGCCCTCGGCGGGTCAGTTCAAGGGCTTCAGCCCGATCTGTACGCACCAGAACTGCCCGGTGACGAACGTCGACGGCGGCACGATCAACTGCACCTGCCACGGCAGCAAGTTCTCGATCGAGGACGGCTCGGTGAAGGCCGGCCCGGCCACCAAGCCGCTGCCGCCGAAGGACATCAAGGTGACCGGGGACCAGATCTCCCTCGCCTGACCACTCGATCGACTCGCGTTCGGGGAAGTCGGGGAGTCCGGCGCCCGTCGACGCCCCGACTTCCTCGCACGCCGAGTTGATCTAGCGCTGGGCGTGGTGTGTCGGGGGCGCGGACTAGGCTTGTCGACGTGGCTGACCCCTCGACCTACCGTCCCGCACCCGGCACCATCCCGGAGTCACCGGGGGTCTACCGCTTCCGCGACGGCACCGGCCGGGTGATCTACGTCGGCAAGGCGAAAAACCTGCGCAGCCGGCTCAACTCCTACTTCGGCGACGTGTGGAACCTGCACGAGCGCACCCGGCAGATGGTCACCACCGCCGAATCGGTGGACTGGATCACCGTCGGCACCGAGGTCGAGGCGCTCCAGCAGGAGTTCACCTGGATCAAGCAGTACGACCCCCGGTTCAACGTCCGCTACCGCGACGACAAGTCGTACCCCTATCTCGCCGTCACCCTCGACGAGGAGTACCCGCGACTCCAGGTGATGCGCGGCGCGAAGCGCAAGGGTGTGCGCTACTTCGGCCCGTACTCGCATGCCTGGGCCATCCGGGAGACCCTCGACCTGCTGCTGCGGGTGTTCCCCGCGCGCACCTGCTCGGCCGGTGTGTTCAAGCGGGCCGGCCAGGTGGGTCGTCCCTGCCTGCTGGGCTACATCGGCAAGTGCTCGGCGCCGTGCGTCGGCACGGTCTCCGCCGACGAGCACCGTGCCATCGTCGACGACTTCTGCGACTTCATGGCCGGGCGCACCGACACCATGGTCCGCAAGATCGAGCGCGAGATGACCGAGGCGAGCGAGCAGCTGGAGTTCGAGCGGGCCGCCCGGCTGCGCGACGACGTCGCAGCCCTGCGCCGGGCCATGGAGAAGCAGACCGTGGTCCTCGGCGACGGCACCGACGCCGACGTGGTCGCGTTCGCCGACGACCCGCTTGAGGCGGCCGTACAGGTCTTCCACGTCCGCGACGGCCGGGTCCGCGGCCAGCGCGGCTGGGTGGTGGAGAAGACCGAGGACCTGACCACCGGCGACCTCGTGCACCACTTCTGCACCCAGGTGTACGGCGGCGAGCACGGCGAAGCCGACGTACCCCGCGAACTGCTGGTGCCCGAGTTGCCCGCCGACGCCGACGCGCTGGCCGAGTGGCTCAGCAGCCACCGGGGCAGCCGGGTGTCGCTGCGCGTGCCGCAGCGCGGCGACAAGCGCACCCTCATGGAGACGGTGGAGCGCAACGCCAAGGACGCGCTGGCCCGGCACAAGCTCAAGCGAGCCGGCGACCTGACCACCCGGGGCAAGGCGCTGGACGAGATCAGCGAGGCGCTCGACATGCGCACCTCACCGCTGCGCATCGAGTGCTTCGACATCTCCCAGATCCAGGGCACCGACGTGGTCGCCAGCATGGTGGTCTTCGAGGACGGGCTGCCCCGCAAGAGTGAGTACCGGCGGTTCATCGTGCGGGGTGCCACCGACGACCTGTCCGCCATGTCCGAGGTGCTGCGCCGCCGCTTCGCCCGCTACCTCGACGCGCGGGCCGAGACGGGCGAAGTGGGCGTGGAGTCGGCCGACGACCCGACCGCGCCCGGAGGCGCCACCGATCCACAGGTCGGCATCCTGGTCGACCCGACCACCGGCCGGCCGCGGAAATTCGCGTACCCGCCGCAGCTGGTGGTCGTCGACGGCGGCGCCCCGCAGGTCGCGGCGGCCGCCCAGGCCCTGGCCGATCTGGGCATCGACGACGTCGCGCTGTGCGGCCTCGCCAAGCGGCTGGAGGAGGTGTGGCTCCCCGACGACGAGTTCCCGGTCATCCTTCCGCGCACCTCGGAGGGCCTCTACCTGCTGCAACGGGTCCGCGACGAGGCACACCGCTTCGCCATCACGTTCCACCGCCAGCGTCGCTCGAAGCGGATGACCGAGTCGGCGCTGGACAACGTCCCCGGCCTGGGCGAGGTACGCCGCAAGGCGCTGCTGCGGCACTTCGGCTCGCTGAAGCGGCTCTCCACGGCGACCGTCGAAGAGATCACCGAAGTGCCCGGGGTGGGCCGCCGCACCGCCGAGGCGATCCTGGCCGCCCTCGACAAGGGCCCAAAGGCCGACGACAGCGCCGAGGTGACCCCC
Source organism: Micromonospora sp. NPDC049114 (assembly GCF_040648635.1). Taxonomy (NCBI): domain Bacteria; kingdom Bacillati; phylum Actinomycetota; class Actinomycetes; order Micromonosporales; family Micromonosporaceae; genus Micromonospora; species Micromonospora sp. NPDC049114. Next base: position 1,191 of record NZ_JBEZEA010000025.1, on the reverse strand, counting down.
AGCGCGGAGGCGACGCCCAGCGCGGAGGCGATCCACAGTGCGGAGGCGATCCGCAGCGCCGAGGCGACGCCCGGCGCGTAAGCGACCCACAGTGCGGAGACGACGCCCAGCGCGGGTGGGACCCACAGCGCGGAAGCGATCCACAGCGCGGAGACGACGCCCGGCGCGTAAGCGACCCACAGTGCGGAGACGACGCCCAGCGCGGGTGTGACCCACAGTGCGGAGACGACGCCCAGCGCGGATGTGACCCACAGCGCGGAAGTGACGCCGAGCGCGGGTGTGACCCACAGCGCGGAGGCGACGCCCAGCGCATAGCCACCCGCGGCGATCCACGCGGTCCTACCCGACCCATCCGGCCGGCCCGGGTGATCGGCGGGCACAATCCGGCCGGCCCGCATGTTCGTGCTCGATCCTGGTTGTAGTGGCCTTGCCCGCGTGGTGAGGGCCCTGTTTCCTGGATCGAGCGCGATCATTTGGTTGGGCGTCTTGCCGCCCCGGGTTGATCGACTCGGGTTCGGCGATGTTGGGGTGTCGCGGGCGTCCGGATACCGCGATATCGGTGAAGTCGAGTGGATCAACCCTGGCGGTGTCGACGCCGGGGTCCCCGTTGGGTGGTTTGTCCGGTGCTGGCGGTGGGCGTGACTCCAAGCCGGTGGCTTGACCCCAAGGTCGCCGTGCGACGGGGTGCCGCCCCCGGCGTCGGACACCACGCACGGCGCGTTTCGGCGGGCATGGTCGTGCTCGATCCGTGGATCCGGCCTGGCCGTGCTCGATCCGTGGATCGGGCCTGGTCGTGCTCGATCCGTGGGTGTAGTGGCCGCGCCCGCGTCGCGAGGGCCGTGTTTCCCCGATCGAGCGCGATCATCCGGTTGGGCGCAGGTCCGCAGGTCCCGTGCGGGGGGTGATCGACTCGTGTTCGGCGATGTCGGGGTATCCCGGGCGTCCGGATACCGCGACATCAGCGAAGTCGAGTCGATCAACCGGCGGGTGGTGGTGGATGTCCGTTTCCGGTGGGTGGTTTGTCAGGTCATGGCGTGGCTGTCCTGTGGTCGGTGGCACTCCGGCGGCGGAATCGGTGACCCGCCGGGGTCGTTACACCTGGCATGCCGCCGCGACCTTCGAGCTAGCGGCGCACCGCAGCCGCCGGGAACACCCCGCCGGCCGCCACGGTTACACCCCCCGCACCGCCAA
>NZ_JBEZEA010000024.1:0-23794 GCF_040648635.1 Micromonospora sp. NPDC049114 | reverse complement strand
CGCGCCCCGCCGCCTGCCGCCCGCCGCGCCCCGCCGCCCGCCGCCCGCCGCCCCGCCGCCCGCGTCGATCATGGAGTTGTGGTGGGTGACAAAACACCTGTCTATTCCTGAACCGGGCACCACAAGTCCATGATCGACGAGGCCGGCCGCCCGCGCGGGACTGCGGCCGGCGCGGGAGGGGGTCAGCGCAGCGGGGTGTGCGCCGGGTCGACCGGCTCGGCCGGGGGTGGGGGTGGGGTGCCGTCGCCGAAGGGGCGGCCGCCGAGCGCTTCACGGCCGTGCGGGGTGACCCAGTTGGACAGGTCGGGGCCGAGCGGCACGACTCCGGTCGGGTTGATGTCCCGGTGCACCTCGTAGTAGTGCCGCTTGATGTGGTCGAAGTCGATGGTGTCGCCGAACCCGGGGGTCTGGAACAGGTCCCGGGCGTACGCCCACAGCACCGGCATCTCGCTCAGCTTCTGCCGGTTGCACTTGAAGTGACCGTGATAGACCGGGTCGAAGCGGACCAGCGTGGTGAACAGCCGCACGTCGGCCTCGGTGATGGTGTCACCGACCAGGTACCGCTGGTCGGTCAGCCGCTCGGTCAACCAGTCCAGCCGGTCGAACAGCCGGTGGTACGCCTTGTCGTACGCCTCCTGGCTGCCCGCGAAGCCGCACCGGTAGACGCCGTTGTTGACGTCGCGGAACACCACGTCGTTGACCTCGTCGATCTGCTCCCGCAGGTGCTCGGGATAGAGCTGGGGGGCGCCGTCGCGGTGGTACGCGGTCCACTGGGTGGACAGGTCCAGGCTCATCTGCGCGTAGTCGTTGGTCACCACTTGCCCGGTCGGCACGTCGATCATCGCCGGCACGGTGATGCCGCGGTCGTAGTCGGGGAAGCGTTTGAAGAACGCCTCCTGGAGGCGCTCGATGCCGAGCACCGGGTCCCGCCCACCCGGGTCGAGGTCGAAGGTCCAGCTCCGGGCGTCGTGGGTCGGGCCGGCCACCGCCATCGAGATGGCGTCCTCCAGGCCGAGCAGCCGTCGCACGATGATCAGGCGGTTGGCCCACGGGCAGGCTCGGCTGACCGCCAGCCGGTACCGGCCCGGCTCGACCGGGTAGCCGTCCCGCCCGTCCGCGGTGATCCGGGTGGCGATGTACCGCTGGTCCCGGGTGAACTCGCCACCCGGCTCGACGTACTTCCCGCCTGTTTCCTCGCCCACGTCATCCTCCGGTCTGTTGCCGCCTCCGTCTCATCCTCGCGGATCTTCGGTCCGGCCGTGCGGTGCGGCTCAACCTGGCCCGGCTCGGGTCCGGCCCGCCCGGATACCCTGCCGGCATGACGGATGTGGAGGCGGCGGCCCGGCGCTTCATCGCCGACGTGTGGAACGCCCGCCGGGAGGAGTCGGCCCACGAGTTGATCGCCGAGGAGTGCCCCGGCCTGGGTGGGACCGGCCCGGAGGCGACACTGGCCTGGCACCGCGAGCGGCGGGCGGCCTTCCCGGACCTGCGCTATAAGATCGTCGACGTGGTCGCCGCCGGCGAGCGGGTGGCCGTGCACTGGCGGGCGGCCGGCACCCACGCCGGGCAGTTCGGGCCGGTGCCGCCGACCGGCCAGGTCGTCAGCTACTCCGGGGCGACGTTCCTGCGCTTCGACACGGCGGGCCGGATCGTCGAGGTGTGGAGCTGCAACGAACTGTTCCAGCTGCTCCAGCAGCTCGGCGTCGAGATGCTCCCACCGACGGTCGTCAACGGACCCGGGGCGTGATCCGGCTGATCGGCAGGTTGATCGGGAACGGTTCGCCGGTGTCGACGAACTTCGTCCACCGCCCCGTCTCGGCGTAGACCTCGTTCACCGCGTCGATCCGGTAGGTCACGACCTCCAACCCGCCACCCTCGGTCTCGATCCGCCAGTAGAACGGGATGCCGGCCTGGGCGTACAGCGCCGGTTTCAACACCCGGTCGATCGAGCGGGTGCTCGGCGAGACGATCTCGATGGCGACGACCACCTCGTGCGGCTCGTACCTCGACGGCTCGCGCGCCGCCGCGTCGGCCGTGGTGATCAGCACGTCGGGGATGAACGATCGGGTGCGGTTGATCCGCACCTCGACCGCCTGGGTGACGTCGTAGCCGTCGGGGCAGTCCTCGTCGAGCGCGGCCATCAGCCGGCCAGCGATGCTCTGGTGGGTACGGGTGGAGGAGGGGGACATCAGCAGCACGCCATCGAGCAGTTCCCGGCGGCGGCCGTCCTCGGGCAGCGCATCCAGATCGTCAGTCGTCCATCCGCTCTCGGGCGGGTAGTCGCTCTGCAGCGCGGCGGTCATGGCGGGTCCTTCCAGGTGCGTCGTTCTCCCCGCGACCACCGTAGCGCCGTGGACCTGTGGGTGGTGGTCGCGCGCGCCGGGGCCACAGGGCAGGATGGTCCACATGACCGACTCCAGCGAGCACGGCGATCCGACGGGCGGCGCCATCGAGCGCGGCCTGCCCGGCGCGGGCCTGGTCAAGGGGCTGGCGGTCACCCTCAAGACGATGACCAGCCGCTCGACCACGCAGCAGTACCCGGACGTCGCCCCCGAGCTGCCGCCGCGCTCGCGCGGAGTGATCGCGCTGTCGGAGGAGAACTGCACGGTCTGCATGCTCTGCGCCCGCGAGTGCCCGGACTGGTGCATCTACATCGACTCCCACAAGGAGGAGGTGGCGGTGCCCGGCGCGGCCCGCCCCCGCCAGCGCAACGTGCTCGACAAGTTCGACATCGACTTCTCGCTCTGCATGTACTGCGGCATCTGCATCGAGGTCTGCCCGTTCGACGCGCTCTACTGGTCTCCCGAGTTCGAGTACGCCGAGTACGACATCAAGGACCTGCTGCACGACAAGGACCACCTCGGTCAGTGGATGGCCACGGTTCCACCGCCGCCGGCGCACGACCCGAACGGCGAGCCGGCCAAGGAGGAGACCGCGGCGGCGCGCAAGGCCGCGCGTTCGATCCCACCCGCGGTACGCCCCGACGCCGACCCGGGTCCCGCGTCGTGAGGGGACAGATCGTGACGGGACACGTGGTGACGGCCCGACCCGGCGAAAGGGCGGCCCGGTGACCGGCGCGGATCTGCTGCTGCTCGCCCTGGGCGCGGTCGCGGTGGGCGCCGGCGTGCTGGTGGTGACCACGAAGCAGCTGGTCCGGGCAGGGCTCTACCTGGTGGTCTGCTTGGGCGCGTTGGCCGGCGACTATCTGGTGCTCGGCGCCGAGCTGGTCGCCTGGGTGCAGGTGTTGATCTATGTGGGCGCGGTGGTGGTGCTGCTGTTGTTCGCGGTGATGTTGACGCGGGCCCCGATCGGAGCCTCCGACGATCTGGACCGGCCCGGCTGGCCCGCCGCGCTGATCGGTGGCGGTGCCGGCCTGGGGTTGAGCGTCCTGCTGGTCGACGCCTACCGCTGGAGCACCGTCACGATGCCCGGCGCGGGCACGGCCGAGCGGCTGGGCGAGCAGATCTTCACCTCCTGGGTGCTGCCGTTCGAGGTGCTCTCCGTACTCTTGCTGTCCGCCCTGGTGGGCGCGGTGGTGCTGTCCCGTCCGGACATCGGCCGGCGCGGCGACGACGCCGAGGCGTCGGCGGGGAGCTTGACCTCCGGGGGGCGTCGGTGAGGCCCGTCATCCCGTACGTCACCGCGGCGCTGCTGTTCGGCCTCGGCGTGTACGGCGTGCTGCGCCGACGCAACGCCGTGCTGGTGCTGATGGCTGTCGAGTTGATGCTCAACGCGGTGAACCTCATCCTGGTCACGGCGGACACCACGGTCCGCGCGGTGCTGCCGCACTCCGGTCAGGTCTTCGCGCTGTTCGTCATCGTGCTCGCCGCCGCGGAGATCGGGGTGGGGCTGGCGATCGTCCTTCAGCTCTACCGCCTGCGGGCCACGGTGGCGGTGGATGACGTGGCGTTGACCGAGCCGCCGGTGCCCGCGCGGCCCGTCGGCCAGAGCGCGGAGGCGGCTCGGTGACCGGGCTGCTCGGGGCGGCGCTGCCCGCCGTACCGCTGGTTGCCGGCCTGCTCGGTCTGCTGCTGCCGCCGGCCCCACGTCGCCCGGGCGGAGCGGCCGGCGGTGACCGGGCGCGCACGGCGGCCGTGACGATCGGCGTGGCCGGTGCCGCCGGCGCGCTGGCGTTGGCCGTCGCCCTGCTGGTGACGGTCGACGGTCCGACACAGACGTCGACGACCTGGGTCGACATCGGCGGGCTGCGGGTGACCCTCGGCGTACGCCTGGACGGCGCGGCCGCGCTGGTCGCCGTCGCGGTCGCCGCGGTAGCCCTGGCCGTGCAGGTCTACTCGATCGGCTATCTGCGGCGCGGCCCCCACGACGACGTCGACGTCGACCACCGCTACCCGCCGTACGCCGCCCAGATCAGCCTCTTCACCGGCGCGATGCTGCTCGTGGTGGTCTCCGGCGACCTGATCATGCTGCTGGTCGGCTGGGAGGTGATGGGCCTCTGCTCGTACCTGCTCATCGCCCACGACCGCCGGCTCGCGGGCGCACCGGCCGCCGCGATGAAGGCGTTCCTGGTGACCCGTGTGGGTGACGTCGGCTTCCTGCTCGGCATCGCGCTGCTCGGCGTGTCGACGGGCAGCTTCCGGATCGCCGACGTGCTCGCGCACGACCACTCCGGCGCGACCCTGACCGCCGCCGGCCTGTTGCTGCTGGCCGGGGTGGCCGGCAAGAGCGCGCAGTTCCCGCTGCACACCTGGTTGCCGGACGCGATGGCCGGCCCGACGCCGATCTCCGCGCTGATCCACGCCGCGACGATGGTGGCCGCCGGGGTGTACGCGGTGACCCGCCTCTACCCGCTGTTCACGGCGGCTCCGGTCACGTTGACGGTGCTCGGGGTGCTCGGCGCGATCACCCTGCTGCTCGGGGCGCTCGCCGCCACCGCCCAGGACGACATCAAGCGGGTGCTGGCCTGGTCGACCGTGTCCCAGCTCGGCTACATGACCGGCGCGCTGGCCGTCGGCTCACCGTCGGCGGCGCTGTTCCACCTGCTCACCCACGCCGCGTTCAAGGCGTTGCTGTTCCTCGCCGCCGGCGCGGTGATCCACGCCGTGGGCACCACGCTGATGTCGGAGATGGGTGGTCTGCGGCGCAGCATGCCTGTGACGTTCTGGTGCACCGTGATCGGCCTCGGGGCCCTCGCCGGTGTGCCGCCGCTGGCCGGCTTCTGGAGCAAGGACGGCGTGTTGACGGTCGCCGAGTCGGCCGCGCTGGAGGGCACCGGGCCGGCGCCGTCGTGGGTGGGTTGGCTGGTCTGGCTGGCCGGGTTGCTCGGTGTGGCGATCACCGCCTGGTACGCGGGCCGGCTGCTGCTGCGGGCCTTCTTCGGCGAGCCCCGGCTGCCGCTGGTCACGCCGCACGATCCGCCGGCGGTGCTGCGGTGGCCGGTGCTGCTGTTGGCCGTGCCGGCCGCGCTGCTCGGCCTGGCCGGGTTCGTGGGCGCGTTCGCCGACCGGCTGCGGTTCGCCACCGTGCCGGTCGCCGGTGCGGAGGACGGCCTGGTCCACGTCGGGCCGGCGCTGCTGCTGCCGCTGGGTCTGCTGGCGGTCGGCGCGGGGTTGGTGTGGGTGCGCTGGCAGCGCGACCGGGCCGCCGATCCGGCGACCGCGCTGGGTCCGCTGCGGCCGGTCTTCGCCCGCGCGTTCCGGCTCGACGACGTCCAGCACACCCTTGTCGTACGCCCCGTCCGGGCGCTGGCCCGCCTCGCGCGCAGCGGCGACGAGGTGGTGGTCGACGGCGCCGTCGAGGGCAGCGGCCGGGCTGCCTCCGGCCTGGGCGCCGGGCTCGCCGCGCTGCACCGGGCGGCGCTGCCCCGAGCCGCCGCCGGCGTCCTGGCCGGCGCCCTTCTGATCGGCCTGGCCGCCGCCGTGCTGGGAGTTACCCGATGACGTTTGGGCAGGTTCTGCTTGTCGCCGTGCTGGTGGTGCCGGCGGTGGGCGCGGTCGCGGTGGCGGCGACTCCCCGGGACCGGGCCGCACGGATCATCGGGACGATCGCTGCGGCGCTGACCCTGCTGGCTGCCGTGCCGCTGGTGTTCGGTGGGCGCGGATGGTTCGCCTGGTCGGCCGGTACGCCCGCGGTGCGTCCGTGGCACCAGGTGGACCTGCCCTGGGTGCCCGGCCTGGATCTGCGCTTCCACCTCGGCGTCGACGGCATCTCCTGGCCGCTGGTGGTGCTGACCGCGCTGCTGACCCTGCTCTGCTGCGCGTACACGGTGTGGCGGGTGCCGGACGGCGGCAGCGGCCGGGCGTTGGCGGCTCTGCTGCTGGTGGTCGAGGTGGGCATCCTCGGCACGTTCCTCGCCCTGGACCTGGTGCTGTTCTTCCTCTTCTTCGAGGTCGTCCTGCTGCCGATGTACGCGATCATCGCCGGCTGGGGTGGGGCGGACCGGCGGCGGGCGGCCCGCAAGTTCGCGCTCTACACCCTCTTCGGGTCGGTGCTGCTGCTGGTCGGCGTGTATGTCGTGGTCGCCGCGGCGGGCACCGCCGACGTGGTCGCGTTGACCGGTGGGGGCGGGCTGTCCCGGGGCACCCAGTTGGCGGCGTTCACGTTGCTCGCGCTCGCGTTCGCGGTGAAGAGCCCACTCTGGCCGCTGCACTCCTGGCTGCCCGACGCGCACACGCAGGCCCCGACGGTGGGCAGCGTCGTGCTGGCGGGTGTGCTGCTCAAGATGGGCACGTACGGGCTGATCCGGGTGGCGGTGGGGGTGGCGCCCGAGGGCGCCCGCTGGGCCGCGCCGGTGCTCGGGGTGCTGGCGGTCGCCGCGATCCTGATCGGTTCGCTGGTCTGCCTCGCCCAGTCCGACGTGAAGCGGCTCATCGCGTACTCCAGCGTGGGGCACATGGGTTTCGTCCTGCTGGGCGTCGCCACGCTGACCGCCACCGGCATCCAGGCGGCGCTGATCGGCAACGTCGCGCACGGTGTGATCACCGGCCTGCTGTTCTTCCTGGCGGGTGCCGTGAAGGACCGTACCGGCACGGGCGCGCTCGCCGAGCTGTCCGGGCTGCGGGAGACCGCGCCACGGCTGGCGGGCCTGCTGGCGTTCGCGGCGATCGCGTCGCTCGGCCTGCCCGGGCTGGCCGGCTTCTGGGGGGAGGCGTTCGCGGTGGTCGCGGCGCTCCAGGTGGGCGGTCCGCTGTGGATCACCCTCGGGGTGCTGGCAGCGGTCGGTGGCGCGCTCACGGCGGCGTACTTCCTGCGGTTGTTGCGCCAGGTCACCCACGGCCGGCCGAGCCCCGCGGTGGGTCGGGTCGGGGCGGGTCTGGCCGGCGCGGAGTTGACCGCGTGGGCGCCGCTGGTGCTGCTCGCGCTGGCCATCGGCCTGGTTCCGGCGCTGGTCCTCGGCGTCGCCGAGGCGCCCGTCGACGCCCTGATCGGGGTGGTCTCCCGATGAGCGCGGCGCAGCGGGTGGACGCGAACGAAGGCAGGGCCTGATGAGCGCCGTGCAGAGCGTGGACAGCGTGGCGTTGCTGCCGGCGTACCTGGCGGCCGGCACCGCCGTACTCGTGCTGATCATTGATCTTGTGGTGGCGCGACCTCGGGCCACTGTCGCGGTGGCCGCGCTCGGCGCGCTCGGCACCGCGGTCGGCGCCGCGGTGGTCGGGGCGGGCGGCGAGCGGCGCACCTTCTGCGTCGGCGGCGACTGCTCCTGGGTCTTCGGCGGGCGGGCGGCAGTGGTCGCCGCCGTGGTGGCGCTGCTCACCCTGGGTGTGCTCGGGCTGTCGGTGCCGGCGCTGCGGGCCGGGCGGTCGCCGGTGGGGGAGTACGCCTTCCTGCTCGCCTGCTCGATGACCGGCGGTGTGGTGCTCGGCGCGGCCGGCGATCTGATCACCCTGATCGTGGCCCTGGAGACGCTGACCCTGCCGCTGTACGTGCTGGTCGGCCTGCGCCGGGGCAGCCTGGCCAGCGCCGAGGCTGCGGTGACGTTCTTCGTCGTGAGCGTGGTGGCCACCACTGTCACCCTGCTCGGCGCGGCGCTGCTGTACGCGGTGACCGGTTCGCTGCACCTGGATCGGCTCGGTGCTCTGCTGGCCGAGCGGGCGGAGCTGCGCGACCTGCCGCTGACCACCGCGGCCGGGGCGCTGCTGCTGCTCGGGCTGGCCTTCAAGGTGGCGGCGGTGCCGTTCCACGCCTGGGCGCCGGCCACCTACGACGGCGCCCCGCTGCCGGTGGCCGCGTACCTGTCGACGGCGTCGAAGCTGGGTGGCCTCGTCGCGTTGCTGGCCGTGGTGCAGCGGGCGCTGCCGGCCGACCAGACCGGCCCGGTGCTCGCCCTGCTGGCCGTGCTCACGATGACCGTCGGCAACCTCGTGGCGCTGCGTCAGCGGCGTACCGTCCGGCTGCTCGCCTGGTCCTCGGTGGCGCAGGCCGGTTACATCCTGGCCCCGCTGGGCGCGTTGGCGCTGGCCGACGGCCGCACGGGCGAGGCGCGGTCCGCCGCGTACGCCGCCGCCGTGGCGTACACCGTCTTCTTCGTGGTGTTGGAGTTGGCCGCGTTCGCCGGGGTGACCGCGCTCCGCCCGGTGGGTGCGGACGGCGGCACGCTTGACGACCTGCGCGGGGCGGCCCGGCGGCACCCGTGGCGGGGCGCGGCGCTCGGTCTCGCGCTGGTGGGTCTGGCCGGGTTGCCGCCGGGCCTGGCCGGGCTGTTCGCGAAGGTGACAGTGGTCCGGTCGCTGCTGGACGGCGGCGCGGCCTGGCTGGCGCTCGTGGTGGCGCTGAACGCGGTGATCGGCCTGGCGTACTACCTGCGGGTCACGGCCGCGCTGTGGGCGCCGACGGCGACGTCGGGTGGCGCGGCGCCGGCCGTGCCGCTGGGGGGTGTGGTGGCGGCGGTGCTGGCGGTGGCCACGGTGGCCGCCGTGGTGCTCGGCTTCGCCCCGCAGCTGGTGCTGGATCTCGCCGCCCGCTGACCTGCGACTCCAGTCTCAGTCAATTCTCAGCGTTGAGACGGATGGTTGACGGGTACCGGGTTGTTGAACCGGTCAGCGGATCCCGGCGATCCGTGCACCGAAGGAGAGATCGTGCACCACAACCGTCTGAAGACCGCCGCGCTGCTCGGTCTGCTCACCGCCCTGATCCTCGCGGTGGGCTACTGGTTCGGCGGCAGTGGCGGCCTGGTCATCGCCGTCCTCATCTCACTGGTCATGAACGGCATTTCCTACTTCTACTCCGACAAGCTCGCGCTGCGCTCGATGCGGGCGCAACCGGTCAGCGAGGCGCAGTTCCCCGAGCTGTACCGGATGGTGCGCGAACTGGCGACCGAGGCCCGGCAGCCCATGCCGCGCCTGTACGTCAGCCCGACCGCCCAGCCCAACGCGTTCGCCACCGGGCGTAACCCGCAGCACGCGGCGGTCTGCGTGACCCAGGGCATCACCGAGATCCTGGATTACCGGGAGCTTCGGGGTGTGATCGGGCACGAGCTGTCCCACGTCTACAACCGGGACATCCTGATCTCCAGCGTGGCCGCCGGTCTGGCCGGCATCATCACCTTCCTGGCCAACATCGCCTGGTTCATCCCGCTGGGCGGTGGGGACGACGAGGATTCGCCCAACCCGGCCGTCCTGCTGCTGACCCTGATCCTCGGCCCGATCGCGGCCACCGTGATCCAGCTGGCGATCAGCCGCAGCCGTGAGTTCCAGGCCGACCAGTCGGGCGCCGAGCTGAGCCGGGACCCGCTGGCCCTGGCCAGCGCCCTGCGCAAGATCGACGCGGTGGCCCGGCGACGCCCGCTGCCCGCCCAGGGCACGCTCACCAGCACCGCCCACCTGATGATCGCCAACCCGTTCGCCGGTGGCGCGGTGGCCGCCCTCTTCTCCACCCACCCCAAGATGGAGGACCGGGTCGCCCGCCTGGAGCGGATGGCCGCCAACTCGGGGCCCGTGCAGTTCCAGCGCTGACCCGCCGCACGCCGTGCTCCACCCGCGTCCCCGCACGGACGCGGGTGGAGTCGTCTCCGGGTCACTCCGGTGCGGGCAGCCGGTCCGGACGGGTCAGCAGCACGACGGCGAGCAGGACCACGCCCGCGGTGAGGTACGACGCGGCGGGCGAGAGCACGGCGGCCACGCTCCCCAGCAGGAAGATGCCGATCCCCGAGGTGACGATGTTCGCCGCGACGATCGTCGCCTCGACCTGCCCCATCCGTTCCGGAGGGGCCATCCGGGCGAACGTGGCCTGCGCCCCGATCAACCAGCCGCCGCCCGCGCCGATCAACGCGTTGCCCACGGTCAGCGCCCACAGCGGCGCGTCGACGGCTACCAGCACACCGGTCAGCAGCAGCGCGCCGGCCAGCATCGCGGCGACCGCCACCTGGCCGGCCAGCCGACCCAGCCAGCCGGACCGGCCCACCACCAGGACGAAGACCGCCCCGCCCAGCGCCGACGCCGCCAGCACTGCGGGACGCCACGCCCCGGCGGCCAGGTCGGGAGCGAGGGTCTCCGGCAGCGCGCCGGACAGCACCGTGGCCAGGGTGAGCAGGGCGACGCCCCGCAGCACGGGATGGCCGGCGATGATCCGGATGCCCGCCGTCGCCGGTGGACGCCTGCCGCGTACCCGGTGGGGGCGCTTCGGCAGTCCGGCCAGGACTACCGCGGCGATCAGGAACGAGGCGAGGTCGACCAGGAGCGCCACCCGGGATCCGAGGGCCACGGTCAGGCTTGCGCCCGCGAGCAGGCCGACCACCTGGCCCGACTGGTTGGCGAAGGCGCTGAGGCCGAACAACGGCAGCCGCAGCGGAGCGTCCACCGCCTCGGCGGCGACGGCCACGTTGACACTCGCGTACGCGGCCCGTACGGCACCGAGCAGGCCGGCCGCCACGATTGCCGGGACCGGCTGGGGGACCACCGCGGGCACGGCGATCAGCGCCGCGCCGGCGACTGACAGCCAGACCAGGAGGGTACGCCGGGCCGGAACGTCCAGCCAGCCGCTGAAGACAGTGGCGACCAGCAGGGCGGGCAGGGTGCGGGCGGCGTAGACCGCGGCTGGCCCGAGGACGGAGTTCGTCTGGTCGTAGGCGAGCAGCAGCAGTGCGGCCAAGCCTATGAAGTCCCCCAGCTCCGAGATGCCCCGGGCGATGACCAGTCGCGAGGCGACCGGATGCCGGAACAGTGCCCGGTAACCGGGGGGCGGCGTGAGCTGCTCGTCGGTTGTGGGCATCAGGTTGGCTGGTCCGCTTCCGTTACCCCGATCGGCTGATAGTTGGCGTTCTCCCGGACCCGGCGGGACTGTTCCCGGCGGTAGCTGCTGCGGATCTCCGGGTCCTGGCGGCGGCGGCGCAGCGCCACGAAGTCCGACCAGACGTCCTCCGGCCACGCCGGCAGCCCTTCCCCCGTGACGAGTTCGGCGTTGCGGAAGGCCTCCAGCGTCGAACGGTGCACAGGTTGCAGGCACATGAGAGGGATGTTCCGGTAGAAGCGCACCACCTGCCCCGCCTCGGTGAGTCGCAGGATGGTGGGCAGCAACGAGGTGTACCAGTCGGTCTCCACTACGCCCTCGTACAGCTGGAGGCCGCGCTGGGCGGGCCAGTTCGGCACGCCCCGGGCCATGAGGCACCAGCCCGGGGAGGTACGCGCGACCACGCCGGTGACCAGCTCCACTGTGTTGGCGGCGCGCGGGTCGGCGTCGAGGAACGGGATGCTGGCGCCATACCTGTCGAAGATGTCCAGGTCGCCGCGGAACTGCTCCGGCGCCGCCTGCAACTGGTCGGCCGCGTCGGGCAGCTTCCCGTCGTAACCGCCGGCGAGCGAACGCCACTGGGTCGGCTCGTTCTCCGTCAGCAGGGTCCACTCGGTGTCCTGCCCGTCCCAACGCAGCGCGAAGTCGGCTGGCGGGTAGACGTACCAGCCGAGTCCCGAGGCGGCGGCGACCGGCGGGCACTGTTGGACGGCCCGGGCGGGCAGGGAGCCGCGCAGGCTGGGCGAGGCGGCTTCACTGGGTCTGGCGTCGCCATACAGGGAATAGATCTCGACTCGCAGAGGTGCGGTGGTAGTCCCCGACATCGGACCTCCTGCCTCATCGTGCGGTGCCGGCGTATGGACCCAATTCGATCAGCAACCTACCCCCTTTGTGACCGCTCGGTCAGTCCCGACCTCCGCGCTGGTGTGAGCGGATCGACCATCCATGGCCTGAGCTCGGGAGTTAGGGTCGACAGGGCTTCTACCCGTTACCTGTCCCAGCGGAGGTGTACCCCCGTGGCCGCACTGCGCCAGTACCTGGGTGTCTGGCGGATCCCCGGTGCGCCGATCCTGCTGGTCACCGGCATCATCGGGCGACTCGGCATCGGTATGACGCCACTGGCGCTGCTGCTGGTGGTCGAGCAGATGACCGGCCGGTACGCGCTGGCCGCCGTCGCCGGCGGCATCTACGCCGTCGCCGGCGCCGCGCTCAGCCCGGTGGCCGGGCGGATCGCCGACCGGGTCGGCCCGAGCCCGGTGCTGCTCGTCACCGCCGTGGCCCACCCGCTGGCGCTCATCGGTCTGCTGCTGGCCAGCCGCCTGGGCGACGACGCCCTTGCCGCCATCTACCTGACGGCGGGCGTCGCCGGTGCGACGTACCCGCCGCTCACCGCCGCCATCCGCGGCGCCTGGAACGAGCTGACCAGCCCCGCCTCCGGCCGGTACGCCCTGCGCAACACCGCCCTGGCAGCGGAGACCTCACTGTTCGAGATCGTGTTCGTGCTCGGCCCGCTGCTCGTTGCCGGCTTCGTGCTGGTCGCCGACGCGGCCGCCGCGCTGATCGGGGCAGCGGTCGTCACCCTGGTGGGCACCACCGCCGTCGCCCTCGGTCGCGTGATGCGCGGGTGGCGTCCGCACCCGCGCGAACACCACGCCCGTGGGCTCGGTCCGCTGCGGGTCGGCGGCTTTCCGGCCCTGCTTGTCTGCGTGGCCGGGCTGGGCATCGCCTTCGGCGCCGCCGGTGTGATCGTTCCGGCGTACGCCGGCAACGCCACCACCGACGATCCGGAGAGCCTGGCCGGGCTGCTGCTGGCGGTCTGGGGGGTCGGCAGCGCGATCGGCGGCTTCTGGTTCGGCGTCCGTCGGCCGGCGCCGAACATGACCCGCCAGTTCGCCCTGCTGCTCGCCGCGCTGGCCGGCACCTTCGTGGTGTTCGCGGTGATGCCCACGCCGCTCGCGCTGGGCGTGGCCCTGGTCGTCGGTGGGGCCACCATCGCGCCGGCACTGACTCTGGAGAACACGCTGGTCGGCCGGATCGCCCCGGCCGGCATGCTGAACGAGGCGTACACCTGGGTCGTCACCGTTGCCGTGGGGGCGAGCGCCGCCGGCGGCGCGGTGGCCGGCCTGATCGTGGACTACGCCGGGGGCGTGCCGTGGGCCTTCGTCTTCGCCGGGGTGGCGGTGGCCGTCGGGGCCGCGGTCGCCGCGCTGCCCGCCGGGCCCATCGCCCGGGCAGAAGCCTCGGCGGTACGCGCCGAAGACCCCGTCCCGGTCTGACCCCTCTCCCGCGGTTCCGGCGGTTGTCGGTGCCTTCTGCCAAGGTCGGATGTGTCCCAGACCGACCTTCGACAGGGGGAACAATGGCCAAGCTGCTCTACTCCGCGACCGCGTCGCTCGACGGCTACATCGCCGGCCCCGGCGGCGACATGTCCTGGCTGACCGAGCACCTCACGATCGACAACCCGACGGCGGACCGCGTCCTGGCCAACGTCGGCGCCATCCTGGCCGGCAACCGCACCTTCGGCGGCGACGACCCGAACCGTGGCACCGACAGCGAGGGCGCGTTCGGCGGCCGGTACCACGGACCGGTGGTCGTGCTGACCCACCAACCGCCCGCCGACCCACCCGCAGACATCACGTTCGTCGGCGACCTGCACAGCGCCGTCGCCCAGGCCAAGGAGGCCGCCGGCGACAAGTACGTGAACGTCCTCGGCGCGGACGTCGCCAAGCAGTGCCTCCGGGCCGGCCTGCTCGACGAGATCCTGATCTTCTTCGCACCGGTGCTGCTCGGCGACGGGGTGCACATGTTCGACGACCCGGGCGGCGAGCGGGTGCGGTTGACGCCCATCCCGGGCGAGACCGCGCACTGGTACACCGTCGTCCGCTGACCTGGGCTGCCGCCGCAGCGGTGAGCGGGGAGCCCGACGCGGACCGAGTTCGACGATGATGGCTGGATGGACCAGCCGGAGAAGGTGGTCAGCCTGCGCATGACCACGCGTCAGTGGCGCCACCTGGACGGAGCGCTCGACAGCGAGATCAGCGTCGCGGCCGAGAACGGTGATCCTCGCCAGATCGTCTCAGCGGCGAGCGGGATCCGCAGAGCAGGATGGGACCAGATCGCCCACTGGGTGCCCGACGTCGCCGGCTCCGGAGACTGGCCCCCGGACGACGAGGAGATCGTCGCCCACCTGTCCCGCGGAGACTGGGCGCTGGCCGCCGAGTGCGCCGCGCACTGGGCCGCTGTCGCCGCCAGCGTGGGGCACGAGCAGGAGGCGGCCGTGCTCCGTGGTGTCCAGGCTCTCGTCGTCGAGGGACTCACCGCCGGCTCAGCCTGATCAGCGACGGTGGTGGGCAGGCCGAGGAACGTGGCCCGCCCGGTCGCTTCGCCTTACCGGTAGTTGGTGAACTGGAGAGCGACGCCGAAGTCCTCGCCCTTGAGCAGCGAGATGACCGCCTGGAGGTCGTCCCGCTTCTTGCCGGTCACGCGCAGCTGATCGCCCTGGATCTGCGCCTGAACGCCCTTGGGGCCCTCGTCGCGGATCTTCTTGCTGATCGCCTTGGCCTTGTCCGTCTCGATGCCCTGGATCACCTTGCAGTCGATCTTGAACACCTTGCCGGACGGGCGTGCCTCGCCGGCGTCCAGCGACTTCAACGAGATGTTCCGCTTGACCAGCTTCTCCTTGAAAACGTCCAGGGCGGCACGCACCCGCTCCTCGGTCTCCGCCTGGAGGCCGATCGCCTCCTCACCCGACCAGGAGATCTCCGCGCCCGTGCCGCGGAAGTCGAACCGCGTCGAGAGCTCCTTCTCCGCCTGGCGAAGGGCGTTGTCGACCTCCTGGCGGTCGACCTTGCTCACGATGTCGAATGACGGGTTCGCTGGCATGCTTCTGCTCCTGCTGTCGGGCGGTCTGGGCGTGCCGTCGGCCGCCGACCAGCGGCACGACCCTCTGACCGTACCCGGTTGCGTCGGTCCCGGGGTGAGCCGCTATCCTTGCTTCCGCCGCCGCGTTACGACGCGGTGGGGTGCCCTGGCGGGTTGCCCGAGCGGCCAATGGGAGCGGACTGTAAATCCGTCGCGAAAGCTACAGAGGTTCGAATCCTCTACCCGCCACCAGGTGCAGACACGGCCCCTGACCAGCAGAGATGCTGATCGGGGGCCGTTGTCGTTGATCTAGCCGGGTCCGGCCGTTGACGACTGATTGTGGGCGGGCAGATGGTGGGCAGGTCGATCTTGCGCTGACGGCTCTTCTGCGGCGGCGACGATGCGTTCTGGTGCTCGCCGGTTGACGAGAAAGCCGCAGTTGTCGCGAGCGGGAAGGGGCCCGGTTGGCCCGGGTCCTCGGGATCATCCGACGACGGCAGGCTGTCTCACCGCGTCGGCGCAACGCCGAACTTTTCGATCATGAATCGCCAGAACAGCGGTACCGCCTCCTCGCTGGGGCGAGCGATCACGTCGTCTCGTCCGGACGTGCTCCGGTGCTCGATAAGCACGGCGCCGGGGCCAACCAGTCCGGACGACGGCGACCGCACGATGACTACCTCAACGCGGGGGAGCCCTTCGACCCGGACACCGGCCGCCCGGTCCCCGAGGCCAGAAACCAAGAACCCCACCACCTGGTACGCGCACAGCCGCGCGTACGTCGAGATGAAGTGGCCCCGGGCGGCTGCCGCGTCACCGAAACGGTTGTGGCGATCTGGCGCCACGTCCTGCTCCCTTCCTGTGCTGCCGTACCTCTTTGAAAGCCCTGACGTCCCGGCCTGGCGGCCGTGGGCCTGGGGCCGGGCCCCGACGTGCCGTCCCGGCGGCAGCGACATTGACTGACGGCGGGCGACCCAGGGGTTGCCCCCGGCTCGTCGACGTTCCTGTCGCGTCCTCGTGTACGCGCGGCCTTGCGTCTGTGTGGCCCTTGTGTAGGTATCGAGACCGGGTATGGTGGTCGATGTCCGCGCCGGCGAGGGTTGATGATGGCGGTCCGTCATGGACAGTCACGGCGAGTGACCTGCGCCGTCGCCTGGGGGGCCTCGTGTGCCTCCGGGCGAATTGTGCTGAAGGTCGCATCAGGCGCTGGGCGAACTGCCGATAGCGCAGGGAGAGGTCCTGATCTGGCGCGTCGTATCGAGGCTGAGTGCCCGAACGGTGCGATGTTGTCACCGCCTGGGCGGGGCGGGCCCGCACCGCTTTTCTGGGTACTGAGCGTGTGGCACGATCGTGGAACCTCCACCATCCCTGTGACGCTTCCCCGACAGGAGCAACCATGTCTGGTCGAACGCTGGGCCGGCTGCTTGGCTCATTTTTTGTCCTCGCCGCTATCGCTGGTGGCGTCTTCGTCGGCGACGTTCTCGGCAACGGGAACGCGCAGACCATGGACGTCATCTGGAACATGCCCGCCTTCCGCTGACCAAGCGAAACCCGATGATGTGATCCGGCGGGGCTCGTGAGGGGGTGGGGCATGGCGGGTCGAGGCCGCGCTGGGTTCCGCTCGACGGAGCACGCCTGGTTGATCACCGGGCCGATGGCGTTCCTTGCCGTCGTCTGTTCGACGATCGTTGGGCTGGTCGCCCCGGAGCCCTTCGGGGACTGGCCGTTGGCGTCGGCTCTCCTGCTCGCGATGGTGGCCGCCGGGCTGCCGGTCCTGAACTTCACGGTTCGGCGCCAGTCCGTCGGCGTGACCCTCACCGAGATCCCGCTGGTTCTCGCCTTCTATCTGGTGCGGCCGCTCACGGTCGTCACCATCTACACCCTCGCTGCCGTCATCACTCACCTCCGGCACCGCTTCGGCGCCACCAAGTTCTGGTTCAACGTGGCCCGGGCCGCTGCGGGATCCTCGCTGGCCGTCCTCGTCCTCCAGGCGCTTCCGCCGGTGCAGGGAGTGGGCCCGGGTGCCTGGCTGTCGCTCTTCGCGGCCGCCAGCATGGTCAACCTGGTGAGCATCATCTCGGTGGCCGGCGTGCACAGCCTGTTGCAGGGGTGGCAGGCCGGCCGCGAGGCATTCCGCACGTATCCGCCGGCCCTGCTGGCGGCGGCCATCAACATCGCCAGCGGAATCGTCGTCCTGATCCTGATCGAGACGACGTGGTGGTCCCTTCTGCTGTTGGCCGCGCTGGTCGCCGCGTTGGCCCTCGTCTACCGCTCGTACGCGCAGTTCTTCCGGCAGCACCGCACTCTCACCGACATGTACGAGTTGAGCCGGGCGGTGGCCGGGAGCGGCCAGGACGGCACTCTGGTGGACGCGCTCCTCGGCCGCGTACGAGCGCTGATGCAGGCCGAGTACGCCACGCTCTGGCTTCCCGAGCAGGGGCGCCACCCAGAGGTGCTCTTGACGGCCCGTAACGACCAGCCGGGTCTGCTCGATGTCGCCAGGACCCCGGCGGCTCTGCGGCAACGGGCCCGGGACAAGGGCCGTACCGTCGCTGTCGGCCGTGGAGTGACGACCGACGCCGAGCTTCGTGCCGACCTGTCGGCGGAGCGGGTCAAGGATGCGATCGTGATCCCGCTCCGTTCGGGTCAGGCGGTGATCGGCACGCTGGAGGTCGCCAATCGTCTCGGCGACAGCAACTACTTCGTCCGTAACGACATACCCCTCTTCGAGACGGTGGGTGCGCAGGCCGCGGTCGCCCTGGAGAATTCCCGCCTGGTCGACCGGCTGCGGCACGACGCGTACCACGACACCCTGACGCGTCTGCCCAACCGGCGGCGGATCATCGGGGCGCTGGACGAGTCGTTCAAGATCCGCCTGCCCGGCGAGGTGGTGGCGCTGCTGCTCTTCGACGTGGACGGGCTGCGCCAGGTCAACGAGTCCCTCGGCCACGCGGCGGGGGACAAGGTCCTCGTCGAGGTCGCCAACCGGTTGCGGGCCAGTGCCCCGTCGTCGGCCCTGGTGGGTCGCGTCGGTGGGGACGAGTTCCTGGTGACCCTGCGTCTGGAGAACGCCGACGCGGCACTGGAACTGGCCGGTCAACTGCGCGACCAGATCCGCGACGAGATGGTCTTCGACGCGCTCACCCTCGACGTGAACACGGCCGTCGGGGTCGCCGTACACCCGGATCATGGCAGCGATGCCGCGACCCTGCTGCTCCGTGTCGATCTGGCGGCGAACGCCGCCAAGTCGATGCCGGGCAGCGTGCAGTTGTTCAACCCGGGCCTGGAATCCCGGTCGTTGCGCCGGCTGGGTCTCGCCGGTGACCTGCGTCAGGCGTTGGACCAGAACGAGCTGGAGGTCTACTTCCAGCCCAAGGTGACCCTGCGGGACCGACGTCTGGTCGGCGTCGAGTGCCTGGCCCGGTGGGAGCACCCGACGCACGGCACCGTAGCTCCCGAGGACTTCGTGGCGGTTGCCGCGCACACCGGCCAGTTGAGTCGGCTCACCGAGGTGGTGCTCCGCGAGGGTCTGCGGCGCAGCCGGGACTGGGCCGAGGCCAACCAGCCGCTGCCCATCGCGGTGAACCTCGCCGCCCGCACGCTCACCGACCAGCACTTCCCGGACCGGGTGCAGGAGCTGCTGACCGAGTACGGGGTGCCGGCGCAGCGCCTCACCCTGGAGATCACCGAGTCGGGGGTCCTGGACGGCACGGACCGGCCCATCCCGACGCTGCGTCGGCTCCGGGATCTCGGCGTCCGGCTGTCGGTGGACGACTTCGGCACCGGTGACTCCTCGCTCGCCCACCTGCGCCGGCTGCCGGTGCACGAGGTGAAGGTGGACCGGTCCTTCGTGCAGGGCATGGCGACCGACCCCGGGGACCTGGCGATCGTGAACGCGGTGGTGACGCTCTCCCAGCAGTTCGGCCTGGCGGTGGTCGCCGAGGGTGTGGAGAGCGAGTTGACCCTGGAGCTCCTTCAGGACATCGGGTGCGAGATCGGCCAGGGCTTCCTGTTCAGTCGACCGCTGCCGTACGAGCGACTGGCCGCCTGGTTCGGTGCTCAGGCGGACCCGGAGACGATCTCCGGCGGGGAGCTTCCACGCCTGCGCGTGGTGCCCTGAGCTGGGCATTCACGGGCGCTGGGGATCCGATTTCACCTGCCGACCGGTGCCGTGTATTCTACTTCTGCGCGCCCCACGGGGAGATCGCGCAGGCCCCCTTAGCTCAGTCGGCAGAGCGTCTCCATGGTAAGGAGAAGGTCTACGGTTCGATTCCGTAAGGGGGCTCGAGGGTTCAGCTGGACCCACCGCGGCGGTGTAGCTCAGATGGCAGAGCAAGCGGCTCATAATCGCTGTGTCGCCGGTTCAAGTCCGGCCACCGCTACTCTCGTCTTCCGGGCTCGTTCCCGGTGGTCGTTGAGATGGGCGCCACTGGCGCCCACTTTGCATGTCCGCGCAGTCAGCGTCTAGGCTGACGCGTCGTAGTTGTTTCCGTTAGCGAGGAAGGCACTCCGCCGTGGCGAAGGCTACCGATGTCCGGCCGAAGATCACTTTGGCGTGTGTGGAGTGCAAGGAGCGCAACTACATCACGCGCAAGAACCGCCGGAACGACCCCGACCGCATCGAGCTGAAGAAGTTCTGCCCGCGCGACGGCCGGCACACGGTTCACCGCGAGACCCGCTGATCTCCGGCCGGCACACGCCGGCCGTTGACGAGGCCTTTCCAATCGCCGATCTGACCGGTACGGCGCGGCTCAGCCGCCGCCTGCCGACCAGATCGGCGATTGTGCTTTCCGTGTAGGTTCGCGGCATGTCTCTGGACCCTTCCTTCGTCGGCCGGACGTATCCGCCGACCGCCCCCTACCAGGTGGGCCGAGAAAAGATCCGTGAGTTCGCCACGGCCATCGGCGCCACCGACGCGGCCCACCACGACCCGGTGGCGGCGCAGGCGCTGGGCCACCCGGACGTGGTCGCCCCGCCGACCTTCCCGGTGATCGTCACCATGGCGGCGAGCCGCCAGATCATCGAGGACCCGGCCCTGGGTGTGGACTACAGCCGGCTGGTGCACGGCGACCAGCGGTTCGCGTACACCCGGCCGGTGGTCGCGGGCGACGAGCTGGTCTGCACCAACACCATCGAGGACGTCAGCAACCGGGGCGGGCACGGCTTCCTGACCACCCGCACCGACGTGAGCACTGTCGCCGGGGAACCGGTCGTCGCCGTCTGGGCCCGGTACGTCATCCGCGGGGAGGGCTGAGATGGAACTGCCAGCCAAGACGTTCCGGGTGACCCGGGCGGACCTGGTCCGCTACGCCGGCGCCTCGGGTGACTTCAACCCGATCCACTGGAGCGACCGGGTCGCCACGAAGGTGGGACTGCCCGGAGTGATCGCGCACGGCATGTTCACGATGGCCCTGGTCGGCCGGGCGGTCGCCGAGTGGGCCGGGGCGCCCGACGCGGTGGTCGAGTACGGGGTTCGGTTCACCCGGCCGGTGGCGGTCCCCGACGACGACCAGGGGACCGAGATCGAGGTGACCGCGCGGGTCCGTGAGGTGACCGAGGACGGCCTCACCCGGCTCGATGTGACCGCGACCTGTCTGGGGGACAAGGTGCTCTCGCAGGCCCGGGCGACCATCCGGATTGCACGCTGAACCGGGTCCGCCACGCGTGGCGGGGAGACCGGTTGGGAAAGTCGGGTGCCTACCCGTACACTGGTCCGCCGTGGGGCAAGTGACCCCTGCACGGTCGTCTGTGACCGCGTGGGGCGAGTGTTGCCGCACAGGGGTGTAGCTCAATTGGCAGAGCAGCGGTCTCCAAAACCGCAGGCTGCAGGTTCAAGTCCTGTCACCCCTGCGCCTCAGGCCTGACCGTTCCCGTGGGTCGCGCCGCCGACAAGGCGGCGTCCGGCCCGTGGTGGTGGCATCGGCGGGGTGGTTCCGAGGCATTCGGGGCCCCCGGTTGATCCACCGGCCGCGGCCCGTCGCGGGACGGTTTGGCCCGGCCGGCGTGACCAGCGCCGCGTACGCCGCCCGGCGTGCGACCCGAGATTCCGCGACGGAGGGCGAAGTGGCCGACAACAAGCGGCGCGGCGAGGACGCCGGCGACGATCGTCTGGACGACGAGATCGTCGACGACGTAGCCGACGACGACGCCTCCGGCGCGGACGAGCCGGTTTCCCGGGGAGGCACCGCGACGCGGTCCCGCGCCCGGGCGGAATCGGCGGACAGCCGGCCGACCACGAGGTCGGAAACCGGTCGGGTGGGCGTGTTCGGCCGCATCGCCCGGTTTTTCCGCGAGGTCGTTGCCGAACTGCGTAAGGTCATCTGGCCGACCCGCAAGGAGTTGCTGACGTACACCGCCGTGGTGGTCACGTTCGTCGCGGTGATGCTGACGATCGTGGGCGTGCTGGACTACGGCTTCGCCAAGGTCGTGTTGTTCGTCTTCGGCAACTCGGACTGACCGGCTGTCTCCAGCCGATAGTGACGGAAGTGAGCGAGCGTGCCTGAGTACGACGAGACCGCCGGACCGGTGGACGAGCAGTCCACGGTCGCGACGGCGGCTGGTGACGAGTCGGTTGAGGCCGCCAGCGAGCCGGAGTTCCCCACCACCGAGCCTGCGCCGGACGAGGAGTACGACCCGGTCGCCGAGCTGCGGCAGAAGCTGCGCTACGCCCCGGGTGACTGGTACGTGGTGCACTCGTACGCCGGTTACGAGAACAAGGTGAAGACCAACCTCGAGACCCGGATCACGAGCCTCGACATGGAGGACTTCATCTACCAGGTCGAGGTGCCGACCCGGGAAGAGGTCGAGGTCAAGAACGGTAAGCGTTCGCAGATCCAGGCCAAGGTCTTCCCGGGCTACATCCTCGTCCGGATGGAGCTGACCGCCGAGTCCTACTCGTGTGTCCGCAACACCCCGGGCGTGACCGGCTTCGTGGGCGCGACCGACCGGGCCGACCGGCCGGCGCCGCTCTCGCTCGACGAGGTGCTGAAGTGGCTGGCGCCGGCGGTCGAGACCGAGCAGAAGAAGGCCAAGCCGGAGATCAAGGTCCTCGACTTCGAGGTCGGCGACTCGGTCACCGTCACCGACGGCGCGTTCGCGTCGCTGCCGGCCACGATCAGCGAGATCAACGCCGACCAGCAGAAGCTCAAGGTGCTGGTGTCGATCTTCGGTCGGGAGACCCCGGTGGAGCTCAACTTCAACCAGGTCGCCAAGATCTGACCGGTCGTCGGCGGCGGGCCCGGCCCGCCGCCGACGTCGGCGTACGCCCTCCCGCTCGACCTCGGCGGACGAGCGGGCTGCGGCCTGCGCTACTCTTGAACGTCGCCGCTGTCGCACCGCGCTGACCGTGCGCGCCCGAGGGCGGCGACGGCCGCATTTTCCCAGCTCCAAGCCCCAGGAAGTGACATGCCTCCGAAGAAGAAGCTCGTCAAGACGTTCACGCTTCAGCTGCCGGCGGGCCAGGCCACGCCGGCGCCGCCGGTCGGCCCCGCGCTCGGCCAGCACGGCGTGAACATCATGGAGTTCTGCAAGTCCTACAACGCGCAGACCGAGTCCCAGCGGGGCGACATCGTCCCCGCCGAGATCAGCGTGTTCGAGGACCGGTCCTTCAGCTTCGTGCTGAAGACCCCGCCTGCCGCCCGGCTGCTGATCAAGGCCGCCGGTGTGCAGAAGGGCTCGGGCGTCCCGCAGGCCGAGAAGGTCGGCTCGGTGAGCCGCGCCCAGCTGCGTGAGATCGCCGAGAAGAAGATGGCCGACCTCAACGCCAACGACCTGGACCAGGCCGAGAAGATCATCGCCGGCACCGCCCGGTCGATGGGCATCACCGTCAGCGACTGACGTTCGGCCTCGCCGACGACCCGACCGTGGGAGGGCCCGCGCCGAGCGGCCCGCCAGAGACCACAGGAGTAATCAGCAATGCAGCGCAGCAAGAGCTACCGCAAGGCCGCCGACGTCATCGACCGGTCGAAGCTCTACACCCCCTCCGAGGCCGTGAAGCTGGCCAAGGAGACCACCAACGTCAAGTTCGACGCCACGGTCGAGGTCGCCATGCGCCTCGGCGTCGACCCCCGCAAGGCGGACCAGATGGTCCGCGGCACGGTCAACCTGCCGCACGGCACCGGTAAGACCGCCCGCGTGATCGTGTTCGCCGGTGGCGCGAAGGCCGAAGAGGCCGCCGCGGCGGGTGCGGACGAGGTGGGCACCGACGAGCTGGTCGCCCGCATCCAGGGTGGTTGGCTCGACTTCGACGCGGCGATCGCCACGCCGGACCAGATGGCCAAGATCGGCCGGATCGCGCGGATCCTGGGCCCGCGCGGTCTCATGCCGAACCCGAAGACCGGCACGGTGACCATGGACGTCACCAAGGCGGTGCAGGACATCAAGGGCGGCAAGATCACCTTCCGGGTGGACAAGCACTCCAACCTGCACCTGATCATCGGCAAGGCCTCCTTCACGGAGACCCAGCTGGTGGACAACTACGCGGCGGTGCTCGACGAGGTGCTGCGTGCCAAGCCGTCCGCGGCCAAGGGCAAGTACCTCCGCAAGGTCATCCTCACCACCACCATGGGCCCGGGTGTTCCGGTCGACCCGAACCTGGTGAAGAACCTCCGTGAGGACCAGGCCGAGGCCTGAGCCGACAGCTCGCTCGTACCGGGGCGCGGTCCTGCTCGCCGCGGCAGTCCTCCAGTTGCCGCCCGGGATCGGCAACCGGATCGCGCTGCTCACGTACGGGTCACCGCTGCGCCGGCTGTAC
>NZ_JBEZEA010000023.1:700-42186 GCF_040648635.1 Micromonospora sp. NPDC049114 | reverse complement strand
TGCCGAAGAGCCGACGGACTTGTTGCTGGACCATGTGGTCCTGTTCCTCAGACGCCGCTGCCGGCGCCGGAGGGGTCAGGCCGTCGCCCGCTTGGCGCACGCACCGAGGGGCGGCACGCGACGCCGACACGTCAGGACTGCCGACCGGTCACCTGACTGGCCAACCCCACCAACGCCGCCCGTACCGAATCCGGGAGCGGGACCGCCGCCAGCGCTCCCGTCGCGGCTTCCTTACGAATCCTGATCATCTGCTCGATCCGGTCCCGCGCGCCGGTGGCCTCGATGATCTCGCGCAGCTCGACCGCGCCGTCCGCGTCCAACTTCGGATTGCCGAACAGCTCGCGCAGCCGGACGGTCTGCGACCGGTCGGCGGCGCTGCGGGCCAGCGCCATCATCACCGTGGGCTTACCCTCGCGCAGGTCGTCCAGGACCGACTTGCCGGTGACCGCCGGATCACCGAAGACGCCCAACACGTCGTCGCGGAGCTGGAACGCGTCGCCCAACGGATCACCGAACTCGCCGAGAGCCGCGATCAGCTCCGGCCCCGCCCCGGCCAGCGCCGCGCCGATCTGCAACGGCCGGGTGACCGTGTACCGGGCCGCCTTCATCCGGATCACGGTGAGCGCGCTGGCCACCGAACCGTCACCCACCCCGGAGACCAGGTCGAGGTACTCCCCCGCGATCACCTCGGTACGCATCAGCGCGAACACGGCGTAGCCCCGGTGCACCTGCTCGGTGGCCAGCCCGCACTCGTGGAACATCTGATCCGACCAGGCCGCGCAGAGGTCCCCGCAGAGCAGGGCGGTGTTGCGCCCGTACGCCTCGGGGTCGCCACGCCACGACGAGCGGGCGTGCAGGTCGGCGAAGAGGCGGTGCACCGACGGTTCGCCCCGGCGGCGGTCGCTGCCGTCCAGGATGTCGTCGTGGATGAGCGCGAACGCGTGGAACAGCTCCAGCGCCGCCGCGGCCACCACGATCGGGCGGCCGTCGGCGGCCCCGGCAGCGCGCCAGCCCCAGTAGCAGAACAGCGGACGCAGCCGCTTCCCGCCGGCCAGCACGAACCGTTGCAGCGCGGTGAACACCCCGCGCGGCGCTCCGTCGGGCCAGTCGGGGCCCTGCCGTTCGAGGAAGGCGGCCAGCTCCGCGTCGAAGCGCGCCCGCAGCCTGCTCGCGTCCGCCGGAGCGACGGTGGCCGTCACGATCCCACCCCGGACCGGCCACCGTCACCGTTGGCCAACCCGGCCAACTCCAGCAGCAGCGCCTTCACCTCGGTGGCCGCCACCCGGTCCCGGGCAGCGGACCTGTCGGAACAGAGCAGCACCGGGGCGTCCGCCGGGTCGCTGGGCAGCCGCCCGTGCGAGCCGCGCACCGCCCGGGCGCCGGCGTCCAGGCCGACGGCGCTCATCAGGTAGCGCATGCCGAGCTTCTTGCGGGCCAGCGCCACCCCGGCCCGAGCCTTCGCGGCGCCGGGGTTGGCCGGGTCGAAGAACAGCTCGGCGGGGTCGTACCCCGGCTTGCGGTGGATCTCGACCAGCCGGGCGAAGTCCGGCGCGCGGGCGTCGTCGAGCCAGTAGTAGTAGGTGAACCAGGAGTCCGGCTCGGCCACCAGCACCAGCTCGCCGGCGCGCGGGTGGTCCAGCCCGTACGCGGCCTTGCCGTCGGCGTCCAGCACCTCGGCCACCCCGGGCAGCCCGGCGCAGAGCTTCGCCACCGCCGGCACGTCGGCCGGATCCTTGACGTAGACGTGCGCGACCTGGTGGTCGGCGACCGCGAACGCCTTCGACGTCCACGGGTCGAGGTACTCCATGCCGGCCTGGGTGTGCACCCGCAGCAGCCCTTCGGCACGCAGCAGCCGGTTGACGTCCACCGGCCGGGACACGTCGGTGATGCCGTACTCCGAGAGCACCACCACTGTCGCGTCGCGGGCCCGCGCGGCGTCCAGCAGCGGGCCGAGCACCGCGTCCAACTCGGCCGCGGCGGCGGCGGCCTGGGCCGACGAGGGGCCGAAGCGTTGCAGGTCGTAGTCCAGGTGGGGGACGTAGACCAGGGTCAGGTCGGGTGACACGTCGGCCAGGATCTGCTCGGCCGCCTGGCAGATCCACTTCGACGACGGCAGCCCGGCGGTCGGCCCCCAGTAGGTGAACAGCGGGAAGGTGCCCAGCCGCCCGGTGAGCGCGTCGTGCAGCTCCGGCGGGTCGGTGTAGCAGTCCGGCTCCTTGCGGCCGTCGGCGTAGTACACCGGTCGCGGCGTGACGGTCCAGTCGACGTCCGCGCCCATGGCGTACCACCAGCAGACGTTGGCCACCGTGTAGCCCGGTTCGGCCCGCCGCGCCGCCTGCCAGAGCTTGTCCCCGCCGACCAGCGCGTTGTGCTGGCGCCACAGGAACACCTCGCCCAGCTCCCGGAAGTACCAGCCGTTGCCGACGATCCCGTGCCCGCTGGGCTGTTCGCCGGTGAGGAAGGTGGACTGCACCGAGCAGGTCACCGCCGGCAGCACGGTGCCCAGTTCGGCCCGGAAGCCGCCGTCGGCGACACCGCGCAGCCGAGGCATGTGCGCCAGCAGGCGGGGGGTCAGCCCCACCACGTCGAGTACCACAAGTCGTCGGCTCATCGCGTCTCTCCCGCGCTCACTGTGCGTTCCGGGGTCAGCCCGAGGCCGACCAGTTCGTCTCGGGCGAAGGCCAGCTCGGCGGCGATGCCGGCGGCCAGCTCCGCGTCGGTGCCCGGCCGCCGCGCGGCCGGTAGAACCCCCCAGGTGTACGTCTCGACGTCGAGGTGGTCGCACCCGGCGGTCGGCCCGCTGTAGAGCGCTCTCAGCGCGGCGCGCAGGACGGGCAGGGTCGAGCCGAGCGGTTCCTCCGGTGGGGCGTGCAGCGGCACGTGGTAGTGCACCCGCCACGGGCCGGGCAGCGCCCGGTCCAACGCCTCGTCCAGGTCGTCGGCCGCGTACGCCGCGTCGGCCGGGTCGGCCAGACCGGCGCAACCGGCGCTCCGGGTCTGGTGCAGGAAGCGCGGCTCCACCCAGCGGCGCAGCGCGTCCGCGCCGCCGGCCGGGTCGGCCGCCTCGACGGCGGCGGAGACCTGCACCTTCACCACCGGCAGCCCCGCCGTCCGCAGTCGTTCCAACGCCTCGGCCGGCTCCTCCCAGGCGCACGCCAGGTGGGCCAGGTCGACGCAGACACCCAGCCGGTCGGTGTCGATGCCGTCCAACAGCGCGGCCGCCTGCCCGGTGCTCTCCACCACGCAGCCGGGCTCCGGTTCGAAGGCGACCCGCACCTCGCGGCCGGTGTCGCGCTGCACGGCGGCCAGACCGGCGGCGAGCTGGTCCAGCCGACGGCGGGCGGCGTCGGCCCGCCCGGTGTCCCAGGGCCGCCGCCAGGCCAGCGGCAGGGTGGAGATCGAGCCCCGGGCCGCGTCGTCGGGCAGCAGGTCGGCGAGCACCCGGGCCAGATCCAGCGTGTACGCCAGCCGCTGCTCGGTGGTCCAGTCCGGGTGGTACACGTCCTGCTTGACCACCGGCGCCTGGAAGGCCGCGTACGGGAAGCCGTTGAGGGTGACCACCTCCAGACCGCGCGCGTCCAGCTCGGCGCGCAGCCGCAGGCGCAGCGCCGGGTCGGCGGCCAGCTCGGCGGCGACCGGGGCGGCCAGCCACAGGCCCAGGCCGAGCAGGTCGCTGCCGAGCGCCTCCCGCACCGGCACGGCGTACGTGTCCAGTTGACCGAGGATGCCGGCGAGGTCCTCGGCGGGGTGCACGTTGGTGCAGTAGCCGAGATGGACGGTGTCGCCGCCGGAATGTCGCAGCCGCATCAGCTGCCGCCGCGCAGGATCGAGTTGCCGGTCTGCGGGTCCACGGCGGTGACGTCGAGGTCGCTCAGGTCGAGCCGACCGGACTGGCCGTAGAACTCCACGGGGTTGCGCCACAGCACCCGGTCGACGTCGTCGTCGCTGAACCCGGCGAGCAGCATCGCCTCGCCGGTTGCCCGGGTCAACAGCGGATCGGAGCGACCCCAGTCGGCTGCCGAGTTGACCAGCATCCGTTCCGTGCCGTACTCGCGCAGCAACTCGACCATCCGCTGCGGCGTCATCTTCGTGTCCGGGTAGATGGAGAAACCCAGCCAGCAGCCGCTGTCCCGCACGAGCTTGACGGTCACCTCGTTGAGGTGGTCGACGACCACGCGACCGGCGTCGATGCCGGATTCGGCGACCACGGCGAGGGTGCGCTCGCAGCCGCGCGCCTTGTCCCGGTGCGGGGTGTGCACCAGCGCCGGCAGGTCGTACGCCACGGCCAGGGCGAGCTGCGCGGCGAACGCCTCGTCCTCCTCCGGGGTCATCGAGTCGTACCCGATCTCGCCGACCGCCACGACCGCGTCCTTGTCCAGGTAGCGGGGCAGCAGGTCGAGCACCGGGCGGCAGCGCGGGTCGTTGGCCTCCTTGGGGTTGAGCGCGATGGTGGCGTGGTGCCGCACCCCGAACTGCCCGGCCCGGAACGGCTCCCAGCCGATGAGCGAGTCGAAGTAGTCGACGAACGAGGCGGCGCTGGTGCGCGGCTGGCCCAGCCAGAACGCCGGTTCCACCACCGCGCGGACCCCGGCGGCGGCCATCCGTTCGTAGTCGTCGGTGGTGCGTGAGGTCATGTGGATGTGGGGGTCGAAGATGCGCATTCACGCCTCCCGGGGCAGTGCGGCGGTGAGCCGGTCGAGCAGGTCGGTGGCGTCGGCGGGCATCTCCCGGCCGGCGGCGTGCCGCTCGGCGGTGAGCGCGGCCAGCATCGCGGCCAGCTCCCCGTCGGCGCGGGTCTCCAGGTCGGCGACCACTGCCAACGGCACGCCGCTGAACACGCACTTGAGCACCGCCTGCCGCCAGGCGGCCTCATCGAGGTGCCGGGCGTACGGGCCGAGGGCGGCGGCGACCAGCCGGGTGTCGTTGGTCCGGATCGCGTCGTGCAGCAGCGGCACCCCGGCGGCGCCGATCGGCAGCAGTGGCAGGGCCCGCAGCACGGCCCGCCGCTCGGCCGCGTCACCGTGCTGGTAGAGGTTCTCGGCGTACGAGGCGTGCTCGCCGGGCAGGGCGGTGAGCAGCAGCACCCGGGCCGCGTCGTCGGCGGTCCAGCCGGGGGCGTCGGGCAACGCGGCCCGACCGCACCGCCGACCGACGGCGGGAAAGAGCCGGGCGATCGCGGTGGGCTCGGCCGCGACCTGCCGCAGCGCCTCGTCCAGCCAGTCGGGATCGGGTACGCCCCGCAGCGCGGCCCGTAGTGAATCCGGTGTCATCCCGTCTCCTCCCCTTGTGCTGCTGGTCCCCTCGTGTGGCTGACGGGCACCCTGGCACACCCTTTGCTCTGCTTCACTCCACGCGACGGTCGGTGTCCGGATATCGGACGCCCGCTGTCGCCTCCGTTGAAGCAGAGCAAAGGGCGTCGGCGGGTGCCTCGTCCTCGACGCGCCGCGCGCCGGTCTTTGCCGCGGCGGTGGCGGCGGCGCGCAGGAACTCGATCGAGCGGGCGGCGACCGCCGGTGCGGCGTGCGAGTCGCGGGGCAACTCGACGGCGACCAGCCCGCGGTAGCCGGCCTCGGCCAGGGCCGCCAGCACCGGCGGGAAGTCGATCTCACCGGTGCCGAACTCCAGGTGCTCGTGCACACCCCGGCGCATGTCGTCGATCTGCACGTTGACCAGGTGGTCGGCCACCTCGGCGACGCACCGCGGCACCGGCCACGGCTCCAGGCACCGGCAGTGGCCGATGTCGAGGGTGATGCCGAAGCGGGCCGGCGCGTCGAGCGCCGCGTGCAGTCGACGCCAGTCGGTGATGCTCTCGACCAGCATGCCCGGCTCCGGCTCGAAGCCGAGGGTGACGCCCGCGCTGTCGGCGGCGTCGACCACGCTGGCGCAGCCGGCGACCAGCCGGTCCCAGGCGCACTGCTGTGACACCGTCTCGGGCCGCACACCGGCCCAGAACGAGACCGCCTCGGCTCCCAGGTCGGCGCCGATCCGCACCGCCCGGCGCAGGAACTCGATCCGCCGGGTGGGGTCGTCGTGCAGCAGCGTCGGTGCGTGCTTGTGCCACGGGTCGAGCAGATAGCGGGCACCGGTCTCGATCACCACCCCCAGACCCAGCGCGTCCAGCCGCCGGGCGACCGCCGCGATCCGGCGGGTGAGCCCGGGTGCGAACGGGTCCAGGTGGTCGTGGTCCAGCGTGAGCGCCACGCCGTCGTAGCCGAGGTCGGCGAGGACGGCGAGCGCGTCGTCGAGCCGGTGGTTGGCGAAGCCGTTCGTGCCGTACCCGAGGCGCAGCGCCGTCGCGTCGGCGCTCGACGGCTCGACAGTCCAGTTGCCGGACTGCGCGGTTCCGGGCTGCGCGGTTCCGGGCTGCGCGGTCTCGGGCTGCGCGGTTCCGGGCTGCGCGGGTCGGGGCCGGGGCACGGTCATGTCGGGGAGACCTTCCGGGCCAGCCGACGGCCCAGCGGCGCCGCCGCCGCGACGGCCAGCCCGAGCAGACTGGCGCCGCCACGTGCGGTAAGCGCCCCCTGCAGGGCGGGCAGGCCGGTGATCCCCGCGCCGACGGCCGCGCGGACCTTCCCGGCCGAGGGATCCCGGACGACCTGGGCCTGGGCGGCGCCGTAGCGGGCGGCGTACCACCCGGCCAGCAGCGCGGGCAGTGCGGCGGCGACTCCCGCCGCCCGGGCCCGGCCCGCGCTCACCTCGGCCCGCCCGTCGGCGCTGGCAGCACTGGCAGCCCCGCCAGCGCTGGCAGCTTCGGTGCCGGGGACGGCAGCGCGACGGGCGCCGGGGACGGCAGCGCGACGGGCGCCGGGGACGGCGACGGCGGCGCTGGCGGCGACCAGGGCGGTGCCGGCCAGTGTGCGCATCGGCAGGGCCGCGTCCGCGCCGGTGACCTCGCGCCGGGACAGGGTGGTGACCGTCCAGGTGTGGGCCGCCACGGTCGCCGCCGAGGGAAGCGCCCGCCACAGGTGGCCGCCGGAGGCGCCCAGCAGCACGTCCAGCCCTCGGCAGGCGGCCATCACGGCGGGGCCGGCGGCGGTGTTCTTGGCCAGCAGGTCGTACCCCCAGATGCTGGCGGCCAGCGGCACCGCGAGCGCGGCCGCGCGGCGACCGCCCACGGCGGCGGCCAGGCCCACGCCGGCGGCGGTGAGGCCGGCCGCGAGGCCCAGCGCGGCGGCCGGGGTGACCCGGCCGCTGGGGATCGGTCGCTCGGGGCGTTCGACGGCGTCCAGCTCCCGGTCGGCCCAGTCGTTGGCGGCCATGCCGGCCCAGTAGAGCAGCACCGACGCGCCGGCGAGGGCGGGGGTACGCGGGCCCAACGCGCCGGCGGCCGCCGCGCCGGCAACCACGTCACCGGGGACCGAGAGCGCTGCCGGTGCCCGGACCAGCTCGGCCACGTCAGCCAGCGTGGTCATGGCCACCGTCCAGGCCGGCGTGCAACCGCTGGGTGAAGTCGGTCAGCCGGGCCCACTGCTCGGCCAGCGAGTGGGTGGGCGCACCGAGCGGGTCCTTGAAGAAGAAACCCAGGTCGGCCAGCGGCCCCACCTGCCCGGCGGCGTGCGCGGCGGCGGTGAGCCGCGCCAGGTCGAGCACCAGCGGCGCGGCCAGCGCGGAGTCGCAGCCGTGCCAGGTGAACTCCATCCGCATCCCGGTGCCGAGGAAGCCGGCGAACGTGATCAGATCCCAGGCGGTCTTGAAGTCGCCCAGCTCCTCGACGTACT
Organism: Micromonospora sp. NPDC049114; assembly: GCF_040648635.1. Taxonomy (NCBI): domain Bacteria; kingdom Bacillati; phylum Actinomycetota; class Actinomycetes; order Micromonosporales; family Micromonosporaceae; genus Micromonospora; species Micromonospora sp. NPDC049114. Next base: position 34,468 of record NZ_JBEZEA010000023.1, on the reverse strand, counting down.
CGATGCGGGTGTTGCCCTGCGGGACGTAGCCCAGCGTCTCGCCGAGCACGCGTTGCTTGCTCTGCACCTTGGCCGCGTTGGCGGCCGGGTCGGCGAGGGTGGCGCCGTCGCCGCCGCCGAGCAGGTTCATCCCGGACCAGGAGCGCACCGCGAGGTTGCGCATCGCGAACATCGGCGCGAGGACCGACTTGACCAGGGTCTCACCGGTCTTGCCGTCGTGCCCGGCGTACGGCAGGCGCAGCTCTTCGGCCAACGCGGCCAGCGCCGGCAACCGCAGCCCGGTGGACGGGGTGAAGTCGACGTACGGGCAGTCGGCCAGCAGCGCCGCGTACGCGTACAGGGAGCTGGGCGGCAGCACCTCGTCCGGTCCGGCGAGCGCGGCGCGCAGCGCGACCGGGTCGGCGTGCCCGGGGTGCGGTCGAGGCGCTGGTTCGGTGGCGGAGACGTTGACCACGACCACGCGGTCCAGACGGTTGCGCTCCCGGAAGGATGTGAGGTCACCCACGGTGGTCGCGACCCGGTCGGCCTGGGTGCCGCCGAGCGGGGCCGGACGCAGTTCCTGCTCGACGGCGGCCAGCTCGTCGGGGAGCGCGGCGACCAGCCGACCGGGTATCACACCGGTGTCGGCGAGGGCCTCGGCGCGCTTGCTCAACGGGGTGGAGGCCACGTCGTGGCCTCCGAAGACCAGGTCCGCGAAGGACGGGAGGGCGGGACCGCGCAGATCCGGCAACTCGGTGACGCAGCCGGTCGGCCCGGCCAGGCCGGCCCGCAGCGCGAGCCCTCCGACGATGCTGGTGGTCGCGACCGAACCGCGTGCTCCTACCAGCCAGACACCCGTTCGCATGGTGCTCCTTCCCATCCAGGAGGAACCGTCGGTTCGATTTAAATATAGGAATATCAGAATATTTTTCGAAAAGCTACGGCCTTGAGCGGATGGGCCCCGCCCGCCCGACCCGTACCGGAACGACACCGGATCCGGCGTCGGCGTCGGCGGCGACGACGACGGACCGGTTACCGGTACGGGTGCGGGCAGACGGGGCTGGCAGGCAGGGTCGGTCGGCGTCTCGACCCTGCCTCCCCCGCATCCGACTGGGGCGTTGGCGTGCCCCGACCGGACGTCTCAGGTTGCCGTGCCCACCGGATCGTCGACCGAGGTGCGGTCCGTCGCAGGGCGGCGTACCGAGGCGGGACGGGTGGGGGCAGCGGCGGGCGGTGTCATCGGGTCCTCCGGATCGCCGGGGATGGTGGCGGTCCTCCGGTGCGGCCGGGGAATCCCGGTCCGGTCGCACCGGACGACCGTCCTGCTCGTGCGCCACCGGGCCACACGGCCCGGCTGCACACTCTCCGGAGCCGACCTCGTCCCGACCGCGGGGCGCAAACCGCTGTCGGTCCCTCGCCGGTCGGCTCCGGAAAGCCGGTCGGGCGACGGCGGCGCGAGCACCGCCGTCGCGGATGGTCAGGGGGTCAGACGGCCACCGCGGTCAGCGCCGGTTCCACGTCGGTCCAGGAGGAACCGACGTCCGCCGAACGGGTCACCGCGTCCAGCACGAGCTGAACCTGCAACGCGTCGGCGAAGGAGGGCGCCGGGTCGGTGCCGGTGGCGATCGCCTCGATGAGATCGCGCATCTGGTGGGTGAAGGAGTGCTCGTAGCCGATGATGTGGCCGGGCGGCCACCACGCCGACATGTACGGGTGGTCGCCCTCGGTCACCAGGATCCGGCTGAAGCCCTGTTCCAGGGTAGGCCGGGTGGCGTCGTAGAACTCCAACTCGTTGAGACGCTCCAGGTCGAAGACCACGCTGCCCAGCGAGCCGTTGATCTCGACTCGGAGGGCGTTCTTGCGGCCCGTGGCGAAACGGCTCGCCTCGTACGTCGCCAGGGCGCCACCGTCGAGCCGGGCCACGAAGATCGCGGCGTCGTCGACGGTGACCGGCCCGGTGGGCGCCGAGCCGCCGTCCACGGTGGCCGCGAGACCGCTCGACTCGGCCGGCAACGGCCGCTCCTTGACGAACGTCTCGGTGACCGCGCTGACGCCGGTGATCCGCTGGCCGACGACGAACTGCGTCAGGTCGATGATGTGCGCACCGATGTCACCGAGCGCGCCGGAGCCCGCCCTGTCCTTCTGCAACCGCCAGACCAGCGGGAACTGCGGATCCACGATCCAGTCCTGCAGGTACGTCGCTCGGACGTGCCGGATCACCCCGAGTCGTCCGTCGGCGACCATCTGGCGCATCATCGTGACCGCGGGGACCCGGCGGTAGTTGAACCCGCACATCGAGCGCACCCCGGAGGCGCGGGCGGTGTCCGCCGCGGCGGTCATCGCCCGTGCCTCCGCCACTGTGTTGGCCAGCGGCTTCTCGCACAGGACGTGCTTGCCGGCGGCGAGTGCGGCGAGGGCAATCTCGGCGTGACTGTCGCCGGGTGTGCAGATGTCAACCACGTCGATCTCGTCGGAGTTGATCACGTCGCGCCAGTCCGTCGTGTACGCGTCCCAGCCGAGCCGGTCGGCGGCCTCGGCCACCTTCGGTGTGTCGCGGCCGCAGATCAGCGACATCCTGGCTCGTGCCGGCAGGTCGTAGACGCGGTTCACCGTGCGCCACGCCTGTGAGTGCGCGGCGCCCATGAACGCGTATCCGACCATGCCGATCCGCAGTTCTCTGTCTGTCGTGGACAAGGTGGGTCTCCCCCCGTGTATCAGAACCCGAGCTTGAGGTAGCTGCTCGCGTTCTCCTTCGTGATCGTCTCCGAGGCGAGCACGATCTCCTTGGGCACCTGGAGTTCCACCAGGTCGGACATGCCCTTGCCCTGGCCGATGAGGCGGGCGAGCGAGATGGCCGAGGAGGCCATCGACGGGCTGTAGGTGACGGTGGCCTTCAGCACGGTGTTGTCCGCCTGGATGTCCTCCATCGCCTTCTTCGAGCCGGCGCCGCCGACCATGAAGAACTCCTTGCGGCCGGACTGGTTGATCGCGGCCATCACGCCGACGCCCTGGTCGTCGTCGTGGTTCCAGATCGCGTCGATCTTCGGCAGGGCCTGGAACAGCCCGGTCGCGGCCTGCTGGCCGGAGTCGACGGTGAATTCGGCCGGCCGGCGGTTGGCCACCTTGAAGCCGCTCGCGGCGAGCGTGTCGTTGAAGCCCTTCGACCGCTCCTGGGTCAGCTCCAGCGCGTCGATGCCGGGGATCTCACCGATGATCGGGTTGCTGACGCCCTTGGCCTTGAGCTGCGCGATGATGTACGTCGCCGCGGCGACGCCCATGCCGTAGTTGTCGCCCTTGATCTGCAGGCGGTACGCCCGGGCGTCGGGGAAGGCCCGGTCCAGGTTGACCACCGGGATGCCGGCGGTCATGGCCTCCAGGCCGAACGCGTTGAGCTCCTTGCCGTCGTGCGGCAGCACCACGATGACGTCGGGCTTCTGCGACACCAGGGTGGACAGCGCCGCCCGCTGGGCCGCCGGGTCCGCACCCGCCGCGACGGGCTTGAGCTCCACGTCGGAGTACGCGCCGGCCTGCGCCTTGGCGTTGTTGGTGATGGCGGCGATCCAGCCGTGGTCGTCGGCGGGGGCGGAGAAGCCGATGACCACCTTCTTGCCGGGCTCGTTGTTGACGCCGGTCGCCGCCGCCTTGGTCTGCGCGGTGGTGGGCGACGACTCGTTGCTCGTGCAACCGGCCAGCAGTACGCCGGCGCCGACCGCGACCCCGCCGAAGAGCATTCGGCGGCGCGACAGGTCGGGACTGTGCTGGGTCATGACGACCTCCTGTGTTCGCAGGTGGTGGGATGAGTGGAGGGTGCGTGGTATCCGGTCACCGTCGATGCTCGGGTGACCCTGCGGTGGTGCGGCAAGGTGGTGCGGGTGCTGGTGGTTGGTCAGCTGCTGGTGAGCCTGTTGCGGCCCAGGAACTGGGTGATGCTGCGGAACTGCACCTGCTGGACCAGGACGGCCGCCACGATGATGCCGCCCTTGACCATGTTCTGGGCCTCGCTGGAGAGGCCGTTGATGGCGAAGAGGTTGGTGATGGTCGAGAAGATGATCACGCCGAGCAGGGAACCGATGATCGTGCCCCGCCCGCCGCTGAGCAGCGTGCCACCGATGATCGCGGCGGCGATCGCGTCCAGCTCGTAGAGGTTTGCCGTCGCCGCCTGGGCCGAGTTGGCCTGCGCGGTGAGCATGATGGCGGCGATGCCGCAGCAGAGGCCGGACAGCGCGTACAGCAGCAGGGTGTGCCGCCGGACGTTGATGCCGGCCAGCCGGGCCGCCTCGGGGTTGCCTCCGACGGCGACCGTGCGCCGGCCGAAGGTGGTGCGGTTGAGCAGCACCCAACCGGCCGCGACCACCGCGGCGAGGATGTAGACCAGCAGCGGGATGCCGAGCACCTTCTCGCTGGCGATGTTGTTGATGAAGGTGTTGTTGGACAGCTGGGTCTGCTTGTTGGAGATCTCCGCCGCCAGACCGCGGGCGGCCACCAGCATCGCCAGGGTGGCGATGAAGGGCACCAGCCGGCCGTACGAGATGAGGATTCCGTTGACCACGCCTACCGACAGCCCGACGACCAGGGCGGTGAAGATCATGCCGCCGGCGCCGTAGCTCTGCGTGGCGACAGTGGTGGCCCAGACCGCGGAGAGCGCGACTATCGCGCCGACCGACAGGTCGATACCGCCGCCGATGATGACGAAGGTCATCCCGACGGTGACCACGCCGACCACCGAGGCCAGCTTGAGGATGGTGAGGGTGTTGTCCCACACCCAGTCCGGGTTGGAGTAGAGGTCCCACCGGCTCACGGCGCCGATGATGACCAGGACCACCAGCACCCCGATGAGGCCGAGGTTACGGCGGGCACCTTCGCCGCTGTCACCCCGCCACCACGAGAGCCGGTTGCTGGTCGTCGCCGCCTCGCTGGCCACCGCCGTCTCGGCGGGATCCACCGGCGGCGACTGCGCCGGCAGCTGCGGGCGCTCCGGGGTCGCGGTGGGGGTGGGAGTCGCGTCGCTCATGCCGGTGCGCCTTCCATCAGGGACCCCGCCATCACGAGGTCGAGCACAGTGTTCTCGTCGAGTTCGCCGGCCAGGGCCTCGCGGACCACCCGGCCCTCCCGCATCACCAGGACCCGGTCGGCCAGACCGAGCACCTCGGGCACCTCGCTGGAGACCAGCAGGACCCCGACGCCCTGGGCGGCCAGACCCCGGATCACCTGGTACAGCTCAGCGCGGGCACCGATGTCCACGCCTCGGGTCGGCTCGTCCAGGAGCAGCAGTTTGGTGTCGCCGAGCAGCCACCGCCCCACCACCACCTTCTGCTGGTTGCCGCCGGAGAGGGTGCGCACCGGGCGGCGGACGTCGCGGGGGCGCAGTTCGAGATCGTTGGCGATCCGGTTCGCCTCGGCCTGCTCGGCCGCCACGTTGGTGAAACCGAACCGGGCGTACCGGCTGAACGTGGAGAGGGTGACGTTGCGGTAGATCGGCTCACCGAGCAGCAGCGCCTGACTCTTGCGCTCCTCGGGCGCCATGCCCATGCCGGCCCGGACCGCCGCGCCGACACCCGCGCGCAACGCCCGGCCGGACATCCGGACCGTGCCCGCGTCGGCTCGGCGGGCGCCGTAGATGGTCTCGAGCAGCTCGGAGCGGCCCGAGCCGACCAGCCCGGCGATGCCGACGATCTCACCGGCCCGGACATCGAGCGACACGTCGGCGAACTCGCCGGCCCGGGTCAGCCCCTCGACCTGGAGCAGCTCCGCGCCGGCCGGACCGGCCGCCGGGCGCTCCGGGAAGACGTACTCGATGCTGCGGCCGGTCATCCGGCTGACCAGGTCGCGGGTCGGGGTGTCGCGCGCCGGCAGGTTCGCCGCGGTGGTCCGGCCGTCCTTGAGTACGGTGACCCGGTCGCCGATCTCGCGGATCTCCTCCAGGCGGTGGGAGATGTAGATGACGGCGATGCCCTGGGCGGTCAACTCCCGGATGATCCGGAACAGGTTGCCCACCTCGTCGTGCGCCAGCACCGCGCTCGGCTCGTCCATGATGATCAGTCGCGCCTCGTGCGACAGCGCCCGGGCCATGCTGACGATCTGCTTGCCGGCCGCCGGCAGCGCGCGGACCATCCGCTTGGGGTGGATCTCGCCGTGCCCGAGCCGGCCGAGGATCTGGCGGGTTCGTCGGACCATTTGCCCGCGACGGACGAAGCCCAGCCGGCGCGGCTCGTGGCCCAGGAACGCGTTCTCCCCCACCGACAGGTCCTCGACGAGGTCGAGCTCCTGGTAGATGGTGGCGATGCCGGCGCGCATGGCAGCCTGCGGGTTGGCGAAGCTGGTGGGCTCGCCCCGCCACTCGATGAGACCGGAATCCGGTTGGTGCACCCCGGCCAGCACCTTGATCAGGGTGGACTTGCCGGCGCCGTTCTGCCCGAGCAGGCAGTGCACCTCGCCGGCACGCACCTCCAGCTGCACCCCGTCGAGGGCGCGTACGCCGGGGAAGGTCTTGACCACGTCGGTGAGGCGCAGGACCACCTCGCCGGCGACGGTGTCCGCGGGGGCCTCGACCAGCGACGCCCCGGCGACGGCGGCGTTCTCCTCGGGCTGGGCCACAGTCTCCTCCTCGCTCACGGTGGGTTTCGCGCCTGACGACCGCAGGTTCATGAGGCCTCGCCGAAGGCGACGTCGCTGGCGAGCACGGCCGCGCCGGCGACGCCGGCCCGACCACCCAGCTCGGACAGCACGACGGGCAGGTTGCCGGTGGCCAGCGGCAGTGACCGGCGGTAGACCACGCTGCGGATCTCGGCGAGCAGGATGTGCCCGAGCTGGGCCAGCCCACCACCGATCACGATCATCGACGGGTTGGTGAAGCTCACCAGGCCGGCGAGGACCCCGCCGACCCGCCGCCCGCCGTCGCGGATCAGCTGGATACAGGTCACGTCGCCCTCGACCGCGCCCTCGGCGACGTCCAGAGCGGTCACCACGCCCCGCAGGCTCATCCGCTCGGCCAGTGCCGGCGACGCCCCGCTGCGGGCGGCGGCGGTCGCGTCCTTGGCCAGCGCGGCGCCACTGAACAACGCCTCCAGACATCCGACGTTTCCGCACGAGCACATCGGCCCGTGCGCGTCGACCTGGATGTGGCCGATGTCCCCGGCGCAGCCGTCGGTGCCGCGGTAGACGTCGCCGGTCAGGTAGATGCCGCAGCCGATGCCGGTGCCGATCTTCACGAAGAGGAAGTCGTCCACCGAGTGGGCGACCCCGCCGTGCCGCTCGCCGATCGCCATGATGTTGACGTCGTTGTCGACCACCGCCGGGCAGCCGTGCTCCCGGCTGAGCAGTTCGCGGACCGGAAACCGGTCCCAGCCCGGCATGATCGGCGGCGAGACCGGGACGCCGTCGCGGAAGCTGACCGGGCCGGGAACACCGATGCCCACCGCGTCCAACCGCTCGTACGCGCCGTCGACCCGGGCCTTGTGCAGCAGCTCGTTGACCCGTTGCAGGGTCACTTTCGGTCCATTGCGGATGTCGGCCGGCTCGGCGTAGTGGGCCACCGGTTCGAGACGGCCGTTGACCACCTCGACGTCCATCGAGCTGGCGCCCAGGTCGACTGCCGCGAAGCGCAGTTTCGGGTTCAGCTCGACCAGGGTGGAGCGACGCCCGCCGCGGGAGGCGGCGAGCCCGGCCTCGGCGACGTAACCCAGTGCGACCAGCCGGTCCAACTCGGCCAACAGTCGCGGGCGGGGCATCTGGAGGCGGTCACCCAGCTCGGCCCGGGACACGGCCCCCTCGTCGCGGAGCAACCGCAACAACCGGACGTGCAGGGGCTCAACGGTCCGCACCGGGGAGTTCACCTCTTCATCGAACTCGTTCACATCGACGCAACGCCGAGGTGTTGTGTCCGACACAGTAGGAGCGTTCCGCACCGCCTGTCCAGAGCTTCAACCGTTCCGGTGGCAACTTTTGTCCGTAAGAGCAAAAGCTAATAGTGGATCAAGAAAAGGGCCTGCGGAAACGAACCGGGGGCGGGAGCGCCTCGCGCTCCCGCCCCCGGGCGGTGTCGGACGATCGGACCTACATGCGCCGTAGGTCGGCCGTCGCATCCAGGGCACGGATCTGTACGGCGTTGCCGCTGTCGTACACCTCCACCGGCTCGGTCGTGAACTGACCGTGCTCCCCCGCGCTCAACCGCACCGCGGGATCCACCACGATCTGCTTCGGCGCGACGTGCATGGCGTACACCCCGTCGATCTGACCGTCGGTGATGCTGGTGCCGACCATGACGGCGGTACGACCGCGGGCGTCCTTGGTGATCGCCACCAGGCCGCGGTCCGTGGGAATGGGCATGACTACCTCCTTCTGACTTCCGTTCGTGATCAGTCGTCCCGCACGCAGTCGTGCAGGGGTGAGTGCGCGGCGACCGGCGAGCCGAACATGATCTGCCGCCAGTCGCCGGTGAAGGTGAAGAAGCCGGCAGTGGTCCGCACGCCGAGGCGGCCCGGGATGCGCGACCCGGAGACGTGCTCCGGCACCGACCCCATCCCGTACACGCTCTCCAGGGACGGCCACACGGAGATGCTCAGCAGCGTCCGGGTGCCCCAGTCGACGATCAACCGGCTGCCGACCAGCTCGGGCAGCCGTCGCCGGACCGCCCGCTTGATCCGCAGGTGCAGCACCACCAACCGCAGCAGGACGAGCCGCGACGGGCACTCGAACCGCGTGATGACCACCTGCCCACCGGCCGGATCTGGCCGGAAGACCGGGGTCACCCCCAGCTCAGCAGCGATGCCTGAGCCACGGCCGCGACCAGCAGCGTCGCGCCGGACCACCGGCGGATGATCCTCTGCCAGTCCTGCCATCTCCGTCCCTTCTCCTCGTCGATCGGCGTCGTCGTCGGCTTACGGATGCTCAGCGCCACCATCGACAGCACCGCCAGGACTGCCACCACGACCAACGTCGTCGGCAGCGCCGCCGGACTCAGCAGCACCAGCGCGGCCAGGGCCACCCACAGGAACGAGGTGGTCTTCTGGGTGGTGAACAGCAGGGCCAGGTCGAAGCCCCACACCACTCCCAGCGAACCGGGAGGCAGCGTCCGGGCCAGCGACTGCGGCACCTGCCGCCACACGTGCGGAGTGCGTTGCCGCAGATCCGCCACACCGAAGCCCAGCGCCACCACGATCACCAGTCCGACCCGCACCGCTTCCGGCAGCACCGCGGTGATCCCGCTGGCGAGCAGGTAGAACGGGACCGCCAGAACCGCCGCGCCGAAGATCCCACCGACCAGCAGGCCGAGCAGGAACCGACTCCCGCCCCACCGGTCGTCCCGCAACATCGGGCCGGCGACCCCGGCCATGGAGACGCCTCAAGGGCTGTAGCCCTGCAGGATCGCCCCCAGCAGGGCGACGCCGATCCAGACCTCCATCCCGGTCAGGCCGTCAGCAGTTCGAGGTGCAGGTGCACTTGCCGGCGGAGGCGTTGTACGAGCCGTCGGAACGCTTGCGCTCGCAGCACTGGCAGCGGTAGATCGGTCCCACCGTGCCGAACGTGCAGGTCCACACGTAGTGGCTGGCCGCCAGGCAGGTCGACATGCTGATGTTCGGTGGCACGTACTCGAGGCTGCAGCAGTTCCAGTTGGCCGCCTGGGCCGGCGACCCCTTGGCGAAGACCGCGACGGCGGCGGCCAGTCCGCCGGCGCCGATCCCGCGCAGCACGCCCCGTCGTTTGACCGAGGACTTGGGGACAGCAGTGGTCATGACACCTCCTGTGTGAGATGGGCTGCCGGGTCGCGTGCCTCGTCGCACGCCACCCGGGGTCCTGGCGCGCTCACGCCTCCTGGGCGGAGTGGGCGGAGTGCAGGTGGCCGGTGGCGGCGAGGGCGCTGTCGAGCGTCCAGAAGAGCAGCGCGGTGTCCAGCCGACCGTGCCGGAACAGCAGGGCCGCCGGGCTGGAGTCGATGTTGAACTCCCCGGTGCTCCAGGCGCCGCCCTGGTCCAGGTACGGCCGGGCCCGCTCCAACTCGTGCCGGCGGATGAAGTCCTCGCCGCGCTCGCGGACCCCGCAGGAGACCACCACGCTGAGGTCGACCCCACGGTCCAGCGCGCCCGGCACCTGGGCGGCGATCTGCTCACAGCTCGCACACGAGGAGCTGAGCACCAGCACCAGGGCGCGCTCGCGGTCGCGCAGGTGCGCCAACTCCGCCGGCCAGTTCAGCGACTCGGCGCCCAACCGGGCGTTCTCCAGCGGTTCGACCTGGGCCGACGGTTCGTTGCTCTGCTCCGGCAATCGCGCCGCCAACTGACCGAGCATCGCGAAAAACAGCACCATCGTTCCGGCGAGAACCAGCAGGACGAAAGCAAGGAACATGGTCATGGCGTTCATTACCCTTCGTGGTGGAGAAGCGCCCGTCACACCCGGTCGGATTGCGGGAACAGCGGTCGTACGATCGGGAGAATCCAGCGACGGTTGGCGTAGAGCGACAGCAGCAGCGCGGCGAGCGCGGCACCGATCACCGGCCCGGCGGGCTGGTTGGCGGCAGCGTCGACGACGGCCAGGTTGCCCACCGCGACGGCCAGCAGACCGACACCGATGGCGATGTTGACCGGTCCGAAAGGAGCACCCTCGGTGCGGCCGAAACACCCGCACGGCTCCTCGCTGCCCCGGACCGCGCCGACCAGACCGACCACCGCGAACGACAGTCCCAGCGCCGCCACCAGCAGCGCACCCGCACGTCGAGTGGGCTCCACGACCAGGGCCACCGCGGCGCACAGTTCCAGCAGGGCCACCAGCCGCACGAGGCCGGACCCGGACGCCCAGGGCAGGCCGATCTCGGAAAGAGCACGTCCCAACTGCGTGCCGTCCACGGTCTTCGCGGCGGCAGCCTGCATCAGCAACGCCGCCGCCACACAGTTGACGAATAGGATGCCGACAATGGATATTGAAGCCACAACGGGCTCCTTCCCCGCTATTAGCGGAAGCGCGTCGTTACTGGCACTCTGACCCATCGGCTCATTCGTACGGCACATCCCCGGCACCGCGACCGCACGGATCCGTCATCGTCATGTCATCGGCGGGCATGACTCGGCCGACGACCGTGCCGTGAGCCTTGGCACGGCTCTGCGGGCCACCCGGCCCACCGAACGGAGAAACGTGGAATTCGCCATTCTCGGCCCGCTGGAGGTTCGCTCTTCAGGCACGCCGGTGGATCTGCCCGCGCCCCGTCAACGACGGATCCTGGCCGCGCTCCTGGTCGCCAGCGAGGGTTGGCTGTCGGTCAACCGCCTGATCGAGGCATGCTGGGACGACGCGGGGCCGTGGACCGCCCGCAAGCAGGTACAGAACCAGGTCGGGGCGCTGCGGCGGCACCTCGTCCGACACGGCGGTGACGCCAACATCGTGGTCACCCGCCCCGACGGCTACCAACTGGACGTGTCCGACGCGTACGTGGACGCGCGGGAGTTCGCCGAGACCGTCCGGCGGGCCCGGCAGGCCGCCGAGGTCGACACCGCCCGCGCGGTAGCCCTCTACCAGGGCGCGTTGACCCTGTGGCGCGGTCCGGCGCTGGACGGGCTGAACAGCCCCGCACTGGAACCCGCCGCGGCGCGACTTGCCGAACTGCGGCTGCTCGCCGCCGAGGAGCGCTACGACCTGGAGCTGCGGCTCGGCCGACACCGCCAGGTGCTGGCCGACCTGATCGAACTGGCCGCCGAACACCCCTCCCGGGAGCGCCTACAGGCGCTGCTCATGCTGGCGTTGTACCGGGAGGGGCGACAGGTGGAGGCACACGGCGTCTACCGGCGTCTGCACGACCACCTCGCGGAGGAGCTCGGAACCGGGCCCGGTGGCGAACTCCGGCAGCTGCGCGAGCGGCTGCTGTGCGATCAGGTCAGCGCTTGGCAGCCGAATTCCGCTTCTTCCTGAGCTTGCGGTCGTCGCGCAGCTCCAGGTACGGCTCGTCGTCGACAGCGTGGCCGGCCGAGATGGCCCGGCCGCGCTCCAACTCCGCGTCGAACTCGGCGCCCAGCAGGATCGCGATGTTGCTCAGCCAGAGCCAGACCAGAAAGACGATCACGCCGGCCAGCGCACCGTACGTCTTGTTGTACGAGCCGAAGTTGCTCACGTAGAGGGCGAAGAGACCGGAGATCACCAGCCAGATCACCACGGCGAGCACCCCACCCGGGCTGACCCAGCGGAACCCGCCGTGCCGCGCGTTCGGCGAGGCCCAGTAGAGGATCGCGAACATCAGGCTGACCAGGAGCAGCAGCACCGGCCACTTGGCGATGTCCCACACCGTGACGGCCGTCGAGCCGAGGCCTACCGCGTTCCCGACCAGTTCGGCGAGTCGGCCGGTGAAGACCACGATCACCGCGCAGGCCAGCAGGAGCACGCCGATCACGGCCGTCACGCCGACCCGGATCGGCAGGGTCTTCCAGATCGGCCGACCCTCCGGCACGTCGTAGATCGTGTTCGAGGCGCGCATGAACGCGGCGATGTAACCCGACGCGGACCAGAACGCGGCCAGCAGACCGATGATCGCCGCGACGCTGGCCAGCCCTCCGCTGCCCTGCGCCTGTTGGATCGCATCCTCGATGATCTTCTGGATGCTCTCGTTGGGCACCGCCTGGTTGACCGTGTCCTTGACGCCCTCGGTGGCGCTGGTGCCCAGCAGGCCGAGGATGGAGATCAACACCAGCACGCCCGGGAAGATGGACAGCACTCCGTAGTAGGTCAGCGCCGCCGCCCAGTCGGTCAGACTGTCGTCCTGGAACTCGGCGACCGTGCGGCGCAGCGCTGCCTTCCAGCCGCTGCCGGGCAGGTCGGTGGGGCTGTCCGGCCCGGCGTCGGGCCCGACCGGCCCGCCGCGCTCACGGTGGTCGGACGTCTCGTCGGAGGCCATCGCCCCTCCTCTTCGTCGGCGGTGTCGCCCGAAGGACATGCCCCACGAACAGCGGCGATAACCCCTACGGGTAGAGCAACCTGCCCATCCGGCGCGACGCCACGAAAAGGCCGACCGCCAACAGCGCCAGCAGATAGAACACGTCGAGCAGCCAGAGCCAACCCCCGGTGCCCAGCGCGACGCCGCGAATCAGGTGCACGGCCCGGTACAACGGGGTGACCTCGATCAGCCAGTGCAGCAGGGTCGGGTAGGCCTGCGCCGGCACGAAGGTGCCGGAGAAGAGGAACAGGGTGAACTGCGCGGACGCCACCAGGTCGAAATCCTGCCAGCTGCGCATGACTGTGGAGACCGCCATGCCGAGCGCCCCGAACGCGAACCCGACCAGCACCGCAGCGGGCAGCGCGGTGACCGCGTGGACGACGCTTGTCAGATCCAACGCGACCATCACCCCGAGGAACGCCGCCGAGTAGGCGCTGCCCCGCAACATCGCCCAGCTCAGCTCACCGAGGGCGATCTCGAACGGCCGTACCGGGGTGGCGATCATCCCGTCGTACAGCTTCATGTACTTCATCTTGCCGAAGAAGTTGAAGGTGGTCTCGGAGAGCGCCCCGGTCATCGCGGAGGCGGCCAGCATCGCCGGAGCCACGAACGCGGCGTACGCCACCAGCCGCCCGTCGGGCAGCGGCAGGTCGCCGACAAGCGTCCCGACACCCACGCCGATGGAGAGCAGGTAGAGCAGGGGCTCCACGAAGCCGGAGAGCAGCAGCAGCCAGTAGACCGACTTCAGCGCGGCGAGATTGCGCTCGACCACCGACCCCGACCGCCGGGAGGCGGCGGAGACGTCGACCAGCCGGGGCAGCACCAGCGTGACCACGAGATCTCCCTAGACGACGAGCTTGCGGCGGAAGGCGCGCAGCGCCAGCAGCCAACCGACGGCCGCCCAGGCAGCCAGGTAGAGCAGGTGCCCGGCGACCGACCACTGTGGGGCGACCCCGAGCGTCGCCGCCCGGCAGAGATCGACGGCGTGCCACAGCGGAGTCGCGTACGCCAGCCAGCGCAGCGCCTCCGGCAACGACTCGACCGGGAAGAACACGCCGGCGAACAGCGTCATCGGGATGACCGCGAACCGGAACAGCATCGCCAGCCAACTGTCACTGGACACCACCGCGGCGTACGCGAACGTCGGCGTGGCCCCGGCCAGCGCGAGCAGCGCCACCACCGGCAGGGTGGCCAGCGCCCACGGCGAGCGCAACGCCCCGAACAACCCGGTGACCAGCAGGAAGGCCGCGATCGTCGTGAGCACCCGGAACAGCACGAAGGCCAGGTGCCCGGCCAGGATGTCGGCCACGCGCAGCGGCGACGCCGTCTGCGCGAAGTAGGTCTTGATCCACTGGAAGTTGCTGAACACCGGCCACGTCGAGTCGCCCACTGTCACCTGGAGGGCCGTCGAGGCGATCAGCCCCGGGACCAGCCAGTCGAGATAGCGCACCCCGTCGACGCCCTGGTCGATGTACGCGCCGACGCCCAGCCCGAAGCCGAGCACGGTGAGCACCGGCAGCAGGAACGACGAGAACACCCCGGCCCGCCAGGTGCGCCGAAGACCCACCAGGTAGTGCTCGAACACCGCGTACGCCGGCACCCAGGGCACCCGCCTCGGCTGCGCCACACTCACCATGACCACCCCCGTCCCCGACCTTCCTACCCCCGGGGTACGACAGGCCGCCGGTCACCCTACGGCGACCCCGTCGACGTGTCGCCCGGGTTTCGACCTGCCGTGCGCCACACCGGCGGCGGGCCGGCGCGATGATCGACTCGGGTTCGCGGATTCCGGGGTGTCCCGGCCCCGCGGATGCCCCGGTTTACAGGAAGCCGAGTGGACCTTGACGGTGCCGGCACCGAGCGGGCGGGCTGCGCGACCGTCCGGGGACCTACCGCCGGACGGCGTCGGACCCGACGAACGTGCGCCACGCGTCGGGCGTGAAGACGAGCACCGGGCCGCCCGGATCCTTCGAGTCACGAACGGCCACCAGCCCCGGAAGGCTGTCGGCCACCTCCACACAGGCACCGCCGCTGCCGTTGCTGCGGCTGCTCTTGCGCCACCGGACGTCGGTCAGCTCCATGTCTCCGCCACTTCCGCAATCAGGTCGAGGGACTGCTGCTGCGATAGTGCCTCACCCCGGATCGATTCCCACACCTCGACCATCTGCCGGACGTACTCGGGGCGGTCGATCACCTGACCGTGGCGCTGCCCGTCGAGGTAGACGACATCCTCACCGGAGGATGCGGTGGCGATCACGAAGGGACCATCGAGCCCAGCGTACGCACCGGCGATGAGCGGCACGACCTGGATTCGGACCCGGGGCAGGGCCGAGCCGAGCTTCACGAGGTGACGCAACTGCTCGCGCATCACCTCCGGGCCGCCGACACGACGGCGCAGCGTGTACTCGTCGATGACCACGCTGAGCAGCGGCGGCCGGTCCCGGGTGAGCACGCCCTGCCGGTCGAGCCGAGCGGTCACCTGCTGTTCGACCTCGTCCGCCGCGAAGAGCCCGGCACCGGCCAGGATGGCGCGGGCGTACCCCTCGGTCTGCAACAGGCCCGGCACGTAGACCGGCTCGAACCACCGCAGCGCGGTGGTCTCCTGTTCGACGCCGGCCCAGTCGCGGAACCACGGCACAACGGCCTCGCGGCTGATCCGCCGCTGGATGCGCTCGAAGCGCCCGTCGGTCGCGAACACGGCGTCGCACCGACGCGCGAAGTCCAGGCTCGGCCGGCGCTCGGAGGTCTCCACCTTGGCGACAAGTGCCCCGGAATAGCTCAGCGCTTCCGCCAGCGTCGCCTGGGACATGCCGCTGGCTGCCCGGGCCAGCCGTAGCTCCTCCGCGAAGTGCTCCAGCATGGACGAACTCTCCACGGACAGCCTCCGTACATCTTCGTACCGTGCCGGGCCGATCACCGTACGCCCTGGTCGTCGGCGCGCGGAACCTCCCACGGTAGTCGCGTCCTCAGCAGACTGTCACGCAGCGGGACCGCTCACGGGGTCGGACGGCGGGCGGAACCAGGCCGGGGGGCGTTCCGTGACCGCACACGGTCCGGGACGCCCCCACCCACCCGATGGAGGTTCCCGGTGCGACTCGCCTCGTCAGCTCGCGACCACGGAGGGCTCTGATGCCTCGCTACCGCCCGCACGTGGCGGCGCGTCCCTCCTGGCGCTGCCGGGTCTGTGGTGCGGCGTGGCCGTGCTCGCCAGCGCGTCTGGCGTTGCTGGGCGAGTACCGCGAGAACCGGGCCGGCCTGCTGATCTACCTCGCCACGCTGCTTCAGGAGGCGGACGGGGACATCGGCGGCAGCACCGCGCCTGACCTGCTCACGAACCGCTTCCTGACCTGGGCCAGAGCCCGCTGACCCACCGGCCGACCGGCGCGTCAGACCGGCCGGCGGACCGGGTCGGGCCGGTCGGCAGGGACGGGTCAGGCCGGCCGGTACGCGCGGGCCAGCGCCTGCACGGCGTAGCCGAGCAGCAGTACGCCCGCACCCGTGCCGATCACCAGGCCGGGGGACACCGCCGAGGCGAGCCCGACGACGAGACCCGCCACCGCCACCACGCACAACGCGACACCGAGCGGCCGCAGCAGTGGGTCCCCCAGCAGCGGGGCGAGGGGAAAGAAGTGCAGTCCGACGATCAGGCAGACAAGCACCGGCACGTACGCGGACCAGCCGGCAGCGACCAGCACTGCCGCTCCCAGCCCGGCGGCGACGAACTCGGCGACGACGATGAGCAGGTAACGGCGGTCGGTGGCCCGGTTCCGCGGGCCGACCGCGCCCCGGGTGCGTGCCGACAGCACGCCGCCCAGCACGGCGGTCAGGAGTGCGGCGACGCTGCCCACCACAAGCAGGGCGCGCAACGGCTGCTCGGCCGCCGGCACGCTGAACCAGACCATCGCGAAGATGCCCAGGTAGAGAGCGGTCAGCCCGGCCTGGTGGCGGCTGCTGGTCACCAACGCGGACATGGAACCTCCCCTGATCAACCCGCGTCAGGCGGATGCGTCGACCGGGCCCGCCGATGGTACGCAAGATCATTCACGCCCGCACTTCGCAGCGACCACGGGGATCGGCACGCCCTGAAGGATCGCGTCCCCCGTCAGTCGACCAGGGTGCGGCCGGTCAGGTGCAGGAAGACGTCCTCCAGGCCGCTGCGCCGCACCAGGACGTTGGCCGGGTTGAGCCCCAGCGCACCGACCTCGGCGACGGCCGCGTCGCCGTCGGGCACATAGAGCAGCACCCGGTCGGGCAGCACCTCGACCCGCTCGCCCACACCGTCGAGCTTGCCGGCGAACGGCTCCTGCGACTCGGCCGCGAAGCGCAGCTCGACCACCTCGCGGGTGGAGTGCTCCTCGATCAGCGCCCGGGGTGAGCCCTCGGCGACGATCCGCCCGCCGTCCATCACCACCAGCCGGTCGCAGAGCTGCTCGGCCTCGTCCATGTAGTGCGTGGTGAGCACCAGTGTCACGCCCTGCTGCTTGAGCCGGAACAGTCGCTCCCACACCAGGTGCCGCGCCTGCGGGTCGAGCCCGGTGGTCGGCTCGTCGAGCAGCACGATCTCCGGATCGTTGACCAGGGCGCGGGCGATGGTCAACCGGCGCTTCATGCCACCGGAGAGCGGCTCGACCTTACTGTCGGCCCGCTCGGTGAGCTGGACGAAGTCGAGCAGCTCGGCGGCCCGTTCCCGGGCGGCCCGGCGGGAGATGCCGAAGTAGCGGGCGTACACCGTGAGGTTTTCCCGGACGGTCAGCTCCGGGTCGAGGTTGTCCATCTGCGGGCACACGCCGAGCCGGGCCCGGATCGCCGGCCCGTCGCGGACCGGATCCAGGTCGAGGATGCGCAGCTCGCCGCCGCTCGGCGGGGAGATGCAGCCGACCATCCGCATGGTGGAGGACTTGCCGGCGCCGTTGGGCCCGAGGAAACCGAACGCCTCACCCGAGCGCACCTCGACGTCGATGCCGTCGACGGCGGTGAAGTCGCCGAACCGCTTCACCAGCCCACGAGCCTGAATCAGTGGTCGCCCCGAAGTCACCGCCCGACCCTAACCGCCGGGTCCGACACCCCTCCACGCAAATACGCACGCGCCCGACCCGCCGGAAGCAAACGCCGCTCAACGCCCCACTACGACGGGCAATCGACAGGTATCGTCCTCACGTGTCGCCCGCCAGCTCGCCCGATGGTCCGCCGTCACCCGCCCGGCCAGCCAGCTCACCCGGCGACCGGCCTGCCACGAACGCCGCCGACGGGCCACCCCGACCACGTCCAGCAGCCGAGACCGCAGACCTGGCCGGGAGCGCAGACGCAGCCGGACCAACCGGCCAGACCGCGACCACAGAACCGGCCGGACCGGCCAGCGCGGCCGAGCGGGCGACCCGGGACCTGGCGGCCCAGTTCGAGGACGAGAAGCCCGGTCGGGTGCTGTCCGGGCCGGCAGCTCTGCTCCTCGGCACGGTGGCGCTGGCGGTCGGCGCGCTGGCTCTCTGGCAGGTGTTCCGCCCACTCACGCAGGGCAGCAAGTACTACCTGATCATCTTCTTGGCCGGCGTGCTCCCCCTGGTTTTCCTCGCCTACCCGGCCGGCCTACCGCGCTGGGCCCGCCCGCGCCGACGCAGCGACAACGGCGACATCGCCAGGCCCACCGTCACCGACTGGGTGCTGGCCGCCCTGACCGTGGCGGCCTGCCTGTATCCCGTCCTGCCGATCCACATCGGTACGGGTGGCGGCGGCTACAACGCGTTCCTCGACCGGCAGGGACTGCTCGCGCCGAGCGACCTGGTGCTGGGTACGGTGCTGCTGCTCCTGCTGCTGGAGGCGTGCCGCCGCACGACAGGTTGGATCCTGCCGGCCGTCTGCCTGCTGTTCCTCGGGTACGGCTACTACGGCGGGTTGCTGCCGCAGTCCTGGCCGGTCGCGCACGCCGGGCTCGACTTCAGTCAACTGGTCGACGCGTTCTACAACTCCGACAGCGGTTTCTACGGCACCCCGTTGGACGTGGCCGCCTCGTACATCGTGCTGTTCACCATTTACGGCGCGGTGCTGGAACTGTCCGGGGCCGGGCGGTTCTTCGTCGACCTGTCGGCTGCGGCGTTCCGCCGCTCCCGTACCGCCGCCGGCCGAACTGCGGTGGCCTCGGGCTTCCTGCTCGGCACCGTGTCCGGCTCCGGCGCGGCGACAACTGTGAGCATCGGCGCGGTCACCTGGCCGCTGCTGCGCCGCGCCGGTTATCCCCCGGAACGGGCCGGCGGCATGTTGGCCGCGGCCGGGGTGGGCGCGATCCTCTCCCCGCCCACTCTTGGTGCGGCGGCGTTCATCATCGCCGAGTACCTGGGCGTGTCCTACCTTCAGGTGCTGGGCTGGGCGACGATACCGACGGTGCTCTACTACCTGGGCATCCTGCTCGCCGTGGAGATCGACGCCCGCCGGTCGGGCGTACGCCCGGTCGTCCTCGACGTCGACTCGCCGTGGCGGCTGCTGGGCCGGCTCGGCTACCACTTCGCGTCGCTGATCGCGATCATCGTTCTCCTCGCGGTAGGTGTATCCGCGACGAGGGCCGTCGTCTTCGCCATCGTCCTGGCCGCCGCGCTGTCGTACCTGGACCGCACGCACCGGCTCACCCCGACCCGGCTGGCGACCGCGCTCGTCACCGGCGTACGCGGGGTCCTGGCCGTCACGGCGGTCTGCGCGGCCGCCGGCATCATCACGGCGACCACCACGAAGACCGGTCTCGGGCCGCAGGCGGCGGCGCTGCTGATCGGCGGGGCGCAGGCGGCCACCTCGGACCCGACGCTGGTCCTGGTGCTCACGGCGCTGCTCGCCGCCGTCGCGCTCACTCTCTTGGGCCTGGCCGTGCCGGTTACCGCTTCGTTCGTGATCGGTTGGGTGATCGTCGGCCCGGCCCTGCTCGACCTGGGCGTGACAGCGCCCGCCGCGGCGATGTTCGTCTTCTACTTCGCCGTGCTGTCCGAGGTGTCTCCGCCGACCGCGCTCGCCGCGGTCGCCGCGGCCGCCGTCACCGGAGGCCGGCTGGTGCCGACCATGTGGCAGACCCTGCGGTACGCGCTGCCGGCATACCTGATCCCGATCGCGTTCGTCATCACCCCCGCCGGGCTGGGCCTGCTCGGCATCGGCGGTGTCCAGCGGATCGTCGTCGCCGTCCTGGTCACCGCGCTCGGCGTGGCGGTGCTCGCTGTCGCTGCCGGTGGTTGGCTGCCCGGCGTGGGTCGGGCCGGCGCCCCGGAGCGGGTGCTCGGCGCTCTCGGCGGCGTCACACTGCTCTGGCTCGAACCCGTGCCGGTCGCCCTGGGCACGACGCTGGCCGCCGTCGCGGCGACGGGTGTGTTCCTGCGAGGCCGATCCGCCAGTCGACAACCGACCAACCCTGTCAAGGAGAGACCGTGAGACGAATCGACGTACGGCTCGCAGCGGGCCTGAGCGTGCTCGCCCTCGTCACGACGGGCGTCACCGGCTGCGGAGGCCAGCAGGGCGGCGCGGCCAAGGACGACACGGCCAGCGAGGTCACCTGCGAGGTGACCCGGGAGACGCGCGTGGGCATCGCCACGGGCAACGCGACAGGTGTCTACTACGTGGTCGGCAACGCCCTGGCCGGCCAGTTGTCCGGGGCGACCGGCGGCAAGCTCACCGGCACCGCCGCCGAGACCGGCGCCTCGGTGCAGAACGTCGAGCAGTTGGTCAGTGGCAAGTACGACGTGGCGTTCTCGCTGTTCGACACGGCGGTCAACGCGGTCGAGGGCAAGGGCAGCTTCAGCGCGCCGCAGCCGGTGCAGGCGCTGGCCCGTATCTACGACAACTACACGCAGGTGGTGGTCCGTAAGGACTCCGGAATCACCTCGGTGGCCGGGATGCGCGGCAAGCGGATCTCCACGGGCTCCCCGAAGTCCGGCACCGAGGCGATCGCGAACCGGCTGCTGGAGGCTGCCGGCCTCGACCCGGCCAAGGACGTCCGGGCCCAGCGACTCGACCTCGCCAAGACCGTCGACGGAATGAAGGACGGCAGCATCGACGGGTTCTTCTGGTCCGGTGGCCTGCCCACCGGCGGCGTGACGGACCTGTTCACCACCGCCGGCGACACTGTGGCGTTCGTCGACATCTCGGCGCTGCTGCCGAAGCTGACCGCGCTGAGCCCCGGCTACCAGTCCGGCACGATCGGTCGGGACGTGTACCGGACGGCGTCCGACACCCCGACCATCGTCGTACCCAACGTGCTGCTGGTCCGCGAGGACCTGGACGCCAACGTCGCCTGCGCGATCACCCGGACGGTGTTCGACAAGCGCGACGTCCTGGCCCAGGCCAACCCGGCGGCCAAGGGGATCTCGCTGGAGAAGGCCCGCAGGACCCTGCCGGTGCCGCTGCACCGCGGCGCCGAGAAGGCGCTGACGGACCTCGGCGCGAAGTGACGGCCGGTCAGCTGTCGGCCGGGGCGGTGGCGGCGCGGGCCGCGCCGACCAGGCGGTCGGTCTCGGCGAGCAGGGCCTCGTCGTCCGCCGGTGTGCCGGGGTCGAGGCGGACCGTCCAGGTCAGACCGTCCACGCCGGCCACCCGCCGGGCCGCGACCCGCGCCGCGCCGCCGGGCACCGGGTGGTGTTCGGTGTACGCGACGGAACGGGTCACCCGTGCCCGCACCTGGTGCGGCAGCTCACCCGGGTCGAGCAGCAGGTACGTCTCGGCCGGCCCGTCGACGACCACTGTGTAGCCGTCGCGCTCGACGACCGTCTCGGCGGGCGTGACGGTCAGCTCCCGACCGGACCAGACCGCCTTGAGGACGTCGTGCCAGCCGATGCGGTGCCCCCGACCGGGCAGCCACAGCCCGAGGTTGCTGGCCACGACGACCCCGTCGCCCTCGCCGTTGCCCGCCGCCGACCAGGCGAGCACCCGCTCGTCGGCGGCCAGCGGTGGCCGGTCGGCCGGCGGCAGCTTCGGCTTGCGGCTGAACAGTCCCATCTAGAGCCCTCCCGCGGCCTGCTCGCGCAACGCCCGGGCATGCTGCTCCAGCGACAGCAGTTCGCCGAAGGCCGCGAAGTACTCGTCCTTGTTGTTGACCGGGTTGATCCGCTGGATGCGCGACTTGAGGTCGCGGATGCGGGCCGTCACCGACCCGAACTGCACCCGGGCCATGGTGATCGACACGTAGCGCGGGTCCGGTTCACCGTCGATCCGCAGCGGCTCCACGGCCAGCTCGCCGACCAGCGCCGCCGAGGCCAGGTCGTCGCACGCGTCGCGGACCTTCTCGATCCAGACGGCGCCGCCGGTCGCCGACACGGCCCCACCGGCCTGCGCGACGGCAGTCCGCACGCCGACGTGCACCGGGTTGCGGTATTCGGTCGCCTCGACCGCGTCGAACATCGGCCCGGCCAGCACCGGCTGTTGCAGGGCGAGCTTCAACGCCTCGCGTTCGACCATCGACTGCGGGCTGTCCACTGCCGGTTCGGGACGGGCCGGGGCGGGTCGTGGGGCGGGTGCGGCGTCCCGCCCGCCGCCGGACGGCGGAGTATTGGCGGCGGCGAGCACCGCACGCTGCACCGGCTCGATCTCCATGCCGAGGTCCATGGCGAGCTTGCGGACGTACTCCGGGCGCTTCTCCCGGTCTTTCAACTGCGCGACAAGCGGCGCGGCCCGGCGCATCGCCTCGACCCGGCCGTCGACGGTGTCCAGGTCGAAGCGGCTGATCTCGTGGCGCAGCGCGAAGTCGACCAGGGGCTCGCGCCGGGCGACCAGGTCGCGGACCGCCAGGTCGCCCTTGGCCAACCGCAGGTCGCACGGGTCCATGTTGTCGGGGCTGACCGCGATGAACGTCCGACCCACGAAGCGCTGGTCGTCGGAGAAGGCACGCAGCGCCGCCTTCTGCCCGGCGGCGTCCCCGTCGAAGGTGAAGATGATCTCGCCGGCCACCGAGTCGGTGTCCAGCAGGAGCCGGCGCAGCACCCCGATGTGGTCCGCGCCGAACGCGGTGCCGCAGGTCGCCACCGCCGTCGTCACCCCGGCCAGGTGGCAGGCCATCACGTCGGTGTACCCCTCGACGATCACCGCCCGACCCTGTTTGGCGATCTCCCGCTTGGCCTGGTCGATGCCGTAGAGCACGTGCGACTTCTTGTAGATCGGCGTCTCGGGGGTGTTCAGGTACTTCGGGCCGTCGTCGTCGTCGAAGAGCTTGCGCGCGCCGAAGCCGATCACGTCGCCGCCGAGGTCCCGGATCGGCCACAGCAGCCGGCGCCGGAACCGATCGATGAGCGTGCCCGAGCGGGCTTCCCGGGACAGCCCGGCGGTGACCAGTTCCTGATGGGTGAAGCCCTGCTGGCGCAGGTGCTTGGTGAGCAGGTCCCAGCCGTCCGGCGCGAACCCGCACCCGTAGCGCTCGGCGGCGGCCCGGTCGAAGCCCCGTTTCGCCAGGAACTCCCGGGCCGGCCGCGCCCCGGCGGTGCTGAGTTGCGCCCGGTAGAAATCGACAGCGGCGGCGTGCGCGGCGACGAGGCGCTGCCGTTGGCCCTGCTGCGGGCGGGGACGCGGGGTGCTCCGGTCGTCCTCGACGTAGCGCAGCTGGATGCCGGCACGCCCGGCCAGCCGCTCGACCGACTCGACGAAGCTGAGGTGCTCCGCGTCCATCAGGAACTTGATCGCGTCGCCGCCGGCCCCGCAGCCGAAGCAGTACCAGACGTTGCGGGCGGGCGAGACGTTGAACGACGGGCTCTTCTCGTCGTGGAACGGGCACAGGCCCTTGAGGTTGCCGCCGCCGGCGGACTTCAGGGTGACCGTCTCGGAGATCACATCCCCGATCGAGGTGCGTTCCCGGACCAGTGCGATGTCCTCGTCCCGGATCCGCCCAGCCATGCGCCACCCCCTCGGCGTACATCCTGCCCTGCCGGACCGATGACACGCCGGCCGGGGGACACCGGTGTGGCGGGGGCCGCCGTCGGGCTCGCCCGTTCCGGCCCGGCCGCCGGGCCCGCGCGGGGACCATGACCAGATGCGGAGGGTACGCGGTGACGGCGCCCGCCGGCCGCGCCGGATCCTCGGCCGGCTGGGGCTGCCTGGCGTGGCGCCCGCCCAGGACGAGGCCGGCCACCGGCACGCCACCTGGCTCGAACTCTTCCTCGACCTCATCTTCGTGTACGCGCTGGCGGCCGTCGTACGTCGGCTCGGCGACGACCCGACCCCGGCGCCGACGGCCGTGCTGGCCGTGATCGGGCTGTTCCTGGTGATCCAGTGGTGCTGGCTGGGGCAGGTCTTCTACGACAACCGGTTCGACCCGGACGACGCGCTGCACCGGCTGCTGGTGCTGGTCGCCCTGGTCGGCGCCGGCGCGATGACGCTCGGCGTCGACGAGGTGCCCGAGAGCGTGCTGCTTCCGGTGGGATACCTGATCGTGCGGGGTGTGCTGCTCCTGCTGTATCTGCGGGCCCGGCCGACCAGCCCGATGGCCCGGACCGTGACCACGATCTACCTGCTCGGGTTCGGGTCGGGCTGGCTCATCTGGCTGGCCTCGCTCGTCGCACCCACCGGGTCGCGCCCGACGCTGTGGATCATCGCGATGGTCATCGAGCTGGCCACCCCCTGGGTCGGCCGGCGCTGGCTCAACGATTGGCCGGTGGACAACCGGCACCTGCCCGAGCGCATCGGCCAGTTCACGATCATCGTGTTGGGCAGCGCGATGGCCAACCTGCTCTTCGCGGTGCCGGATCACCCCCCGCCGCACATGATCCTGACGGCCGGGCTGGCCTTCCTCATCCCGGCGGCCGTCTGGTGGGCCTACACCGCCTTCGTCACCACCCGCGTGCTGCAGAGCCGACTGCGCGGCGGGCAGGCGTACGGCTATCTGCACTTCCCGCTCGGCGGTGCCCTGTTGCTGCTGGGCTGGGCCCTCGGTCAGGTGGTCCGACTGGTCGACGACAACGTGGCCCGCATGCCGCTCGAACTGCGACTGGCGCTGGCCGCCTCAGTGATCGTCTGGACGTTGTGCGGCCTGGCCCTGTCCTGGCTGTGGGCCCGGCCGAGCGCGGGCCGGCTGGCGATCACCGGCTACGGGATCGTCTCGGTCGGCGTGGTCACCACCTGGGTGCGTGAACCGCGGCCGATGCTGCTGCTGCTCGCGGTGGCGATCGTCGGGTACGCCGTGCTGCTCAGCCGGGCCCTCGGCAAACTCGACGAGGACCCGGCAGCTGGCGCCTGACGGTCAGGCCGCGGCCGGCTCCTCGGCGGCGACCTGCCGGTTCCAGTCCGCCTTGCTCGAGCGCCAGCCCTCGTCGTCCATGCCGCGCCGCCAGTAGCCGGAGATGGAGAGCCGGTCGGCCGGCACGCCGCGCTCGCCGCGCAGCAGTCGGCGCAGCTCCCGGACGAACGTCGCCTCGCCGTGCACGAAGGCGTGCACCGAACCGGGCGGGAACTCCAGCTCGCGCACCGCCGCCACGAGGGCGTCGCCCACCGGTCGGTCACCCCGGTGCAGCCAGGTCAGCTCCACGGCGCCGGGGCTGAGCAGCTGCTGCTCCTCCGCCGGGTCGGCGATCTCGACGAGGACCCGGGCCGCAGCGCCCAACGGCAGCCGTTCCAGGGCGGCGGCGATCGCCGGCAGGGCGCTCTCGTCGCCCACCAGGAGGTGCCAGTCGGCGTCCGGGTCCGGCGCGTACGCCCCGCCCGGGCCGACGAAGTGCACCGGGTCGCCCGGGCGCAGCGCCGCGGCCCACGGGCCGGCCAGCCCCTCGTCGCCGTGGTGCACCACGTCCACGGTCAGCTCCCCGGCGAGGGGGTCCCACCGCCGCACGGTGTACGCGCGCAGCCGGGGCCACTGCTCCCGGGGCAGGTCACGGCGGATCGCGGCGAGGTCCAGCGGCTGCGGGTACGCGACGCCGGGCACCGGAAAGACCAGCTTGATGTAGTGGTCGGTGAACTCGCCCACCGGCAGCCCGGTCAGCTCGTCCCCACCGAGGACGAGCCGGATCAGGTGCGGGGTGGGTCGCTCGGTGCGCAGCACCTGGACCGAGGTGACGTTCCTTGGGCGTTCCGTCATGCAGTTAGGTTAGCCTAAGTTGCCGCGTCCGCCTCGGGCGGTGCGCCGCCGCCGGCCAGACGGGCGTGCCAACTCATCGCCCCCGGGTCGGTGAGCGAGGCGATCTGGTCGATCACCACGCGCAGCCGGGCCGCGTCGTCGGGCGCGGCCCGCCACAGCGGGGCGAACACCGGGTCGAGCCCGTCCGGGGCCCGTCCGACGAGCGCCGCCGCCAACTCGGCAAGCATCGTCCGCTGCCGCTCGTAACGGCCCCGAAAGCCGGTGCGTCGCATCACGTAGCGCAGGGCGATGCCCTTGAGCAGCGCGCACTGCGCCCGGACGCGTCTCGGCACCACCAGATCGGCGGCGTAGCGGCGGTGCGGCCCGGGCCCGTACCGCTCCTCGGTGGCCGTCACCGCCGCCGACACGAACCGACCGGTCAGGCCGCTCGTGGTGGCCTTCAGCGCTACCTGGGCGCGGTGGCTGCCGTCGTACCCGGCGAGCGGGGCGAGCAGCGGGTCAGCCAGCAGCTCGACCAGCACCTCGGCCAGGTCGGCTGGCGACTCCCCGGAGTAGGCGGCGGCCACGTCGGCACAGAGCGCGGCCCGCTCGTCGGCGTCCACGAGCAGCGGGCGCAGCCCGACGTACCCGCCGTGGATCCCGTCCTCCACGTCGTGCACCGAGTACGCGACGTCGTCGGCCCAGTCCATCACCTGCGCCTCCAGGCAGCGCCGGTCGCCGGGCGCACCGGCCCGGATCCAGCCGAAGACCGCCGCGTCGTCGGCGTACACCCCGAACTTTCGCTGCCCGTCGCGGCGCGGCCAGGGATACTTGCCGATCGCGTCGAGCGACGCCCGGGTGAGGTTCAGCCCGGCCGACGAACCGTCCGGGGCGAGCACCTTCGCCTCCAGGCGGGTCAGCACCCGCAGCGTCTGCGCGTTGCCCTCGAAACCGCCGCAGGGCGCGGCGAGCAGGTCCAGAGCTGCCTCGCCGTTGTGCCCGAACGGCGGGTGCCCGAGGTCGTGGGCGAGCCCGGCGACGTCCACCACGTCCGGGTCGCACCCCAGCCGGGCGCCCATCTCCCGGGCGATCTGGGCCACCTCCAGCGAGTGGGTGAGCCGGGTCCGCAGGAAGTCGTCGGTGCCGGCGGTGTGCACCTGGGTCTTGGTGGCCAGCCGGCGGAACGCCGCGGAGTGCAGCACCCGGGCACGGTCACGCTCGTACGGTGAACGGCGATGCCCGGTGTCCTTGGGCGGCTCCTCGACCAACCTGGCGTCGGCGCGGTTCACTTCTGGCGCAGGACGCAGAACTCGTTGCCCTCCGGGTCGGACAGGACCGTCCAGTCGACGTCACCCTGACCGATGTCGACGTGCCGGGCGCCCATGTCGACAAGACGCTCGACCTCGGCCTCCTGGTCGGCCGGGCGCAGGTCGAGATGCAACCGGTTCTTGCGCTCCTTGGCGTCGGTCACCGGAACGAAGACCAACCCGGGAAGGCGGTCGGCGGACTGGCGGATCTCCACCTCGTCCGGTCTCTCGGTGACGACCTGGTATCCGAGCGCCTCGGCCCACCAGCGGGCCAGTCGGGCCGGATCGCGGGCGTCGATGGTCAGGTTCTCCCAGACGCTGGTCATGCAGCCACCTCTCCCGTCGACGGCGGACACAGCCGGCCGTGTGTGAGCGAGCCAAGGTTACGCCCGCCGATGCCGCTCGACCTGCCCGCGACGCAGCACCGGTGCGCGCGCAACCGCCGATCGGCCCCCAGTTGCCGACCGATCGCCGTGGGTTACGGGCTCGCGGGTACACGTGGCCACCGGTAGCGTTCCCAGCGCGGAACGTGACCAACCGATCGAGGCGCGGAGCCGACCGGCAGGGAGACGCTCGTGGATGCAGGCATGGTGGTGGGCAACGAACTGCTCGGGCTGCGGCGACGCCGACCCGAGGTCGCCGGCGCCGTACTGGCCGGCACCGACGGGCTGCTCATCTCCAGCGACCTGCCGAGCACCGACGCCACCCACCTCGCCGCGCTCGCCGCGGCCAGCTACGGGCTCGGTCACCGGGTCGCCGACACGGTCCGGCGGGGTGAGTTCCGCGAGTCGGTGGTGTGCATCTCCGACGGCTGCGTGGTCACCTACCCGGCCGGGCGCAGCGCCCTGCTGACACTCGTCACCGGGTCGGCGGCAAACGATCTGGACGGGCTGCACGAGGAGGCCCGGGCGGTGGCGCACCGGGCCGGCCGCGTGCTGGACACCCGCGGTGGCGGGATCGGCGCCACAGCCGTGCCCGACGCGCACGCGCCGCTTGCCGTGCGTACACCGATGGCGACCCTGCCGGCGCAACTGCGCCGCTCGGCCCGACCCACCTGGCGTCGCCCGCCGATCTGAGCGCCGTCGACGGCCCGGCCTGCCGCCGGTGTGGGCGCTGGCGACGCGTCGGCCCGCCGCCGGTGTGGGCGCGCTGGCGGCGGCCCGGTCGTTCGGGCCGCCGCCGGCGCCCGCGTCAGCGGCTGTCCGACCCGTCGGTCTCCACTGCCGCCCGGCCGGCCTCCAGGCGGGCCACCGGCACCCGGAACGGCGAGCAGGACACGTAGTCCAGGCCGACCTCGTGGAAGAAGTGCACCGAGTCCGGGTCACCGCCGTGCTCGCCGCAGACACCGAGCTTCAGCCCGGGCCGGGCCGCCCGCCCCTCCTCGGCGGCGATCCGCACCAGCCGGCCCACGCCGTCACGGTCGATCGACTCGAACGGCGAGATGCCGAAGATGCCCAGCTCCAGGTAGCGCCAGAAGAACGCGCCCTCGACATCGTCGCGGGAGAAGCCCCAGCCCATCTGGGTCAGGTCGTTGGTGCCGAAGGAGAAGAACTCGGCCGCCTCGGCGATCTGCCCGGCGGTCAGCGCCGCCCGGGGCACCTCGATCATGGTGCCGATCAGCACCTCGACGCCGCTGTCCCGGACCACCTCAGCGATGATCTTCTCGGCCTCGGCGCGGACCGTCTCCAGCTCCTGCACGGCTCCGACCAGCGGCACCATGATCTCCGGCTTGGCCACCCGACCCTCCCGGGCGCAGGCCACCGCCGCCTCCGCGATGGCCCGGACCTGCATCGCGAACAGGCCGGGGATGACCAGTCCGAGGCGGACGCCGCGCAGCCCGAGCATCGGGTTCTCCTCGTGCATCCGCCGGACGGCGGCGAGCAACGCCTCCTCCTTGGCCACGTCCTCGCCACGTTCCTGCGCGACCGCGACGTTGACGGCGAGCTGCTCCAGCGGCGGCAGGAACTCGTGCAGCGGCGGGTCGATCAGCCGGACGGTGACCGGCAGCCCGTCCATCTCCCGGAAGATCTCCTCGAAGTCGGCCCGCTGCAACGGCAGAAGGGCCTCCAGCGCCGCCTCCCGCTCGTCCGCGGCGCGGGCCAGGATCAGCCGCTCGACCAGCTCGCGCCGGTCACCGAGGAACATGTGCTCGGTGCGGCACAGCCCGATGCCCTCGGCGCCGAAGCGCCGGGCCCGGGCGGCGTCCGCGCCGGTGTCGGCGTTCGTTCGGACCGCCAGCCGCCGCTTCCCGTCGGCGCGCGTCATGATCCGGTGTACGGCCCGGACCAGCGCGTTGTCGATGTGCTCGGGGTCGAGGCTGCCCTCGAAGTACTGCACGACCTCCGACGGCATGACCGGCACCTCACCGAGGTACACCTTGCCGGTGGTGCCGTCGATGGACACGACGTCGCCCTCGTTGACGGTCTGCCCGGCCACGGTGAACTGCTTGGCCGGCACGTTCACGTCGATCGCGTCGGCCCCGGAGACGCAGGTCTTGCCCATGCCCCGGGCCACCACTGCGGCGTGGCTGGTCTTGCCGCCGCGCGAGGTGAGAATGCCCTTCGCGGCGATCATGCCGTTGAGGTCGTCCGGGTTGGTCTCCCGGCGGACCAGGATCACCGACTTGCCCTCGGCGGCCAGCTCGACGGCCCGCGCGGACGTGAAGACCACAGTGCCGGACGCCGCGCCCGGTGAGGCGCCGATGCCCGTGGCGACCGCCTCGAACTCGTGGTCGAGCTGGAAGCGGGGAAACATGAGCTGGGCGAGCTGCGCGCCGTTGACCCGGTGCAGCGCCTCGTCCTCATCGATCAGGCCCTCGTCGACGAGCTGCCCGGCGATCACGAACGCGGCGGCGGCCGTCCGCTTGCCGACGCGGGTCTGCAACATCCACAGCTTGCCGCGTTCGATGGTGAACTCGATGTCGCACAGATCCCGGTAGTGCTCCTCCAACCGGGCCATGATGCCGAGCAGCTCGTCGTAGGACGACTTGTCGAGCTGCTCCAACTCCTGCAACGGCACCGTGTTGCGGATGCCGGCGACCACGTCCTCGCCCTGGGCGTTGGCCAGGTAGTCGCCGTAGATGCCCTGCGCGCCGCTGCCCGGGTCGCGGGTGAAGGCGACCCCGGTGCCGGAGTCGGGGCCGAGGTTGCCGAAGACCATGGTCACCACGTTGACCGCGGTGCCGAGGTCGGCCGGGATGCGCTCCTGGCGGCGGTAGAGCACCGCGCGCTCGGCGTTCCACGACTCGAACACCGCCCGGATGGCCAGGTCGAGCTGCTCACGCGGCTGCTGCGGGAACTCCCGACCGGTGTGCTTGGCGAAGATCTTCTTGTACGCGTCGACCAGCCCGCGCAGGTCGTCCGCGTCCAGGTCGAGGTCGTTGTGCGTGCCCTTGGCGCTCTTGGCCTCGTCGAGGGCGTGCTCGAACTCCTCGCCCGGCACCTCGCAGACGGTCTTGCCGAACATCTGGATCAGCCGACGGTAGGAGTCCCAGGCGAACCGGTCGTTCCCGCCGGCCTGGGCGGAGAGCCCCACCACGCTCTGGTCGTTGAGGCCGACGTTGAGGACGGTCTCCATCATGCCGGGCATGGAGAACTTGGCCCCGGAGCGGACGGACACCAGCAGCGGGTCCTGCGGGTCGCCGAGGCGCTTGCCCATCGCCCGTTCCAGCGCCTCCAGGTGCGCCTCGATCTGACCGGCGAGGCCGTCCGGCTCCCGCCCGGTCGTGAGGTACGCCTGGCACGCCTCGGTCGTGATGGTGAAGCCGGGCGGGACGGGCAGGCCGAGGTTGGTCATCTCGGCGAGGTTCGCGCCCTTGCCGCCGAGCAGGTCCTTGAGATCCTTGTTGCCCTCGGAGAAGTCGTAGACGTACTTGTGTTCGTCGGTCTCTTGCGCTGCCACCAGAGCCTCCCACGCGCGCCGGATTGACACTTAACGAAGGTTCAGGGCGAAGGTTAAGCGAAGATCGGGTGGCCTGGGACCGTTCGGTGACAATAGGCACAGCCATCACGACTATCCGCGTTCGTACCGGTTTTTGGGAACGCTTCCACGCGCACGATCACGCAATATCCCCGGTCCTCGTATTGTTGACGCCACTGGTTCTGCCGAAGCTCGCTTTTGCCATATCCGACGCGAAATAACCCCTTCCGGAGCCGTCGTCGTGTCCTCCCTCCCGATCTCCTCCCCCACCCCCGAGCCGTCCGCCGCCGCCGACCCGGTCGCGCTGCCCGCGCACCAGCCGGAGGCCGCGGACCTGGCCGCGCTCGCCGCGCGCACGGCCGGCGACGACCTGCTCGCCCCCGCGGTACGCCTCGACGACGTCGTACCGGCACCGGAACGGGTCGAAGCGGATCCCACCGCGTCCTTCGTGCTCACCGCGGACACGGCCATCCGGGTCACCGCCGACCCGGGCGCCCGCGCGGTGGCCGACCACCTCGCCGAGCTGCTCCGACCGGCAACCGGGTTCCTCCTGCCGGTAGCCGACGACACCCGTACGGACGGGCCGACCGGCACGCTGACGCTCACCCTTGCCGCCACGCCCGCCAGCCCGGCCCCCGCCACCGAGCGACCAACCACGGACCTCGGGGCCCAGGGCTACCGGCTCGACGTGACCGCCGCCGCGGTACGCCTCGTCGCCGACACCCCGACCGGCCTCTTCTACGGCGTCCAGACGATCCGGCAACTGCTCCCCGCCGCCGTGGAGAGCCCGACCCCGGTGACCACGCGCTGGGCGCTGCCCGGCGGCACGATCCTGGACCGCCCCCGCTTCCCCTACCGGGGCGCGATGCTCGACGTCGCGCGACACTTCTTCACCGTCGAGGACGTCCTTCGGGTGATCGACCACCTCGCCCGCTACAAGCTCAACCACCTGCACCTGCACCTCACCGACGACCAGGGATGGCGCATCGCCGTCGACTCCTGGCCGAAGCTGGCCACCGTCGGCGGGGCGAGCGAGGTCGGCGGCGGCCCCGGCGGGCACTACACCAAGGCGGACTACCGGCGGATCGTCTCCCACGCGGCCGCCCGGCACGTCACCGTCGTCCCGGAGATCGACCTGCCCGGCCACACCAACGCGGCACTCGTCGCGTACCCCCAGCTCGCACCGGACAAGCTCGCGCCGCCGCCGTACACCGGCACCGAGGTCGGCTTCAGCTACGTCGACCCGGCCGACGAGCAGACGTACGACTTCATCGCCGACGTCCTCGGCGAGGTGGCCGCCCTCACCCCCGGTCCGTGGCTGCACATCGGCGGCGACGAGGCGTTCAAGGTCAAGGGTGCGGTCTACACCGATTTCGTGGAGAGGGCGCAGCGGATCGTCGCCGACACCGGCAAGGCCGTCGTGGGCTGGCACCAGCTCGCCCCGGCGGCGCACCTCGACGGGCGGGTCCTGCAATGGTGGGGCACCGACGCCGAAGATCCGACCACTGCCGACGCGGTCCGGCGGGGCGCCCGGCTGATCCTCTCCCCCGGCAACCACGCCTACCTGGACATGAAGTACGCCGAGGACACCCCGATCGGGCACGACTGGGCCGGCCTCATCGACGTACGTCGGGCGTACGACTGGGATCCGGGCACGCACATCGCCGACGTGCCCAGCACTGCCGTGCTCGGCGTGGAGGCCCCGCTGTGGACCGAGTCGGTCACCTCGCTCACCGACATCGAGTTCATGCTGTTTCCCCGGCTGCCCGCCATCGCCGAGCTGGGCTGGTCACCCCGCGCCACGCACGACTGGGCCGGGTTCCGCGAGCGCCTGGCCGGACACGGCCCGCGCTGGTCCACCGCCGGGATCACCTTCCACCGCTCCCCCGAGATCCCCTGGCCGGCGACCCCCACGGTCCCCCGACAGAACCGCGCACCCCGGAACGACACGGAATCCCACTGAAGCACGACAGACCGCAAGGTCGCGCCCTCCGGTCCGGTGGGCAGTTTGTCCGGTGGCGTGAGAAGTCGAGTCGATCAACCCGGACGGTCGTCGGATGCTCGGGTCCGGTTGGTGGTTTGTCCGGTGCCGGCGGTGGCCTGATCCCCAGGTCGCCGTGTCATGGGGTGCCGGCCCCGGCGTCGGACACCGCTGGCGGCGGGCGTTTTGCCGTCGGACACCGCTGGCGGCGGGCGTTTCGGCGGGCCTGGTCGTGCTCGATCCGTGGATTAGTGGCCTCGCCCGCGTCGCGAGGGCCGTGTTTCCCGGATCGAGCGCGATCATCCGGTTGGGCGTCTTGCCGCCCCGGCTTGATCGACTCGGGTTCGGCGGTGTCGCGGTATCCGGGCGTCCGGATACCGCGACTTCAGCGAAGTCGAGTCGATCAACCGCCGCCGGTGATGGATGTCCGTGTTTCCCGGACCGAGCACGATCACCCGGTTGGGCGCAGGTCCCGTACGGGGGTGATCGACTCGGGTTCGGCGATGTCGGGGTGTCCCGGGCGTCCGGATACCGCGACTTCAGCGAAGTCGAGTCGATCAACCGCCGCCGGTGGTGGACGTCCGTGTTTCCCGGACCGAGCACGATCACCCGGTTGGGCGCAGGTCCCGTACGGGGGTGATCGACTCGGGTTCGGCGATGTCGGGGTGTCCCGGGC
>NZ_JBEZEA010000023.1:0-603 GCF_040648635.1 Micromonospora sp. NPDC049114 | reverse complement strand
CGCGTCCGGATACCGCGACTTCAGCGAAGTCGGGTCGATCAACCGCCGCCGGTGGTGGACGTCCGTGTTTCCCGGACCGAGCACGATCACCCGGTTGGGCGCAGGTCCCGTGCGAGGGTGATCGACTCGGGTTCGGCGATGTCGGGGTATCCCGGGCGTCCGGATACCGCGACTTCAGCGAAGTCGAGTCGATCAACCGGCGGGTGGTGGTGGATGTCCGTTTCCGCCGGGTGGTTTGTACCGTTGCGGCGTGGGTGTCCTGTGGTCGGTGGCACTCCGGCGGCGGAATCGGTGACCCGCCGGGGTCGTTATACCTGGCATGCCGCCGCGACCTTCGAGCTAGCGGCGCACCGCAGCCGCCGGGAACACCCCGCCGGCCGCCACGGTTACACCCCCCGCACCGCCAAGCACCACCGCAAGTTGGTGTGACAGCCGCCGGGAACACCCGCCCGGCCGGCACGGTTACACCCCCCGCACCGCCAAGCACCACCGCAGGTCGGTGTGACAGCCGCCGGGAACACCCGCCCGGCCGGCACGGTTACACCCCCCGCACGGCCGAGCACCACCGGCCGCCCCCGGCCCCGGCACCGTGTTGGTGGAATG
>NZ_JBEZEA010000022.1:0-56012 GCF_040648635.1 Micromonospora sp. NPDC049114 | reverse complement strand
GCGCGCTCACCACCCCCCCCCCCCCGGCCCGGGGCGCCCCCGCCCCCCCCCCCCCCCCCCCCCCCGTCCGCTTTCCGGCGGGGGTACGCGGGCCCGCCCGCCCCGTGATCGGCTACGGTCACCGGCATGACCTGGGATGATCTCGACGCCCATCTGGACCGGGTGCCGGGCACCGTCTCGGCATACGTCTGTCGACTCGACGCGCCCCCGACATGGACCCGCCACGCCGACGCCGGCCACTACGCCGCCAGCACCATGAAGGTGGGGGTGCTGGCCGCGCTGCACCGCGCCGCCGAGGCCGGCACCCTGGAGTTGGACGCCGACGTCCCGGTGGTCAACGAGTTCGACTCGGCCCAGCCCGGCGCTCCCCGCTTCTCCTGCGCCCCGCACTACGACAACGACGACGCCGTGTGGGACCGGCTCGGCGGCACCGCGCCCCTGCGCTGGCTCGCCGAACGGATGATCGTACGGTCCAGCAACCTGGCGACCAACCTGGTCATCGGGCACGTCGGGTTGCCCGCGGTGGCCGAGGTGTGGTCGCTGGCCGGTGCCCGCAACAGCGTCACCGGCCGGGGCATCGAGGACTTCGCCGCCCGCGAGGCAGGCATCACCAACACCGTCACCGCCGCCGACCTGGCCGCCCTGCTGGGCGCGCTGGCCAGCGGCGCCACGACTCCCGGCCGCCTCGCCTCGCCGGCCGGCTGCGCGACCATGCTCGACGTGCTGCTCGCCCAGGAGCACCGCGAGGACCTGGCCGCCGGCCTGCCCGAGGGCACCCGCGTCGCGCTCAAGAACGGCTGGGTACGCGGCGTGCGCCACAGCGTCGGCGTGGTGCTGCCCGACGACGCACCGCCGTACGTCATCGCGGTGTGCACCACCACCGACCTGGCCGACAGCGACGAGGGCGTCGAGGACGACGCCTGCCGCCTGATCGCGCACGTCTCGGCGCAGGCCTGGGCGGCCCGCCACCGGCTCTGAGGCCGGCACCCGCCGATCCGGCTAGGCTGCTGCCACCCCACCCCGGAGCCGCTGATGCCTCGCAGCCGTACCCTGCTCGTCGTCTTTTCCGTCGTGACGGCGGCGAACCTGCTGGCCAACGCCGTCGACAGTGCAGTGGCCGAGCTGCTCACCAAGCCGCTGCTGATGCCGCTGCTGGCCGCGTACCTCTGGCGGGCGGCCACCGAACGCGGCGCCCGGCCGGACTATCTGGTGCTCGCCGCATTGGCCTGCTCCACGGCCGGAGACGTGGCGCTGCTGGCCTCCGGCACCGGCTGGTTCATGGCCGGCATGGTCTGCTTCCTCGCCGCCCACGTCTGCTACCTCGTGGCCTTCACCCGGCACGGCGCCGCGACGCGGCTGCGCCGTCCGCCGCTGGTCGCGGTGCCTCTGCTGTACGCGGCGCTGACCGTCGCCGCGCTGGCCTGGATGTGGGCGGGGCTGACCGAGGCCGGGCTGGCTGTGCCGGTGGCCGGCTACGCCGTCGCGCTGGCGGCGATGGCCACCACCGCCGTGACCCAGGGCTGGCGGGTCGGTGTCGGCGCCGCGCTGTTCCTCGGCTCCGATCTGCTGATCGCCTCCGGGGTGGCCGACGTGGCCCAGCCGCCCGGCGCGTCGGTGCTCGTGATGGCGACGTACGCGGCCGGCCAGGCGCTGATCGTCATCGGGCGGGTCGCACGCGCCGACGTGCCGACCGCCGTGGCGGTCACTCCAGCAGTTGCGCCCGCAGCGCCGTGAGGACCTCGTCGGTCAGCCCCAGCCCGTCGCGCAGGTAGCCGTCGAACGAGCCGTGCACCCGGCGCACCTCCTGGTAGCCGGCGTCGAGGTACTCGGCGCGGACCTCCAGCACCGGCAGCACCGCGTCGACGTCCAGGCCGGGCTGCCGGCGTCGCATCGCCTCGATGATCACCGCCCGGAGGCTGTCGGTCAGCTCGTTGTTGCGCAGGTACTCGGCGCGGATCGCGGCCTCGTCCACACCGAGCGCGGTCAGCAGGACGACGGTGAGCCACCCGGTGCGGTCCTTGCCCGCGGAGCAGTGGTAGAGCAGCGGAAGGTTCTCCGGCCGGGCGGCCAGCCGCACCGCCGCGCCGAAGTTGACCCGGGCCGACTCGCCGGTGACGAACCATCGGTAGATCTCGGCCATCGCCCCCGCCGTGCCCTGCCGGGCCAGCTCCGCGTACGCGTCGAGGTCGTGGCCGAGCAGCACCGCCGAGACGTACGTGAAGACCGGGTGCTCCGGATCGTGCACCGGCAGGTGCACGACCCGCGGCTCGCCGGCCAGCCGGTCGGGCGGGGCGACATCGATCTCCGCCGAGGCGCGCAGGTCGAGCACGCAGGCCGGCCCCAGCTTCGCCAGCACCGGCAGATCCTCGTCGGTGAGCCGACCCAGCGCCGGGGTGCGGAGCAGCCGTCCGGCCCGCACCCTGCGGCCGTCGGCGCCAAGCAGCCCGCCCAGGTCACGGGCGTTCGGTGCGCCCACCAGCTCCCAGTCCCGTTCGACCATCCGGTCTCTCCTCCCGTCGCGTGTCTGCGTATAGGGTGCCCCAATGACGATCTCGGCGGTACGCACCCACCGCGTTTCTGCCCCCTTACACACCCCGTTCGTCACCGCGCTGCGCCGTACCACCACAGTGGAAACCCTGGTCGTCGAGCTGATCGACGCCGACGGTCGGTCCGGCTTCGGCGAGGCGCCGCAGGTGTGGCAGGTGACCGGCGCGTCGGTCGGCGGCGCGCAGGCGTGCGTACGCGAACTGCTCGGCCCGCTGCTCACCGGGCGGGACCCGGACGACCTGGTGGCCCGCTGCGCCGAGGTGCAGCGCGCCGTGGTCGGCAACGAGGCGGCGAAGGCCGCGATGGACGTGGCCCTGCACGACCTGGCCGCGCAGCGATTGGGCGTACCCCTGGTGCGGTTGCTCGGCGGCACGGCCCTGCGGGTTCCGACGGACGTCACCCTCGCGGCGGGCGACGCGGTGGACCTGGCGACGGCCGCGCGGCAGCGGCAGGCCGACGGCTTCGGCGTGCTGAAGCTGAAGGTCGGCACGGACGCGGCCGGCGACCTGGACCGGGTACGGGCGGTCCGCGCGGCGGTCGGCGCCGGGGTCCGGATCCGACTCGACGCCAATCAGGGCTGGACGCCGCGCGAGGCGGTCCGGGTGATCCGTGGCATCGAGGACGCCGGGCTGGACGTGGAGCTGGTCGAGCAGCCGGTGGCCCGCTGGGACCTGGACGGGCTGGCGTGGGTCAGCGACCGGGTGTCCGTGCCGATCCTGGCCGACGAGGCGGTCTTCGGGGTCCGCGACCTGGTCGAGGTGATCCGTCGCCGGGCCGCCGACCTGGTCAACGTCAAGCTGGCCA
Source organism: Micromonospora sp. NPDC049114 (assembly GCF_040648635.1). Classification (NCBI taxonomy): domain Bacteria; kingdom Bacillati; phylum Actinomycetota; class Actinomycetes; order Micromonosporales; family Micromonosporaceae; genus Micromonospora; species Micromonospora sp. NPDC049114. The sequence continues at coordinate 52,661 of NZ_JBEZEA010000022.1, read as the reverse complement.
AGTGCGGCGGGCTGCAGCCGGCGCGCACCCTGCTGGAGCTGGCCGCCGCGCACGGGCTCGGCACTGTGGTCGGGTCGATGATGGAGAGTCAGGTCGGTATCGGCGCGGCGGCGAGCCTGGTCGCCGCGTACGGCACCACTGCCGTCGCCGACCTGGACGCCGCCTGGTGGCTGGCCTGGTCGCCGGTGCAGGGGGGCATCCGCTACGAGGGGCCGACAGTGGTGCTGCCGGATGCGCCTGGCCTGGGCATCTCCGGCCTGACTGAAGTAAAGGTGCAGACCCGCGGTTGATGACCGTTGGTTTCTTTCATAGGGTTCCCCTGAACAGCCGACACGAGCTGGGGGTTGACGTGGAACTGCAACAGAGCCGCGAGGCCATCGTCCGGGTCGCCGTCGCGACGCTGTGGTCCTCCCCCGAGGCGGTCCGGCCGGTCGACGGTCCCGCGCTCACGGCCGGCGTCGACATCCCGACGTGGGTTCGCGGCATGGACACCGACCAGCAGGTCGGCGACTGCGTGCTGAGCCAACTCCTGCTCGGCGAGCGGGTGCTGATCGACGAGCTGCGCCCCGACGGCTGGGCACGGGTCGTCGCCGTCGAGCAGCCGGCCGCCAAGCTCGATCCCCGCGGCTACCCGGGTTGGCTCCCCGCCGACCAGCTGACCCCCGTGGATCCCACAGTCAGCGGCGACCCGCTGATCGTGGACGCCACCGTCACCGGGCTGCACACCGCTCCGGGCGGGCCGGTGGCGCTGCCCGGCGTCGTCGTCGGCACGCGCCTCGTCCCGGCCGGCCCGGCCCGCGACGGCTGGCGACCGGTCCACGTCCCCGCCCAGGCCGCGCCGCTCTGGCTGCCCGACGCGCAGCTCGTCCCGGTGCCTACCGAGCCGCCCAGCGCCGCCGACGCGCTCGCGGTGGCCCAGCGACTGCTGGACGTCGCCTACATCTGGGGCGGGCTCTCCGCGTACGGCATCGACTGCTCGGGCCTCGTCCACCTGGCGTGGCGCCGGTTCGGCGTACTGCTGCCCCGCGACGCCGACGACCAGGCCGTCGCCACGACCCCGCTGCCCCTGGGCGCGGAGCGTCCTGGCGACCTCTACTTTTTCGCCCGCCCCGGCCGCAAGATCCACCACATCGGCATCGTCACCGCCGTCGCCGACGACCCGACGACCCGACGGATGCTGCACGCCTGCTACCGGCGACGACGGGTGCTGGAGGAACAGCTGCCGGCCGACCGGACGGCCACTCTCGTCGGCGTCCACCGGGTCTGACCGGTCGGGCCCGTGGTGCGGGCCCGACCGGTGGTGGTTCAGCGCCGGACCCCGGCCAGCTCGCGGCGGCGGTCCCGGGCGGACTTGGCCAGGCTCGCGATGGTGGCGATGCCCAACGTGCCGATGATGACCAGCAGGGACAGCCAGATCGGGATGTGCGGGGCCCAGCCGACGTGCTCCCCGCCGTTGATGAACGGCAGGTTGTTGTCGGCGAGCGCCTCCAGCACCAGCTTGACGCCGATGAAGCCCAGCACGACGGCCAGCCCGTAGCTCAGGTAGATCAGCCGGTCGAGCAGGCCGCCGAGCAGGAAGTAGAGCTGGCGCAGGCCCATCAGCGCGAAGACGTTCGCGGTGAAGACCAGGTACGGCTCCTGGGTGATGCCGAAGATCGCCGGGATCGAGTCCAGAGCGAAGATCAGGTCAGTGGTGCCGATCGCGATCATCACGATGAGCATCGGGGTGAACAGCCGACGCCCGTTCTCGTGGGTCATCAGCTTCGCGTCGTTGTAGCCCTTGGAGATCGGCAGCGCCCGGCGGCTCCACCGGATCAGCAGGTTCTCCGAGAACTCGTCCTCGTCCGGCTCACCCTGGCGGGCCAGGTTGACCGCCGTGTAGATCAGGAACGCGCCGAAGATGTAGAAGACCCAGGAGAACTGCGAGATCAGCGCCGCGCCGGCGGCGATGAAGCCACCGCGCATCACCAGCGCCAGCACGATGCCGATGAGCAGCACCTTCTGCTGGTACTGCCGGGGCACCCCGAAGCGGGCCATGATGATGACGAAGACGAAGAGGTTGTCGACCGAGAGGCTGTACTCGGTGAGCCAGCCGGTGTAGAACTGCCCCGCCGAACTGGCCCCGGCGGTCAACCAGACGCCGACGCCGAAGAGCAGGGCGAGACCCACGTAGAAGGCGACCCAGAGGCTCGATTCGCGCACGCTCGGCTCGTGCGGACGCCGGCCAATGATCAACAAATCGACGAGCAGCACCGCAGTCAGTGCGACGAGGGTCCCCGCCCACACCAATCCGGACACGTCCAACGTTCATTCCTCCGGCAGACACGCGGCGTCGGGCACACCGTAACGCCCCCGTGGGGGCTGGCGTGCCGCTGTCGCTCACTCTGGTGACTGTCGGAGGTCTCTTCCGCCCCCGACCCGCGAACGGGTCGGCGACCGACGAAGCCGGGTCGAACACCGAGGTGCCGGCGATCGTCCGTGCTGACGACTTCGTCACGGGGGAATACTCCCCTCCTCGGTGACCATTGTTGCCCACCACTCGCCGTGATCACACCCCGGGCGTCGGGTGTCACCGCGCACCCGATGCGCCCGCGTCATCGGGAATACGCCACACCGCCTAAGCCGTCCTAGGAGGCTAGTGTGTGTCAGGTGCGGCAACCGGCCCCGCGACACCCGCACGCCCCTGCGCGCCTACGCCGTGGGAGGCTTTGCGGCATGGTGCTTGAAGTCGCGCTGATCGACGTACTGCCCGGACACGAGGACGCGTTCGCCGCCGCGTACGCCCAGGGTCACCCGGTGCTCGCCGGGACGCCCGGCTGCCGATCGGTGCGGATGACCCGGGGCATCGAGTCCCCGACCCGGTTCGTGCTGCTGGTCGAGTGGGACTCGGTCGAGGCGCACGAGAAGAACTTCCGGGACACCGAGCGGTTCGCCCAGTGGCGGGCGCTGATCGGGCCGCACTTCGCCGGGCCACCGGTGGTCGAGCACTTCCTCGACGTTCCGGCCTGAGGAATCTGTCGCACCCCGCGGTTATCGTGCCTCCCGCACGCGCCGGTCGCCGGCCCCGACGGGCTCGGGGGCGCCGGGTCCGGGGGCCGCGCGGGCGGCACCCGCCGCACCGCTGCTCACTCGCCGACGCGGCGGGCCAGCGCGGTGACCGTCTCCTCCGGTGACAGGGCTGCCGCCAGCAACGCCTCGGTCATCCGCTCGTACCTGTCGACGTCGAGCACGGTCGCCAAGCGGACGTCGGTGGTCAACGCCTCCAGCATCACCGTCCGCGGATCCGCCGGGTCGGGAAAGGCATACCAGGAGTACGGGGTGAGCGGGTGCAGGCCGCTGCCGGCCACCCCGCGCGGCAGCAGTCGCACCGTCACGTGGGCCAGCCCGGTCACCGTCACCAGGTGCCGCAACTGCTCTCGCCAGACGTCGACCGGCAGGTCACCCGGATCGCACACCGCCTCGGCGAGCACCGCCGTGTAGCGCGGCGGCTCGGCCCGGCGCAGCACCTCCTGCCGCATCGCCCGGGCGCGCACCTCCGCCTCCACGTCGACCTCCGGCGCGAGCAGGACGCCGGCGGCGACCCGCGACCGGGCGTACGCCGGCGTCTGGAGCAGCCCCGGCACGACCGCCGGCTGGTACTCGACGATGTCGGCCGCGCCCGCCTCCAACTCGGCGTAGATGCGCTGCCGCTCGCTCATCTCGCCGAGCGTCTTCCACCAGCCGCGGCTGGTGGCCGCATCCCGCGCGATCACGATCAACGCGTCCCGGGCCGACGCCGGCACCTGGTAGATGTCGAGCAGGTCCAGCACGTCGGCGAGATCCGGACGGCTCTGCCCCAGCTCGATGCGGGACAGTTTCGACGTCGACGCCCAGCCCAGCCGGTCGCAGACCTGCTCCAGGGTCAGCGCCTCGCGCCGACGTAACTGACGCAGCTCGGCGCCGAGCCGCGCGCGTCGAATGACAGGACTTGTTGGCAACGGCATCCCCGCCTCCCCATCGAGGGAGCGTACGCAGGACGATCACCCAGTGCAATAGCTTGCTTGCTCACCGCAATCGAGTGGTCGGCCGGCGGGCCGGGCGGGGACGCCGTTCGGGTAGCCCGGCCCACGCCGGCCGGGCTGCCCTCACTTCACCCCGGCGGCGTCCATGCCGCGTAGCTCCTTCTTCAGGTCGGCGACCTCGTCGCGGATCCGCGCCGCCAACTCGAACTGCAACTCGCGGGCGGCGGCCAGCATCTGGTCGTTGAGCTCCTGGATGAGCTGGGCGAGGTCGGCGCGGGCCATCCCCTCCCGGGACGGGGTGGCGGCGGTGGACCGACTGCGACTGCGGGTCTCCTTGACCGGCGCCTTGCCCCGGGAGAGCTGACGCGCCGCGCCGCCGACCCGGGAGTTCTCGGTGTCCTCCGCCTCGCGGTAGATGTCGTCCAGGATGTCGTGGATCTTTTTGCGCAGCGGCTCCGGACTGATCCCGTGTGCCTCGTTGTGCGCGATCTGCTTGGCGCGACGTCGGTCGGTTTCGTCGATCGCCGCCGCCATCGACGGGGTGATCTTGTCGGCGTACATGTGCACCTGGCCCGAGACGTTCCGGGCGGCTCGCCCGATGGTCTGGATCAGCGACCGACCGCTGCGCAGGAAGCCCTCCTTGTCGGCGTCGAGGATCGCCACGAGCGACACCTCGGGCAGGTCCAGACCCTCGCGGAGCAGGTTGATGCCGACCAGCACGTCGTACTCGCCCTTGCGCAGCTCGCGCAGCAGCTCCACCCGGCGCAGGGTGTCGACCTCGGAGTGCAGGTAGCGCACCCGGACGCCGTTCTCCAGGAGGTAGTCCGACAGGTCTTCGGCCATCTTCTTGGTGAGCGTCGTGACCAGCACCCGCTCGTCGCGGTCGGTCCGCAGCTTGATCTCGTGCATCAGATCGTCGATCTGACCCTTGGTCGGCTTGATCACGACCTGCGGGTCGACCAGCCCGGTCGGGCGGATGACCTGCTCGACGAACTCACCCTGGGCCTGTTCCAGCTCCCACGTGCCCGGGGTCGCCGACAGGCAGACCATCTGGCCGACCCGCTCCAGGAACTCGTCGAAACGCAGCGGCCGGTTGTCGGCGGCGCTGGGCAGCCGGAACCCGTGGTCGATGAGCATCCGCTTGCGGGAGGCGTCACCCTCGTACATGCTGCCGATCTGCGGGATCGTCACGTGCGACTCGTCGACCACGGTGAGGAAGTCGTCCGGGAAGTAGTCGAGCAGGGCGTGCGGCGGGCTGCCGGGCAGCCGCCCGTCCATGTGCATCGAGTAGTTCTCGATGCCGGAGCAGAAACCCACCTGCCGCATCATCTCGATGTCGTAGGTGGTGCGCATCCGCAGCCGCTGCGCTTCCAGCAGCTTGCCCTGGCGCTCCAGCTCGGCGAGGCGCTCGGCCAGCTCCACCTCGATGTCGCGGATGGCCCGCTCCATCCGCTCCGGGCCGGCCGCGTAGTGCGTCGCCGGGAAGATCACCAACTGGTCGACCTCCCGGACCACGTCACCGGTCAACGGGTTGAGGTAGTAGAGCTTCTCCACCTCGTCGCCGAACAGCTCGATGCGGACCGCCAGCTCCTCGTACGCCGGGATGATCTCCAGCGTGTCGCCGCGGACCCGGAAGGTGCCCCGCTGGAAGGCCATGTCGTTGCGGGTGTACTGGATGTCGACCAGCCGCCGCAGCAACTGGTCGCGGTCGAGATCCTGGCCGACCTGCACCTTCACCGCCCGGTTGAGGTATTCCTCCGGGGTGCCCAGGCCGTAGATCGCCGAGACGGTCGCCACCACGATCACGTCGCGGCGGGTGAGCAGCGACATCGTCGCCGAGTGCCGCAGCCGCTCGACCTCCTCGTTGATCGAGGAGTCCTTCTCGATGTAGGTGTCGGTCTGCGGAATGTACGCCTCGGGCTGGTAGTAGTCGTAGTACGAGACGAAGTATTCGACGGCGTTGTGCGGCAGCAACTCGCTGAACTCCTTGGCCAGCTGCGCGCAGAGCGTCTTGTTCGGGGCGAGCACCAGGGTGGGGCGCTGCAGCCGCTCGATCAGCCACGCGGTGGTGGCACTCTTGCCGGTGCCGGTCGCGCCGAGGAGCACCGTGTTGCGGTCGCCGCGCCGCACCCGGCGCTCAAGGTCGTCGATGGCGGCCGGCTGGTCGCCGGCCGGCTGGAATTCACTGACGACCTGGAAGCGGCCGTCGAGCCGGGGAATGTCGAGCGCCATGACCTCAACGGTACGCCGCAGGTCCGACACGTTCGGCCGTCGCGCAGAGTGCGTGATCGGCTTCGATATTCCCATTGTGTGGCCCATGTCACCGGGACTACCCTCTTCATGTAGGCCGCTCGCGGCGGCCGACCGGGCAGGAGGCCGGGCCGTCATCACGGCCGGCCGCCCCCGGCACAGCGGTCGCAGCACCCGGCTCGTCCGGCGTGCGCACCCGTGTGGTCGCGCTCGAGGCGCAGACCGGCCGCCGCGAGCGCCCCTGCCGCTTCGCCCCCAACTCGTCGCCCTCAGCTCGTCACCCCGTGCTGTCCCGCCCGTTTCACATCCGTGGACACCTCTTCGGCCCCGGCGCGCGGCCCCTCCCCCGACACCACACGCGCTGGCGACGCCGTCCGCACCGGCGGCCCGTCCGCCAACCCCGGCGGGGAGCCGCGCGACACGGACGCCCCCGACACCGACAGCGTCGGTCCCTCCCGGGCGAGCCGGCGTCGGCGTACGGTGCTGCTGCTGCTCGCCCTGACCGCGGTGACGTCCGCGACGGCGCTGGTGGCCGGGCTGCTGAGCTGGGCTCCCGACCCACCCGAGCCGACCCGACCGCTGACCGTCGCCGAGGCCGAACGGCTGGCCGCCATGCGGGTCACCAACCTTCGAGACCTGCGCGCCGGCCTCCACGTCACGGTCGGCGCAGGCGCCGCGCGTACCGAACTGGTGGGCTGGGTGGACTGGTCGCGGCCCCTGCTCTACCTGGATGTGGGCGGGCCGGGGGCGGGCGCCGAGCGTGGCCTGTTGCAGAGCGCCGGGTCGGTGCTGGTCACCCGTCCCGACCCGGCGGCCGTGCCCACCCCGGCCGCGCCGCCTCTGGTGCCACCGGCGGACGGCTGGCGGCTGCACCACCTGACGCCCGGCGCGGGCCTGGCACCGGTCCTCGATCTGCTCCTCGGCCTCGCCGCCGACCGACCGGACCCGTCCCCGGCGATGGACGGCGTCGACGCGCGCTGGGTCGCCCGGGACGTGGTCGCGGCCGGGCCGGTCGACGTCGTGCAGGCGCCACTGCCCACCGCAATCCCATCCAGCCCCGCCAGCGCGGCGACGGGCGGCACGGCGGCGACCGGTCCGGACGGGTCGACCCGCTACTGGCTCGACCGGGATGGCCGACTGCACAAACTGGTGACCCGGTTGCCCGGCGCCGGACCGGTCACGGTGCTCCTCAACCGGATCGACCGTCCCACGCTGTCCCCGGTCGACGCTCTCGGCGGCCGACCCGGGCTGCCCCGCGCGCTCACGGATGCGGAGCAGCGCCGGCTGGACCGGCTGCCCGCCCGGCTGCGCGGCCAGGGCGGGGCCACGCTGACGCTTACCGCGCCGGTGGGCACGGACACCAACCTGCGGGGCGCCGGCTGGTTGAGCTGGGCCGCCCGCACGGCGTACGTGGCGGTCGCCGACCTGGGCGTACCGGACCGCCGGACCCTGCTGCACCGCGACGCGGCCGGCCTGTCCCGGACGGACGTGCCGGCCTCCGCCGGCGGCGGTGGCACCGCCGAGGTCCCGGGCCGGCCGCCGTTTCCGGTCCCGGCCGGGTCGTGGCGGTCCACCCGGTCCCCCCGCGACGACCTCGATCTGCTGGTCGACGCCGCGGTGGCCGCCGCCGGGCCGGTGGCGCTGCGCGGCGCGGCCGTGCGGGTACGCGAGGACCTCGCCGCCGGCCGGACCGTCGACGTCGTGGAGCTCCGCACGGCCGACGTGCGCCTGCGCTACTGGATCGACCGCGACGGGTCGCTGCGCCGGGTGGAACTGCACACCGGCCCCGGCGCGTGGGCGCAGGTGGACCTCAGCCCCGCCGTGGTGCCCCGCCTCAACCCGCCGCCGCGCAACGCGAGCGGCCCGCCCCGACCCGGAGCCCGCTGACCACCCGCCCGTAAGCCTGCTGGCAGGGCTCTCAGGGCCGCCAGCCGGTCCGTGCGGCCCACTGCTCGGCCCGCAGGTACTCCTCGTCGAACCAGGGATCGCGGGCCGTTCCGGAGTCGGCAACCAGCGGCGCGGCGTCGACCAGATCCCGTTTGAACAGCAGGTACGTGGCCCGCTGATCCGGATCGGCGCGGAGGTGGTCACGCATGAGCAGCGCGTACCGCCAGCCCGGCGACTCGGCCTCCCGCACGTGCAGGCGCACCGGGCGATCCGGGTCGGCGCTGCCGTGCAGCCGCTTCTCCCACCGACCCCGGCCCGCCGGGCGCGGATCGTCCCACCAGTGCCCCGGCACGCGGGGAAACCCCGCGTTCGCCAGCCGGTCGGCCAGCGGCCCGTCGGCGTCGGCGAGGCTGGACACGGCCACCTGCACGTCGATGACGTCGTCGGCGGCGAGCCCGGGCACCGCCGTCGCACCGATGTGGTCGATCCGCAGATCCGCCGGGGCCAGCGCGTGACGGATCCGGGCGGCCAGCCGGGCGTACTGCTCGGGCCAGCTCGGATCGGCACCCACCCCGGCGCCGCGGTCCGGCACCGGCACGACCTGCCGCTGCCGCAGGTTGTGCTCGTAGGGACGCAGCCGCTGCCGCCACAGCGAATCCACCGCGGCGTGCAGCGCCGCCAGAGTGCCGTCATTGGTCAGCACCACGTCCGCCACGGCACGCCGACGGGCGTCGTCGGCCTGCGCGGCGATCCGCCGCTCGGCCTCCGCGCGGTCCATCCCCCGGTCGCGCATCAGCCGCTCCAGCCGGGTCGGCACGGCCGTCTGCACCACGATGACCAGGTGGTACGTCGGCGCGAGCCCCACCTCCACCAGCAGCGGTACGTCGTTGACGACTATCGCGTCAGGTGCCGCCGCCGCGACCAGTTCGGCCGTACGCGCCCGCACCCGGGGATGGGTGATCGCCTCCAACCGGCGGCGGGCGGTCTCGTCGGAGAACACCACGGCACCCAACGCGGCGCGATCCAGCGCGCCGTCGGCGCCCAGCACCTTCTCCGAGAAGGTGGCGACGATCTCCGCGAGACCCTCCGTGCCCGGCGCGACGACCTCCCGGGCGATCTGGTCCGCGTCGACGAGCACCGCGCCCAACTCCACCAGCCGCGCGGCCACCGCGCTCTTGCCCGACCCGATCCCGCCGGTCAAACCCACCCTCAGCACCGCACCAGTCAACCCGATCACGGCTCGCGCGCCAAACCACACCCGCCCCACGAGGAGCGCCGCAGGCCGTCCAATGCGCTGCCCCTCGCCCGCGTCCTTTGCTCTGCTTCAACCGAGGAAACAGCTGCCGTCCGATAATCGGACACCGGGTGTTTCCTGGGCTGAAGCAGAGCAAAGGACGCGAGGTGGGTGGGGCGCTCCCGACCCGCCAGTGTCAGGTGATCAGGGCGAATCACGGCGACACGCCCCCCTCGCCTCGGCGATGCTGCCTCCGGCGGCGGGTATGGCGAGGGCCCCGCCCCCGGCGATCGGAAAGATCGCGGGGACGGGGCCCGTCGTCGTTCAGCGGGTCACTTACCGCCGGCGAGCTTCTCCCGCAGAGCGGCGAGCGCCTCGTCGGTGGCCAGCGTGCCGGCCGGCTCCTCGGCCTGCCGGCTCGGGGCCGGGCTGGACGAGGAGGTGGTGCCGCCACCGGCGGCCGGAACGGCCGGGGTCGGGTTGGCAGCGGCCTCGGCGTCGGCGGCGCGAGAGGTCTGCACCTGCTTGGTGTGGGCCTCCCAACGCTGACGGGCCTCGGCGTACTGGTTCTCCCAGGTCTCGCGCTGCTTGTCGTACCCCTCGAGCCACTCGCCCGTCTCCGGGTCGAAGCCCTCCGGGTAGATGTAGTTGCCCTCGGCGTCGTACGTCGCGGCCATGCCGTAGAGGGTCGGGTCGAAGTGCTCCTCGCCCTCGACGAAGCCCTCGTTGGCCTGCTTGAGCGACAGCGAGATCCGGCGGCGCTCCAGGTCGATGTCGATGACCTTGACCATGACCTCGGAGCCGACCTGGACGACCTGCTCCGGGATCTCCACGTGGCGCTCGGCCAGCTCGGAGATGTGGACCAGGCCCTCGATGCCGTCGTCCACCCGGACGAACGCACCGAACGGGACGAGCTTGGTGACCTTACCCGGCACGATCTGCTGGATCGCGTGGGTGCGGGCGAACTGCCGCCACGGGTCCTCCTGGGTCGCCTTCAGCGACAGCGAGACGCGCTCGCGGTCCAGGTCGACGTCCAGAACCTCGACCTCGACCTCCTGGCCGACCTCGACGACCTCGGACGGGTGGTCGATGTGCTTCCAGGACAGCTCGGAGACGTGCACCAGACCGTCGACGCCGCCGAGGTCCACGAAGGCGCCGAAGTTGACGATCGAGGACACGACGCCCTTGCGGACCTGGCCCTTCTGCAGCTTGTTGAGGAACTCGGTGCGCACCTCGGACTGCGTCTGCTCCAGCCAGGCCCGGCGGGACAGGACCACGTTGTTGCGGTTCTTGTCCAGCTCGATGATCTTGGCCTCGAGCTCACGCCCGACGTACGGCTGCAGGTCGCGCACGCGCCGCATCTCGACCAGGGACGCGGGCAGGAAGCCGCGCAGCCCGATGTCGAGGATGAGACCACCCTTGACCACCTCGATGACCGAGCCGCGGACGACACCGTCCTCGTCCTTGATCTTCTCGATCGTGCCCCAGGCCCGCTCGTACTGCGCCCGCTTCTTGGAGAGGATCAGACGACCCTCCTTGTCCTCCTTCTGGAGGACCAGGGCCTCGATGTGGTCACCAACCGTCACAACCTCGGCGGGGTCCACGTCGTGCTTGATCGACAACTCCCGAGAGGGGATGACACCCTCGGTCTTGTAGCCGATGTCGAGCAGGACCTCGTCCCGATCGACCTTGACGACGGTGCCTTCGACAATGTCGCCGTCGTTGAAGTACTTGATGGTCTCGTCGATCGCGGCGAGGAATGCCTCCTCGGAACCGAGATCGTCGTGGGTGACCCGGGTGGCGCTCGAGGGGGCCTCGATGCTGCTCGTCATGTGGGCGGTTGCTCCGGTCGGATGGGTTGTCACAGCAGGCTGGTGTCGCGGTGACCTGTTCGCGCCAGCGGATCCGTCGCCGGGCACACCGAACGATCACCTACTGGGATCATGATGTGCTCCGTCGACCGCGCACCTGCTCCCTGCCGAGACACACGATCCGCGAGCGCATCGTCTAGCCTACCGTGCGCATTACCACAGCGTGCAAGCCCTCCCGACTCGTCGACGCGCGATGACCTGCGAAAGCCGAACAATCGCCCGGAAACGACCCCACCTGTCTCGTACGTCACAGGGGCCTCACCGCGCCCTCCCGGTGGGGGTGGCGGGGCGATCCCGCGCCACGACTTCGAGGAAACCGAGTCGATCAGGCCGCGCCGCCGCCGCCATCGGGTTGGCCGGGGCCTAGCGTGAGCGCGTGGATGACGACAGCCGGGTGACCCGGCGCCGGGTGGGTGACGCCGAGGCCCGGCGGGCCAACCGCGGCTGGTGGGACACCGACGCCGACGACTACCAGGCCGAGCACGGGGGTTTCCTCGGCGACGTCGACTTCGTCTGGTGCCCGGAGGGGCTGCGCGAGGCCGACGCCCGCCTGCTCGGTGACCTGTCGGGGCGGCGGGTGCTGGAGGTGGGTTGCGGCGCGGCCGCCGCCGCCCGCTGGCTCGCCACGCAGGGCGCGCGTCCGATCGCCTTCGACCTGTCCGCCGGCATGTTGCGGCACGCCGCGCAGGCCGCCGACCGCACCGGGGTACGCGTACCGCTGGTGCAGGCCGACGCGCTCGCCCTGCCCTTCGCCGACCGTTCGTTCGACCTGGCCTGCACGGCGTTCGGCGCGATCCCCTTCGTGGACGACTCGGCGGCCCTGCTCGCCGAGGTGCACCGGGTGCTGCGCCCGGGCGGCCGATGGGTGTTCTCCGTGACCCACCCGATGCGCTGGATCTTCCTCGACGATCCCGGCGAGGGCGGGCTGACGGCCGTGCACTCGTACTTCGACCGCTCCCCCTACGTCGAGCAGGACGACGCCGGCGTCGCCACCTACGTCGAGCAGCACCGGACCCTCGGCGACCGGATCCGCGAACTGGTCGGCGCCGGATTCCGGCTGCTGGACCTGGTGGAGCCGGAGTGGCCGCAGGGACACGAGGGGATCTGGGGGCAGTGGAGCCCGCTGCGCGGGCGGCTCTTCCCCGGCACCGCCATCTTCGTCACCGAGAAGCCGGCCGGGTGAGCGCGTCGCACCCGCGGTCCGACCTGCGATCCATCGATCGCCGGTAGGCTCGACCCCATGAGCGCCGAGCCCATCCCGACACCACCTGGCCCCTGGTGTCCGGATCCGATGCGGCAGCAGCGTGCCGACTACACGCTGGAGGACCTGCTCACCCTGCCGGACGACGCCCCCCGCGTCGAACTCGTCGACGGAGTTATCCAGGTGACACCCTCCCCCACCCTGGGCCATCAGGACATCTGCAGCCTGCTGTGGCTGTGGCTGCGCTCGCACGCCCCGGCGGACCTTCGTGCTGCCCAAGCAGTCGGAGTCGCGCTCAGCCGCAACACGAGCCGGCAGCCGGACGTGCTGCTCTGCCGTGCCGAGATCCCGTCCAACCGGTCCACACTGCGGCCGGCGGACGTCGTCCTCGCCGTGGAGATCGTTTCGCCGGGCACGCGACGGACCGACAGGTTCGCGAAACCGGGTGAGTACGCCGCCGCCGGCATCCCGTTCTACTGGCGGATCGAGCAGGACCCGGTGCACGTGTACGCGTACCGGATCGGCGACCGGGTGGGGCCGGGCGGTGAGCGGCAGTACGAGCTGGTCGCCGACGGCGCTGACGTGATCGAGCTGGCCGAGCCGTTCGACATCAAGCTGCCGGTCGCCGAGATCACCCCGTAGTCGTTTCTCCTCGGCCAGGTCGGGTAGCCGAGAGCCATGGCCGAACGTGATGATGGCCGGGACACCTACCGGGAGTTCACCGAGGCGGTGAACATGAAGCCCGGCGAGCTGTCCACGTGGCTGGAGACCGACGAGTCGAAGCAGGTCGGCTGGCACAAGGGCGGTCGCGCCGGTGGCGGCGAGTCCGTCGGCCACGAGTCCGGCCGGAAGATCATCGACCTGCTCCGCCGTAAACGCGGTGACCTGTCCGAGGGCGACTACAAGCACATGCGCAAGGTGGTCGGCTACGTCCGCCGGCACATGGCGCAGCGCCCGTCCGGCGACGTCCGCGACACCAAGTGGCGCTGGTCCCTCATGAACTGGGGCCACGACCCCATGAAGTAGGAACCGACCACCCGCCGAGGCTCCCACCACAAGATCCACACAACTTCGGCGAAGTTGGTGCCTCAGGACACGACGACCCAGCAATTACCCCGAAGTTGCGCAGATCATGAACGGCGCGGGACACGGACAGCGCGGAGGTTGCCCGCCTGGCCAGGACGCCGCCCACCACGCCAACGGCCGCGACCAAGGGCGACCGAGTCAGGGGTTCCGGGGCAGCCCGACCCACGCAGGGATCAAGCCTGACCGCCCGGAGTGGGTCGGGCTGCCCCGGAACCCCACACCGCAACCATCCAAGGGTGTGCGCGCTTCCCAGGGAACCCCCACACCGCGACCGAGGGTCAGTGATCAGCGCTGTTCCAGTCCCGGCCTTCGCCGACCGACACCTCCAGCGGCACCGACAGCGGGTACGCCCCACCCATCTCGCGCCGCACCAGCGCCTCCAACGCCTCCCGCTCGCCCGGGGCGACCTCGAAGACCAGCTCGTCGTGCACCTGCAACAGCATCCGGGAGCGCAGGCCGGCATCGGCGAGCGCGGTGTCGACGTGCAGCATCGCAACCTTGATGATGTCGGCGGCCGACCCCTGGATGGGGGCGTTGAGAGCCATCCGCTCGGCGATGTCGCGGCGCTGCCGGTTGTCGCTCACCAGGTCGGGCAGGTAGCGGCGGCGGCCCAGGATGGTCGAGGTGTAGCCGTCCTGGCGGGCCTTGGCGACGACCTGGTGCAGGTAGTCGCGCACTCCGCCGAAGCCGGCGAAGTAGTTCTCCATCAGGCCACGGGCCTCTTCGGTGTTGATGTTGAGCTGCTGGGACAGGCCGAACGCGCTGAGCCCGTACGCCAGGCCGTAGTTCATCGCCTTGATTTTGCGTCGCTGGTCCGGGGTGACCTCGTCGACCGGCACGCCGAAGACGGACGAGGCGGTGGCGGCGTGGAAGTCGGCCCCGGAGTTGAACGCCTCGATCAACGCGTCGTCCGAGGAGAGGTGCGCCATGATCCGCATTTCGATCTGGCTGTAGTCGGCGGTGAGCAGGCACTCGTACCCCTCACCCACCACGAAGGCCCGGCGGATGCGCCGGCCCTCCTCGGTGCGGATCGGGATGTTCTGCAGGTTGGGCTCGGTCGAGGAGAGGCGCCCGGTGGCCGCCACCGTCTGGTTGAAGGTGGTGTGGATCCGGCCGTCGTCGGAGACGGACTTGAGCAGGCCGTCCACTGTCGACTTGAGCTTGGCGACGTCGCGGTGGCGCAGCAGGTGGGCCAGCACCGGGTGCGGCTGCTGCGCGTAGAGCCACTGCAGGGCGTCGGCGTCGGTCGTGTAGCCCGTCTTGATCTTCTTGGTCTTCGGCAGGCCCAGCTCGGTGAAGAGGATCTCCTGCAACTGCTTGGGCGAGCCGAGGTTGAACTCGCGGCCCACCGCCTCGTACGCGCCCTGCGCCGCGGCCTTGACCTCGGCGGCGAAGTGCGCCTCCAGCTCGGAGAGGTAGTCGGTGTCGGCGGCGATGCCGGTGCGCTCCATGCCCGCGAGCACCCGCATCAGCGGCAGCTCCACCCCGGCCATCAGCCGCGCGGACTGCTCGCCGTCGCGGGACAGCTCGGCGTCGATCGCGTCGGCCAAGTCGAGGGTGGCGCGGGCCTGGAGCATGAGGTTCTGCTCGACCACGCCCTCGTCGCCGAGCCCGTCGAGGGTGAGCTGCCCGGTCTCGGGCACGTCCACCCGCAGCTCGCGGTGCAGGTAGCGCAGGGCCAGGTCGGTCAGGTCGTAGGACCGCTGGTCGGGACGGGCCAGGTACGCGGCGATCTGGGTGTCGCGGACGATGCCGGCCAGGTCCCAGCCGTGTGCGGCGCAGGCCAGCACCGCCGGCTTGCTGTCGTGCAGCACCTTGGGCCGCTGCGCGTCGGCCAGCCACCCCGCGAGGGCGCTCTCGTCGGAGGCGTCCAGGCCGGTCGGGTCCACCCAGGCGGCCGCGCCCCCGGCGCTGGCCAGCGCCAGGCCGGTGATCGAGGCGGTGTGTCGGCGGTTGGGGCCGGTGTCGAGCTTGACCGCGAGGCCGACCGGGGTGCCGGTCGGGGCGTGCATGCCCAGCCAGGCGGCGAGCCCGCCCGGCTCGGTGAGCACCTCACCGGTCAGGTCGAAGCCCGACTCGGCCTCCGGCTCGACGGCCTCCAGATACTGGTAGAGGCGGTCGCGCAGGATGCGGAACTCGAGGGTGTCGAAGACCTGGTGCACGGCCTCCCGGTCCCAGCCGGTCCAGCGGGTGTCCTCCGGGCGCAGCGGCAGCTCCAGGTCGGAGACGAGACGGTTGATCTCGTAGTTGCGGATCACGTCGGCCAGCCGCTCCCGCAGGCTGTCGCCGGCCTTGCCCTTGATCTCGTCGGCGCGGGCGATGACGCCCTCCACGCCGCCGTACGTGGTGATCCACTTGGCCGCGGTCTTCGGGCCGACGCCGGGGATGCCGGGCAGGTTGTCACTGGTCTCGCCGACCAACGCGGCCAGGTCCCGATACTGCTGCGGCCCGACGCCGTACTTGGCCTCGATCGCGGCAGGGTCCATCCGGGCCAGGTCGGAGACGCCCTTGCGCGGGTAGAGGACGGTGATCTGGTCGTCGACCAGCTGGAACGCGTCCCGGTCGCCGCTGCTGATCAGCACCGACATGCCCTGGTCGCGGGCCTGGCAGGCGAGCGTCGCGATGACGTCATCGGCCTCGTAGCCCTCCATCTCGACCACCGGGATCTGCAGCGCCGCCAGGACCTCCTTGACGAGGCTGACCTGGCCCTTGAAGTCGGTCGGGGTCTCGCTGCGGCCGGCCTTGTACTCCGCGTACTTCTCCGTGCGGAAGGACCGGCGGGAGACGTCGAACGCGACGACGATGTGGGTGGGCTGCTCGTCGCGCAGCACGTTGATCAGCATCGAGGTGAAGCCGTACACCGCGTTGGTCGGCTGACCCGTCGTGGTGGAGAAGTTTTCCACGGGCAGGGCGAAGAACGCCCGGTATGCCAGGGAATGTCCGTCGACGAGGAGCAGGCGCGGTGTCGTAGCTGTCACGGCAGCGACTCTAGTCCGTCGCACCGACAACCCCGGGTGGCGGCACCGCGCCACGGGCGCGAAAACGCACGCCACGGCACGCACGCCGACGGCCGGCCGCCCACGAGGGGACGACCGGCCGCCGGATGCGGTGGCTCAGGCCACGCCGAGGTACGCCTCCTTGACCGACGGGTCGTGCAGCAGGTCCTGGCCGGACCCCTCCTTCACGATCCGACCGGTCTCCAGCACGTACCCGCGGTGCGCCCGGGAGAGCGCCTGCTGGGCGTTCTGCTCGACCAGCAGGATGGTGGTGCCCTGCTGGTTGATCTCGGTGATGATGTCGAAGATCTGCCGGATCACCAGCGGAGCCAGACCCATCGACGGCTCGTCGAGCAACAGCAGCTTCGGCCGGCTCATCAGCGCCCGACCGACCGCGAGCATCTGCTGCTCGCCGCCGGAGAGGGTGCCGCCGGCCTGCTTGCGCCGCTCGGCCAGCCGCGGGAAGAGGGTCAGCACCCGCTCCAGGTCGGCGGCGATGCCGGCGGAGTCCCGCCGGGTGTACGCCCCCATGTCCAGGTTCTCCATGACCGTCATGCCGGGGAAGATCTGCCGCCCTTCGGGCGACTGACACAACCCCCGCACCACCCGCAGGTCGGCCCGGAGCTTGCTGATGTCCTCACCGTTGAACGTGATCTTCCCGGCGCTGAGCGACCTGGTCCCGGAGATGGCACGCATCGTGGTGGTCTTACCGGCGCCGTTCGCGCCGATCAGGGCCACCACCTCACCCTCGTTGACGGTGAGGCTGATCCCGTGCAACGCCTCGATCCGGCCGTACGCGACGGCGACGTCCTCGAGCTCAAGCAGCGTCATCGGCGGGCTCCCCCAGGTACGCGGCGATCACCTTCGGATCGCGGCTGACCTCCGCGGGCGCACCCTCGGCGATCTTGCGGCCGAACTCCAGCACCACGATCCGGTCGGTGACACCCATGACCAGCCGCATGTCGTGCTCGATGAGCAGGACGGTCAGGCCCATGTCACGGATCTTGCGGATCAGGGTGAGGAGCTCCTCCTTCTCCGCCGGGTTGAAGCCGGCGGCCGGCTCGTCCAGGCAGATCAGCTTCGGCTCGGTGGCCAGCGCGCGGGCGATCTCCAACCGGCGCTGGTACCCGTACGGCAGGTTGCGCGCCTCGTCGTTGGCCCGGTCGGCGATCCCGACGAAGCGCAGCAACTCGAGCGCCTTGGCCTCCGCCGCCCGCTCCTCCAGGATGTGCCGGGACAGGCCGAAGATCTTCGCGGCCGACAGGCGCACCTGCTGCCAGGTCCGGACGATCCCGGACGCGGCGGTGACCTGCGGCAGCTCCTCCGGCTTGGGTCGCACCCGGTAGAGCCGGAACAGCGCCCCCGGCACACTGGTCTTGTGCCGGGAGTCCGTGCCGACCATGACGTTCTCCAGCGCCGTCATCTCCGGGAAGAGACGGATGTTCTGGAACGTCCGGGAGATGCCCAACTGGCTGATCTGGTGCGGCTTGCGGCCGGTCACCTTCTGGCCCCGGAACCGGACCGCGCCGGACGTCGGCTTGTAGACCCCGGTCATCACGTTGAAGCTGGTGGTCTTGCCGGCGCCGTTGGGCCCGATGAGGCCGAGAATCTCGCCCTCGTAGATCTGGAAATTGATCTTGTCGAGGGCGACCACGCCGCCGAAGCGGAGCGTGACGTCGTCGACTTCGAGAAGCACCTGCCGAGGCCCCGGCTGAGTCGGGATCTTCGGCGTCACGGCGCTGGTGGACTGGTCAGACACGAGCGGGCACCTCCTCTGCCTCCGCCGCGCGATCCTTGAGCTCGCGGGCACGCCGCCGGCTGGGCACCAGACCCTGCGGACGCAGGATCATCACCAGCACCATGGCCAGGCCGAAGACCAGCCACCGGTAGTCGGCGAAATCGCGGAACCGCTCCGGCAGGTACGCCAGCAGCACCGCGCCGAGCGAGACGCCGATCATGTTGCCGGAGCCACCGACCACCACCATCGCGACGAAGAGGATGGACAGGTTCGCGTTGAACTGGGTCGGGTCGATGAACGCGTTCCGGCTGCCGAAGAGGAAGCCCGACAGGCCGCCGAGCGCCGCGCCGATGGCGAACGCCCAGAGCTTGAACTTGAACGGGTAGACGCCCATCACCGCGGCGGCGTCCTCGTCCTCGCGCACCGCCAGCCACGCCCGGCCGACCCGGCTGTGCTCCAGCCGGCGAACCAGGAACACCATGATCAGTACGAACGTGATCGCCAACCAGTACCAGGGCTTCGCGTCGATCAGGCCGAAGACCTTGTTGTCCGGCGACGGCGCACCCTCGGGGCCCGGGATGGCCGAGATGCCCACCGGGCCGTTGGTCAGACCGGTGGCGTTGCGGGCCACGATCCGGATGATCTCGCCGAAGCCCAGCGTCACGATGGCCAGGTAGTCACCGCGCAGCCGCAGCGTCGGCCAGCCCAGCAACACGCCGGAGATCATGGTCAGCACGATCGCGATGAACAGGCAGATCGCCCAGGTGACCGCCCACGTCGGCGGGAGGTCGAACTCCTTCTGGATCCACTTCACCACCGGGGAGTTCACCGAACCGAACAACGCCACGCTGTACGCGCCGATGGCGAAGAAGCCGATGTAGCCCAGGTCGAGCAGGCCGGCGAGGCCGACCACCACGTTCAGGCCGATCGCGACCAGCACGTAGATGGCGCAGACGAAGAGCACGCCCGCCCAGTTGTTGCCGCCCTTGATCGAGTCGGTCCGCAGCCAGGTCAGGCCCGGAATGCCAAGGAGCGGCAGGTAGTAGAGGATCGCCACGAAGGCGGCCAGCCCGAGGGCCTGCTGCCACTTGGTGAGCGCCCGCCAACGGTCGCCGATGCCGGTCAGCAGCGTCACCCGACGCTGATCTGCGGAGCGGATCTTGTTGATCATGCGCGGGCCCTCCCGAGCGACTCGCCCAACAGACCGGTCGGCCGGAACATCAGCACCACGATCAGCACTACGAAGGCGATGACGTCCTCCCAGTTGGACGCGAAGAGCGTGGCGCCGTAGACCTCGACGATGCCGAGGAAGAGGCCACCCAGCAGCGCGCCGCGCAGGTTACCGATGCCGCCCAGGACCGCGGCGGTGAACGCCTTCAGGCCGAGCACGAAGCCGATGCTGTTCTGGGTGAAGCCGAACCGCATGCTCCACAGCAGCGCGGCCGCGCCGGCCATGATGCCGCCCAGCACGAAGATCAGCATGATGACGCGCTCCTGGTTGACGCCCATCAGCGCGGCCGTCTCCGGGTTCTGGGCCACCGCGCGCACGCCCCGGCCGTACCGGGTGCGGTTGATGAACCAGTCGAGCAGCGCCATCATCACCACGGCCGAGATGAACACGATCACCTGGATGTTGGTGATCGCCGTGTTGCCGATGTTGAACAGGGTCTCCTGCTTGATGATCGTCGGCATTCCGACGATCTGCCGGGGCCGGCCGAACACGTCCGGCAGCACGCCACCCAGCAGCTTGGGCAGCACCTGCCCGAAGAGCTCCACGAACACCAGCGACAGACCGATCGCGGTGATCAGGAAGATCAGCGGCGGCGCGTTCTTGCGCCGCAACGGCCGGTACGCGACCCGTTCGAGCGCCAGAGCCGTACCGCCCGAGGCGACCGCGGCGACGATGAGGCCGAGCACCAGGAACAGGATCGCCTGGCCGACCGGGGGGTTATTTTCCACACCGAGCTGGTTCCAGAGGATCAGCACCGCGAAGGTGCCGACCATGAAGACCTCGGAGTGCGCGAAGTTGATCAGACGAAGGACGCCATAGACGAGTGTGTAGCCAAGGGCGATCAGGGCGTAGATGGCGCCCTTGGAAAGGCCATCGACCGTGTGCTGGCCGAGATGACCGATCAGTTCATCGAAATGCACCGGGGGTCTCCTTGAATCGAGTGCGGCCGGGGTGAGACACCCCGGCCGCACTCCATCGCCATGGCGTCAGCTGAGCTTGAGCTCCTGCAGCGGCTCGATGGCCTCGCCCTTGATCTGGTAGGCCCAGATGACGACCTTCGACGGGTCGACGTCGCCCTTGGAGTCGAACTTGATGTACTTCGACACACCCTGCTTGTCGTACGACTTCACGTACGCCAGGATGTCGGCCCGGGTCTTCTTGCCGTCCTTGAAGGCGTCCAGGTAGATCTTGGCGGCGTCGAAGCCCTCAGCACCGTAGGAGCCCGGCGCGATGCCAAACTCCTTCTGGTAGTCGGCGGAGAAGGTGCCGCCGGCCTTGTCGGCCGGGAGGCACGGGCAGGTGATGATCGCGCCCTCGGCGCCGCCGGAGGCGCCCTTCGGGAAGGCCGGGTCGTACAGACCGTCCGGGCCGACGAACTTGGCCTTGATGCCTGCCGCGCGCATCTGCTTCACCAGCGGGGCGGCCTCACGGGTGTAGCCACCGTAGAAGACGTAGTCCGCCTGCGCGGCCTTGATCTTGGAGATGGTGGCGTCGAACTGCGCCTGCCGCTCCTGGATCTTGTCCTTGTTGACCACCAGCGGGCCGAGCTGCTTGCCCAGCTCGTCGGTGATGCCGGCACCGTACGCGCTGGCGTCGTCGACCATGAAGACCTTCGCGGCGTTCTGCGCCTTCAGGTAGCTCGCCACCGCGCCGGCCTGCGTGCCGTCGTTGCCGACGACCCGGAAGAAGGACGTGTTGCCCTTCTGGGTCAGGTCGGTGCGCGTTGCCGACGGGGCCACCATCGCCAGGCCCGCGGCCTGGTAGATCGGCATCGTGGCGTCCGACTCACCGGAGAAGTGACCACCGATGACACCGAGGAACGAGTTGTCACCCGCGATCTGGTTCGCGAACGGGGTCGCCACGGCCGGGTCGCCCTGGGTGTCGAACGGCTGCATTTCGACCTTGCAGTTCGGGTTCGCCTCGTTGAACTGCTTCACGGCGAGCTTCGCGCCGTTGAGCGACGGGATCACCAGACCCGCGTTGTCACCGGTGAACGCGCCGAAGATCGCGATCTTGCCACCGCAGTCACCGGACGCGGTCCCACCGTCGCCGCCACCGGAATCCTGGCAACCAGCCGCGACCACCAGGGTCGCGGCGAGCGCAACGGTGCCCAGCGCCCGTACATAGCTTCGCCTCACGGCTTCCTGACCTCCTCCAGATGCGGACGCGCCTGCCCCGTAGTGACGGCGACAGCACGCGGACCGCAGATCCACCCACCCCGCAGGGACGCCCCCTGCGTAACGGCTCGTGATGGCGGAGCGTACCGACACCGCATACCGTCCCGGAAGGCCTGAACGGGGGGTCTGCGAAACCGTTACGAAGACGTGGGCAATCCTGTCGATGCCCGTAACAGGTGAATCCGTCGATCGGTCCTTAAGCCCACGGGCGGTCGGAGCGCCCGAACACCCACCCGATTCGGCGGCCCCCACGAAAGGACAGACTGACCTGCGCAAACAATCCGACAACCGGAGCCGCCGGGCCACGGGACCACCGGGCCGTACCCCTCAGTCGCCCGACCCGGGCGCCCACCACAGCCCGGACCGCGAACCGTCGTCCACCGCCAGCCACCACCGGTCACCCACCGCGACCAGCGCGACATCCCGGTCGGCACCCGCCGCCACATCGAGCGGCATCGCGGCCTCCCGCCACGACCCACCGCGATCCGTCGACACCCACACCGAGTAACGCCCGCCGTCCGTCACCGCGGCGAACAGCCGGTCACCGGAGGCCACCAGCGACGCCACCTGAGGCACCCCCGACGCGGACCGCCGCCCGAACGCACCCGCCGCCACCCAGCCCGCCGCCTCCTGACGCCACGCGCCGAACGTCGCCCCCCGCAGCCCGACCGCCACCGGCACCCCGCCGGCCAGCACGACGCGCTGCAACTCCTCGTACTCCGGGCCACCCGGTAACACCGTGCGCTGCCACGACCGCCCGTCCGGCGACGACCACACCGCCGGGTCCCGGTCGATCCGGCCGGCCGGCAGCAGACCACCCACGGCCAGCCAACCCGACGACGTCGCCGCGGCGTCGAACGCCCAGGTCACCCCCGTGCTGTCACTCGCCAGCCCTGGTGCGCCCTCCACCAGCGCGAACTCCGCCGCCTCCGGCGACGACACCCACGAGGCCGCACCCGCCGAACGGTTGCCCACGATCAACCAGCCCGCCGGACCCGCCGCCAGGCGGGACACGTTCACCGCCTTCGGCCCGCCGTACGTCTCGAACGACGCCTGGACCTCGACCAGCGCGCCGTCGGCCACCTGCCGCCACGTGCTCACCCGCGGATAGCCGTGCGCCCCGCCGACCTTCGCGCCGATCACGGCAGCCCGGCCGTCGCGACACGCCACCGACGACAGCACGTTCTGCTTGCCGTAGAACGAATCCGCCCGCACCGGCAGGACCGTCCACGCCGTACCGTCCACGCTGGTCCAGGCCGCCGGGCGCGTGCCGCCAGCATCGTCCGCGACACCGCCGACCAGGAACCACCGGCCCGCGCACGCCGCCACGTCGCGCAGCAACAGCCGACCCGCGCCACCCGGCGGCGCCGGCAGCGTCAACGCCTGCCACGCCGGCCGCAGCGCGGGCGCGGCGGCAGCGGAGGGTTCACCTGTCGGCGCGGCCGGCCCGTCACAGCCGGCGAGCAGCAGCGCGAAGAGGCCGAACAGCGCGATCACCCGTCGGACGGACACCCGTCGATGCTAACCACCGCCCGGCCAACGCGGTGACCCCCGAGCAGGGCAGACGCGCTCAGACGGTCGGCTGCTGCGCCACCTCGCCGCCGGCGGTCTCCGCGAGGATCCGCTCGGCGACCTCCTTCATGGTCATCCGGTGGTCCATCGCCGTGCGCTGGATCCACTTGAACGCCTGCGGCTCGGTCATCCCGTACGTCGTCATCAGCGCGCCCTTGGCGCGCTCCACCGTCTTGCGGATCTCCAGGCGGTCGGTAAGGCTCGCGACCTCGGCCTCCAGGGCCGCGACCTCCGAGTAGCGCGACAGCGCGATCTCCACCGCCGGGACCAGGTCACTCTTCTGGAAGGGCTTCACCAGGTACGCCATCGCGCCCGCCGCCCGCGCCCGCTCCACCAGGTCCCGCTGGCTGAACGCGGTCAGGATGATCACCGGGGCGATCCGGGCGCCGGCGATCCGTTCGGCGGCGGCCAGCCCATCCATGATCGGCATCTTGATGTCGAGGATGACGAGGTCGGGCTTCAGCTCCTCGGCGAGGCGCACGGCGGTCTCGCCGTCACCGGCCTCCCCCACCACCTCGTAGCCCTCTTCGACGAGCATCTCGGCGAGGTCCAGCCGGATCAGCGCCTCGTCCTCGGCGATCAGCACGCGCCTACGCTCGGCATCCGTCGGCATCTCAGCCACCAGCCCTACCCCCACCAGTTCGAACTCGACACCCGCCCAGCCGGGTGTCACCGCCCTCAGCGTAGTAGGTAACCTATGGAAGGCCACCAGAGCATTCGGCCAAGCGTCCCCGTATTCCAACTGGCAGAGAAGCGGAGCTCAAACCTCCGACAGTGTGGGTTCGAATCCCACCGGGGGCACCAAACTTGTCGTACGGCTGTTCCAAAATCCAGCTGTGCACCCACCCGAGCTACGCCTACGAGCCAGGCAACAGCACCTGTCCGGCAGCACCGTGGCCGAGGTCGCCCGACGCCTCAGGCTCCCCTACCCGACAGTCCGAGGCTGGTGTAAAGGTGCGGCGCCGAGCGAGCACGGCACGGCGGCACGCTGCTTTCGCTGCCGGCCGGACGTCGGTATTCAGACAGATCCCGCTGCGTATCTTTACCTGCTCGGCCTCTACCTGGGCGATGGACACCTGGTTACGTCCGCCCGGGTTCCGGTACTCCGGATCTCTTGTAGCGATACCTGGCCGGGGCTGATCGAGGCCTGCGACACCGCTATGCGGCACGTGCTGGCCGCGAAGGTGCAGCGCGTTCACCAGACCGGCTGCGTCAGCGTGCAGAGTTACGGCACGCACTGGCCGTGTCTGTTTCCGCAGCACGGCCCCGGCAAGAAGCACGAGCGACCGATCGTCCTGGCCGACTGGCAACTGTCGCTCGTCGAGAGCCACCCTGGCGACTTCGTGCGCGGTCTGTTCCACTCGGACGGCTGCCGGTTCGCCAACCGGGTGACCGTGCGCGGCAAGGAGTACGTCTATCCGCGCTACATGTTCACCAACGAGTCGACCGACATCATGGGGCTCTGCCAGTGGAGTCTCGACCTGCTCGGCGTCGCCTGGCGGATGAACCGCCGCAACTCCCTCTCGGTGGCGCGGCGAGACGCGGTCGCCACCCTCGACCGCCACGTCGGCCCCAAGTCCTAACTCCCGCCCCATGAGGCCGCCCCGCCTCACCCCCCGCCCCCCGGCCCCCGGCCCCCGGCCCCCGGCAGCAGAAGGGGGCCGGTGAAGGGGCCGGCCGAGGGGTCGGTGAAGGGGCCGATTGTGTCGTGCGTGGGAGCCTGGGCGGGTGTCGACGACGGAGGGCGGGTTCTGATGCGGGTGGTGGTTTTCGGTGCTACCGGGATGGTGGGCCAGGGTGTGCTGCGGGAGTGCCTGCTCGCCGAGGACGTGCGCGAGGTGCTCACCGTCGGCCGCCGGCCGACCGGCGGGCAGGATCCGAAGCTGCGGGAGCTGACCGTTCCCGACGTGGGCGACCTGGAGACGGTCCGCGCGGAGCTGACCGGCGTTGACGCCTGCTTCTATTGCCTGGGCGTCTCGTCGCTGGGTCTGGACGAGGCGGCGTACACCCGGATCAGCTACGACTTTCCGATGGCTGCGGCGCGGCTGTTCGCCGAGGTGAGCCCTCAGGTCACGTTCATCTACGTCTCCGGCGTCGGCACCGACTCGACCGGGCAGGGCCGGGTGATGTGGGCGCGGGTCAAGGGTCGCACCGAGAACGCGATCGTCGACCTGCTGCCCAACGGGTACGCGGCGCGGCCGGGCTTCATCCAGCCGACGTACGGGGCGGTGTCGAAGACGCGGTGGTACCGGGTGCTCTACGCGGCGACCAGTCCGCTGGTCCCGATGCTGCGCCGGTTGTTCCCCAACCAGGTCACCACGACGGACGGGATCGGTCGGGCGATGCTGCGGGTGGCTCGGGAGGGCTCACCGACCCGGGTGCTGGGCAACCGCGAACTGCGCTGATCAGGCGATCGTGTCGAGCGCCTGGGCGAGGTCGGTGCGCAGGTCGTCGGGGTCCTCCAGGCCGACGGAGAGACGCAGCAGCGCGCCGTCGGGCTTCGCGTCGCCCTCGACGGGCCGGTGGGTGAGCGAGGCGGGGTGCTGGATGAGGGTGTCCACGCCGCCGAGGGACACGGCGTGGGTGATCAGTCGGCAGGCGGCGGCGACGGT
This sequence comes from Micromonospora sp. NPDC049114, assembly GCF_040648635.1. Classification (NCBI taxonomy): domain Bacteria; kingdom Bacillati; phylum Actinomycetota; class Actinomycetes; order Micromonosporales; family Micromonosporaceae; genus Micromonospora; species Micromonospora sp. NPDC049114. The sequence goes on along the minus strand of NZ_JBEZEA010000022.1, from coordinate 26,805 downwards.
GGCGGCGGCGGGCGCCCCGCCGCGTACCTCGAAGGCGAGCAGGCTGCCGGGGCCGGCCATCTGCCGGCCGACCAGCGCCGCCGGGTCGTACACCGAGGGGTGGTGCACCCGGTGTACGGCCTGGTGGTCGGCGAGCCAGCCGGCGAGTTTCTCGGCGGTGGCCTGTTGGGCGCGGACCCGCAGCGGCAGGGTCTGCAGGCCGCGGTGCAGGAGGTAGCCGCCGAGGGGGTGCAGGATCGCGCCGGTGACGGCGCGGACCTGGCGCAGCCGGACGGCCCATTCGGCGTCGCAGGCGACGACGCCGGCGAGGACGTCGCCGTGCCCGCCGATGCTCTTGGTGGCGCTGTGCAGGACGAGGGCGGCGCCGTGCCGGGCGGGTTGTTGGAGCACCGGGGTGGCGACGGTGTTGTCGACGAGCAGGGGTACGTCGCCGGCGGCGGTGGCGAGCGCGGCGATGTCGACGAGGTCGAGGGTGGGATTGGCGGGCGTCTCGATCACTACCAGCGCGGTGTCGGGGCGGATGGCGGCGGCGACCTGGTCGGGGTGGGCCCAGGTGACGGTGGTGCCGAGCAGGCCGGTGGCGAGGACGTGGTCGGTGCCGCCGTAGAGGGGCCGGACGGCGACGATGTGGCGGTGGCCGTCGCGGGTGGCGGCGAGCAGGGTGGCGGTGAGGGCGGCCATGCCGCTGGCGAAGGCGACGGCCTGGGCGGTGCCCTCCAGCTCGGCGACGGCGGTTTCGAAGCGGGCGACGGTGGGGTTCCAGAGCCGCTGGTAGACGGCGCTGCCGTCGGCGGGGAGGGTGCCGCCGGTGGCGAGTTGTTCGTAGGCGTTGCCGCCGTCGTCGACCGAGGGCAGTGGGTTGGTGGTGGAGAGATCGATCGGAGGCACGTGCACGCCGAGCGTGCGCAGGTCGTCGCGGCCGGCGTGTACGGCCCGGGTGTCCACCGTCGTCATGGCGGTAGCGTCGAACATCCTGAGCCGATTGGGCAATGGTTTGGTGAATGATTCTGCAACCAGGGCTGGCTTCGTCGGGAGATTCGGTGGAGGATGCTCGGGTGCCCCCTGAGCCGAACGAAGTGCGGCCGTATCCGGCCCTGGACGAGGTGGACCGCGCGATCCTCGCCGAGCTGGCGGCGGACGGCCGCTTGCCGAACAACGCGCTCGCCGAACGGGTGGGGGTGGCGCCGTCGACGTGCCTGACGCGCACCCGGGCGTTGCGCGAGCGCGGGGCGATCCGGGGCTTTCACGCGGAGGTGGATCCGGCCGCGCTGGGTCTGCCGTTGCAGGCGTTGGTGTCGGTGCGGTTGACCGCGCACGAGCGGGCCGCCGTGGACGCGTTCCGGGCCCGGTCGGTGCGCCTGCCCGGGGTGGTGTCGGTGTTCCACGTGGCCGGCGCGGAGGATTACGTGCTGCACGTGCGGGCGGCGTCGGGTGACGCGCTGCGGGACTTCGTGCTGGACCATCTCGCGGTCGACCCTGCGGTGCAGCACACGCAGACCAGCCTGATCTTCGAGCAGGCCCGCGGGATGGGCTGAGCGACGGTCGGAATGAACGGGCAGGCCAGGGAGTTGGCACTGCGTGTGATCACCGTACCGTTGTCTGTTCTTGATCTTGCCCCGGTCGCTCGCGGGACCACCGCCGGCGCGGCCCTGCAGGCCACCACCGAGCTGGCCCGGCGCACCGAGGAGCTGGGCTACCACCGGTTCTGGGTGGCCGAGCACCACAACATGCCGGCGATCGCCAGCTCCGCGCCGGCGGTCCTGCTGGCGCACCTGGCGGCGAACACGTCGACGATCCGCCTCGGTTCGGGCGGGGTGATGCTGCCCAACCACGCGCCGCTGGTGGTGGCCGAGCAGTTCGGCACCCTGGAGGCGCTGCACCCCGGTCGGATCGACCTGGGCATCGGCCGGGCCCCGGGCACCGACCAGGTGACCGCGCTGGCGTTGCGGCGCACCATGGAGGGCCTGTCCGCGGAGGGTTTCCCGCGTGAGCTGACGGACCTGATGAACTACTTCAGCGGGGAGAAGCCGGGGCAGATCATCGCCACCCCGGGTCGGGGTGAGCAGCCGGCCGTCTGGCTGCTCGGCTCCAGCGGCTTCAGCGCCCAACTCGCCGGCCTGCTGGGCCTGCCGTTCTCCTTCGCGCACCACTTCAGCTCGGCGAACACCCTGCCGGCGCTGGCGCTGTACCGGCAGAACTTCCGGCCGTCGCAGTGGCTGGACAAGCCGTACGCGATGGTGGCCGTCAACGCGGTCTGCGCCGAGACCGACGAGCGGGCCGAGTGGCTGGCCGGGCCGAGCGCGCTGTCGTTCCTGAAGCTGCGCTCCGGTCGACCGGAACCGCTGTCGACGCCCGACGAGGCGGCGGCCTACCCGTACACCGAGTTCGAGCGGGAGTTCGTGCTGGCGCGGCGCGACGGTCAGGCGCTGGGCTCGCCGGAGACGGTGCGCCGGCAGTTGACCGAGTTGCAGGAGCGCACCGACGCGGACGAGCTGATGCTCACCACCCTGGTCTACGACGTCGCGGACCGGGTGCGGTCGTACGAATTGATCGCCGAGCAGGTGGCGGGGGGTCTGCGCCGGGACGCGTGAAACACGATCTTCACGTCAGCGTCACCCCCGCGACCCGGACGGTGCCTAATGTTGGTGCCGGTGGTGGTACGGCATTCCCGGTCGGGACGGGTCGGGAATGCCGCGGTGTGGAGCACCGGGCTGCAGCTGTGCGGATTCCGCGGCTGCGGCCCGGTGCCTGCCACCTTAGGCGAACCGGATCAGGACCGCCAGATCAACGTAGGTAGATGTTCGGGGTCGGCGGGCTGGCCATCTGATCGCCGATGAAGAACCCCGGGTGTGGCGGCTGGTTGTAGGCGGTGTTCTGCCACGCGATCGCCACCCGGTACTGCGGGTCGTGCATCAGGGTGTGGATCCGGGTGCTGGTCGGCGTGGGCGTGCTGTAGATGCGCAGCGCCCGGCTGTCGGTGGTCCGCCAGATCACCTCCTCGCGCCAGTCGCCGAGGATGTCCCCCGAGAGCGCCGGCGTGGACTTGGTGCCGTTGTTGGACGCCACCTGGTCGCCGGTGAGCAGCCGGGTCTCGCCGCTGGTGCCGTACTTGTCGATCTTCGTACCGTCCAGCAGCTCGCGGACCGGGTCGCCGTCCCACCAGGCGAGGAAGTTGGCCGACGACGGCTTGCGGCCCACGTTCTGACCCCGGGTGTTGGAGAGCCCGGACACTGCCGAGGACCACGACTCGGCGCCGGGGCTGCCCGCCCAGATGTCCGCCGAGACGCCCCGGCCGTTGTCACCCGAGGCCGGCGTGGACCACAGGATCTGACCGGTACGGGCGTCCGCGAACCAGGAGCTGGGCTTGCTCCCGTCCTCGTCGACCTTGAACACCTCCAGGCCGGCGCGGCCCGGGTCGAGGTCCCCGACGTGCAGGGCGTCGCCGTGCCCGTTGCCCGTCGAGTAGAGCAGCCGACCGTTGTCGTCGATCGTGGCGGCGCCGTAGACGATCTCCTGACGGCCGTCGGCGTCGACGTCGGCCACCGAGAGCTGGTGGTTGCCCTGGCCGGCGGCGGTGCCGTTGCCGGACGAGTTCGAGTCGAACGTCCAACGCTTGGTCAGCGTGCCGTTGCGGAAGTCCCACGCCGCGATGACCGCCCGGGTGTAGTAGCCCCGGGCCATGATCAGCGAGGGACGCTGCCCGTCCAGGTAGGCGGTGCCGGCGAGGAACCGGTCCACCCGGTTGCCGTACGAGTCGCCCCAGGACGACACGGTGCCGCGCGGCGGGTCGTAGTTGACCGTGGATGCGATCGCGCCGGTCTGGCCGTTGAACATGGTCAGGTACTCCGGGCCGGAGAGCACGTAACCGCTGGAGTTGCGATAGTCCGCAGACGACGAGCCGATGAGCTGACCGGTGCCGGAGCGGGTGCCGTCGGCGGTCTTCATGGCCACCTCGGCGCGACCGTCACCGTCGTAGTCGTACACCTGGAACTGGGTGTAGTGGGCTCCGGCGCGGATGTTGCGGCCCAGATCGATCCGCCACAACCGGGTGCCGGTCAGGGTGTACGCGTCGACGTAGACGTTGCCGGTGTAGCCGGACTGCGAGTTGTCCTTGGCGTTCGACGGATCCCACTTGAGCACGATCTCGTAGGTGCCGTCACCGTTGAGGTCACCGACCGAGGCGTCGTTGGCGCTGTAGGTGTAGCTCTCCCCGCTGGGGGTGGTGCCCCCGGCCGGCACCTGCAACGGCACGTCCAGGAAGCCGTTGGCGAACTGCAGGGCGGGCGCGGACGCCGCCTGCTCCGCGCCGCCCACCACTGCCCGCACGGTGTACGCCGACCCGGCCGCCGCGCCACTGTCGAGGTAGTTGGTGGCGCCGGTGATCGGGTTGGCGTTGACCCTTGTCGAGCCCCGGTAGAGGTTGAACGCCACGCCGGAGGTCTCGGTGCCGAGCAGCCGCCAGGACACCAGGTTGCCGCTACCGGAGCGGACGCTGATCAACCCTCGGTCCAGGTTCTCCATCTGCTTCGCCCCGGCCGGAGGCGTGGTGGGTGGCGGCGTCGTCGGGGGCGGCGTGGTCGGAGGTGGCGTCGTGGGCGGTGGGGTGGTCGGTGGCGGGGTGGTCGGGCCGTCGGTGGCCGGCGCCCCGGTGCAGGTGACGCCGTTGAGCGCGAAGCTGGTCGGCGCCGGGTTGCTGCTCGTCCACGAGGCGTTGAACCCGAACGAGGCGGTGCCGTTGGTGGCGAGGGCACCGTTGTAGTCGACGTTGCGCGCGGTCACCTGGGCGCCGGACTGGGTGACGGTGGCGCTCCACGCCTGGGTGACCTGCTGCCCGGCGGCGTACGACCAGGTGAGGGCCCAGCCGTTGACCTCCTCGCCGAGGTTGGTGATGGTGACGCTGGCGCCGAAACCGCCCTGCCACTGGTTGCTGACCTGGTAGTCGACGCGACAGCCGACGGCGGCGGCCGAGGCGACGACAGTGCCGACGGTGCCGGCCACGACGGCGGCGGCCGTCGACGCGGCCAGCAGGATGAACCGTTGTCGTAACGGGTGCATGAACTGCCTCCGGAGGATCCGGTGATGACCGCTGTGGTCCACCTGCCCTGCCCGGGAAGCACGGTGAACGGCCCGCCGCCGTGACGGCGAACGGCGATCTGGTCGGGGTGAAACGCCCTGGAACTCGCGGATCCGGCTCAGCCGCATCGTAGGGCAAGCGCTTTCCGCTCCGCAATATCGACGACCGTCACGCCATGCGGCTCTTGACCCTCCCCCGCTGGCCTGATCAACTCGTCCGGGTGAGCGCCCCACACATGGACCCGGACGAGTTCCGCCGCGCCGGCCACGCCGTCGTCGACTGGATCGCCGACTACTGGACGACGCTGCACCAGCGGCCGGTCGCCCCGGCCGACCCACCCGGAACGGTCGCCGAGGCCCTGCCGAGCGCGCCACCCACCACCGGCGGCGAGCCGGTCGAAGCGGTCCTCGCCGATCTGGACGCGATAGTCCTACCGGGCCTGACCCACTGGCAGCACCCAGGTTTCTTCGGCTACTTCCCCGCGAACACGTCCGGCCCGAGCCTGCTCGGCGACCTGGTCAGCTCCGGGCTCGGCGTGCAGGGCATGCTCTGGGCCAGCAGCCCGGCCTGCACCGAGCTGGAGACGGTCATGATGGACTGGCTGGCCCAACTGCTCGACCTGCCGCAGCGCTTCCGGTCGAGCGGCGCCGGCGGCGGCGTCATCCAGGACTCGGCCTCCTCGGCGACCCTGGTGGCCACCCTCGCCGCCCTGCACCGCGCCAGCGCGGGTCGCTGGCGCGTCACCGGCATCGACCGGCGCTACCGCGCGTACACCTCAGTGCACGGGCACTCCTCGATAGAGAAGGCCGTACGGATCGCCGGGTTGGGCGGCGACGGGATCCGGCCGATCGACGTGGACCCGGACACCCAGGCGCTGCGCCCCGCCGCGCTGCGAGCCGCGATCGAGGCGGACCTGGCCGCCGGGGACGTACCCGCCATCGTCGTCGCCACCATCGGCACCACCTCCACCACCGCCGTCGATCCGCTGCCCGAGATCGGGGCGATCTGCGCCGAGTACGGGATCTGGCTGCACGTCGACGCGGCGTACGCGGGCGCCGCCGCCGTCTGCCCCGAGCTGCGCTGGTCACACGCCGGCCTGGAGTACGCCGACTCCTACTGTTTCGACCCGCACAAGTGGCTGCTCACCGGCTTCGACTGCGACGCGTTCTGGGTGGCCGACCGCGCCGAGCTGATCGAAGCGCTGACCGTGCTCCCGGAGTTCCTGCGCAACGCCGCCTCCGAGTCCGGGGCGGTGATCGACTACCGGGACTGGCAGGTGCCCCTGGGCCGCCGCTTCCGGGCCCTGAAGCTGTGGTTCGTGCTGCGCTGGTACGGCGCCGAGGGGCTCCGGGCGCACATCCGCTCCGGCGTGGCGCTGGCCGCCCGGTTCGCCGACCGGGTCCGCGCCGACGACCGGTTCGAGCTGGCCGCAGCGCACCCGTTCTCGCTGGTCTGCTTCCGGCTGCGCGCCGACGACGACACCAACGCCGAGCTGCTGGCCCAGGTCAACGGCACCGGACGCGTCCACCTGACCCACACCCGCGTGGCCGGCCGGTACACGCTGCGGCTGGCCGTCGGGGCACCGCAGACCGTCGAGGCGCACGTCGACGAGGCGTGGACGCTCCTCGGCGAGGCGGCGGACAAGCTGCTGACGCCCTGACCACGCTAGCGCCGGCTGACCGCGCGCGTCCCGGCTTACCGCGCGCGTGCCGGCTTACCGCGCGCGTGCCGGCTTACCGCGCGCGTGCCGGCTGACCGCGCGAGCGTCCCCGCCGGTCCGGCAGGCCGCTGACTGCGCGGGCGCCGTTGGTCAACTCCAGGTCGCCGATGTGGCGGCATAACGGCGCGGGGACACCGCCAGATCGGCGATCCGCAGTCGATCTCCCGCCATGACACCGGCAGGAAAGCCGCAACCCGGCGGCGTGGCGGCGCGGGTCAGGGCGGGGCCGCTCCGATCCGGCAGCCGGATCAGCGCGGGGCCGGCGTTCCGACGACGGTGAGACCGGCCGGCGTGCCGTCGCCGACAGCACCGGCTACTGCGACGCCCGAAACGACAGCACCCGGCCGAAACGGAGCCGGCTGAGAAACCGCCGACGCTCCGGCGACGGTGGTAGTCGCGGTCGCGAGGGTGGCGGCGGTCGCGGTCGCAACGGTGGTAGTCGCGGTCGCGGCGGTCGCGGCGGTCGCGGCGGTGGTAGTCGCGGTCGCGACGGTGGCGCGGGCTCGGCGGGTGCGGCGCAGGGCCCGCACGGCGAAGACGAGCGCGGTCAGCCAACCGACGGCCAGCAGGGCGTACAGGGTGGGGCGGAGCGGGCCGTCCAGCCCGGCGGACCGGATCAGGGTGCGGGCGTTGCTCAGCACGATCACGCCACCGACCGCCGCGCCCAGCAGTTGGGCGGGCACGATGCGCACCAGCCAGGCGGCCAGCGGGGCGGCGATCAGCCCGCCGATCAGCAGGGCCACGACGGTGGGGAGCAGGAACCCCTCCGTGCCCAGCCCGATCAGGAACCCGACGCTCGCGGCGCCGGCCACGACGAACTCGGCGGTGTCGACCGAGCCGATCACCTTGCGGGGCTCCATGCGACCGGAGACCAGCAGCGCCGGGGTGGCGACCGGGCCCCACCCGCCGCCGCCTGTCGCATCGACGAAGCCGGCGACCAGGCCCAGGGGGCCGAGGAAGCGGCCGCGCAGCCGCCCGCCGGCCCGGCCGGTTCGCAGCGGTCGGGCGAAGCGCACCAGCAGGTACGCGCCGAGGGTGAAGAGGATGGCGGCCATCCACGGTGCGGCCGACTCGGTGGAGATCGAGCTGAGCAGGGTGGCCCCGGCGAACGCGCCGATCGCGCCCGGCAGGGCGATGCGGGTCACCACCCGCCAGTCGACGTTGCCGAACCGCCAGTGCGCGACCCCGGCCGCGAGCGTGGTGCCGATCTCGGCCAGGTGCACCGACGCCGAGGCGGCGGCGGGAGCGACCCCGACGACCAGCAGCAACGTGGACGAGGTCAACCCGTACGCCATACCGAGCGAACCATCGATCAACTGCGCGACGAGCCCGACCAGAGCGAGGACCAGTAGCTTGCGCACGAGCGCCCCCTGACTTTTCGGTATCTCCTATCGACTTGGTCGACAATGCGCCACTGGACAGCACGGGTCAAGCCCCCGACCGGGGGATGGGACGCCACCGCGCGGCACAGCCCGGCCGGACCAGCGGGCGACGTACCCCGGCACTGCCACGCGTCCCCGCAGACCAACCGCCCGGACGCACCCCCGCGCACGGCGCCGCGACCGCGCACGCACCACCACGGCAAGATCTTGGACAGTTTCCGTTCGGCGCGAACGGAAACTGTCCAAGATCTCGCGAAGCCGCGCCCCCATAGAGCGTGAAGCGCGGGCTCAGAACCGCGCGGGCACAAACCCCCGCGGACTCAGACCGGGCGCGGGCTCAGACCCGCGCAGGCTCAGACCGGACGCGGGCTCAGACCGGACGCGCGCTCAGACCGGGCGCGGGCTCAGACCCGCGCAGGCTCAGACCGGACGCGGGCTCAGACCGGACGCGGGCACAAACCCGCGCAGGCGCAGACCGGGCGCAGGCTCAGACCGGAGGCAGGCTCAGACCAAACGCGCGCTCAGACCGGGCGCAGGCTCAGATCCAGGCGCGGGGGTCGGCGACCAGCTCGGTGACCCGCGGCGGCAACGTGCCGGCGGCCACGTCGGCGACGCTTACCAGTTCGAGGATCTCCCGCTCACTGGCGCGCAGCGCGATCCAGACCTCCTGCAGGGCACGGGCCGGACCGTGGTAGCCGAGCTGTTCGGGGCGCTGCCCCCGGACGTGCGCGAGCGGCCCGTCGATCACCCGGATCACCTCCGCGAGGGAGATCTCCTCGGCCGGGCGGGCCAACCAGTAGCCGCCCTCCGGGCCGCGCTGGGCGTGCACGATGCCACCCCGACGCAGTTGCAGCAGGATGCTCTCCAGGAACTTCGGCGGGATCTCCTGCGCACGCGCGATCTGGTCGGCGGTGACCGGCCGCCCCCGCCCGGGGCCACTGGCCGTCGCGGCGAGCTCGGCGGCCGCGCGGAGGGCGTAGTCGACCCGAGCGGAGAGACGCATGCCGGCAAGGTTAGCCCGCAGGTCATCCTGCCGGTTCGGCGACCCTCGGCCGATCGATCACGCATCGACGAATAGCCAATAACGTCGTACGCCGTGATCCATCACCCGGTGGGGCCCGGAATGCCGATTCGGAGCGTCCTTATGCTGGGCGGGCGGTATGACTGCGGGACCGGTTACCCCGGCTCGGGCAGGACATTGATAAACACCCGGATCCACCCGGGGGGAAGGCAACACGATGACCGATGTCGCCACACGCACCTGGGATGGCATGACCATCCCGATCGCCGGCACCTATCGCCTCGATCAGGCGCACAAGCGGATCGGTTTCCTGTCCCGCCACATGATGGTGAGCCCGGTGCGGGGCGAGTTCGCCGAGGCGAGTGCGGAGATCTTCGTGGCGGAGGATCCGCTGCGCTCCGGGGTGACCGCCACCATCGCGGCGGCCAGCATCTCCACCGGGAGCGTCGACCGGGACACGCATCTCAAAAGCGCCGACTTCCTCGATGTGGAGAGTTATCCCACGCTCGAATATCGAAGCACGGGCATTAACTGGCAGAGCAACGAGGACCCGATTTTCTACTGGGCCCGTCTGCGAAACCACCGACTCGGCGGACGAGGCAGAAGTCACAATCCCCCGCCGCAGTCCGAGGCCAATCGATTCGTGCTCACCGGCGAGTTGACGGTAAAGGGGATCACCCGCGCGGTGGACCTTCAGGTTAATTTCGGCGGTGCCCGGCGTGATCCGTACGGACAGAACATCTTCGGATTCAGCGCGACCGCCGAGATCAACCGGGAGGACTACGGCCTGCTCTGGAATGTCGCGCTGGAGAGCGGCGGCGTTCTGGTCGGCAAGACCGTGCAGATCGAAATCGCCGGCGAGGCCATCCTGGAGGCGTGACAGCAACGCCGGATCACGCGGGCCAGCAACGGCGGATCAGGCGGGACAGCAACGGCGGATCACTCGGGACAGCGACGGCGGATCAGGCTCCGACGCGGCGCAGCAGACCCTCCTGCACGGCGCTGGCGATCTGCCGGCCGTCGGTGGTGAACATCCGGCCGGTGGCCAGCCCTCGCGCGCCGGACGCCGACGGGCTCCAGCAGTCGTAGAGGAACCACTCGTCGGCGCGGAACGGCCGGTGGAACCACAGCGCGTGGTCCAGGCTCGCGCCGACCACACCGCCCGGCCCCCACACCTCACCGTGCACGGAGAGCACCGAGTCGAGCAGGGTGAGGTCCGAGGCGTACGTGAGCGCGCACGCGTGCAGCAGCGGGTCGTCGGGCAGCTTGCCGTCGATGCGCATCCAGACCCGCTGGTGCGGGTCGGCGGGCCGGTCGCCGGGGCGGACCCAGCCGGGCTCCCCCACGTAACGCACGTCGATCGGGCGGGGGATCTGCCCCCAGATGCCCAGACGCTCGGGATAGCGGGAGAGCCGGTCGGACATCGTCGGCACGTCCTGCGGGGCGGGCACGTCCAGCGGCGCGGGAGCCTGGTGGTCCAGCCCCTCCTCGGTCCGCTGGAACGACGCCGACATGAAGAAGATCGGCTTGTCGTGCTGGAGGGCGACCGCCCGGCGCACCGAGAAGGACCTGCCGTCGCGGATGTTCTCCACCTGGTACTCGATCGGCTCGACCGGGTCGCCGGGGCGGACGAAGTAGCCGTGCAGCGAGTGCACGAACCGCTCCGGGTCCACCGTGCGGCCGGCGGCGACCAGTGCCTGACCGGCGACCTGGCCGCCGTACACCCGTTGCGGACCGACCGGGGGGCTCATCCCCCGGAAGGTCATCTCCCCGGTCGAGTCGAGGTCCAGCACTTCCAGCAGCTGGTCGACCGCTGCCTGGCCGACCGCGACCCGACCGTCGCTCACTGCAGCGCCCGCGCCGACGCGGCGTCGACCAGCGAGCCGAGCTGGTGGACGCGCAGCGTGTTGGTCGAGCCGGGGGTGCCGGGCGGGCTGCCCGCCACGATCACCACGTAGTCACCGGGGTTGGCCCGGTCGAGGCCGAGCAGCGCCTGGTCGACCTGGCGGAACATGTCGTCGGTGTGCTGCACGAACGGCATGAGGAAGGTCTCCACGCCCCAGGTCAGGGCGAGCTGGTCACGCACCTCGGGAACCGGGGTGAACGCCAGCAGCGGCAGGTCGCAGTGCAGGCGGGAGAGCCGGCGGACGGTGTCGCCGGTCTGCGAGAAGGCGACGAGCGCCTTGGCGTTGATGGCCCGGGCGATCGACGAGGCGGCCACGGTGAGCGCGCCGCCGTGGGTACGCGGGTCGTGCTGCAGGCGCGGCACGCCGATCGAACCGGCCTCGGTGGTCGTCACGATCTTGGCCATGGTGCTGACGGTCAGCACCGGGTACTTGCCGACGCTGGTCTCGCCGGAGAGCATCACCGCGTCCGCGCCGTCGAGCACCGCGTTGGCCACGTCGGAGGCCTCCGCCCGGGTGGGGCGGGAATTCTCGATCATGGAGTCGAGCATCTGGGTGGCCACGATGACCGGCTTGGCGTTCTCCCGGCACAGCTGCACGGCCCGCTTCTGCACCAGCGGGACCTCGTCCAGCGGCATCTCCACGCCGAGGTCGCCCCGGGCGACCATGACACCGTCGAAGGCCAGCACGATGGCCTCCAGGTGGTCCACGGCCTCCGGCTTCTCGACCTTGGCCAGCACCGGCCGGAACACGCCCTCTTCGGCCATGATGTTGTGGACGAGCTTGATGTCCTCGGCCGAGCGCACGAAGGACAGCGCGACCAGGTCGACGCCGAGCCCCAGGGAGAAACGCAGGTCCTCGGCGTCCTTGTCCGACATGGCGGGCACGCTGACCGCCACGTTGGGCAGCGACACGCCCTTGTTGTTGGAGACGGGGCCGCCCTCGGTGACCAGGCAGCGGATGTCGTTGCCGGTGACGTCGGTGACCTCCACGGCGACCCGACCGTCGTCGATCAGCAGGCGGTCACCGGGCTTCACCTCCTGCGGCAGCTTGCGGTAGGTGCAGGAGACCCGCTCCTTGGTGCCGAGGATGTCGTCACCGGTGATCACGACGGAGTCGCCGGTGCGCCACTCGTGCGGGCCGTCGGCGAACCGGCCGAGCCGGATCTTGGGCCCCTGCAGGTCGGCGAGGACGGCAACCGGCTTGCCGGACGCCTCGGACGCCTCCCGGACCAGTCGGTAGACCGCCTCGTGGTCGGCGTGGCTGCCGTGGCTGAAGTTGAGCCTCGCCACGTTCATACCGGCCTCGACGAGGCCCCGGATGCGCTCCGGGGACGAGGTGGCGGGACCAAGAGTGCAGACGATCTTCGCGCGGCGTGTCACGCCCATCAGGCTAGTCTCTCCTTCAGGTCGGACTCGGGGCCGACCCCTTGCAGGCAGCGGAACATGTGTCCAACAACGCGCGGTGCGCGTCGGACCGGCGGGCGGAACCGCACCGGGAACGTTGTGGCGACGGGCAACGGCGACCGCGCGCCGGGAATCGTACGCCTGTCGTGGCGGGCGGTGTCGGGGCGCTCCCGGCGCGCGCTCACTCCGGGTGCTCCGACGGGGGCAGCGTGGGCACGGCGGTGAGCAGGTCACGAGGGTCGTAGTGCCGCTTGGCCCGGCGCAGACGTGCCCAGTTCGCGCCGTACGCGAGCCGGACCCGCTCGGTCTCGGTCGGGGCGAGCAGGTTCGGGTAGCCCCCGGGCAGGGCGAGCGGGGCGAGCGCCTCCGACGTCCGCTCGGCCCACGCGAGGTGCGGTGCGACCTCCCCGCCGGGCGCCCACGCCGCGATGATCTCGGTCAGCAGGTGCTCGGCGCGCAGGCCGAACGCCGTGTCGCCGAGCCGGACCCGGGTGGCCGCGCCGTGGAAGTGGTGCAGGGCCAGCGCGGAGAACGGCGAGGTGACCTGCCGGGCGGCGTCGACCAGCGCGTCCACCGCGCCGTCGGCGAGCGTTGGCAGCCAGCGGGTACGCAGCAGGTAGTGGTTACCGTCGACCATTCCGCCGTCGAACATCCGCAACGCGTCCGCGTACGGCAGCGGGTCGACCTGGTCGACCAGCGGGGTGCCCAGCGCCCGCAGCCGGTCCAGCCACGGGCGGCCGGCGTCCAGGTCCGGACCGCTGTAGAAGGGGCACACGAAGACCACCGGTTCGCCGGCCGGGCCGGGCAGGAAGCCGGCCATGACTGTCAACTCGTCCGGGGCGTCGGCGAGCAGCGTCGCGTAGCCGCGCAGCACGGCCGGCGCCTCGGCCAGTGCGAACATGATCATGCCAGCGAGCACGGCCGGCAGCCGGTGCGCCCGGTACCGCAGCTCGGTGACCACGCCGACGTTGCCACCGCCGCCGCGCAGCGCCCAGTACAGCTCCGCGTCGTGGCGCGGGTCGGCGGTGACCCGACGACCGTCGGCGAGGACGACCTCCGCGCCGAGCAGGTTGTCCAGGGCCAGGCCGAACCGCCCGCCGAGCGGGCCGTAACCGCCGGCCAGGGTCAGCCCGGCCATGCCCACGTCGCGGACCACACCCGTGGGCACCACCAGGTCGTACGGGGCGGCGGCGGCGAGCAGGTCGGCGGCGCTGGCACCGCCGGCCACCGTCACCGTGCACCGGTCCGGATCGACCCGGACGGCCCGCAGGCCGGTCAGGTCGAGCACCAGGCCCCCGTCGCGCAGTGCCCGGCCCGCCCAGTCGTGCCCACCGGAGCGGACCGACACCGGCAGGTGGCACCGGGCGGCGACGCGGACCGCCGCGGCCACCTCGTCGGCGTCCAGGCAGTGGGCGACCAGGGCGGGCTGACTGTCGACGGCGGCGTTCCACAGGCGGGTGGCGGTGTCGAACCCGGGTTCGCCCGGCTCGTGGAGGCGGTCACCGAGCAGGGCACGCAGCCGCGCGGCGGCGGATGCGACATCGGCGGTGGCGGCGGAGCTCATGGCGTCTCCTCGACCGGGCCCGGCCGATGACGCCGGGTGCGCCGCGACCGCGGGCCTCGGTGCGCGCGACCGTAGCACCGGCGCAGGCCACACCGCCGTCACCATCACGACACCCGTCGCTGGACCGACCGTCAGCTCTCGGCCTTGACCAGCGGAAACTCCAACGAGCCGGCCGGGCAGAGGAAGGTCAGCACATCCACCCGGTAGAGGCCTGCCTGGACCGCCGGGTCGGCCTCCAGCACGCTGCGTACGTCGTCGACGCTGCCCGTGCGGGCCAGCCCGAAGCCGATCGGCGGCTCCGGCGTACGGGCCGGCCCGTCCACCGAGCCGGCGACGAGGATGATCCCGCTGCGCTGCAACGCCTGCATGTGCTCGGTGTGCTCGGCCTGCAACCGCTGCACGGTCTCCGGGGGCAGGGCCCGTCCGGCCGCGCCGGGATAGATCACGATGCACTCGTACGTGTCGAGCGCGAAGTCGACCTGCGGCACTCCCGCCATGGTGCTCCCTCCGCCGTCGCGCCGGCACGCACCGGGCCGGCCGCCCGAGCCGGCGTCACCGGCACGCGCCCAGCGTCGCACGCCGACGACTGCGGTACCTGTCGCTCCGCGCAACTGCCCCCGGTCAGTCCACGCCTCGACGGCGGCACGGCCACGGTCGGTGGGGGTGGGAACGGCAGGCATTCCGCCGCCTCGCCGGGCCGGGATCCCGGCGCGGCGGCGCCCCGGCGAGGTCGGTCGGCCCGGGTGCCGGCACCGACTACGGTGGACGGTCCGGGTGTCGGTGGTGGGAGGTCGGGATGCGCGACGACGAGCCGGTGTCGAGCCCGCTGCCGTACGCCGAGGTGACCGACGAGGCGTACGCCGCGCAGGCCGCGGCGGGCTTCCGGACGCAGGAATTCGAGTTCGCGGTGGTGCTCAGTGGGCGGTGCCCCCGGTGCGGCCACCCGAGCACCACGACGCTCGTCGACGAGGTGTACCGCAAGGACGCCGCCGCCTCCGATCCCGGTTACCGGACGCTGCTGTGCGAGTGCGAGGCCGAGCACCCGGGGCGTCCCGCCGGGCTGCGTGGCTGTGGGGCGTACTGGACGCTGTGGCTGGAGGTCGAGGCGTGATCCGGCTTCGTCCGGGGCCGCCCGCGACCGTCGCCGACCTGCACCGGGCCCAGCAGCTGGCCGGCCTGCTGCGCGGCGAGCTGGAGCGCGTCCGTGCGGCGGCGGTGGCCTGGCGCAACGGGCTGGGCGGCCTGCTGGTGGCGCTGGTCGGGTTCAGCCTGATCCGGGGCCGCACCGACGTGACCACGCTCGCGGCGGGCTGGGGCGCGCTGGTCGGGGTCCTGCTGCTCGCCGCGCTGGCCGCGGGCGTTGCCGGAGCGCTCGCGCTGCTCCGCGCGGCGCACGGCCGGTTGCGGGTGACCCCGGTGGCGGCTCTGCCGCCGGCCCCGCTCGGCGACCACCTGGAGGCCCTGGCGGCGGTCCGGTCCCTGCGCACCGGGGTGGGGCTGGTGCTGCTCTGCACCGCGCTGCTGGTCGCGGCCGTCGGCGTGACCTGGTACGCCCCCGCCCGCCAGTCCTCCCCCGCCGTCAGCTCCCCAGCCGTCGGGCGACCGTCAGGGGCCGAGGTGGGCGTAGCCGGCCCAGGTGTCGGGGCGATCCGGCAGGGCCTCGCGTAGGTGGCGGACCGCCGCGTGCAGGGCCACGGCCGCGCGGTCCGGCGCGATCCCTCCGGGCACGGACAACCCGTCGTACAGGTCCTTGCAGAGG
Organism: Micromonospora sp. NPDC049114; assembly: GCF_040648635.1. Lineage (NCBI taxonomy): Bacteria > Bacillati > Actinomycetota > Actinomycetes > Micromonosporales > Micromonosporaceae > Micromonospora > Micromonospora sp. NPDC049114. The sequence goes on along the minus strand of NZ_JBEZEA010000022.1, from coordinate 10,975 downwards.
CGCACGGTCAGCGTGTCCGAGATGGACCACAGCGCGCCGATGACCTGCCGGAAGCCGACCAGTTGGAAGGCCGTGCCGAGCGTGAGCGCCTCGTCGGGCAGGGCCGCCCCACCGCGTACCGTCTCGCAGGCCGAGAGCACCGCCAGTGCCGCCGGGTTGCCGGCGGGCCGCCACAGGTCCCGGACGTGCAGCGCGCCGCCGGCCAGCTCCAGCCGACCCCAGGCCGGGGCGCGCAGGTCCTGCGTGCCGTGACAGCACAGGTGGGCGACCGGCTGGTCGGGCAGGGCGGCGAGCACTGTCGCCGGGGTGGCCACCGGGCCGAGCAGCGAGCGGACCCGAGGCACGTGCTGACGCACGATCTCCTCCTCCCGCGCGACGCCGGGCAGGTCGGCGAGGCCGGGCGTCCGGGGCATGCCGACGAACACCGCCGAATCGACAGGTTCGGGTCGGGCCGGGACGCCCCGGCGCGCGTGTGCCAGCGCCCGCAGCGACGCCGTGTACGACGGGACCACCCGGTCCAGCACCCCGTCGCCGCCCTCGATCGGGCCGGCCGCGTGCAGCGGCAGCAGGGCGAGCACCCCGGTGGGACACCACCACAACCGAGGCCACTGCCCCACCGCCCCGCCGCCGGACGGCGGCACGGGGGCCGCGTCGGCGTCCGGCGGCGGCGGCACGGGGGCCGGTTCGGCGTCCGACGACCGCGGGGTGGGTGGAGGCCTGTCGAGGACGGGTCGGGCGACGACCCGCCACAGCCAGTCCAGTGTCTGGGCGACCTCGACGCGGGCCGCCGAGCGACGACGCTGTACCTGCGGCTGCGGGACGTCCGACGGCGCCGGCTCGGTGAGCACCGCGATCGCCGTCAGGAAGGTCGCCGTCCGGACGACCAGCTCGTCCAGGGTCAGCTCCTCCAGCGGCACCACGTTGACCCGGCCCTCGGCGACGACCAGCGCGTCGCAACGCCGGGCTGCCACGTTGACCAGCACCACCGGGCCGTCGGCGGCGGCCCGGGCCAGCTCGTCGAAGGGCGGTGGGCGGAGGAAGTCGGCGAAGCCGGGCCGGTCGCGGATCTCGGTCAGCAGCTGACGACGGCGGGTGGCGAGGTCGTACCGCTGCTCGGGGCTCGGTCCGGCGGTCGCTGTCAGCCCCGCCGCCGATGCTGCCCCCGTCAGCGTGGGGAAGTCGTCGAGGGCTTCCTGGAGTTCGGCGAGTCGGGCGGCCAGCCGGGGGGCCTGCGCGCGCAGCGCGGCCAGGTCGGCGCCCGCGTCGTGGGCGCGGGTCAGCAGGACCCCACGGCCGTACTCCAGCAGCTCGACCGCGCGCCGCGGGTTGTCGAGGGCGATGGCTACCGCGGCGGCGTCGCTGGCCAGCCCGGGGAAACGCCCGAGCAGGCGAGTCTGGTCGTCGGGGTCCATGCCGTGCCAGGCCACCAGGTCGATCAGCTCGATCGCGGTGGCGTACCCGTCGAGCGCGGCCGCAAGGTCGCCGGCCCGGGCGACGTGGGCCGCGTACCTGCTGGCGGCCACCGCCCGCAGCAGCGACGGGGCGGACTCGACGTCGGCGGCGGCGCGCAGCGCGACCGCCGACTCGGCGAGCGGGTCGGACCCGCCCACTCCGGCGGCAGCCGTGGCGGCGGCGATGCCGGGAGCGGAGGGGGCGGCCTCGGTGACCGCCTCCAGCGCGGTGGCGAGATTGCTCAGACACATCGTGCGGGCCGGATGCTCGGCGGCCAGTTCGTCGACCGCTGCCCGGTACGCGGCCAGCATCGCGGTGGCGTCGTCGTCGGCGTGAGCGGCACGGAAGCGCAGCAGCAAAGCGTTGGCGAGGTTGGTGAGGATCCGGTAGCGGTCCGCGCCGAGCGACTGCCGCTCGCTCAGTCGCCGCAGCAGTCGAATCGCCTCGTCGAGCGCCGGCAGGTCGTCGTGCAGCCGATGCCGCAGCAGGTGGGCCAGCGCGTGGGTGCCGAGCGTCTGGACGTACTCGGTGGGGGCGGCCTCCCGTTCGGCCAGCTCGGCGGCCTCGCGCAGGGCGACCACCGCGGCGTCGGAGTCCCGGGCGACGCCGGCCGCGACCTGGTCGGCGGGCCCGCCGCCGGCGGGCAGCGCGCCGTCGAGGAAGAGTTCGACCCGGCGGTTCAGCGCGGCCCCGTAGTTGGTCAGCGCCGGCAACCGGTCCGGGTGCCCGGGTGGCGTCGTGTCGATCACCTGCGCCAGCACCTGGATCGCCTCGGTCAGGGTCGCCAGGTCCTGGGTCGAGGCGAACAGCGCCTGCAGCACCAGGCCCAGGTTCGAGCGGTACCGGGGCAGGGACGCGGCGTCCGGTCCGGCGGCGGCCACTGCCGAGCGCAGCGCGACCACTGCCGGCTCCAGCAGCGCCGGCTCGCCGGCCAGGTCGGAGAGTTCGCGCAGGGTGTTGCCGAGGTTGTTGAGCACGTGGTGACGCAGCGGGTCGGTACGGGGAAGCAGGCGTTCGGCCTCGGTCAGCGCGTCCCGTGCGGCGCGCAGCGCGCTCACCCCACCGAGGTCGGCGTGGCCGAGCGCGAGCGCGTAGCCGAGGTCGGCGAGCCGACGCGCCCGTTGGCCGGAGTCCTGGGCGGCGGCCACGCCGGCGCGCAGCACCCGTACCGCCTCGGTGACGTCGTCGGCCCGCTGGCGCACCTCGTACCGTTTCACCAGGAGACCGGCCAGGGCGTGGCGCAGCTCCTCGCGATCCGTCCCGCCGGGTGTCGCACCGGAACCGGCGGCGGCCCGGTACGCGTCGATCGCCGCGTCGAGGTCGACCGGATCGGCGGTCACCTGGTGCCGGTCCGCGAGCAGGGTGGCGAACCCCACCTGGGCGGTGCCGGCCAGCTCCGGGTCGAGCCCACCGAACCCGGTCAGCGCCGACCGGTACGCCTCGATTGCGGAGTCCCGGTCGGCGGGCGTCCGGTCGCGCAGGAACCGCTCGGCGAGCGCCGCGCCGTGCAGCGCGGCGACCCGGGGATCGGCACTGCCCCGCGCTGCGGCGAAGGCGTCGACCGCCTCGTCGAGGTCACCCGGGCGCCGGTGCAGACGCCACCTGTCGCGCAGCCGCTGGCCGAGGTTCATCCGCGCCATCGTGCGCACCGGTGTGCCCGTGGCGGCGGCCCGGGCCGCGTCGCGCAGCACGGTGATCGACTCGTCCAGCGCCGCCGGGTCGCGCTCGACCTCGTACGTGTCGCCCAGGACGTTGCCGAGGTTGAACAGCCGCACGGGGCGTTGCGGGTCGCCGAGGCCGGTGGCCTCCAGGCTCTCCCGGTGCGCCGTCACGGCTGCCGGGAGCGCCGGCCGTCGGCCGAGGTGCTGGAACTGGTCACGGTGGACCTTGCCGAGGGCGGACAGGTAGTGCAGCCGCTCCGGCGCACCGACCGGCGTACCGTCGAGGGCCTGGCGCAGCAGCGATTCGGCCTGGTCGGCCGCCCGGTAGTCGCGGCTGGTCTCGGCGGCGGCCATCAGCATGACGGCCTCGACGTAGCGGGCGCCGGCGGCGTCGGAACCCGGCCCGGCGGACCGCGGGCCGGACCGGGCCGGCGGCGTGTCGGCGGGTGGGGCGTCGTCATCGGGCGGTCGATGTGCGTGCAGCAGCGCCAGCATCGCCGGCGACACCCGCTGCGGGGCGAAGCGCAGCAGGAACCGGGTGAGCCCGACGGCCTGAGCGAGGTCGTCGGCGTCCTCGCCCGGGGGCAGCAGTTGGTACCGGTACCAGTGCAGGCGGGCCAGGAGGAACACGCCCTCGGCGACCCGCTCGGGCAGCGGCCCGTCCGTCGGCGTCGCCGTCACCAGGTCGACGACGGCCTCGGCGTCGCGGATCGCTCCGGAGTCGAGGACCGCGCGATGGTCGCGGGTGGCGTCGAAGCGGTCCAGCCGCTCCCGCAGGCGACCGACCGGGTCGGGTCTGAACCGTCGCCACATCGCGCCTCCCCCGGCCGGCCGCGCCGACTCGGATCAGGCGTAGCAGACCGGACAGGACGGGCGCTAGTGGCAGGCCGACAGTGATCGCGTGCTGCCGTGTCGGCGCACACAATCGGGCGGGCGGCGGCATGATGGCCGGCTCCGGGGGGATGATCACGAGGTGGTGGGTTGTCTGTCTCGCCCGCCGCGACGAAGACGATTGGGGATTCGCGTATGGCCACCGACATCAGCAAGCAGCCCGCGAAGGCGTCCGGCACGTACCGGATCGGGGGCGACGTCACGGTCAACCGGCTCGGTTACGGGGCGATGCAGATCACCGGGCCGGGCGTGTGGGGTGATCCGAAGGACCCGGCCGAGGCGCTGCGGGTGCTGCGCCGGGCTGTCGAGATGGGCGTGACGTTCATCGACACCGCCGACTCGTACGGCCCGTTCGTGTCCGAGCTGCTGATCCGCGAGGCTCTGCACCCGTACGCCGACGACCTGGTCATCGCGACCAAGGCCGGGTTGACCCGTTCCGGACCGGGCGACTGGCGGCCGGTGGGCCGGCCGGAGTACCTGCGTCAGCAGTGTGAGCTGAGCCTGCGGCACCTGGGTCTGGACAGCATCCCGCTCTACCAGCTGCACCGGATCGACCCGCAGGTGCCGCTGGCGGACCAGTTGGGTGAGCTGGCCCTGTTGCAGCAGGAGGGCAAGATCCGCCACATCGGGCTGTCCGAGGTGAGCGTCGAGCAGATCGAGCAGGCCCGCGCGATCACCACGATCGCCTCGGTGCAGAACCTCTACAACCTCGCCAACCGCAGCGCCGAGGACGTCCTGGAGTACTGCGAGCGCAACGACCTCGCGTTCATCCCGTGGTTCCCGATCGCCACCGGCGAGCTGGCCCGGCCGGGCGGCCCGCTGGACGCGATCTCCACCGAGCACGGCGCGTCGCCCGCGCAGCTCGCGCTGGCCTGGCTGCTGCGCCGCTCGCCGGTGATGCTGCCGATCCCCGGCACGTCCTCGGTGGCGCACCTGGAGGAGAACGTGGCCGCTGCCGACGTGCGGCTCACCGACGACGAGTTCGAGGCGCTGAGCAAGGCGAGCTGAGCAAGGCGAGCCACGGCCGTGCGGGTGGTCCCGGCCGGGACCACCCGCACGGCGTTCAGACCGCGAGGCAGTTGGGTCGCACCGGGCCGTCGGCCAGGGCGCCGCGCACGATGGTGTACGCGGTCCCGTCGAGCACCAGGCCGAGGTGCCCGACCACCCGCAGCGGGCAGTACGCCTGGATGAGGACGTTCGTCGCCCCGTCGTTGACGGCGGCGTTGCCGGTCGGACGCACCAGCTCGTCCTGGAGTGTGCGAACAGTGGTGTAGCGCACCGACCCCGGGGTGTCGTCCCCGGCGTTCAGGTCGGCGAGAAACGCCGAACCGATGGTCATCTGTTGGCAGGCCACGACGCCGGCGCAGCTGCCAAGGCCGAGAAACGCCACGATGTTGGCGACGTACGTGCCGTACTGGGGTGTGCCCAGACTGACGTACCGGCCGACGCTGGCGGTGCCGCCCAGGCGCTTGAGGTAGTAACGGCTGACCAGGCCGCCCTCGGAGTGGGCGACGAGGTCGACTGTCGCCGCGCCGGTGCTGGCGCGCACCTGCTCCACGAAGCCGGCGAACGCGCGGGCCGAGGCGGGGATGTCACCGAGGCCCAACCCGGGCAGCTGGTAGATGAAGGTGCGGTAGCCGTCGGCGCGCAGCCGGGCGGCGATGGGCTCGTACGCCACGGCGACGCCGCTGAGGCCGCCGACCACGATGACCGGGTTGGCCGCGGCAGCGGCGGCGAAGGCGGCGGTGGAAGCCGGGACGGTGGCAGCCGGGGCGGCGGGGGTGGCGGCGGTCGCGGTGCCGGCGGACGCCAGCAACGCGGCGGTGGCCAGGGACACGACGAGGACGGTCTTTCGGAGCAGCATGGCTGCACCTCCGGGGGGAGGCACCCGGCGAAGCGGGCAGGTGGGTGGGGGTGTCCGGTCGACCGTGCGACGATCATGCCCGCAACAATTTAGAAACGTCAATCACTTGTTACGCGCGGGTAACCCGTTGTCCCACCGAAGGCACAAAGCGGCAATTCGTTCTCGCTCCACACCGGACACCCGCCGACCACGCCGCAGCGACGGCCAACGACGGCGGCGGTGTTCCACGTGCACGCGCGGATGGCTGACACCGGGCGACGATCCGCGCGAGAACGAGGTCACGCGGACGGCGCGGCGGGTGCTGAACGGGTGCTCAGCGAGCGGTCGCGCGCAACCCGTCGAGGGCCACGCCGAGCACGCGGTCCCGCTGCTCGGGTGCGGGGAACTGGGCCATCGTGAGGCCGCTGATCAGGCGCACCACGTCGTCGAAGCCGATGTCGTCGCGGACCACGCCGGCGGCCTGCGCGCGGCGCATCAACGGCTCGCCGGCGGCGTAGATCTCCGTCCGGCAACTGGCGAAGATCTCCGAGTCGTGCAGCAACTGCTCGGCGAGCGCCCGCTTCGTGGCGACGTACGCGACGAAGCGGTGCAGCCACGCGACCAGGGCGTCCCACGGGGGCAGCTCGGCCAGGTCGGCGGCGGAGTTGCTCAGCGCACGGACCTCCTCGACGTAGACGGCCTCGAACAGGTGCCGGCGGGTCGGGAAGTTGCGGTAGAGGGTGCCGATGCCGACGCCGGCCCGACGGGCCACGTCTTCCAGGGAGGCGGCCGCGCCGTTCTCGGCGAACGCCTCGCGCGCCGCGCTGACCAGGGCGTCGTAGTTGCGTCGCGCGTCGGCCCGCTTGGGCCGCTGCGCGAAGACCTTGGGCGTCTGCCCCGCGCTGGTCATGACGTGCGTCACCTCATCTTGGTTGCATCCGGAGGCACCCCTCCGCTAGCTTAGTGGAGGCACCCCTCCGGAAATGCCGGAGGACAGCCTCCGGTTAGCTTACCTCGGGACCCGCCCGATCCGCCTGGCCACCCGATCGCCCGGACCCGACAGACCTGCCCGCCTCCGACGACGGGCGACAAACCTCCTTCCGTACCACATCAGGAGTTTTCTCTCGTGTCAGTGACATCCCGACGCAGCTCGCGTCGGCTCACCTTCACCGTGCTCGCGGCCGGCGCCGGATTCTTCGCGATGCTCCAGTCGTTGATCACCCCGGTGCTGCCGACCATCCAGCAGGACCTGCACACCTCGCAGAACACCGTGACCTGGGTCCTGACCGCCTACCTGCTCTCCGCGTCGATCTTCACGCCGATCCTCGGACGCGTCGGCGACATGGTCGGCAAGGAGCGGATGCTTGTCGTCTCGCTCGCCGCCCTCGCCCTCGGCTGCCTGGTGGCCGCCATCGCGCCGAACATCGGCGTACTCATCGTCGCCCGGGTCGTGCAGGGCATCGGCGGCGCGGTCTTCCCGCTGTCGTTCGGCATCATCCGCGACGAGTTCCCCGCCGCGCGGGTCGGCGGCGCCGTCGCCGCCATCTCGGCGATCGTCGCCGCTGGCGGTGGCCTCGGCGTCGTGCTCGCCGGCCCGATCGTGGCCGCGCTGGACTACCGCTGGCTGTTCTGGATCCCGATGGTCGTGGTCGGGCTGACCGCCGTCGCCGCGCACCTGTTCGTGCCCGAGTCGCCGGTGCGGACGCCCGGTCGGATCGACTGGCGTGCCACGGTGCTGCTCTCCGGCTGGCTGGTCGCGCTGCTGCTGCCGATCAGTCAGGGCGCGGCCTGGGGCTGGACCTCCACCCGGGTGCTCGGCCTGCTGGTGCTCGCCGTGGTGCTGCTGACCGGCTGGCTCGTCGCCGAGGTGCGCTCGTCCAACCCGCTGATCGACATGCGGATGATGCGCCTGCCCGGCGTGTGGACCACCAACCTGGTAGCCCTGCTCTACGGCGCGTCGATGTTCTCCGTGTACGCGTTCCTTCCCCAGTTCGTGCAGACCCCGACCGCCGCCGGCTACGGCTTCGGCGCCAGCATCAGCCAGGCCGGTCTGCTCATGTTGCCGATGCTCGTCGCGATGTTCGTCGCCGGTCTCGTCGCCGGCCGGCTCCAGGCCGTGTTCAGCGCCAAGGCACAGCTCGCCACCGGCGCCGCGTTCAACGTGGCCGCCTCCGCGATGCTGGCCGCCGCGCACGACACCCGCTGGGAGGTCGCCATCGCCGGTGGGCTGGTCGGTCTCGGCATCGGCCTGGCGTTCGCGTCGATGGCCAACCTGATCGTCGGCAGCGTGCCCGCCAGCCAGACCGGCGTGGCGACCGGCATGAACGCCAACATCCGTACCATCGGCGGCGCGATCGGCGCCGCAGTGGTCAGCGGCGTGATCACCGCCCACCCGCAGGCCAGCGGCCTGCCCCGGGAGGCCGGCTTCACGATGGGGTTTCTCGTCCTCACCGCGATCGCCCTGGCCGCCGCGCTCGCGGCCCTGGCCGTCCCGTCCGCCCGGCGGGCGTCGGCCGGTCGCCGGCCGTCCACCGCGACGATCGTCGAGTCCGAGCTAGCCGGCGAGTTCGCCACCATGCCCGCGACCCGCTGAGGTTCGCTGGCACGTCGGAGCCCGGGCGGTTCGCCGCCCGGGCTCCGGCATGCTTCGGGGGTACGCTGGCCGCTCCCTTTGTCGTTTTCAGGATGAGCCGATGCCCGAACTGCTGACCACCGACCGCATCGAGGAGATCGGCGCCCTGGGCGTCAAGAGCCCGGACCCGGCGGCGCTGGTCGCCGAGCTGGTGAGCGCCGTCGACGAGGGACGTCTCGCCGACCCCGACGACATCGGGTACGCGCTGCTCGTCGCCGCCGACATCCTCGATCAGGCAGGTGACCTGGCCGATGCGCTCGCGCTGGCCACCCGCGCCATCGCCGAACAGCCCGACGAGGACGCGTACGCCCGAGCGGTGCGCGGCGGCCTGCTGCTGCGCCTCGGCCGCTCCGACGAGGGCATGGCCGAGCTGACCGAGCTGCGTCCGCTGCTGGAGACCAACCCCAACGCCACGTACCTGGTCGACGAGCTGGCCGAGGCCGGCCACGCCGACCTGGCGCTGCAATGGCTGACCGGGGCACTCGACACGATCCTGGAACGCACCCGGACCCAGCAGCACGAGTCCGAGGACGCGCAGGACGAGGCCGCGGCCATGATCTACGGGCTGGCCCAGCGGCGGCACACCCTGCGCGAGGAGATGGGCCTCCCCCACGACGAGTACGACAACCTCGCCGACCGGCTGCGCGCCGCGAGCACCCACGCCCTCGACGCCCTCGACGACGGCCCCGCGACGCTGCTGTACTGGCCGGAGGCCGAGTTCACCGCGTTGCTGACGCGCTGGCCCGCGCTTGTCGACAGCTACCCGAAGACGTGGGGCGAGCACCGCACCCAGATCGAACGCGCGCTCGCCGACGCCGCCGGGCTGGGCGGCGCGGACCTGGGCGTCGTCGCCGGCACCGTCGAGGGCCTGGCCGCGTTCGTCGGCGAGGAGCCCGTCGACGAGGAAGCCCTCGACGAGTACGCCGACAGCCTCGACGAGGTGGGCCTGACGGCCTGGCCGCCCGGCCGCAACGACGCCTGCTGGTGCGGGTCGGGCGCGAAGTACAAGAAGTGCTGCCTGCCCCGCTCGCGCGACTGACCGCACGTCGGGTCTCGGCCCCACGCGACGGGAGGCCTGGTCCCGTGAAAGCCTGATGCCGGTGAGTCATCTTGATGACTCACCGGCATCACAACGCGGCCCACCCTCACCCCCCGGGGGGGCAGGCCCGATGAAGGAGGCGAAGCGATGACCGCGCAGGAGCAGCACGAGACGATCGAGGACAGCCCGGTCGGCTGGGTCGCCAGCCACGTCCGGCGGTACGTCGAGACCGACGGCGCCGACGGCGGCACCTTCCACGGAATTCCCTCATTGCTGCTCACCACGCGCGGACGCCGGTCGGGCGCCCTGCGCCGCACCGCGCTGATGTACGGGCGCGACGGCGACAACTACCTGCTGGTCGCGTCCAACGGAGGTGCCTCCCGGCACCCGGCCTGGTATCTGAACCTGAGCGCCGACCCGAGGGTCGAGATCCAGGTCGGCGCGGAACGGTTCGCCGCCCACGCGCGAACGGCGTCCACCGAGGAGCGTGCCCGGCTGTGGCCGGTGATGACGAAGGTCTTCCCGACGTACGCCCGCTACCAGAAGGGGACCGACCGCGAGATCCCGGTCATCATCATCGAACGGACGTCCCCGGAAGACTCGACGATCCATTGATCCACGTCAGCGCGGTGTACGTCTAAGGCGGCGGCTTCGCCTTCAACCGGGGCGTGCACTTGCCACCGGAGGCCTTGAGCTGTGCGGCCAGGACGTGTGCGACTACCCGCGCTTCGAGGGCGAGGTCCGCATCACCCGCTGAACCGCCAACGGTCGGATCCAAGCCTCGCGTTCTTCTCGGTCTCGCGCTTCACCCCGATCACCGCCGGTGGTCGGTGGGCTGTACTACCGCCACCCGCGGTCAATTTCCCAGGGCGCGGACCTTGGCGATCGTCTCCTGGACGTGCTGCTTGGCCGGTTCGCCACCCTGGGACGCCTGCGCCAGAGCCTGACGGTACGCGTCGATCATGCCGACCAACGGCCCAGCGGCAACGCCCTCCAGCGCACCGGCGACCAGGGATCGCGCCTCGGCCGCGTCCTGTGCTGCCGCTGCGGTCTTGGCCTTCGCCTCATCGAGCTTCTGCGACGCCGCCGCCAACCTCGCGATGATCTGCGCTGCGCTCACGCGCACCCTCCCCCTGGTCGACCATCGCCTCCACCACCGCACCGGCGGAGACCACAAGGGAGCGTACGAGATCCGCGCACCCAACGCGACCGCTCGATCGCCCCACCATGATGTGCGGGATGTCCGCGCTGCCCTCTGGCGAAGATCACTTGATGCTGCCCAGTCCGGGCCGACCCTCGATAACTGGTACGCATCAAGTAAATGGCCGAGGAACCCGGCCGGAGTCTCCAGATCTTGGACACTTTCCGTTAGCCGGGCGGGCTCAACCGGTGGTTGCAACACCCTTTCGTGATCGTCGTTGGGGTGGTTATGGCGTCGAGGTTGAGTCCGCTGGAGC
>NZ_JBEZEA010000021.1:0-56750 GCF_040648635.1 Micromonospora sp. NPDC049114 | reverse complement strand
CCGATCTGCTCCCGCTCCAGCGGACTCAACCTCGACGCCATAACCACCCCAACGACGATCACGAAAGGGTGTTGCAACCATCGGTTGAGCCCGCCCTGATGACGGGAACTGTCCAAGATCTCTCTCGGGCACGACGGTGGCCGGCACCCCGGGGTTCGGGGTGCCGCCAGGTATGCCGATGGCCGGCGCCCGTTGTCGGGTGCCGGCCATCGGTCGGTGCGGTGGGTCAGCTGTTCCAGTGCTGGGCAACCAGGTCGGTGGCCTGCTGCTCCCACTGGGCGTACGCGTCCGGGTACGCCGAGACCTGCACGGTCTGCGCGGCGTCGGTCAGCGGCATGTCCTGCCAGCCGTCAACCTGGCGCAGGCCCTTGAGGAACGCGGTCGTGGAGTACTCCGGGTTGGTGATCTGCTCCGGCGTGCCCCAACCACTGGTCGGGCGCTGCTGGAACAGGCCCAGCGAGTCGTGGTCGTTGGCGTCGCCGAGGTGACCCAGGTTCTCCAGCTTCGACTCCTGCAGGCTCGTCGCGATCGAGATGACCGCAGCGCGCTCGGGCAGGCCGGCCTTCTTCGTGGCGGCGATGATCGCCTTGACGTTGCCGGTCTGCTCACCGTTCAAATCGATGTGCGACTGCGCGCCCTGCGGCTTCGGCGCCGTGGTCTGCACGGCGACGGCGGCGGGCTTGGCGTCGACGGGGTTGGCGTGGGCGGCGATCGGGCCGGCGAAGACTCCACCGGCGAACGCGAGACCGGCCACGGACAGCATGCTCTTACGCAAGATCGTGTTCATGGGGGTAGCTCCTTCGGGGGTAGGAACACCCGCCTCACCGCCGGGGAGCGGCGACGCGGATGTGAGCACCTCGTCCGGCGCTGCACAAAACAAGGGGAAAAGATGTGGGGGGGGCCTGCGGGCTGATCGCCTCGTAGCGCCCGGGGGCGGCAGCCGGCGAGCGGGGGGCTCGCGGCGCCTGGACGGTGTGTAACGACCCGCGATCCGGGGTCATTCCCGGCGGCCTGCGAGGGGGGCTCGCGGCGCCGGACCCTGTGTAACGACCCGCGATCCGGGGTCATTCCCGGCTGCCCGCGAGGGGGGCTCGCGGCGCCGGACCACGTGTAACGGCCGACCGTCCGGGGTCATTCCCGCGGCGGCCCGCGAGGGGCTCGCCGCGCCGGACCGTGTGTAACGGCCGGCTGTCCGGGTCATTCCCGCGGCGGCCCGCGAGCGGGGCTCGCGGGGCCCGGACCGTGTGTAACGGCCGCCGGGCTGGGGTCATTCCCGGGCCCTCGCCGGGGCCCCGGGGCGGGGTCACGGGTTGTTCGGGTGGTCTGCGACGACCCGGCCCGACCGGCCATTTCCCACCCGGTCGAGCGGACGGGGGCGGGCCGTGGTCCTGCGATCGTCAGGGTATGCAACGACCCCCGGCCCGCCACGATTCCGGCCCACGGATGCGACCGGTCACAACCCAGCGACCGCCCAGAAACGGACATCCCGCCTATTCCGACGCAGCGGACGCGGCGGACGCGGCGGACGGGGTGTGGCTGGGTGGTGATCGACTCGGGTTCGCCGATATCGGGGTATCCGGGACCGGTTGATACCCCGATATCGGCGAACCCGTGTTGATCACGCCCGTTTCGGCCTGCCGAAACCGGCAGACACCCCGACATGGCCGACCGCGCGCTTCGATCACGCCGACCGGTCGACACCCGACATCGGGGACCTCGTGTCGATCACCTCGGTGCGGGACATCCGGCGGCTTTGACACCCGACATCGGTGATCCCGCGTCGATCCCGGCCCGCCGGTTGGCACCCGACACCGGCGAGCACGTGTCGATCGGGTCCGACATGGGATATCCAGGCGCTGGCACCCGACATCGGGGACCTCGTGTCGATCTCGTCGGCGCGGGTACCCGGCCCGGACGCCGGGGGCCACGGCTGATCGTCAGGCGGACATATCGGGCCTTCGGCGACTGACAAATGCCTAGGATCGTGACAAGAAGCCTAGAGGAGGTCGGCATGACCACAGCGATGGAGATGCCCCGGGTCCAGGAATGTGTGGTCGCGGCATGTGCGTACAACCAGGGCGGTGACTGCCACGCCTTCGCGATCACCATCGGCAGCATGGACCACGCGCACTGCCACACCTTCGTCGAGTCGCCCGTCCGGGGCGGGGTGGACGGCCTCACCGCCCAGGTGGGTGCTTGCCAGCGTTCCGACTGTCGGCACAACGAGCAGTTGGAGTGCCACGCGTCGTCCATCAAGGTCGGCCCGGACAACGACATGGCCGACTGCATGACGTACGCCAATCGCTGACCCGCGAAGGCGGGCTCAGGGCAGGTCGTTGGCCTGCCGGATGACAGTCACCAGGTCGTCGATGATGCCGGTGAGGGCGAAGTCCTTCGGGGTGAAGACCCGGGCCACGCCCGCCGCCCGCAGGGTGTCCGCGTCACCGGCCGGGATGATGCCGCCGACCACCACCGGCAGGTCCGCCCGGCCGGCGGCGCGCAGCCCGTCGAGGACGGCGGGTACGGCGGCCAGGTGTGAGCCGGACAGCACGGAGAGCCCGACCAGGTCGACGTCCTCCTCGACGGCGGCGGCCACGATCTCCCCGGCGGTCAGCCGGATGCCCTGGTAGACGACCTCGAAGCCGGCGTCGCGGGCGCGTACCGCGATCTGCTCCGCGCCGTTGGAGTGCCCGTCCAGGCCGGGTTTGCCGACCAGCAGCCGCAGCCGGCCGGTGCCCAGCTCACGGGCGGTGGCGGTGACGCGCTCCCGCACTGCCGCGAGGCCCGGGTCGCCTCCGCTGCCGGTGGCGCCGGCCAGGCCGGTGGGCGCCCGGTACTCGCCGAAGACCTGGCGGAGCGCGCCGGCCCACTCGCCGGTGGTCACCCCGACGCGCACGCACTCCAGGGTGGCCGGCATGAGGTTGGCGGTGGTCGCGGCGTCCGCGCGGAGCTGGGCCAGCGCCGCGTCGACGGCGTCGTCGTCCCGACCGGCACGCCATTGACGTACGGAGGCGACGGCGGCCGCCTCGACCGCGGGGTCGACCTGTTCGACTGCCTCGGCGCCGGCTGCGGTGAGCGGGGAGGGCTCGGTCTCGGCGTACCTGTTGACGCCGACCACCACGTCGGCGCCGGACTCCATCCGGCGGCGGCGTTCGGCAAGCGAGGCGACGAGCGCGCTCTTGAGGTAGCCGGTCTCCACAGCGGCTACCACGCCGCCCAGTTCCAGCACCTTGTCCAGCTCGGCGCGCGCTCCGGTGACGATCTCGTCGACGAGTGCGGTCATGACGTGCGAGCCGGCGAAGAGGTCGGGATATTCGAGCAGGTCAGACTCGTACGCCAGGACCTGCTGCATCCGCAGCGACCACTGCTGGTCCCAGGGGCGGGGCAGGCCGAGCGCCTCGTTCCAGGCGGGCAGTTGCACGGCGCGGGCGCGGGCGTCGCGGGACATCGTCACGCCGAGCATCTCCAGCACGATGCGCTGGATGTTGTTCTCCGGTTGCGCCTCGGTGAGGCCGAGGGAGTTGACCTGCACGCCGTAGCGGAACCGTCGCTGCCGCGCCTCGGTCACCCCGTACCGGTCCCGGGTGATCTCGTCCCAGAGCACGCCGAACGCGCGCATCTTGGCGATCTCCTCGACGAAGCGCACCCCGGCGTTGACGAAGAACGAGACGCGCTGCACCACGTCACCCATCCGCTCGGCGGGCACCTGGCCGGAGTCGCGGACCGCGTCGAGGACGGCGACGGCGGTGGCCAGGGCGAAACCGACCTCCTGTACGGGAGTGGCGCCGGCTTCCTGGAGGTGGTACGAGCAGATGTTCACCGGGTTCCACCGGGGCATCTCCCGCAGCGTGTACGCCACCACGTCGGCGGTGAGCCGCAGGGAGGCCGCCGGCGGGAAGATGTACGTCCCCCGGGACAGGTACTCCTTGATGATGTCGTTCTGGGTGGTGCCGGCGCAGCGGGCCAGTTCCGCGTCCTGTTCGAGGCCGACGGTGCCGTACAGGGCCAGCAGCCACATCGCCGGGGCGTTGATGGTCATCGAGGTGTTCATCTCGGCGAGCGGGATGCCGTCGAAGAGTGCCCGCATGTCCCCGAGGTGGGCCACCGGCACGCCGACCCGGCCGACCTCACCGGCGGCGAGTTCGTGGTCCGGGTCGTACCCGGTCTGGGTGGGCAGGTCGAAGGCGACCGACAGGCCGGTCTGCCCCTTGGCGAGGTTGCGGCGGAAGAGCGCGTTGGTGGCCGCGGCCGACGAGTGACCGGCGTACGTGCGCATCACCCACGGGCGGTCCCGCTCGGGCAACCGGCTCGGCGTCTCATCCATGGCCGGAGTCTAAGTTACCGTTCAGTAAAAGGAGCTGTGGAAAACCACACAGGTCCATGTCGCGGACGACCGGGTCCGAACGGCTCGCGGTGGCGCTGACCGCCACACCCTGGGCAGCGGGGTGTGGCGGTCAGGGCGCACACTGGACGGCATGCATGACGAGCTGGCCATCTCTGTCCGAGGGCTGCGCAAGGCGTACGGCGACAACGTGGCCGTGGCGGGCGTGGATCTCGACGTCCACCGCGGTGAGGTGTTCGCGTTGCTCGGCCCGAACGGCGCCGGCAAGACCACCACGGTGGAGATCCTGGAGGGCTACCGGCGTCGCGACTCGGGCGAGGTGACGGTGCTCGGCACGGACCCGGCCCAGGCCGATCCGGGCTGGCGGTCCCGCGTGGGCATCGTGCTGCAGGGCACCGGGGAGTTCGACGAGCTGACGGTGGCCGAGGTGGTCCGGCACTTCTCCGGCTTCTATGCCGACGCCGACGACCCGGACAAGGTGATCGAGCGGGTCGGGTTGGCCGACAAGGCGAAGGCCCGGACGCACACCCTCTCCGGCGGGCAGAAGCGCCGCCTGGACGTGGCGCTGGGCATCGTCGGCCGCCCCGAGCTGCTCTTCCTCGACGAGCCGACCACCGGCTTCGACCCGGAGGCCCGCCGCGAGTTCTGGGAGCTGATCCGCGACCTCGCCGCAGCGGGCACCACCATCCTGCTCACCACCCACTACCTGGACGAGGCCGAGGCCCTCGCCGACCGGGTCGGCGTGATCGCTGGCGGTCGGCTGGTCGAGGTGGCCGCTCCCAACCTGCTGGGCAATCGGCAGGAGGCCCTGGCCACGGTCTCCTGGCGTACCCCGGAAGGGACGGTGGAGAGCGCGCAGAGCGCGACGCCGACGGCCTTCGTGGCCGACCTCGCCGTGCGTTACGGCGGTGAGGTCCCCGGGCTGACGGTGACCCGGCCGACTCTGGAGGACGTCTACCTCACCATGATCGGACACGCGCGATGACGACCACGACCAAGCCGGCGACGCCGGTCGCCACGACCCGCGGCCGGCGGCCGGGTGCGGCTGCGCTCGCCCTGCGCCAGGGCCGGTTGGAGACCACCCAGTTCCTGCGCAGCCGGGAGTCGGTGGTCTTCACGATGGGTTTCCCCATCATCATGATCCTGATCTTCGCGTCGATCTTCCACGGCACGATCGGCGGCGGGGTCAAGTTCACCCAGTACTTCATCACCGGCATGATCGCGACCGGTCTGATGACCGTGAGCTTCCAGAACCTGGGCATCTGGATCCCGGTCGAGCGGGACCGGGGGGTACTCAAGCGTTACTGGGGCACGCCGATGCCGAAGTGGGTCTGGTTCGCCGGCAAAGTGAT
Organism: Micromonospora sp. NPDC049114; assembly: GCF_040648635.1. Classification (NCBI taxonomy): domain Bacteria; kingdom Bacillati; phylum Actinomycetota; class Actinomycetes; order Micromonosporales; family Micromonosporaceae; genus Micromonospora; species Micromonospora sp. NPDC049114. The sequence goes on along the minus strand of NZ_JBEZEA010000021.1, from coordinate 51,056 downwards.
CATGGTGGTGGTGATCGGCATCGCCGAGACGGCGCTGCTGTTGGCCGCCGCGGTGGCGCTGTTCGACCTCGACCTGCCCAGCACCGCCGAGAAGTGGTTCACCTTCGGCTGGGTAGCCGTGCTCGGGGTGACCGCGTGCACCCTGTGCGGCATCGCGATCTCGTCGCTGGCCCGCAGCGCCCGCAGCGGCTCGGCGGTGGTCACCCCGATCGCCCTGGTGCTCCAGTTCATCTCCGGGGTGTTCTTCGTCTTCACCGACCTGCCCACCTGGATGCAGCAGGTGGCGGCACTGTTCCCGCTCAAGTGGATGTGCCAGGGGCTGCGCGCGGTCTTTCTGCCCGAGAGCTTCGGCGCGCAGGAGCCGGGCGGGTCGTTCGAGCTGGGCCGGGTGGCGCTGGTGCTCGCCCTGTGGTGCGTGATCAGCCTGGTGGTCTGCCTGACCACCTTCCGCTGGACCACCAAGCGCGACGGCTGAGCGGTCGACCGGGGCGGGTAACCGCCCCGGTCGTCGCGACTCAGTACGTGTAGAAACCCTTGCCGGTCTTGCGGCCCAGGTCGCCGGCGGTGACCATGCGCTGGAGCAGCTCCGGCGGGAAGAACTTCTCGTCCGCCGTGTCGGTGTAGATGTTCTTCGAGGCGTGCAGCAGCACGTCCACGCCGGTCAGGTCGGTGGTGGCCAGCGGGCCCATGGCGTGCCCGAAGCCCAACCGGCAGGCGGTGTCCAGGTCCTCCGCCGACACCACGCCGGACTCGACCAGCTTGACCGCCTCGACCACCAGTGCGGAGATCAGCCGCGTGGTGACGAAGCCGGCGATGTCCCGGTTGACCACCACGACCGTCTTGCCGATCTCCTCGGCGAAGGCCTTCACGGTGGCCAGGGTCTCGTCGCTGGTCTTGTAGCCGCGCACCAGCTCACAGAGCTGCATCATCGGCACCGGCGAGAAGAAGTGGGTGCCGACGACGGCCTCGGGCCGCTCGGTCACCGCGGCGATCTGGGTGACCGGGATGGCCGACGTGTTGGTGGCGAGCACCGCGTCGGACTTGCAGATCTTGTCCAGCGCACGGAACACCTCGTGCTTGATCTCCAGCCGCTCGAAGACCGCCTCGACCACGATGTCCGCGTCCGCCGCCGCCTCCAGGTCGGTGGTCGGGGTGATCCGCGCCAGCGTCGCCTCGACGTCGGACGCCTCGATCTTGCCCTTCTCGGCGAACTTCTCCAGCGACTTCCGGATGCCGCCGATCCCCCGGGTGGTGGCCGCGTCGTCCAGGTCGCGCAGCGTCACCTGCCAGCCCGCCTGCGCCGCCACCTGGGCGATGCCGGAGCCCATCAGCCCGGCCCCGACGACTGCGAGTCGACCCGCCATCTGCTTCTCCCTCGCTGCGATTGAGTGCCTGCCTGCACCCTAGTCCGCGAGCCTGAACGATGACTAAGGGCTCCGGAAGAACGGATCTCGTCGGGTGCCAGCCGCCGCGCCCGTGTGACGGATGCACGACTCGCCAGAGCGAACAAACTTCCGGTTGGGTGCATCGAACCCTACGACAACCCAACAGGCAGACACAGCCAGGAGCTCATGATGCGCGCAACGTCGATGGTCGGAACCCTCACCTGCCTCCTGCTCGCGGCGGGGTGCTCGTCACCCGCACACCAGGACGGCAACGCCGCGCCGGCCGGCTCGCCCGAGCCGACGACCAGCGCGGCCACCACCGGCACGCCCACCCCGTCCACCCCGCCCAGCTCGCCCCCGTCGTCCCCGTCGTCCCCGTCGTCCGCCCGACCGGCCAGCGACCCGACCCGCCCGGCGTCGCTCGTCCTGGGCCCGGACGGCATCGGTTCGCTCAAGCTCGGCATGACCCGTCAGCAGGCCACCGGAACGGGCCTGCTGCGGACCTTCACGAACAACGCCGGCGGCTGCGCGCCGGCGCACCTGCGGGCCGCCCCGACCGGGGATGAGGTCGTCCTCCTCTCGCCGACGCTGGGAATCGCCACAATCGACGCGTACGCGGGCATCAGGACGCCCGAGGGAGCGCGGATCGGCATGTCGAGCGCCGAGATGCTGCGGATCTACCCGACGTGGAAGGCAGCCGACGGAGACGCGACGAACGGTCGCGGCACCGCCAAGACCCCCGGCAACAGCAAGGCCGTCTACCGCATCGAGACGAAGAACGGCAAGGTCATCAGCCTGACCCTGCAGTACGCGAACCAGGACTGCTACGAGTAGGCGGACCCGAAACGGCCGGCCTGCGGCGCCAGCGCGCTGGACACCCGCAGGCCGGCCAGGATCTCGTCGGTCAGGTCCTCATCGCCGACCTGCTTGATCTGCAGGTAAACGCCACAGCGGCGCTGCGGCACGGCCAACACCACCTCGCTGAACGACACCGAAGCGCCACACGACGTCCACCGTCGTACCAGTGCCCTGTCCCCACCCACGTCCACTGTGCGGTCGGGCTGCCGGACGCAGGAGGCGTGGCTGGGCAGCGCCGGTTCCGGACCCCCGGCGAGCAGGGACCTGCTCGCGCCGACGAACACGCCGGGCATCCCGCTCGCCGGATCCGGCCACACAGCGAGATTCGGGGCGACCACGACACCCGGCGCCTGGCCGGCGGGAAGTCGCAGCACCGAAGGATCCCAGCCGGCGTCCTTCACCTGACCGGCCCAGCTCGCCGGCACCGCGACCGACAGAGCACCGGAGGCGTCGTCCACGCGCACCCAACCGGACCGTGCCGACGGCGTGGAACTGGAACCCGTGGTGGCCAGCAGCGCGGTCAGCGCGACACCGACGCCGACGACCCGCCCCACCTGCCGTACGAACCGGCCACGGCCCGCGTCCCGCTCCAGCGACGCGATGACCCGGTGCAGTTCGTCGCGCATCACGGCGGCGGACGCCCAGCGTTGCCGCGGGTCGGGATGCAGCGCCCGTCGCACCAGGTCGTCCACTTCGGAGGGAAGGCCGGGACGAAGCTGGGACGGCCGGAGCGCTGTGCGCCCGGCCCGGCCCGAACGGTTGCCGTTGGACCGTGCCGGCTCGGGAGCGCGGCCGGTCACCATGTGGTAGGTCGTCGCGCCGATCGCGTACACGTCGGCGCGGATGTCCAGACCACCACCGGCGGTGGCCTGCTCGGGTGGCATGTAGCCGGGTGTGCCGGCCGCGATCGTGAACCCGGACGCGTTGGCGAGCGCCTTGGCCAGACCGAGGTCGGCGACCAGCACCCGATCCCGGTCCGCAGCCGGCTGAAACAACACATTGGACGGCTTGAGATCCCGGTGCAGAACGCCGCCCTCGTGCAGCACCGTGACGGCGCTGGCGATGTCGGCCGCGATGAGCAGGGCCTCGCGTACGGGCAGCGGCCCCGAGACGAGTCGGTCCGCGAGGGTGCCGCCAGCCGCGTACGGCATCACCAGGTACGGCCGTCCATCAGGCAGCTCACCGACGTCGAGCACACGCATGAGCAGACTGGAATCCGTCCGCCGCATGATCCGCGCTTCCTGCTCGAACCGCTCCCGCAGATCGGTGTGGTACGACCAATTGTCCGCCAGCACCTTGATCGCGACGGAAGCGTCCAGAGCATCGTCGGCGCCGAGCCACACGGTGGCGAACGCTCCGGAGCCGATCCGCCCTACCACGCGGTATCGACCGATCTTGCCGGGTACTGACACGCCCGTATTATGGCCGACAAGACGCTGAGGAACGGGGCCTGAGCTTGTCAGACGATCTTGCTGTCGAGGATCTCGCCGGCCGTGCCGCCCGGGGCGACGCCGCCGCACTTGACATGTTGCTGGCCAGGATCGAGCCGCAGGTCATGCGGCAGTGCCTGCGCCTCCTCCCCTGCCGCCAGGATGCCGAAGAGGCGTGCCAGGATGCCCTCCTGCAGGTCGCCCGCAAGATCGACAGCTTCGCCGGCCGGTCGAAGTTCTCCACCTGGCTGCACATCGTCACGGCCAACTGCGCCCGTCAGACGTACCGCAGCCTCAAGCGCCGGGCCGATGAGCAGTCCACGCCACAGCTCCCGCTCGACGCCGCCGACCCGCGCACCACAAGCGTGATCGCGGGTTCCCGACTCGACCTGCTGGACGCGCTGGAACGACTGGAGGCCCACCGACCCGAACTGGTCGCCCCTCTGGTGCTGCGCGACCTGTGCCAGTTGACCTACGACCAGATCGCCGACCACCTCGCCATTCCGGTCGGCACCCTGAAGTCACGCATCCACGACGCACGACGGCACGTGCGCGCCTCGCTTCAGGCCACCTGACACTGCGCCACCCACAGCGGCGTCGGCCCGGTGGAACGCCGGCCAGGGCGTCAGATCTCCAGCGACGGCTCGTCCGGCGCGGTGCCCCGCTCCACAGCCACACCGAGCGCGCGCAGGTCGGCCACGAAATCCGGGTACCCCCGGTCGACGTGGTGCACGTGGGACACCTCGGTGGGTCCGTCCGCGCACAGGCCGGCGATGATCAGCCCGGCGCCGGCGCGGATGTCGGTGGCCCGGACCGGCGCTCCGGAGAGCCGTTCCCGCCCCCGGACCACCGCGTGGTGCCCGTCGGTCTTGATGTCCGCGCCGAGCCGCATCATCTCGTTGGCGAACATGAACCGGCCGTCGAAGATGTTCTCCGTGATCAGTGAGGCGCCGTCGCTGACCGCGGCCAGTCCGATCGCCATGGGCAGCAGGTCGGTGGCGAAACCGGGGTACGGCAGCGTCACCACGTCCACCGCCCGGGGCCTGTCGTCCATGCGCACCCGGAAGCCGTCACCGTGCGTCTCGACCAGGCCGCCGGCCGCGACGACCTTGTCCAGCGCGACCTCCAGGTAGGCCGGGTCCAGCCCGGTCACCGTCACGTCGCCGCGCGTCATCGCGGCGCCGAAGGCCCAGGTGCCCGCGACGATCCGGTCCCCCACTGTGGCGTGCCGCACCGGGCGCAGGCCGGCCACGCCGGTGATCCGCAGGGTGGACGTGCCGGCGCCGGAGATCCGCGCGCCCATCTGGTTGAGCATCGTGCAGATGTCCACGATCTCCGGCTCGCGGGCCGCGTTGTCGATCATCGTGGTGCCCTGTGCCAGCACGGCCGCCATCACCAGGTTCTCGGTGGCGCCCACGCTGGGGAAGTCCAGCACGATGTCCGCGCCGCGCAGCCCGTGCGGAGCCTCGGCGATCACGAAGCCGTGCTCGCCGGAGATCTCCGCGCCCATCCGGGTCAGCCCGGAGATGTGCATGTCCAGTCCCCGCGAGCCGATCGCGTCGCCGCCGGGGTGGGCCACCCGCACGTACCCTCGGCGGGCCAGCAGCGGTCCCAGCACGCAGATCGATGCGCGCAGCCGCCGGACCAGGTCGTAGTCGGCCTCCGCGCCGGGTTGCTCGGGCACGTCGATGGTCACCGAGCGGGACCGGGCGACCCCGCCGCGGGCCACCATGGGATCGACGGGGTCGTCCGCGTCGAACCGGACGTCGCAGCCCAGCCGTCGCAGCACCTCCCCCATGATCGCGATATCGGTGATCCGGGGAACATTGGTGATCACGCTGCGCCCGGGTGCGAGCAGCGCGGCGGCCATCAGCTTCAGGGCCGAGTTCTTGGCGCCGACGACGTGTACGGTGCCTGCCAGCCGGGCGGCACCGCAGACCCGGATGACGTCGACGTCGTTGACCGCCGGGTCACCGGCGTCGCCGGGACCCACCACCGCGGGCCAGCCGGCTGTCGCCTCCGGCCGTGCGGGGATCGTCAGGTCCGGTATCCGTAGGCTGTGCGTCATGGCCGTCCACCTCACGCGCATCTACACCAAGGCCGGCGACGCCGGCATGACCAGGCTGAGCAACAACGAGCAGGTCCCGAAGACCGATCCACGGATCGCCGCGTACGCGGATGTCGACGAGTGCAACGCGGCGATCGGTGTCGCGCTCGCTCTCGGCCAGCTCGACGAGGAACTGCGGGGCGTGCTGGCGTCGGTGCAGAACGACCTGTTCGACGTCGGCGCCGACCTGTCCACCCCGGTCGAGTCGGAGCCGAAGTATCCGCCGCTGCGGGTGACCGAGGAGTACGTCGAGCGCCTGGAGGGCTGGTGCGACGAGTACAACGCACGCCTGAGCACGCTCGACTCCTTCATCCTCCCCGGCGGCACCGCGGGCGCGGCGCTGCTGCACGTGGCGCGGACCATCGCCCGGCGTGCCGAGCGGGCGGCGTGGGCGCTGGTCAACCACGATCCGGACCGGACCAGCCCGCTCCCGGCAAAGTATCTCAACCGGCTCTCCGATCTGCTCTTTATCCTGTCAAGAACGGCAAATCCGGCGGGAGACGTGCTATGGGTGCCGGGCGGCAAGCGCTGAACGTCGACGCTGTGCAGGCGTGGGTTCCCCATCTGACCGCGCCCACGCGTCGGCGCAGCCGACTCCTCGGACAGGGCTGCGCTCCAAGGCGGAGCTGACTCCGGTCAACGCCCTGATCAACCCCGGTTCCTTGACGTCGGGGTGTCCCCGCCACGAGGACACCCCGGCATCAGGAAAGTCGAGTCGATCAACGCTGGGGCAGGACGCAGCTGCATCGGTAACGGCAGCTGACAAAAGGACGGCGCCAGAACGACGCACAGCGCCGGGAACGGGTTTCCGGGGCAGCCCGCCCGGCGCAGGGATCAAGCCTGACCGCCCGGAGCCGGGCGGGCTGCCCCGGAAACCCCAAGAGCAACCACCGAAAGGCGGGTCAGGCAGCCGGCCAGTCCTGGGAGGCCATACGCGGCGAGACCGCCCCCGGAGGGGCGGCCTCGAGCCAGGAGAGGAAACCGGTCACGGTAGATCGCGCCATGGCGATCTCCACCGGTGCGTGGTGACTGGTACAGCGGAGGATCACCCAGTCGGCCGGCATGGAGAGCCGCTCCTGCCCTTCGGGCAACCGGCGGCGCTCGACCGCGAGATCCTTGCGGGAGAGAACCCGCTTGGGACGGAGCGCGAAGCTGAACATCCGATACCAGCGCAGCTCGTCACCGGCGAACCGACCGAAGCCGGGCGACCAGCCACGCCCGTCGAGCACCGTGGTGACCCGGACGCTGAGCCGGATGATGCCACCGCTGCGGGTCACGACGGCCCGCCGGACGAAGAGCACGAGAAGCGCGACGAGGATGACGGCGACGCCGATCCCGAAGCCCTCGACGATCTCCATCCGCGGTGTGACTCAGCGGCTCTGCGCGGAAACCGGGGTAGCGCTCTCGGCCAGCACGGTGACGCCTTCGGCGCTCACCGAGAGGAAGCCGCCGGCCACCTCGTAGGAGACCTGCTCACCGCCGGCCAGCTTGATGCGGACCTGGCCGGGCTCGGCGAGCTGGCCGAGCAGCGGCGCGTGCCCCGGCAGGACACCGAGCTCGCCCTCGGTGGTCCGGGCGACGACCATCTCGGCCTCACCGGACCAGACCTTCTCCTCGACGGCGACGAGCTCGACGTGAAGCTGCTGTGCCACGCTGTCTCCTTGCTGCGGCGACGGATTGCCGAAAGTCTAGTCGTGCGGGTGAGCCACCCCCAACGCGGGTGGGGAGAGCTGCGCCACGGCTACTTGGTCTTGTTCTGGAATTCCGGGTGCTCCAGCAGGAACGGGTCCAGTTGTTCATTGTGCAGGGCGGTGAAGAAGTCCGGGACACCTGCCTGGAACTGCTCACCCTTGTAGGTCTTGCCCTCGAAGACCGGACCGCCGGGGAGCTTGATCATCTGGATGGTGTCCGGACGGATGTTCTTTAGGGCCAGCCCGTAGTCGACCACGCTGTTGCCGCGCCCGTTGAAGATCAGCGACTGGCCTGCGGCGCGAAGCACCTTGTCGAGCTTGATCGGGTTGGCGACCACGTCGGCACTGAAGGCCTGGCCGACCATCGCCTTGACGAACTGCTGCTGGTGGCGCTGCCGGCCGTAGTCGGCGTCCGGCACACCGTTCTTCGGGTAGCGCTGCCGGACGTAGTCCAGGGCCTGCCACCCGCTGAGGTGGTGGTTGCCCTTCTTGTAGATCGCCTGCGGGCCGACGTAACCCTCGCCGCGCGTGTTGCCCGGTCGGGGCTTGCCGTCCGGCTGCTTGTGCTCGGACTTCACGTCCCGCTCGACGTACATGTCGACGCCGCCCATCGCGTCGACGATCTTCTGGAAGCCGGTGAAGTTGATGATCGCGCCGGCGTCGAACCGCTTGATGCCGGTCACCCGCTGCACCGTGGTGGCCAGCAACTCGAAGCCGCGCGCCGCGTCGGGGTTGCCGTTGGGCACTCGACTGCCGAACGACATCGCCGCGTTGATCTTCGTCGTCTCGCCGGGGAAGTTGGCCTTCTTGAACGCCGGGATGTCGACGTAGAGGTCGCGCGGCAGCGAGAAGAGGTAGGCCCGGTCCATCGACGCGGGCACGTGCAGCACCATGATCGAATCGGCCAGCGGCGCCGCCGTCGGCGTACGAGGGTCGATGCCGACGAGCAAAAGGTTGAGCGGACCCTTGATATCGCTCTTCTTCTCCTTGGCGCCCGCCGCCTGGTCACCGAAGAGGTCGGCCTTGCCGACGGCGCCCTCGTAGCGGGCCATCAGCACCTCGCTGCCGACGAGAACACCGCCACTGAGCATGGCCAGCACCAGACCGAACACGGTGCACACCTTGGCCCAGCGCGGCACGCCCCGCCAGATGGACGACTTGCGGCCACTCTTGCCGGCCTTACCCACGCGCATCTCCGTTCGTTACGCCCACGAAGAGGAGACGGGCGCACGTCGTCGAAAGGTTGCAGAAGTCAGCGCTCGTTCAGGTGAACGCGCGAACCGACCGTATCTCGCGTGCCGCCGGAGTGACGACAACGGGTAACGGGACCGCGACGATGATAAGGCGTGAAGATGAACAAAAGACTGCCCCGACGTTGCCGGGGCAGTCTTTTGCGGTACGGATGAGCGGGCTGTCAGCCCTTCATCAGCTCCTCAGCCTTCTTCTCCAGGTCCTCGAGACCGCCGCACATGAAGAACGCCTGCTCGGGGAAGTGGTCGTACTCGCCCTCGCTGATCTTGCGGAACGCCTCGATGGTCTCCTTGATCGGGACCGTCGAGCCCGGCACGCCGGTGAACTGCTCCGCCGCGTAGGTGTTCTGCGAGAGGAAGCGCTCGATCCGCCGGGCACGGGCCACAGTGATCTTGTCTTCCTCGGAGAGCTCCTCGATACCGAGGATGGCGATGATGTCCTGCAGGTCCTTGTAGCGCTGCAGGATCCGCTTAACCTCGGTGGCGACCTGGAAGTGCTCCGGACCGACGAACTCCGGGGCGAGGATCCGGGACGAGGACGCCAGCGGGTCCACGGCCGGGTAGATGCCCTTGTCGGAGATCGACCGCTCCAGGTTGGTGGTCGCGTCCAGGTGGGCGAACGTGGTGGCCGGAGCGGGGTCGGTGTAGTCGTCCGCCGGCACGTAGATCGCCTGCATGGAGGTGATGGCCTGGCCCCGGACGGAGGTGATCCGCTCCTGGAGCTCGCCCATCTCGTCGGCAAGGGTCGGCTGGTAACCCACGGCGCTCGGCATGCGGCCGAGCAGGGTGGACACCTCGGAACCGGCCTGCGTGAAGCGGAAGATGTTGTCGATGAAGAGCAGCACCTCCTGCTTCTTCACGTCCCGGAAGTACTCAGCCATGGTCAGCGCGGAGAGCGCCACCCGCAGCCGGGTGCCCGGCGGCTCGTCCATCTGGCCGTAGACCAGCGCGGTCTTGTCGATGACGCCGGACTCGGTCATCTCGGCGATGAGGTCGTTGCCCTCACGGGTGCGCTCACCCACGCCGGCGAACACCGAGGTACCACCGAAGTTGCGGGCGACACGGGTGATCATCTCCTGGATGAGCACCGTCTTGCCCACGCCCGCGCCGCCGAACAGGCCGATCTTGCCGCCCTTGACGTACGGGGCGAGCAGGTCGATGACCTTGATGCCGGTCTCCAGCATCTCGGTCTTCGGCTCCAGGTCCGCGAAGGCCGGGGCCTTGCGGTGGATGCCCCACCGGTCGTCGGCCTCGAACGTCTCGCCCTCTTTGAGGTTGAGCACCTCGCCGATCGCGTTGAACACCTTGCCCTTGACCGCGTCGCCCACCGGCACGGTGATCGGCTCGCCGCGGTCACGCACCTCAGCGCCGCGAACCAGGCCGTCCGTCGGCTGCATCGAGATCGCGCGGACCAGGTTGTCACCCAGGTGCTGGGCAACCTCCAGGGTCAGCGTCTTCTCACCGCCGGACAGGTTCACGTCGACGTTGAGCGCGTTGAACAGGGCCGGCATGGCGTCGCGCGGGAACTCGGCGTCGACGACCGGGCCGATGACCCGGACCACGCGACCCGTGGCCGTCTTGGTCTCTACTGGTGCAGTCATCACACTTCACTTCCCGACGCGGCCAGCGCGTTCGCGCCGCCGACGATCTCGCTGATCTCCTGGGTGATCCCGGCCTGCCGGGCCGAGTTCATCTCACGCGTGTACTTGTCGATCATGTCTTCGGCGTTGTCGGTGGCGCTCTTCATCGCTCGCCGCCGTGCCGCCGACTCGCTCGCCGCCGACTCGATCAACGCCGCGTAGATCCGCGTGTTGATGTACCTCGGCAGGAGCGCGTCGAGCAGCGCCTCCGCCTCCGGCTCGAACTCGTACGCCGGCAGCAGCCCCTCGGAGCGCGGCCGATCCTCGACCTGCATCGGCCCGAGGATCTTGGCAACCGGGGTCTGCGTCATCAGCGAGTGGAACTCGGTGTAGACGATGTGCAACTCGTCGACGCCGAGCACCCCGTCCGCGCCGGCCCCGCCGTCGACGTCGTCCGCACCTGCGGTGAACGCCTTGATCAGCGTCTCACCCACCATGCGGGCGTCCTCGAACGACGGCTGCTCGCTGAACCCCGTCCAGTTCGCCTCGATCGGCCGGTCGCGGAACCGGTAGAACCCGACGCCCTTACGCCCGATGACGTAGAGCACCGGCTCCTTGCCGTCCGCCCGGAGCCGCGCGATGAGCGACTCCGCCGTCTTGATCGCGTTGGAGCTGTAGCCGCCGGCCAGGCCACGGTCGCTGGTGACCAGCAGGACGCCCGCCCGCCGCACCCGCTCACGCGGGGTGAGCAGCGGGTGGTCGATCCGCGCGTTGGACGCCAGCGCCGTGAGCACACCGGTGATGGCCTGGGCGTACGGCAGGGACGCCTGCACCCGGGCCTGGGCCTTGGCGATCCGGCTCGTCGCCACGAGCTCCATCGCCTTGGTGATCTTCTTCATCGACTTCGCCGAGCGGATCCGTTGACGAAGAACGCGTACCTGGGCCGCCATCGGATCAGCTCTCGGCCGGGCGGTCGGTCGTGCCGTCGCGGAAGCGGGTCACCGTCTCGCGGTTCTGCTCACCCTCCAGCGGCGCGGCCGGCGCGTCGTTGACCTTGCGCTCGTCCGCCTTACCGAGGAAGACCTGCTTGAACTCGGTGATCGCGGTGTCCAGGGAGCCGATGATGTCGTCGCCCCACTGGTTGTCGGCGATCGACGCCAGCACACCCGCGTGCTTGTGCCGCAGGTACTGGAGGAACTCCGACTCGAAGCGCCGGATCTCCCCCACCGGGATGTCGTCCAGCTTGCCCTCGGTGCCGGCCCAGACCGTGACGACCTCTTCCTGCACCGGGAACGGCGAGTAGTTCGGCTGCTTGAGCAGCTCGACAAGCCGGACACCGCGGTCCAGCTGGGCCCGGGATGCCTTGTCCAGGTCGGAGGCGAAGGCGGCGAACGCCTCCAGCTCGCGGTACTGGGCCAGGTTGAGCCGCAGCGAACCGGCGACCTTGCGCATCGGCTTCACCTGCGCGGCGCCACCGACCCGGGAGACCGAGGTGCCGACGTTGATCGCCGGACGGACGCCCTGGTTGAACAGGTCGGTCTCCAGGAAGATCTGGCCGTCGGTGATCGAGATGACGTTGGTCGGGATGAAGGCCGAGATGTCGTTGGCCTTCGTCTCGATGATCGGCAGACCGGTCATCGAGCCGCCACCCAGCTCGTCGGAGAGCTTCGCGCAGCGCTCCAGCAGGCGGGAGTGCAGGTAGAAGACGTCACCCGGGTACGCCTCGCGGCCCGGCGGGCGACGCAGCAGCAGCGACACGGCCCGGTACGCCTCGGCCTGCTTGCTCAGGTCGTCGAAGACGATCAGGACGTGCTTGCCGCCGTACATCCAGTGCTGCCCGATGGACGAGCCGGTGTACGGGGCGATGTACTTGAAGCCGGCCGGGTCGGACGCCGGGGAGGCCACGATGGTGGTGTACTCCATCGCGCCGGCCTCCTCCAGCTGGCCCTTGATCGAGGCGATCGTGGAGGCCTTCTGGCCGATGGCGACGTAGATGCAGCGAACCTGCTTCTTCGGGTCGCCGGTCTTCCAGTTGTCCCGCTGGTTGAGGATGGCATCCAGGGCGACTGTGGTCTTGCCGGTCTTGCGGTCGCCGATGATCAGCTGCCGCTGACCCCGACCGATCGGCGTCATCGCGTCGATCGCCTTGATGCCGGTCTGCAGCGGCTCGAACACCGACTGCCGGGACATCACGTTCGGAGCCTGCAGCTCCAGCTCGCGGTAGCCCTCGTCGGCGATGTCGCCGAGACCGTCGATCGGCTGGCCGAGCGCGTTGACCACGCGGCCGAGGAAGGCGTCGCCGACCGGAACCGAGAGCACCCGGTCGGTGCGCTTGACGCGCTGCCCCTCCTCCAGCTTGGCGGAGTCACCCAGGACGACGACGCCGATCTCCCGGACGTCGAGGTTCAACGCCACGCCGAGCGTGCCGTCCTCGAACTCCAGGAGCTCGTTGGTCTTGGTCGAGGGAAGGCCCTCGACGTGGGCGATGCCGTCGCCGGTGTCGGCGACGGTGCCGACCTCCTCGCGGGAGACGTCGGACGAGTAGGAGGAGACGTAGCGCTCCAGGGCGCCGCGGATCTCCTCCGTCGAGATGGTCAGCTCGGCCATCCTCTGCTTCCTTAAAATTCAGGGGCCCGGGATACCTAGTACCAACCGGTCCGAATGGCGTCTGTCAATCCAGGCGTTGGGCGGCGGAGCCACCCCGGCACTGTGCGGCGGAGCCGCTCAGCCGCGGGGCGGCGATGCCGTTCAGCGCTTCGCGAGCGCGTTGCGGGTCTCGTTGAGGCGGCGCAGGATCGTGCCGTCGTACAGGTCGGAGCCGACCCGGACGCTCACGCCACCGAGAACGGCGGGGTCGACCGTCTGCTTGACGGAGACCTCTCGACCGTATATCGCGGTGAGGCTCGCACCCAGCCGACGCTCGTCCTCGTCACTCAACGGGGCCGCGACGGTCACGTACGCCACCTGCCGGTCCCGCCGGTCGGCGGCCAGTTCGACCAGCCGGGTGAGCGCCCCGATGAAGGAGCGTCCACCGAACCCGCTCAGCGCCACCTCGACGAGGCGGACGGTGACCGGGTGGGCCTTGTCGGCGAGCAGCTCACGGGCCAGGGTGGCCCGCCGCTCGACCGGGGCGGCCGGGTCGGCCAACGCGTTGCTCAGCGCCGACTGACCCGTCACGACCTGACCGAAGCGGAACAGCTCGTCCTCGACCTCGCCCAGCTCGCCGGCGGAGTCGGCGCTGGCCAGCAGCGCCTCCACGCCCAGGCGTTCGGTGCCGTCGAGCAACTCCGACGGCGCCGACCAGCGGCCGGAGACCAGCGACACGAGCAGGTCGAGCGCGTCGGCGCCGATCCGCCCGCCCAGCATGTCGCCGAGCAGAGCGCCGCGGTCCGCGCCGGAGCGGGCCGGCTCGGACAGCGCCCGGCGCAGCCGCGGCTCACGCCGCAGCAGGGTCGCCACGGAGAGGATGGCGTCGGCGGTGGAGGCCACCGCCGACGGCTCCGCGCCGCGGACGTACGCGTCGAGGCGCTCGGCCGCGACCTTGTACGACTCCCGGCTGGCGGCCTGCATCAGCGGGCCCCCGTGCTCTCGAGGCCGCTCAGGAACCGGTCGACGGTGCCCTTGCGTCGCGCCTCGTCGGCCAGCGACTCGCCAACGATCTTGCTGGCCAGGTCCACCGCGATCGTGCCGACCTCGGCACGCAGCTCACGCACGATGGTGGCCCGCTCGGCGGCGAGCGCGTCCTTACCGGCCTGGATGACCCGGTCTGACTCTTCCCGCGCCTTGGCGAGGATGTCCTGCCGGATCCCCTCGGCGTCGGCCCGCGCGTCGTCACGGATCTTGGCGGCGTCGGTGCGGGCCTCAGCGAGCTGGGCCCGGTACTGCTCAAGCAGCTGGTTCGCCTCGGCCTGGGCGGCCTCGGCGCGCTTGATGCCACCCTCGATCGCGTCGACCCGGGCCTGGAACGTCTGCTCCATACGGGGGAAGACGAACTTCATCAGCACGAAGCAGAGCACGGCGAAGGCGACAGTGCCGACCACGATCTCTTGCCAGATCGGAATGATCGGGTTGTGGTCTGACTCACCACCCTCGGCGGCGAGGAGGAACAACATGGGTGACCTCCCGGTCGGAAGGGGTGGAATCAGCCGGCCCAGATGAAGCCGAAGGCGATGCCGAACAGCGCCAGCGCCTCGATGACGGCGAAGCCGATCCAGACGTACGGCAGGGTCATGCGCGACGACTCGGGCTGCCGGGCGGTCGACTGGATGTAGGCGGCGAAGACCAGGCCAACGCCGATGCCCGGGCCGATGGCCGCGAGGCCGTAGCCGATGGCGGCGGTGCTGCCCTCTACCGCGGCGACGTAATCCATTAGTGGTTCCTCCTGGTTATCACGCGTGACTCTCACGCGGGACGACAACGGTTGGTGCGTGGATCAGTGCTCTTCGGCGAGCGCGCCCTGGATGTAGCTGGCGCTCAGCACCGTGAAGACGTAGGCCTGCAGGACGATGACCAGCGCCTCGAGAAGGGTCAGCGCCACGGTCATCACCCAGGAGACCACCGATACGGGCGCCAGCCAGGCGTTGGCGTTGAGCATCGCGAAGCCGCCGAGCGTGAAGACCAGCAGGAGCATGTGGCCGGCGAACATGTTCGCGAAGAGACGGACGGCCAGCGAGAACGGCCGGATGATGAAGGTCGAGAACGCCTCGATCGGGATCAGCAGCGGCAGGATGTACCACGGTGCCGGCGGGATCAGGGCGTGCTTGAAGTATTTGCCGAACCCGTGGTGCCGGATGCCGATGTAGTTGAACAGCACGTAGCTGATCACCGCGAGGATCGCCGGGAAGGCGATGTGCGAGTTCGGCGAGATCTGGAAGAACGGGATGATCGCGAACGCGTTCGTCAGCAGCACGAAGCAGAAGAGCGTCGTGAAGTAGGGGGCGAACCGCACGCCCTGGTGCCCGATCATGTCGACCGAGATGTTGTTGCGCACGAAGCCGTAGATCGACTCGGCGAACCACTGCTTCTTGGTCGGCACCAGCTTCGGGTTCCGATAGGTCGCCAGGAAAAAGATGATCAGGACGCCGACCGCGAGCCAGATCATCAGCGTGAACTTGGTGAACCACGGCGCGTTCTCCGCGCCCCAGGGCACGATCGCGGGCAGGTAGAAGTCGTCCACGCTGGGTGGGAATGCCGCCTGGCCCGCTGCCAGGACGTTCGCCTGTCCGAACACCGCGTCCCTTCCTAAGTAGGCGTGCCGAGTCGGCGGATGACCAGGATGACTCCCCCAGCCATGCCGAGCACGAAGCCGATCCCGGTGGCGACGCCACCGGTGTCGAGCCACTGGTCGACCAGCCAGCCGATGAAACCCCACACGAGCATGCCTCCGATGAGGTAGCTGAGCGCGGTCCAACCCTGACCGGCGCCGGACGGATAGTCGTCCGGTTCACCGGCGGGGCGGGGGGTTTGGTCATCAGCCATGACGGGGCGAACGATATCAGCCGGGAAGACGAGGCTGTGCCTCACCCCCCGCACAACCATCGTTGTGTGGGCATCTCGTGGGCGCCGTCGTCTGTGGGCACGCTACTCCCCTTCCGCCCGTCGGAAAATGACCGGAGGCCGACACATTGCGGCGCGTCCGCTGGTTGGGACGGCGGGCCGGCCGATCGCCAGGTCAGTCCCGTGGCCGGTGGGCGTACACCCTGGTCAGCCACCAGAGGTGCACCGCTGTCCACACTGCCACCCCGGCGACGATGCCGAGGCAAAGAGGAATCAACCCGGCCCAGCCGGTCGAGGCCACCGCCACCAGCACGACACCCAACAGGGTGAACTTCAGCACGTACAGGCCCACGCCGAGCGGCAGCAGCAGCTGCGGGTTGACCTGGTCCGCCCGGGCCAGCACCACCGTGGTCAGCGTGTAGCTGAGCACCGTGACGCCCACCCCGGCCGCCGCGCCGAACGCTGCTGTCGCGCCGCCGGTCACCGCGCCGACGACCGCCGCGACAACGGCCAGCGCCAGCGACGCGCCCAGGAGCACCGGCAGGTGCCGCAACCGCCACCGCCGGTCGGCGGCGGGCTCGACCACCCCGGGCTCAGCCACGGGGGTACGCCGGGAAGGCCGCGGCCAGCTCGGCCACCTCGGCGCCGATCCGGGTCAGCGCGTCGGCGCCACCGGGTGCGCCCGGGTCGGCGCGCACCGCACGCGCGATCAGGGCGGCCACCTGCCGCAGCTCACCCTCGCGCATCCCCTGGGTGGTGACGCTCGGCGTGCCCACCCGGATGCCGGAGGCCACCAGCGGCGGCTGCGGATCGTATGGGATGGCGTTCTTGTTGAGCGTGATCGCGGCGGCGTCGCACCGGGCCTCGGCCTCCGCGCCGGTCACCCCCAGCTCCCGCAGGTCGATCAGGGCCAGGTGGCTGTCCGTGCCGCCGGACACCGGGCGCATCCCCTCGTCGGCCAGCCCGGCCGCGAGCGCCTGCGCGTTGCTGACCACCTGGCGGGCGTACGTCTGGAACTCCGGCTGGGCGGCCTCGCGCAGCGCGACCGCCTTCGCCGCCACCGCGTGCATTAGCGGGCCACCCTGGGTGAACGGGAAGACCGCCTTGTCGATCCGCTGGGCCAGCGACTCGCGGCAGAGGATCATGCCGCCGCGCGGGCCACGCAGGACCTTGTGGGTGGTGGCGCAGACGACGTCGGCGTACGGCACCGGGGACGGAATGGCCCGCCCGGCCACCAGGCCGATGAAGTGCGCGGCGTCCACCATCAGGTACGCGCCGACCTCGTCGGCGATCTCCCGGAACCGGGCGAAGTCGATCAGCCGGGGGTACGCGGTCGCGCCACAGATGATCAGCTTGGGCCGGTGCGTCCGGGCCAGGTCGCGTACCTCGTCGTAGTCGATCAGCTCGGTGTCCGGCCGGACCGGGTAACCGACCGGGCGGAACCACTTGCCGGAGAAGTTCACCCGGCTGCCGTGGGTGAGGTGCCCGCCGTGCGGCAGGTCCATCGCCAGCACCGTGTCCCCCGGCTGCACCAGCGCGGCGTACGCGGCCAGGTTGGCGCTCGCCCCCGAGTGCGGCTGGAGGTTGGCGTGCTCGGCCCCGAAGAGCTCCTTGGCGCGGGCGATGCCGATCTCCTCGGCCCGGTCCACCTCGGCGCAGCCGCCGTAGTAGCGCCGGCCCGGGTAGCCCTCGGCGTACTTGTTGGTGAGCGTCGATCCGAGCGCGGCCAGCACCGCCGGCGAGGTCAGGTTCTCGCTGGCGATGAGCTGCAGGCCGCCGCGCAACCGGTCCAGTTCGCCGAGGACCACAGCGGCGATCTCCGGATCAGTGGCCCTGAGCTGCGCGAAATCCGGCCCCCAGAAGGTGCTCGTCTCGGTCTCCACAGCGAACGAGTCTAGGGGGCCGCAGACTGGGAGCCGTGAGATGCCTCGTCACCGGAGCCACCGGATACATCGGCGGGCGGCTGACGCCGCTGCTGCTCGCCGACGGGCACACCGTGCGTTGCCTCGCCCGCAAGGCGGTACGGCTGCGTGACGTGCCCTGGGCCGCGGCGGCCGAGATCGTCGAGGGCGACCTGAGCCACCCGGAGACGCTGCCCGCCGCGTTCGCCGACGTCGACGTCGCGTACTTCCTGGTGCACTCGCTGGGCCGCGAGGACTTCGAGGCCGCCGACCGGGAGGCGGCGACCAACTTCGCGGCGGCGGCCCGCGCTGCCGGCGTACGCCGGATCGTGTATCTGGGCGGGCCGGAGCCGGCGGCCGACGCCGAGGTCCCCTCGCCGCACCTGCGGTCCCGCGCCGAGGTGGGTCGGATCCTGCTGGCCAGCGGGGTGCCCACGGCGGTGCTCCGCGCCGCAGTGATCATCGGGTCCGGCTCGGCGTCGTTCGAGATGCTGCGCTACCTGACCGAGCGGCTGCCCGCAATGGTCACCCCCCGGTGGGTCGGCAACCGGATCCAGCCGATCGCGGTCCGCGACGTGCTGCGCTACCTGGCCGGCTGCACCACGCTGCCGCCGGAGGTCAATCGCGGCTTCGACATCGGCGGTCCGGACGTGCTCACCTTCCGCGACATGATGCAGCGGTACGCCCGGGTGGCCGGTCTGCGCCGGCGGATCATCGTGCCGGTCCGCCCGCTCACCCCGTCGTTGTCCTCGCACTGGGTCGGGCTGATCACCCCGGTGCCGAACAAGATCGCCCGACCGCTGGTGGAGAGCCTGATCCACGAGGCCGTGGCGCACGAACACGACATCGCCCGGTACGTGCCCGACCCACCGGACGGCCTCACCGGGTTCGACGACGCGGTGGCGTTGGCGCTGGCCAAGGTGCGCGACGCCCAGGTGGAGACCCGCTGGTCCACCGCGAGCGGTCCGGACGCGCCGGCCGAGCCGCTGCCCACCGACCCGGACTGGTCCGGTGGCACCGCGTACACCGATTTCCGGGAGCAGACGGTGGACGCGTCACCGGCGGCCCTCTGGCGGGTCATCGAGGGCGTCGGCGGCGAGCACGGCTGGTATTCGTTCCCCCTCGCCTGGTCGGTACGCGGCTGGCTGGACCGGCTGGTCGGCGGGGTGGGGCTGCGGCGGGGCCGGCGTGACCCGCACCGCCTCCAGGTCGGCGAGGCGCTGGACTTCTGGCGGGTGGAGGAGATCGTCCCGGGTGAGCTGCTGCGGCTGCGCGCGGAGATGCGCCTGCCCGGCCGCGCCTGGCTGGAGATGCGGGCGCTGCCCGCCGACGACGGACGCAGCCGCTACCAGCAGCGCGCGGTCTTCCTGCCCCGCGGGCTGGCCGGACACGCCTACTGGGGGTCGGTGGCCCCGTTCCACGCGGTGGTCTTCGGCGGCATGGCCCGCAACATCGCCCGCAACGCCGAACAGGCGCCCTGACCCGCCCGCCGGGACCGGTCAGTTGCCGGTGCGGGCGCCGGTGACCTGGAAGGCGGCGCGTTCGCTCGGCGGGACGAAGTCGCGTACCGGCTGGTCGCGCAGGGCGACGCCGAGCACCTCCCCCACCGCGGTCACCATCTGGGCCTGCACCGCCTGACCGACCGCGTCACGCGGGTCGTCGGGGTTGGCCGCCATCGAGGCGACCGCCAACTGCGGGGTGAAGGCCACCACCGTCTCCGTCTCGTACCGCTCGGAGCTGCCGGTCTTGCCGGCCACCGGGCGGCCCAGCCGGGAACGCAGGTCGGGCGCCGTGGCTCCGTCGCACCGCCCGTACATCGACTGGTCGCCCACCGGGCAGCGGGCCGCGTCCGCCGCCGCACGCGCCACGTCGGCGTCGAGCGCCTGTCGACAGTCCGGCTTGGCGGCGTCCACCGGCCGGCCGGCCGAGTCGCTGATCGAGACCACCGGCAGCGGCGCGCACCACGTCCCCTCGGCCGCCACCGTGGCGTACGCCGTCGCCAGGTCCAGCGGGGTCGTCGCGGCCACGCCCAGGGTGAACGGGCCCCAGTCCTTCGCGCCGTAGCGGGCCAGCCGCTCGTCGGAGTCGGCCCGCAGCACGATGCCGAGCCGCTCGGCCATCTCCACCACCCGGTCGGCGCCGACCCGCTCGGTCAGCCACGCGAAGTACGTGTTCACCGACCTGCCGAACGCGGTCCACATGGTGCGCGGGCCGTCCATCGACGAAGGGTTGGCGTTCGACGGGCACCAGCGGCCGTCGCAGCTGCCCGCCCCCGTCACCGGGAACCGGGTGAGCAGTTGGGTCGGCGCCGTGAACTCGGTCGACAGCGGCAGCCCGGACTCCAGCGCGGCAAGCATGGCGAAGAGCTTGAACGTCGAGCCGCCCTGGTAGCCGTCGATGGCCCCGCCGCCGGCGACGAGCTGGTTGACCGTGTTCGGGTGGTTCTTCTGCCCGACCGGGTTGTCCGCGACGCTGTAGGTGCGGTTCACCGACATCGCCAGCACCCGGCCGGTGCCGGGCTGCACCACGGCGGTCGGCACCGCCCGCGCCTCGGTCGGGCGGTAGATCTTGAGCACCTGCTGGGTGGTGGCCCGCTGCACGGCCGGGTCCAGTGACGAGACGATGGAGAAGCCGCCCCGGCGCAACGTGCGCTGCCGCTCGTCGGCACTCGACCCGAACGCCGACTGGCTGCTCCACCAGCGGGTGAACCAGTCGCAGAAGAAGCCCCAGTCGTTGTGCCCGTCGGGCACCCCCGTGCAGTCGTTCGGCGTCTCGCTGGGGCGCAGCTGCAACGGCTCGGCCTGCGCGGCCGCCGCCGCGTCGGCCGGCACCTGACCGGTCTCGACCAGCCGCTCGAGCACGTACGTCCGTCGGCCCAGGGCGGCGTCGGCGTCCCCGTTGATCGGGTCGTCGCTGTCCGGCGAGCGGACCAGCCCGGCCAGCAGCGCGGCCTGGGCCAGGGTCAACTCGGCAGGCGAGCGGGAGAAGTAGCGCTTGCTGGCCGCCGCGATCCCGTACGCCCCGGCCCCGAAGTAGGCGATGTTGAGATAGCGGGTGAGGATGTCCTCCTTGCTCAGCTCCCGCTCCAGCGCCAGCGCGTACCGCATCTCCTGGAGCTTGCGGGCGGTGGTGACCTCGGTGGCCGCCTGCCGCTGCCGCTCGGTGAGCCGGGGGTCGCTGCTGAGCACGTTGCGGACGTACTGCATGGTCAGGGTGGAGGCGCCCTGCCGGGTCTTGCCGTCCCGCTTGTTCACCGTGAAGGCGCGCACCACGCCGCGCAGGTCCACCCCGCTGTGCTGGTAGAACCGCACGTCCTCGGCGGCCACGATGGCCTGGCGCATCACCGGGGCGACCTCACGCAGCGGAACGTCCACCCGGTCCTCCTGGTAGAAGGACGTGATCAGGGTGGTGCCGTCGTTGGCGTACAGGTTGGAGCGCTGGGCGGTGGGCGGCGTGCGCAGCGTGCTGGGCAGCTCCGAGTAGGGCGTGGACAGGGCGCTGAAGCCGATTCCGAAGACCAGGGCCGCGGGTAGGGCGGCTCCGGCCAGCACCAGACCGGCCAGCACACCGGCGATCACCACGGTCATCAGTTTGTCGAGTCGGGCCCGGATCATCAGCTCTCCCCGCAGGAGCCGGTCACGCTAGGACCCGTTCAGAATGACCCGGAACGCCCCTTTCGCCCCTGGTTTTCCCCAAACCCGGAGGAAACTCGCACGACGCTCAGGGCAGCAGCGCGGCGGCCAGCGGGTGGACCGTCTCCTCGATCTCGTCCGCGACCCGGGTGAAGCACTGGTCGCCGCGCCCCCAGGGATCGTCGAGATCGTCGGTGGGCAGCGCCGAGGCGCCCAGCCGGTTGTCGTGCGCCGCCGCCACCACCGCCACGCCCCGGGCGTACACCGCCTCCGGGGTCGCCTCGGCCGCCGGCAACGCGGCGGCGTCCACCGCGGCGAGCAGCCGGCCGAACTCACCCAGCACGAAGGTGCGGGCCGCCGCGTCCGGACGGAGCGCGACCACGTACTCCTGCTGGTCGGCCGTTGCCGTCAGGATCAGGTCGGCGGCGTCGATGTGGTCCGAGCGCAGCTTGCGCGCCGCGAACCCCTCGACGGCGCCGCCACGGTCGATGACCTGTCGCGCCGCCGGGGGGTTCATCTCCTCGCCCGCGTGCCAGCCGCCGGTGCCGGCGCTGTGGCTGTGCACCAGCTCCTCGGCGGCGGCCGGGTCCTGCGCACGCCGGGTCAGCCGCTCCCGCACCGCGAGGGCGAGCAGTCGCTCGGCCATCGGCGAACGACAGATGTTGCCCATGCAGACGTGCAGGACGGTGAACGGGGGCACTCAGGCCCCCTGGACGTCGAGGAGGTCCGGGACGACGTCGCGCAGCTTCTCCAGCGGGATCGCGCCGGCCCGCAGCAACTGCGGCACCTCGCCGGTCAGGTCCACGATCGTGCTCGGCACCGGATCCGGGCAGGGCCCGGCCTCCAGGTACGCACGCACCGAGTAGCTGAGCTGGTCACGTGCCTCCTCGGCGGTCACCGCCGCCGGCTGCCCCGTCTTGTTGGCCGAGGAGACCGCCATCGGCCCGGTCTCCCGCAGCACCTCCAGGGCGACCGGGTGCAGCGGCATCCGCACCGCCACCGTGCCCGTCTTGTCGCCCAGATCCCACTGCAGGCTCGGCGAGTGCTCGACCACGATCGTCAGCGCACCCGGCCAGAACGCCTCCACCAGGTCCCGTGCCGCCGTGGGCAGCGAGAAGACCAACCCGTCCAGGGTGTGGCGCGAACCGATCAACACCGGCGGCGGCATCTGCCGGCCCCGGCCCTTCGCGTCCAGCAGCGCCTTGACCGCGTAGGGCGTGAACGCGTCCGCGCCGATCCCGTAGACGGTGTCCGTCGGGAGGACGACCAGCTCGCCGTTCTTGACCGCCTCGATGGCCGCAGCGATGCCGCGGTCCCGATCGGCGGGCGACCGGCAGTCGTAGAGCATCACGAGGAGTCAGTCTGCCACGCCGGCCCGGACCCGGTGTGCTGGCCGTCCGCCCGTCGGGACGCGGTGGCGTAACGAGGGCGGCCGGTGAGGTCCGGATGCTCCGTGACGGCCTCGAAGCGGCCGTCGGAGGCGAACAGCGCCGGCACCGCCACGTCGTGCGTGTCGTCGTGCTCGACCCCGATGACGCCGCCGGGACGCAGCAGCGCCGCCGCCCGGCTGATCACCGGCCGGATCACCGCCAGACCGTCCAGGCCGCCGAAGACCGCCTCCGCCGGATCGTGCGCGGCCACCTCCGGCGGCACCACCACCTCCACCGGCACGTACGGCGGGTTGCAGAGCAGCACGTCCACCCGTCCCACCAGGTGCTCCAGCAGGTCCGGCGCCGTCACGTCGGCCTCGACCACCTCGATCGGCCGGTCGCCCGCGGCGGCCCGCTCGGCGGCGTTGCGGCGCAGCCACACCAGTGCCGCCGCGGACCGCTCGACAGCGATCACCCGCGCGCCGGGCAGCTCCTGCGCCACCGCCAGGGCGATCGCGCCGGTGCCGCTGCACAGGTCCACGACCAGCGGCCCGGGTCTGCCCCGGCCCTGCTCGACACCCCAGCCCGCCAGCAGCTCCGTCTCCGGGCGGGGCACGAAGACGCCCGGACCGACAGCCAGGTCCAGATGCCGGAATCCGGCCCGACCCGTCAGGTGCTGCAACGGCTCCCGACCGGCGCGACGGCCGACCAGCTCGTCGAGCCGGGCCAGCTGGGTGTCGTCCAGGTCGTCGGCGAGCGCCAGCCGACCCCGGGGCACCCCCAGCACGTACGCCGCCAGCAGCTCGGCCTCCACGCGCGCCGGACCCACCCCGGCGGCGGCGAGCGCCCGCGCCGCGCGGGCGACCGCGGCGGACGGACGGGTACGGCCTGTCCCTTCGGGGGGGTGTTGCGGCAGAGTGGTCACGCGACAATCATGAGGCGTCACGGACGACGCCACGAACGGGTGCGTCAAGACGCACACGGCAGGAGGTTGTGGGTGGGCTGGCTCGACCGGGTCGAGGACCAGGTTGACACCCTCACGCAGGCGCGGGCTTTGCAAGAAGCAAGTCGCTCCGCGGAGTCGTACGCGTTGCTGGAGCGGGTGATCCGCACCACCACCGACCCGGCGGCCCGTGCGGACGCCCTGGTGCAGCGCCTCTCGGCGCTGATCAATCTCGGTCGGACGGCGGAGTTCACCAGGGCCATCGAGGAGGCGTCGGCGGCCGTCCGCGATCTCGCCGAGCCCTACCTGCACGGGCACCTCAACGCGCTGGCCGCGCTCGCCGCGCACCATCAGGGCGCACTGGACCGCTGCGTCACCCACCTCGTCAAGGCCGCCCGGGCGCTCGGCGCCGTGGAGGACCCGGACCGGGACACCGCGTGGGGCTGGCACGACCTCGCGATGGCCTACAGCTACCTCAGCTTCCACGGCTACGCCCTGGGCGCGATCGAACGCGCACGGCAGCTCGGGGTGACCGCCGGAATCCCGGAGGAGACGTTCGCGGCACCGGGCATCCGACTGCGCAACGCGGTGGCCCTGGACCACAACGGGGACAGCGACGGCTGCCTGCGGGTGCTGCGGGACGTCGCCGCCGACCTCGCCCGGTTCGTCCGCAGCGGGCGGGCCAGCCGACTGCGCCCGAGCAGCCTCGCCGCGTACGGATACTCGGCGGCACGTCAGGCCGCGCTCGGCGACCCGCTGGAGCCGACCGGCGAGACCCAGCCGCCCCACCTGCTCAGCCACGGCGGGGACAGCGCCCGTGCGCGGGACATGCGACAGCTCGGCATGGTCTGCCTGGCCGTCGCGGACGGTCGACCCATCGAGGCGGTCGCCCGGCTGGACACCATCCGGGTGTCCACCGAGACGCTCGGCGCGGCCGAACCGGCCCGGCTGCGCAGCATCGCGCTGGCCCGCGCCGGCGACCACTCGGCGGCGCACCGGGCGGACCGGCTGGCGTTCCGGCTCGCCGCGCAACGCAACGACCGGCTGCGGGACGTCTACATCGACGGCATCGCCGCCCGGATCGACCACGAGGAGATGCGTCGGGAGGCCGCCCGGTACGAGGGCGAGGCGCTTACCGACCCGCTCACCGGGCTGCCGAACCGGCGCAGGCTGGAGCGGTACATCACAGCTGTCGTCACCCGGGGCGAGCGGGTCGTCATCGGCGTCTGCGACCTGGACGGCTTCAAGGCGGTGAACACCCGCCACGGGCACCACTCCGGCGACCTGGTGCTGCAACGCATCGCCGGGGTGATCAACCGGGTGATGCGCCGGGGCGACTTCGTGGCCCGCTACGGCGGGGACGAGTTCGTGGTGGTGCTCCCGGAGACCGGCATGACCGAGGCCGCCGAGGTGGCCCGCCGGATCGAGGCGGCGGTACGCAACGAGGACTGGGAGTCCCTGGTGCCGGGCACCCCGGTCGGGGTGAGCATCGGCTTCGCGGAGGTCTCCGGCGGCGGCGGGTTGCGCGACGCGCTCAGCGTCGCCTTCGAACAGGCCGACCGGGAGATGCTGCGCGCGAAGTCCCGCCCCCGCGCAAGCTGACCCGCTCAGGGATCGGCAGCGGGGGTGTGGTCAGCGGCGGGTGAGTTCGGTGTCGCCGGCCAGCCGGGCGGCGCGGTCGGCCTCGGCCAGGGCGTCCAGCACCCCGTCCAGGTCGCCGGCGAGCGCCAGGTCCAGGTTGTACGCGGTGTAGCCGATCCGGTGGTCGGTGATCCGGTTCTGCGGGAAGTTGTACGTCCGGATCCGCTCCGAGCGGTCCACCGTGCGAACCTGGGCCTTGCGGGCGTCCGAGGCGGCGGCGTCGGCCTGCTCCTGCGCGGCGGCGAGCAGCCGGGCCCGCATGATCCGCATCGCCTGCTCCCGGTTCTGCAACTGGGACTTCTCGTTCTGGCAGGAGACGACGATGCCGGTCGGCAGGTGGGTGATCCGTACCGCCGAGTCGGTGGTGTTCACCGACTGGCCGCCCGGGCCGGACGAGCGGAACACGTCGATGCGCAGGTCGTTCGCGTCGATGGTGACGTCGACGTCCTCGGCCTCCGGCAGCACCAGCACCCCGGCCGCGCTGGTGTGAATCCGGCCCTGCGACTCGGTGACCGGGACGCGCTGCACCCGGTGCACGCCGCCCTCCCACTTGAGCCGCGACCAGACGCCGTTCCCACCCTCGGGCACGCCCTTCGTCTTGATCGACAGCGACACGTCCTTGACGCCGCCGAGATCCGAGTCCTGCGCGTCGATCACCTCGGTGATCCAGCCGTGCCGCTCGGCGTACCGGGTGTACATCCGCAGCAGGTCGCCGGCGAACAGCGCCGACTCCTCGCCGCCCTCACCGGCCTTGATCTCGACGATCACGTCCTTGGCGTCGTGCGGGTCACGCGGGATGAGCAGCTCGGCGAGACGCTCCTCCAGCCCCGGCAGGGACGCAGCGATCGCCTCGGTCTCGGCCGCGAACGAGGGATCCTCGGCGGCCAACTCGCGGGCCGCGGCCAGGTCGGCGCGCGCCTGCTCCAGCTCACCGGCGGCCTTGTGCAGCGGCACCAGCTCGGCGTACCGGCGGCCCACCCGGCGCGCGGTGGCCTGGTCGGCGTGGATGGCCGGGTCGGCCAGCCGCTTCTCCAGCTCCGCGTACTCGTCGAGGAGGCCGGCCAGACGCTCGCTGCTCATGCTGCGGATGCTCCTTCGACGGTGCGACACCGGGCCGGCCCGACAGCCGACGGCGCGTGGAAACAGGCGAAACGCGGACGGCGCCCGCGTCCGGCAGAAAACCGGACGCGGGCGCCG
This sequence comes from Micromonospora sp. NPDC049114, assembly GCF_040648635.1. NCBI lineage: Bacteria > Bacillati > Actinomycetota > Actinomycetes > Micromonosporales > Micromonosporaceae > Micromonospora > Micromonospora sp. NPDC049114. The sequence goes on along the minus strand of NZ_JBEZEA010000021.1, from coordinate 24,575 downwards.
AACGGGGAGTTACTTGGCCTTCTTGGCCTGAACCTTGGCGTACTTCTGCTGGAACTTCGCGACCCGGCCGGCGGTGTCGAGAACGCGCTGCTTACCGGTGTAGAACGGGTGGCAGGCGCTGCAGGTCTCGACGTGGATCGCCCCGCCCTTGGCGGTGCTACGGGTCGTGAACGTGTTGCCACAGGAGCAGCTGACCTCGGTGGTCACGTACTCCGGGTGGATGTTTGCCTTCATCTCGCCTCGGTCCTCTCGTTGGTGGTCGCCGGGTCGCCGTCATCGCTCGTCGCGCCGTACACGACGGGCTCGGGCGTGAACCGGAACCGGTGGCCGATTGACCAGTGTGCCATGGGCCTGAGCCAACCCGGCAAGCGGGCCGCACACCTCGTCCGGCATCGTCAACACGTGCCTCCCCGTCCGCATTCCCGCCGCCCGGACGGGCATTCGCCCACCCGGCGGACCACCGCCAGGTACCCCGCCGGGGGTACGCCCGTCGAGCCCGAGGGGCGCCCATGACCCGCCTGATCGCCACCCGGGGACTGCCCGCCTCGGGCAAGACGACGTTCGCCCGCACGCTCCAGCCGTCAGTCGTCCGGGTCAACCGGGACGACCTGCGCCGGATGCTGCACGGCGAGCGGCTCTTCACCCAGTGGGCCGAGGCGCAGGTGACAGTCGTACAGCGGGCCCAGGTCGAGGCGTTGCTGCGGGCCCGGGCGGACGTCTGCGTGGACGACACCAACCTGCGCTCGCGGACGTTGCGCGACTGGGCCGAGCTGGCCGCCCGCCACGGCGCGGATTTCGAGGTGCACGACTTCACCGACGTACCCCTTGACGAGTGCCTGCGCCGCGACGCCGCCCGCCCCGCGGCCGAGCAGGTCGGGGGCGAGGCCATCCGTCGGCTGCACGAGCGGTACCTGGTGGGCCGGGCCCTGCCGTTGCCGGTGCCGCAGGCCCGCACGGGGCGCCCCGCCGTCGTGCACCCGCCGTCGACCGAACCACCCGAGATCGTCCTGGTGGACATCGACGGCACCGTCGCGCTGGCCGTGTCCCGCAGCCCGTACGACATGACCCGGGTGGGCGAGGACGAACCGAACACTGCGGTGATCGCGGCGGTCCGGGCGATGCACGCGGCCGGGTACGGGGTGGTCTTCTGCTCCGGGCGGGACGCCTCCGCGCGGGCGGCCACCGAGGCGTGGCTGGCCCGGCACGTCCGGGTCCCGTACCTCGGCCTGCACCTGCGGGCCGTCGGCGACTCCCGCAAGGACTCGATGGTGAAGCGGGAGATCTACGACCGGGAGATCCGGGACCGTTACCGGGTGGCCGGCGTCTTCGACGACCGTGTCCAGGTGGTCCAGATGTGGCGAGCCCTCGGCCTCACCGTGTTCCAGGTGGCCGAGGGCGACTTCTGATGTGCGTCCGGACGGCCCCCCGCGCGTACGGGGGGCCGTCCGGACGGTTCACCGGGTGAGGGCGACGGTGGCCTCGGCGAGGACGCCGTTGACGGCGACGGTGAGGCGTACCGGGGCGCCGGGCCGCAGTGCCGTCAGGGTGCCGGTGGCCGGGTCGAACCGGGCCGTGTGCCAGGGACGCACCCCGGCCGCCCCGCCGATGTGCACCGCGGGCGAGGCGGACCAGTCCGCGCTGACCGGTGCGGCCACCGGGACCGTACGCCCGCCGGGTTGGGTCAGCGTGGCGGTGACCGTCGCCGGGGCGCCTACCGCGACGCTGGCCGGGGCGTTCAGCGCGAGCCGGTCGGTGTGGGCGTGGAACTCCGCGTCCACCCAGCGTGGCCCCTCGGCGAGCGGGTCGCGACGGGCCCGGTCGGCCTCGGCCGGAGTGACCGGATCGACACCGAACTCCGTCCAGCCGGTGAACCCGCCCTGGTCGGCGGGGGTCGACGGCGTCTTGCCCGAGTTGCCGTTGATCACGTACGGCACCCCGTCGACCCGGTCGGCGTGGAAGGTGCCGACGTGCCCGCCCACGAACAGCGCGCCCTTGCCGGTGCGGTGCTGGAAGTCGGCCAGCCACTGTTCCAGCAGCGCCGCCTCCTTGCGGTCACCGAGCCGGCTGGCCTGCGCCGGGCTCGGGTCCCGCGGCGGGTGGTGGTGCAGGACGACGACCGAGCCGACGCGCGGATCGGTGGCCGCCGCGTCAAGCGTCTCGCGCAGCATCCGTACCTGGTCGAAGCCGCCACCCCGCAGCGTCCCGGTGGACGAGTTCAGCGTGACGAACCGGGTGCCGGCGTGGTCGAACACCCGTGAGGTGGCGCCGAACGCGGCAGCGAAGTTGCTGATCGGGGCACCCATGATCTCGTGGTTGCCGGGGACGTAGTACCAGGGCAGCGCGTCGCCCAGCTCCTCGTCGAGGATGCGCCGGGCCAGCGCGAAGTCGGCCGGATAGGCCGTGTCCACGAAGTCACCGTTGATCAGCAGGAAGTCCGGCCGGGCGGCCTTCACCTCGCGCAGCGTCCGCCGGGCCTGGGCGACCAGGTCGCTGTCCGGGTCGGCGGCGACGAACTGGGCGTCGGAGAGCACCGCGAACCGCCAGGGGGCACCGTCCACCGTGCCGTCGCGGACCACCACCCGATCGGTACGCGGGGCCACTGCCGGCACGTCGATCGTCGGCGGCACCTTCGCCACCAGGTCATCGATGATCACTTCGCTGCGGTACTGCGCGGCGGCGTTGGTCTCGGCCACGTAGAAGCGGCGCACCCGTACCGGGTACTGCACGCCGGCCGGCACCGCGAACTCCACGTACCGCCAGCCGGTCCAGGTGATCAGCGGGCCGCGCAGCACGTGCTGGGTGTCCTGCGCGTCGTGCAGGTGCAGGCTCGGCCACTCCCCGGTGCCGTTGCCGTGGATCCACATGCCGAAGGCCTGCGGCTGGCCGGGGACCTCGATCCAGGCCGGCGGGTCGGCGTACGCGGCCCGGGTGCCGGTGGACTGGCTGAAGTCGTACGACATCTTCAGGCCGGTGCCGGTGTGACCCGGTGCCGGCGCGACCGAGCCGCTGGCCCGGGCCTGGCTGAACCGCCAGGACGCCGCGTCGTCGAAGCCGGCGACCGGCACGTCGGTCAGCCCGACCGTGACCGGCAGGACGGTGCTCGTCCGTCCGACGCGGACGGTCACCAGCGCGGAGCCGGTGTCGCGCAGGGCGGTGACGGTGAGGTTGCCGTCCCGGTTCGGCGTGATCCGCAGCAGGTCGCGGTCGTAGTCGAGGGTGAGGTCCGCCGGCTCGATCGGCGCGGTGTTGCCCTCGGCGTCGTAGCCGACCACTCCGACCAGGGCGTTGCCGTCCCGGCCGGTCAGCCCGATCCGTGGCACCGTGGCGCCGAGCCGGGTCAGCGGGCCCAGGACGGTCAGGCCCAGCGAGCCGGTCGCCCGACCCCGGGCGGCGGTGATCGTGCTGGTTCCCGGAGTGCCGGCGTGGAAGACACCGTCGCGGTCGACGCGGCCACGTACCGCCGGGGTCGCCCGCCAGGTGGGCGCACCCGCCGCCGGGCCGTACGTCTCGTCGTAGCCGGCCGCGGTGAGGGTGCGGGTCAGCCCGGGGAAGACCCGGTCGGGCCGGCCGCCGCGCACCGGGGAGACGCCCGGGGCGGCGGTGGGGTCGCTGGCCGTCTCGACCCAGTAGCCGGTGAGCCGGCCGCTGCCCTTGGGCGCGTAGATCGCCAGGCCGTTGGGCACCGCCCGTTCGCTGCCGTCGGAGGGGCCGTTCTCCACCTGCACGGTCGACGCGCCGGGCTCCCGGGCCAGCAGCGTGGACGATCCGCCACCGTCGAGGTTGAGCGCGTCCCGGGCGCCCAGCTCGGCCATCATCCGGCCCGTCTCGGTCTGCGTCACGCCTCGGCTGTCGACCTGCCGACCGTCCACCGTCAGCATGATCATCTTTCGGCCGTCGGCGCTGAACCCGACAGCCGTACGCGGGGCGAGGGTCGCGTCGGCGATGCTCTGCACGACGCCGTCGCGGACCAGGACGTTGCCGCCCCCGACCGCCGCGTGCAGGGCGCTCCCGTCGGACGACTTCGGCCGCCAGGTCACCGAGACCGGGTCACCGACGTGCAGCCCGGCCAGCGCATCCGCTCCGGCGTCGCGACCGAGCAGCACCGTGCTGCCGGCGACGACCGGGCCGCTGCCGGCCACGCCGGCCACCGTGGCCACCCGGCCGCCGGTCACGGTCACCTCGACCACCCGGGCCGCGCCCTCCACGGCCCGCTGGCGGGAGTACGTCCCCCACAGCTCGGTGAACGCGCCGATGCCGCCGGCCTGCACCATGTTGTTGAACTGGGTCAACGCCACCGGCCCGGTGGGCAGGGTGGCGCTGCCGTCGAAGTTCACCTCGACCACCCGACCGATCCCGGTGGCGGTGACCGCCACGGCGTTGGGGTGACCGCCGACCGCCGACTGGATCAGCTCGCCGTCGCGGATGCCGACGCCCTGTGCGGCCCCCGAGTTGTTGATGTCGAAGAAGTCACCGTTGACCGCGGCGACCGCCCGCGAGTCGTCCACCGCCTTGCGCAGCGGCTCGGCCCGGCTGACCGCGCCGGAGTTGACGTAGTCGACCGTGGACCCGCCGGCGAGGTCGGTGGTGAGCGCGTCGGCGCGCAGCCAGCCGTCGGCGTCGTACCTGTCGAAGGAGGTGAGCTGCACGCCCGGCGCGACCGGACGGGTGGCCTTCGTGGTGTCCAGTCCGCCGGCCGGCTCCAGCCCGCCAGCGGCGGCGGCCGGGGCGGTCGCGGCGGTCGCGGCGGTCGGGTCGGCGGCGAGGCTTACCGAGTCGGCCGGGTGGGACGACGCGGCGGGTGCGTCCTCGGCGGCGGTGGCCGGGAGCGCGGGCGGCGACGCCACGGGCCGGGCGGCCACGGACGGCGCCGGCGGCGCGGCGGTGGCCGGCGGCGACACGGCCAGGGCGAGCAGCGGCGTCAGCAGCAGGACACCGGTGCGACGGGCGGATCGTCTGCGGGTACGCATGGACGACAGTCAACCCGGCAGTGAATAGAAGTTTCAAGACCTGTCGACTGAAGCGAAGGAAAATTCCGCCACCCCCCGGCTCCTGGCTCCCGCCGAACCCCCTCTGGTGGCGTGCGAGCAGGGTCGGCCGCCCCCTCTCGCTCCCCTTTGCTCTGCTTCAACGGAGGCAACACAAAGCGCCCCGAAGTGTTGCGCCGGTTGAAGCAGAGCAAAGGACGATGAGCGGGCACGACCAAGGGGCACGGCCGCGATGGGCGGGCACGACCAAGGGGCACGGCCGCGATGGCCGTGCCCCTTCGTCGTCGGTCAACCGGGAACGGTTACTCCCCCGGCGTCGACTTCGCGATCTGCATCAGGAACTCGATGTTGGTGCGGGACTGCTTGAGCCGGTCCAGCAGGAGGTCCATCGCCGCCTGCGAGTCCAGCGAGTGCAGCACCTTGCGGAGCTTGTGGATGATGGCCAGCTCCTCGGGCGCGAGCAGGACCTCTTCCTTGCGGGTGCCGGACGGGTTGATGTCGATGGCCGGGAAGGTCCGCTTGTCGGCGATCTTCCGGTCCAGCTTCAACTCGGCGTTGCCGGTGCCCTTGAACTCCTCGAAGATGACCGTGTCCGCCATGGACCCGGTCTCCACCAGCGCCGTGGCGATGATGGTCAGCGACCCGCCGTTCTCGATGTTGCGGGCCGCGCCGAGGAAGCGCTTCGGCGGGTAGAGCGCGGTGGAGTCGATACCACCCGACATGATCCGGCCGCTGGCCGGCGCCGCCAGGTTGTACGACCGACCGAGCCGGGTCACCGAGTCGAGCAGCACGACGACGTCGTGGCCCAACTCGACCAGGCGCTTGGCCCGCTCGATCGCCAGCTCCGCCACCGTCGTGTGGTCCTGCGGCGGACGGTCGAACGTGGCCGCGATGACCTCGCCCTTGATCGACCGCTGCATGTCGGTGACCTCTTCGGGCCGCTCGTCGACCAGCACCACCATGAGGTGGCACTCCGGGTTGTTCCGGGTGATCGCGTTCGCGATCGCCTGGAGCACCATCGTCTTACCCGCCTTCGGCGGCGACTGGATGAGTGCCCGCTGGCCCTTGCCGATCGGCATGACCAGGTCGATGACCCGGGTGGTCAGGATGTGCGGCTCGGTCTCCAGCCGCAGGCGCTCCTGCGGGTAGAGCGGCGTGAGCTTGTAGAACTCGGGTCGCCGCCGCGCCTCGTCCGGCTCCATCCCGTTGATCGTGTCCAGCCGCATCAGCGGGTTGTACTTGTCCCGCCGCTGGTCACCGGTGTTGCCGCCGTCGCGGGCCGCGCGAACCGCGCCGGTGATCGCGTCACCGCGGCGCAGGCCGTACTTCTTGATCTGGGACATCGAGACGTACACGTCGTTCGGGCCGGCCAGGTAACCGGTCGTCCGCACGAAGGCGTAGTTGTCGAGCACGTCGATGATGCCGGCCACGGGGACGAGTACGTCGTCCTCGCCGACCTGCGGCTCACGGCCACCGGTGTCACCACCGGTCTCCGCCCGCTCGCCACGGCCGCGCCGACGGTCCCGGAAGCGGCTGCGCCGGCCACGCCGACCGCCGCCCTCGCCGTCGTCGTCGTCGTTGTCCCGCTCGACACGCTGACCACGGTCGTTGCGGTCGGCGCGCTCCGAACGGTCGTTGCGCTCGGCACGCTCGCCCCGGTCGTTGCGCTCGTTACGGTCGCCCCGCTCGGCGCGCTCGGCACGCTCGCCCCGGTCGTTGCGCTCGGCCCGTTCACCACGGTCGGCACGCTCGCCCCGATCGTTACGCTCGCCCCGCTCACCGCGATCGTTGCGCTCACCGCGATCGTTGCGCTCGGTCCGCTCGGTCCGTTCGGTGCGCTCGGCCCGCTCGCCACGGTCGGCACGCTCGCCCCGATCGTTACGCTCGCCCCGCTCACCACGGTCGGCACGCTCGCCACGGTCGGCACGCTCGGCGCGGTCGTTGCGCTCGGCGCGGTCGCGGCGGTTCTCGCCACGGTCGGACCGCTCGCCGGCCTCCACCTCGTCGGTGCGGGCCTCAGCGGGACGGACCTCGGAGGAACGCGCCTCCGCGGCGCGCGGCTCGGAGGTGCCAGCCTCGGCGGTACGGGATTCGGCCGGGGCCGTCCGGCTGCGCCGGGTACGGCCACGGCCCTCGGTCGCGGTAGCCGGCTCGGCCGGCGTCTGGTCGGTGCTGCGGCTCTCGGCCGCCGGGCGATCCACGGTCTCCCGCACCTCCTCACGGGCCGGAGCGGCCGCAGCCGCGACCTCGGCTCGCGGTCGAGGGGTCCCGGCGGCGTTGCCGCCCTGCCGCTCGGAGATCGCGGCGATCAGCTCACCCTTGCGCATGCGAGCCGTGCCGGAGATGCCGAGCGACGCAGCCAGGCTCTGCAGCTCTGGCAGCAGCATCGCCGACAGACCGGTGCCGCTGCGCCGACGACGGGCGGGAGCGGCAGCGGTGGCATCGCCAGCGACGTTGGAAACATCCGACGTCACGTCGGTGGTGTCGCTCAATGGATTCCTTCCCTCGATAAGGCCGGGACTGCCCGGAGTCGGAACTCAGGTGGCCGGGCGGCCTCGGTGCACCCGCCTCGCAAGGACGCGTCGCGGGAGTCTGTGACACAGCAGCCGGTGGTTTCCCGACCCACCAAAAGTCGGTGGGCAGGTCTCGCCGTCTGCGGCGACCTGTGGAAACTGCGGTGCGGCGTGGGCCTTGGCAGGGGTGACGGGCTGACCGCCGAGAGCTTCGGGGGTGCGCCGCCCCGCAGGAGATCGCGTGCTTCGCGGCTGTGCTAGGTCTAGAGCGTAATCAACTCTTCCGACCTGCGGCAACAGGGTCCCGCTCGGCGTGTCCAAGTCTACCCCGGGCGACCCGGGCGCCGCTGACGTCTATCGGTAACTGCCAGATCTGCCAGTCTGTTCCCACCTCGAGGCTCGGCGGCGGCGCGCTGAGCGCCAGCACACTCGGCCCGGCCCCACTGACCACAGCCGCCACACCCGCCGCTCGCAACTCGCTGACCAGGGCCGATGTGCCCGGCATCCCGGGTGCCCGGTAGTCCTGGTGGAGGCGGTCGACGGTCGCCGGCAGCAACAACGCCGGGTCGGTGGTGAGCGCGTGCACCAGCAGCGCCGCCCGCCCGGCGGTCAACGCGGCGTCGGCGTGGGGCACGGTGGCCGGCAGCGCGGCCCGCGCGGTAGCGGTCAGGCCGCGCTCGGCCGGCACGAAAACCGTCGGTCGTACGCCGGACGCGACCGGCAGGGACACCGCGCGGGCACCGCCCGGCTCGGACCAGGCCACCGTGAAACCGCCGAGCAGACACGGGGCGACGTTGTCCGGATGGCCCTCGATCTCGGCGGCCAGCCGGAGCACGCCGGGCTCGTCCAGCCGGTGCTCGCCGTCGGCGACCAGGGCACGGGCCAGCAGCACCCCGGCGACGATGGCGGCCGACGACGAGCCCAGGCCGCGCGCCTGCGGGATCCGGTTGACGCACTCGACGCTGAGGCCCGCGGGCTGCGCGCCGAGAACGTCGAAGGTGGCCCGCATGGCCCGCACCACCAGGTGCCGATCGTCGGCCGGCAGCTCACCGGCGCCCTGGCCGCTGACAGTCACCTGGACGCCGGCGGACACGACCTCGGCGGCCAGGTCGTCGTAGAGCCCGAGGGCGAGCCCCAGCGCGTCGAAGCCCGGACCGAGGTTGGCGCTGGTCGCGGGGACCCGGACCCGGACCGGCCCGTCGGTGAAGTTCGGCACGCGCCCATGCTAGGGCCCGGCACCGACGATCCGGTCGGTCGCCCGCACCATGGGACCGCCGGGGTTCAGCCGGCCGGGTCGGGAACCGGTTCGGCGACCGGGTCGGTCAGCGACAGCCGGCGGGTGGCGATCCGCCAGCCGACCGCGTACACGAGGGTCACCAGTCCGCAGCCGGCCAGCACCACCCGTTCGTCCACCACGTCCACCACCAGGGCAACCGCCAGTTGACTCACCGAGATGGCCAGCGTCGCGAGCATCATGTCGGTGGCGAAGACCCGCCCGCGCAGCCGGTCCGGCACCTCGCCCTGCAGGGCGAAGTTCGACATCACCCAGTTGCTGCCGCCCGCGAAGTGCGCCACGAAGACCAGCAGCAGCACCAGCGGGAACCAGCGCACCACCGACGTGCCCAGGTAGGACAGGCCGTACAGCGACATGGACAGCGCGAGCCCGGGCAGCAGCCAGGATCGGTTGGTCAACACCCGCCGCATCAGGATCGGCCCGACCAGCGCGCCCGCTCCCCGGACCGCGAAGAGCAGGCCCGCGCCCAGCGAACCGACCCCGTAGACGCCGGCGAGCAGCGGAAACACGGTCAGCACACCGTTGCCCAGGCCGACCGCCGACTTGACCGTGACCAGCGCCAGCACCCGCGGCCGGTGCCCGATGTAGCCGAGCGCCTCGCGGACCGCCGACCAGGTCCGCTGCGCCGGCACCTCCGGGTCCCGGGCCGCCTGCAACGGCCGGCGGATCCGGGTGGCGAGGCCCGCGGCCGCCGCCAGGCCGACCGCCGCCACCCAGAAGCAGACGTACGGGCCGGCAGCCGAGCTGAGCACACCACCCAGCGAGGCGCCCACCACAGTCATGGTGCCCCAGGCCGAGCCGGCCACGGCGTTACCGGCGGCCAACTCGTGCGGCTCCAGGACGTTGGGGAGCGCGGCCTGGGCGGCCGGCGAGTAGAACGCCTTGGCGACCGCGACGGCACCGATCGCCACCAGCGCCAGCCACGCCGTACCGCGGTCGCGGACGCCGAGGAGCAGCAGCACGCCGGCCAGCGCGGCCACGTTCGCGGCGATCATGATCTTCCGCCGGTCGAAGCGGTCGGCGATCGTGCCGGTGTACGGCAGCAGCAGCGCCACGATGCCGGTGTCCACCGCCAGCACCAGGGCGCCCCAGACCCCACTGCCGGTCAGCTGCGGCAGCAGCACCAGCAGCGGCACCATGACGAACCAGTCAGCGCCGAAGACCACCAGCTCGGCGAGGAAGAGATTGCGAAAGCTCCGATTGCCGGTAAGGACCGAGAGGGTGGACGCCACGGAGCGGGACCCTACCCGGTCGGTGTGGGGGCCACACCGGGTCCCAGCAGCGCCGAGACGGTGACGAAGGTGTAGCCACGCGCCCGCAGCCCGGCGATCATGTCGGGCAGGCCGTGCAGCGCGACCAGACGTCTCCGGTCACCGACGTCGTGCCCGAGAACGATCGTCCCCGGCCGCACGTTGGCCACGATCCGCCGGGCGTGGCCGGCCGGGTCGTCGGGAAACTCCCGCTCCACCATCTGCAACGACCAGAGCACCAGCCGGTAGTTCAGCCGCGATGCCGCATGCAGCACCGCACCACCCAGGTGGCCGTACGGCGGGCGGACCAGCCGCGGTGGCCGGCCGGTCACCTCCGCGATCGTGTCGTGGCTGCGGCGCAGGTCGTCGTACGCCGCGGCGGCGTCCAGCCGGGCGAGGTCCCGGTGCGCCCAGCTGTGGTTGCCCACCTCGTGCTCGCCGAGCCTGTCGCATACGAGGTGGGCGTGCTTCCGGGCCTGAGCGCCGACCAGGAAGAACGTCGCGGGCACCCGGTGCTGGGCGAGGGTGTCCAACACCATGGGCGTCCACTGTGGCGCCGGCCCGTCGTCGAAGGTGAGCGCGACCAGCCGCTGCGTGGTCGACCCCGACCAGATGACCGGCACCACGCCCGAGCCGACGTCCTGCGGCCCGTTGCCGACGGTGGCGCTGGCCGGGCCGCCGGCGAGCGGCAACCGCCGATGGGTGAGCCAGACGTCGGTGACGCCCGCCCCGGCGGCCGCCCCGGTCACCACGAGCGCCCCCCGGCGCAGCAGATCGCGCCGGGACCACCCGTGCGCGCTCTCGGTCATCCACCCGCCCCGCTCGCCGTCACCTCGCCATGCCTACCTGGAGTATGCAAGATGTGACGCAAAGTGCAGCATCGGTCGACCGATCGGAGTGTCCGCGGCCGCACGGCCGAACGCCCCCGGCAGGCGAACCTGCCGGGGGCGTTACGGGTCGTCGTCCGACTACTCGGTCGGCTCGGTCGGCTCCGACGGGGGCAGCGGCGAGGTGCGGCTCCGGGGCAGCCGCAGCACCTCGAACTGGTCCGTGCCGTCCACCAACGCGCCCGACGGGGCGGGGCGGGCCGCCGCCGGCTGCGTGCCGTCGGCCGCCGTCGACACCGGTGCGCCCGTCGGCACGGCCACCTGGTTCGGGCCGTCCGCCTCGACGCCCTCCGGCCCGGTCGGCTCGGTCACCGCCGGCTCACCGGATCGCCGCCGACGGCGACGCTCCCGCAGCGACTCCTTGGTGCGCTCGACCATCGTGTAGAGCGTCGGCACCAGGATCAGCGTCAACAGCGTCGAGCTGAGCAGACCACCGATCACCACGACCGCCAGGGGCTGCGAGATGAAGCCGCCCTCGCCGGTCAGCCCGAGGGCCATCGGCAGCAGCGCGAAGATCGTCGCGACCGCGGTCATCAGGATCGGGCGCAGCCGGCGCCGGCCACCCTCGACCACCGCCTCCCGGACCCCCATGCCCTGCGCCCGGTACTGGTTGATCAGATCGAGCAGCACGATCGCGTTGGTCACCACGATGCCGACGAGCATCAGCACACCGATCAGCGCTGGCACTCCCAGCGGCGTCCCGGTGGCCAGCAGCAGACCGATCGCGCCTGTCGACGCGAAGGGGATGGAGATCAGCAGGATCAACGCCTGGGTGAGGCTCCGGAACGTGGCCACCATGATCAGGAACACGATCGCGATGGCGGCCAGCACCGCCAGGCCCAGGTCGCCGAAGGCATCCGCCTGATCGGCGCTGACCCCACCGATGGTGAAGCTCGCCCCCGGCACGTCGATGCCGTCGAGCCGCTTCTGCAACTCCTTGGTGGTCGCACCCAGGTTCGAACCGGTCGCGGCGCCGGTCACCGAGACGCTGCGCTCACCGTCGATCCGCGTGACCTGCTGCGGTCCCTCGGCCTGGGTGACGTCCGCGATGTCGTCCAGCTTCACCGGCCCGACCGGAAGTGCCCGCAGCTGCTCCAGCGACACCGGAGCGGCCGCGCTCAGCCGCAGCACCACGTTCTGCTGGCGGCCGTCGAGCGCCACCTGCCCCAACGGAGCGCCACGGAACGCCTGCGACACGAGCTGACCAACGGCGGCCTCGGTGAGGCCCACCCGACCGGCGGCGACCCGGTCGACTGTCACGTCGACCCTCGGCACCCGCGCGGCGAGGCTCGTGGTGACGTCCTCGACGTCCGGGACACCGGCCATCGCCGTCCGGGCCTCCTCGGCGGCGCGGGTCAGCACCTCCGGGTCACTGGCCTGGACGATCACCTCCAGCTGGCTGGTCGAGGCCTCCTGACCACCGCCGAAGCTGACCTCGCCCAGGCTGGTGCCGATCTTGTCGAACTCCCGGCGCAGCTCCTCACGGACCTGCTTGGCGTCGGTGTCGCCGTCGAGCGCCAACGACCAGCTCGCGACGTTGTTGCCTCCGCCGCCCGCCCACGGGTTGTCGCCGCCACCGGCGGTCACCTGGTAGGTCTCGACCCCGTCGATCCGCCCGAGGACCGCCTCGACCTGCTTCGCCGCCGCGTCGGTGGCGGCCAGGCCCGTGCCCGCCGGCAGTTCCTGCCGGAAGCTGAGCGTGTCCTGACCGGAGTCGTCCAGGAAGTTGGTTTCCAGCTTCTGCGCCAACCCGAAGGTGCCGAAGAGCACCAGCAGGCCGACCCCGATGGTGATCCAGCGGGTCGACCGCTTGCGGGTGGCGAACCCGATCACCGGCAGGTACGCCCGCTGCAACGGGTTGCGCAGCTCCTTCTCCTCGGCGTCGCGGCGCACCGCCTCGTCGTCGACGGTCCCGCCGCGCGGCTTGAGGAACCAGTACGCCAGCACCGGGATCACCGTCAGCGAGACCAGCAGCGAGGCGAGCAGCGCCACCGTCACGGTGATCGCGAACGGCGCGAAGAGCTGTCCTACGAACCCGCCGACCAGGGCGATCGGCGCGAACACGGCCACCGTCGTGAGGGTGGACGCGGTCACCGCGCCAGCCACCTCGCGGACACCTGTGATGATCGCCTGGCGCTTCTCCTCGCCGTACTCCAGGTGTCGTTTGATGTTCTCCAACACCACGATCGAGTCGTCCACCACCCGGCCCACGGCGATTGTCAACGCGCCGAGGGTGAGCAGGTTGAGCGAGTAGTCGCCGATCCACAGGGCGAGCAGCGCCACCAGCACGGAGAGCGGGATGGAGACCGCGGTGACCACTGTCGAGCGCACCGACAGCAGGAAGACCAGGATGACGATGACCGCCATCACGAGGCCCAGCAGGCCCTCGGTGGTCAACGACTTGATCGACTTCTCCACGAACGGCGCCTGGTCGAAGACAACTGTCAGCTCCGCACCGGAGGCCTTCTTCAGGTCGGCGAGCCGGTCCTGGATCTCGTGGGAGATCTCCACCGCGTTGCCGTCCGGGGCCGCGGTGACGGCGATGCCGAGGCTGTCCTTGCCGTTGGTCCGGGTGATCGCGGTGGCCGGGGCGAGCTGCTGCTCGACGGTCGCCACGTCACCGAGACGAACCGGTGCCGCGCCGGGCGCGATGATGATGCCGCGCAGGTCGTCCAGGGTCACGACCGGCGTCCCGACCTGCACCGGCAGCGCCAGGCCGCCGTCGGTCACCGCACCTGCCGGCACCGACACGCCGTTGGTCTTCAACGCCGCGCCGATGGCGGTCGGCTGGACCTTCGCCGCGGCCAGCTTCGCCGGATCCGGGGTGACCACCACGACGTCGTCGCGGGTCCCGGTCACCTCGACCGTGCGGACTCCGTCGATGCCCTCCAGCTCCGGCACCACAGTCGCGCGCAGCTTCTCGGCGAGCGCCCGCTCGTCGGCGCCGCCGGCCGCGGCCAGCACCACCGCCGGCAGGTCGTCCGTGCTGCCAGCGATGACCTGCGGGTCGACGCTCTCCGGCAGCTGGGCGTCGATCCGGCTCAGCGCGGTCTGCATCTTGTTGACCACGTCGTCCAGGTCGGTGCCGAACTCATACTGCACCTGGACGGTGGCCGCCCCCTCGCGGGACGTGGAGGTGACCTTGTCCAGCCCCGGGATGCCCTGCAGGGCGTTCTCGATCGGCTCGGTCACCTGCGACTCGACGATCTCGGGACCGGCACCGGGATAGGGCGCCACGATGAACGCGGCCGGGAACTCGAGCGACGGCAGCAGTTGCTGCTTCAGCGACGGCACGGCGAACGCTCCGAACGCCGTAATCACCACCGCGATGAGGGCGACCAGCCCTCGGTTGGCGAGGCTGAATCTGGCGAGCAGCGACATCGGCCTGGCTCACTCCTGAAAGAGAATGCGGGCGGGGATAGGTGAAAGTGTGCCGGACTCGATCACCTGGACCCCCGCCGCCCCCAGGGGCGGCCCACCGCCGGTGGGTCGTACCGCTCTCAGGCCAGGTCGAGGGCGCGGGCCGCAGCCAGCGGGTCGTTGCCGATGGTCACCGGGGCGGGCGCGGTGGAGATCGCCCACTCCGGATCCTTCAGGCCGTGACCGGTCACCGTGCAGACCACCGTCGAGCCGGCCGGAACCGCGCCCGCCGCGGCCTGCTGGAGCAGGCCGGCCACGCTGGCCGCGCTGCCCAGCTCGACGAAGACCCCCACCTCGCGGGCGAGCAGCCGGTACGCGGAGAGGATCTCCCGGTCGGTCACCGCCGCGATCAGACCGCCGGAGGCGTCCCGGGCGTCGAGCGCCTTGGTCCAGCTCGCCGGGTTGCCGATCCGGATGGCGGTGGCGATCGTCGACGGCTCCGGCACGACCTGGCCGGTCACGATCGGCGCCGCCCCGGACGCCTGGAAGCCGTACATCTTCGGCGCCCGCGTGGTCGTGCCGGCGGCGTGCTCCTCGGAATATCCCATCCAGTACGCGGAGATGTTGCCGGCGTTACCGACGGGCAGGCAGTGGATGTCGGGGGCGTCGCCGAGCGCCTCGACGATCTCGAAGGCGGCGGTCTTCTGGCCGTGCAGCCGGTCGATGTTCACCGAGTTGACCAGCGCGACCGGGTGATCCTGGGCCAGCTTGGCGGCGAGCGCGAGGCAGTCGTCGAAATTGCCGCTGACCTGGAGCAGCTTCGCCCCGTGCACCAGCGCCTGGGCCAGCTTGCCCAAAGCGATCTTGCCCTGCGGCACCAGCACCGCGCAGGTCAGCCCGGCGCGGGCCGCGTACGCCGCGGCGGAGGCGCTGGTGTTGCCGGTGGAGGCGCAGATGATCGCCTTGTTGCCCGCCTCGACCGCCTTGGAGACCGCGAGGGTCATCCCCCGGTCCTTGAAGGAGCCGGTCGGGTTGGCGCCCTCCACCTTCAGGTAGACGTCGCAGCCGAGCCGGGCCGAGAGCACGGGCGCCGGCAGCAGCGGGGTGTTCCCCTCGTGCAACGTGACGACCGGCGTGGCCGCGGTGACCGGCAGCCGATCCCGGTACGCCTCGATCAGACCCCGCCACATGTCGCTCTCCTCGCCTCTACCTCTGCACCGACCCGAGCATCAGGCCACCCTGGACCACCCTGCCGCAGCCATCGAGGGCACACCCCGGGTTACCCACCTGGCGGGACGGGCGGGCCGCCCCGGTGGTTCAACGACTCAGGCGCCGCCCTCGACCCGCAGCACACTCGTCACCGACCGGACGATGTCCAGCCCGCGCAGCTCGACCACTGTCGCGGCGAGCGCGGCGTCCGGCGCCACGTGGGTGACGATGACCAGCTCGGCGTCGCCGTCCCGGCCGGGCATGCCGCTCGCCGAGCCCTGCCGGACGGTCGCGATCGACACGTCGTGCCGGGCGAACACGCCCGCCACCGCGGCCAGCACACCCGGACGGTCGGCCACGTCCAGGCTCACGTGGTAGCGGGTCAGCGCCTCGCCCATCGGCCGCACCGCCAGGGCCGCGTACGCGCTCTCGCTGGCCGCGCGCACCCCGGCGAGCCGGTTGCGGGACACCGCCACCACGTCGCCGAGCACGGCGCTGGCGCTCGGTGCGCCACCCGCGCCCCGGCCGTAGAACATCAGTTGCCCGGCCGCGTCCGCCTCGACGAAGACCGCGTTGAACGCGTCGCCGACGCTGGCCAGCGGGTGGCTGCGCGGGATCATCGCCGGGTGGACGCGGACACTCACCGTCTCCTGACCGGCCGCGTCGACGCCCCGCGCGGCGATGCAGAGCAGCTTGATCGTGCAGCCCATCGCCTGGGCGCTGGCCATGTCCGCGGCGGTCACCTCGGTGATGCCCTCGCGGTGCACGTCGGCGGCGCCGACCCGGGTGTGGAACGCCAGCGAGGAGAGGATGGCGGCCTTGGCCGCGGCGTCGAAGCCCTCGACGTCGGCGGTCGGGTCGGCCTCCGCGTACCCCAGGGCGGTGGCCTGCTCCAGGGCCTCCGCGAACCCGGCGCCTGTCGTGTCCATCGCGGAGAGGATGAAGTTGCTGGTGCCGTTGACGATGCCGGTGACCCGGTTGATCCGATCGCCGTGCAGCGACTCGCGTAGCGGGCGCAGCAGCGGGATCGCGCCGGCGACCGACGCCTCGTAGTAGAGGTCGCCGCCGCCCTCGGCCGCCGCCTCGTGCAGGGCCACCCCGTCCTCGGCGAGCAGCGCCTTGTTGGCGGTGACCACGCTCTTGCCGGCGCGCAGCGCCTCGACCAGCCAGTCGCGAGCCGGCTCGATGCCGCCGACCACCTCGATCACCACGTCGACGTCGTCCCGTTTGATCAGGCCGAGCGTGTCGGTGGTGAACAGGGCGTCGTCGACCGGAAGGTCACCGCGGTCGCGGCCGAGCCGGCGGACGGCGATGCCGGCGAGCTCCAGTGGAGCGCCGATGCGGGCGGCCAGGTCGGCCGACTGCTCGTGCAGCAGCCGGACCACCTCCTGGCCGACCGTGCCGCAGCCGAGCAGTGCCAAGCGCACAGGTGACGTCATCCCACATCCAATGCCAGCAGATCGTCTTCGGTCTCCCGCCGGACGATCAGACGCGCCTGGCCGTCGCGGACCGCGACGACCGGCGGCCGGGGCACATGGTTGTAGTTGCTGGCCATGCTCCGGCAGTAGGCGCCGGTGCCGGGCACCGCGACAAGATCTCCGGGCTGCACGTCGGCGGGCAGGAATTCATCCTTCACCACGATGTCCCCGGACTCACAATGCTTTCCCACCACGCGGGCGAGCAGCGGCTGCGCTGTCGAGGCGCGCGAGGCCAGCGTCGCCGAGTAGGACGCGTCGTAGAGCGCGGTGCGGATGTTGTCGCTCATCCCGCCGTCGACGCTGACGTACGTGCGGAGGCCGTCGAGGTCCTTGACCGTGCCCACCTCGTAGAGGGTGAACACGGCCGGACCGACGATGGCCCGGCCCGGCTCGATCGACAGGTGCGGCACCGCCAGGTTCTCCGCCGCGCACTCCGAGTCGACGATCTTGCGCAGCCGCTTGGCCAGGTCCTGTGGGGTGGCCGGGTCGTCCTGCGTGGTGTACGCGATGCCGAACCCACCGCCCAGGTCCAGCTCGGGCAGCTCCACCCCGCGCGCGTCGCGGATCTGCGCCTGCAGGGCGAGCACCCGGCGGGCCGAGACCTCGAAGCCGCTGGCGTCGAAGATCTGCGAGCCGATGTGCGAGTGCAGGCCGCGCAGCTCCAGCACACCCTCGTCGAGGATCTTGAACGCGGCGTTGGCTGCCGCGCCGCCGGCCAGCGAGAAGCCGAACTTCTGGTCCTCGTGGGCGGTGGCGATGAACTCGTGGGTGTGCGCCTCGACGCCGACCGTCACCCGGACCAGCACCCGGGGCCGCACCCCGCGCTCGCGGGCCAGCGCGGTGAGCCGGTCGATCTCGGTGAACGAGTCGACGATGATCCGACCCACCCCGGCGTCCAGCGCCCGGCCCAGCTCGGCGACCGACTTGTTGTTGCCGTGAAAGCCGATCCGCTCCGGCGGCATCCCCGCCGAGAGCGCGGTGGCCAGCTCACCGCCGGTGCAGACGTCCAGGTGCAGGCCCTCCTCGGCGATCATCCGGACCACCGCGCGGCAGAGGAACGCCTTGCCCGCGTAGAAGACGTCCTCGGTCGGGAAGGCCGCCCGGAAGTCACGGCAGCGCGAGCGCAGGTCGGCCTCGTCGAGGACGTACACCGGGGTGCCGAACTCGGCAGCGATGTCGCGGACGCTCAGGCCCGCGACGGCGACCGCGCCGTCCGCGCCGCGCGTCACGCTGCGCGGCCACAGCGCCGGCACGAGGTCGTTGACGTCGGCCGGGGTACGCAGCCAGGCCGGCCCCTGGTTGCTGATGTCCGCGTGCAGCGCACCAGCCTCGTGAGCCCGCATGTCACATCCTCTCGGGTGCGGATACGCCGAGCAGGTGCAGGCCGTTGGCGATCACCGTGCGGGTGGCGTTGTTGAGCCAGAGCCGGGCCCGGTGCCTGTCGGTGACCTCCTCGTCGCCCAGCGGCAGCACCCGGCAGTTGTCGTAGAAGCGGTGGTAGGAGGCGGCGACGCTCTCCTCCAGGTAGCGGGCCACCCGGTGCGGCTCGCGCAGCTCGGCGGCGGTGGCGACCACCGCCGGGAACTCGGCGAGCGCCTTGAGCAGCTCGTTCTCCTTCTCGTGGTCGAGCAGCTCGGGGCGGAACGCCTCGGCGTCACCCGGGACCAGCCCCACCTCGGCGGCATTGCGGGCCACCCCCGCCGTCCGGGCGGCCACGTACTGCACGTAGTAGACCGGGTTGTCGCGGGTCGCCCGGGTCCACAGCTCGATGTCGATGTCGATCGGGGAGTCGCTGGAGTAGCGGGCCAACGCGTACCGGGAGGCGTCCACGCCGATCGCCTCGACCAGGTCCTCCAGGGTGATCACCGTGCCGGCCCGCTTGCTCATCCGCATCGGGGCGCCGTCGCGCAGCAGGTTGACCAGCTGCCCGATGAGGATCTCCAGGTTGCGCTCCGGGTCGTCGCCGAAGCAGGCGGCCATCGCCTTCATCCGGCCGATGTAGCCGTGGTGGTCGGCGCCGAGCATGATCACGACCCGCTCGAAGCCGCGCTCGCGCTTGTCGAGGTAGTAGGCGCAGTCCGCGGCGAAGTACGTCCACTCGCCGTTGGACTTGCGCAGCACCCGGTCCTTGTCGTCACCGAAGTCGGTGGTGCGCAGCCAGGTCGCGCCCTCGGACTCGTAGACCCGGCCCTGCTCGCGCAGCCGGGCCAGTGCGAGGTCCAGTTCGCCCCGGTCGTGCAGGTCCTTCTCGTTGAAGTAGGTGTCGAACTCCACCCCGAAGTCGCGCAGCGACGAGCGGATCTCGTCGAACATCAACGCGACGCCCTCGACCCGGAACACCTCCTGGGCGGCGGCGTCGTCGAGGGTCAGCACGTCGGGCCGGCGGGCCTGCACCTCGGCGGCGATCTCGGCGATGTACGCGCCGCCGTAGCCGTCCTCCGGCGCGGGCTCGCCCTTGGCGGCGGCGAGCAGCGAGCGGGCGAACCTGTCGATCTGGGAGCCGGCGTCGTTGAAGTAGTACTCCGTGCCCACCTCGGCGCCGGTGGCCCGCAGCAGCCGGCTCAGCGCGTCGCCGACGGCCGCCCAGCGGACCCCGCCGATGTGCACCGGGCCGGTCGGGTTCGCCGAGACGAACTCAAGGTTGATCTTCTCGCCGGCGAGCCGGTCGCTGCGGCCGTACTCCGCGCCGGCCTCGACGATCAGGCGGGCGAGCTGGCCGGCGGCGGCGGCGTCCAGCCGGATGTTCAGAAAACCCGGACCGGCGATCTCCACCGACTTGATCCCCGGCGCCCGGCCCAGCTCGTCGGCCAGAGCGGTGGCCAGCTCGCGCGGCGGGACGCCCACCTTCTTGCTCAACTGCAGAGCGAGCGTGGAGGCGTAGTCGCCGTGCTCGGGGTTCCGAGGTCGCTCCACTACCGTGTGCTCCGGCAGCGCGGCGTGATCCAGACCACGGTCGGTGAAGACGGCGTGGGCGGCGGTGAGGACGACCGAGGCGAGTTCTGCAGGAGTCACCCAACCATGTTATCGGGGGTAGACTCGGGCACTCGGCGGCAACCCTGCGCGTCATCCGGCCCGCCACTCCCCTGACCGACCGACCTGACGAGGCACGATGAGCATCAGCACCCCGGGCGGCCCTGAGCGCCGCCCGACCGTGGTCAGCACCGGCAAGAAGCCGGCCGCGGGCCGGCCGGCGTCCGGCGCCAAGGCCGGCACCGGCAAGCCGGCCGGCACGCCACGGGCAGGCGGCAAGGGCCCCCGCAAGCCGGTCACCCCGGTCAAGGTGAGCCAGGGCCGGGCCTGGGGCCCGATCGCGCTCTTCGTGACCGTGGGCGTGCTGGCCGCCGGCATCATCGGCTACGGCGCCTGGGCGTCGTTCCAGGGCTCCAAGCCGTGGGACAAGCGGGCGAACTCGATCGACGGCATCGTCAACTACCGCAAGACCGATCCGGACAGCCTGAAGTACGAGGCGCACAAGTCCGGCCCGCTCACCTACAAGTACTCGCCGCCCGTCGGCGGCGTGCACAACGCGGCCTGGCAGAACTGCATGGGTGACGTCTACGACGCCCCGATCGCCAGCGAGAACGCGGTGCACAGTCTTGAGCACGGCGCGGTCTGGATCACCTACCGCCCGGGCCTGCCGCAGGACCAGATCGACAAGCTCGCCGGCAAGGTGCGCGGCGTCGAGAAGACGATGCTGAGCCCGTACGAGGGCCTGGACAAGCCGATCTCGCTCCAGGCGTGGGGCTACCAGCTCAAGGTCGACAACGCCGACGACAAGCGGATCGACGACTTCATCAAGGACCTGCGGGTGAACGCCTCCGTCGAGGGCCCGACCGCGCTGTGCAACACGGGCATCACCGCCACCGGCACCACGCCGCGTGACCTCCAGCAGCAGCCCCCGACCCAGTAAGGACGGCGATGACAGCCCCCGCCACCACCGACACCGAGCACGACGACGTGGTGGCCGCCCCGGACGAGGGCGGCCACGCACCGGCGCGGCGCTACGGCGTCGCGGCGCTCGCCATCATGGTGGTGGTGGGCCTGCTGATCGGGTACGCCGGCGGCCTGCTCACCCCTCGCCTCACCCGACCCGGTGACTCGTCGGTCGAGGCGGGTTTCGCGCGGGACATGACGACCCACCACGCTCAGGCGGTGGAGATGAGCCTTGTCGCGTACCGGTCGGCGACGCTGCCCGAGGTGCGACAGATAGCCGTCGACATCGCCACCGGTCAGCAGGGCGAGATCGGCGCCATGCAGACCTGGCTGCGCGACTGGCAGCTGAGCCCGACCGGGTCGCAGCCGCCGATGTCGTGGATGTCCGACGGCGCCGCGGTCAAGGACGGGCTGATGCCGGGCATGGCCACCCCGGAGCAGATGGCCTCGCTGCGCGACGCCAAGGGCATCGAGGTGGACCGGCAGTTCCTCGCCCTGATGTACAACCACCACCTCGGCGGGATCCACATGATCGACGCGGCGCTCGCGGAGACCGACAACGCCGAGGTGGTCCGCATGGCCCAGACCATGAAGACCACCCAGCAGTCCGAGCTGAACAACCTCCGGCAGCTCCAGGCGCAGGCCAAGGGCTGACCGGCCGTACGGGCACACCGGGCCCGCGTTCCCGCCGCTCGCCGGCGTGGACGCGGGCCCGACGCCTGTCCGCACCCCCACCCCTGCCGTCCCGCCCTGCCCGTCCCGCCCTGGCTCGGGATCCGCGCAGTTTCCGGGATGTTGCTGTCTCGCAGCGCCGGGAGGCAGCAACATCCCGGAAGTTGTGCGGATCTTGGCGGCTCCGGGGCGGATTCCACCCCCTGCCGACCCACCCACCACCCCTCGGCCGCACCCTTCATGCACTTAAGTCCGGTTTGGTCGATTCGAGCGTCACGGGCGATTACGTTGCTTAGAGAGTTTTCTCCATACATATCGTGACCAGTTGTGATTCGGGCTCGTTGCCCAAGACGTGGGGGTTGCACTCAGAGACGCACGGCGCTCGGTGACCAGTTGGTGCCGACGCCACACCATCGGCGGTGACGGGGCGGTGGCAGCCGTCCGTCGCGGACAGCGGCAGGGCGAGCCGGGAACGCTCAGTCGCGAACAGGAACTCGAACTGATCGACACACTCCGGGGCGTCCACCCCGACGAGTTCGGCCTGGACGAGGAGTTGTGGACGCGGCAGAGCCTCACCACGCTCATCCAGCGCCGGTTCAACCTCCCGCTGGACGCGGGGGCGGTCGGGGCGTACCTGCGGGCCTGGGGGTTGGGTCCGCGGGAACCGCGCGAGCGGGCCTGCGGGCTCTGCGTCAGCGCGGTCGAGCGCTGGGTACGCAGCGAGTACCCGGCGATCACGCGGACGGCCCAGGAGCACCTGGCCGAGGTCTACTGGATCGGTCGGGTCCGACTGCGCGGCACCATGCCGGCGGCGGACGTGATCTCCGCGGTCTCGTCCCGGGGGCGGGTGCGCTTCATGATCACCACGCCGACCGTGGACCCGCCGCTCCCCCGCGACTTCGTGCTGCGACTCAGCGGCGAGGAGCAGCGCACGGTGCACCTGATCGTGGACGGGTCCTGGCCGCGCAACGAGTGGCCACGCCGGCTCCCCCGGCGGATCGTCCTGCACCCACTGCCCAGTTGCGGGCGGGCCATCGCAGCGGCCTGAGCACGGACGGGCCGATCACCGACACGATCGGCTCGTCCGATACCGATTCGGCGTACGCGGAGGAGGTTTGCTAGTCTTCTCCAGTCGCTGAGCCCCCGTAGCTCAGGGGATAGAGCACCGCCCTCCGGAGGCGGGGGCGCAGGTTCGAATCCTGCCGGGGGCACCATCCATGACCAGCACAAAAAGGCCCCTGACCAGGGAGAACCCGGTCAGGGGCCTTACTCGTGTGTCCGGCTGTGTCCGGCCGTCAGCGGCCCGTGGCGGGCGTCTGTGCCATATCCGTGCCAAAGATCGGCCGCTCGGTCAGTCGTGGCCGAACGCTCGTTCGACGCGTTGCCGGAGAGCGGCCTCACCGCCGTCTAGGCACTTGGCGTAGATCCTGAGTAGCACCTCTACTGACTGCCCGGCCCAGTCGGCTACCTGAGTCGGCGGTACTCCCCCGTTGAGCTGTGTCGACACGGCGGCGTGCCGCAGGTCGTAGGGGGTGCGTGCGAGCGGGGAGGCGTAGACCTCGGGTGTGAATACGGCGGCGCGCGCCCATCGCCACACGCGGTTGATTGTCCCTTTGGGCAATTCCTCCTTGTTGCGCTCCCCCACGAACAGCCGGCCATCGGGGCCGTAGCCGAATAGCTCGATGTGGGTATTGATAATCGCGGTCAGTTCGGGTGGGCAGGGAACCGTCCGCGTCTCCCCTCGGGCGCGCTGCTTGAGTTGGCGGCTATCACGGTTCTTTCCGCTGTCGGTCCATTCCCGGCCCGCGTGCGGGTTTGCTCCGTCAAGCGTGAATTCTCCCCATCCTTTCTTTGGTAGATTCAGGTTGGGCTTTGCAAGGCTAACGGCCTCCTCCGGCCGCATCGCCGCGTAGTAGAGGCAGGCATAGAAGCCGACCATGCGTGGTCCGATGCGGCCCTGCTCCCGCACCCCGTTCAGCAGCGTGCGCACCTGGATCGGATTGGCCACGGACCGTCTGTCGATTGTCGTAACGGTTCTCGGCGGCTTCCACTTCAACTGCGGGAGGGGATTCGCCGAGAGCAGCCGCCTTTCCACCGCGTATTCAATTGCCGTGTTGAAGATCTTCCGGCGGCGACTGATGACGCTTGGCGCGGCTGGTGCTCCGTCGAGTCGCACGGTGAGGCCGTCCAGCACCGGCCGTAGCACCTCCGGCCGGCTAAGGCTTGCCACATCACGAGTGTTGCGCTTCACCCAGCCGAGCACCTTCGCTACCTCGTCGGGAACACCCTCGGCGTTTCGGCGGGTGGCGTTGAAGGCCCAGCGGCCTAGCGCGTGGCGAAGTAGTTTGCTGTCCGGTCGCCCCTTTTCGTTTTTCAGCATGAGTACGGTGAGCGCCGTTAGCGCTTCGGCGTGGGTGCGCCTTGTCGTTGCGGCTACGTGCGGCCACTTCATGTCGGCGAATGAACATGCCAGCTCGTACCACGACATGGTGACTGTTTCGCGTCGCATCGTGATCGGAAGCCCTGATTCGACATCGAATGCTTCACCCTTTCGGGAAGCCGTTACCAGCCCAGAACGGAAGCTCTCCGCGAGCGCTTTCGTCTTGAACACCTCTTTACGTGGCTGGCCGGCAACCCGCCAACGAACACGGTAGGTGCTTCCCTTCTTCCCGTCGTACGTTTCGATCGACCAGATGCGTACGTCATAGGTGGTGTTCAAGCGGCCTCCTCGTAGAGCGATTCGAGCCAGGATTCGTAGTCGCGCCGCTCGATTCGGATCTCCCCGTTGGGCAGCTTTCGGGCCGGCGGACCCTTCCGCTTTGCTCGCCAGTCGTAGAAGGTCGACCGGCTAATCCCGAGGTCATCACAAACGTCGGCAATGGTGAGGTGGCGGGCGGTGCGAGGTGTCCCGCGCGCGGAGCGATTCGGGGTGGTCATGGGGGTGTCCTCCCTCGGGTGGCGTGGAGGTGACGCGCTGAAACAGAGCGGGGATGG
>NZ_JBEZEA010000020.1:0-60648 GCF_040648635.1 Micromonospora sp. NPDC049114 | reverse complement strand
GCAGCCCGACCCAACCCGATCTGCTCCCGCTCCAGCGGACTCAACCTCGACGCCATAACCACCCCAACGACGATCACGAAAGGGTGTTGCAACCACCGGTTGAGCCCGCCCGGCTAACGGAAACTGTCCAAGATCTGCGCTCTCAGATGTGCGGTCCGCCGCCGGAGCGGGCCGTCTCCCCGGACGGCGTTGGCTCCGCCGATGGCATTGGGTCTGCCGACCGCGTTGGGTCTGCCGACAGCGTTGGCACGGCGGCGCTCACGCGGTGGGCCCGTCGGCGTAGCCACCATGTGCTGGCCAGCCCGGCGAGCACCGCGAGGACCAGGCCGGCCCAGGAGATGTCCTTGAGCCAGTGCTCGGCGGCCCGGCCGACGGTGAACAGCAGGTACGTGGTGCCGAACGCCCACACCAGCCCGCCTGCGGCGTTGGCCAGTAGGAACCGCCGGTACGGCACGTGCAGGGCCCCGGCGAGCGGGCCGGCCAGGATCCGCAGCAGCGCCACGAACCGGCCGAAGAACACCGCCCAGACGCCATGCCGGGCGAAGCTCTGCTCGGCCCGGGTGAGCTGGGCCGGGCCGAGATGGCGGGGGAAGCGTCGGCCCAGCCGGGCCAGCAGTGGACGGCCACCGCGCCGACCCACCGCGTACCCGATGGAGTCGCCCACGATCGCGCCGGTGGCGGCGGCCGTGGCCACCCACTCCGGCTCCACGACTCCGGTGGCCGCGAGCAGGGCCGAGCTGACCAGGACGATCTCACCGGGCAGCGGGACGCCCATGCTCTCCACGCCGATCACCCCGGCGACGAGCAGGTAGACCGCGATCGGCGGCAGCGACACGAGCCAGTGCTGGACGTCGAACACGGTTGACCCTCCTCCGACCGGACCCTCGAACCCTACCCGCGGCGGCCCGCCCGACCGGCCTTCCGACGAGGGCCCGGGAGCGGTTGTGCGGCCCCGAGCGCTCCCCCTATCCGTCCTAGGAGGCTAGGGATCAGGTGGTGGGGCGGACCGCCTGGTCGAGTTGCGTAACTAGCAAGACGGACGTACGGTTTTGTTGAAGAGCGGAATCGGCGGTAAGTGTCACCTAACCTCGGCGGCACCCCGGCCGGTGCGACAGACTGCTCAGGACTACTCACGGTCGCTGGTGTGAAGGAGTACGACGTGGCGAGCCTCGACACCTTCGGTGCGAAGACCCAGCTACGCGTCGGAGACGCGAGCTACGAGATTTTCAAGATCGACAAGGTGGACGGCCACGAGCGGCTGCCGTACAGCCTGAAGATCCTCCTGGAGAACCTGCTGCGGACCGAGGACGGCGCGAACATCACCGCCGACCACATCGAGCAGCTCGGCGGGTGGGACCCCACCGCCGACCCGAGCGTGGAGATCCAGTTCACCCCGGCGCGGGTGCTCATGCAGGACTTCACAGGCGTGCCCTGCGTGGTCGACCTGGCCACCATGCGCGAGGCCGTACGGGAGCTGGGTGGCGACGCCACCAAGGTCAACCCCCTCGCCCCCGCCGAGCTGGTCATCGACCACTCGGTGATCGCCGACCTGTTCGGCCGCGAGGACGCGTTCGCCCGCAACGTCGAGCTGGAGTACGAGCGCAACAGGGAGCGCTACCAGTTCCTGCGCTGGGGCCAGACCGCGTTCAACGAGTTCAAGGTCGTCCCGCCGGGCACCGGCATCGTGCACCAGGTCAACATCGAGTACCTGGCCCGCACCATCATGGAGCGCAACGGCCAGGCGTACCCGGACACCGTGGTCGGCACCGACTCGCACACCACGATGGTCAACGGCCTGGGTGTGCTGGGCTGGGGCGTCGGCGGCATCGAGGCCGAGGCCGCGATGCTCGGCCAGCCGGTCAGCATGCTGATCCCGCGCGTGGTGGGCTTCAAGCTGTCCGGCGAGATGCCGGCCGGCACCACCGCCACCGACCTGGTGCTGACCATCACCGAGATGCTGCGCAAGCACGGTGTGGTCGGCAAGTTCGTCGAGTTCTACGGTCCCGGCGTGAGCGCCGTGCCGCTGGCCAACCGCGCCACCATCGGCAACATGTCGCCCGAGTACGGCTCCACCGTGGCGATCTTCCCGATCGACTCCGAGACGATCCGCTACCTGGAGCTGACCGGCCGCGACGCCGCGCAGGTCGCGCTCGTCGAGGCGTACGCCAAGGAGCAGGGCCTCTGGCACGACCCGGACGCGGAGCCGGCCTACTCGGAGCGCCTGGAGCTGGACCTGGGCTCCATCGAGCCGTCGCTCGCCGGCCCGAAGCGCCCGCAGGACCGGGTGCCGCTGGGTGCCGCCAAGACGCTGTTCCGCTCGGCGCTGACCGACTACGTCGCCGACGACTCCACCGTCGAGCGTGACCTCAAGCCGGGTGTGCCCCGCGAGGAGCTGCCGCGCGGCGCGAACGGCCCGGCCGACGAGGCCAGCGCCGAGTCCTTCCCGGCCAGCGACCCGCCGGCCAACGACTTCAGCGACCCGGCCGACGAGCCGCGCGACCTGGAGACCGCTGCGGTGGGCGCGGGCGGCCGGGCCACCAACCCGGTCCGGGTCACCGGCGCCGACGGCGTCGAGTACGAGCTGGACCACGGCGCAGTGGTGATCGCCGCCATCACCTCCTGCACCAACACGTCCAACCCGCAGGTGATGATCGGCGCGGCCCTGCTGGCCCGTAACGCCGTGGAGAAGGGCCTGACCCGCAAGCCGTGGGTGAAGACCACCCTGGCGCCGGGCTCCAAGGTAGTCATGGACTACTACGAGCGGGCCGGCCTGACGCCGTACCTGGACAAGCTCGGCTTCAACCTGGTCGGTTACGGCTGCACCACCTGCATCGGCAACTCGGGCCCGCTGCCCGAGGAGGTGTCTGCCGCGGTCAACGAGCACGACCTGTCGGTCGTCTCGGTGCTGTCGGGCAACCGGAACTTCGAGGGCCGGATCAACCCGGACGTCAAGATGAACTACCTGGCGTCCCCGCCGCTGGTGGTGGCGTACGCCCTCGCCGGCACGATGGACATCGACCTGGCCAACGAGCCGATCGGTGAGGACAGCGACGGCAACCCGGTCTTCCTGCGGGAGATCTGGCCGAACAGCGCCGAGATCCAGGACGTCATCGCCCAGGCGATCGGCGCGACCGGGTTCAGCGCCGCGTACGCCGACGTCTTCGCCGGTGACGAGCGGTGGCAGTCGCTGCCCACCCCGACCGGCGACACGTTCGCCTGGGCCAGCGACTCGACCTACGTGCGCAAGCCCCCGTACTTCGAGGGCATGCAGCAGGAGCCGAGCCCTGTCGTCGACATCTCGGGCGCGCGCGTGCTGGCCAAGCTGGGTGACTCGGTGACCACCGACCACATCTCGCCGGCCGGCGCGATCAAGGCCGACTCGCCGGCCGGCACGTACCTCGCCGAGCACGGTGTGCCGCGCCACGAGTTCAACTCGTACGGCTCCCGCCGGGGCAACCACGAGGTGATGATCCGGGGCACGTTCGCCAACATCCGGCTGCGCAACCAGCTGGTGCCCGGTGTGGAGGGCGGCTTCACCGTCAACCACCTCACCGGCGAGCAGACCTCCATCTACGACGCCTCGATTGCCTACCAGGAGGCCGGCATCCCGCTGGTCATCCTGGCCGGCAAGGAGTACGGGTCGGGCTCGTCGCGGGACTGGGCGGCCAAGGGCACGATGCTGCTGGGCGTCCGGGCGGTCATCGCCGAGTCGTACGAGCGGATCCACCGCTCCAACCTCATCGGCATGGGCGTGCTGCCGCTGCAGTTCCCGGTGGACGTCACCGCCGAGTCGCTCGGCCTGACCGGCACCGAGATGTTCACCATCACCGGTGTGACGGCCCTGAACGACGGCGACACCCCGCGCACGGTGACGGTCACGACCGACACCGGCGTGGAGTTCGAGGCAGTGGTGCGGATCGACACCCCGGGTGAGGCGGACTACTACCGCCACGGCGGCATCCTGCAGTACGTGCTGCGCCGCATGATCGCCAACTGACGTACCGACGCGCGCCAGGCTCCTTTCCGCAGAAGCGGAAGGGAGCCTGCGTCGTCTTCCCGCCGCCCCAGCGCGCCAACCACGAGATCTTGGACAGTTTCCGTTCGAGGCGAACGGAAACTGTCCAAGATCTCGGCGTCCCGTGGCTCCATGGCACCGGCCGAACCGGCCCGGGGGGCCTGGACCCGCTTCCTGGTGCGGGGCAGGCGCGGCTGACCCCCACCCGTCCTACCGGGTGAGTTCGTCCGCCCGGTCGAGCAACGCACGGCGCTCGGCGGCCGAGTCGACCGCAGCCGCGGCCTCCCGGAACAGCGCGGCGGCCCGCGGCCGGTCACCCTGCCGGGCGACCAGATCGGCCCGTACCGCCACGGCGAGCGGGTTGCCGTCCAACCCTCCCCCGGCCTGCGCCGCGTCGAGCACGCCCAACCCGGCGTACGGCCCGTACGCGTAGCCGTGCGCGACGGCGCGGTTGAGCGCGACCACCGGCGAGGCCCGGATGTCGGCAAGCGCGTCATAGGCCCGCGCGATCGTCGGCCAGTCGGTGTCGTCGGCGGACGGCGCGGTGGCGTGGCAGGCGGCGATCCGGGCCTGCCACGCGTACGGCCCGTCATCGCGTACCCGGGCAAGGGCGGCCCGGCCCTCGGCGATGGCCGCATGGTCCCAGCGCGCCCGATCCTGGCGCTCAAGGGTGAGCAGGTCGCCTGCGGCGTCCCGACGGGCGTCCCGGCGGGAGTGCTGGAACAGCAGCAGCGCCAGCAACGCGGCGACCTCGGACTGCTCCGGCATCAACACCTCGAGCAGCCGGGCCAGCCGGACCGCCTCGTCGGCGAAGGCCGGCTCGCCGTCGACGACGTAGCCCCGGGTGAACAGCAGGTACAGCACGGCGAGGACGCCGGGCAGCCGTTCGGCCAGCGCCGGCCCGCTCGGCACCCGGTACGGGATCCCGGCCTGCGCGATGCGGGTCCGGGCGCGGGTCAGCCGGCGGGTCATCGTCGACTCGCTGACCAGCAGGAGCCGGGCGATGTCGGCGGTCGACACCCCGCAGACGGTCCGCAGGGTCAACGCCACCCGCGCCTCGATCGCGAGCGCGGGATGGCAGCAGGTGAAGATGAGCCGCAGCCGGTCGTCCACCACGTCCCTTCCCGCCGGGGTCTCGGGCCACGCGTCGTCCGGCGCGAGCACCGCCAGTTCGTGCAGCTTGCGGCGCTCGACGGCGGTCCGGCGCAGCACGTCGATCGCCCGGTTGCGGGCCACGGTCAGCAGCCAGCCGCCCGGGTTCCCCGGCACACCGTCGCCGGGCCAGCGTTCCAGCGCGACAGCGAGCGCCTCCTGCGCGCAGTCCTCGGCCAACGCCCAGTCCCCGGTCAGTCGGATCAGGGTCGCGACGATCCGGGGGTACGCGTCCGCGCCGGCGGCCGCGACGGCCTGCGCCGCCGCGGCCGCGCCGACGCTGTCGGGCGCACCGCTGGTGGTGTCGGTGCGGCTCATCCGATCAGGCGGACAGGTCCGCGTACGGGCGCAGTTCGAGCCGCCCCTCCCGCGCCATCGGGTGGGTGCGCGCCACTTCGATCGCCTCGTCGAGGTCGGCGCAGTCGAGCAGGTCGAATCCCACGATGACCTCAGTGGTCTCGGCGAACGGCCCCTCGGAGACGAGCAGCTCGCCGTCGCGGACGCGGACCATGGTGGCGGCGCTGGTCGGCGCCAGCACGTTGCCGGTGAGGCGTCGGCCACGGGAGTCGTTCTCCGCCACCCACTTGTGGATGTCGGGCAGCTCGGTCGGGTCCGTGTCCGGTGCGGTGTCGGTGCAGACGAACATCATGAACTTCATCTGGCGCTCCCTCGTGTGTCCGGGTGTCGCCAGCATGACGAACGGGCGCAGCCGTTCCGGACAGCCTCCCCGAAAAAACTCCGTCAGTCCGTGCCGGCAGCCCGCCGGCGGGCCTCGCGGGTCTTCATGGCGTGTTCCATGAGGGTCACGAGCACCTCCTTGCTGGATTCGCGCTGGCGGGCGTCGCAGAGCAGCACCGGCACGCCCGGGTCCAGGTTCAGCGCGGTCTGCACCTCGTCGAGCCGGTACTTGCGGGCACCCTCGAAGCAGTTCACCGCAACGACGAACGGGGTGCCCCGACCCTCGAAGTAGTCGATCGACGGGAAGCAGTCGGCCAGTCGGCGCGTGTCGGCCAGCACCACCGCGCCGATCGCGCCCAGCGCCAGCTCGTCCCAGACGAACCAGAACCGGTCCTGCCCGGGTGTGCCGAACAGGTAGAGCACCAGGTCGTCGCTGATGGTGATCCGACCGAAGTCCATCGCCACGGTGGTGGTGGTCTTACCCTCCACCCCGGACAGGTCGTCGATGCCGACGCCGGTCTCGGTCAGCACCTCCTCGGTGCGCAACGGCCGGGTCTCGCTCACCGCGCCGACCATTGTGGTCTTGCCCACGCCGAAGCCACCGGCGACCAGGATCTTGATCGCGGTGGGCAGTGGCGTCGCTCCCGCCGGCCGGTCAGAGTGCCCGTAGTCCATTGATTACCGCCTCGAAGATGCTGTTGTCGGGAAGACCGGCCGTGGTCTGGGGTTCGCGTACCTGCACGAGGTTGCGGGCCGCCAGGTCGCCGAGGAGCACCCGGATGGTCCCCACCGGAAGGTCGAGGTGGGCGGCGATCTCGGCGACGGACTGTATTCGCTGGCACAGGCCGACGATCGCCAGGTGCTCGGGACCGAGACCCACCTCCGGCGTCACGTCGGCTCGGGTCGCAGTGACCAGGGAGATCAGGTCGAACGTGCCGGTGACCGGGCGGGCACGCCCGCGTGTCACCGCGTACGGGCGCACCACCGGGCCCGCATGGTCATCCACCCACTGATGCTCTGCGGACTCCCCCTGCACCGTCATGGCCGTTACCTCTCGCCAGCCGACTGTTCGGCGCCCCGCGACGGGGAGGCCACGTACTTGCCGACCCGGGTGACGAGCATCGCCATCTCGTACGCGATGAGACCGACGTCGGCGTCCTCGCTGGCGAGAACCGCCAGGCAGGCGTTGCGGCCGGCGGCCGTGACGAACAGGAACGACGACTGCATCTCGATGATGGTCTGCTGCACCTGCCCGCCGCCGAAGCGCTTGCCGGCACCCCGGGCCAGGCTCTGGATGCCGGCCGCCATCGCCGCGAGGTGCTCACCGTCGTCGCGGCTCAACCCCTGCGAGGAAGCCATCAACAGCCCGTCGGTGGAGAGCGCGACCGCATGCTCGGCCTGCTTCACCCGGCCCACCAGATCATCCAGCAACCACGTCAGGTCGGCACTCGAAGCCGTCTTCTGGGCCACTTCGTCGTCCTCTTCTCGCCCGGCAGTTGCGCCGTATTCGTCTTGGGCTTGACCGTCACACCGCGCGGGAACCCGCAGCACCGGTGCTCGGTCAGGTGGCTTGTGGTTCCTCGTCGGTCGGCTCGGGCGTGCCGCTCGCCGAGGCGTCGGACGCGCCACCGAGCAGTCGCGCCGCGTCGGTCCGACCGCGCCGGGTGCCGGTCTGATACGAGCTCATCATCCGGCGTACCTGCTCCGGCGGCCGTGCCACGTCCTCCTCGTCGGACTCGGTTGCCGCCGGGTCGTCGCGCAGCTCGGGAACGATGTTCGCCTGGCGGACGCGGACCGGCAGGCCCGAGTCGGTCCGGTCCGTCTCGGCGGGCGCCGGGGTCGGCCCGCCGTCGCCGGCCGGCTCGCTGCCGCCACCGCTCGGGCCGACCCGGTCCACCGCGGGAAGGCCGGTGGGCACCGTCGGGCCCTCCAGGGCGGGCTGGCCGAGGCCACGCCGGGCCCGGGTGGGCAGCTCCGCCGCCGGGGCGCCCAGGGTCGTCCGCTGCCGGGTGGGGAGTACGACCTCGCTGTCGGTCCCGTCCACCTGCTGCTCGGTCGGGGTGCTGTTCTCGGGCAGCACCGGGGCGAGGGGGGTCACCGGCGTTGCCGGGCCCGGAGCGCTCGTGTCCGTCGCCGCGGCGGCCACCGCGACCGACGAGAGGCTGGCGGAACGGCCGCCGTCGGCGGGACCGGCGGCGGACGGCCCCGACGGCAAGGCGATGGCAGTCGGCCCGGCGGGAAGAGCGCCGGAGTCCTCCGGGTCGGTCCCGTTCGCGGTGACCAGCTCCAACGGAATGAGCACGACCGCGGTCGTGCCGCCGTACGCCGATTCCTTGAGCCGGACCCGCACGCCGTGCCGCTCGGTCAGCCGGCTCACCACGTAGAGGCCGAGCCGGGCGGCGTTGGCGAGGTTCAGCTCGGACTGGTCGACGATGCGGTGGTTCGCCGCGGCCAGGTCCTCCTCGCTCATGCCGAGGCCCCGGTCCTCGATCTCGATGGCGAACCCGTTGGCCACGAGCTGGCCACGGACCTCGACTGTGGTGTGCGGCGGTGAGAACGACAGGCCGTTCTCGATCAGCTCGGCGAGCAGGTGGATGATGTCGCCGACCGCGCGGCCGGCGAGTGAGACGGGCCCGAGCGGCAGCACGTTGACCCGGGTGTAGTCCTCCACCTCGGCGACCGCGCCGCGCACCACGTCCACCATGGGGACGTTGCGCCGCCACGCCCGGCCCGGGGTGGAGCCGGACAGCACGATCAGGTTCTCCGCGTTACGCCGCATCCGCGTGGCCAGGTGGTCGACCCGGAACAGGTCCTCCAACTCCTCCGCGTCGTGCTCACGGCGCTCCATGGCGTCGAGCAGGGTGAGCTGGCGGTGCACCAGGGCCTGCGTACGCCGGGCCAGGCTGAGGAACACGTCGCGGACGTTGCGGCGCAGCTCGGCCTGCTCGACAGCGGTGCTCAGGGCCGTCTCCTGGACGGCGTTGAACGCCTTGCCGACCTGGCCGATCTCGTCGGTGCCGAACTCCAGCGGGGGCGCCTCGGTGGCGACGTCGACCTCCTCGCCGCGACCGAGCCGCTCGACCACCCGCGGCAGCCGCTCGTCGGCGAGCTGCCAGGCGGCCTGGCGCAGCCGTTCGAGCTGGCGCAGGAGGGTCCGGGCCGTGGTGATGGAGACGACGACCGAGGCGATGACGGCGAGCAGGCCCAGGCCGGTGGCGAGCACCAGCCGGACGACCACCATCACGGCCACGCCGGTGGCCCGGCCGACGATGCCCTCGCCGCCGTCGGTGACCGCGTCGTTCACCTCGGCCAGCGCCGGCTCGACGGTGCCGCGCCACTGCTCGGCGCTGACCGGCAGCTGGGTGGCCGGCCGGCCCTCGCGGATGATGCTGTCCTGCACGGCGCGCAGCCGGGTGAACGCCTCGCCCCCGACGAGCTGCCGGTAACGGCGCTCGTCGGCGTCGGCGAGCCGGGTCCGGGTCTCCTCGCCGAGGAAGCGTTCGGCACCGACCAGGCTGACGTAGCGGGCGTACTCCGGGCCACTCATCCGGCCGTTGCCGAAGAGGCCGCTGAGCAGCGCGTCCTCCTGGGAGATCAGCTCCTTCATCCGGTTGAGCTGGATCAGGGCCGCCGCGTCGGCGGCGATCTCCTTGTCGTCCAGGCCGCCGGTGACGTCGTAGATCCGGAAGATCGATCCGATGGCGCCGGTGTAGGCGTCGGCGGCGGAGATCCGGTCCACCTTGCGGGCGAGCACGTCGGCGCGGGTCTGCTTCAGGCCGTCGATCTGCACGATCGTGGCGTCCAGCTGGGCGTCGAGCGCCGAGCTGCCGGCCACGTCGACCTGCCAGTTGCGGACCGAGTCGGCGAAGTCCTCGGCCAACTGCGCGGCCTTGCGCTGCTCGGCCTCCAGCGTCGCGCGCTGCTCGGCGTCGGGGTTGCTCAGGTACGCCTGGGTCAGCCGCCGCTCCAACTGGAGCTCCTGCAGCAGCGGCTCACTGGGCGTGTAGACCTTGCTGTTGAGCAGCTGGACACCGAGCAGGTTGAAGCCGTCCCGCAGGGTCACCCATGCCGCGAACATCCAGAGCGCGACCAGGGAGAGCAGCAGGGCGACAACCTTGGTGCGGATACTCGTACCGCGAGAACGCATTGAACCGTCCCAGGCCGGGGTTGACTCAGCTCATCAACGGGTGATCATGAAAGACGACGTCCCGCCACAGCGGGGCGTACGGGGCTGAGGCTCTGCGTACGCTAGCAGTGTCCACACAACCCCTCAAGTTGTTGTTTTTGTTGCCGGGTAACCACAATCCACCACCGAACGGTCGGCATCCGCCAGATGGACGGACGCCAGACGGCAGGCTGCGAGCACCGCCGCACGGACGATCGCAGTAGGACAGTACAGCTCCTTGCCGTACCACAGTGGACGGTCGGTCCGGCCGGACGGCAGGTGCAGGTAGGCGTGGCCGCGCGCCACCGCGTCGTCGACCCGGGGCGCCCCGGTCGGTGCGGCCAGCAGCACCTGCAGGGCGTACGCGGTCTCCTCGACCGTGCCGCCCCACCGCCCCCACGAGCCGTCGGCGCGTTGACTGTCCAGCACCCAGCGGGCCGCCCGGTCCACCGCCTCGGCCGCCACGCCGCCTCTACCGAACTCCGCCAGCGCCAGCACGCAGCAGGCCGTGGCGTAGTACGGCGAGGCGTGCCACCGGTCCTGCCACGGGCCGTCGGCGAGCTGGTGTGCGGGCAGCACGGCGCTGAGCCGCTCGACCGTCCGGTGGTAGCGCGGGTCCGCGCCGGGGTACGCGGCCACGTGCTGGCCGAACGCGTCCAGCACGTGCGCGTTGGTGGTGACCGAGAAGCCGTCCTCGCTCCCCGGCCAGGTGCAGAAACCGTCCGCCGTCTCGTACGCCCAGAGGCTGGCCGGGTCGGCGGGGTGGCCGAGTCGGGCGAGCGCGTCGAGCGTGACCGATGTGGTGTCGGCGTCGGTCGGCAGGCCCTCGCCGGTGGCGACGCCCTCGGCGGCGGTGGCGGTGGCCAGGGTGCGCAGCACGGTGGCCGGCGGGTTGACCGCGACACCGGCGCGACGCAGCCCGCTGAGCACCCAGGCCCGCTCGAACACGGTGATCGGGGTCGGACAGGGCACCGGTCCGTCACCCTCGCGGATCAGCTGCCGCAGGAAGGCGTGCGCGGCGGGGCCGGCGTCCGGGCCGGCGGCGGTCAGCCAGGCGGCGGTCGCCGCCGGCGAGGCGCCGACGGCGGTGAGGGTCGGCCCGGCGTCGGCAGGTGTCGCGTCCAGCAGCTCGTAGAAGTGGGCCAGCTTGGTCGGCAGCGGCGCCCCGGCGGCCACCGCGGCCCGCACCGCGCGCAACCGGTCCGGGCCGAGCCCCGGTGGCAGGCTCAGCGGCGGGTGGGGCAGCCGGTCGGCGGTCGCCCGGTCCAGCCGGGTCAGCCGGTCGTTGATCGACTCGACGAGCGCCGGGACGATGAGGTCCAGCGCCGGGGTGTCCGGCAACGCCCGCGCGTGCGTGGTGAGCAGTCGGCCGGCGAGCGCGGCCAGCCCGCGCGCCACCGGGGCGAGCAGGTCCGTCCCGGACCATCCGCCGTCGGCCAGCGCGGCGAGCAGAGCGTCGGTGGCGCTGAGCGTGGGCACCAGGGCGTACCCCTCGGGTGGGCCCCACGCGCCGTCCGGGCGCTGCTCGCGCAGCAGGAACCCGATCCGCTGGTGGTGCCCCGGCAGCCAGGGCGCACCGGCAACGAGCCGACCGCTCTCGTACACCGAGGGGGCGACCTGCCCCCACTGTCGCAGCGCGAGGCCGGCGATCAGCTCGCGCGCGGCGTCGGTGGCCGGCTCGACCAGTACGCGCGGGGAGCCCTCACTCATCGCGCGCCCCCCAGAAGTCCGACAGCTGGTAGAAGCCACCCGTGAAGGAGATCTGCCGGTGCAGGTAGTCCGCCTGGCGGGGGCAGCGTTCGGCGAGGGCGGCCAGGTCGCCGCGGGACCGGGTGGTCAGCTCGGCGAGCCGGGTGTGCACCCGCGCCGGGTCGTCGACCAGCAGCAGGGCGTTCAGGTCGCCCCACTCGGCGTCCCGCCCGTGCGTGGCGAGGTCGTTCACCAGTCGCAGCACCCGCTGCACGCCACGTCCGGCGTCCAGCAGGTCGGTCAACTGGGCGAGGGTCCGCTCGTCGCCGGTGGCGATCCAGTGCGTGACGTTGACGAAGGAGCAGGCGAGGTTGTCCGCGTTGTCCAGATAGCGGTCCAGGTCCGGCAGGCGCCGCCCGGTGGTCGGGTCGGTCGGCAGGTTCTTCCAGTCCCACTCGCGCGACACGGCGGCGAGCATCCGCGCCAGCTCGTCGCGCCAGATCGGGCGCAGCCGGCCGAACGCCGGGACGGTCGTCAACTCGTCGCGCAGGTCGGCCAGCAGCCGCGCCAGGTGCCGGCCCGGCGGCGGCGCGGCTCCGTCGGCCACCGCCAGGCAGTCGGTCACGATCGCCCGGACGTCGTCGGCGGACCGGGCCAGGTAGTCGACCTGCCAGTCGGCGGCGAAGACCCAGAGCAGGGTACGGGTGGTGATCCGCAGTTCGGCGGCGGTGTGCCACGGCGCGGTGAACGCGATAGCGGTGGCCACCGAGCTGAGCAGCGCGGCGTCGAACGGCGCGGCGTCGAAGAGTTCGGGGTGGGCAGCGGTGACGCCCTGCAGGTCGCGGACGCCACGGACGGCGAGCGCGCACACCCGGCCCTGCTCGGCTACCGCGTCGGGCCCGGCCTGCACCGGCCACGGCGCCCCGGTCACGACGCGACCGGCCGCTCGACCGGAGTGAGGATCAGCTCGGCCCGCTGCTTGGGTTGCAGCGAGGCACCGAGCCGGGGTGTCAGGCCGACGGGCTCGCGCAGTCGGAAGCGGTAACGGCTCAGCACGGTGCTGACGATGAGCTGGGCCTCCAGCAGGAACAGGTACTGACCGAGGCACTGGTGCGGGCCACCGCCGAACGGGAAGTACGAGTAGCGGTAGCGCCGCCGGGGCTTCTCCGGCGCGAAGCGCTCCGGGTCGAACAGCGTCGGGTCGTCCCAGAACGTCGACATCCGCTGGGTGACGTACGGGCTGACCAGTACGGTGCCACCGGCCTTGATCCGCACACCGCCCAGCACGTCGTCGCGCACCGCGGTGCGGGGGATCATCCAGCCGGCCGGGTAGAGCCGCAGCATCTCGTCGAGCACCATGCGGCCGTAGCGCAGCTGCGGCAGGTGCTCGCGGCCGACCCGTTCCGCGCCGACGACCTGCTCGATCTCGTCGGTCATCCGCTCGGCCACGTCGGGTCGGGAGGCCAGCACGGGCCACAGCCAGGAGAGCAGGGCGATGGTGGTCTCGGTGGCGGTGGAGAACATCGCGACCACGTCGCCGCGGATCGCGTACTCGTCGGGTTCGCTGCCGTCGGCGCGCGGTCGACAGAGGGTGGAGATGATGTCGTCGCCGTCGGTGGGCCGGGCCCGGGCCTCCCGGATGATCGGCAGCACCACCTCGTCGATGGTCCGCACGGCCTCGGCGAAGCGTCGGTCGCCGGGCATCGGCACCGCGTACGGCACGAAGGGCACCAGCAGGCGCGGAAGCATCGCGGTGGTGACGGTGTCCAGCGCGGCGCTGATCCGCAGCGCGTCCGGCACCGAGATGCGGTCGGCGAAGAGGACCCGCATGGTGGTCCGCAGCACGATCCGGGTCAGCTCGCCGCCGCCGTCGATCGGGCGGCCGTCGCGGGCGGGTTCGAGCCACTCGTCGACGGCCTCGTTGATCGCCTCGGCCATCCGGTCCACGAGCGTCTCGGCCCGCTTCGCGGTGAACAGCGGTTGCAGCGCGCCGCGGCTGGACTCCCAGATCTCGCCCTCGGCGACCAGGATGGCGTCGCCGACGATCCGGCGGACCGGACGCCACAACAGGCCGTCGCCGTCGCGGGTGTAGTTGGCAACGTTGTCCCTCAGGACGCGTTGCAGGTGCTCCGGGTGACTGACGAGGTAGGGGCGGAACGAGCCGAGGTTCAGCCGGACGACCTCACCGCCGGCGGCGTCCGCGAAGCCGACCAGCGCGCCGAGCGGGTCGCGGATCAGCGCGGGCAGGGCGCGACGGAGCGGAATCTTCCGGGGTTCGGTGCTGACGGGGGCGGGGCCGGCATCGGACACCTGGGACATGCAACGTCTCCTCGTCGTTCCGCCGGCCTGGGTTGTCCACTTCGGCCGGACGGGACTGTGGAACTTTCACCTTCTGGGCGACGGAAGCATCTCACCAAATCGGGGGCACCTCTAGACCTGTGACCGGTGAGATTCCACCGACGCGCCCGATGAACATCGATGTCCATGGCGGGCTCGGGTCCTGAGTGGATTGTCAGGATGTGGCACCGGTGCAGGTCGCACCCGTACCGGTTGGGGTCGCGGACACCGGAGGGCCCGCGGGACGGCGGGCCCGGGGGCCGCACGCCCAGCGGAGCCACCCACCGGGTCGCACCCGTGCGATCCCAGAGGGCGGGCGGCGCGTGTGAGCCAGGACGCACCGGTACCTGCGAATCCGGGCGATGCCGGGCACCCTGTGCCAGGCTCTGTGGCATGGACGACAAGACCATCCTGAACCGGATCTCCGAGCTGGTCGACGAGGAACACCGGCTGCGCGCGGACGCCCAGGCCCACGAGTCGGGCACCGAGGGGGAGGCCAGCGAGCGGCTCCGCGCGCTGGAGGAGTCCCTCGACCAGTGCTGGGACCTGCTGCGCCGCCGTCGGGCCGCCCGAGAGACCCACGGCGACCCGGACTCCCAGGGCGAACGCCCCAAGCCCGAGGTCGAGCGCTACCTGCAGTGACCGGTGGGAGTGGGTCGGGCAGCCGCTCGGGCAGCCCGACCCGCTCCGCTCAGCGGATGCCCGCCTCCCGCAGCAGCTCCCCCGTCAGTGCGCCGGGGTCGACCTGCTCGGCGCTCAGCCCCCGGGCCACGAACCACGCGCTGACCACCCGCACGTCGCGGGCCAGGAACTCGGGACCCTGCGGGTTCGCCACCACGTCGACCACCTGCGGCAGATCGATCACGACCAGCCGCCCGGAGTGCACGAGCAGGTTGTACGGCGACAGGTCGCCGTGCGCGTAGCCGGCCCGAGCCAGCACGCGCAGCGCCTCGACAAGCTGGCCCCACAGGTCGCGCAGCTCCGCCGTGCCGGGCCGGAGCTGGGCCAGCCGAGGCGCGGCAAGCCCCGACTCGGCGTCGCCGACGAACTCCAACATCAGTTCGGTGCCCCGCAACTGCACGGGGTACGGCACGGCGATCCGGTCGTAACCGGCGCCGATCTCCCAGAGCCGGGCCAGCGCGGCGAACTCGGCCGCCGCCCACTGCCCGGCGATCATCTGCCGGCCGAAGGCCGTCCGGCCGGCCATCGCCCGGTTTTCCCGGGACCGCCGCACCCGGCGCCCCTCCAGGTAGCCGGCATCACGGTGGAACAGCCGGTGCTCGGCGTCCCGGTATCGCTTGACGGCCAGCAGGCAGGATCGGTCCGTGTCCGGTACCGCACGGCGGACCAGGTGGACGTCCGCCTCCTTGCCGGTCTTGAGCACACCCAGTTCGGTGTCCTTGGCGGCCAGCTCGGTGATCAGCCACTGCGGGTGCGGCTCGGGGCCGTGCACGGCGTCGTCCCACGACGACCAGCGTTCGCCGGTGGCCGGGTCGGGTTCGCCGTCGGGGTCGGCGGGCGGCTCGGTGGGCCGCCCGCGCTTCAGAAACTGCGGTTCGTCGTCGTCGAAGCGGCTCTTGCCGCGGCTGCGGCGCTCCAGCGCCGGCAGGTCATGATCGCGCACTGTGGTGAGGTTCCCTTGGTCGAGGCTGAGTTAGGCAGCTGGAAGCGACCTGCGAAGACGGCCATGACCGACCCCCTCTCCTCGACCGGGCGCACGCCCGGGTGCACGATGCGCCGCCCATGCTGCCGTCGCCCCGACGGCGGGTCAATCGAATTAGCGCGGCCGCTGCAACGGCCGGGTGCACGCCGCGTCCGGCGGCGGCGAACCCCGTCAGCTAGCGAGCACCGTGGCGACCGCGGCGATCAGCCCGTCCACCGTGCGGCTCGGCGCGAACCGGACGTCCGACCAGGTCCGTCCCCGGTGCAGCCAGACGCTGGGCAATCCGACGGCCGCGGCGCCGCCGATGTCCGCCTCCGGGCTGTCGCCGACCACCCAGGCGCCGCGCAGCGGCATCCGGACCCGCTGCGCGGCGAGCGCGAAGATCCGCGGGTTGGGCTTGCTGACCCCGGCCTCCTCGGAGATCACCCAGTCGGCGACGTACCGATCCAGGCCGGTACGTCGGATCTTGGCGTCCTCGACGCGTACGGTGCCGTTGCAGACCACCACCGGCACCCAACCCGCGTCGTCGGCGATCCGCAGCGCGCAGGCGGTCAGCGGATCGAGGCGGGTCTGCTCCACCACCCCGTCGTGCAGCTCCTCCACCAGGTCGATCGAGGGGATACGCAGCTCGTAGCGGTCC
The DNA here is from genome assembly GCF_040648635.1 of Micromonospora sp. NPDC049114. Classification (NCBI taxonomy): domain Bacteria; kingdom Bacillati; phylum Actinomycetota; class Actinomycetes; order Micromonosporales; family Micromonosporaceae; genus Micromonospora; species Micromonospora sp. NPDC049114. Next base: position 44,309 of record NZ_JBEZEA010000020.1, on the reverse strand, counting down.
CGGATGGCGTCGGCGAGATCCCAGCGGTCGGTCAGACCGTCGGCGTCGATCGAGAGCAGCCAGTCGATGTCGGTGGGGGGCGCACCTATGCCGTCCAGGAAGCGCTCACCCCAGCGGCGGAACGGCCCGGCCCGATCCAGCAGGGTGTTGTCCAGGTCCAGCAGGAGCAGTGGCACTCGGGCACCCTACGGGACCGACGTGTCCGCCAACAGATCCCGCGGGCGTCGACCTGACGGTGGGCTCAACCGGTCAGCGACACCCGTGGGCCGCCCTGGCCCGGCAGCAGATCGGCGAGCATCGAATGGGCCGACCGGGTGTCCGCGAGCGCGGCCGGGTCGAGGGTCGCCACCAGCACCGCCGTGCCCTCGTCGGCGCCCCGGGCGAGCGTACGTCCCTGCGGGTCGTAGATCGCCGCGCCGCCGTTGAACCGCCACGGGTCGCTGCCGCCGACCGCGTTGGCGAAGACCACGAACATGGTGTTGTCCAGGGCCCGCGCGGCGTAGTACAGGTCCCGGCGGTGCTCGGAGCCGGCCAGGTAGCCGCTGGGGCACAGGTAGGCGTGCGCGCCGTCGAGCGCGGCGGCGCGGCCGTGCTCGGGGAAGCAGCCGTCGTAGCAGATGCCCAACCCGAGCCGCCAGTCGTCGACCAGCAGCGTGGCGCCCCGACCGCCGGGGGTGAACAGCTCGCGCTCGTCGCCCCACAACTGCTGCTTGTCGTACCCGACCCGGATCGTGCCGACGCGGTCGACCACCAGGGCGGCGATGGTGCGCCGGCCGTCCGGGTGCCGTGCCGCCGCCCCGACCACCAGGGTGCTCCCGGCCGTGCGCGCCGCGTCGCGCAGCGGGTCGAGTCGGGCGTCGACGACCACCCCGGCCGGGTCGACAGCCACGTCGGTGCCGACCGGGTCGACGGCGAGGGTCGGCGGGTGGTACGCGCACAGGTACAGCTCGGGGAGGACGACCACGCGGGCGCCCTGGCCGGCGGCGTGACGGACCAGCTCGGCCGCCGCCGCCGCGTTGCCGGCGACGTCACCGGGGACGGGGGTGGCCTGGACGGTGGCGACGGTCAGCGCCGCGGTGGGCGTGGGGTGCAGCGGGGTCACCGGAGGATGGTAAACGGCACCGCACCAAGCCGTACGTACGGTTTGCATGGCCCGGGGTGACCTGCGACGATCGACGTGTGCCCAGAGTAAGCCAGGACCAGCTCGACGCGCGCCGGCAGGAGATCCTCGCCGCCGCGCGGGCGTGTTTCGCGCGGCTCGGCTACGAGGGGGCGACTGTCCGTCGCCTCGAGGAGGCCACCGGGCTGTCCCGGGGCGCCATCTTCCACCACTTCCGGGACAAGGACTCGCTCTTTCTCGCCGTCGCCGAGGACGACGCCGCCGCGATGGTCGAGACGGTGGCCCGCAACGGTCTGGTGCAGGTGATGCGCGATCTGCTGGCCCGCGCGGTCTCCCCCGACACCACCGGCTGGCTGGGCAGCCAACTGGAGGTCTCCCGCCGGCTGCGCACCGATCCGGCGTTCGCCAAGCGCTGGGCGGAGCGGTCGGCAGCGATCGCCGAGGCGACCCGGGACCGGTTGGCCCGCCAGCGCGACGCCGGGGTGCTGCGCGAGGACGTACCGATCGACGTGCTGGCCCAGTTCCTGGAGCTGGCCTACGACGGCCTGGTGCTGCACCTGGCGATGGGCCGACCCGCCGGCGACCTGGGTCCGGTGCTCGACCTGGTCGAGGAGGCCGTTCGCCGCCGCTGAACGCCTGCCGCATACCGGGACGGGGACCGTGGCGGTCGTGCTCCACGAAGAAGGCGGTCCGCCGCCGCTGAACGCCTGCCGCACACCGGGACGGGGACCGTGGCGGTCGTGCTCCACGAAGAAGGCCGTCCGCCGCCGCTGAACGCCTGCCGCACACCGGGACGGGGACCGTGGCGGTCGTGCTCCACAATGGGGCCGCCGATCCCTCCGGCGACAGGAGCAGCCGATGATCGTCCACGCCGCGTCGGGCGACACCTGGGGCATCCCCGGCCCGACCTTCCTCCGGCTCTACCTCGTGGCGACCGCCGTCGTGGTCACCCTCGCGGTGCTGCACCGGCTCCGCCTCGCCACCGAAGGGGGCCACGCCAGCGCCGACCCGCTCGGCCCCCAACAGGTCGCGTACCTCAACGGTGGGCCGGCACTCGCCGTGCACGCCGCGCTCGGCGGGCTGCGCGGCAGCGGCGCGATCGGCGTACGGCCGGACCGTCGACTCACCACCGTCGGGCCGGCGCCGACCGGGCTCACCCCGTTGGACGGCGCCATCCACTGGGCGGCCCACCAGCACTCCCGCGTCCGTGACCTGAGCCAGAACGACCGGGTGGTCACCGCGCTCGCCCAGCTCCGCACCGGCCTCGAAGAGCGCGGCCTGCTCGTGAGCCCGGAGCGACGCGCCACCGCGAGGCGGTGGGCACGGCTCCTCGCCGCGCTGCTGGTGCTCGGCGTGGTGCGGCTGTTCGCCGGCCTGACCAACGGGCGGCCCGTGGGCTACCTGCTGCTCACCCTGGTCGGGGTGCTGGTAGCGGTGCTGCTGCTCTGGCGCGTGCCCCAGACCAGTCGGGCCGGTCGGGCCATGCTGCGCGACCTGCGTAAGCGCAACAACCACCTGGCCCCCGCCTCGTCTCCCGCGTACGCCACCTACGGCGCGGCGGGCGCGGCGATGGGCGTGGCGCTGTACGGCACCGCGTCGCTCTGGGCGATCGACCCCGGCTTCGCCGAGCAGGCCGAGATCCAGCGCCAGGCCATCGCCAGCAGCGGCTGGTCGTCGGGCTCCGGCTCGTCGGGCAGCGGCAGCTCGTGTGGCGGCGGCAGCTCCTGCGGTGGCGGCAGTTCCTGCGGGGGCGGGGGCGGGTGCGGCGGAGGCGGGTGCGGCGGATGACCGCCCCGTCCGGCGTCGGCATCGGCTGGCGTCCCGAGATCGCCGGTTTCGTGGCCGAGCTGCCCGGGCTGCGCTTCGTCGAGGTGGTGGCCGAGTCGGTGCCCGCCACCGGGCCGCTCCCGCCGGGGCTGGCGCAGCTGCGCGAGCGCGGCGTGACAGTCGTACCGCACGGGGTGCGGCTCTCCCTCGGCGGCGCCGAGCCGGTCGACCCGGCCCGCGTCGCCCACCTGGCCGCGATGGCGCAGCGGCTCGACGCCCCGCTGGTCAGCGAGCACATCGCCTTCGTCCGGGCCGGTGGGCTGGAGGCCGGGCACCTGTTGCCGCTGCCGCGCAGCGCCGAGGCTGTCGACGCGGTCTGCGCCAACGTGGCCCGGGCGCAGGCCGAGCTGCCCGTGCCGATCGCGCTGGAGCCGATCGCCGCCCTGTTCGACTGGCCCGACGACGAGCTGGACGAGGCGGACTTCCTCACCGAGATCCTCGACCGCACCGGTGCGCTGCTGCTGCTGGACATCGCCAACGTGCACGCCAACGCCCGCAACCGGGGTGAGGACCCGCTCGCGCTGCTCGACCGGCTGCCGTTGGACCGGATCGGTTACGTGCACGTGGCCGGCGGTGCCGAGCACGGCGGGTTCTACCACGACACGCACACCGATCCGGTGCCGCCGGAGGTGCTGGAGCTGGTCCGCGCGCTCTGCGCCCGGCAGCGGCCACCGGCGCTCCTGCTGGAACGCGACGGCGGCTACCCACCGGCCGCCGAGCTGCGCGCCGAACTGGACGCCCTGGCCGCCGCCGCCGGCTTCCCGGCCGTGACGTGACGGGCGCCGATCCCCGTACCGGGCTCGCCGCCCGGCAGGCGGAGCTGGTGGCGACGCTTGTCGCCGGAGGTCCGCCGCCGGCGGGGTTCGCGGCCGGACCGCTGGCCGCCACCCGGGCGGCGCTGCGCCGCAAACGGGCCGGTGAGGTGGCCCGACACTGGCCGCTGCTCGCCGCCGGCCTCGGCGCGGCGTGGCCGGCGACCTTCGCCGAATGGGCCGCCGAGCGCCCCACCGCCGGGTCGCTGCGCGACGGCTGGGACCTGGCCCGGACGCTGCGGGAGCGCGGCGCGCTGCCGCCGGGCGGCGCCGAGGAACTGGCCGTCCGCGAGGCGGGCCTGCGCTATGACGGGCGTCGGGCGCCGCGCCCGCGCCGGCTGCCGGCCGTGGCCCGCGTCGGCGGCGCCGTCGCGGTGCAGGTCGCCGGTCGGGTACGTCTGGTGCGCCCCGCCGCGCGTCCGCCCGCCCACGTTGGCGGGCCCGACCCGGATGCGGCAGGATCGGCGACATGGATCTCGGACTGACCGACCGGGTGTACGTGCTCACCGGCGCCTCCCGCGGGCTGGGCTACGCGACGGCGCAGTGCCTGGTCGCCGACGGCGCGCGGGTGGTGCTCTCGGCCCGCGACACCGACGCCGTCGACGCCGCCGCCGAAGCGCTGGGTGGCCCGGACCGGGCGGTCGGAGTCGCCGCCGACCTGGCCGACCCGCAGACCCCGGAGCGGCTCGTCGCGGCGGCCCGCAAGCACTTCGGCCGGATCGACGGCGCGCTCATCTCGGTCGGCGGCCCGCCCGCCGGCACCGCGGCGTCGATCACCGACGAGCAGTGGCGGCACTCCTTCGAGACCGTCTTTCTGGGCACCGTCCGCGCGGCGCGCACCGTCGCCGCCGCGCTGCCCGAAGGGGGCGCGATCGGGCTGGTGCTCTCCACCTCGGCGCGCGGCCCGGTGCCCGGCCTCGGCATCTCCAACGGCCTGCGGCCCGGCCTGGTCGGCGTCGCCAAGGACATCGCCGACGACTACGGCCCGCGTGGCGTACGCGTGGTCGGCCTGCTGCCCGGCCGGGTCCTGACCGACCGCAACCGGGAGCTGTTCGCCGCCACCGGCGACCCGGAGCGCGCCCGCGCCGAGGCGGAGGCGAGCATCCCGCTGCGCCGCCTCGGCGACCCGGCCGAGTTCGGGCGGGTGGCAGCGTTCGTGCTCTCTCCCGCGGCCAGCTACCTGACCGGCCTCACCGTCCCGGTCGACGGCGGCGCGCTGCGCGGCCTGTGACAGCGGGCGCTCCGACACCCGGCGAGGGCGGCCGAGGCGGGGATGTGCCGACCGCGCTGGGAGGTCGCACGGGTGCCGCGCATCCACGGCCGAGCAAGGCGGACCTGGCCGCCGCCACCGACCGGACCATCCCGGACGTGCTCGCGCCAGCGCTGTCGGTGCTCTTCGTCGGGATCAATCCGGGCCTGTGGTCGGCCGCCACCGGCTGGCATTTCGCCCGGCCCGGCAACCGGTTCTGGCCGGCGCTGCACCTGGGCGGGTTCACTGCCCGGCTGCTGCACCCGAGCGAACAGGACGAGTTGCCGGCCCTCGGGCTCGGAATCACCAACATGGCCGCCCGGGCCAGCGCCCGCGCCGACGAGCTGACCGCCGAGGAACTGCTCGACGGCGCCGCGATCCTGACCGACAAGGTGACCCGGTACCGGCCGCGCTGGGTGGCGGTGGTCGGGGTGACCGCGTACCGGATCGGCTTTCAGCGGCCGAAGGCCGCCTTCGGGCCGCAGCCGGAGTCGCTGGCCGGGGCACGGCTGTGGGTGCTGCCGAACCCGAGTGGACTGAACGCGCACTTCACGCCGGTGACGCTGGGCGCGGCGTTCGCCGAGCTGCGCGAGGCGACCGGCCTGCCGGACCGCCACCCGACCTGACGCCGCCTGCCGTTGATCGACTCGACTTCCTGGAAGTCGGCCTGTCGACGCGGCCGGGACACCCCGATTTCCAGGAACCGGAGTCGATCAACCGATCGTCGGTCAGTTGGCGGCGGCGGGTGGCATCGCCTCGTCGGCGACGTACGTGCCCAGGGGCATGACCACCGGCTCGGGGCCTGTCGCGTCCACGAAGGGCCGGGGCGAGTCGGCGACAGCGAACTGGGTGCGGTACAGCTCGGCGTAGAGCCCGCCGACCGCCACCAGCTCGTCGTGGCGGCCCCGCTCGACGATCCGGCCGCCGTCGAGCACGAGGATCTGGTCGGCGTCGCGGACTGTGGAGAGCCGGTGCGCGATCACCAGGGCGGTACGCCCGGCCAACGCGACCGACAGCGCCCGCTGCACCGCCGCCTCGCTCTCCGAGTCCAGGTGGGCGGTCGCCTCGTCGAGGATCACGATCGACGGGGCCTTGAGCAGCAGCCGGGCGATGGCGATGCGCTGCTTCTCGCCGCCGGAGAAGCGGTAGCCGCGCTCCCCCACTGTGGTCTCCAGCCCGTCGGGCAGCGACCGGACGAGGTCGGCGACCTGTGCGCCGGCGAGCGCCGCCCAGATCTCGTCGTCGGTGGCGTCCGGCTTGGCGTACCGCAGGTTCTCCGCGATCGTCTCGTGGAACAGGTGCGAATCCTGGGTGACGACGCCGATCTCGTCGCGCAGGGAGGCGAGCGTGGCGTCGCGCACGTCCGTCCCGCCGACCAGCACCTGGCCGTCGGTGACGTCGTAGATGCGGGAGATGAGCATGGACAGCGTCGACTTGCCGGCGCCGGACGGGCCGACGAGGGCGACCATCTGCCCCGGCTCGACGCTGAACGAGACGCCCTTGAGCACCGGCTCGTTGACCGTCCGGTCGAGGGTGGCGACCTCCTCCAGCGAGGCGAGGGAGATCTCGGCGGCGCTCGGGTAGCGGAAGCGGACGTCGCGGAAGTCGACGCGACCGTTGCCGCGGGGCACCGGCACCGCGTCGGGCTTCTCGACGATGCCCGGCTGCAGGTCGAGCACCTCGAAGACGCGGTCGAAGGAGACCAGCGCGCTCATCACGTCCACCCGGACGTTGGAGAGCGCGGTGAGCGGCCCGTACAGCCGCGTGAGCAGCAGCGCGAGGGTCACCACGGTGCCCGCGCTGACGCCGCCGGTGACGGCGAGCCAACCGCCGAGGCCGTAGGTGAGTGCCTGCGCCAGCGAGGCGACCAGCAGCATCGCCACGAAGAACGTCCGGGAGTACATGGCGGACTGGATGCCGATGTCACGCACCCGCTCGGCCCGGTCGGCGAACCGGCGAGCCTCGATCTCGGGCTGGCCGAACAGCTTCACCAGCAGCGCCCCGGCCACCCCGAACCGCTCGGTCATGGTCGCGCTCATCTTGGCGTCGAGGTTGTACGCCTCGCGGGTGATGTCGGCCAGCCGCCGTCCGACCCGTCGGGCCGGGATGATGAAGATCGGAAGCAGCACCAGTGAGAGCGCGGTGATCTGCCAGGAGAGGGTGAACATCACCGCGGCGGTGAGGACCAGTTGGATGACGTTGCTGACCACACCGGACAGGGTGGAGGTGAACGCCCGCTGGGCGCCGAGAACGTCGTTGTTGAGGCGGCTGACCAGGGCCCCGGTCTGGGTGCGGGTGAAGAACTGCAACGGCATCCGCTGCACGTGGTCGTAGACCCGGGTGCGCAGGTCGAGGATGATGCCCTCGCCGATGCGGGCCGAATACCACCTCTGGGCCAGGGACAGCAGCGCGTCGGCGACGGCCAGACCGGCGATGAACAGGGCCAGCTTGACCACGAGCCGACCGGCCTCGCTGCCGCCCCGGTTGATGGCGTTGATGACGTCACCGGCGAGCACCGGCGTCGCCACGCCGATGATGGCGGCCAGCACCACGGTGGCCAGAAAGACGATGATGTCGCGCCGGTAGGGCTGGGCGAAGGCCACGATGCGGCGGGCCACGCCGTGCTTGAGCCGGTGGGTGGAGACCTCGTCGCGGTTACGCATCGACCGGAGCATGCTCCACCCGGCCATGCCACCGCCGGACATCGGGTTGGACACCGCTCACCTCCGGGTCGTCGGGTGGACCACACACGTCAGGTCAATTCTCCCGACGACTCTGACAACCTCGGTCGTAACCCGGATCTTCCCGTACGGTCCTTACTATTCTCCGCGGCCGGCCAGATCCCGCAGGCGGCGGGTCTGCGCCTCCCGCTCGGCGCGCTGCTGGTCGGCGTGCGACCGCCCCGCCGCGCCGGCGAGCAGGGCCTTGATCTCCACCACCGCGTCGCGGGGCCCGGCCAGCAGGCCCGCGGTCAGGTCACGGACCGCGCCATCCAGCTCCGCCGGCGGTACGACAAGAGTGGCCAGGCCGATCCGGTCCGCCTCGGCGGCGTCCAGCCGGCGGCCGGTCGCACAGATCTCCAGCGCCCGGGAATAGCCGACCAGCTCGACGAGGCGCTTGGTGCCGGCCAGGTCGGGCACGAGCCCGAGCGTCACCTCGGCCATCGACAACTTCGCGTCGGCGGCCAGGATCCGCAGGTCACAGGCCAGAGCGAGTTGGAAACCCGCGCCGATCGCGTGCCCCTGCACGGCGGCCACCGAGATGACGTCCGGCCGGTGCAGCCAGGTGAAGCCGGCCTGGAACTCGGCGATCCGGTCGGCGCACTCCTGCTCGGGCAGCGTGGCCAGCTCGGCGAACGACCCCGGGCCGGATGCGCCAGCCACCGCGAGGTCGAGGCCGGCGGAGAACGCACGCCCCTCGCCACGCACCACCACGACCCGGACGTCGCCGGGCAGGTCGCGAGAGAAGTCGCTCATCGCGCGCCACATCGCCGGCGTCTGGGCATTGAGCACGTCGGGCCGGCACAACGTCACCGTGGCAACCGGCCCGTCGCAGGTCAGCCGAACCCCGGTCGCCTCGGCGGTCACCGGGCTGCCCGGGGCGCGGCGCTGGTGAACGACGCGAAGGGGCGGGTCACGCCTTCTTGCGGCGCCGGGCACCGCCGCGCTGACGCAGCTGAACCCCGGACTCGGTGAGCACTCGGTGGATGAACCCGTAGGAACGGCCGGTCGAGGCCGCCAGCGCGCGGATGCTCTCCCCCGACGTGTACCGCTTTACCAGGTCCTTGGCGAGCGTCTGACGCTCGGCTCCGACGATCCGGCGACCCTTCTCAGTGCTGGTGGCTGTGCCAGTGGCTGCCATGCTGTGTCCTCACGTCCCAGACTGTGCGGTTCGGATACGGTCCCACCTATTAGACCGCCTCGGACGATCATGCGCCAGATATCAACTCTTCGCCAACCGACACGCTATGCAATGTCAGCTTCCCGATAGAGTGATCCTCGCGATCGGCCCCGGCGCATCGTCCGGAAGGGCCACCGCCGCGCGGCGACGCCTCGACCCGTACGCTCCCGGGCGTGATCGACCTGCTGGGCACCGCGGCCGGAGCGGCGGTGGTCTTCGCCGCCACCGACATCGACGACATCGTCATCCTCACGCTGTTCTTCGTGGCGGCCCGCACCACCGGCCGGCCCCGCACCTGGCAGATCGTCGCGGGCCAGTACCTGGGAATCGGCGCGCTCGCGCTGGCCAGCGCGGTGGTCGCCGCCGGGTTGCTGGTCGTGCCGGACCCGTGGACCGGGCTGCTCGGCCTGCTGCCGATCGCGTTGGGCATCCGCGCGCTGCGCGGCGCGGACGATGACGAGCCGGCCACTGTCGTCAGCGGGACACTCGGCGTGGCCGGGGTGACCATCGCCAACGGTGCCGACAACGTGGCCGTCTACGTACCCGTGTTCCGGGCTCTCGGCCCCGGCGACAGCGCGGTCTTCCTGCTGGTCTTCGTCGTGTTCGTCGGCGTGTGGTGCGCCGCCGCAGCCTGGCTGGGTGGACACCGCAGGGTCGTACGCCTGGTGGAGCGCGCCGGCCACTGGCTGGTGCCGGCCATCTTCGTCGCCATCGGCGTGGTGATCCTGGTCAGCTCCGGCGTGCTCGGCCGGCTGGTCGACCTGCTGGGCTGAGACCCGGCCCGGCGGTACGGCCAGCTCGACCAGTACGGCCCGGCGGTCAGGCCAGCTCGACCAGTTCGAGCAGGTCGTCGCTCCAGGCGTCCTCGTCGCCGTCGGGCAGCAGGATCGCGCGGTCGGGCTTGAGCGCGAGCACCGCGCCCGGATCGTGCGTGACCAGCACGATGGCGCCCGGGTAGTTGGCGATCGCGTCGAGCACCTGCTCGCGGCTGACCGGGTCGAGGTTGTTGGTCGGCTCGTCGAGCAACAGCACGTTGGCGCCGGAGCAGACCAGGGTGGACAGCGCCAGGCGGGTCTTCTCGCCGCCGGAGAGCACCCCGGCCGGCTTGTTCACGTCGTCGCCGGAGAACAGGAACGCACCGAGGATCTTGCGCAGGTCGGTGTCGGACTGCTCGACGGCTGCGGCGCGCATGTTCTCCAGCACCGTCCGCTCCACGTCAAGCGTCTCGTGCTCCTGGGCGTAGTACCCCAACCGCAGCCCGTGCCCCGCGTGCACCTCGCCCGTGTCCGGGGTGAGCAGCCCGCCGAGCATCCGCAGCAGCGTCGTCTTGCCAGCGCCGTTGAGCCCGAGGATGGCCACCCGGGAACCACGGTCCACCGCGACGTTGACGTCGGTGAAGATCTCCAGCGAGCCGTACGACTTGGACAGGCCGGTCGCGGTGAGCGGCGTCTTGCCACACGGGGCGGGGCTGGGGAAGCGCACCTTGGCCACCCGGTCGGCGACGCGTACCTCCTCCAGGCCCGAGATCAGCTTCTCGGCGCGGCGGGCCATGTTCTGCGCGGCGACGGTCTTGGTGGCCTTGGCCCGCATCTTGTCGGCCTGCGCCATCAGCGCGCCGGCCTTCTTCTCCGCGTTGGCCCGCTCCCGGCGGCGGCGGCGCTCGTCGGTCTCGCGGGCCTCCAGGTACGCCTTCCAGCCCAGGTTGTAGACGTCGATCACGGACCGGGTGGCGTCGAGGAACCAGACCTTGTTGACCACCGACTCCAGCAGCGCGCCGTCGTGGGAGATCACGATGAGGCCGCCCTTGTGGTTGGCGAGGAAGCCCCGCAACCAGGTGATCGAGTCCGCGTCGAGGTGGTTCGTCGGCTCGTCGAGCAGCAGGATGCCGCCGCCGTTCTCACCGGCGTCGCGGAACAGGATCCGGGCCAGCTCGATGCGCCGGCGCTGACCGCCGGAGAGAGTGCCGATGGTCTGGGCGAGCGCGCGGTCCGGCAGCCCCAGGTTGGCGCAGATGCGAGCGGCCTCGGCCTCGGCCGCGTACCCGCCCAGGGCGGCGAACTGGTCCTCCAGCGCGCCGTAGCGGCGGACCAGCTTGTCGCTGGCGTCCTCGGCCAGTTGGGCCTCGATCTCCTTCATCTGGGACATCAGCACGTCCAGGCCACGGGCGGAGAGCACCCGGTCACGGCCGGTGACCTCCAGGTCGCCGGTGCGCGGGTCCTGCGGGAGGTAGCCGATGGCGCTGCGCTGGTCGATCTGCCCGCCGTACGGCTGCCCCTCGCCGGCGAGCACCTTCAGGGTGGTGGTCTTGCCGGCGCCGTTGCGGCCGACCAGGCCGATCCGGTCACCGGGCTGCACGCGCAGCGTGGTGTCGGACAGCAGGATCCGGGAGCCGGCGCGCAACTCCAGGCCGGTGGCAGTGATCATCTCGTGGGACTCGCTCTCGGGGTCTGGAAGGCTGACTCAGGGCACGCGAAAGCGCCGGCGGGCGGTGGGCCCGTCGGCGCGGGGGCGGTTCAGCCTTCGCAGCGCGGCACGGGGACAAGTGTACCGGGGCGCGGTCGAGCGGCCGGGCCGGATTACCAATCAAGATCATCGGGTACCGAATCGCCGTCCGGACCCGGTCCGGCGCTGACGGCCTATCACAGGACATTTCACGCGATCGAGGTCATCATGGAGCTGAACGAGAACGCGCAGGTCGACACCAGTCAGGTAGAGGACATGCGTGGATCCGGCGGAGGCGGCGGGGGCGGAGGCCTCGGGATCCCGATCCCCGGGGGCGGCGGCCTGATCGGCATCATCATCGCCGTCGTGCTGGCGTTGGCCGGTGGCGGGTTCGGGCTCAGCCAGCTCGGCGGCGGCGGCAGCGACCAGCCAGCCGACAACTCCAGCCTGGACGCCGAGTGCTCCGCGAGCGCGACCAAGACCGAGGACTGCCGCAACACCCTCTTCATCAATTCCATCCAGGCTTACTGGAAGGACGCCATGCCGAAGGCGTTCGGCGACCAGTACCAACCGGTCACCACGCGGTTCTTCAGCAACAGCGTGAACACCGGCTGCGGTCAGGCCGACTCGGGTGTCGGCCCGTTCTACTGCCCGGCGGACAAGCATGTCTACATCGACCTGACCTTCTACGACACGCTCAAGTCCGAGTTCGGCGTCGACGGCGAGTTCCCCCAGCCGTACGTTCTCGCGCACGAGTACGGCCACCACGTGCAGGACCTGCTCGGCACCGAGGCCAAGGCGCAGGACGGCAAGACCGGGGCCACCTCCGGCTCGGTCCGGCTGGAGTTGCAGGCGGACTGCTTCGCGGGCGCCTGGGCCAACCACGCCACCGAGACCAAGTCGAAGAACGACAAGGCGATCTTCAAGTCGATCAGCGAGCAGGACATCCAGGACGCGGTGGACACCGCTGGCGCGATCGGCGACGACGCCATTCAGCAGAAGTCCGGCCGGGGCAACGACCCGAGCTCGTACACCCACGGCACCGCCGCCCAGCGGCAGAAGTGGTTCGAGCAGGGCTACAACAGCGGCGACCCGAAGACCTGCGACACCTTCGGCACCAACCAGCTCTGACATCTCCACGCGATCGCGGCAGGCCCGCCGAGCGGGCCTGCCGCGATTGTCGTTGGGTGGTCAGTCGAGCCGGGAGACCTGGTAGTGCCCGATCAACCAGGCGTCGTGGACCCGCCGGACGACCACACCGAGGTGCACGGTCAGCGCCGGTCGGTCGGTGAACCCGAACTCGACCTCCAGATAGCCGAGGACCGCATCGTCGGCGAGCCGCCGGGTCTCCCGGATCTCGTACGCGGCGGTCAGGCCGAGCGGCTGCGCGGCGTAGTACGCGGCGACGCCGTCCCGGCCGACGACGTACGGGCGCAGGCCCTGGAAGATCGCATCCTCGGTGAAGACCGACGCGACCTGATCCGGCTGGTGGGCGTCGACGGCCGACTTCCACCGGTCCAGGACGGTCCGCAGGACGTCCGCCTCGCTGCCGGCCACCGTCAACTCCTCGCCTGCCGGGGCGGCTGACCCGGGTCGTTCGGGTGCGGCGTCAACACGGTGACCGTCTCCCGCCGCCAGGCGCGCAGCGGCATCGACGCGAGGACCGCCTCCAACTCGTCCGCGTCGGCGGCCTGGAAGAGCCCCCACGTACGCCACTCCCCCGGCGCCAGCGGCGGCCGCCACAGGCGCAGGAGGGTGCCCTGTGCCACCAGCTCGGCCGAACGCGCCGCCTCGCGTGCGCGCATGTCGGCGACCTCGTCCTCGGACGTGCCGTCGGGAACCGTCGTCACCATGTCAACCAGGAACTCCACCCGCCCATCCTCCGGCCGGCGGCCCGGCAGCACGCCGGGAACCCCGATCTGCGTGGCGGTCGTCTCCCCCTGCGGCCCGCCGTCGCTGGCGCCGAGGCCGGCGGCCGTTACCGCGCGGGATCGGGCTCCGGGTCGCGCAGCCGGATCCGTACCGCCCGGGCCGCGCCCACCGCCGCCACCAGCACCGCGTGCCGCGGCTCCGGCACGTCGAGCAACCGCTCGGCCCGCAGCGGCACGAGCGGGGCCAACCGCCGGTCGGCCAGCACCGTGTCCACCGCCCGCCGGTCACCGCCACAGACGAGGGCCGCGAGCCGCGCCGCCTCCGGCAACAGCAGGCGTACGGCCAGGTCCGCCGCGTCGCCCAGCGCCGCCTTGGCCTGGTTGTCGCGGCGGCGGGCGAACCGGTGCTGCGACCATCCCCCGGCGGCGGTGCGCCCCTGCACGTACCGGGTGTCCACCTTGGAGACCACGAGGTCGGGGCCCTGCGCCACACCTACCGCCACCGCACCCTTGCGGGCCAGCAGCAGGCCGATCCGGTGCGGTGCGCCGGCTGCGGCGACGAAGGCCGCCACGTCCGCGCCGACCGGAGCGCCCGGCGGGGCGTACAGCTCGGCGGTGGTCCCGTCGGGGGCGGTGAGCAGCAGGCCGTACTCCCGCGCGGTGGTGGTGGGCGGGCCGTGCCGGTCGGCGAAGCCCTCGACCCAGCGGCCGACGCGGGCCGGGTCGACCTCGACCCACCGGCCGCCCCCGGCTGCGGGTCGACTGGTCACGGCCCGACCGTACGCCACGGCGGCTCGGGGCGGGGCGTCGGGCGGGTTCGGCCTCAGCCGGGCAGCAGCGCCACCACCGCGAGCGCGGCGATGAGCGCGCTGGAGACCAGGCCGGTGACGAGCCGGCCACGCGGCCCGGTCAGCGCCCGGCCGACCATCGTGCCGCCGCCCGCGATGAGCAGCTGCCAGCTCGCCGACGCCAGGAACACGCCGGCCACGAAGAGCCCGGCGGTCAGCCCGTTCGCGTCCGCGGTGTCCCGGCGCCCGAGCACCAGCGCGGCGAAGTAGAGCACTGTCATCGGGTTCAGCAGGGTCAGCCCGAGCACCGCCGCGTACGCCCGAGCGGGAGTACGCAGGCCCCCGCCGGCCGATGGCGCCGGCCGGGCGCGGTGGGTGGTCCACGTGCGCCAGAGGCCGTGCGCGGCGAGCCCCAGCAGGACCACTGCGGCGACCACCCGCAGCGGACCGGCCGCCGGGGCGACGACCCCGGCCAGGCTCGCGCCGCCGAACGCGGCGACCGCCGCGTACAGCCCGTCGGCCGTCGCCACCGCGAGCGCCGCGGCCGCGCCGACCCGGAACGAGGTACGGGCGCTGAGCCCCAGGATGAGGATCGCTATCGCGCCGACCGGGATGGCGACGCCGTACCCGGCCACCAGACCGGCGAGGAACGCGCCGCTCACGACGACGGGCGACGGGTCGAGGTCACCCCGGGCACGGTCCGCTGTCGACGCGCGGCGGTGGCCGCACGGACAGAAACCTGCATCGGGTACGCCTCAATCACAGTCGGCATCCTGCGCGCCCCACCCACGCCCCCGCAACGGACTTTCACCCCACGCCCCACGCCCCACGCCCCACGCCCCACGCCCCACGCCCCACGCCCCACGCCCCACGCCCCACGCCCCACGCCAAGATCCTCACAACATCGCCGATGTTGCTGCCTCAGCCTGGCGGGAGACCGCAACATCGGTGAAGTTGCGCGGATCTTGCCAAGGCCGCCGGCGAGCAAGCCCATCTGGAGGCGAGCTGCGAACGTCAACGACGATCCGGCCAAGATCGCGCTCCGACCAGGATGTAGTGGCCTCGGCGACGCACCGAGGCCACTACATCAATGATCGAGCACGACCTTGGGCCCGTCAGGGTCGACAAGTGCGGGGCTCCGGGCCACTGCGGTTTCCCGCGCATCCCGCAACGGATCGAGCGCGGCACCCCGGAGGGCACCGCGCTCGACGACTGTGGGACGGAGTCGGGTCAGACGTTGAAGCCGAGGGAACGGAGCTGGTCCCGACCCTCGTCGGTGATCTTGTCCGGGCCCCACGGCGGGAGCCACACCCAGTTGATCCGGATGTCGTTGACCAGGCCGCCGCCCGGGCCGGTGGTCAGCGCCTGCCGGGCCTGGTCCTCGATGACGTCGGTCAGCGGGCAGGCCGCCGAGGTGAGCGTCATGTCCAGGGTCGCGACGTTCTCGTCGTCGACGTGCACCCCGTACACCAGGCCGAGGTCGACCACGTTGATGCCCAGCTCGGGGTCGACGACGTCCTTCATTGCCTCCTCGATGTCGGCGATCATCGCCTTGCTGACGCCGCCCGTCGAGGTGGCGGCGTCGCCGGCACCCGGGGTCGCAGCCGCGTCGGTCGCAGCGCCGTCGGTCGTCGCAGCGCCGTCGGTCGCAACGGCGTTGGTCGTCGGGGCTCCGTCGGTCGTCACGGCGTCGGTCTGCGGCGCCGCGGTGGCGTCACCGGCCTCCGGCGTCGCCGCGGTAGCGGTGTTCTCGCTCATGCCGTCCCTCCGGTTCGCTTCGTGATGCCACCCGGCACCACAGTGCTGCTGGAAATCGCTCGCTGACGCACGCTCACGCCTTCACCTCCGGGCCCACGCCCACGCCGGCGCGTGCCGCGGCGTCCTTGAACGCCATCCACGGCAGCAGCGCGCACTTCACCCGGGCGGGGTAGCGGGCGACGCCCGCGAAGGCCACCCCGTCACCGAGTACGTCCTCGTCGGGCGTGACCTGGCCACGTCCCGACATCAACTCGACGAACGCCTCGTGCACCTCGAATGCTTCCCCGGTGCCCCGACCGCGCAGCAGTTCGTGCAGCACGCTCGCCGAGGCCTGGCTGATCGAGCAGCCCATGCCGTCGTACGAGATGTCGTGCAGCACGTCGCCGTCGGTGGCCACCCGGACGGTGATCTCGTCGCCGCAGGTCGGGTTGACGTGGTGCGCTTCCGCGACCTGGTCGGTCGCGTCGTCGGCGTCGCGCAGGCCACGGCCGTGCGGATGCTTGTAGTGGTCCAGGATGATCTCCTGGTAGAGCTGGTCGAGTTGCACCATCAGTCGAACACCTTCCGCACCTGCTCCAGACCGCCCACCAGGGCGTCGATCTCCTCGGTGGTGGTGTAGAGGTAGAACGAGGCCCGGGTCATCGCCGGGACGCCGAACCGGCTGCACACCGGCTTCGCGCAGTGGTGGCCCACCCGCACCTGCACGCCGAGCGAGTCGAGCACCTGGCCCACGTCGTGCGGGTGCACGTCACCGAGGGCGAACGAGATGGTGCCGCCGCGGCCCACCGGCACGGTCGGGCCGAAGATCCGCAGGTCCGGCACCGTGCCGAGGGCCTCCAGCGCGTATGCCGTCAGCTCCTTCTCGTGCCACTGGACGGCCCGCATCCCGACGCCGGTCAGGTAGTCGACGGCAGCACCGAGCGCGACCGCCTCGGCGATCGGCGGGGTGCCCGCCTCGAAGCGGGCCGGCGGCGCGGCGAACGTCGACCGGGCCATGGTCACCGTCTCGATCATCGAGCCGCCGCCCATCACCGGCGGCATGGCCGCCAGCAGCTCACCGCGGCCCCAGAGCACGCCGATGCCGGTCGGACCGAGCATCTTGTGCCCGGTGAACACGATGTAGTCGGCGTCCAGGTCGACGACGTCGATGGGCAGGTGCGGCACCGACTGCGAGCAGTCCAGCAGCAGCAGCGCGCCCACCTCGCGGACCCGCGCGGTGATCCGGGAGGTCGCGTTGACGGTGCCGAGGATGTTGGACACGTGCACCAGCGAGACGATCTTCGTCCGTTCGGTGACCAGGTCCTCCAGGCCCGACTCGTCGAGCCGACCCTGGTCGGTCACCGGGAACCAGCGCAGGGTCGCGCCGGTCCGCTCGCAGAGCAGCTGCCACGGGACGATGTTCGAGTGGTGCTCCATCTCGGAGATCACCACCTCGTCGCCGGGGCCGAGCCGGAACCGGGGGTCACCGTCCGGGCGCAGGGAGGCGTTCGAGAAGGCGTACGCCACGATGTTGATCGCCTCGGTGGAGTTCTTGGTGAACACCACCTCGTCGACGCTCGGCGCGTTGATGAACGCGGCGATCTTGGCCCGCGCCCCCTCGTACGCCTCGGTTGCCTCGGTGCCCAGGGTGTGCACCGAGCGCGACACGTTGGCGTTGTGCCGCGCGTAGTGCTCGTCGAGCACGTCGAGCACCTGCCGGGGCTTGTGCGAGGTGTTGGCGCTGTCGAGGTAGACCAGCGGGTGCCCGTTGATCTCCCGATCGAGGATCGGGAAGTCGGCGCGTACCCGGGCCACGTCGAAACGCGGCACGTCGTCGTACTGCGGCATCCCCTCGGGGATCGCGATGCTGGTCATCTCGGCAGCGCCTTCCCCACTCAGGCCTTGGCCGTGCCGGCCCCGGCGGCGTACCGCTCGTAGCCCTCGGCCTCGAGCTTGTCGGCCAGCTCCGGGCCGCCCTGCTCGACGATCCGGCCGGCCACGAAGACGTGCACGAAGTCCGGCTTGATGTAGCGCAGGATCCGCGTGTAGTGGGTGATCAGCAGCACGCCGGTGTCACCGGTGTCGCGGACCCGGTTGACGCCCTCGCTGACCACGCGCAGCGCGTCCACGTCGAGGCCCGAGTCGGTCTCGTCGAGGATCGCGATCTTCGGCTTGAGCAGCTCCAGCTGGACGATCTCGTGCCGCTTCTTCTCACCGCCGGAGAAGCCCTCGTTGACGTTGCGCTGGGCGAACGCCGGGTCCATCTGCAGGCGCTCCATCGCGCCGCGCAGCTCGCCACCCCAGGTGCGCAGCTTCGGGGCCTCGCCGTCGATGGCGGTCTTCGCGGTACGCAGGAAGTTCGCCACCGAGACGCCGGGCACCTCGACCGGGTACTGCATGGCCAGGAAGAGGCCGGCGCGAGCGCGCTCGTCGACGGTCATGGCCAGCACGTCCTCGCCGTCGAGGGTCACCGAACCGCCGGTGATCTCGTACTTCGGGTGGCCGGCGATCGAGTACGCCAGGGTGGACTTGCCGGACCCGTTCGGGCCCATGATCGCGTGGGTCTCCCCCGACTTCACGGTCAGGTCGACGCCGGCCAGGATCGGCTTGAGCTCACCCTCGGGCAGCTTGACCGACACCTTCAGGTCGCGGATCTCCAGGGTGCTCATTATCGGGTCACTCCATTACTCGGCGTCAGGCTGAGGTAGATGTCGCCGTCGCGGACTTCGACGGGGTAGACGGGGACGGGTTCGGTGGCGGGCAGGCCGGTCGGCGCACCGGTGCGCAGATCGAAGCGCGAGCCGTGCAGCCAGCACTCCAGCGTGCAGCCGTCGACCTCACCCTCGGAGAGGGCGACCGCGGCGTGCGAGCACTCGTCGTACGCGGCGTAGAACTCGCCGTCCTCGCCGTGCACCAGGGCGATCGGGGTGCCGTCGACGTCCGCGCTGATCGCGGTGCCCTTCGGCACGTCCTCGGTGGAGCAGATGCGGATCATCAGGCGCCCGCCTTGGCCAGCCGGGCCTCGATCGCGTCGCCCAGGCGCTCGCGCAGCTCCTCGACCGGGATCTTGTTGATCACCTCGGCGAAGAAGCCGCGGACCACCAGTCGGCGGGCCTCACCCTCCGGGATGCCCCGGGCCATCAGGTAGAACAACTGCTCGTCGTCGAACCGGCCGGTCGCGCTGGCGTGGCCGGCGCCGGCGATCTCGCCGGTCTCGATCTCCAGATTGGGTACGGAGTCCGCCCGCGCACCGTCGGTGAGCAGCAGGTTCCGGTTGATCTCGTACGTGTCGGTGCCGGTCGCCTCGGCCCGGATCAGCACGTCGCCCACCCAGACGGTGTGCGCGTCCGCGCCCTGCAGGGCGCCCCGGTAGCCGACGTAGCTGCGGCAGTCCGGCACGGAGTGGTCGACCAGCTGGCGGTGCTCCAGGTGCTGGCCACCGTCGGCGAAGTAGACGCCGTACAGCTCGGCCTCGCCGCCCCGGCCGGTGTACTCCACGCTGGTGAACTGGCGCACCAGGTCACCGCCCAGGCTCACCTGCACGTGCGTCACCCGGGCGTCCCGGCCGAGCTTGAACTTGAGGTGCTGCGCCTGCACCGCGTCCGGTGCCCAGTCGGCAACGGTGACCAGGGTCAGCTTGGCCCCGTCGCCCACCGACACCTCGACGTTGTCCGCCAGGGTCGCCGAGCCGACGTGCTCCAGCACCAGCGTCAGCTCCGCGAAGCGGCCCACCTCGACGAAGGTGTGCCCGAAGGCCAGACCCTCGCCGCCGTCGCCGACCACCCGCACGCTCACCGGGGCGCCCACCACGACATCGCTCGCGACCGAGAACAGCAGCGCCTGCCCGGCGCCGCCGTACGCGAGCGCGCTGACCCGGTCGACCGGGGTGAGCACGCTGCCCACCCGCGGGTCGTCGGTGCCGATGCGCTCGATGGCCACGCCCTCGGGCAGCTCGCCGTACTCGTGCCGGACCGTGCCGGTGCCGGCCTGCGCGTCGCCGGCGAGGCCGCGCAGTCGCTTGAGCGGGGTGAAACGCCACTCCTCCTCCAGGCCGGTGAGGGCCGGGAAGTCGGCGACGTCGTACGAGCGCAACGCCTGCGACTTGGTGCTGGGCGGTGGCGCGGAAGCCTGGGTAGTCATGTCTTCCTTGGTCTGTCTGTTCCGTGACGACGAGGTTGGGGCAGGGTGCGGGCGGGCCGAGGTTCCGGCCCGCACCGCGGGCGGAGGCGGCGTCAGCCGACCGCGCCCTCCATCTGAAGCTCGATCAGGCGGTTCAGCTCCAGGGCGTACTCCATCGGGAGCTCCTTGGCGATCGGCTCGATGAAGCCACGGACGATCATGGCCATCGCCTCGTCCTCGCTCAGGCCCCGGCTCATCAGGTAGAAGAGCTGGTCGTCGCTGATCTTGGAGACGGTCGCCTCGTGCCCCATCGACACGTCGTCCTCGCGGATGTCGACGTACGGGTAGGTGTCCGAGCGCGAGATGGTGTCGACAAGCAGCGCGTCGCACTTGACCGTGCTCCGGCTGTTGTGCGAACCCTCCAGCACCTGCACCAGACCGCGGTACGAGGTGCGGCCGCCGCCACGGGCGATCGACTTGGAGATGATGGACGAGGAGGTGTGCGGCGCGGCGTGCACCATCTTGGCGCCCGCGTCCTGGTGCTGGCCCTCGCCGGCCATCGCCACCGAGAGCACCTCGCCCTTGGCGTGCTCGCCGGTCATGTAGACCGCCGGGTACTTCATCGTCACCTTGGAGCCGATGTTGCCGTCGACCCACTCCATGGTCGCGCCCTCGTGGCAGACGGCGCGCTTGGTGACCAGGTTGTAGACGTTGTTCGACCAGTTCTGGATGGTCGTGTACCGGCAGCGCGCGTTCTTCTTGACGATGATCTCCACGACGGCGCTGTGCAGCGAGTCCGAGGAGTAGAGCGGCGCGGTGCAGCCCTCGACGTAGTGCACGTACGCGCCCTCGTCGACGATGATCAGCGTCCGCTCGAACTGGCCCATGTTCTCCGTGTTGATCCGGAAGTAGGCCTGCAGCGGGATCTCCACGTGCACGCCCTTCGGCACGTAGATGAACGAGCCACCGGACCAGACGGAGGTGTTCAGGGCGGCGAACTTGTTGTCGCCGACCGGGATCACCGTGCCGAAGTACTCCTTGAAGACGTCCTCGTGCTCGCGCAGCGCCGTGTCGGTGTCCAGGAAGAGGACGCCCTGCTCCTCAAGGTCCTCACGGATCTTGTGGTAGACGACCTCGGACTCGTACTGCGCCGCGACACCGGCGACCAGACGCTGCTTCTCCGCCTCCGGGATGCCCAGCCGGTCGTAGGTGTTCTTGATGTCCTCGGGCAGGTCCTCCCAGCTGGTGGCCTGCTTCTCGGTGGACCGCACGAAGTACTTGATGTTGTCGAAGTCGATGCCGGTGAGGTCCGCGCCCCAGGCCGGCATCGGCTTGCGGCCGAACAGCCGCAGACCCTTGAGGCGCAGGTCGAGCATCCAGGCCGGCTCGTTCTTCTTGGCCGAGATGTCCCGCACCACTGCCTCGTTGATGCCACGCTGGGCGACCGCCCCGGCGGCGTCCGGGTCGGACCAGCCGTACTCGTAGCGACCCAGGGCGGCGAGCTGCTCTTCCTGGGTCAGGGGCTGGACGATCTGCTCGGTCATCTATCTGTCCTCACAGTGGTGACGGGATTACCGGATTGAGCGCGGCCCGGCTGGGTCGGGATGTGCGTGGTGCACACCCCGTCGCCGTGCGCGATGGTGGCCAGGCGCTGTACGTGGGTGCCGACCAGACGGGAGATCACCGCGGTCTCGGCCTCGCACAGCTGGGGAAACTCGGCGGCCACGTGCGCCACCGGGCAGTGGTGCTGGCAGAGCTGGCCGCCGGAGGCGATCGTGGTCGCGTTGGCAGCGTAACCCTCGGCGGTGAGCGCTCCGGCGAGTGCCTCAGCCCGCGCGAGGGGGTCGTCGCCGGCGTCCTCCATGGCGGCGCGGCAGCGCGTCTCCAGTGCGGACACCTGCTCGGTGGCGAACGCCTCGACCGCGTCCGGGCCTCCGCTGCGGGCGATCCAGCGCAGCGCGGCGGTGGCCATGTTGTCGTAGTGGTGTGTGCCACAGCGGACCCGGGCCGCGTCGGTCAGCACGAACACCTTGGCCGGACGCCCCCGACCGCGGCTCCCCCGCACCGTCTGGTCGCGGGCGACGACGTCACCGTCGGCGAGCATCGCGTCCAGGTGCCGGCGGATCGCCGCCGGGCTGAGGCCGAGCGCCAGACCGAGCTGCGCGGCGGTGGTCGCGCCCCGCTCCAGCAGCAGCTGGGTGACGCGGTCCCGGGTGGAGATCTCCGTCGTGGCGCCGCCCAGCGCGGACGACGAGGCCCCGATGAGGGCGGACGCGGACGCGCCGACGGCCTGGGCAGCCGTCGGCTGGTGCCCGGAGAGCGCCGCCGCGTTTTTCACAACGCCAACGTTACGTAATTACCCGGAGGGTCGCAAACCCGGGCCCCGGTGATCCGAACCACCGGCCCGGCGGAGTCGGACGAACCTCGAGCACTACGGTGCGTAGGATTTGCGCCGTGAACCGCATCGTCCGTCCGGTCTCCGGTCTCCTGCTGCGCCGCCTCGCGCTCGCCTCGATCATCGCGAACGTGGCCATCGTCGTCACCGGCGGGGCGGTCCGGTTGACCGCGTCGGGCCTCGGCTGCCCCACCTGGCCCCGGTGCACCGACGACTCGTACGTCACGACACCCGAGATGGGCGTGTACGGCGTCATCGAGTTCAGCAACCGGATGCTCACCTTCGCGGTGGGCCTGATCGCGCTGGCCACCGTGCTGGCCGTCCTGGCACACCGGCCCCGCCGCCGCGGGGTGCTGACCCTCGCCGTCGCCGTCTTTCTGGGCATTCCCGCCCAGGCGGTGATCGGTGGCATCACGGTGCTCACCAACCTCAACCCGTGGGTGGTCGGGCTGCACTTCCTCGCCTCGATGGCGGTGCTCGCCGCCGCGTACGCCCTCTGGCGGCGGGTCGACGAACCGGACGCCCCGACGGTCGCCGTGGTGCCCTCCCCCCTGCGCACGCTGGCCCGGGTCACCACCGGCGTCACCGTCGCGGTGCTGGTGATCGGCACCTGGGTCACCGGCAGCGGCCCGCACGCCGGCGACCACGGCGCGGCCCGCAACGGACTGGACCCGGAGTCGATCTCCCAGGTGCACGCCGACGGCGTCTTCCTGCTGATCGGCCTGTCGGTGGCGTTGATCTTCGCGTTCCGCGCGGTCGGCGCGGCGCGGGCCACCCGCGCCGCCGTCGTCCTGCTCGCGGTGGAGCTGGGTCAGGGGCTCATCGGCTTCGTGCAGTACTTCACCCACGTGCCGGCGATCCTGGTCGGCGCGCACATGCTCGGCTCGTGCCTGGTGCTGCTGGCCGCCCTCTCGGTCCAGTGGTCCACCCGCGAACGCCGCCCGGCGGCCCCCGCGCCGCAGACCACCGCGACCGAGGTCGAAGCCGTCCCGGTCACCGCCTGACACCGCACCGAGCATCCGCCACCCCGCGCCCCGCAGGCGCAGGCCCGCGCCCGAGCACCCCGTCACCCCGCGCCCGGCCGGCCCGCGCCCGAGCGCGGCCGTTACCCCGCGGCGATCTTGCACTTTCCTCAAGATCTACACAACATCGGGGATGTTGCTGCTTCCCGTCGGGGCGAGGCAGCAACATCCCCGATGTTGCGCGGATCTTCGGGGTACGCCCACGGCCAGGCGGCGGGGTGGGAGATCAGGCTCAGCGGGTCAGGTGGGTGGCGATCGCGGTGGCGAGGCGGTCGGGGGCGCCGTCGGCGTACCCGATGAAGAGCGACGGCTCGGTCAGCTCCAGTTCGACCAGGACCGGGTCGCCGTCCGGGCCGGGGATCAGGTCGACCCGGGCGTAGAGCAGTCGACGCGTGCCACCGGGCACCGCGGCGAGGGTCCGCTCGGCGACCGCCAACTGCTCGGGGCGCGCGGCGCGGGAGCTGATCTCCTCGGCCTTGTAGAGACCGTCTGGGCCAAGATCCGGGCCGGTCAGCATCGGGCCCTTGCGGATGGCGTGGCTGTACGCGAGCCCGTCCGGGCCGGCCAGGAAGAGCAGCGCGGTCTCGCCCTCGCTGTCGACGGCGCTCAGGTACGGCTGAACCATCGTCGTGCGGCCGGCGGCGGAGAGGCGGCGTACGTGGGCCCGAGCCAGGTCGCGGTGCTCCGGGTCGGCCAGGTCGTACCGGCCGGTGTCCTGGCTGCCGGCGCTGACCGAGGGCTTGAGCACGTACTCGCCAGTCCCGGCGGGCGGCGACCAGGTCTCCCCCGGCTCGACCCAGGACGTCGGCACGGTCGGCACCCCGGCGGCGCTCAGCTCGGCCAGGTAGCGCTTGTCGGTGTTCCACCGCACCACGTCGGCCGGGTTGACCAGCGCGGGCACGGACGCGGCCCAGGCGACGAACTCGTCGCGGCGCAGGGCGTAGTCCCACGGTGAGCGGAGCACGACGAGGTCGTACGAGGACCAGTCGGCGGCCGGGTCGTCCCAGACGACCGCCTCGGCGGCGATCCCCCGGGCGCTGAGCGGGTCGAGGACGAGACGGTCGTCGGGGTCGAGGTCGACCAGCTCGGTGCAGGTGACGAGAGCGACCCGGGGTTCCCCCCGGGTCGACTGGTGGTGGTTGGTCAATTCAGCTGTCTATCTCAACGGGCCATCGTGCGCCGGGCCATCGACCGCCAGAGGTCGTTGCTCGGTCGCATCTGGTCCATCAGTTCACGCTCCCAGGCGTTCTCGACGGTGACTCCCGCCTTGGCGCACGCCTCCCGAGCGGTGACGGTGTCCTCGGCGAACTGGTCGCCCCACTCACCGTCGGTACCCACGAGGACGATCCGTGCGCCGCGCTTACCGACGTACTCGATGACGGCCTTCGCGCCGCCGTGCGCGGCGGCGAACGACTGAAGGCCTGCGACCAGGCCGTGCGGGGCCTGCTCGCCGGCGGTCTGCTCAGCCGTCAGCGTCGTATCGGAACCATCTGCCATGACGCGAAGCCTAAGCAGAGTTGCACTCGCGCGTGCGAGAACCATGAACCTTTTGTGATGCCAATTACCTACAGGTTTAAGGATGAGCACAGACTTCCTGTCCGGTTATATCCGGACTTTCCCGCACTAATCGCTTAGGCAAATCAGGGTTCACCACCCGCAGGTTGAGTCGATCCGACTCATGGCGAAAGTTACTCTCATGTGACGTTAAACCCGGACAACTCATCCACGGCCATGATTAGTCTGCGGATTTCCGGTGCACCCCTGCGGGACGTCCGCGCGACAGGCGTCAGATCAGCGCGTCGAGCGCGACGGCCACGAAGACGATCGTCAGGTACGTCGTCGACCAGTGGAACAGCCGCATCGGCTTGACCGCCTCGCCGCGGGTAGCCCGCCGGCAGAGCCGGTGCGCCTCGACGATGAAGATGGCGCCCACGACGAGGGTCGGCACGCCGTAGATCGCGCTGAGGCCCAGCGGCCAGACCGCGAGGGAGGTGAGCACGGTGAGCCACGCGAAGATCAGGATCTCGGCGTTCACCCGCCGGATGGAGGCCACCACCGGCAGCATCGGGATGCCGGCGCGGGCGTAGTCGTCCTTGTACTTCATGGCGAGGGGGTAGAAGTGCGGCATCTGCCAGAAGAAGACCACGGCGAACAGGCCCCAGGCCGCCGGGGCGAGCCCGCCGGTCACCGCCGCCCACCCGATCAGCACCGGAGCGGCCCCGCAGGCGCCACCCCAGAACGTGTTCGTCGGCGTGGAGCGCTTGAGCCAGAGCGTGTAGACGACGTCGTAGTAGACGATCGCGGCGAGCGTCAACCCGGCGGCGAGCAGGTTGGTGAAAGCCGCCATCAGGACGATCGAGATCGCCGCCAGCACCAGACCGAAGACGAGCGCGCTACGCGGCGACACCGTGTGCGCCGGCAGCGGACGCCGCTTGGTCCGCCGCATCAACTGGTCGATGTCCCGGTCGATGTAGCAGTTGAGCACGCTGGCCGCCCCCGCGGCGAGCGAGCCACCGATGAGCACCACGGCCATCAACCACAGCGACGGCAGACCCCCCTCGGCGAGCATCATCGCCGGGACGGTGGTGACCAGCAGCAGTTCGACGATGCGCGGCTTGGTGAGCGCCACGTACGCCGACACGATCGCGCGCACGTCCCGCCGCGCCACCGGACCCTCGGCCGCCCGGGCCGGGGGCTGCCCGGCGGGGTTGCTCGCGGGGCGCTCGGTGATCATGCTCACGGATTGCCACCTTCCGGCATCGGCACGGGGAGATCGAGTCGGGCGGGGCCCACTTGCGACCGCACACCGACCCACACACTACGCGTTGTCGTTTTGGCTGCCCGGCCGACCCGACAACGGTGCGGGCCGTCACACCACCGGGTTGAACGACTCGCTGCCCTGTCCCGTACCGCAGACCATGCAGAGATCCCCGGGCGGACGTTTAGTCACGCTCGATAGGGTCACCAGTGAGGGTTCCGCCCATCTGCCGAGGAGCACAACCATCGTGGCTGCCAACCGACCTGAGCACTCTGAACTCAACTGGTCCGACCTCGATCGCCGGGCTGTCGACACCGTCCGCGTTCTGGCCATGGATGCCGTCGAGAAATCCGGCAACGGCCACCCGGGCACCGCGATGAGCCTGGCGCCCGCGGCCTACCTTCTCTTCAACAGGGTCATGCGGCACAACCCGGCCGACCCGAACTGGCCCGGCCGGGACCGGTTCGTGCTCTCCGCCGGGCACTCCAGCCTGACCCTCTACATCCAGCTGTTCCTGTCCGGCTACCCGCTGAGCCTCGCCGACCTCAAGTCGCTGCGGCAGTGGGGCTCGCAGACCCCGGGTCACCCGGAGCACGGTCACACCCCGGGCGTCGAGACCACCACCGGCCCGCTCGGGCAGGGCCTGGGCAACGCGGTGGGCATGGCCATGGCGGCCCGTCGCGAGCGCGGCCTGTTCGACCCGGAGGCCGAGCCGGGCACGTCGGTCTTCGACCACAACATCTGGTGCATCGTCTCCGACGGCGACATCGAGGAGGGCATCAGCCACGAGGCCAGCGCCCTCGCCGGGCACCAGCAGCTGGGCAACCTCACTGTCGTCTACGACGACAACGAGATCTCGATCGAGGACGACACCCGCATCGCCAAGAGCGAGGACGTGGCGGCCCGCTACGAGGCGTACGGCTGGCACGTCCAGACTGTCGACTGGCGCAGCGGTGACGCCGACCAGGGCGACTACCACGAGGACGCCGAGGCGCTGTACCGCGCGCTGGTGGCCGCCAAGGCCGAGACCGGCCGTCCCTCCTTCATCGCGCTGCGCACCATCATCGGCTGGCCCGCGCCCAACAAGCAGAACACCGGCAAGATCCACGGCTCGGCGCTCGGCGCCGACGAGGTGAAGGCCACCAAGCGGATCCTCGACTTCGACCCGGAGCAGACCTTCCAGGTCGACGAGGAGGTGCTCGCGCACGCCCGCAACGTGATGGGCCGCGGCTCGGACGCCCAGCAGGAGTGGACCGTCTCGTTCGACGCCTGGAAGAAGGCGAACCCGGAGCGCACCGCCCTCTACGAGCGGATGGCCGGCCGGGTGCTGCCGGACGGCTGGACCGAGGCGCTGCCGGTCTTCCCCGCCGACGCCAAGGGCGTGGCCACCCGGGCCGCCTCCGGCAAGGTGCTCGAGGCGCTCGCGCCGGTGCTGCCGGAGCTGTGGGGCGGTTCGGCCGACCTGGCCGAGAGCAACAACACCACGATGAAGGGCGAGCCGTCGTTCATCCCGGCCTCGCACGCCACCAAGGACTTCCCCGGCCACGAGTACGGCCGCACCCTGCACTTCGGCATCCGTGAGCACGCCATGGGCGCGATCCTCAACGGCATCGCCCTGCACGGCGGCACCCGCCCGTACGGCGGCACGTTCCTGGTGTTCAGCGACTACATGCGCCCGTCGGTGCGACTGGCCGCGTTGATGAAGCTGCCGGTGACGTACGTCTGGACGCACGACTCGATCGGCCTGGGCGAGGACGGCCCGACCCACCAGCCGGTGGAGCACCTGACCGCGCTGCGCGCCATCCCGGGCCTGGACGTGGTCCGCCCGGCGGACGCCAACGAGACGGCGTGGGCCTGGCGGCAGGCGCTGGAGCACACCGACCGGCCGACCGCGCTGGCGCTGAGCCGCCAGCCGCTGCCGACCCTGGACCGGGACGTCCTGGGTGCCGCGGACGGGGTGGCCAAGGGCGGCTACGTGCTGGCCGAGGCATCCAACGGCAAGCCGCAGGTGATCATCGTCGGCACCGGCTCCGAGGTGCAGCTCTGCCTGACCGCCCGGGAGCGGCTGGAGGCCGACGGCACGCCGACCCGGGTCGTTTCGATGCCCTGCCAGGAGTGGTTCTACGAGCAGGATGAGGCTTACCGGGAGTCGGTGCTCCCGCGCGGGGTAAAGGCACGGGTGAGCGTGGAGGCCGGGATCGCCATGTCCTGGCGCGGCGTCGTCGGTGATCTCGGCGAGAGCGTCAGCCTGGAGCACTACGGGGCGAGCGCCCCGCACACCGTGCTCTTCGAGCAGTTCGGGTTCACCCCCGACCGGATCGTGGCGGCGGCACACGCCTCGCTGGCCCGGGTGGGCGACATCACCGGTTTCACGACCGGCAACTGAGGGAGCGTGGACGGCATGACGGACAAGCTGAATGAGCTCACCGCCGCAGGTGTGGCGGTGTGGCTCGATGATCTTTCCCGGGTACGTTTGAGCTCCGGCGGGCTGGACCAGCTCCGCCGTGAGAAGCACGTCGCCGGCGTCACCACCAACCCGACGATCTTCGCCAAGGCGTTGAGCGACGCCGACGAGTACAACTGGCAGCTGCGTGACCTCGCCATCCGTGGCGTGGACGTGGAAGAGGCCGTACGGATGCTCACCACGTACGACGTACGGTGGGCCTGCGACGTGATGCGCCCGTCGTACGACGGCAGCGCGGGCGTGGACGGCCGGGTCTCGATCGAGGTGGACCCGCGCAGCGCACACGACGCGGACAAGACGGTCGCCGAGGCCAAGGCGCTGTGGTGGCTGGTCGACCGGCCCAACCTCTTCATCAAGATCCCGGCCACCGAGGAGGGCCTGTCGGCGATCACCGACACCCTCGCCGAGGGGATCAGCGTCAACGTGACGCTGATCTTCGGTCTGGACCGCTACTCGGCGGTCATGGAGGCCTTCCTGGCCGGTCTGGAGCAGGCCAAGGCCAACGGGCACGACCTGTCGAAGATCGGCTCGGTCGCGTCGTTCTTCGTCTCCCGGGTCGACTCCGAGGTCGACAAGCGGCTGGAGAAGGTCGGCTCCGACCAGGCCAAGGCGCTCAAGGGCAAGGCCGCGGTGGCCAACGCCCAGCTGGCGTACGAGCGCTACACCGAGGTCTTCTCCTCGGACCGCTGGAAGGCCCTGGAGGCCGCCGGAGCGCACCCGCAGCGGCCGTTGTGGGCCTCCACCTCGACCAAGAACCCGGACTACCGGGACGTGATCTACGTCGAGGAGCTGATCGCCCCCGGCACGGTCAACACCATGCCGGAGTCGGTCATCCACGCGTACGCCGATCACGGCGAGACGCGCGGCGACACCGTGACCGGCGCCTACGACGCGGCCCGGAAGGTCTTCGCGGACCTGGAGTCGGTCGGGGTGGACATGGCCGACGTGATCGCCACCCTCGAACGCGAGGGTGTGGAGAAGTTCGAGGCGAGCTGGCAGGAGCTGCTCGACGGCGTCAGCAAGTCGCTGAAGGCCGCGGGCACCGGCACGGGCGCTCCGAACAAGGCTGCCAAGGGCAACGCCAAGGCCGCCGAGAAGGCCGGTGGCGCGTGAGCGAGCGAATCAGCAAGCGGCGAAGCGGAGTGACGGCATGAGCGAGCGCAGCGAGCGAATCGGAAAGCCCAGCGCGAAGGTGCCTCATGGCGGCACGCAGCGAAGCGGAGTGACGGCATGAGCGACCTTCTCGCAGGGCCGGTGGAGGCAGCCGCCGGGCTCGCCGTGTACGGCGCGGACGCGGTCGACAAGTCCGCGCCCGCCTCGACCCGGGAGGCGCTGGTCAAGGCCGGCGTCCCCGGCAAGCTGGCCGCCAAGGACGCGGGCCTGTGGGGTCCGGACGCCGAGGCCGAGGCGAAGATCCGGCTCGGCTGGGTGGACACCCACCGGCGCAGCCGGGAGCTGCTGGCGCAGCTCGCCGAGCTGAGCGCGGAGCTGGCCGACCTGGACCACGTGGTGCTCGCCGGCATGGGCGGCTCGTCGCTCGCCCCCGAGGTGATCACGCGGACGCTGGGCCGGCCGCTGACCGTGCTGGACACGACCGACCCGGGCCAGGTCCGGGCGGCCCTGGCTGACCGGCTGGAGCGCACCGTGGTGGTCGTCGCCAGCAAGTCCGGCTCGACGGTGGAGACCGACAGCCACCGTCGCGCCTACTGGCAGGCGTTCCTGGACGCCGGGATGACCGAGGCGGAGGCCGGCCGGCACTTCGTCATCGTCACCGACCCGGGTTCGCCGCTGGAGGCCACCGCGGCCGAGATGGGCGCGTTCACCGTGCTCGCCGACCCGAACGTGGGCGGTCGGTACTCGGCGCTCACCGCGTTCGGGCTGGTGCCCTCGGCGCTGGCCGGCGTCGAGGTCGCCGAGCTGCTCGACCAGGCCGACGCGTTGGCCGAGTCGCTCGCCTCGGACCGCGACAACCCGGCGTTGGCGTTGGGCGCCGCGCTGGGCGCGGCCGCCACGCTGGCCCGTGACAAGGTCGCCCTGGCGTCCGACGGCACCGGCATCGACGGCCTGGGCGACTGGGCCGAGCAGTTGATCGCCGAGTCGACAGGCAAGGCCGGGGTGGGCATCCTGCCCGTCGTGGTCGAGTCCCCGCAGAGCCCCGGCGCCACCGGGCCGGACGTGCTGACCGTCAGCTATGGCGGCGCGTTGGCCGCCGGTGACGTGCCGGGCGGCGGCGCCGACCCGGACGTGGCCGTCAACGGCCCGCTCGGCGCGCAGTTCCTGGCCTGGGAGTACGCCACCGCGGTGGCCGGCGTGGTGCTCGGCATCGACCCGTTCAACCAGCCGAACGTCACCGAGTCCAAGGAGAACACCAACAAGATCCTGGCCTCGGGTCTGCCGGCGGAGACGCCGTCGTTCACCGAGGGCGCGATCGAGGTGTACGCCCCGCAGGGCGCCCCCGGTGACCTGGTCGGTGTGCTGCGCTGGCTGCTCGACGGGTTGGGCGAGGACGGCTACCTGGCCGCGATGGCCTACCTGGACCGGTTCGCCGACGCCGACGCGGCCCGGCTGCGTCCGCTGCTGGCCGAGGCGAGTGGCCGGCCGGTCACCTTCGGCTGGGGGCCACGGTTCCTGCACTCCACCGGCCAATACCACAAGGGCGGCCCGCAGGTGGGCAGCTACCTTCAGGTGACCGGCGCGGTCGCCGAGGACCTGGCGGTGCCGGGCAAGCCGTACACCTTCGGTGAGTTGCAGGCGGCACAGGCCGCCGGCGACCGGCAGGCCCTCGCCGGCCGGGAGCGTCCGCTGCTGCGGCTGCACCTGACCGACCGGGCAGCCGGCGTCGCCCAACTACTCGACGCGGCCGGTGAGCTGCGGGCGTGAGGATGGACGCTGTGACTGAAGCGGAGCGAGACGGCGGTTCGGTGAACCCGCTACGCGACCCGCAGGACCGCCGGTTGCCCCGGATCCCCGAGCCGTGCGCTCTGGTGATCTTCGGGGTGACCGGCGACCTGGCCCGCAAGAAGCTGCTCCCCGCGGTCTACGACCTGGCGAACCGGGGGCTGCTGCCGCCCGGTTTCGTGGTGCTCGGCTTCGCCCGCCGAGACTGGGGTGACGGCGACTTCGAGACCCTCGCGTGCGAGGCGGCCCGCAAGCACGCCCGCACCCCGTGGCGGGAAGAGGTGTGGGCGCGGCTGGCCGGCAACATCAAGTTCGTCGGCGGGTCGTTCGACGACGACGCGGCCTTCGACCAGCTCGCCTCGACGCTGGACGACCTGCGGCAGACCCACGGCATCGCCGGCAACGCGGCGTTCTACTTCTCCATCCCCCCGGCCGCGTTCCCCGTCGTGCTCAAGCAACTGGCCCGCACCGGGATGGCCGACAACGAGAAGTCCGGCGGCTGGCGCCGGGTCGTGGTGGAGAAGCCGTTCGGCAACGACCTGCCGTCGGCGAAGGCGCTCAACGACCTCGTCGACGACGTGTTCACCCGCCAGGACGTCTTCCGGATCGACCACTACCTGGGCAAGGAGACCGTCCAGAACATCCTGGCCCTGCGGTTCGCCAACAACCTGTTCGAGCCGTTGTGGAACTCGAAGTACGTCGACTCGGTGCAGATCACCATGGCCGAGGACGTCGGCATCGGCAGTCGGGCCGGTTTCTACGACACCGTCGGCACCGCCCGTGACGTGCTCCAGAACCACCTGCTCCAGCTCCTGGCGCTGGTGGCGATGGAGGAGCCGACCAGCTTCGACGCCGACGAGATCCGCGCCGAGAAGCTGAAGGTGCTCAAGGCGATCACCCTGCCCAAGGACGTGGCCCGGGACACCGTCCGCGGCCAGTACCTGCCCGGCTGGGTGGGCGGCGAACGCGCGGTCGGCTACCGGGAGGAGCAGGACGTCCCCGCCGACTCCACCACGGAGACGTACGTGGCGGTGCGGCTCGGCATCCAGAACCGGCGCTGGGCCGAGGTGCCGTTCTACATCCGGGCCGGCAAGCGGCTGCCCCGGCGGGTCACCGAGGTCGCCATCATGTTCAAGAAGGCGCCGCACCTGCCGTTCAACGACGCCGACATGGAGTCGCTGGGCAACAACCAGCTCGTCATCCGGGTGCAGCCCGACGAGGGCGTGGTGCTCAAGTTCGGCTCGAAGGTGCCGGGCACCACGATGGAGGTCCGCGACATCGCGATGGACTTCCAGTACGGCGAGGCGTTCACGGAGTCCAGCCCGGAGGCGTACGAGCGGCTCGTCCTGGACGTGCTGATCGGGGACCGCACCCTGTTCCCGGACGCGGCCGAGGTCGAGCAGAGCTGGCAGGTGATCGACCCGCTGGAGCACGCCTGGGAGGGCACCACGCCGGAGCCGTACCGCGCCGGCGAGTGGGGGCCACGGGCTGCCGACGAGATGCTGGCCCGCGAGGGCCGCGCTTGGAGAAGAGCATGATCGGGCTGTGGGACACCACCGGCAACGAGGTGGTCAAGGCGCTTGCCGCCGAGCGGCGCAGCGCCGGTGGTGTGGCCAGCGGCATGGCGCTCACCCTCATCGTGGTGGTGGACGAGAAGCGGGTCCGCGAGGCGGAGGCGGCGGCGACGATCGCCGCCGCGGCCCACCCGTGCCGGCTGGTGGTCGTGGTCCGCTCCGACATCGAGCGGGAACGCAACCGGCTGGACGCGGAGATCGTTGTCGGTGGCCGGCTCGGCCCCTGCGAGGCGGTGGTCACCCGGATGTACGGGCGGCTCGCCCTGCACGCCGAGTCGGTGGTGATGCCGCTGCTGGTGCCGGACGTGCCGGTGGTCACCTGGTGGCACGGCGAGCCGCCGGCGGAGATCGCCACCGACTTCCTCGGGGTGGTCGCCGACCGGAGGATCACCGACACGGCGCAGGCCACGGACCCGATCGAGGCGCTGCGGCAGCGCGCCCGGGACTACGCCCCGGGTGACACCGACCTGGCGTGGACCCGGATCACCCCGTGGCGGACCCTGGTCGCCGGGGCGTTCGACACCACCGAGGCGAAGGTCACCGAGGCGACTGTCGTCGCGCCGCCCAGCGACCCGACGGCGGCGCTGATGGTCGGCTGGCTGTCCAGCCGGCTCGGCATCACCCCGCGCCGGGTCGACAGCGACGAGTTCCCCCGGATGCGGGAGGTGCAGTTGACCTGCGCCAACGGCGACCGCCTGACGCTGACCCGCGAGGACAGCCTGGCGGTGTTCCGGCGGACCGGTCAGGACGACCGGACCCTGCCGCTGGTCCGTCGGCCGCTCGGCGACGAGCTGGCCGAGGAACTGCGCCGGCTGGACGCGGACCAGGTGTACGCGGAGGCGCTGGGCGCGACCGCCGGTCTGCGGGGTCTGGAACAGCGCCCCCCGCAGCGGGTGCACGTCTGGAAGGATCCGGCCACGGCCCAGCGCGCCGAGGCCGGGGTCACCGCGCACACCGGCACGAGCGGCGAGAGCTGAGCAGCACCACACCCGAGGGCCGGGACGCCATGTCCCGGCCCTCCACCGCCACCTCCGGACGTTCCGTCCGGTAACGACGCGACAGCGACCGCCCAGCGGTCGGGAAACGAAGGCACAACCCATGAGTGAGGCGAGTGTCGCCGTCCACGCCGACGCCGACCTGCTGGCGCAGGCCGTGGCGGCCCGGCTGCTGGTGAAGTTGCTCGACGCCCAGGCCGACCGGGGCGAGGCCGCGATGGTGCTCACCGGTGGGCGCATCGCCGCCGCCGTGTACCGGGCGGTGGCGCAGTTGCCGGCCCGCGACGCCGTGGACTGGTCCCGGGTCGACGTGTGGTGGGGTGACGAGCGGTTCCTGCCCGCCGGCGACCCGGAGCGCAACGAGACCCAGGCCCGCGCCGCCCTGTTGGACGTGGTGCCGCTGGACCCGGCCCGGGTGCATCCCATGCCGGCCTCCGACGGACCGGCAGGCAACGACCCCGAGGCGGCCGCCGCCGCGTACGCCGACGAGTTGGCCCGCGCCGCCCGGCCGGGGCACGCCGCGCTGCCGCACTTCGACGTGCTGATGCTGGGCGTCGGTGAGGACGGGCACGTCGCCTCGGTCTTCCCGGAGCACCCGGTGCACTACGAGACGCGGCCGGTCAGCGCGGTGCGGGGCAGCCCGAAGCCGCCGCCGGTGCGGACCACGCTCACCCTGTCGGCGATCAACACCGCCGAGGAGGTCTGGCTCGTGGCCGGCGGCGCCGACAAGGCCCGTGCGGTGGGCATGGCGCTGGCCGGCGCCGGCCCGGTGCAGCTGCCGGCCGCCGGGGTGCACGGCGTGGACCGTACCCGCTGGCTGCTGGACCGCGCGGCGGCCGCTGACGTGCCCGCCCGGCTGCGGAGCCTGCGCTGAGCGACGGTGCGGCCCCCGATGCGGGGGCCCGCACCTAGCTTTCGCCCCGGCGGCGGCGCAGCGCCGCGAGCGCCTCCGCCAGCAGCGCCTCGCCCTCTTCGGCGGTACGCCGCTCCTTCACGTACGCCAGGTGGCTCTTGTAGGGCTCGGCGCGGACCCGTCCGGGCGGGTTCTGCGCGTCCAGACCGGCGGGGAGCCCGCAGCGGGGGCAGTCCCACAGCGGCGGCGCCGTGGCGTCGGCCGCGATGCGGATGTCGGTCTGGTGGTCGTTGCGACACCAGTAGGTGACGTCCTGTCGGGGTGCGGGTTGGTGCCGCTCGTCCGGGCGCATGGGTGCGGACCCGACGCGGGCGCCGCGGATGACGTTGCCACTGGGCACGGCTGCTCGCTCCTGTCGTCGGAGGGGACCCGCCACCGTCGGGGATGGGCGGCGGGCGACGCGGTGCAGCGGAGAAAAGACTGCGCGCGGCCCGTCGAGTGACGGACCGCGCGCAGATTGTACGACTTCGCGGACCTGCTCAGGTGCCGCTGTTCAGCTGGAGACGGAGCCAGAGCCCCAGCCCGACGATCGCCGCGAACCAGACGACACCCACCAGAACGGTGTAACGGTCCAGGTTCTTCTCGGCCACCGAGGAGCCGGCGAGGCTGGAGCTGACGCCACCGCCGAACATGCTCGACAACCCGCCACCCTTACCGCGGTGCAGCAGGATGAGCAGGGTGAGCAGGATGCTCGTGATGACCAGCAACACGATCAACGTGTATGCGAACCAGATCGGCATGGCTGGGGGCAGTCCTCTCGTAGCGATCCTCGCCCGGACAGGTCGGGCACGGCGGCACCGGCCGGTGGACGGGCGGTGTCCAGGATAGCGAGCGATCAGCGAGCGATGTGCTCGGGGAACCGGCAGATCTGCGCGAATTCTTCGGCGTCCAGGCTGGCGCCACCCACCAGGCCACCGTCCACGTCCGGCTGACCCATGATCGAGGCGACGTTGGACGCCTTGACCGAGCCGCCGTAGAGGACCCGGACCGCGTCGGCGGTCTCGGCGTCGAAGCGCTCCGCCAGCCGCTGGCGGACCGCACCGCAGACCTCCTGCGCGTCCTCGGGCGTCGCGGTCTTGCCGGTGCCGATCGCCCAGACCGGCTCGTACGCGATGACGACCTGGCGCACCTGCTCGGCCGTGAGCCCGGCGAGGCCCCCGTCGAGCTGGTCGGCGCAGTGCGCCACGTGGGTGCCCTGCTCGCGGACGTCCAGCCCCTCCCCCACGCAGAGGATCGGGGTCAGGCCGTGCGCGAGCGCCGCCTTCACCTTCGCGTTGACCACCCCGTCGTCCTCGTGGTGGTAGGCCCGCCGCTCGGAGTGCCCGACCACCACGTACGTGCAGCCGAGCTTGGCGAGCATCGCGCCGGAGATGTCCCCGGTGTACGCGCCGGAGGCGTGCGGGGAGAGGTCCTGCCCGCCGTAGCCGATCAGCAGCTTGTCGCCGTCCACAGCCGTCTGCACGGTGCGCAGGTCGGTGAACGGCGGCAGCACCACCGTCTCGACCTCGGTGAGCTGCTTCTCGGTGAGGCTCGCGGCCAGCTTCTGCACGAGCAGGTTGGCCTCGAGGTGGTTGAGGTTCATCTTCCAGTTGCCGGCCATCAACGGCCGGCGGGTCGTGCTCGCCATGCTCAGTTCTCCAGGGCCGCGATGCCGGGGAGGGTCTTGCCCTCCAGGTACTCCAGGGAGGCGCCGCCGCCGGTGGAGATGTGACCGAAGCTCGACTCGTCCAGGCCCAACGCCCGCACCGCCGCGGCGGAGTCGCCGCCACCGACGACGCTGAACGCGTCGGCCTTGGTGATCGCCTCGGCGATCCCCCGGGTGCCGGCCGCGAACGCCGCCATCTCGAACACGCCCATCGGGCCGTTCCAGAAGATCGTCTTCGCCTGCGACAGGGCGGCGGCGAAGCCGGCGACCGTCTCCGGGCCGATGTCCAGGCCGAGCCGGTGGCTCGGGATGCCGTCGACGCGGACCGTGTCGTGCGCGGCGTCCGGGGCGAAGGCGTCCGCGACCACCACGTCGACCGGCAGCATGATCTTGCCGCCGGAGCGCTCCAGCAGGTTGCGGCAGGTCTCGACCATGTCCTTTTCCAGCAGCGAGGTGCCCACCTCCAGGCCCTGGGCCTTGAGGAAGGTGAAGCACATCCCGCCGCCGATGAGCAGCCGGTCGACAGTCGGCAGCAGCGCCTCGATCACCGCGAGCTTGTCGGAGACCTTGGAACCGCCCAGCACCACCACGTACGGCCGCTCGGGCTCGCTGGTGAGCTTGGAGAGCACCTCGACCTCACGCAGCACCAGCCGGCCGGCCACGTGCGGCAGCCGCGCCGGCACGTCGTAGACGCTGGCGTGCTTGCGGTGCACGGCGCCGAACGCGTCGTCCACGTACGCGTCGCCGAACGCGGCGAGCTGATCGGCGAAGGCGGCCCGCTCGGCCTCGTCCTTGCTGGTCTCCCCCGCGTTGAAACGCAGGTTCTCCAGCAGGGCGACCTGGCCGTCGGCCAGGCCCGCGACGGTGGAGCGGGCCGAGTCGCCGACCGTGTCGGTGGCGAAGTGCACCGGAGCGCCGAGCAGCTCACCGAGCCGCCCGGCGACCGGGCTCAGGCTGAACTGCGGGTCCGGCGTGCCCTTCGGGCGGCCCAGGTGCGAGCAGACGACCACCTTCGCGCCGGCCTCGACCAGCGCACCGAGGGTCGGCAGCACCGCGCGGATGCGCCCGTCGTCCGTGATGGCGCCGGACTGCTTGTCGAGCGGGACGTTCAGGTCGGCGCGCACCAGCACGCGCCGACCCGACACCCCCTCGGCGAGCAGGTCGTCGAGGGTCCGGATGCTCACAGCGACGAACCGACCAGCTTGACGAGGTCGACCAGGCGGTTGGAGTAGCCCCACTCGTTGTCGTACCAGCCGACGACCTTGACCTGGTTGCCGACGACCTTGGTCAGCGGCGCGTCGAAGATGCACGACGCCGGGTCGGTGACGATGTCGGTGGAGACGATCGGGTCCTCGTTGTAGACCAGGATGCCCTTGAGCGGGCCGTCCGCGGCGGCCTTCAGCGCGGCGTTGACCTCGTCCACGGTGGTCTCGCGACCCACGTTGACGGTGAGGTCGGTGACCGAGCCGGTCGGGATCGGCACCCGCAGCGCGTACCCGTCGAGCTTGCCCTTCAGGTCCGGCAGCACCAGGCCGATGGCCTTCGCGGCGCCGGTCGAGGTCGGGACGATGTTCAGCGCGGCGGCGCGGGCCCGACGCAGGTCCGAGTGCGGCGCGTCCTGCAGGTTCTGGTCCTGGGTGTACGCGTGGATCGTCGTCATCAGGCCGTGCTGGATGCCGAACGTGTCGTGCAGGACCTTCGCCATCGGCGCGAGGCAGTTGGTGGTGCACGAGGCGTTGGAGATGATGGTGTGCTTCGCCGGGTCGTAGGTGTCCTGGTTGACACCCATGACGACGGTGACGTCCTCGTTCTTCGCCGGAGCGGAGATGATGACCTTCTTGGCCCCGCCGTCGACGTGCGCCTTGGCCTTGGTGGCGTCGGTGAAGAAGCCCGTCGACTCGATGACGACGTCGGCGCCGACCTCGCCCCACGGCAGCTTCGACGGGTCCTTCTCGGCGTACGCCTTGATGGTCTTGCCACCGACGGTGATCTCGT
Source organism: Micromonospora sp. NPDC049114 (assembly GCF_040648635.1). Taxonomy (NCBI): domain Bacteria; kingdom Bacillati; phylum Actinomycetota; class Actinomycetes; order Micromonosporales; family Micromonosporaceae; genus Micromonospora; species Micromonospora sp. NPDC049114. Next base: position 5,785 of record NZ_JBEZEA010000020.1, on the reverse strand, counting down.
CGGCGGTCGCCTTGACCTCGTACGGCAGGCGACCGAGGATGCTGTCGTACTTGAGCAGGTGGGCGAGCGTGGCGTTGTCGGTCAGGTCGTTCACCGCCACGACCTCGATGTCGGCGTCGGACGCCAGCACTGCCCGGAAGAAGTTACGGCCGATTCGGCCGAAGCCGTTGATGCCAACCCGGATGGTCACAGGTCCCATCTCCTCGCGTTCTGGTCTGCCGGCTTCAGACAACGGGCCGGCGGAGTGGTGTGCGCCGACCGTTGGAGCCGGCCGTTGACGGTTCGTCTCGGCACCCCGCCGCGGTCTGAGGACCTGACCGCCCGAGGCGGTAAGCACGACGAGGAGTGCCTGTGTCGGCCCCCTTGCCGTACTCAGCGACCTTATCCGAGCGCGTGAGAGCACGCCGCGCCGGGGCGTGGTCCCGGCGCACCGTACGGCCCCACCGTCCTATCAGACCACGAGCATGTCGGGTGTGACGGCCGCTTCGGTATCCGGGATGCCGAGGTCCCGGGCCCGCTTGTCGGCCAGCGCCAGCAGACGGCGGATCCGTCCGGCGATGGCGTCCTTGGTCAGCGGAGGCTCGGCCAACGCGCCCAGCTCCTCCAGCGACGCCTGCCGGTGCTCCAGGCGCAGCCTTCCGGCGTCGGTGAGGTGGTTGGGCGCCTCGTCGGCAAGGATCTCCAGCGCCCGGGTCACCCGGGCCGCGGCGGCGACGGCGGCACGCGCCGAGCGGCGCAGGTTGGCGTCGTCGAAGTTGGCCAGCCGGTTGGCGGTGGCCCGCACCTCGCGGCGGACCCGGCGCTCCTCCCAGGCCAGCACGCTGGAGTGCGCGCCGATGCGGGTGAGCAGCGCGGCGATCGCGTCGCCGTCCTTGACCACCACCCGGTCCACCCCGCGCACCTCGCGGTTCTTCGCGGTGATGCCGATCCGCCGGGCCGCGCCGACCAGCGCCAGCGCCGACTCCGGCCCCGGGCAGGTGATCTCCAGCGCGCTGGAGCGGCCGGGCTCGGTGAGCGAGCCGTGCGCCATGAACGCCCCCCGCCACGCCGAGACCGCGCAGCAGACGTTTGCCGCCACCACGTGCGGGGGCAGCCCGCGCACCGGACGACCGCGCACGTCCAGCAGGCCGGTCTGCCGCGCGAGCGCCTCACCGTCCTTGACCACGCGGACGATGAAGTGGCTGCCCTTGCGCAGCCCACCGGACGCCAGCACGTGGATCTCGCTGGGGTAGCCGTAGACCTCCGCGATCTCCCGGCGCAACCGACGCGCCACCGCGCCGGTGTCCAGCTCAGCCTCCACCACCACACGGCCGGAGACGATGTGCAGCCCGCCGGCGAAGCGCAGCAGCGCCGCCATCTCCGCCCGCCGGCAGCAGGGCTTGGGCACGTCGACCCGACTCAGCTCGTCCTTGACCGCAGCCGTCATCGCCATTGTGCGTCCCCTCACGGACCTGTTCCGGCGTGTCGCCGGAGATTACGTACGTGTCTAACGATCGGCGCCCAGGACAGGCACCAGCGCGGCGCCCAGGGCAGCCGGATCATGGCGGGGAGTGCCGTCGGTGACGGCGACGGGGGCGAGGACCAGGCGGGCACCCAGCGATTCTGCCGCACGTTCGACCGGTTCAGGGTCACCCACCGCCTTGGCGTCCGCGAGCACGAGATCGACCTTGAGTTCGGGCAGGTACCAGCGCAACGCCGCCAGATGATCGGCGACCGAGAGGCCGAGGGTCTCCTTCTCCGCGGCCAGGTTCAGCGTGACCAGCCGCCGGGCCGAACTGGACACGATCGCGTCGGCCAGCTGCGGCACCAGCAGGTGCGGAAGAACACTCGTGTACCAGCTGCCCGGCCCGAAGATCAACCAGTCTGCCGCGCCGATCGCCGCCAGGGCCTCGGCGCAGGCCGCCGGGGCGGCCGGGGTGAGACGCAGCGACTCGACCCGCCCGGTGGTGACCGCCACCTGGTGCTGACCGCGTATGGTCCGCACCTCGTCGGGGGCGCTCGGATCGGCGCCGCGCACCCGCGCCTCGATGCCTACCGGCTGGCGCGACATCGGCAGGACCCGCCCGACCGTGCCGAGCATCGCCCCGGCGTGTTCCAGCGCCGCCACCGGGTCGCCGAGCAGCTCCATGAGGCCGCAGAGCACCAGGTTGCCCACCGCGTGCCCGGCCAGGCCGTCGGAGCGCACCGCCGCCGGTTCCGCGCCGCGCGACTCCGGGCCGCCCGCCGCCGTCAGGTCCGCGTCGGTCCCGTCCTGCGGGGGTACGCCGACAGCCGGCACCGCGGCGAAGCGGTGCTGGAACAGTCCGGCGCTGCGTCGGGTGGCCGGGTGGTCTCCGGCCAGCGCCACCAGCGCCTGGCGCAGGTCACCCGGAGGCAGGCCGCCCCGTTCGGCGCGCAGCCGGCCGCTGGAACCGCCGTCGTCGCCGACCGTGACCACCGCGGTGATGTCCAGGTCGAGTTCGGGGGCGCAGTGGCGCAGCGCACGCAGCGACGCGGACAACCCGTGCCCTCCGCCGAAGGCGACCACCCGACGCGCCGTCATTCCCGCCCCAGGTCGCGGTGCTGCGCGTTGGCGGCCAGCCCCGACTGGCGCAGCCGACCGGCCAGCTCCTCGGCGATGGCCACGCTGCGGTGTTTGCCGCCGGTGCAGCCCACGGCGACGGTCAGGTACCGCTTGCCCTCCCGCTCGAACCCGGTGGTGGTGGCGTTGACCAGGTCGGCGTACGAGGCGACGAAGGCGTCCGCGCCCTCCTGACCCAGCACGTACGCGCTGACCGCCTCCTCCCGACCGGTGTGCTCGCGCAGCTCCGGCACCCAGTACGGGTTGGGCAGGAACCGGGCGTCCAGCACGAAGTCGGCGTCCGGCGGCAGGCCGTACTTGAAGCCGAACGACAGCACGGTGACCCGCAGCCGGCGGGCGTCCTCGCCGCCGAACAGCTCCTCGATGCGCCGACGCAGCTGGTTGACGTTCAGGTGGCTGGTGTCGATGATCACGTCGGCCTGGTCGCGGGCCTCCTCCAACAGCCCGCGCTCCACGGCGATGCCGTCGGCCAGCCGCCCGTCGCCCTGCAACGGGTGCGAACGCCGGACGCTCTCGAAGCGCCGGATCAGCACCTCGTCGTCGGCGTCGACGAACACCACCCGGGGCGAGAAGCCCCGCTCCTTGAGCTCGCGGATCGCCCCGGCCAGGTCGGTGGAGAAGGCCCGCGAACGGACGTCCAGGACCATCGCCGTACGCCGGGCCGCGCCGCCGGCCTTGAACGCCAGCTCGGCCATGTCGAGCATGAGCGCCTGCGGCAAATTGTCCACGACGTAGTAGCCGACGTTCTCCAACGCCCGCGCGACGGTGCTGCGACCGCCACCGGACAACCCGGTGACCACCACCAGAGTGGTCTCCGACTCGGCCGCCGGCTGCCCGTCACCGGCTGTGTGCGCCTCGCTCACCCGTACCCCCAAGCCGTGGCGCCGCGGCCGCCATCGGCCGCGATTGGTCAATCAGCGACTCTATCCCGCCGGTCGGCGCCGGGTCGGGCGCGTCCGCTCCCGGGTAGCGTGGGTCGCCCTCCCGACAGGCCGCACCCTTGGCGGCTGTCAGTAGTCATCTGTGCGCTTCGCGCGATCGCCGCAGGTCAGGACCGACATTCCGGAGGTCTCCGCCGAGCAACGTGCGGGATCGGGGCCGCTTCACCCCGCCGAGCGGCCCGGCCGACCGGTCCAACTGACCGCTCGCCCGTCCGGTGCGCCCGGGTGCGCCGGGCGAGTGGTGTCGGGGTCGGCTCGTAGACTCCGCGGATGGCTTCCCCCACCGACGTGCGAGCCGAGGCCGCGCTGGACGCGCTGCGCCGGGTGTTCGGCTACGACGCCTTCCGCGGTTTCCAGCAGCAGGTCATCGACCATGTCGTCGCCGGTGGCGACGCGCTGGTGCTGATGCCCACCGGTGGCGGCAAGTCGCTGTGCTACCAGATCCCGGCCCTGGTCCGCGATGGTGTCGCGGTCGTCATCTCCCCGCTGATCGCGCTCATGCAGGACCAGGTGGACGCGCTCACCGCGGTAGGTGTCCGCGCCGGCTTCCTCAACTCCACCCAGACCCTGGACGCCCGGCGGCGGGTGGAGGCCGCGTTCGTCGCCGGCGAGCTGGACCTGCTCTACCTGGCCCCGGAGGCGCTCGGCGTCCGGTCCACCCTCGCCCTGCTCGACCGGGGGCGGATCTCCCTGTTCGCGATCGACGAGGCGCACTGCGTGTCCCAGTGGGGGCACGACTTCCGGCCCGACTACCTCGCGCTGTCGATGCTGCACGAGCGCTGGCCGCAGGTCCCCCGGATCGCGCTGACCGCCACCGCGACGAGCGCCACCCGCCGCGAGATCGCGAGCCGACTGGGGCTCGACGACGCCCGGCACTTCGTGGCCAGCTTCGACCGGCCCAACATCCAGTACCGGATCGTGCCCAAGCGGGAACCCCGCAAGCAGCTGCTGGCCCTGCTGCGCGACGAGCACCCCGGCGACGCCGGGATCGTCTACTGCCTCTCCCGCGCCTCGGTGGACAAGACCGCCGAGTTCCTCGTCGCCAACGGGGTCGCCGCCCTGCCGTACCACGCCGGTCTGGACGCGGCCACCCGCGCGGCCAACCAGCAACGCTTCCTGCGCGAGGACGGCCTGGTCATGGTGGCCACCATCGCCTTCGGGATGGGCATCGACAAGCCGGACGTGCGCTTCGTCGCCCACCTCGATCTGCCCAAGTCCGTCGAGGGCTACTACCAGGAGACCGGCCGCGCGGGCCGCGACGGACTGCCGTCCACCGCCTGGCTGGCGTACGGCCTCCAGGACGTGGTCCAGCAGCGCAAGATGATCGAGACGTCCGACGGCGACCTCGCGCACCGGCGCAACCTCGCCGCACACCTGGACGCGATGCTCGCGCTCTGCGAGACGGTCCGCTGCCGACGGGTGCAGCTGCTCGAGTACTTCGGCGAGACCACCCCGACGGCCTGCGGCAACTGCGACACCTGCCTCAACCCACCGGAGTCGTGGGACGGCACCGTCGCCGCCCAGAAGCTGCTCTCCGCCATCTTCCGCCTCGACCGCGAACGCAACCAGCGGTTCGGCGCCGGGCACTGCATCGACATCCTGCTCGGCAAGCAGACCGACAAGATCAGCCAGTACGGTCACGACGCGCTGACCGTCTTCGGCATCGGCACGGAGTTGAGCGAGGCCGAGTGGCGGGGCGTCGTCCGGCAACTCCTCGCCGAGGGGCTGCTCGCCGTGGAGGGCGACTACGGCACCCTCGCCCTGACCGAGGCCAGCGCCGACGTCCTGGGCCGCCGCCGCACCGTCACGATGCGCCGCGAGCCGGAGCGGCAGGCGTCGAGCCGGTCGTCGAAGCCGCGCGGCGCGGCCACCGTCGTCGCCGAGCTCACCCCGGCGGCCGCGTCGGTCTTCGAGCGGCTGCGCGCCTGGCGGGCGGCCACCGCCAAGGAGCAGGGCGTCCCGGCGTACGTCATCTTCCACGACGCCACCCTCCGGCAGATCGCGGGCGACGCGCCCACCTCGCTGGCCGAGCTGTCCCGGGTCAGCGGGGTCGGCGAGAACAAGCTCGCCAAGTACGGCGAGCAGATCCTGGCCGTCCTCGCGGCCGAATGACCCCGGGCATGCCGCAAGGGCCGGGCTCCTGTGGTGGGGTCCGGCCCTTGTCGGATATGTGGCAAGGGCCGGACCCCACGATCGGGGTCCGGCCCTTGTCGGTTGGTGTGTTGGTGTGTGGGTCAGCTGGTGGCGTAGCCGCGGGTGGCGA
>NZ_JBEZEA010000019.1:0-90737 GCF_040648635.1 Micromonospora sp. NPDC049114 | reverse complement strand
GGGGGGGCGGGGGCCGGGCCGCCGGCCGCCGGCCGCCGGCGTGGCCAGTGTCAGCCGAGGCTGGCGGCCGACGCTCGGTGTCAGCGGAGGCCGTTGAGGATCTTCTCGTAGCGAAGTCGGTCGGCCGCCGGGGTCTTCGCCTCGAGGTAGTTGAGCACCACGGCCCCACGCCGGTACGACTGGCCGCCCCACGTCTCGGCGATGTCGCCCGCGCTGGTCTCGTCGGGGAACACGTAGACAGTCACGCCGTCGGTGGCGACGATCTCGGAACAGCCCAGCCCGAGGCCGTCCGGTCCACAGTCCACGGAGCGGTCCTTCGGGTGCGTCACTCGCAGACCGGCGGCCTTGAAGGCGTCGACCACCTGTCGGGCGCCGGGCGCACCGGCCGGGCGCGCGGGCAGCACCACCGGCGGCGGGCTGGCCGGCCGGCGTTCGACCGGCCCCTGCGCTGGCGCGGGCGGCACGGCGGGCGGCGGGGTCGGCTGGACGGGGCGACCCGACGGCTCGGCGGCATCGGCCGAACCGGACGGGACCGTCGACGGCGTCGGCGCGCTCGCGAGGTCGCTCGCCACCGGGGTCGCGACGGGCGAGGCCGGCGAGGCCGCCCGAGAGCTGTTGTCGTCACTGCCGCAGCCAGCGGTCAGAGCGACGGCGACCAGAAGGATCCCGACGGCGGGCAGGCTCCGATGTGTCACCAGGGCAGTCTGACGGGCCGCGCCGGACGGCGGCAGTGGCCGGTCGGGCAGCGCGCTGTCCCATATCCGCCAACCCAATGGCACGACTCGTCAGGGAACGACGCGCCGGGAGGCTAACCTGCGGGCATGTCCGGCACACCGTGGATCTCGTTGACCACCGACTACGGCCTCACCGACGGTTTCGTGGCCGCCTGCCACGGGGTGATCGCCCGGATCGCGCCGGCCGCCCGGGTCATCGACGTGACCCATCTGGTGCCGCCGGCGGACGTCCGGCGCGGAGCCGCGGTGCTGGCGCAGACCGTGCCCTACCTGCCGGTGGGCGTGCACGTGGCGGTGGTCGACCCGGGGGTGGGCACCGCCCGGCGGGGTGTCGCGCTGGCCACGCCGGGTGGGTTGCTGGTCGGGCCGGACAACGGGCTGCTGCCGGACGCCGCCGCCGCGCTCGGCGGGGTGACCGCCGCGGTGGAACTCACCGAGCCGCGCTGGCTGGCGGCCCAGGTCTCCGGCACGTTCCACGGCCGGGACGTCTTCGCCCCGGTGGCGGCCCGGTTGGCGCTCGGTGCGCCGCTGGCCGGGGCCGGTCCGGCGGTCGACCCGGACGGGCTGGTCCGGCTGCCGCCGCCGGTCGTGGCCCGCGACGCCGAGGGCTTCACCGCCGAGGTGCTGACCGTCGACCATTTCGGAAACGTTCAACTAGCCGCACCGGCCGAGGTGCTCGGCCCACTCCCGGCCGCCGTCCGGGTGAGCTCGTCGGGGCCCGGACCGGCCCGCGCGGCCGTGCGCGGACGGACGTTCGGCGACGCGCCGGAGGGCGGCCTGGTGGTGTACGTCGACTCGGCCGATCTGGTGGCGGTGGCGGTCAACGGCGGCCGGGCGGTGGACGTCCTCGGTGTGTCTCCGGGTGACCTCCTGCGGGTGGCCGGGTGACATTCGACTATGGAATGCTGCCCCGGTGGGTGAACACGTAGTTCCCGTGGGCTGTCCCTGTTGTGCCTCTCGGACCGGCGGCGGGACCTGCCCGGTCTGCTTCTGGACCGACGACGGTCAGAGTGACGCCGACGCCGACGCCGTGCGGGGTGGCGCCAACGGCGACCTGAGCCTGTCGCACGCCCGGCTCAACTACGCCGTGTACGGGGCGAGCCACCCGCGTTACCAGGACATGGTGCGCCCCGCCCGCCCCGACGAGCGTCCCTGAGGACGCCCGCCGAGGCGGGGTCGACTCAGCAGACCGGAACGGTGCCGCCGTAGACGGCGGAGATGTACGCGTGGCTGACGTACTGCCCGGTGGCCAGGCGGTTCCACCTGGTGGTGGTGCGGTACGGGCCGGCGACCGACTGACCGGTGACGTAGCACTGGATCGGCACGTTGGCGAACCGTGCGGCGAAGCCACGGGCCGCGTACGACGTGCTGGGCCCGCTGCGGATGTTGAGCGGCCCGTCACCGACGACGCCGCGCGGCCCGCCGCCGGTCCACAGGTAGGCGACGTCCACCCAGGCGTTGGTGGTGAGTTGGAGGCCGTCGATGAAGGTGCCGTCGGCCAGGTCGATGCCGGCCGGGTTGAGCACCGTACGCCCGAACTGGTCCCGCCCACCGTTGTAGCCGGACTGGTAGGCGGCCTGCGCCTCGGGCCGGCCCTGCGGCAGGTTCTTCCAGTTCTCCCGCACCGCGGACGGGTTCCAGTAGTCGTCGCGGGTGTTCCACGGCCCGACGTCCCAGACCGGGGCGTACTCGCAGCGGGCGCCAGTGGTGGTGCAGACCCGCACGGTGTAGTCGCCGCTGTTGAGCGGGGAGAGGCCCCGGCGCGACGGTAGCGCCGCGAAGTGGTCGCGCGGCTGGATCGTGCGGCCGTTGGCGGTCAGTTCGCCGACCAGCCCGATCCGGGTGGCGTACACCCGGTAGGTGAGGCCGGGCGTGGCTGCGGAGACGGCTGCTGTCGCGTCGGCGGTGAGCTGGACGCCGCGTACCGTCGCGGTGGCGCCGCCGACCCGCGCGGTCAGCACCACCCGGGTCTGCACCTGGCTGACCGGCCGGTCGAAGACGGTGCCGGCGGTGGCGGTGGCGGCCCGCCACTCGGTCCAGCCATTGACCCGCCATCCGCGGACCTGTGCCTCCACGCTGGCGCCGGCGGGGACGTCGGCGTTGATCGCGGCGCGGACCCGGGTGGCCGGTCGGGTGAGGGCGCGTGGCGCGGTCAGCAGCATGCCCTCGGCGAGCGCGCTGTGCGGGCTGCGCGGGGTGCGTCCGGCCGTGCGCGCCTCGCGCAGCCGCAGCCCGGCGGCGGTACGCCGGACGTTGACGTCGTCCCGGTCGACGGACAGGTCGGCGCTCCACCGTTCCGCACCGGGCGCGGCGGCGGTCAGGGTGAGCGACGTGCCGGTTGCGGGGACGGTGGTCGGGAAAAGGCTGGTGGCGGGCGCTACGGCGGCTGTGAGCGTGAGGGCGAGGGTGGCGGTGAGGGTGGCGGGTCGGATACGACAATGAGGTCGCGTCATGGGCATTCTCCTCAGAACTCCCTGACCCTCGCATGTCAGGAGATCATGAGGAACCTGACTACAAATAGCGACACATGCGAATCTTGCTCGAAAGAGGGAGGATGGCAGGGTGCCCGAAGGTGACACCGTCTGGAACACCGCCCGCGTGCTGCACCGCGCGCTGGCCGGCGCGCGGCTCACCGGGTCCGACTTCCGGGTGCCGCAGCTGGCCACCACCGACCTCACCGGGTGGACCGTCCGCGAGTCGGCCAGCCGGGGCAAGCACCTGCTGCTCCGCCTCACCGCCCCGGACGACGCGCGGTGGACGCTGCACTCCCATCTGCGGATGGACGGCGCCTGGCGGGCGTACGCGCCGGGGGAACGGTGGAGCGGCCGACCCGCGCACCTGATCCGGGTGGTGCTGCGCACCCCCGGCGCGGTGGCGGTCGGCTACCACCTGCACGAGCTGGCCCTGGTGCCGACCGGCGAGGAGGACGGCCTGGTGGGTCACCTCGGGCCGGATCTGCTCGGCCCGGACTGGGACCCGACCGAGGCGGTCCGGCGGCTCGCCGGGCACCCGGAGCAGACCATCGGCGAGGCCCTGCTCGACCAGCGCAACCTGGCCGGGGTGGGCAACCTCTACAAGTGCGAGGTGCTGTTCCTGCGGGGCGTGTCGCCGTGGACGCCCGTCGGCGCGGTGCCCGACCTGCCCGCCACTGTGGCGCTCGCGCAGCGGCTGCTGGCCGCCAACCGGGGCCGCTGGACGCAGAGCACCACCGGTTCGCTGCACCGGGGGCAGACCAGCTACGTGTACGGCCGCCGCGCCCAGCCGTGCCGCCGCTGCGGCACCGCCATCCGCAAGGAGGAGCTGGGCGAACGGGTCACCTACTGGTGCCCGGTGTGCCAGCCGGAGCAGTCGGACACCTGAACTGGCCCTCGCCGGCCGGGGCCAGCCCAGATACGGACGATTGGGTAATTCCTATCCGGCCTCCGACGTCGCATGCTGCGGTTGAGTGCTCACCGCCCGTCAGCAGAGTGCCGAGGGCCGCCACGCCGGGGTGGCGATCCTCGTGCCCCAACCTCGGGGAGAGTCATGGCGATCTTCCGCAGACTCCGCTCCACCTTCTTCTACCGGCCCACCCCCGACAGCCTCGGCCGGACGGTGTCCGTGCCGGCCGCGCGTACCACCGAGGAGGCCGCACCCGCCGCGAGCCTGGACCCGACCGCCGTGCCGCGCTGCTTCGGGCCGGTGCCGAACGTCGCGTACAGTCCCCGCCCGACGCGCGGCCCCGACGGCCGGCCGGCGCCGGGCACCGGGCTGCGCAAGTTCGTCGACGCGCTGCCGATCCCCGGCCGGGCGGGCGGCACCGACCTCGGCGGGCGGTTGCCGGTGGCGGTGCCCGACACGATCAGCTACCCGGGCTGCGACTACTACGAGATCGGGCTCCAGGAGTACACGCAGCGCCTGCACCGGGACCTGCCGGCCACCCGGCTGCGCGGCTACCGCCAGCTCAACCTGGGCACCGACGCGTCCGGCCACAACACCGTGGCGCCCCCGGAGCGACCCTGGCACCTCGGCCCGATGATCCACGCCCGGCGGGGCCGGCCGGTCCGGGTGAAGTTCATCAACCAGCTCCCCACCGGCCGGGCCGGCGAGCTGTTCCTACCTGTCGACGAGACGGTCGAGGGGGCCGGCATCGGCCCGCTGGACGGCCCCGCGCCGTACCCGCAGAACCGGGCGGTCCTGCACCTGGCCGGGGCGCAGACCGGCTGGACCAGCGCGGGCAACCCCGGGCACTGGATCACCCCGGCCGGTGAGATCACCCCGTACCCGACCGGGACGGGCCTGACGCCGGTGCCGGACATGCCACCGCCCGGCGTCGGGGCCACCACGCTCTACTTCCCCAACGAGCAGAGCGGCCGGCTGCTCTGGTTCCACGACAACACAGTCGGCCTGGCGCGGCTCACCGTCTACGGTGGGCAGCTCGCGCCCTACCTGCTCACCGACCCGGTCGAGGACCAGCTCGTCGCCGACGGGGTGCTGCCGGCCGACCAGCTGCCCCTGGTGATCGAGGACAAGACGTTCGTACCGGACGACACCCAACTCGCCGCCGAGGACCCGACCTGGGACCGGGAACGGTGGGGCGCCCGGGGCAGCCTCTGGCACCCCCACGTCTACCAGCCCCGGCAGAACCCGTACCGGTCGGGCGGGCGCAACCCCACCGGCCGGTGGGACTACGGCCCCTGGTCGCGCAGTCCCGCCCCGGACGGCAGCCGGGCCGACGGCGAGCCCACCGTCGACGGCTGGCCGCTGGCGGAACGCATCACCGGCGGGCCACCACCGACCGGGCCGGGGCCGGTGCCGAACCCGCACCACGACCCCGTCGGGGCGCCCACCGAGCCCCCGCTGCGCCCCGGGGTGCCACACCCGTCCGCGGTGCCCGCGGCGTACGGCGACACCCCGCTGGTCAACGGCGTCGCCTACCCGTACCTGGAGGTGCGTCCCCGCGCGTACCGGTTCCGCATCCTCAACGCCTGCCTGGACCGCAGCCTCCACCTACAGCTCTACCGGGCCTGCTCGGACGCGCCGATGTGGACCGACGACGGCGTCCTGGCCGACGCGGACGCCGGCGAGGTGCCGATGGTGCCCGCCGTACGGGCACCGGACCGGCCGGCGGCCTGGCCGAGCGACGGGCGGGACGGCGGTGTGCCGGACCCACGGGCCGCCGGCCCGGAGTTCGTCCAGATCGGCAACGAGGCCGGGCTGCTGCCCGCCCCGGTGGTGCTGCCGAACCGGCCGATCGGTTACCGCTACGACCGGCTCGACCCAACGGTGCTGAACGTGGACGGGCACACGCTGCTGCTCGCCCCGGGTGAGCGCGCCGACGTGCTCGTCGACTTCTCCACGGTGGCGCCGGGCAGCACGCTGATCCTCTACAACGACGCCCCGGCCCCGCTGCCCGGCTTCGACCCGCGCAACGACCAGCACACCGACGCACCGGACCGGACGGCCGAGGGCGGCCCACCGCCCACCGAGCCCGGGTACGGGCCGAACACCCGTACCCTGCTCCAGTTCCGGGTGCGCGGCGTGCCCGAACCGGCGTACGACCTGGCCCGGCTGTGCGAGCGGCTGCCCGGGGCGTACGCGGCCAGCCAGCGCCCGCCGATCGTGCCGCAGCCGGCGTACGACCCGGCCTTCGGCAGCCGGACGGCGGCCGAGACGACGGTGTCGGCGCACGCCGACACGGTGACGTTCACGCCGTTGGGCGGCGGCGGCCCGGTGACCCTGCCGATCGAGATCAAGGCCGCCCAGCAGGTGTTCGAACCCGGTCACGGGCGGCTGGCCGGGCGACTCGGCGTCGCCCACCCGCACGCCGGGCCGCTCGCACCGGCGACCCTGCCGCTCGGCCCGACGGACCCGGTCACCGAGGTGCTGTACGCCGCCGACCCGGCCATCCCGGTCGGCGCCCCGGCCGACGGCACCCAGCTGTGGCGGATCAGCGGCAACGTCCGGCAGACCGAGCCGCTGCACTTCGGCGGCTGCGACGTGCAGGTCGTCAACCGGGTCGGCTGGGACGGCACGCAGCGCCAGCCGCACCCGGCGGAGCTGGGCTGGAAGCAGATCGTCCGGGTCAACCCGCGCGAGGACGTGGTGGTGGCGCTCCGTCCCGTCGCTCCGGCCCTGCCGTTCAAGTTGGGCGACAGCGTCCGGTTGCTCGACCCCGGGCGTCCACCCGGCGCGCGGGCCGGGTCGACGCCGATCAGCCCGACCGACGGGCGAGCCGCCGTGGTCGTCAACCAGATGGTCAACCTCGGATGGGAGTACCGCTGGCACAGCCAGCTCGCCGGCCACCGCGACCTGGGCATGAGTCGTCCCCTGGTGCTGCGGGTGACGCCGAGGGCGCCCACCGGGCTGACCGCCACGCCGGTGCCCGGCTCGGCCACCGCGTTGCCGGCGATCGCCCTGGCGTGGACCGGCAACGGCGGACGCCCGCCCGCGACCAGCCACCTGCTGCAACGGGCCACCGACGCGACCTTCGGCGGCGACGTCACCACGATCACCGTCGCGGCCGCCGCCACCCGCTACACCGACGCGACGGTCACCCCCGGCCAGACCTACCACTACCGGATCCGTGCCGAGAACGACGTCAGCTACTCGTCCTGGTCCAACAGCGTGCCCGCCTCGGTGCATCTCGCCGCGCCGGGCGGGCTGATCGCGGCGATCCCGCCCGCCGCGCCGCTGCGGGTGGCCCTGCGCTGGACAAACCGCTCCTTCGCCACCGGCATCGACGTGCAGCGGGCCACGAATCCGACCTTCACCAGCGGCCCGGGTACCACTGCCATCGGGGTCGGTGACAACCACCTGGACACCACTGCCGCCCCGGACACCACGTACTACTACCGGGTCCGCACCACGTACCTGGGCGCCGCCTCGGCCTGGTCGACGGTGGCCGCGGCGAGCACGCCGCCCGCGCCGGGCATCCCGAGCGAGGTGACCGCCGCCGCGACCGCGCCGGGGCCGGACACCGCCACTGTGGTGCTGGGGTGGACGGCGCACACGCCCGCCGGTCCGGGGTCCGGGTTCATCGTGCAGCGGGCGCTGGACCCGGCGTTCGGCCAGGAGGTGGCGACCTTCACCGTGACCGGTCGCGGCTTCACCAACACCGGGCTGGCCCGGGGCGTGACCTACCACTACCGGATCCGGTCGTTCAACGTCGTGGGCAGTTCGCCGTACACCGGGCCGATCCCGGTCACTACCCCACCGTGACGGGCGGGGCGGGGGCTCAGCTGGTGGGTGCCCGCAGCCCGGAGCCGCCGGCGCGCAGCTCGGCCAGGGCCGAGGCGACCCCGTGCAGCAGGTCGGTCGCCTCGGTCAGCCGGTCGGCGGCCGGGTGGGTGGGCTCCGGTCGGGCGTCCTCGGCGAGGTAACCGGCGGCGGCCACCACCAGCCGCTCGTAGGCCGCCACGCCGCTCTCCAGCTGGGCGGTCAGCGTGCGATGCGCCTCGGCCAGCGGCGCCCGGGCGTCGGTCGGCGCGAGCCGCAGGGCTCGTTCCACGCTGGCCACCCGCGCGGCGAGGTCACGCAACGACCGGTCGGCGGCAGCCGCCTCCAGCACGGCCGGTTCGGCCAGCCCGGTGAGCCGGGGCGCCATTCCGGCCAGGGTGAGTGACGCCCGGTCCAGTCGGGCCCACTGCTGCCCGGCGGTGGTGCCGCGCAGCGCGACCCGACTGCGCACGCGGCGCACCTCGGCGAGCACGCCCGAGCCGACCGGCAGACGCTCGACGGCGGCCACCAGCCGGGCGCGGGACCGGGCGGCGGCCTCGGCCGGATCCAGCGCCGGGGGCGCCGGTCGGGCGGCCAGTGCCCGCAGATCGATCCAGCGCCAGGCGGCCAACGCCACCGCGCTGCCCGCGGCGCCGGCCCAGGCCGCGTCCGGCAAACCGAGGCCGGCGTACGGAGTCAGCACCGCCGCGGCGCCGCCGAGCCCACCGGCCAGCACGCTCCACCGCCGGGCGGAGCGGCGCAGCCGACCCAGCTGACGGAAGTACCGCGTGCGCTCGTCTGCCACCGAAGCCTCCTCGGACCGTTCAGCCGGCGGCGGTCGGGTCGCCGGTGCCCCGTTCGCGGGCCATGCTGGCGCGCAGCTCGTCCAGCCGGGCGGCGGCGGTCGGGTCGCTGCCCGGACCGGCCTTCTCACCCTGCGGCACCGCCGGGCGCTGCGCCGTGCCGCCGAGCTGCTCCCCCGCCATGCTGGACCGGATCTGCTCCAGCCGGGCCGAGCCCGCCGAGTCGATGGTCGCCTTCTGGATCTCCAGCATCCGGCCCTCGACGGAGTTGCCGGCCAGCTCCGCGCGGCCCATCGCGTTGGCGTACCGCCGCTCGATGCGGTCACGCACCTCGTCCAGCGACGGGGTGGTGCCGGGGGCTGTCATCGACGACATCGACTCCAGCGAGCGGGCCACCGTCTCCTGCATCTTGGCCTGCTCCAGCTGGCTGAGCAGCTTGGTGCGCTCGGCGAGCTTCTGCTGGAGGATCATCGAGTTGTTCTCGACGGCGCGGCGGGCCTGCGCGGCGGCGCCGAGCGCCTGGTCGTGCAGGGTCTTCAGGTCCTCGGTGGCCTGCTCGGCCGAGACCAGCTGGGTGGCCAGGGCCTGGGCGGACTGCTCGAACCGCACCGCCTCGGCCTCGTCGCCCTTGGCGCGGGCCTGGTCGGAGAGCACCAGAGCCTGCCGGGCGTTGCCCTGCAGCCGCTCGACCTCGGACATCTGCCGGGACAGCTTCATCTCCAGCTGACGCTGGTTGCCGATGACCGCCGCAGCCTGCTGGACCAGCGCCTGGTGCTGCCGCTGGGCATCCTCGATGGCCTGCTGGATCTGCACCTTGGGATCGGCGTGCTCGTCGATCTTGGCACCGAAGAGCGCCATCAGGTAGTTCCAGCCCTTGACGAACGGGTTCGCCATCTCCGCGGTATCCCCTCAGTAGCGTCGCTCCACCGCGATCGGGCCGGGTTCAGCCGACCGACCGCGGACCGGCCGGTCTCCATCGTCCCAGCCGAACGCCAGCGGGGCATCCGTACCGGGTGCTCGACGGGAACCGTCGGCTCCTGCGGGCAACCCTACGCGGCCGGGGCCACGTCGCCCATGGTCAACGGTTCGACGGGCTCAGGCGGCGCAGACCACGTCCCGGTCGCGCTCGGTGGGGCGGACCCGGGTGCTGCGCAGGGTGGCCCGAAGCGGCGAATCCTGCCGGACCGACACGGCGACCTTGCCGTCGGAGGTGACCTGCCGGACGCCCCGGTTGGCGCCCTTGCGCACGGCGGCCGTCGCGCCGACGGGCGCGGCCTCGGCCGGCTCGTCCTGCATGCCGACGAGCACCCCGGCGGGCATCTGCTCGGCGAGGGCCACGGTGTCGCTCACCTCGCGCAACAATTCGGACAGGCGGGCACCGAGGGCGTCGCAGATCGCGGCGAGCAGCTCGCTGGACGGCTCCTTGTGCCCCCGCTCGATCTCCGAGAGGTAGCCGAGGCTGACGTTGGCGGCGGTGGACACCTCACGCAGTGTGCGCTGCTGTCCCTGCCGGCGCGTCCGCAGTGCGTCACCGATCACCCGGCGTAGCAGGACCATCGCACCTCCCCCTGAGGGATACCTCTCGCCCGGCGTCGGGCGGCCGGCCGCGGCGGACCGCGCCGGCTCCGAGCGTCGGAGCCTTCCCGCAACCGTACCCGCTGTGGGGCCCGGCGACATCCCGCCCCGCCCGTCGGTTCGCCCGGGGCGGCTCATCGGCGCCCCACGCCGGCCGTCCCGGAACCGTCGCGGGCGGCCTCCTCGGCCGTCGCCACGCCGTCGCGGGCGGCCTCGTCGGCGGCGTGGATCCGCTCGGCGAGCAGCCGCAGCGCCTCGATCACGGCGGCCGAGCGTACGTGGTCCCGCCCACCGTCCAGGTCGAGCTGGCGGACCTCTCCCCCGGTCGGGCCGGCGACCGCGACGTAGACCAGGCCCACGGGCTTGCCGTCCTGCGGCTCCGGGCCGGCGACCCCGGTGGTGGCGAGCCCCCAGTCGGCGCCGCAGCGCCGCCGGCCGCCCTCGGCGAGCGCAGCCGCCACGTCCGGGTCGACCGGGCCGCGCTCGGCCAGCAGATCGGCCGGTACGCCGGCCAGGGTGGACTTCAGGTCGGTGGCGTAGACGACCAACCCGCCCCGGTAGATCCCACTGACCCCGGCGATCTCCACGATCGACGCGGCCAGCAGCCCGCCGGTGAGCGATTCGACGGTGGCCAGGGTCTCGTGGCGCTGCGACAGACTGTGCACGACACCCGCCGCCGCGCTACCCGTGGCGTTCTCTTCCCGCTCTTCCCGCTGCATGAGCTCGTCCTTCCCCACCCGCCGACCCCCAACCCTCCGGGCCACACCCGTCGATCATGAAGTTATCGCCCCGCCACGCCGGCCCCGACGGCAACAACTTCATGATCACCGCGGGCGGGGTGGGGGGTCAGGGTTGGTGGGGGCGGCGGAGGCGCAGGGCCTGGGTGATGTAGTCGAAGCCCGTCGCCACCGTGACCAGGACGGCGGCACCCATGATCCAGGGGCCGACGGCGACGAGGGCGGCCGGCATCGGCCAGAGGTACCAGGCGATGGCCAGGATCTGGAGCGCAGTCTTGATCTTGCCGCCGCGGCTGGCCGCGATCACCCCGTGCCGGATAACCCAGAACCGCAGGCCGGTGATGCCCAGCTCGCGGACGAGGATCAGCGCCGTCACCCACCAGGGCAACCTGTCGTACCAGGAGAGCAGCACCAGGGCCGCGCCGGTGAGCGCCTTGTCGGCGATCGGGTCGGCCACCTTGCCGACCGAGGTGACCAGACCGAACCGGCGGGCGATCCAACCGTCCACCAGGTCGGTCGCCGAGGCCACCGCGAAGATCAGGCAGGCCGCCATCCGCCAACCCGCGTGGGTCATCCCCGACACGATCACGGACGCGGCGAAGACCGGCACCAGCACCAGCCGCAGCGCGGTCAGGGCGTTTGCCGCGTTGAGCACGGGCACCCGCGCGACCACCCGGGCCGGCGTCGACTCCGTCGCCCCGGTCACCGTCTCGCTCCGCTCGGGTCGCCATGGCGTTTCCGGCACCGCACCACCTGGCTCCCCCGCTCCGTCCGGGCCCGCCGTCACCGTGCCGCGCCGGGCGCCGCCGAGATCATCTCATCCGGCACCGCGAGCAGATCCACCCCTTCGGTGCCGGTCACCGTGGCCCGCACCAGGTCACCCGGGCGCAACGCGGCCAGGTCGACCCCGCCGTCGGCCGGTGCGACAAGGGTGGTGGAACCGTCCACCTCCGGCGCCTGGTGCGCCGCCCGGCCCTCCACCACACCGTCGACGATCGCGTCGACGAGCACCTCGACTGTCGAGCCGAGCCGGTCTTCGGCCCGCTGCGAGCAGAGCTCGTCAGCGAGCGCGCTGAGCCGGTCGTAGCGCCGCTTGATGGTCGCGGCGGAGACCTTGCCGGGCAGGCCGGCCGCCTCGGTGCCGTCCTCGTCGCTGTAGTCGAACATGCCGATCGCGTCGAGGCGGGCCTCGGTCAGGAACCGGGTCAGCTCGTCGATGTCGGCGCGGGTCTCGCCGGGGAAGCCCACGATGAAGTTGCTCCGCGCGCCCGCCTCCGGTGCCAGCGCCCGGGCGCTGGCCAGCAGCTCCAGGAAACGGTCGGTCGAGCCGAAACGGCGCATCCGGCGCAGCACCGGCTCGCTGGAGTGCTGGAACGACAGGTCGAAGTACGGGGCCACCCCGGGAGTGCCGGCGATCGCCTCGACCAGACCGGGCCGGGTCTCGGCCGGCTGGAGGTAGCTCACCCGCACCCGGACGATGCCGGACACCGCGGCGAGCTGCGGCAGCAGCTTCTCCAGCGCGCGGGGGTCACCGAGGTCCTTGCCGTACGAGGTGGAGTTCTCGCTGACCAGCACCAGCTCGCGTACGCCGGTCTTGGCCAGCCACTCCGCCTCGGCGAGCAGCTCGTCCGGCGTACGCGAGACGAAGGCCCCACGGAACGCGGGGATGGCGCAGAACGCGCAGCGCCGGTCGCAGCCGCTGGCGAGCTTCAGCGAGGCCACCGGGCCGGTGTCCAGTCGGCGGCGCAGCACCTGGCGCAGGTGCGCCGGGGTGTGCTCGTCGGTGTCGACGGTGGCGCGGGCCACGGTGCCGTGCCCGGGCAGGGACACGGTGGCGCTCTGGCGCTGCACCGGGGTCAGCGGCAGCAGCTCGCGGCGGTCCCGGGGAGTGTGCGCGGTGATCTGCTCCCCGGCGACGACTGCGTTCAGCCGGGCGGCGATGTCCGGGTAGTCGTCGAAGCTCAGCACCGCCTGCGCCTCGGGCAGGCTGTCGGCCAGCTCCCGGCCGTAGCGCTCGGCCATGCAGCCGGCGGCCACCACCTTGGCGCCGGTGCCGGCGGCGGCGAGCAGGGTCTGGATGGAGTCCTGCTTGGCCTTCTCCACGAAGCCGCAGGTGTTGACGACCACCACGTCGGCGCCCTCGCCGTCGGTGGTCACCTGCCAGCCGTCGGCGTGCAGCCGGGCGGCCAGCTCCTCCGAGTCGACCTCGTTGCGGGCGCAGCCCAGGGTGAGCAGGGCGACGCGGCGGCCCTCGGCGTTGTCGGAAGGAGAAGGAGAGGTGGCAGACACCATCCGAGGGTACCGGGCCGGTCGCGCAAGCCCGCGCACGCGGGCCGGGGTGGTCGGCCGGCACACACCCCGCGCGTCGTCCCCGGGCGGCGACCGGTCAGCGGGTCGCGGCGCCCACGCGGGTCAGCGCGTCGAGCAGGAAGACCTCCGTGCCGGCCAGGCCGGTGGAGCAGAAGACGGAGATCTGGTCCGCCGTGCTGCGGCCGGGAACCCCGCCGGCCAGGACGCCGCCCAGGTCACGCAACCGTCCGGCGTACGGGGGCAGGGCCGCGAGCATCGGCGGCTGGTAGTCCGCCGCCTGGGCCGGCGAGTCCGTGACCAGCAGGTCGGCGACGTCCAGCAGGTCGGTGCCGAATTCGCTGCGGTCCTGCTGCTTGAAACCGACCGCGTTGACGTGCGTGCCGGGGCTCACATCGCCGGACCGCAGCACCGGGGTGCGGCTGGTGGTGGCGAGCACCACGATGTCCCGCCCGGTGACGGCCGCCCCCGGGTCGGCGGCCGCGCGGGCCGGCACGCCCAGCTCGGCGCGCACCCGGGCGGCGAAGGCGTCCCGTCGCGCCGCCGAGCGGCTGTGCACCACCACCTCGCGCAACGGTCGGACGGCGGCCGCGGCCCACACCTGGGTCCACGCCTGCCGCCCGGAGCCGATCACGCCGAGGGTCGCCGCGTCCGGCCGGGCCAGCGCGTCGACCGCCGCGCCACCCAGCCCACCGGTACGCCGGGAGCCCAGCTCCTCGCCGACGGCGACCGCCCGCACCGCTCCGGTGCGGGCGTCGTGCAGCACCACCAGCTGCTCGCCCTGCGGGTGGCCGAACGTGTCGTACGAGCGGTAGCCGTACCACTCGCCGACGAGGTGCCCGGCGGTGAGCACCATCCGTCCCCCGCCGAGCGGGGCGGCGGCCCGGGGCGGGGCGACCAGCCGCCCCTCGTACGCGGCCACCAGGGCGACCCGCATGGCGTCGACGGTGGTGGTGGCGTCCAGGACGGCGGCGATCTCGGGATCGGCATAGAGCAGGGCCATCTCGCCATACTGCAAGTTGAAGTGAGGTAGAGGTCAACGCGTGGTGGCGGGAGTCACCACCGGGGCCGTCGGGCCGGTGCTAGCGTCGGCCACGGTGGCCCGGATGCCGGTGACCACTCCGGACGAGCGGTGGGCGTACCCGGTCAGGCCAAGACGCCCCACGTGACGACCCGACCCGTCCGGTGCGCAGCCCGGGCGCTCCTTCGTGAGGTGGACGATGGCCTGGCTGGTGTTGGTGATCTCTGGACTGTTGGAGACGGTCTGGGCGATCGCCCTGGACCGCAGCGCCGGCTTCAGCCGGCTGCTCCCGTCGGCGGTGTTCGTACTGGCCCTGGTGCTGAGCATGGGCGGGCTCGCGTACGCGCTGCGCGACATACCGGTCGGCACCGGCTACGCGGTCTGGGTCGGCATCGGCGCGGTGGGGACGTCGCTGGTCGGGATGCTGGCGCTCGGCGAGTCGGCCAGCCTGCCCCGGATCCTCTGCCTGCTGCTGGTGATCGCCGGCGTGGTCGGGCTGAAGATCTTCCACTGAAGATGTACGCGTGACCAATGTCCACGGTGGGTAGTTGATCGGTCTGGCACGACAGGCTCTCACACCGGAGGAAGACATGGCCGACGTCCCCACCACCGCCCGCCCGCGTAACAACGCCGCCCGCATCCTCACCATCGTGGGCTTCGTCTTCGCCGTGCTCGCCCTGTTGCTCAACCCGATCATCTTCGGCGTGCTCGGCGTGATCGCCGGCGTCGTCGGCGCGGTGCTCGGCGACAAGCCGCTCGGCTGGTACGCCGCCGTGGCCAGCGTCGTCGCCGCGATCATCAGCCTGGTGATCATCGGCGCGCTGATCAACAACTGACCGCACTCCGACACGGGCCCGCCGGCTACCGGCGGGCCCGTCGCGTATCCCGGATCGACCGAGGGTCAGTCCACGTCCCCGCGCAGGCCGGCCAGGACGTCCTCCAGCTCGTCCGGCTTGACCAGCACGTCGCGGGCCTTCGACCCCTCCGACGGGCCGACCACCCCGCGGGTCTCCATGAGGTCCATGAGACGGCCCGCCTTGGCGAAACCGACCCGCAGCTTGCGCTGGAGCATCGAGGTGGAGCCGAACTGCGAGGTGACCACCAGCTCCACCGCCTGCACCAGCAGGTCGAGGTCGTCGCCGATGTCCTCGTCGATCTTCTTCTGGCTGTCCTTGGCGGGGGCCAGCACGTCCGGGCGGAACTCCGGCTCGCGCTGGTCCTTGCAGAACTTCACCACGTCGGCGATCTCGCGCTCGGTGACCCAGGCGCCCTGGATCCGGACCGGCTTCGAGGCCCCCATCGGCAGGAAGAGACCGTCACCGCGGCCGAGCAGCTTCTCCGCGCCGGGCTGGTCCAGGATGACCCGCGAGTCCGCGAGGGACGACGTGGCGAACGCCAACCGGGACGGCACGTTCGCCTTGATCAGACCGGTCACCACGTCGACCGAGGGGCGCTGGGTCGCCAGCACCAGGTGGATGCCGGCGGCCCGGGCCAACTGGGTGATCCGGACGACCGAGTCCTCCACGTCGCGCGGCGCGACCATCATCAGGTCCGCCAGCTCGTCCACGATCACCAACAGATACGGATACGGACGCATCTCGCGTTCGCTGCCCGGCGGGGCCTTGATCTCGCCGTTGCGGACCTTGCGGTTGAAGTCGTCGATGTGCCGGACCCCGTTGGCCGCGAGGTCGTCGTAGCGCATGTCCATCTCGCGGACCACCCAGTCCAGCGAGTCGGCCGCCTTCTTGGCATTGGTCACGATCGGGGTGACCAGGTGCGGGATGCCCTCGTAGCCGGTCATCTCGACGCGCTTCGGGTCGATCAGCAGCAGCCGCACCTCGTCCGGGGTGGCCCGGGTGAGGATGGACACCAGCAGCGTGTTGAGGCAGCTCGACTTGCCCGCGCCGGTGGCCCCGGCGATGAGGATGTGCGGCATCTTGGCGAGGTTGGCCACCACGTAGCCGCCCTCGATGTCCTTGCCGAGCGCCACCACCATCGGATGGTGGTCGCTTGTCGCCGCCCGCGAGCGCAGCACGTCACCGAGCGCCACGTTCTCCGGGTCGGTGTTCGGGATCTCCACGCCGACCGCGCTCTTACCCGGGATCGGGCTGAGGATCCGTACGTCCGGCGACTTCACCGCGTACGCGATGTTGCGGGAGAGCTGGGTGATCCGCTCGACCTTGACCCCGTGCCCCAGCTCCACCTCGTAGCGGGTGACGGTCGGGCCCCGGGTGAACCCGGTGACCGCGGCGTCCACGTCGAACTGGTCGAAGACGCCGGTGAGCGCGGCGATCACCTCGTCGTTCGCCTTGCTGCGGGTCTTCGCGGCGGCGCCGGCGCTGAGCATGTTCGCCGGGGGCAGGGTGTAGTCGCCGGCCAGGCCGGTCAACGCGAGCTGCTCGGCGCGGGTGGGCGCGGGCGAGTGCTCCGGCGGCTCGGCCGGCTTGCGGCTGGCCGGCACCTTCGCCGGGGCCTTGCGCGGGAGGACCATGGTCTCCTGGAGGTCGGCGCCCTCCAGGTCCTCGAAGTCGTCCGGGTCCAGTGGTGGGGGCATCCGCTTCGCCGGTCGCTTGCGCGCCGGGCGGAGAACCGTCTCGTCGACCTCCTCGGCGACGTCGGGGTCCGCTGTCGCGACCAGGCTTCCGGCGAGCAGGCCCAGCCGCTCGGGAATCTTGTTGATCGGCGTCGCGGTGACCACGAGCAGGCCGAAGAGCAACAGCAGGACCAGCAAGGGTACGGCCACCCACGCGGTGACCGCCCGCTCCAGCAACCCACCCACGCCGGCGCCGACCAGGCCGCCCGCGTAGTCACGCTGCACGGTGTCCACCGGGTCCTGACCGATCTGGAGCAGCGCGGCGGTCGACACCAGCAGCGAGCCCCACCCGATCAAGCCGCGACCCCGGTGCTCCGGATCGGAGGGCTGGCGCATCAACCGCCACGCACCGATCATCAGCAGCACCGGCACCACCACGGAGATCGCGCCCAGGAACAGCCGGATCGTGTCGGCCAGACGCGCGCCCACCGGGCCCGCTCCGGAGAACCAGAGCGCGACGGCGCTGAGCAGGGCCAGCCCGAACAGCAGCAGCCCGCCGCCGTCGCGACGGTGCTCGGGGTCGAGGTCGCGGGCGGAGGCAGCCTGCCGACCGGCGGCCCGCACGGCCCAACCCATTCCGTGCGCCAGCCCCATCCACAGTGCACCGATCGCGCGGCCAACGTAGACCGCCGGGCCGGGACGGGCGGGTGTGGTGCGTCGCCGTACCGGTGCCCGGGTCTTCTTCGCCGGTTGACGGGCACGGCTGTTGGTGCCACCGCGCGGCGACGCGCCGCGTCGCCGGCTCGCCTGAGAGGTACGGCCCGCCATAGAGTCACGGTAACGGTGGGGCCGGGCAGATCGCCGCTTTTCCGGGTCGTGTCCGCGCGTCGCAGCACGGACCCCACCGCCGGTCGTGATATCCGCCTCAGAAGGGATGCCCGATGGCGTCGCCGGGACTCGAGGACGATCCGCTGGCCGGGCACCCCGGTAGGTTGCGCCCGTTGACCGACGAGCTGCTCGCCGCGGTGCTCGCCGCGCGTGGCCGATCGGTCGGCCGCGCCGTGAACGGTGACCTCGTGGGTCGCTTCGACGACAACCTGATCTGGTTCCTGCGTCTCGGCGGGGACGGCGAGCTGCTCCAGGTCCGCACGATGGTCACGCCCGCCTTCGGCATCGAACGGGTCCCGGACCTGTACATCTTCTGCAACTCGTGGAACCACGACCGGCTCTGGCCGAAGGCCTTCGTGCACGTCGACGACGGGGGCAGGGCGCGGATCTACGGTGAGGTGATCACCGACCTGGAACGTGGGGTCACCCCGCACCAGCTCGACCAGTTGCTCGACTGTGGCATCTCGGCCGGCTGCCAACTCGCCGTGGCCGTCGGCCGGCTGCCCGGCGCGGTGCCGGCGTGACCGTACACCGCGATCCGGCGCTGGTGAACGCGCTCACCGACGCACGGGACCTCCCCGACGGGCCGGACCGGCTGCTCGCCCTCGAACGGCTCGCCGAGCGGGCCGACGCGGCCGGGGACCTCCGGTCCGCACTGGACGCCCGGTTCGCGCTGATCGAGGCGTACCTGCTGCACGGCGAACGGTGGCGGCTGGTCGAGCCGGTGCGCCGGTGCCGGGCCGCCGCCGACTACCGGCCCGAGCTGCTCACCGACGATGAGGGCCGACTGCTGCTGCGCCTGCAGCGGTACGCCGTGGAGGCGCTGCTCGGCACCCCCCGGGTGGGGCTGGACCAGACCCGGTCCCTCCTGGACGACCTGGCCCACCGGGTCGGTACGGACGGACCCGACGCGCCGACCGTCGCGGAGCTGCGCTGTCGGATCGCCGACCACCTCGGCGACGAGCCCACCGCCCGCCACTGGTACCAGCGGTGGGCGGGCACGGCCAGCGGGCCGTCCGGTGGATGCCCCGGCTGCGCCCCGGCCCGCCGCGCGGACCTGCTCGCCGGCTGGGGAGAGTGGCGGGCCGCGCTGGCCGAGCTGCGGGAGCCGGCTGGCGACGCGGTGGACTGCACCGACCAGCCCGAGCGGGCGCTGGTGGCCAGGCTGCTGCCCGAGCTGCGCACCGGTGAGCCGGAACGGGCCGCAGCGGCGCACGTGCGGTCGTACCGGCGGCACCGACACGAGCGTGCCGCATTCCCGTACCTCGCCGCGCACCTGCGGTTCTGTGCCCTGGGCGGGCACCTGGAACGCGGCCTGACCATCCTGGCCGAACAGCTACCCCGGTTGGACCGGCCCACCGACGACCTCGCGGCGATGGAGTTCGCCGCCGCGGGCGCGCTCGTCTGCGCCCTGGCCGTCGAGGCCGGGCTCGGCGTGCGCACTGTGCCCCGCCCGGCGTACGGGGGGCGGCCGGCCACCGACCTGGACGTCGCCACCCTCGGCGCGCTGCTGCTCGCGGTCGCCAACGAGCTGGCGGGCAGTTTCGACGCCCGCAACGGCACCGGCCACCACTCCGGCCGGATGGCCGGCTGGCTGGCCGAGCGTCCCGTGGCGGCCGCGGTGCCCCTGCCCCCCGACGACGAGCCCGGCGACGGACCCGACCCCGACATCGAGCCCGACGACGACGAACGCGAGTTGGCGACGCTGACCATCGACATGATCACCGCGGTGTTGGACCGACGCGGGGACCGGTACGTCGTTGACGAGGGCGCCACTGTGGTCGGCTCGTGGGGCGCCGTGATGATCCAGTTCCGTCGGGCCGGCGAGCGCGGCGAGGTGCTGCACGCCCGCGCCATGGCCGCCCGCCGGCTGCCCGCGACCCGCCGCGCCGAGGTGTACGCCTTCTGCAACGCCTGGAACCACGACCGGCTGCTGCCCAAGGCGTACGCGCACGACCTCGGTGAGGAGCTGGTGCTGGCCGGCGACGTGGCCACGAACCTGGCTCACGGGGTGGCCCCGGCGCAGCTCACGGTGCTGGTGGACGCCGCCATCGCCACCGGAGTCGCCTACGCCGAGGCGGTCGCCGCGCTCCCCTGATGCCGCGGACAGGGCAGTTGGTTGCAGGGCGGGGCGCGACTGTGCGACATCCGACAGCACGCAACCGGAGGCGCCGGGTCGATGTGGTACGGCCATCACCGACCACGCACCGCCACGACTCCGCCACCGGCCGGTCCGACCGCCACGGCGACCCCGTCCGCGCCGAGCACGTCCATCCCCGACGCCGCGCAACTGCCCCGCACCGGGTCGTCCGGCAGCACGTACGCCCTCATCGGCGTGGCGCTGCTGGCCCTCGGCGCCGGGCTGCTGGTGCTGCGCCGCCGGATGTCGCGGGCCTGAGCCAGAGCGCGCCCGCGACACGATCCGGGCCGGTCACCGACATCCACGGGGGATGTCGGCGACCGGCCCGGTCACGCGTGTCAGACCTCGACGACGGTGGGCACGATCATCGGGCGACGACGGTACTTGTCGTTGACCCACCGCCCCACGGTCCGCCGGACGATCTGCTGGAGCTGGTGCGGGTCGGTGATGCCGTCCGCCGCGGCCCGGTTGAGCGCCTCGGTGACCAGCGGGACCACCGGGTTGAACGCCTCCGGGTCCTCGGAGAAGCCCTTCGCGGACAGCGTCGGGCCGGCGACCACCTTGCCGGTGACCGAGTCGACGACCACTGTGGTGGCGATGAAGCCACCGTCGCCGAGGATCCGCCGTTCGGTGAGCAGCGACTCGCTGACGTCGCCGACGGCGAGGCCGTCGACGTAGACGTACCGGCTCTTCACGTGCCCGACCAGGCTGGCGCGGCCCTCGACGAGGTCGACGACGTCGCCGTCCTCGCAGATCACCACCCGGTCGGCTGCGACACCGGACTCGATGCCGAGCCGGGCGTGGGCGCGCAGGTGCCGCCACTCGCCGTGCACCGGCATCAGGTTGCTCGGACGGACCACGTTGAGCAGGTAGAGCAGTTCGCCGGCCGGGGCGTGCCCGGAGACGTGCACCTTCGCCACGTCCTTGTGCACGACGACCGCGCCGGCCCGGGCGAGCCGGTTGATGACCCGGTAGACCGAGGTCTCGTTGCCCGGCACCAGCGACGACGCCAGCACGACCGTGTCGCCGGGGGCGATGGTGATGTGCCGGTGGTCGCCGCTGGCCATCCGGCCCAGCGCGCTCATCGGCTCACCCTGCGAACCGGTGGACATCAGCACGATCTGCTCGGGAGGCAGCGTGGTCGCCTCCTCGATCCCGATGACCAGGCCGGCCGGGATGTTGAGCAGGCCGAGGTCCCGGGCGATGCCCATGTTGCGGACCATGGACCGGCCGATCAACGCGACCTTGCGGCCGTGCTCGGCGGCGGAGTCGAAGACCTGCTGCACCCGGTGCACGTGCGAGGCGAACGAGGCGACGATGATCCGACCCTTGGCCTTCGCGAAGATCGAGTCGAGCACCGGCCCGATCTCCCGCTCCGGGGTGACGAAGCCGGGGATCTCCGCGTTGGTGGAGTCGGACAGCAGCAGGTCGACGCCCTCGGCTCCGAGCCGCGCGAAGCCGGCCAGGTCGGTGATCCGGCCGTCCAGGGGGAGCTGGTCCATCTTGAAGTCGCCGGTGTGCAGCACCAGGCCGGCCGGGGTGCGGATGGCCACGGCGAGCGCGTCGGGGATGGAGTGGTTGACCGCGAAGAACTCGCACTCGAACGGGCCGAGCCGCTCCCGGCCGCCCTCGCGCACGGTCAGCGTGTACGGCTGGATGCGCCGCTCGGCCAGCTTCGCCTCGACCAGGGCGAGGGTGAACTGCGAGCCGACCAGCGGGATGTCGGGCTTGTGGGCGAGCAGGTACGGCACCGCGCCGATGTGGTCCTCGTGGCCGTGGGTCAGCACGATCGCCTGGACGTCGGCCAGCCGGTCCAGGATCGGGCCGAAGTCGGGCAGGATCAGGTCCACGCCCGGCTGCTCGACGTCGGGGAAGAGCACCCCGCAGTCGACGATCAGCAGTTTGCCGTCGTACTCGAAGACGGTCATGTTCCGACCGATGGCGCCGAGCCCGCCGAGCGGGATGATCCGCAGGCCACCTTCCGGCAGCGGCGGGGGCAGTTCCGCCTCGATGTGCGCCTCGGTCACGCGTCCACCTCATTCTGCGACGCCGTCACTCGGCGCCCATCGTGTCGTTCGATCATTCGGGCAGCTCCAGGCCCGCTGCCGCGAAGTCCGCGCGCAGCTGGGCGATCTCGTCGTCGGTGGCGTCCACGAGCGGGGGTCGCACCGGGCCGGCCGGCAGGCCCAGCGACGCCAGGCCCGCCTTCACCAGGATGGTGCCCTGCGTGCGGAAGATGCCGGTGAACAGCGGCAGCAGCCGCCGGTGCAGGGCAAGCGCGGCCGGCATGTCCCCCGCGTCGTACGCCTCGATCATCTCTGCGGTCAGCGCCCCGGTGAAGTGCGTCGAGGTGCCGACCACGCCCACGCAACCGACGGCCAGCGCCGGCAGGGTGAGCGCGTCCTCGCCGCTGTAGAAGGCGAGGCCGGTCCGGCTGGTCACCCAGCTGGTGGCGGTCAGGTCGCCCTTGGCGTCCTTGACCGCGACGATCCGCGCGTGGTCGGCGAGCCGGACCAGTGTCTCGGTGTCGATCGGCACGCCGGAGCGGTGTGGGATGTCGTACAGCATCACCGGCAGTCCGCTGGCGTCGGCCACGGCGGTGAAGTGCCGCAGCAGGCCGCTCTGCGGCGGCTTGTTGTAGTACGGGGTGACCACGAGCAGACCGTGCGCGCCGGCCTTCTCGGCGGCCGCCGCCAGCTCGATGGTGTGCCGCGTGTCGTTGGTGCCCACCCCGGCGACGACCCTGGCCCGGTCACCGACGGCCTCCACCACGGCCCGGATCAGGCGTTCCTTCTCCGCGTCGGTGGTGGTCGGCGACTCACCGGTGGTGCCGTTGACCACCAGCGCGTCGTTGCCCTGCTCGTCGACCAGGTGGCTCGCCAGTCGGGCGGCGCCGTCGAGGTCGAGCGAGCCGTCGGGGGTGAACGGGCTCACCATGGCCGTGAGCACCCGGCCGAAGGGGCGGGACGCCGTTCGGGCCGCGGCGTCGGGGTGGTCGTGCGTCATACCCTCCAACCTAGCGGACGACCAGCCGGAGCCCGCCGGGGAAGGGCTCAGGACGCCTCGTGCGGGCTGGCCGCCACCTCGGTGCCGTCCGGGAGCGTCGAGATCACGAAGTCGGCGAAGACGTTCGGCGCGACTCCCTGGAGCTGACGCAGGCACTCCACGGCCAGCTCACGGATCTCCACGTCGGCGTGCTCGGTGGCCCGCATGGCGACGAAGTGCCGCCACGCCCGGTAGTTGCCGCTGACCACGATCCGGGTCTCGGTGGCGTTGGGCAGCACCGCGCGGGCCGCCTGCCGCGCCTGCTTGCGGCGCAGCGTCGGGTTCGGCTCGTCGGAGAACCGCTGCTCAAGACCCTCCAGCAGCTCGGTGTAGGCCCGCACGCTCGCCTCGGCGGCCTCGGTGAACTTCTTGTGCAGCTCCGGGTCGTCGGCGATGACCGCCGGCTCGACCATTGCCGCGTCGCGCTCCGGGACGTACCGCTGCGAGAGCTGGGAGTACGAGAAGTGCCGGTGCCGGATCAACTCGTGGGTGAAGGAGCGCGACACCCCGGTGAAGTAGAAGGTCACCGAGCCGTGCTCCAGCACGCTCAGGTGGCCGACCTCGAGGATGTGCGCGAGATAGCCGGCGTTGGTCGCGGTCGCCGGGTTCGGCTTCTTCCACGACTGGTAGCAGGCCCGCCCGGCGAACTCGGCGAGCGCCTGGCCGCCCTCGGCGTCGGTCGACCACGGCACGTCGTCCGGGGCCGCGAACTGGGTCCACGCGATCAACTTGACCTGGGGCTGCACCATCTCCGGCATTCCTGGGACTGTAGTGGCCGGCGGTCCCCTGCCCAACTCGGGCTCGCGGTGCAGAAAGCGCCCAGCTACCGCAAAATCACCGGCTTGCGCGCACCAGCGGGGCCCCAGGTGTCCAAGATCTCGACCGGCACGCCGACGCCCTGCCGGGTCCCTGCCACGTCCTCGGTTCCCTGTCGAGCTGCCCCATATCTGGGGCAGGCGGGGCACGACACCGGGCCCACCACGCCTTGCCCCACGCCCGGGGGCAGACGGCACCACGCCGGGCCCCACCACGCCGCGTCCCACTCTGGGCAGGCGGCACGACGCCGGGCCCCACCACGCCGCGTCCCACTCTGGGCAGGCGGCACGACGCCGGACCCATCACCGCCAAGCCCCACGTCGGGGGCGGCACGACGCCGGACCCACCACCACGCCCACGTCCGGTGCAGACGGCACCACGCCGGGCCCCACCACCACCATGCCCCACATGTGGGGCAGCTCGACAGGACGCGCAGGAAGGACCCCGCGCAGCCCGACCGAGCAAGGCCCCGCCACATCACGCAGGGCGGAGCTGGCGGGCCCTCAGACGTAGAGCGACGTGAACGGCGCCCAGGGCAAATTGCGCAGCACCGAGAAGGCCAGCCACGCGCCAAGGAAACCGACGATGACCTTCGAGCTGATCCGCAGCTCCGGCAGCCGCCAACCGAACGCCTGGTTTCCCGCCCAGGCGACGAAGAGGTACGCCAGGAAGGGCACCGCGAAGACGAACAGGAAGTGGTGCCGGGCGGCGGCCGGCAGGTCGCCGTGCAGCACGTACCAGAGCGCGCGGGTGCCGCCGCAGCCCGGACAGTCGAGCCCCGTGGTCAGCTTGAGCAGGCAGGTCGGCGCGGCGTCCGGGTCGGCGTGGGCCGGGTTGCTCAGCAACGCGTAGGCCATGCCGAGGCCGACGCAGCCGACCGCGGCCAGTGGCGCCGCCCAGCGCGGTGACCGCGCGTGCAGGCGCAGCACGAGCCGGGTGAGCCGGTCGGGCTCGGGCGTCGGGTAGCCGTAGTCACCCGACGGGCTCGCCGGCCAACCCGCACCGGGGGTGGGCTGCGGCTGGTCGACCGGTCCGGGAACGCTCGTCACACGCTCACGCTACACCGGACACGCCGGCCAACGCGGCGGTGAGCGGACCGGCCAGGTCGCCGGCCGCGGGCGGCGCCACCGCGTCCAACCCGAGCCAGCCGGCGAGCCGGTACAGCTCGGCGGCGAGGGCCACGGCGGTCTCCCCCGGGTCTGCGCCGGGCTCCATCCAGGCGGCCGGCACCAGGAGCACCCCGGCCCTGCGGTCGGCCTTCAGGTCGACCCGGGCGGTGAACCTGTCGCCCTGCAGGAACGGCAGCACGTAGTAGCCGTAGACCCGCTGCGGCGCCGGCACGTAGATCTCGATCCGGTAGCTGAAGTCGAACAGCCGCTCGGTGCGGGCCCGTTCCCAGACCAGCGGGTCGAACGGGCTGACCAGGGTGTTGGCCCGGATCCACCGGGGCAGCCGGGCGGACGCGTGCAGCCACGCCGGCTGTCGCCAGCCCGCCACGGTGACCGGCACCAGCTCACCGGCCTCGGCCAGCTCGGCGACCGCCTGCCGGGCACCGGCCAGTGGCAGCCGGAAGTAGTCGCGCAGCTCCGGTTCGGCGGCCACCCCGAGCGACCGCGCCGCCAGGGCCACCAGAGCGCGGTACGCCTCGGCGTCGGTCGGGGTGGGCGCGGCCAGCACGGCCGGCGGGAGCACCCGCTCGGGCAGGTCGTAGCGGCGGGCGAAGGACGTGCTGCGCTCGGCGGCGGTCACCTCGCCGGCCCAGAACAGGAACTCCAGAGCCCGCTTCACCGCCGACCAGTTCCACCCCCAGTTGCCGGTCTCCCGAGGGGCGTCGTGCTCGATCTCGGCGGCCGTCAACGGGCCCCGTGCGGCCACCTCGTCCCGGACCCAGGCGACCAGCTCCGGCTGCTCCTGCGCGATGCGCCGCATGCCGCCCCAGGATTCGCTGTGCGCGCGGGCCATCCGCCAGCGCAGCAGCGGGTGCAGCCCCACCGGCACGAGGGACGCCTCGTGGCCCCAGTACTCGAACAGCTCGCGGGGGCGCCGGTAGGCGGCCTGGTCGAGCAGCGTGGTGGGGTACGGCCCGAGCCGGCTGTAGAGCGGCAGGTAGTGCGCCCGTTGCAGCACGTTCACCGAGTCCATCTGGATCAACCCGACCCGGTCGAGGACCCGGCGCAGATGTCGACGTGTGGGCACCCCGACCGGCGGCGGGTCGGCGAAGCCCTGGGCGGCGAGTGCCACCCGGCGGGCCTGGGCGAGTGAGAGTGCTTCCGGTGCGGCCATCGTCGGCGACGATAAATCATCGGTACGACGCCGGTGCGGGAAGCTGGACTCCGACGGCCACGGGGGCATAGAACGGTGCAATGCTGACCATCCGCCGGGAGGAGCCCGACGACGCCGAGGCGGTCGCCCGGGTGCACGTGCACGGCTGGCAGGCGGGTTACGCCGGCTTCATGCCGGACGAGGTGCTCGGACGGCTCAACGTGGTGGCCTGGGCGCAGCGCCGTCGTGACCTGGGCACGGCCGATCCGGAGCACCCGTTCAGCACCCTGCTCGGCGAGGTGGACGGGCTGGTCGTCGGCTTCACCACGTTCGGGCCGTACCGCCGCGACCAGGACCGCGACGATCTGGATCCGACCGTCGGCGAGGTGCTGGCGCTCTACGTGGAGCCGGCGTTCTGGGGTGACGGGACGGCCGCCGCGCTGTTCGCCGCCGCCCGTGTCGGGCTCAGTGAGCGAGGCTGGACCGGCTATCGGGCGTGGGTGCTGGAGGACAACAAGCGGGCCCGCCGGTTCTGCGAACGGGTCGGGCTGTCACCTGACGGTGAGCGGTCGACCTACCAGGTGCCGCTCGCCGGCGGGCGCGGGCCGGTCGGGCTGGTCGAGCTGCGGTACGCCGGCCGTCTCGACGACTGACCCGCCAGGTGCCAGCCACCTGCGGACCGGCAGGAACGCCAGCAGGGCGAGGCTGATCCAGACGTACGCGTTGCTGCCGACGAAGCCGTCGACACCTGTGAAGTCCTTCTCCCAGAACCAGACGGTGCGGCTGATCAGCAGCACGTACCCGATGGTCGCGGCGGTCAGCAGGACGCGCCGGCGGCGCCCGGCCGGCGCGGCCATCGCGTTGTCGACGAGCAGGATCAGCCCGGGCAGCAGCCAGACCAGGTGGTGCACCCAGGTGACCGGGCTGACCAGGCACATCACCGCGCCGGTGAGGGCCAGGCCGGTCGCCTCGTCACCGGCGGCGACGGCCGTGCGGGACCGCCAGGCCCAGAGCGCCAGGGTGCCGAGCACCAGCAGCAGCCAGAGCACTGTGCTCGGGTGCTGCGGGTCGAGCCGGGCGACCACCCCGCGCAGCGACTGGTTGGAGACGAACGCCAGCTCGCCGACCCGCCCGGTGTTCCACAGCGCCTCGGTCCAGAACTCCCGGGAGGCGTCCGGGAAGAGCGCGCCGGCCAGCAACGTCACCCCGGCGGCCGCGCCGCTGGCGGTGAGCGCCGCCCGCCACCGCCCGGTGACCAGCAGATAGACGATGAAGACGCCCGGGGTCAGCTTGATCGCGGTGGCCACGCCGATGCCCACCCCGGCCCACCGGTTGCCGGCCGGCAGCAGCCGCAGCAGGTCCACCGCCACCAGGAAGAGCAGCAGCGTGTTGACCTGGCCGAAGTTCACCGTCTCCCGCATCGGCTCGAAGGCGGCGGCCAGGCAGAGCGCGACGGCGAGCGCGAACCACCGGGTCCAGCCGGCGCGACGGGCGATCGGGTCGACCAGCCACCAGATCAGCACCGTCGTGGTGACCACGCTGGCGAGCACGCTCACCACGATCGCGGCCGACCACGGCAGGTACGCCATCGGCAGCATGACCAGCGCCGCGAACGGCGGGTACGTGAAGCCGTACTGGGTGCCGGGTTTGAGGTAGTCGTAGATCTCCCCGCCGTCGTGCACCCACCACGTCAACGCGCCGTAGTAGACCTTGAGGTCGAAGAATCCGTGCCGGACGGCCGCGACGGCGAGGAACGCGGTGACCGCCGCGGCGAGCACCACCACCCCGACGACCTGCACGGTCGTCCTGTTGGCACCCTGCGCCACCGTCGCCTCCCTGGCCCTTGAGTAGGCTCCCGTCCCATGGCTCTCGGGTACGTCCGCCCGGCGCGTCCCGAGGACGCCGGCGAGATCGCACGCATCCAGCTCGCGACCTGGCGGGTCGCGTACCGCCGGATCCTGCCTCGGCATGTGCTCGACAACCTGGACGAGGCGTTCCTCGCCAGGCGGTGGAGCGCCGCGGTGCTGGAGCCGCCCTCGGGCGCGCACCGGGTGCTGGTCGCCGTCGAACAGGCCGAGCAATCGTATCTGGTGGGGTTCGCCGCCTCCGGTCCGGCCGACGGCGAGGCGCTCGCCCCGGGTGAGCCGGCCGACGCGCTCGGCCCGGACGTGGCGGCGGTGACCGACCTGCTGGTCGAGCCGCGCTGGGGCCGGCGGGGGCACGGCAGCCGGCTGCTCGCCGCCGCCGTCGACCTGTGGCGCGAGGACGGCATGAGCCGGGCGGTAGCCTGGGCGTTCGACGGTGACGAGGCGACCCGCACGTTCCTCACCAGCACCGGTTGGGAGCCCGACGGGGCGGCCCGGGCGCTGGACGTCGACGACATGCTGGTGCCTCAGGTGCGCCTGCACGTGGCCGTTCCGCCGGAGAAGACCGACTGACCGACAGCGGCGGCCCCGACGCGAGGCCGCCACTGTCGGTCCGGGGTCAGCCCTTGTCCGCGCCGTCGTTGGCGTCGCGGACGAAGTAGCGCTGGAACACCACGAAGATGATCGCCACCGGGATGGTGGCGAGCAGCGCCGCGCCCAGCTTGAGCGGGTACTGGGTGCCGCTGCCCAGCGAGCCGCTGACCAGGTCGGCGAGGCCGCGCGGCAGGGTGAACAGGTCCGGGTCCTGCACCGACACGAGGCTGTGCGGGAACTCGTTCCAGGAGCCCTGGAACGACAGGATGGTGAGGGTGATCAGCGCCGGCTTCGCCATCGGCAGCACCACCGACCAGAAGGTGCGGAAGATGCTCGCCCCGTCGATGCGGGCGGCCTCCTCCACGCTCACCGGGATTGACTCGAAGAACTGCTTCATGATGAACACGCCCGCCGCGTCGGCCAGCAGCGGCACCACGAGGCCGGCGTAGCTGTTGTAGATGCCGAGCTGGTTGAGCACCAGGAACTTCGGGATCAGCAGCACCACGCCGGGCACCGCCATCACCGCGATGACCGCGGCGAACAGCCCGCCTCGACCGGCGAACCGCAGCCGGGCCAACGCGTACCCGGCGAGCGAGTCGAAGAACACCCGGCCGAGGGTCACCAGCACGGTGACCAGCAGCGAGTTGCCCAGCCAGAGCGGAAAGTTGGTGCCGGCGAAGATCCGCTCGAAACCGGCCAGGCTGAGCGGGTCCGGGAACGGCGAGAGCGGGTTCGCCGCCGCGTCGGGCTCGGTCTTGAACGAGCTCGCGATCTGGATGACGAACGGATAGAGGAACACCAGCCCGAAGAAGACAAGCGTGGCGTACCCCAGAAAGCGGGTGGCCAGGGTGCGGGCCGCGCGCTGGTCGCCGCGCGCGGGCGCCGCCGCCGGGCGGTCGGTCGACACGGCCATGTCAGGACCTCTCCGGTACGCGTCGACGCCGCCAGCCGCGGCGCGGCCGGTCGGTGTCCCGCTCGGCGAGCACCCGGCGCTGGATCAGCGTGAGCACGATGATGATCAGGAACAGCACGAAGGAGATCGCCGCGCCGGAGCCGTAGTCGAAGTCGCGGAACGCGGTCCGGTACGACAGGTAGGCCGGGGTGAGGGTGGTCTTGGCCGGGTCGCCCTGGCTCATGACGTACACCTGGTCGAAGACCTGCCAGGAGCCGATCATGCCGAGGGTGAGCACCAGGAACGTGGTCGGCCGGATCATCGGCAGGGTCACGTGGCGGAACCGCTGCCAGGCCGAGGCTCCGTCGAGCGTGCTGGCCTCGTCCAGCGTCACCGGCACGTTCTGCAGGCCGGCCAGGAACATCAGCATGAACGTGCCGGAGGTGGTCCAGACGACCAACGTGATGATCGAGATCATCGCCACGCTGGGGCCGGCCAGCCAGTCCCACCAGGTCAGCCCGAACGGGCCGCCGTCGGTGAGGGCCGCCGGGGGTGAGTCGACGCCTACCGCGCCGAGGAGCAGGTGCAGCACGCCCCGGGAGTCGGCGAACCACTCCGGCCCGTCGATCCCGAAGAAGCCGAGCAGCGCGTTCACCGCGCCGGAGTTGGCGAAGAGGAACAGGAACACCACGCTGATCGCGACCGAGCTGGTGACCGAGGGAAAGTAGAACGCGCTGCGGAAGAAGCTCTTGCCCTTGAGCATCCGGTTGTTGACCACCAGCGCCAGCCCGAGCGCGAGCACGGTCTGCGCCGGCACCACTATCGCCACGTAGTAGATGTTGTTGCGGATGCTCGTCATGAAGTCGCGGCGGGCCAGCCCGTCCTCGGTGAACAACTGGGTGTAGTTGTGCGCGCCGACGAACGGGACGTCGCCGGTGAACGGGCTGCCCTGCCCGTTCCAGTCGGTCAGGCTGACCCAGAGCGCCATCAGGATCGGCAGCAGCAGGAACAGCCCCAGGATGACGATCACCGGCGCGACGAAGAGCCAGCCGGCGAGGTTCTCGTTGCCGCGTACGCCTCCGCGCCGTCGCCGAGGGCTCGTCCCGGGCGCGGTGGCCACGGCGGTCAGTGTCTCGGTTGCCATCTCCCCTCCCTCCTTGTCTCGGGCCGAAGGTGCGCGAGGGGGGCCCGCTCGTCGTCGGGGCCCCCGCCGTCACCTCAGCTGCCGCCGAGCGCCGCCTTGGCGTTCTTGTCGAAGTTCTGCAGCACGGTCTTCGGGTCGCCGTTGGTCAGGCTCTGCAGACCCGTGTCGAGGTCCTTGAGGACGCTGTCCATCTTCGGCGCGTTCACCGGGCCCTGGGCGTACGCGGCGCCGTCGATGAACACCTTGTCGGCCGGGGAGGCCGCCGTGTACTGGTCGCGCACCGACTGCCGCGACGGCATGACACCTACCGCCTTCGCGAACGTCAGCTGCTGCTCACCGCTGGTCATCGCCTCGACGAACTTGATGGCCTGGTCCTTGTACTTGCTCTTCGCCGCGATGCCCCAGCACTGGGTGAAGGAGAGGGTGCCCTGACCCTTCGGGCCGGCCGGCAGCGCCACCACCTTGTACTTCACGTTCGGGAAGTCGTTCTGCAGGGCGCCCTTGATCCAGTTGCCCTCGATGGTCATGACGGCCTTGCCCTTGCCGAACGCCTCACCGGACCAGCCCGAGTCGAGCTGCTTCGGGTACTTCGCCAGGCCCGAGGTGAGCAGGGACTTGACGTACTGGAGGGCGGCCAGGTTCTCCGGGGTGTCGGCTGTCGGCTGCTTGCCGTCCTTGCTCAGCAGCCAGCCGCCGTTCTGCACGAGGAACGCGCCGATGCGGTCCCGGGTGTCGCCGAGGGCCAGGGCGACCTGCCCCTTCGCCTTGATCTTCTGGGCGGTAGCGGTGAGCTGGTCCCAGGTGGTCGGCACGTCGGCGTCGGTCAGCCCGGCCTTCGCCCACAGGTCCGTGTTGATCTGCAGGGCCAGGGTGGAGAAGTCCTTGGGCGCGCAGTAGAGCTTGCCGTCGTACGTGAAGGTGGTGCGCAGGCTCTCGTAGAAGTCGTCCGGGTTCGAGATCTTGTCGCCGTACGGCTCCAGCGCGCCGACACTCGCGTAGTCGGCGAACCGGGCCGCGTCCACGTAGAAGACGTCGGGCGGGGTGCCACCGGCGAGACCCTGGCCGAGCTGCTGGGTGAGGTCCTGCGCCGGGGTGACCGTTGCGGTGTTGCCGGAGCTGCTGGCCCACTTCGCCGCGGCGTCCTGCACGGCCTTGGTCTCGGCCTCGCCGGAGGATCCGATCAGGATCTGGAGGCTGGCCGGTCCGCTGGACTGGGTGGCGTCGCCGGACGAGTCGTCGAAGCCGCTGCCGCAGGCCGCGGACCCGAGAAGGGCGACGGCGGCGAGGCCGGCCACCGCCGCCCGGGTGAGGTGTCGAGGTGCCATGGGGTTCTCCTGGTGGGGGGATGGGACTACGCGGTGTGCCGAAGCGCCAGCGAGGGCTGGAGCAGCACGTGGGTGGGGGTCTCGTGGTTGCCGTCGAGGACTCCGGTGAGCAGGTCCACGCAGCGGGCGGCGGCCTCGCCGAGCGGCTGGCTGACGCTGGCCAGCCCCACCGCCGCGGCGACCGGCGTGTCGTCGAAGCCGATCACCGACACCGGTGGGTCGGTATCCCGGATGGCCTGGAGCGCGCCGAGAGCGAGCGAGTCGCTGGCGCAGACCACTGCGGTCGGCGCGTCGGCGGCCAGCAGGTCCCGCATCAGGCGTTCGCCCTCGGCGATGCCGTCCTCGGTCTCGCGGTGCAGCCCGGCCGGGTCGACACCGGCGGCGCGCAGCGCGTCCTGCCAGCCGGCCCGCCGGTCGTCGCCCACACCGGACCCGAGGGGCCAGCCGATGAACGCGATCCGCCGGTGCCCGGCGTCGAGCAGGTGCCGGGTCGCTGCGGCGGTGCCGGCGGCGCCGTCCACGTCGACCCAGGGGTGCGCGTCGAGCGCGTCCCACGGGCGGCCGAAGGTCACGAACGGCACGTCCCGGTCGGCGAGCCAGGCGGTACGCGGGTCGCCGTACTTGGTGCCGACGAGCACGAACGCGTCCAGCTCGTACGTGCCGAGCAGGTCGTCGTAGGTGGCGATCTCCCGATCGTCGTCGGTGGCGGTGTAGAGCAGCACCCGGTAGCCGGCGGCGTCGGCGGTCTCGGTGAGGCCGTGCAGGAAGCGGTCGAGAACGGAGCCGTTGATGCCGTCGCGGGTCGGCTCGATCCGGGCGGCGATGAGGCGGGACCGGCCGGTGCGCATCTGTCGGGCCGCCTGGTTGGCCCGGTAGCCGAGCGCGTTGATCGCGTCCTCGACCCGCTGGCGGGTCTCCTGCCGCACGATGTGCGGCGCGTTGAGCACGTTGGAGACCGTCTGCCGGCTTACTCGGGCGTGCCGGGCCACCGTCGCAATGGTTACCTTCTCGGGCACTTAATCCCTCTCGCCGTCTTGAACGATCCAATTCGGATAGTGCACGATTAGATCGTTCAAGTTTTTGGAATGTTTCGCACTTTGCACCGCCAGGGGCCGCGTTGTCAAGATGTCCGCCCCGCACCCCGAGATCTGGAGCCGCACCGTGATCGAACGCCAGCTGCAACCCCTCCTGCACGAGTTGGTGGGGGTGGTGTTCGCCCCGACCAGTGCGCTGGGGGACGCGACCGGGCAGATCCGCCCGACCGGCGTCCAGGGCGTCTTCCACGCCGACGCCCGCGTACTCTCCCGGGCCGAACTGCGCGTCGACGACCAGGAGCTGGAGGGGCTGACCCGCGGCGCGGACGGCCCGCACGCCGTCCGCTTCGTGGGCCTGGCACGCTGGCTCGGCGATCCCACGCCCGACCCCACCGTCCGCGTCGACCGGCTCCGGCGGGCCATTCGCAACGGCCTGACCGAGGAGCTGCGGATCGTCTCCACCGCCACCGTCGGCGTACGGGCCACAGTGAGCGTCGACCTCGGCTGCGACCTGGCGCCCATCGAGGTGGTCAAGTCCGGCGGCGCGGCCGTGCCGCTGGAGGCCAAGACCGGCCAACCGGGCCTGCTCACCTGGTCGGCGGAGGGCATCACCGTCACCGTCACCGCGCCCGACGCCGACGTGCTCACCGCCGACGAACGGGCCACCGCGCCCCGACTGGCCTGGCCGATCGACCTGCCACCCGGAGGCGAGACGGTGCTGCGCTGGCAGGTGACCATCGACGACCCGCGCGCCGTCGTGATCGCCCCGGGTGGCGAACCGGAGTGGGCCCGACCCGAGGTGACCGCCGACGACCGGCGACTGGTCCGCTTCCTCGACCGCAGCCTGGACGACCTGCGCGGGCTACGCCTGGCCGAGACCGGCGCCCCCGGGGACGTCTTCCTCGGCGCCGGAGTGCCCTGGTTCCTGACCCTGTTCGGCCGGGACAGCCTCTGGGCGGCCCGGATGATGCTGCCGCTCGGCACGGACCTGGCCGCCGGCACCCTGCGCGTCCTCGCCCGTCGCCAGGGCACCCGCGTCGACCCGGCCACCGGGGAGGCCCCCGGCAAGATCCTGCACGAGCTGCGCGGGCAGGAGTTCGCGCTGCCCGGAAACGGACTGCGCCTCCCGCCTGCCTACTACGGCACCGTCGACGCCACCATGCTCTGGGTCAACCTCCTGCACGACGCGTGGCGCTGGGGCCTGCCGACCGAGCAGATCGAGCCTCTGCTGCCCCACCTGGAGGCCGCCCTGCGCTGGCTCGGCGAGCACGCCGACCCCGACGGCGACGGCCTCGTCGAGTACGTCGACACCACCGGCCACGGGCTGTCCAACCAGGGCTGGAAGGACTCCGGCGACGCCGTACGGTTCCACGACGGCTCCCTGGCCACCGCGCCCATCGTGCTGGCCGAGGTGCAGGGGTACGCGCACGAGGCGGCGGTGAACGGCGCCGCCCTGCTGGACGCCTTCGGCCGCCCCGATGGGGACCGCTGGCGCGAGCACGCCGCCACGCTGGCCCGCCGGTTCCGGGACAGCTTCTGGGTCGACGGCCGGTACGGCCCGCAGCCCGCCCTGGCCCTCGACCGCGACAAGCGCCCCGTCGACTCACTGACCAGCAACATCGGTCACCTGCTCGGCACCGGCCTGCTCACCGTCGAGGAGGAGAGCCAGGTCGCCCGCCTGCTCACCACCGACACACTGGCCGGCGGCTTCGGACTACGGACGATGTCCACCGACGACGCCGGCTTCAGCCCGCTGTCGTACCACTGCGGTTCGGTCTGGACCCACGACACAGCGATCGTGCTCGCCGGGCTGGCCCGCGGCGGGCACCGCGACGCCGCGCTCGGCCTGGCCGAAGGGCTGCTCGCGGCGGCCGAGGCGTTCGACTACCGGATGCCGGAGCTGTACGGCGGCGACGACCGGGCGCTGCTCGACCGCCCGGTGCCGTACCCGGCGGCGTGCCGGCCGCAGGCGTGGGCCGCGGCGGGTGCCGTGCTGCTGCTCCAGGCCGCCACGGGCCTCTACCCCGACGTACCGGGCGAAACGGTCCGGCTGACCCCGCTGGCCGGCCCCGAACTGGGCGCCGTGCGCGCCGCCAACCTCCGCGTGGCCGGCAGACCGGTGACAGTCACGGTGAACCGCACCGGCGAAGCCACGATGACAGGTCACCCCACCCCCCTGAAGACCTCGACCCTCCCCACCCAACGCCACCCCAGAACCCCATCCAACCCCCGCTAACCCCCCGCCCTCGCCTCCGCCCTCGCCCCCGCCGCCGTCCCCGTCGCCGTCCCCGTCGATCATGGAGTCGTGGTGGGCAGCAGCTCCACATGTGTCCCTTTTGCGGGGGCACCACAACTCCATGATCGACGCCGGTCAGGCTGGGCCGGGTTTGGCGACGGGGGTCAGGGGGTTTGTTCGGCGATCAGCTCGTCGTCGTCCACGCCGCCCGTGGGGTGGAAGCCGAGGGAGGCGTAAAGGGCCGCTGCCGGGGTGTTGTCCGGGTGGTACGAGAGGCGGACCGGGGGGTTGCCGTCTCGGGCCGCCAGCCAGGGCGCCAGCGTCTGCATGGTGGCCCGGCCGACGCCCCGGCCCTGCTCCGCGGCGTCGATCAGCATTCCGCCGATCCAGTGCGAGCCGTCGTCGTCCGCACCCCACATGACGTGGCCGACGACTGTCTCGTCGGCGTACACCGCGAGCGAGGTCCACACCTGCGAGCGGCTACTCAGCAGCAGGTACCGTGCGCCCAGCGCGGCCACGAACCGACGCTGGTCGTCGCGCGGGGCGACGTCGGCGACCGCCCGCCAGTTGTCGTCGTCCACCGGGCGCAGCGTCACTCTCCGCCCGACCCGATCCAGGTGTCCCGCATCGATCATCCGGCGGATGCTACCCGGACCCGCAACGCCTTCAGATCTTGGACAGTTTCCGTCAACGCGGAACGGAAAGTGTCCAAGATCTGCGCTGGCATCGGCGCGGACGAGCGGCCCGGTCAGTCGAGCAGGGCGTCCAGGCCGACGGTGAGGCCGGGGCGGTTGCGTACCGCGCGGACGGCCAGCAGCACGCCGGGCATGAAGGACACCCGGTCGTACGAGTCGTGGCGGATGGTCAACGTCTCGCCGGTGCCGCCGAACAGCACCTCCTGGTGCGCGACCAGGCCGGTGGCACGCACCGCGTGGACGCGTACCCCGTCGATGTCGGCGCCCCGCGCCCCCGGCACCTCGTCCTTTGTGGCGTCCGGCACCGGCCCGAGACCGGCCTCGGCGCGCGCCCGGGCGATCTGCCGGGCGGTGTGCGTGGCGGTGCCGCTCGGGGCGTCCAGCTTGCGCGGGTGGTGCTGCTCGATGATCTCGACGGACTCGAAGTGCCGGGCGGCCCGCGCGGCGAACTGCATCATCAGCACCGCGCCGATGCCGAAGTTCGGGGCGATGACCACGCCCACCCCGGGCTTGTCGGCGAGCCAGCCGCGTACCTGCTCCAGCCGCTGCTCGGTGAAGCCGGTCGTGCCGACGACCGCGCTGATGCCCTGCTCGATGCACCACTTCAGGTTGTCCATGACGACGTCCGGCGTGGTGAAGTCGACGACCACGTGGGCGCCGGAGACGGCGGAACGGCTGTCGCCCTGGTCGATCGACGCCGCCAGTTCGAGGTCGTCGGCGGCGTCGACCGCCTTGCAGACCTCGATGCCCATCCGGCCGCGGGCACCGAACACGCCGACGCGGGTCTTCTCCTGCTCGTCAGTCACGCGGCACAACCTATCCCAATCGGGACGCGCCACCACTGCCGGATCCGGTCCGCTCCACCGACCGGGACGTGCCCGGCCGTATGGACGACCGCCCTACAGACCACGGCCTTGCGGGCGACCGCCCTACCGACCACGGCTTTGCGAGCGACCGCCCAACAGACCACGGCACCGGGCGACCGGCCCTGCGAGCGACGGCCCTCAGGCGGAGAAGTCGCCCTTACCGAACGGGCCGACGACGGCCAGCGACATCGGCCGGCTGAGCAGCTCGGCGGCGAGGGTGTTCACGTCCTCGACGCTGACCTCGTCGACCCGGCGGAGCAGCTCGTCCACCGGCATCAGGTCGCTGTAGAGCAGCTCACCCTTGGCGAGCCTGCTCATCCGGGAGCCGGTGTCCTCCAGGCCGAGCACGAACGAGCCCTTGCTCATCCCCTTGCCCCGGGCCACCTCGGCCTCGGTCAACCCGTCGGCGGCCACCCGGGCCAGCTCGGCGCGGGTCAGGGCCAGCACCTCGTCCACCTTGCCCGGCGCGCAGCCGGCGTAGACGGCGAACAGGCCGCTGTCGGCGTACTGGCTGGCGTAGGAGTAGACCGAGTAGGCCAGGCCGCGCTGCTCGCGGATCTCCTGGAAGAGGCGGCTGGACATGCCGCCACCGAGGACGTTGTTGAGCACCCCGAGGGCGAAACGCCGGTCGTCGGTGCGGTCGATGCCGGGGCAGCCCAGCAGGACGTGCGCCTGCTCGGTCTCCTTCGGCTCGACCAGGGTGGTGGCCGGCTTGGTGCGTACCGCCGGAGTGGCCGCGCGGTGTGCGGCCGGTGCGGCGGGGTCGCTGTCCAGTGGCGTGC
Source organism: Micromonospora sp. NPDC049114 (assembly GCF_040648635.1). NCBI lineage: Bacteria > Bacillati > Actinomycetota > Actinomycetes > Micromonosporales > Micromonosporaceae > Micromonospora > Micromonospora sp. NPDC049114. Next base: position 53,246 of record NZ_JBEZEA010000019.1, on the reverse strand, counting down.
CGCGCACGGCCTGCCGGACCAGCTTGACCACCGCGGCGTGGTCGAGGTTGCCGGCGGCGGCGATGACGATCTGCGGCGCGGTGTAGTGACCGCGGTAGAAGCTCTGGATCTGCCGCCGGGTCATCGGCGTGACGGTCTCCTCGGTGCCGGAGATCAGTCGGCCCAGCGGGTGGTCGCCGTAGACGGCCCGGGCGAAGAGGTCGTGCACCTCGTCACCGGGTTCGTCGTCGTGCATGGCGATCTCCTCCAGGATCACGCCACGCTCGGTCTCCACGTCGGCCGGCTCCAGCAGCGAGTCGGCGACCAGGTCGCACATCACGTCGATCGCCAGCGGCAGGTCCTCGTCCAGCACGCGGGCGTAGTAGCAGGTGTATTCCTTCGTGGTGAAGGCGTTCGTCTCGCCACCCACCGCCTCGATCTGCGAGGAGATCTCCAAGGCGGTGCGCTTGTGGGTGCCCTTGAAGAGCAGGTGCTCCAAGAAGTGCGCGGCACCGGCCTGCGGACGCGTCTCGTCCCGCGAACCGACCGCCACCCAGATGCCGAAGGACACGCTGCGCATCGCCGGGATCGCCTCGGTCAGCACGCGCAGGCCGCTGGGCAGCACGGTACGTCGTACCGTGCCGCCCAGCGGGTCGTCGCTGAGCGTCCGGGTCACCGCACGGGCGGCGCCGCCGGAGCGGCCCACCCCGGTGTCCCGAGACGGGGCCACCCCCCGTCGATCCGGTGGAAACGGCGCACTGAAGGCCCGACTCACGTGTTGCTCCCGGTTCGACGAGGGGTGGGTGTTGCAGGTGCTGGTGGTCAGCTGTGCCGGGTCCGGCGGCGCGGACGCTCGCCGCCCTCGCCACCACCCTCGCCGCCGCCGCCACCCTCGCCACGGTCACCGCGCTCCGGGCCACGCCCGCCCCGGTCGCCGCCACGCTCGCGGTCGCCCCGGTCACGCGGACCCCGGTCACCCCGGTCGCGGCCGGAGGGACGGTCGCCACCGGCGGCCTCACCGGCGGCCGGCGCCTCGGCGCCCTCCGGGCGGACCTTGTCCAGGTAGATCTTGCCGCGGGCGTCGATGTCAGCGATCTCGACCTCGACCCGGTCACCGACGTTGAGGAAGTCCTCCACGCGCTCGACCCGCTTGCCGTCGCCCACCTTGGAGATGTGCAGCAGGCCGTCGCGGCCCGGCAGCAGCGAGATGAACGCGCCGAACGCGGCGGTCTTGACCACCGTGCCGAGGAACCGCTCGCCCTGCTTGGGCAGCGTCGGGTTGGCGATCCCGTTGATCCGGTCGACGGCAGCCTGGGCCGACGGGCCGTTGGTCGCGCCGACGTAGATCGTGCCGTCGTCCTCGATGGAGATCTCGGCGCCGGTCTCGTCCTGGATCGCGTTGATGGTCTGGCCCTTCGGGCCGATCACCATGCCGATCTTGTCGACCGGGATCTTGACGGTGGTGACCCGCGGCGCGTAGTCCGACATCTCGGCCGGAGCCTCGATGGCGGCCTTCATGACACCGAGGATGATCTGCCGGGCCTCGTTCGCCTGCTGCAACGCGGCGGCCAGCACGTCCGACGGGATGCCGTTGAGCTTGGTGTCGAGCTGCAGCGCGGTGACGAACTCCGGGGTGCCGGCGACCTTGAAGTCCATGTCACCGAACGCGTCCTCGGCGCCGAGGATGTCGGTCAGCGTGACGTACTGCGTCTTGCCGTCCACCTCGTCGGAGATGAGGCCCATGGCGATGCCGGCGACCGGCGCCTTCAGCGGGACACCCGCGGAGAGCAGGCCCAGCGTCGACGCGCAGACCGAGCCCATCGAGGTGGAGCCGTTGGAGCCGAGCGCCTCGGAGACCTGCCGGATGGCGTACGGGAACTCCTCGCGCGACGGCAGCACCGGGATCAGCGCACGCTCGGCGAGAGCGCCGTGGCCGATCTCGCGCCGCTTCGGCGAGCCGACCCGGCCGGTCTCACCCGTCGAGTACGGCGGGAAGTTGTAGTTGTGCATGTAGCGCTTGCGGTTCTCCGGGGACAGCGTGTCCACCATCTGCTCCATGCGGAGCATGTTCAGCGTGGTGACACCCAGGATCTGGGTCTCGCCGCGCTCGAACAGCGCCGAACCGTGCACCCGGGGCAGCACGCCGACCTCGGCGGTCAGCGGCCGGATGTCGCGCGGGCCGCGGCCGTCCATGCGGACCTGCTCGCGCAGCACGCGGTTGCGCACCTCGGACTTGGTCAGCGAGCGGAAGGCGGCGCTGAGCTCCTTCTCCCGACCCTCGAACCGAGCGCCCAACTCCTCGGCGACCCGGGCCTTGACCCGGTCCAGGGCTTCCTCGCGGTCGGCCTTGCCGGCGATGGTGATCGCCTCGGCCACGTCGGCGCGGGCCAGGTCGGCGACCGCGTCGTACACGTCGTCCTGGTAGTCCAGGAAGACGGGGAACTCGGTGACCGGCTTGGCGGCGACCTCGGCCAGCTCGCTCTGCGCGCGGCACAGCTCGCGGATCGCCGGCTTGGCGGCCTCCAGGCCGCTGGCGACGATCTCCTCGGTCGGGGCGGTGGCGCCGGCCGAGATGAGGGCGACGGCGTTCGGGGTGGCCTCGGCCTCGACCATCATGATCGCGACGTCGCCGTCGTCGAGGGTGCGGCCGGCCACGACCATGTCGAAGGTGGCGCGGGCCAGCTCCTCCAGGGTCGGGAAGGCGACCCACTGGCCGTCGATGTGCGCGACCCGGGTCGCGCCGATCGGGCCGGAGAACGGAAGGCCGGAGAGCTTGGTCGACATCGAGGCCGCGTTGATGGCCACCACGTCGTACGGGTGCTGCGGGTCGAGCGCGAGGATGGTCTCGACGACCTGGACCTCGTTGCGCAGGCCCTTCACGAAGGACGGGCGCAGCGGCCGGTCGATCAGGCGGCAGGTGAGGATCGCGTCCTCGCTGGGCCGACCCTCACGGCGGAAGAACGAGCCGGGGATCCGGCCCGCGGCGTACATCCGCTCCTCGACGTCGACGGTCAGCGGGAAGAAGTCGAACTGCTCCTTCGGGTGCTTACCGGCGGTGGTGGCGGAGAGGACCACCGTCTCGCCCAGCTGGGCGATGACGGAACCGGCGGCCTGGCGAGCCAGCCGACCGGTGGAGAAGGTGATCTCGCGGGTGCCGAAGGACCCGTTGTCGATCACGGCGGTGCGGGATTCGGTGCCGAGTTTGGTCTCGGTCATGTGCTGTCGTGCTCCTTCGCGTCGTGGGCCCGCGACGTCGGGGAGCTGCTCAGCCGGCCGGTCTTCGATCGAAGCGCCCGGGTGCCGGCGTGCTGCCGGGTTCCCGGGGGCCACTACCGGAGACCGGTACGCTGACCGGCTCCCTCTCGGGTTGGTCGCGCGGCCCGTGTTCTTCAGGTGGGACGCCGATCGGGGGAGCGGCCGGTCGGCCACTCCCCCGTCACGTCACCGGCGCAGACCGAGCCGCTCGATGAGCGTCCGGTAGCGGGCAATGTCCTTCTTCTGGACGTAGTTGAGCAGCCGACGGCGACGGCCGACCAGCAGCAGCAGCCCACGGCGGCTGTGGTGGTCGTGCTTGTGCACCTTCAGGTGCTCGGTCAGCTCGGCGATCCGCTTGGTGAGGACCGCGACCTGGACCTCCGGCGAACCGGTGTCGCCCTCGGCGGTCGCGTACTCCGCGCGGATGCTGGCCTTGGCTTCCTGGTCGAGCGCCATGTTCTCCCTGTTTCGATGGGTTGATCAAGTAGGTGTCCGTCGTCCCGATGGACCGGGAACGGACCGGTACCTCGCACCCGCGGCGTCGAGCAGGCACGCGAGGCCCCACGCCGGTCACCCGACGTCCCCGCAAGACTACCAGCACCCACGGGTAACACCCGGCCAAGGGCCTGCGCGGCCCGGTGGATGATCAGCTCAGGGCGCTCCGGGTGCGTGCGACGTCCTGTTCGATCTGGGCGATCAACGGCTCGATCGAGTCGTACCGGACCTGACCGCGCAGGTGCGCCACGAAGTCCAGGGCCAGCCGCTCGCCGTACAGGTCGCCGTCGAAGTCCAGCGCGTACGCCTCCACCCGCCGCTCCCGACCGGAGAAGGTCGGGTTGGTGCCGACCGACACCGCGGACATCAGCGGCTCGGACTGCCCACGACGGATCAGCCGGGCGGCGTACACCCCGTCGGCGGGGACCGCCGCGTACCTGTGGCAGAGCAGGTTCGCAGTGGGGAACCCCAGCACCCGGCCGCGTTGGTCGCCGCGGACCACCACCCCCTCCACCCGGTGCGGGCGGCCCAGCGCGGCCGCCGCGGCGCCCACGTCGCCGGCGTCGACGCAGGAGCGGATGTACGTGGAGGAGAAGACCGTCCCGTCCTGCGCGACCAGCGGGCCGCCCTCCACCCCGAAGCCGAAGGTCTTGCCCAGCCGCTCCAGCAGCGCCACGTCGCCCGCGGCGCGGTGCCCGAAGCGGAAGTTGCCGCCGACCACCACCAGCGCCGCGTGCAGGTGCTCGACCAGGATGTCGTGAACGAACTGCTCGGGCGGCAGCCGGGAGAACTCCGGGGTGAACGGCACCACGCAGAGCACGTCCACGCCGAGCGCCTCGATCAGTTCCGCCTTGCGGGCCGGCTCGGTGAGCACGGCCGGGTGCGAGCCGGGGCGGACCACCTCGGCCGGGTGCGGATCGAACGTGACCACCACCGACTGCACGCCCAGCTCCCGGGCCCGGGCCACGGCGTGCCCGATGGTCGCCTGGTGCCCCTTGTGCACGCCGTCGAAGACGCCGATGGTGACGACCGAGCGTCCCCAGCCGCCGGGCGCCGCGTCGTACCCCCGCCACCGCTGCATGCCGTTCCTCTCCTGCTGTCCCGCCGGTCGGCGGGTCGACACCGCCGGCCGGAAGCCGACGGACCTGCGTACCGCCGTCAGGCCGGGGCGAGCACGATCTCCGCGCGGGCCCGCCCGTCCCGCTCGCTGACGATAGCGATCAGAGCACCGGTCGGTCCGAAGACGGCGTACGGCCCGGCGATGCCGGCCGGGTCCAGCGGACCGCCGTGGCCGAGCACCTTCGCCTCGTCGGGTGTCGCCTCCCGGCGCGGGAAGAACCGGTCGGCCGCCGCGTCCAGCGGCAGGTTCACCACGGCCGGGGCGCGCTGCTCCAACTCGTCGAGCGTGGCCGCCTCGGTGAGCGTGAAGCCACCTACCGCGGTCCGACGCAACGCGGTGAGGTGCCCACCGACGCCGAGCGCCAGGCCGGCGTCCCGGGCGATGGCCCGGATGTACGTCCCCGAAGAGCAGGTGACGTCGACGTCCACGTCCACCACGTCCGGCTCGGTGCGGCGGATCGCCAGCACCTCCAGCCGGGAGATGGTGACCCGCCGCGCCGGCAGCTCGACGCTCTCGCCGTCACGCACCCGCTTGTACGCCCGCTGACCGTCGATCTTGATGGCGCTGACCGCGCTCGGCACCTGGTCGACCTCGCCGGTCAGGGGCGTCAGCGCGGCCCGGACGGCCTCGTCGGTGACGTGGCCGGCCGGGGTGCTGGCGATCACGTCACCCTCGGCGTCGTCGGTGACGGTGGCCTGGCCGAGCCGGATCGTGCCGGTGTAGCTCTTGCCCGCGCCGATGACGTAGGTCAGCAGTCGGGTGGCCCGCCCCACACCGATCACCAGGACACCGGTGGCCATCGGGTCGAGGGTGCCGCCGTGCCCGACGCGGCGGGTCTTCGCCAGCCGGCGGATCCGCGCCACCACGTCGTGCGACGTCATGCCGCCGGGCTTGTCGACAACGATCAGACCATCGGTGCTCACGTCGTCCAAGCCTGCCAGACAGCCCAGCGGCGACCGGAGTCGCCCGGCGCCCTCCCGCCCGCCCGCAGGCGTACACCCCGGGGTGGCGGCCCGGCGGCGGCGAGGACTGCTGAGCCGGGTCGGTCCGTCAGCGGGTCGCGCCGACCACGGCCCAGGCGCCGTTGCGCAGGCGCAGCAGCAGGGCGACCAGCCGGATCGCCACGAAGAGGGTGAGCCCGGCCCAGATGCCGCCCAGCCCCAGGTCCAGCCCGTACGCCAGCCAGATGGCCGGCAGGAAACCGCCGAGCGCCGCCACGATGGTGAGGTTGCGCAGGTAGCGCACGTCGCCCGCGCCGATCAGCACGCCGTCGAGCGCGAACACCACCCCGGCCAGGGGCTGCATGGCCACGAACCACGGCCAGGCCACCATGGCCTGCTCGCGTACCTGCTCGTCGGAGCTGAACCAGGACGGCACGACACCGGCCCCGGCGGCGATCAGCAGCGCGAAGGCGACGCCGCAGACACCGCCGAGCACGCCGATCCGGCGGGCCAGCGCACGGGCGTCCGCCGCGTCGCCGGCGCCCAGCGCGGCGCCGACCAGGGACTGCGCGGCGATGGCGAGGGCGTCGAGCACCAGCGCCGTGAAGAACCAGAGTTGCAGGGCGATCTGGTGCGCACCGACGGCGGCGGCGCCGAAGCGGGCGGCCACGGCAGTCGCGGAGAGGAAGCTGGCCTGGAACGCCACGCCGCGGATCAGCAGGTCCCGGCTGAGCACGAGTTGCTGGCGGATCACCCGGAGTCGGGGCCGCAGCGACACCCGTTCGGCGACCAGCGCCGCGGCGAAGAGCCCACCGGCGATCGTCTGGGCGACCACGTTGGCGACCGCCGAACCGGTCAGGCCGAGGCCGGCGGGATAGACCAGCAGCGGGCAGAGCAGGGCGGAGAGCAGGTTGGGGCCGAGCACGAAGAACAGCGGCCGCCGGGTGTCCTGCACACCGCGCAGCCAGCCGTTGCCGGCGGCGGCGAGCAGCAGGCCGGGGGCGCCGAGCGCCGCGATCCGCAGCCACGCGGCGGCGGCGTCGGCGACGTCGCCGGGACCTCCGGCGAGGGTACGCGCCAGCGCGCCCCCGCCGATCTGCATGCCGATCGCGACAAGCAGCCCGACGCCGAACGCGAGCCACGACGACTGGACTCCCTCGGCCACGGCGGCCGCCCGGTCGCCGGCGCCGAAGCGGCGGGCCGACCGCCCGGTGGTGCCGTACGCGACGACGGTGCCGAGCCAGGCGGTGAGCGTCATCACCGTGCCGCCGACGGCGAGCGCCGCGAGGGGCACCCGACCGAGGTGACCGACGACTGCCGTGTCGACGAGCACGTAGAGCGGCTCGGCGGCGAGGACGACGAGGGCTGGCAACGCGAGGCCGGCGATGCGGCGCGGCGAGGCGGATCGGTCGGTGGTGGCAGGGTGGCTCATCGCCGCCGATCCTGGCACGACGACGGTAAGGATCGCAATCCCGCCGAGGACTTACTCCAGCGGAGGCGTCACCGCTCGGCGGACTGGCTCACTGGCGGGTGTCCATCGACGTCTGCAGCGCGCGGCGGGCCTGCTCGCGGGCGTCGTCGGTGGTGGTCTCGGGCTTGGGCTTGTTCGGCATGGTGGCGCTCCTTCCAGGGTGCGAGCCACCGGCACGCGGCGGCCCTCACGGGCGGTCGTGCTGAGCGCCCCACGGCGGTCCGGGGTTACCGGAGCAGCCGACTGGGCAGCGTGAGCCCGGGTCGGTCCGACCCTGGAGGGAGGCAGCGCGAGGTGTGGCACCACCGCCCACGACCTGCATCACCACGTGATGCCGGCCGCCTCCCAAGTTATCGTTCAGGTCCACATGCTGCTCTCGGTTCCCGCCATTTGGACGGGCGGCGACCCGGTTCAGCGGGCCAGGAAGTGCCAGCCCAGCCACCACCAGAACCCGAACAGACCGATCCTGCCCACCGGCACCGACCCGACCTCGTAGCGCATCACGTACGCGCAGACCTCGCCCAGGGTCGGTATGCGGGATCCCTCCCGCCGGGCCAGCCACTCGACCCCGACGAACAGGGCCAGCGCGGTGAGGAAACCGCCGATCGCGAGAGCCCGCATCATCGCCGCACCAACCCCCAGAACGCGGCCAGCCAGGCGAACCAGGCCGCCGACCGGGTCAGATGATCCTCCAGCAAGGGGTCGGCCAACCGGGAGAAGGTGGGAAAGTCGTCGCCCACGGCCAACACGAAGGTCGCGCCCTCGAAGACCCCGAAGACCACCACCGGCAGTGCCCACCACGCCGCTCCCGGCCCCAGCCGACGCGGCGCCGGCCGCCGGGGCACCCGGCTGTTCAGACCGAGCCAGATCAACACGCCGCCGGTGCCGAGCGTGTAGAGATTCGCCTCGGTCGAGAACGACGCGAACCGGCCGCCGACGAGGGACAGGCAGAGGAGAACCGGAACGGAGACGGCGGGCCGGTCCCAGGCTCGGGGGGCCTCCACGGTGAGGTCGTGCGGCTGCTCCATCCCGCAATTCTTCCTGTTCTCACACAGCGCGGGAAGACCAACACTCCCCGGAGCTGACCCTGAACTTCCCGCCCCGGATCAGAACGTGGACGGGTCGGTGGCGTCGGGCGGCCCGGGAACGGTGTCAGGCGTCGCCGGTGATCAGTGCCCCGGTCAGCTCGCCGCGGATCGCCTCGATGACGTGCTCGGCGGTCCCCCGGCCGGTGAACCCGGCCGCGAACGTGTGGCCACCCCCGCCCAGCGCCACCGCCACGCGACTGACGTTCACCGCGCCCTTGCTCCGCATCGACACGGCCCACTCGTCGGCGGCGGTCTGCTTCAGCACGCAGCTCACGTCCGCCTCGGCGGTGCACCGCACCGAGTCGATCAACGCCTCCAGGACGTACGGCCGCTGATCGTGGCGGCTGAGGTCGTCGAGGGTGGCGAAGGTCCACACCAGCCCCAGACCGTCGGCCGCGGCCGGCTCCAGCCGAGCACGGCCGAGGACCTCCCCGAAGAGGCGGACCGCGCCGAAGGGTCGGGTGTCGAACACCCGCCGGGAGATGTCCCCGGGCGAGATGCCGGTAGACAGCAGCCGGGCGGCGAGCTGGTGCACCGCCGGAGTGGTCGCCTCGAACCGGAACGAGCCGGTGTCCGTGGTCAACGCCACGTACAGGCACTCGGCGATGGCCCGATCCAGCGGTACGCCCAGTCGCGCCAACAGCTGCTCGGCCACCACCGACGTGGCGGCGGCCCGCGGGTCGACCAGGTTGACGGAGCCGAAGCCCGGGTTCGAGGCGTGGTGGTCGAGCACCAGGACGGCAGGAGCCGTCGACAGCCGACCGGCCAGCTCACCGAGGCGCGACTCGCTGGCCGCGTCGAAGCAGATCACCAGATCCGGGGTTGGATCCGCGGCGCCGGCCGGGACCAGCAGCTCCAAGCCGGGCAGCCCCCGGAACGGCTCGGGCACCTCCGGCGGCCCGGGAAAAGTCGCCTGCAACCCGGATACGCCGAGCTGGCGCAGACCCAGACCGAAACCGAGCATGCTGCCCAGCGCGTCCCCGTCCGGGTTGACGTGGCAGATCAGCAGCACCCGGCTGGTCGGCCCGACGGCGCGGATCAGCGCCTCGGCCGCGGCCCAGTCCGCCTCGGCCGGGCCGGTGTCGACCGGCGCGACGAGTTGTGCACCGGCGGCGGCCGTCACCGCGCTGCCCCACCCCGGGGGTTCTCCGGGACGTCGGCGGCCTCGTCGGTCTCGTCGTCGGTCTCGTCCTCGTCGACCCGGTAGGGCTGTGCCTCGCCCGCGTACTCCGCCCGGGCGGCGAGCCGCTGCACCTCCGCGTCCGCGTTGCGGGCGGCGGCGAGCAGATCGTCGATGTGCTTGACCTGGTCCTGCACGTCGTCCAGCACGAAGGTGAGCGTCGGCGAGTGCCGCAACCCGAGGGCCTTGCCGACCGTGCTGCGTAGCAGCCCCTTGGCGCTCTCCAGAGCCGCCGCCGTGTCCGCCTGGGCCACCGCGTCACCGAGCACCGTGTAGAAGACCGTCGCGTCGCGCAGGTCAGCGGTGATCCGGGCATCAGTGATGGTGATCATGCCGAGCCGCGGGTCCTTGATCTGGCTCCGCACCACCGACGCGACCAGCTCACGCACCCGTTCCGCGTGCCGGCGTACCTTGGCCGGATCAGACATCTCGCCACCTCCACGGCGTCCTGCTCCCGGCCGACCCGGCGACCCGGGGCCGCCGGCCGACCGGCCAACATGTCGAACACTACCTTCGCGGCGGCGCCGGTCGCCCGGCACCGCCGGCACCCCGGGTCAGTCGTCGTCCACGCCGTACAGCCGGCGCCGGACCGACAACAACTCGACCTCGGGGCGCGCGGCCACCAGGCGCTCGCACGAGTCGAGCACCTCGCGGACGTGCGCCGCTTCGGCGGCGACCACCGCCACCGCTATCTCCGCTCGACCGTGCAGGTCGAGCGCACCCACCTCGGCGGCCGAGACCTCGAAGCGGCGCAGCGCCGCCACGATCGGCCGTACATATGATCTCTTGGCTTTGAGCGACCGGGAGTCGCCCGGCAGCAGCAGGTCGAAGACCGCGTTTCCGGTGAACATCGCCCAGGACGATACCGGCAACCCGCCCCGCATGATCAAGGGGTTTACGCCGGTTGGCGTAAACCCCTTGATCAGCGTGTCACTGCCGGATCAGGCGCGAGCCTTCTCCCGCATCTCGAAGGTCTCGATGACGTCGCCGACCTGGACGTTGTTGTAACCACCCAGGGTCAGACCACACTCGAAGCCCTCGCGGACCTCCGTGGCGTCGTCCTTGAACCGCTTGAGCGAGGTGATCGTGAGGTTGTCCGCCACGACCGCCCCGTCCCGCAGCAGGCGTGCCTTCGCGTTGCGCCGGATGATGCCCGACCGGACGATACAACCGGAGATGTTGCCGATCTTGGACGAGCGGAAGACGTCGCGGATCTCCGCGGTGCCCAGCTCGACCTCCTCGTACTCCGGCTTGAGCAGGCCCTTGAGCGCTGCCTCGATCTCCTCGATGGCCTGGTAGATGATCGTGTAGTACCGGATCTCCACGCCCTCGCGGTCGGCCATCTCGCGGACCTTGTTCGAGGCCCGCACGTTGAAGCCGATGATCGTGACCGGCTCCGACGAGGCACTCGCGAGCATGACGTTGCTCTCGGTGATCGCGCCGACACCCCGGTCGAGGACCTTGAGCTGGACCTCCTCGGGAATGTCGAGGTTGAACAGCGCGTCCTCCAGAGCCTCCACCGAACCGGAGACATCGCCCTTGAGGATGAGGTTGAGCGACGTCTTCTCGCCCTCCTTGAGCTGCTCCATGAGCGTCTCAAGAGTGGCCCGACCACGGGAGTTGGCGAAGGACGCCGCCCGCCGCCGCGCCTGCCGCTGCTCGGCGATCTGCCGCACCGTACGGTCGTCCGCCGCGGCGAGGAACGTGTCGCCCGCGCCGGGAGGCGCGGTCAGACCCAGCACCATGACCGGACGCGCCGGACCGGCCTCGGTGAGCTGGTTGCCGTTCTCGTCGAGCATGGCCCGGACCCGGCCGTGCGCCCCACCGGCGACGATCGAGTCGCCCGCCCGCAGGGTGCCCTTCTGCACGAGCACCGTCGCCACCGCACCGCGACCCTTGTCCAGGTGCGCCTCGATGGCCACACCCTGCGCCGGCCCGTCGATCGGAGCGGTCAGCTCCAGCGACGCGTCGGCGGTCAGCAGGACAGCCTCGAGCAGTTCCTCGATGCCGATGCCCGGCTTCGCGGCCACGTTGACGAACATGGTGTCGCCGCCGTACTCCTCAGCGACCAGGCCGTACTCGGTCAGCTGCTGGCGGACCTTGTCCGGGTTGGCCTCCGGCTTGTCGACCTTGTTGACCGCGACCACGATCGGCACGTCGGCCGCCTTGGCGTGGTTCAACGCCTCGATGGTCTGCGGCATCACGCCGTCGTCGGCCGCGACCACCAGGATCACGACGTCCGTCACCTGGGCACCACGGGCACGCATGGCGGTGAACGCCTCGTGACCCGGGGTGTCGATGAAGGTCACCGCGCGGTCCTCGCCCTCGTGCGGGACGTGGACCTGGTAGGCACCGATGTGCTGGGTGATGCCACCGGCCTCGCCGGCCACCACGTTCGCCTTACGGATCGCGTCGAGCAGCTTGGTCTTACCGTGGTCGACGTGACCCATGACGGTCACGACCGGCGCACGACTGACCAGACGCTCCTCGGCCACCTCCGCGTCGAGGTCGATGTTGAACTGCGCGAGCAGCTCGCGGTCCTCGTCCTCCGGGCTGACGATCTGCACCTCGAAGCCGAGGTGCACACCCAGCAGCTGCAGGGTCTCGTCAGAGCAGGACTGGGTCGCGGTGACCATCTCGCCCAGGTTGAACATCTCCTGGACCAGCGAACCCGGGTTGGCGTTGATCTTGTCGGCGAAGTCCGACAGCGAGGCGCCACGGGAGAGCCGGACGACCTGACCCTGACCCCGGGGAGCACCCGAGCTCATGGTCGGAGCCGACAGGTTGTCGAACTCCTGTCTGCGCTGCTTCTTGGACTTGCGGCCACGCGTCGGCCGGCCACCCGGACGCCCGAAGGCACCCGCGGCGCCGCCGCCACGGCCACGACCACCGGCACCCGGACGACCGCCGCCGCCCGAGGGTGCGCCCGGACGGAAACCACCGCCGGGAGCACCGCCACCGCCGCCGGGACCGCCACGGTAGCCACCGCCACCGCCGGCACCCGCGCCGCCACCGGGGCCGCCGCGGTAACCGCCGCCACCACCGGCGCCGCCGCCGGGACCACCACGGAACCCGCCGCCACCGCCACCGGGGCGACCTGCGCCGCCACCGGGACGACCGGCGCCACCCGGGCCGGGACGACCGGCAGCCGGGCGCTGACTCGGCATGGACGCCGGGCTGGGCCGCGGCGGCATGGAGTTCGGGCTCGGCCGCGGCGGCATACCCGCCGGGCTGTTGGGCCGGGGGCCACCCGCACCCGCAGCCGGCGGCCGCTGCTGCTGGCCACCCTGGATTCCGAACGGGTTGTTACCGGCACCGCGCGCCGGCGGACGACCGCCCGGTCGGGCACCGGGACCCGGCGCCGGCGTGCTCGGCCGAGCGGCCGGCGAACCGGGACGGGGCGGCATCGCTGCCGGACCCGGCCGCGGACCCGGACGGTTGCCCTCCGCCGGAGGCTCCCGGCGAACGGGGTTCTCCCGCTGCTGCTGGCGGGCGGCCTGCGCGGCCTTGACCGCGGCCTCCTGCTCAGCCTTCAGCGCGGCGGCACGCGCCTCGGCGGCCGCCACCTCGATGTCGTGGGCACTCGCCGGCTTGGCGACCGGGGCCGCCGACTGCGGCGCACCGGGCACCGGACCCTTGGGCTTCGGACCGGGTGCCGGCGCGGCCGGCCGCCGAGGCGGCATCGGCTTCGCCGAGACCCGGGGGGCACCCGGGGTCGGAGACGGCGTCGGGGTCGGCGTCGAAGCCGGCGTCGGCGCGGGCGCCGACGGGGCTGCCGGCGCCGGAGCACCGGAAGACGCGACGAAAGCGTTACGCAGCCGTCGGGCGACGGGCGCCTCGACCGTGCTGGACGCGGACTTGACGAACTCGCCCATTTCCTTCAGCTTGGCGAGAACGGTCTTACTCTCGACCCCGAGCTCTTTTGCAAGCTCGTGTACGCGGGCCTTGCCTGCCACTGCACTCCTCACTCCGAGGTCGTGCGGGCAGCACCCGCAGCGACCTCACTCGTGCACTTGAAGCCTGGTCATTTCAGGGACTTCATCGTGTGCTCATGTCGGTCGTCCTACCCTGCTAGCGACCCTCGCCCGGTCGGGCTGACCGGACGTAGTGGTTGGCGCATCGACGTGCTCTGCCAGCACACCGTGGTCGAGGACCTCGGTGATGCGCAGCGCTCGCCCGAAGGCGCGGCGCCGCACCGCCAGCGCGAAGCAGGCCGGATCCGGGTGCATGTTCGCTCCCCGACCCGGCAGCCTGCGGCGCGGATCAGGCCGGAGGCTGTGACCAGCCTCGTCCCCGATCGCGACGATCCGCAGCAATTCGCTGGCCGGCGCACGTTTCCGGCAGCCCACACAGGTGCGCTCCGGCTGCGCGCGTCGTACCACTGGAGGAAGTCTACCCCTAGCTGCCCGAGATCGCGCCGCCCGGCTCCGGCACGTGCTCCGCCGCCCCGCGCGCGGCGGGCGCGGTCTGCTCCGCGTCGGACCGGATGTCGATCCGCCAACCGGTCAACCGGGCAGCGAGTCGGGCATTCTGCCCCTCGCGGCCGATGGCGAGCGAGAGCTGGAAATCCGGGACGGTCACCCGGGCGGCCCGGCCGGCCAGGTCGACCACCTCGACGCGCAGCGCCTTGGCCGGCGACAACGCGTTGCCGACGAAGGTGGCCGGGTCGTCCGACCAGTCGATGATGTCGATCTTTTCACCGTGCAGCTCGCTCATCACCGCGCGCACCCGCTGGCCCATCGGACCGATGCAGGCGCCCTTGGCGTTCACCCCGGGGGTGGTGGAGCGGACGGCGATCTTCGTACGGTGACCTGCCTCACGGGCGATCGCGCCGATCTCGACAGTGCCGTCGGCGATCTCCGGGACCTCCAGCGCGAACAGCTTCTTGACCAGGGCCGGGTGCGACCGGGACAGGGTGATCTGCGGGCCGCGCATGCCCTTGGCCACGTGCACCACCACGCACCGGACCCGCTCGCCGTGGGCGTACCGCTCGCCGGGCACCTGCTCGGACTGCGGCAGCACGCCCTCCAGCTTGCCCAGGTCGACGCTGACGATGCCCTTCTCGGTACGGGTCTCGTGCGCCTGCACCACGCCGGTGATCAGGTCACCCTCGCGGCCCACGTACTCGCCGAAGTGCACCTCGTCGGTGGCCTCCCGCAGACGCTGGAGGATCACCTGTTTGGCGGTCATCGCGGCGATCCGCCCGAAGTCGTGCGGCGTGTCGTCCCACTCGCGCACCAGGGAACCGTCGGCGTCCATCTCCTGGGCGTACACCAGGGCGGCGCCGGACTTGCGGTCGATCTCCACCCGGGCGTGCGGCTCGGCGCCGTCGGTGTGCCGGTAGGCGGTCAGCAACGCGGTCTCGATCGCCGCGAGAATCGTGTCGAACGGGATCTCCCGCTCGCGCTCGAGTGCGCGCAGCGCCGCGAGGTCGATGTTCACCTCTCCTCGTCCTCCACATCATCTTCGTCGTCGATGTCGTCTGAATCGTCGTTCTCGTCCGCGTCGTCCGCGTCGTCGAACTCGTCGGTGTCGTCCGGCTCGCCCAGCTCGGCGAGGCGGGTGAACTCGACCTGCACCCGGCCCGGACCCAACTGGGCGTACGCCCAGGAGTCGCGGCCGGCGTCGGTCTCCAACTGCACTGTCTCGTCGTCGGCCCCGACCACCCGGCCGGTCAGCTGGCGATCCCCGGAGGGCTGCTCGCCCCGCTGGCCGGGCAGCGCTGCCGCGCCCCGGATGGTGACCTTGACCAGCCGGCCCACGTTGCGCCGCCAGTGCCGGGGCAGGGTGAGCGGCCGGTCCACACCCGGCGAGCTGACCTCGAGCTGGTATTCCCCGGCGAGAATGTCGCCGTCGGTCTCCTCGGCGGCGTCCAGCGCGGCCGAGACCGCACGGGAGACGTCCGCGACCGCGTCCAGGTCGATGCCGCCGTCGGCGTCCACGATCACCCGCACCACGTGCCGGCGGCCGGCCCGGGAGACCGACAGGTCCTCCAGGTCGTAGCCCACGCCGTTGACCACCGGCTCGATCACGGTCCGCAACCGGGTGCGTCGTGCCGCGAGATCACCGCCGCCGCGCGGGGCGGCGGCGCGCGGAGTGGCGCCGTCGCGTGGTCCGCGGGAGCCCGCGCCGTCGCGGGGTCGACCCGTCGACCTGGTGGCACGGCCACGCTGCGTCATCTGCGCACCCTTTCCCTGGTCGACCGGGACCTTCGTCCCGCCATGCCGGCACGCCACCGGAGCGGACGCGCCGGTGGCTGCGCAGAGCGTAACGCGCCTGCCCGGCGGCGGACCGGGCGGCGCACCGACGGCGATGGCCCCCGGACCGGCGCGGATGGTGTTCACTTGCCCGGTGGGGATCGGCAGAACGACACCGCGCGACCAAGTATCCGGACATAACCGGCGAAAGCTCCTGCGCACCGGGGCACTGCTGGCGCTCGGCTGCGCAGCGGCGCCGCTGACCGGCTGTGATCTTTTCGACCGCGACGACGAGCCGGCGCCACCGCCGGACCCGCTGCGCCCGATGGTCGACGAGGCGCTGGGCCTGGCCGCCGCGTACCGGGCGGGCGCCGCCGCCCACCCGGACCTGGCCGACCGCCTCGGCCCCATCGCCGAGACACACACCGCGCACGCCACCGAGCTCGCCCGGGTCATCGGCGTCACTCTCGGGTCCGCGCCCGCCGCCGACCCGAGCGCCACCGCGGCGACCGAGCCGGCCGACGCGCTGGCCGCCCTGCGCGCGCGGGAGAAGACCGCACAACAGTCGGCCACCGCGGCCTGCGCGGCGGCGCCCGCCGAGCGGGCGGCGCTGCTCGGGTCGATCGCCGCCGCCCGGGCCACCCACCAGGAGGCACTGAAGTGAGGCAGCCCACCGCCGGGGAGGCCCTCGCCGCCGCCCTCTCCGCCGAGTACGCGGCGATCTACGCCTACGGGCGGATCGGCGTCCGCCTCACCGGGGCGGCACGCGACCTCGCACACCAGGCGGAGGCCGCGCACCGACGCCGGCGCGACGCCCTGGTGGTGCAGCTCAGCACCACCGGCGGCACCGTTCCGCCGGGCCGGGCCGGGTACGCCCTGCCGTTTCCCGTCACCGACCGGGCGAGCGCGTTGCGGCTCGCCGTCGAGGTGGAGGAGCGCACCGCGGCGCACTGGCGGGCCGCGTTGGCGTCCACCACCGGCCCGGACCGCGACCAGGCACTGGCCGCCCTCGTCGAGTACGCCGTACGGGCCACGCGGTGGCGAAAGACCGCAGGGGTGACCCCGCTGACTGTCGCATTTCCCGGCCGCCCGAGCTGAGCCGGTCCGCTCCGGTTGCGGAGCGCATACCAGGTATGCATACTCCGTTGCCATGTCCATCCGTCACGGGCTGCTCGCCCTTCTCGAACGCGGCCAGATGTACGGCTACCAGCTGCGCGCCGCGTTCGAGGAGTCGACCGGCTCGACCTGGCCGCTGAACATCGGGCAGGTCTACACCACGCTGTCCCGGCTGGAACGGGACGGTCTGGTGCGCCCGCTGCCGGAGAGCGAGGCCGGGCAGCGCCCGTACGAGATCACCGACGCCGGCCGGGCGGACCTCGCGCTGTGGTTCGCCACCCCGATCAGCCGTAACGACCGCCCCCGCGACGAGCTGGCGATCAAACTGGCCCTGGCGCTCACCACCCCCGGAGTGGACGTCCGCTCGGTGGTGCAGGCCCAGCGCAGCGCGACGATGCGCACGTTGCAGGAGTTGACCCGGTTGAAGTACGGCAGCGACCGCCCGGAGGACATGCCGTGGCGGCTGGTGCTGGACTCGATGGTGTTCCAGGCAGAGGCTGAGGTGCGGTGGCTGGACCACTGCGAGAGCAGCCTGGTCCGGCATCAGCCCAACGGGCCGACGACGCACCCGCCCCGGCCGCCCGACCCCGGGGCGTCGGACGGCGCGCGGTGGGTCGACGAGGAGGCGCGACGGTGAGCGGAACGGACGACGCGGTGCTGGAGCTGCGCGCCGTCCACCGCACCCACGGCTCCGGCCCGGCGGCGGTCCACGCGCTGCGCGGTGTGAGCCTGGTCGTCCGGCCGGGCGAGCTGGTCGCCGTGATGGGTCCGTCCGGTTCGGGCAAGTCGACGCTGCTGGCTCTCGCCGGTGGGCTGGACCGGCCGACCCGCGGCGATGTCCGGGTCGAGGGCCAGCCGCTCGGGGCGCTGGATCGCCGCGGGCTGGCCCAACTGCGCCGCCGTCGCATCGGTTACATCTTCCAGCAGCTCAACCTGCTGGGCAGCCTGAGCGCCCTGGAGAACGTCGCGCTCCCGCTGGAGCTCGACGGCGTCGGCGGCCGGCGGGCCCGCGCGGCGGCTCTGGCCGCGTTGACCGAGGTGGGCCTGCCGGCGCTGGGTGACCGCTTCCCGGACCAGCTCTCCGGTGGCCAGCAGCAGCGGGTGGCGATCGCCCGCGCGCTGGTCGGCGAGCGGCGGCTGGTGCTCGCCGACGAACCCACCGGTGCCCTGGACTCGCAGACCGGCGAGGCGGTGCTGCACCTGCTGCGCCGCCGGGTCGACGCGGGCGCCGCCGGCATCCTCGTCACCCACGAAGCGCGCCACGCCGGCTGGGCCGACCGCGTGGTGTTCCTGCGCGACGGCGTTCTGGTCGACACGACGGCCCCGCTGGGCAGCGTCGAGCAACTGCTGTCCGGCAGCGACCGTTGACCCTGCGCCGGTCGCCGCTGGCACGCCGCCGCGTCGATCCGCCGGCGGTGGGTCCGGTGACACCGCCCGCGTCCGCCGGGCGGCGGAGGTTCGCCGAACTGACCGGCTCGTGGCGGGCCGCGCTGCGGATCGCCCGACGGGAGTCGCGCCGGGCGCGTCGGCGTACCGCCCTGGTGCTCGCGATGATCGCCCTGCCGGTGCTCGTGCTGGCCTTCTTCGCCACGAGCTACGACATGTCCGAACTGACCCCGCAGGAGCGTCTCGACCGGCGCCTCGGCGTCGCCGACGCGGAGCTGCGGTGGGTCGCCGAGACGCCGCTCATCCAGGACGAGTGGGGCGACAGCTGGTATCCCCGGGACGGCACCCAGTCGGCGGTCGGCCGTCCGGCCACCGCCGCCGAGGTGACCGCGTTGCTCGGCTCCGGCAGCCGGGTCACCGAGGTCCGCGCCGGAGGGCCGGTGCAGGTGCGGGGCCCGAGAGGTGACGAGACCCTGGACGGGCGGGTGCTCGACCTCACCGACCCGCTGGCCCGGAGCCTGGTGCGGTTCCGGTCGGGGCGGGCGCCGCAGCAGCCCGGCGAGATCGCGGTGAGCCCGACGGCGCTGCGCCGCCTGGACGTACGCCTGGGCGACGCCGTGGCCACCGCCGACAGGACGAGGACGTACACGGTGGTCGGGGTGGTCGAGTTTCCTGACGACCTCGGCCCGGTGGTGGCGCTGCACCCGACGGCCGTCGGGCGGGCCGATCCGCAGTCGGACACCCGCTGGTTGGTCGACGTGCCCGGCGTCGTCGACGCGGCGATGGTGTCGCGGCTCAACGACCACGGGGTGGTGGTCGTACCCCGCCACCTTCCGGCCTCGGCGATGTCGTCCCGCAGCTGGATCGGCTACGCCGACACCACCGACCTGAGCACCGGCGTGCTCATCGCCGGCCTGGGGCTGCTGGAGGTCGTACTGCTGGTCGGGCCGGCGTTCGCCGTGGGGGTCCGCCGTCGGCGCCGCGACCTGGCGCTTGTCGCGGTGGCCGGTGGGGACGCGGCCCAACTGCGTCGGGTCGTGCTCGCCGACGGCGTGGTGCTGGGCGTGCTGGGCGCCGCGACGGGGTTGCTGCTCGGTGTCGGCGCGGCGTTCGCCGGCCGTCCGCTCATGGAGCAGTACGTCTTCAGCGCCCGCTTCGGCGGGTACCGCTGCTGGCCTTCGGCCCTGGTCGTGCTCGGCGGGGTCGCGGTGCTGGCCGGGGTGCTGGCCGCGCTCGCGCCGGCCTGGACGGCGGCCCGGCAGGACGTCATCGCCGGGCTTGCCGGGCGACGTACCCCTCCGCCGCCCCGGGCCCGCGCCCTGGCCCTCGGGTTGACGCTTGTGGTCGGTGGGGCGGCGCTCGCGGCGTTCGGGGCCAGCCGGACGTCACCGGCGGTGATCCTGACCGGCCTGATCCTCGGCGAGCTGGGCCTGGTCTGTTGCACGCCCACCTTGATCGGCGTCCTCGCCCGGCTCGGCCGGCTGCTGCCGCTGGCGCCCCGCATCGCGCTGCGCGACGCCAGCCGCAACCGGGCCGCCGCGGCGCCGGCCATCTGCGCCGTGATGGCCGCGGTGGCCAGCAGCGTCGCGCTCGGCGGATACCTGACCAGCGACGGCGTCCGGGACGCCCGTGCCTACCGGCCGATGCTGCCCACCGGTCACGTGCGCATCAACCCCGAGGAGCCGCGCCGGCAGCCGGAGCCGACGTTGGCCCAGGTCGACGCCGTCGCACGGGCGCAGCTGGGCGCCACCGCCATCGCACCCGTACGCGTGCCGCTCTGCTCCTCGACCGACGACCCGGCGGACTACTGCTCGGTCGGGCCGGAAATCCCGCCGGAGCGCATCTGCCCCTTTCCCCCAGGTGACGGCCTGTCGGCGACGCAGCGTCGCCAGGCGCGGGCCGACCCGCGCTGCCAGGACCGTGCCGCGGACTACTTCGGCAACGGCGTCGAGACACTGGTGGACGACGGCAGCGCGCTGCCGCTGCTCACCGGCGCCGACGCGGCGGCGACCTCCGCCGCCACCGCGGTGCTGCGCGCCGGAGGCGTGGTGGTGACCGACCCGCGCTACCTGCACGACGGCCGGGTGACGGTGCAGGTGAACGAGGTGCGGATCGGGCGGGACGAGGCGACCGCCCGGCAGGACGTGCCCGGCTACGTGTTGCCGCGGACGGTCGGCCTGCCCCGTCTCCTGCTGTCCGCGTCCGCCGCCCGGCAACTCGGTTTGAGCACTGTCGAGGCGGGCTGGGTGGTCGACACCCCGGCGCCGCCGAGCCAGCGCCGCCAGGATCGATTCGCCGACGACCTGCGGGCCTTCGGGACGTACTCCCTCCAGGTGGAGCATGGCGCCGCTCCGCGCGACGACTCTCCGCTGCTGCTGCTGCTCGCCGCGGCGGCCGGACTGATCACGGTGGGCGCCGCCGGGATCGCCACGGCGCTCGCCGCCGCGGAGGGCCGCGCCGAGCTGTCCACCCTCGCCGCGGTCGGCGCCGCACCTGCGGTACGCCGACTGCTGGCGATCTGTCAGGCCGGAGTGATCGCCGGTCTCGGCTCGGTGCTCGGCATCGTGGCCGGGCTCGGCACCGCGGCGATCGTGCTGTTCTCGGCCAACCGGGAGTACGCCACGGCCTGGCCGGTCCGGGAGCCGTACCCGTACCTGGTGCCGTGGCCGGCGCTGGGCGTGCTGGTCCTGGTGCCGGTGGTGGCGATGCTCGGCGCGGGCCTGTTCACCCGGTCGGGGCTGCCGATCGAACGTCGCCTGGACTGAACCCGGGCACCCCGGGGCCGTGGGACCGGAACCGGACCGTCCGGTGGTGTCGTCGGGGCAGGGCAGGCGGCAGACTGGGCCCCGTGTCAGCGCTCGCAACCCTCACCCGTCGACTCGGCCACCACCGCTGGTTCGGGGCGGCCGCCCGCCTGCTGGTCCCCGCCGATCGCATCGTCGGCCGGCTCACCCGGGGCCGGGTGGTCGCGCTCGGCGTACTCCCGTCCCTTGTGATCACCACGACCGGTCGCCGCTCGGGCAAGCCGCGCAGCAATCCGCTGCTCTACGTGACCGACGGCGACGCGTACGTGGTGATCGGCTCCAACTGGGGGCAGACCCACCAGCCCGGTTGGGCGATGAACCTGCTCGCCGACCCGGCCGCCGAGGTGGACGTGAAGGGTCGCCGGCTCCCGGTGCGGGCCGAGTTGGCCACCGGGGACGAACGGGACCGGCTGTGGCAGCTGCTGGTCACCGAGTGGCCGGCGTACCGCACGTACGTCGAGCGGGCCGGCGGCCGGGAGATCCGCATCTTCCGGCTGGTGCCGACCGGGCGCGGCGTACCGGCCGACCCCCCGCCGGCTGGCTAAGCTGACGCCAGTCGCTTCAGGCGGAGGTTGACCCGTGAGCGCGAGGAGTGAGCCGGTCCTGCGAGCCCCGCAGCCGCGAACAAAGGCCCACCCGTGAGCGCGAGGAGTGAGCCGGTCCTGCGAGCCCCGCAGCCGCGAACAAAGGCCCACCCGTGAGCGCGACGAACGAGCGGTCGGGTGTCGACCGGGGCCTCGACGATCGACGGTGGACGGTGGCCGAGCGGGTCGCCGAGGTGATCCGGCGGCGGTTTCCGGCCGACGTGCTCGCGATCGGAGTCCACGGTCCCCTGGCGCACGGCGACGACGACGGTGGCGGTGACGGCGAGGTGGGGATGCTGGTGGTCACCTACCGGCCGGGCGCCGGGCCGCCGCCGGCGACCCGGCGGGTGGACGGTGTGCTTGTCGATCTGACCGTGGCCGCCGCCGACGACTATCTCGGGCAGGCCCGGGTGCTGTCCCCGTTGTGGCCGCTGACGGCCGACCGGTACGTCACCACCCGGTCCCTGTACGACCCGACGAGCTGGCTGCGGACGTTGCGGGACGAGCATCTCGGCCGGCTCGCCCGGGCCCGGCCGGCGGAGTTCAGCACCGCGGCGCGGCAGGCCTGGTACCGGGGCAGCGCCGCGCACTCGCGGGCCGCCCGGTTGGCCGAGTGGTACGAGACCGACCAGGCGTTGCTGATGCTCGGTGAGGCGCGGTTGGCCGCGGCGACGGTGACCGGCCTGCTGGGCCGCACCTACTTCCGCGATCCGGGGGACGCGGTGCGGCGCACGGGGCTGGCCGGCGCGGACATGACGGAGGTCGGCGCGGTGCTGACGCGGCAGGCCGAGGAGTTGGCGGCGCGTGGCCGCCCGGTCGACGGCACCATCGACGAGCTGCTCACCGGTTGACCGGCGTCACAGCCCGCCCTGCACTCCGATCAGCGAGCCGACCAGGTAGGTGGCGCCCGCCGCGGCGGCCCCCAGCACGAGCTGGCGCAGGCCGCTCGTCCACCAGGGTCGGTTGGTGAACTTGGCCACCACGGCCCCGGCGGCGAACAGGCCGATCCCGCCGACGGCGAGCGCCAGCCAGAGATCGGTGGCGCCCAGCAGGTACGGCAGCAGCGGGATCAGCGCCCCCACCGAGAAGAACAGGAACGAGGAGATCGCCGCCGCCCACGGGCTCGGCTGGTCGTCCGGGTCGACGCCCAACTCCTCGCGGACGTGCACCCGCAGCGCCTCCTCCGGGTCCCGCCGTACCGCCTCGGCGACCTGGGTGGCGAGGTCGCGGGGCAGGCCGCGGGCCACCCAGGCGTCGGCCAGCTCGCGGGCCTCCGCCTCGGGGTGCCGCTCCAGCTCGCGCCGCTCCTTGGCCACCTCGGCGGCGACCTGTTCGTTGGCCGAGCGCACGCTCGTGTACTCGCCGAGCCCCATCGAGATCGCACCGGCCACCAGGCCGGCGGACCCGGTCAGCACGATGCTGCGGGGTGACACGCCACCGCCGCCGACGCCGGCGATGAGGGCGATGTTGGTGACCAGCCCGTCCATCGCGCCGAAGACGGCCGGGCGCAGCCAGCCGCCGGAGACGTCCGCGTGGTGTGCCTCGCGCAGGGCCGCGGGGGTGTCGGTCACAGCAGCTGCCCTTCGTTCGCGACTGCGGGACTTCGCTTCGCTGCGTTCCTCGCGCTCACGGGAGGGTCAGGATCTCGTGGCCGTCGTCGGTGACGACGATGGTGTGCTCGAACTGGGCGGTCCACCTGCGGTCCTTGGTGACCACCGTCCACCCGTCGTCCCACATGTCGTACTGGTAGGTGCCGAGGGTGATCATCGGCTCGATGGTGAAGGTCATCCCCGGCTCCATGATGTCCGTGGGGCGGGGGCTGTCGTAGTGCGGCACGTAGAGCCCGCTGTGGAAGGTCTCGCCGATCCCGTGGCCGGTGAAGTCGCGGACCACGCCGTAGCCGAACCGCTTGGCGTACGACTCGATGACGCGGCCGATCACGTTGATCTGCCGACCCGGCTTGACCGCGCGGATGCCGCGCATCATGGCCTCGTGGGTGCGTTCGACGAGCAGCCGGGCCTCCTCGCTGACCTCGCCGACGCAGAAGGTCGCGTCGGTGTCACCGTGCACCCCACCGATGTACGCGGTCACGTCGACGTTGATGATGTCGCCGTCGGTCAGGACGGTCGAGTCCGGGATGCCGTGGCAGATGACCTCGTTGACGCTGGTGCAGCAGGACTTGGGGTAGCCCCGGTAGCCGAGCGTCGACGGGTACGCGTCGTGGTCGCAGAGGAACTCGTGCACCAGACGGTCGATCTCGTCGGTGGTCACGCCGGGCTTGCAGTGCTCACCGGCGAGCTGGGTCGCCTGGGCGGCGAGCCGGCTGGCGATCCGCATCTTCTCGATGGTCTCCGGTGTCTGCACGTGCGAGCCGCGCCACTGCTGCGGGCTCTTCTTACCCACGTACTCCGGGCGGGGAATGTGGGCGGGCACCTGTCGCATCGGGGAGAGCGTGCCTGGGGTCAGCGGCGGACGGACGGTCATGGCGCAAGCCTATCGCCGGAGGAGCTGGTGACCCGTGCCACGGCCGGTCACTCCCGGTTGTTGCCCTGCCAGGTCGGCTGTGCCATGGTGTCTGCGTGGATCAAGGGGGAGCACCACCCGTCTTCTCCGCCAGCGCGGAGATCGACGGAGAGCACCTCCGCGTGGTGGTGACCGGCGAGGTCGACATGGCGACCGCCGACACGATGCTCCAGACCGCCCTGCGCGAGCCCGCCCGCCGGATCACCCTCGATCTGCGGGCCGTGACCTTCTTCGACTCGGCGGCCATCCACGCAGTGGTCCGGCTCGCCCAGCAGTTCACCGGCACGCTCACCGTGCTGCCGTCCCGGCAGGTCCGCCGGGTGCTGGAGATCTCCGGCCTGGGCGACCAGAGCTGGCTCGACCCGGTCTGAGGCCGCTGACACCCCGGCCGCCGGGTGCGCGGTCAACTCTGCAACTGCCGGCGCAGCGTCACCTCGGTGCCCTCGTCGGTACGCCGCACCATCAGGTCACCCAGCGCCTTGATCAGTGACAGGCCGCGCCCCCGGAATCCGGAGTCGGTCGACTCCCGCCACTGCCCGGTGTCGCGCACGGTGGCGATCACCGTCCGGTCCTCGATGGCCACCTCGACGCTGATCACCGCCTCGGCCGGCTGGACGGGGTGCTCGATGGCGTTCGCGGCGGCCTCCGAGACCGCCACGGTCAGGTCGAACAGGTCCGTCTCGCCGACGTTGTGCGCGACGAGGAAGTCCTCCAGGCGCTTGCGCAGGACGCTCAGCCGGGTCGGGTCCGCCGGCAGTCGCAACGCGAACCGGTTCAGCTCCGCCGCCTCCAGGGCGAGCACCGCCACGTCGTCGCGGCGCGGCCGTCCGGTGACCCGCTCGACCACCGTGTCGATCAGATCCGCCACGTGCTCGCCGGGGGTGGCCGCGTCGGCGCGCAGCTGTGCCAGCGCGGCGTCGATACCGAGCTGACGGTCCTCGACCAGCCCGTCGGTGTAGAGCAGCAGGCGGCTACCCGCGGTCAACTCCCCCTCGACGGTCCGGTACGTCGTGTCGGGGATGGCGCCGACCGGCGGGCCGAGCGCGCGGTCGTGCAGGAACGCCACGTCGTCTCCTCGGATCAGCAGGGGGGACGGGTGGCCGGCGCTGGCGTAGCGCAGCCGGCCGGTGCGGGGGCTGAACTGCAGGCAGACCACTGTCGCGAACGAACGCCCCTCGGTGGACCCGACAAGTCGGTTGAGGCGGCTCAGCGACTGACCCGGGTCGAAACCCTCCAGCAGGTACGCCCGCAGCGCGTTGCGCAGCTGCCCCATCGCGGCGGCGGCCTGGACGCCCTTGCCGACCACGTCGCCGATGACCAGCACCAGGTCGTCGCCCTCGATCGCGAGCGCGTCGTACCAGTCGCCGCCGACCTCGACGTCGGCGCTGCCCGGCAGGTACCGACTCGCGACGACCGCGCCCGGCAACTGGGGCAGCGACCTCGGCAGCAGGCTGTGCTGCAACGTGGTGGCGATGCGGTGTTCGGCTTCGTAGAGCTGCGCGTTCTCCAGCCGGACCCCCACCAGCCGGGCGAGCTGGGTGAGCGCGGCCTCGTCGGCCTGCGAATCGTCGCCGGCGGCCCGCCAGACCTGTAGCTCGCCGAGCTGCTCGCGGGTGGTGCCGGTCAGCGCCGCCACGAAGGACGGGTCGGTGGCGGTGACGCCACCGCCGTCGGCCTCGGAGCGGGCACCGGACGCGGTGACCACGACCCGGGCGGCCTCGGCGAGGCTGAGCGCGTGCCGGGCGGCGACTTGGAGCACGTCGGCGGTGGAGCGGGCGGTGTTGACCGCGACCGCCGCGTCGGCCAGCGCCCGGAGCCGACGGATGATCTGCCCGCGCAGC
Organism: Micromonospora sp. NPDC049114; assembly: GCF_040648635.1. Lineage (NCBI taxonomy): Bacteria > Bacillati > Actinomycetota > Actinomycetes > Micromonosporales > Micromonosporaceae > Micromonospora > Micromonospora sp. NPDC049114. The sequence continues at coordinate 27,266 of NZ_JBEZEA010000019.1, read as the reverse complement.
TGACCCAGTTCGACGTTGGCCCGGACGCGGGCGATCAGCTCCTGCCCGGAGAACGGCTTGGTCAGGTAGTCGTCGGCGCCCACGGAGAGGCCGGCGACGGCTTCGGCGGACCCGGCGCGGGCGGAGAGCAGCACGATCGGCACGTCGCGGGTGCGGGGGTCCGTGCGCAGCGCGCCGACCAGGCCGAACCCGTCCAGCCGGGGCATCATCACGTCGGTGAGCACGAGATCGAACCCGCCCTCACGAGCCAGCGTCAGGCCTGCCAGACCGTCGCTCGCGGTGACGACCTCCCAGGTCGGGGAGAGCAACCGCGTCACGTGCTCGCGCAGGTCGACGTTGTCGTCGACGACGAGGATCCGGCCAGCCGGGGCCGCGTCGGTCGGCTGGCGGCTGGCCGGCTCGGTGCTGTCCTCGTCGGCCCACAGGGCCGTCTCCGCCACGTACAGCCGGGCCTGCTCGGGCTCACCCGTGGGCAGGGGCGCGAACGGGGCGACCCGGTCGGCGGGCAGGTGCGCCGATCCGAACGGGACGGTCACCGTGAAGGTGCTGCCCTCGTCGATCTCGCTGGTCACACCGACGCCGCCGCCATGCATCTCGACCAGTTCCCGGACCAGCGCGAGCCCGATCCCGGTGCCCTCGTGCGTGCGGGCGCGCACCCCGGGCACCCGGTGGAAACGCTCGAAGACGTGCGGCAGCTCGCTCGGCACGATGCCCGCGCCGGTGTCGGTGACCTCCAGGCGGGCGACGCCGTCCTCGGCGCGGACCCGCACCCGGATCTCGCCGTCGAAGGTGAACTTCACCGCGTTCGACACCAGGTTGAGGACGATCTTCTCCCACATGTCCCGGTCGATGAAGACCGGCGCCGGCAGCGGCGGGCAGTCCACCACAAGTCGCAGCCCGGCGCGCTCGGTGGCCGAGCGGAAGGTGCTGGCCAGCCGGGCGGTGTAGCCGGCCAGGTCGGTGGGCTGGTAGCGGGCGGCCAGCCGCCCGGATTCCAGTCGGGAGAAGTCGAGCACGGTGTTGACCAGCTTGAGCAGGCGCAACGCGTTGCGGTGCATCACGACGAGCCGGTCGGTGTAGGCGGCCGGCAGCTCCGGGTCGGCCAGCATGTCCTCCAGCGGGCCGAGCACCAGGGTCAACGGCGTACGGAACTCGTGGCTGACGTTGGCGAAGAAGTTGGTCTTCGCCCGGTCCAGCGCGGCCAGCTCGGCGGCCCGGGCGCGCTCCTGCTCGTACGCCCGCTGGGTGCCCACCGCGCGGGAGATCTGCGCGGCCACCAGGTCGAGGAAGTCGCGGTACTCGTCGCCGAGCGGCAGCCGGCGGTCGACGCCGGCGACCAGCGCGCCGACCGTCTCGTTGGCGGCCTTGACGGGCAGCACGAGCGCCACGTCGGCGGCGCCGGCCGGCGGCTGGGCGAGCAGACGGCCCACCTCGACGGTGGCGGGCGAGCCCTCGGCGACCAGCTCGGCGATCGTGTCGGGCGGGACACTCACCGCGGCCGGGTCGACGCAGCTGGTGGCGGTCAGGGTGAACTGGCCGGTGGAGTCGGCCAGGTAGATCAGCGCGAACGGCACGTCGGCGGAGTGCCGGGCGAGCACGTCGGTGGCGGTCCGGCCCAGCTCGCCCGCGCTGATCACGTCGGCCAGCTCGGTGCCCAGCTCCGACAACGCCCGCAGCCGGCGTTCGCCGACCACCCGCCCGGTGGTCTCGTTGACGATGCAGTAGACGCCGCTGACCGAGCCGTCGACACCCCGGATCGGGTCGTACGAGACGTCGAAGTAGGTCTGCTCGACGAAACCGGAGCGGTCCAGCAGGAAGGGGTGGTCCTCGCCGCGGTAGGAGAGCCCGGTGCTCCGGACCCCGTCGAGCAGCGGGCCGAGGACGTCCCACGTCTCGGCCCAGTGGTGTCGGGCCGGTTGGCCGAGCACGTGCGGGTGCTTGCTGCCGATGGTCGGCCGGTACGCGTCGTTGTAGAAGGCGAGCTGCTCGTCACCCCAGAACATGACGATCTGCGCGCTGGAGGAGAGCATCATGCCGATGGCGTTGGAGAGCGCCCCCGGCCACCCGGACGGGCCGCCCAGGGGATGGGTGGACCAGTCGAAGGCGCGGAGCCGCTCGCCCAGCTCACCGCCACCCGCATACGCGGCGGCGAGCAGCGGGGGGATGTGGTGGACGTCCGCGAAGGAATGCCCCGCATCCGCGCCCCCCTGGGCCGAGCTCATGCTGCCTCCCCGCTTCGGCCGTACCCCGCAGCCGTTGATCTTCACGCGCCGTGCTCCGACTTGTACCCCGGCGGACCAGCAACGTAACGCATGACGACGCTTGGACGCTGGTTAGGAGTGCCGCACCCGCCGCCGACGCGACAGCGCGGGGGTGGACGCCGGCCCGGGTGGTCGCCGCAAGCGCCCCTGACCTGTCAGAAGACCGGCAGTCCGTCGATGCTCGCGGCGTTCTTGGTGGCCCGGTACGTCACCAGATCATCGGCCGTACGGCGGGAGTGTGAGGTAAGCAACAGGTCACGCTCCGCGCGGAAGTCCATCAGCGGCACCGCATAACCGCAGGAGTCACTGACCCGCTCGACGTCGACGGTGATCACAGCCCGCACGGCGTGCACGTCCGGCGGCGCGGGAAACTCGGCGAGCCGGTCGGCGTAGCCCGCCTCGGTCACGGCGACACTGCTGCCCCTGCCGTGCAGACGCACGATCTTCGGCGGACCGTCGAACGCGCAGAACATCAGGGTGATGCGGCCGTTGTCGCGCAGGTGGGCGATGGTCTCCGCGCCGCTGCCGTGGTAATCCAGGTAGGCCACCCGGTGCGGGCCGAGGATCACGAAGGTGCCGGTCATGCCCTTCGGCGAGACGTTGACGTGCCCCTCGGGCCCGGACGGCGCGGTGGCCACGAAGAAGACCGGCTGGGCCGCGATGAACTCCCCCAGACGACCGTCGATCTCCGGATAGACCTTGCCCATGCGGTGATCCTCCCATCGCAGCCACGCCCCGCCGGGGGCGACCTGCGTCACACAGTCGTCGACCCCGCCGCGTCCATGCCCTCGTGGCGGCCCCGCGCCAGCGGGCCGGACGCGCGTTCGTCGGCGGTCCGAGCCAGCGGGCCGGACGCTCGTTCGCCGGCCGCCCGGACCAGCGCCGTGATCGGGCGCGGGTCCGGCTCGTTCTCCGGATGCCACTGCACCCCGAGCACGAACGAACGCTCCGGGTCCTCAACCGCCTCGATCACGCCGTCCGCCGCCCAGCCGCTGACCGCGAGCCGCCCCGGGGTGGCGACCGCCTGATGGTGGTACGAGTTGACCCGGTCCACCCCGGCCAGCGTCCTCGCCGCCAGGCTCCCCGGCGCGAACCGCACCGGATGGGTGCCGTAGACCCCCGGAGCCGGACGGTGCGCATCCGTTCCGACGACGTCGGGGAGGTGCTGGTGCAGGGTTCCCCCGTACGCCACGGCGAGCAGCTGCATCCCCCGACAGACACCCAGCACGGGCAGGTCGACGGCGAGCGCGGCCGTCAACAGGGTCAGCTCACCGGCGTCCCGGTCCGGCCGGTCCTCGGTCCGCGGGTGCGGCTGCTGGCCGTACCGCCCCGGACCGACGTCGGCGCCCCCGGCCAACAGGAGCCCGTCGAGGACCGCCAGCACGTCGCCGTCGGAGTCGTCCGGTGGCAGCACCACCGCCCGGCCACCGGCAGCGGTCACCGCCCGCACGTACGCCTCGGGCACCAGCACCGCCCGCACCCCGCGCCACACCGCCCAGTCGGCGGGCTCGACGTACGCGCTGATCCCGATCAGCGGCCGTGTCACAGCGGTGTGACGTACGCGCCGGTGATCCCGCCGTCGACAACGAACTGCGCGGCGGTCATGAACGAGGCGTCGTCGCTGGCCAGGAACGCCACCGCGGCGGCGATCTCCTCCGGCTGCCCGAAGCGACCCATCGGCACGTGCACCAGTCGGCGGGCAGCCCGCTCCGGGTCGGCGGCGAACAACTCCAGCAGCAACGGGGTGGCCACCGGGCCGGGGCAGAGCGCGTTGACCCGGATGCCCTCGCGGGCGAACTGCACACCCAGCTCCCGGGTCATCGCCAGCACCCCGCCCTTGCTCGCCGTGTACGCGATCTGCGACGTCGCCGCGCCCATCAGCGCCACGAACGAGGCCGTGTTGATGATCGAGCCCTTGCCCTGGCGGCGCATGTGCGGGATGGCGTACTTGCAGCAGAGGTAGACGCTCGTGGTGTTGACCCGGAGCACCCGCTCCCAGGCGTCCAGGCCGGTGTCCAGGATGGAGTCGTCGTCCGGCGGGGAGATGCCGGCGTTGTTGAACGCGATGTCCACCCGGCCGTGCCGGTCGGCCACCCCGTCGAACAGGTCGCGGACCGCCGACTCGTCGGCCACGTCGGTGGCCACGAACTCGCCGCCGCACTCCTGCGCGGCCTTCTCGCCGGCCTCCGCGTCGATGTCCACGCAGACCACCCGCGCCCCCTCGGCGGCGAACCGCCGCACGGTGGCCAACCCGATGCCGCTGCCCGCTCCGGTGACCACTGCCACCCGGTCCTGCAACCGACCCTGCACTGGCCTCACTCCTCAGTCGCGATGAACACGTTCTTGACGTCCGTGAAGGAGTGCAGCGCGTCCGGGCCCAGCTCACGGCCGAGCCCAGAGCGCTTCATCCCACCGAACGGGGTCCAGTAGCGCACCGAGGAGTGCGAGTTGACGCTGAGGTTGCCCGCCTCGACGGCGCGGGCCATCCGCAGCGCGCGTCCCACGTCCCGGGTCCAGATCGAGCCGGAGAGGCCGTACTCGGTGTCGTTGGCGAGCCGGACCGCGTCGGCCTCGTCGTCGAACGGCAGCACCGACACCACCGGGCCGAAGATCTCCTCCCGCCAGTGCCGGTCGGCCGGCGAGTCGGCCAGCAGCACCGTCGGCGCGTGCCAGAAGCCGGGGCCGTCCGGGCGGGAGCCGGTGAAGGCGACAGTCGACCCGGCCACGTAGCTCTCTACCCGGTCCCGTTGGGCCGCGGAGATCAGCGGACCCATCTCGGCGGTGTCGCGGGACGGGTCCTCGACGCGTACCGCGCGTACCGCCGGTTCGAGGAGTTCCAGGAACCTGTCGTACACCTGGCGTTGGACCAGGATCCGCGACCGTGCGCAGCAGTCCTGGCCGGCGTTGTCGAAGACCGCGCCCGGCGCGGTCGCGGCGGCGCGTTCCAAGTCGGCGTCGGCGAACACGATGTTGGCGCTCTTGCCGCCCAACTCCAGGGTGAGTCGCTTCACCTGGGCGGCGCAGCCGGCCATGATGCGCGTGCCGACCTCGGTGGAGCCGGTGAAGCAGATCTTGCGGACCGCCGGGTGGCTGACGAACCGCTCCCCCACCACCGCGCCCTCACCGGGGACGACGGTGAACACGTCGTCGGGCAGGCCGGCCTCGCGGGCCAGCTCGGCCAGGCGCAACGCGGTGAGCGGGGTCAGCTCGGCGGGTTTGAGCACCACTGTGTTGCCGGCGGCGAGTGCGGGGGCGAACCCCCAGGCGGCGATCGGCATCGGGAAGTTCCACGGCACGATCACCCCGACCACGCCGAGCGGCTCGTGGAAGGTGACGTCCAGGCCGCCGGGCACGGGGATCTGCCGTCCGGTCAACCGTTCGGGCGCTCCGGCGTAGTAGTCCAGCACGTCGCGGACGTTGCCGGCCTCCCAGCGGGCGTTGCCGACGGTGTGCCCGGAGTTGCGGACCTCCAGGGCGGCCAGCTCGTCCACGTGCGCGTCGACGACGGCGGCGAACCGCCGCAGCAACCGCCCCCGATCCCCCGCCCCGACGGCCCGCCACGCCTCGAACGCCCGAGCCGCCCGCGAGATCGCCGAGTCGACCTCAGCAAGGGAAGCCCCCCTAACCTCCTGAAACCCAACCCCGGAAGCCGGATCAACAACCACCGTCACGCCCCCACCGCCCCTCCTCGTCGATCATGGAGTTATGGTGCCTCACGAAAGCCGCAATCCACCGTGCTTCGGCCACCACAAGTCCATGATCGACACGGGCAACCCGGCGCGGGCCCTCAGAGGCGTTCGAAGCCACGGGTCAGCTCCCAGTCCGTCACCGCGGCGTCGAAGGCCGCCAGCTCCACCCTCGCCTGGTTGGCGTAGTGGGCGACCACCTCGTCACCGAACGCTTCCCGCGCCACACTGGACGCCTCCCAGAGGGCCAGTGCGTCGCGCAGGGTGCTGGGGGCCCGCTCGGCCTGCGGATCGTCGTACGCGTTGCCGGTGCACTCCTCGCCCAGCTCCAACTCCCGCTCGATGCCGTGCAGCGCGCCGGCGACCAGCCCGGCGATCGCCAGGTACGGGTTGACGTCGGCGCCGGGCACCCGGTTCTCCACCCGCATGCCCTGCCCGTGCCCCACCACCCGCAGGGCGCAGGTGCGATTGTCCACGCCCCAGCGCAGGGCGGTCGGGGCGAACGAGCCCGGCTGGTAGCGCTTGTAGGAGTTGATGTTCGGGGCGAACAGCAGGCTGAACTCCCGCATGGTGGCGAGCAGCCCGGCGAGCACCCGCTGCCCGGTCGGCGACAGGTGCGCCGGCCCGTCACCGAGCATCGCCGATGCGCCCGTGCGGTCGCGCAGCGAGAAGTGGATGTGGCAGGAGTTGCCCTCCCGCTCGTTCGGCTTGGCCATGAAGGTGATCGACATGCCCTCCTGGGCGGCGATCTCCTTCGCGCCGTTCTTGTAGATCACGTGGTGGTCGGCGCAGGCGACCGCCTCGTCGTACCGGAAGGCGATCTCGTGCTGGCCGAGGTTGCACTCGCCCTTGGCGCTCTCCGGCGTCAGCCCGGCGCCGGCCATCTCGGTGCGGATCCGGCGCAGCAGCGGCTCCACCCGGGCGGTGCCGAGCAGCGAGTAGTCCACGTTGTACTGGTTGGCCGGGGTGAGGTCGCGGTAGCCGCGCCGCCAGGCGTCCTCGTACGAGTCGCGGAACAGCACGAACTCCAACTCGGTGCCGGCGTACGCGGTCAGCCCGTGCTCGGCCAGCCGGTCCAGTTGCCGGCGCAGGATCTGCCGGGGCGAGGCGACCACGTCACCGGAGCCGTCCAGCCAGGTCAGGTCGGCCAGCAGCAGGGCGGAGCCGGGCTGCCAGGGCACCCGACGCAGGGTGGCGAAATCCGGCACCATCGCGAAGTCGCCGTAACCGCGCTCCCAACTCGACATCGCGTACCCGTCGACGGTGTTCATGTCGACGTCCACGGCGAGCAGGTAGTTGCAGCCCTCGCTGCCGTTGGCCACCACCTGGTCGAGGAAGAACGGCGCGTGGAACCGCTTGCCCTGCAACCGGCCCTGCATGTCGACGAGGGCCAGCACCACCGTGTCGATCTCGCCCTCGGCGACGGCGACCCGCAGTTGTTCCAGCGTGAGCGGAGCTTTCGTCATTCGCGGGCCTCCATCACCAAGGTCTACTGGCAAACCGGATCACCGTCAATGCCCCCGGGGCCGAGGGCGGCAAACCCGGCGGGACGGTCGTGGTGACCGTCCCGCCGGGCGGGTGTCAGGCCGGGCCGTCGACCGGTGCCGGGTCGACCGCCGGTGCGGGTTCCTCGACGGTACGGACCGGGCCGGCGAACCACTTGCGGGCCGAGGCGTACCACCAGACGGCGACCACCAGCAGCACCCCGCCCACGGCGAGCGGCGCGTAGTTCACCGCCGACCAGGTGAAGTCGTCGTCGCCGGGCACGCCGGCCGGCACGATCGGCAGTACGAAGTACACGGCGATGACCGCGATCTCGATGACCGCGATCCAGCCGAGCAGCTTGTACTTCCGTCCCAGCGTCCACGGGCCGGGTACGAACCGGTCGGCGAGGCGCAGCCGCAGCGCGATCGGGATGAGGAACGACAGGTAGAGCCCGAGCACCGCGACGGAGACCACCGCGTAGAACGCGATCGGGATGCCGGTCGAGCTCTCGTAGAGCGCCGGCAGGGTCAGCACCAGACCAGCCACCGTGGCGCCGATGATGGCGTTGACCGGGGTGCCGTTGCGGTCGACAGTCGACCAGAGCCGCCATCCGGGTACCGCCCGGTCCCGACTGAACGCGTACGCCATGCGGCTCATCGAGGTCACGCAGCTCATGCCGCAGAAGAACTGTCCGATCGTCGAGATGATGATGACGATCTTGAAGAAGACCGGGGTCAGGGCGGATTCGAAGATGGCGCCGGAGAAGCCGCCGGCGGCGTTGACCGCCTCGACGTCGGTGGCCGCGAACAGGAACGCCAGCAGCAGGATCCAGCCACCGACAGCCGAATAGAAGATCGACTGCCAGAGCCCGCGCGCGGCGGCCTGCGACGCGCCCCGGGTCTCCTCGGAGACGTGCGCGCAGGCGTCGAAGCCGGTGATCGTGTACTGGGTCAGCAGGAAGCCCAGCGGCAGCACGTAGAACCAGAACGTCAGCCCGCCGGTGTCCCCGTCGCCGAAGCCCGAGTTGTTGAACCGCTCGGTGAACACGAACTGGAAGCTCTGGTGATCGTCCGGAACGAACACCAGGATGGCCACCACGGCCGCCGCGCCGGCCACGTGCCACCAGACCGAGACGTTCTGGAGTACGTCGATGATCCGGTGCCCGAAGATGTTGATGAGGCCGTGCAGCGCCAGAATGATCACGAAGAGGACGAACGCCTGCCGCAGCGTCCCGGCCCAGCCGTCGAAGAGCGCCGACAGGGTGAGGTTGAGGAAGGTCGCGCAGCCGTAGTCGACCGAGGCGGTGACCGCGACCAGGCCGATGAGGTTCAACCAGCCGGTGAACCAGCCGTGCACCGGGCGGCCCATGGTCGCCGCCCACCAGTAGATCCCGCCAGCCGTCGGGTAGGCCGACACCAACTCGGCCATGCAGAACCCGATGATCAGGATGAACAGTGAGATCAGCGGCCAGCCCCAGGAGATGGCGACCGGCCCGCCGTTGTTCCACGCCTGGCCGAAGGTGGTGAAGCAGCCGGCCAGGATCGAGATGATGGAGAACGAGATGGCGAAGTTGGAGAAGCCACTCCACTTGCGGCGCAACTCCTGCTTGTAGCCGAGTTCGGCGAGTCGTCGGGCGTCGTCGTCGATCGGTTGCTCTGCGGTCGGCACGGGCGTCGTGGCCACTGCACACCTCCCTGAGGTGGTTCCGCGAACGAGTGCGCAAAGTGTCGTCCCGCCGATCAAGACAGGTCAATACGATGCCGGTGGGAATCTCACCGCCGAACCGGCTAATTGCGTTGCCGCACGTCCGGGCCGCCCGCATGCTTGACCTCGTGACCAGGCCCGATCGCGACGGGCCACGACCGGGCGCTCGGACCGCCCAGCACCGCGGCGGCGCGGGGCACGCCTCTCTCTCCGTACGGCAACCGCCGTACCCACACATGCCCCGCGCCGCCCTCCGCCCCCGGTGACGGGCGGGTCAGGTCAGGAGGAGGCCGGCTACCCAGAGGGCGCCGATGGTCAGGCCGGCCAGGAATTCCACAAGCATGGACAGGCCGGCCGCCTTGAGCGCCTGCACGGTGGACGGCCAGGCGAGCCGATTGCTGCCGAGGCGCAGCCGCTCCGCTGCCCACACTCCCGCGACGAAGCCCAGCAGCAGACCGATCACGGGGATCACGAAGAACCCCACCAGGCCGAGCACGCCCCCGGCCAGCAGAGACGACGTCGGCACGCCGGTGCGCTTGAGGTTCCTGCCCGGCCACAGGTACTTCACGACGATGCCCCCGACCGCGACAACTGTCGCGACGGCGAACACCGCCCAGCCACCCGGGCCGGCGCCGCCGAAGATCGCCCAGACCAGCACCCCACCCCAGCACAGCGGCAACGCCGGCAGGCCGGGCACCACCACACCAGCCAGCCCGGCGAGGATGGCCAACGCGGCCACCACGGTGACCACCGTCTGCGAGTCGTTCAGGCTCACGCCGTCGCCTTCCGTCGCCACCGTCGGGACCGCCCCGACCCACCGCTCACGCCGTCGCCCGCCGCAGCCGGGCGGTGATCTCCTCGGCCGGCGCCGGTGCGCCGAAGTACCGCCCCTGCCCGGTGTCGCAGCGCAGCGCCCGCAGCCGCTCGGCCTGCACCGGCGTCTCCACCGCCTCGGCGGTGACCCACAGCTCCAGCGCGTGCGCCAACCGGACCAGCGCGTCGACGATCCGCTCGTCGCGGTGGTCCGCCACCACGTCCGTCCCGTCGGCGCGGATGCCCTCGACGAACGGGCCGGCCAGCTTCAGGCAGTGGATCGGCAGCCGCCGCAGGTACGCAAGGTTGGAGTATCCGGTGCCGAAGTCGTCGACCGCCAGCCGGACGCCCAGCGCCGCGAGCCGGTGCAGGCTGCGCAGCGGCTCGCCGGCGCTGCCCATCACGGCGCTCTCGGTCAACTCCAGCTGCAACAACTCCGCCGGCAGGCCGCTGGTGGCCAGCGCGTCCGCCACCGTCGCGACGATCGCCGGGTCGTCGGCCTGCCGGGCGGCCAGGTTGACGCTGACCACCAGCCGGGCCTCGGGGAACTCCCGCCGCCAGCGTTCGGCGTCGTGGCAGGCCCGCCGCAGCACCCACTCGCCGAGCTGGACGATCAGGCCGGTCTCCTCGGCGAGGCCGATGAAGCGGTCCGGGCCGATCAGCCCCAGCTCCGGGTGCTCCCAGCGGACCAACGCCTCCACCGCGAGCATCGTGCCCTCCAGCAGCGACACGATCGGCTGGTAGTGCAGCACGAACTCGCCCCGGTCCAGTGCGGCCGGCAGCCCGGCGACCAGCGCCGACCGGGCGAGGTCGCGGGCGCTGCGCTCCGGGTCGTACACCGCCCACCGGCCGCGGCCGGCCGCCTTGGCCCAGTAGAGCGTCGTGTCGGCGGCCTTCATCAGCTCCGAGGCGGTGGTCTCCGCGGCCGGGCAGTCCACGATGCCCACGCTGGCGGAGACCGCCAACTGCTGGTCGCCGAGGTGCACCGGGGCGGCGACGGCGGCCAGCGCGGCCTCCGCCACGGCCACCGCGTCGTCGACGTCGTCGCCGCCGTCGACCAGGATGACGAACTCGTCGCCGCCCATCCGGGCGACCAGGTGGCCGTGGTCCGCCACGCACTCGGCGAGCCGCCGGCCGATCGCCACCAACAGCCGGTCGCCGAGGTCGTGGCCGAGGCTGTCGTTGATCGCCTTGAAGCCGTCCAGGTCGAGGAAACACACCCCGACCCGTTGAGCGGGCCCGGCGGTGTCGAAGACCCGGCCCAGCGTCTCGAAGAACAGGGTCCGGTTGGGCAGTCCGGTCAACGGGTCGTGCAGCGCCTGGAAACGCAGCCGCTGCTGGAGTTCGTACCGCTCGGTGATGTCCTCGATCATGGCGACGGTGAACCGGGGTCGCCCGTCGTCGTACCGGATCAGCGACACCGCCAGGTCCGTCCAGACGATGCTGCCGTCCTTGCGGTGGTAGCGCTTCTCCACCCGGACCGAGTCCTGCTTGCCCTCGATCAGCTCCTGGTACAGCTCCCACATGCCGGCGGCGTCGTCGGCGTGGAACAGCTCCGCCACGTTCATCTCGCACAACTCTTCGATCGAGTAGCCGAGCATGTCGGCGAACGCCGTGTTGACGTCGATGATCTGGCCGTCCACCCCGGCGATGCCGATCCCGATCGCCGCGCCGGTGAAGACCGCCCGGAACCGCGCCTCACTGTCGCGCAACGCCTGCTCGACCTCGTCGCGGGCCTGCCAGGCCGAGCGGGCGATGCGCTCCTGCTGGGTGAAGGTCCGGTCGCGCAGCGCGCGGGCGAAGCCGGCGGCCAACCCGCCCTGCACCGCGGCGATGCGCTCGCCCAGGTCGGGCGGCCGGTCGCCGGTCGCCAGGACCCGGTCGGGGAAGGCCTCGCCGAGCGCGCGCAGCGACCACTCCAACGCCCGGGGCTCGGTCAGATGCGCCTCCACCAGCGCCCGCCCGACCTCCTCGGCGGGACGCGCGCTGAACGGCTCGGCCCGCACCACCTGGGCCAGCCGGACGGTGTGCAGCAGCAACAGCCGCTCGGTCTCGGCCGCGCTGAGCGGCACAAAGCCGATGCGGCGTACGGCGCGGGCCCAGTCGGCGGCGAAGCCCTGGGCGCCGCCCCGGCCGACGTCGACCCCGGTGGGGTCCGGGACGGCGGCCACTGCGTTCAGCCGGCGGGCTGGTCGTACCGGGCCACGCCCCCGAAGGCGCCGAACCGCTCGGGGTGCTCGTCCACGTCGGCCGGCGAGTCGGGACGCCACAGTGGCATGTGCACCACGCCCGGTTCGAGCACCGTCCAGTCGCCGAAGAAGCCGGTGACCTGCGCGCGGGAGCGCAGGGTGATCTCGGTGGCCGTCCGGGCGGAGAGGCGCTGGGCGTCCAGCATCTCCTGCGGCTGGTCCTCGAAGGTGGAGTGCGAGATGACCAGGAAGCTGCCGGGCGCGGCGGCGGCCCGCAGGGTGGACAGGATCTCCTCGGGACCGTCGGCGTCCGGGATGAAGTGCACCACCCCGGCCAGCAGGATGCCCATCGGTCGACTGAAGTCGATCAGCCCGAGCCGCCGGGTCTCGGCGAGGATCCGCTCCGGCTCGCGCAGGTCGGCGTGGATCACCCCGGTCAGGTCGTTGCCGGCGAGCAGTTCACGGCTGTGCGCGACGGCCACCGGATCGATGTCGACGTAGACCACCCGGGCCTTCGGGTTGGCCGCCTGGGCCACCTCGTGCACGTTGCCCACGGTCGGGATGCCGGAGCCGATGTCGAGGAACTGGTCGATGCCGGCGTCGAGCAGCGCCCGGACGGCGCGGCGCAGGAACTCCCGACCGGAGCGCATGGTGGCGGCGAGATTCGGGGTCATGCTGGCGATCTGCTCGGCCAGCTGCCGGTCGACCTCGAAGTTGTGCGCCCCGCCCAGGAAGTAGTCGTACACCCGGGCCGCGCTCGGCCTGGTCAGGTCAATCTCGGTCGGCAGTGCGTCCGGCATCGGTGTGCTCCCCAGTTCGTCGCCGCGGCGCGAGGCGGCACCGGCGTCGACGAGCGCGCGCGACCGCCGGCCGACCCCGCGGGTCGTGTGGTGTGGACCACTCTAGGCCGCCGACTCCCACGTACGGGAGATCCCTTCACGTAACTTTCCGCGCTCAGGCGGCCGACTCCAGCAGCAGCGAGATGCCCTGCCCGACACCGATGCACATGGTGGCGAGGGCCCGGCGGCCGCCGCGACGGCGCAGCTCCAGGGCGGCGGTCAGCGCCAGCCGCGCGCCGCTGGCGCCCAGCGGATGCCCGAGCGCGATCGCGCCACCGTTCGGGTTGACGTGCTCGGCGTCGACGGGCAACCCCAGCTCGCGCAGCACCGCCACGGCCTGCGCGGCGAACGCCTCGTTCAGCTCGACGACGTCCACCGCGCCCAGCTCCACGCCCACCCGGTCGAGCAGCTTGCGGGTGGCCGGCACCGGGCCGATTCCCATGATCCGCGGCGGTACGCCGGCCGTCGCCGCGCCGCCGATGCGGGCCAGCGGGGTGAGGCCGTACCGTCGCACCGCCGCCTCACTGGCCACCAGCAGCGCGACCGCCCCGTCGTTGACGCCCGAGGAGTTGCCGGCGGTCACCGTGCCGCCGTCGCGGAACGGGGTGGGCAGGGCGGCCAGCTTCTCCAGCGACGTCTCCCGGGGGTGCTCGTCGACCTCGACCAGTCGGGTCTCGCGGCGACCGGCGGGCACGGACACCGGCACGATCTCCTCGGCGAACCGGCCGTCGGCCTGCGCCTTGGCGGCGCGCTGCTGCGAGCGGTACGCGAACGCGTCCTGCTCGGCCCGGTCGACGCTGTACTCGGCGGCCACGTTCTCCGCCGTCTCCGGCATCGAGTCGACTCCCCAGCCGTCCCGCATCAACGGGTTGACCAGCCGCCAGCCCAGGGTCGTGTCGTACATCTCGGCCGAGCGGGAGTACGCCGAGGTCGCCTTCGGCACGACGAACGGCGCCCGGCTCATGCTCTCCACCCCGCCGGCGACCACCAGGTCCGTCTCGCCGGCCACGATGGACCGGGCGGCGATGGCGAGGGCGTCCAGGCCGGAGCCGCAGAGCCGGTTGACGGTGCTGCCCGGCACCTCCTCGGGCAGGCCGGCGAGCAGCGCCGCCATCCGGGCCACGTTGCGGTTGTCCTCGCCGGCCTGGTTGGCGCAGCCGAGTACGACGTCGTCGACGCGGGCCCAGTCCACCGACGGGTGCCGGGCGACCAGCTCGCGGATCACGTGTGCGGCCAGGTCGTCGGGGCGGACGCCGGCCAGCGCGCCGGCGTACCGGCCGATGGGGGTACGGACACCGGCCACCAGGTATGCCACGGTCATCGCGAGTCCTTCGGGGGTGGGAAGGGCGGGGGTGCGGGCGTCCACCGGGTCGCAGGGGACTCCCCAGCCGCCAGGATATCCACGCGCACAGCGGATAGGTTGGCGGCATGGCCCGGGCCCAGTTCAGCGCAGAGACCAGCCGTGGTGGCGCATTCGTCCGCCAGCCCAACCGGTTCACCGGTCGGGTCACCGCCGACTCGACCTCCCCGCCGGGTGGCGGCCCCGACGAGCAGGACCGCTGGCCGCTGGAGGCCGGCCGGTACCGGCTGATCTGGTGCCGCGCCTGCCCGTGGGCGCACCGGGCGAGGATCGTGCGCGGCCTGCTCGGGCTGGACGACGCGATCTCGCTGGGCACCGTCGACCCGATCCGGGACGAACGCGGCTGGGCGTTCGCCCTCGACCCGGACGGCTTCGACCCCGTCCTCGGTGTCAGCTTCCTCTCCGAGGCGTACCTGGCCACCGACGCGGACTACACCGGCCGGGTGACCGTGCCGGCGCTTGTCGACACGCTTACCGGCCGGGTGGTCACCAACGACTACCCGCAGCTCACCCTCGACTTCTCCACCGAATGGCAGCCGCTGCACGCGCCCGGCGCACCCGACCTGTACCCGGTCGCGCTGCGCCCGGAGATGGACGCGCTGATGGCCGAGATCCACCACGACGTCAACAACGGCGTCTACCGGTGCGGGTTCGCCACCTCCCAGGAGGCGTACGACGAGGCGTTCCGGGCGCTCTTCGCCCGGCTGGACGCGCTGTCCGAACGCCTGGCCGGGCAGCGCTACCTGATGGGCGACACGATCACCGAGGCCGACGTGCGGCTGTTCACCACGCTGGTGCGCTTCGACGCCGCGTACCACGGGCACTTCAAGTGCAACCGCAGCAAGCTGACCGAGATGCCGGTGCTCTGGGCGTACGCCCGGGACCTGTTCCAGACCCCGGGCTTCGGCGAGACGGTGGACTTCGACCACATCAAGCGGCACTACTACGGGACCCATCGGGAGATCAACCCGACAGGCATCGTGCCCCTGGGCCCCGACGAGTCCGGTTGGACGACGCCGCACGGGCGTGGCTGAGTCGGGGCGGGCCGGCACCGCGACGGCACCCGCCGCCCGCGGGGACGTCGCCCGCCGGGTCGCCGGGTCCGCCGCCACCGGCTGCGCGGTGGCCGGCGCGGTCGCGGTGACGGTAGCGGTCGTCGCCGGTCCCGGTCCCGGTCTGACCGGGTACGTGAGCGAGGCGGGCATCGCCGGCAGCGCGCACGCCGTGACGTACCGGATCGGTGTTCTCGCCCTGGCCGGCGCGTTGCTGCTGATCGCCGGGGCGCTGCCTCCCGGGGTCCGGGTGGCGCCGGCGCTGCTCGCCACCGGCGCGGTGCTCACCGCGGTGTCCGGGGCGGTGACCTGCTCCGCCGGTTGCCCACTGCCGCCGTTCGAGCGGACCACGGTGGCCGACCTGGTGCACGGGGGCGCGAGCATCGCGGCGACGGCTGCGGTGGTCCTCGCCATGGTCGCGCTCGCCGTGTCCGGGCCGGCCGGGGCGATGGTCCGCCGGTTGGCGGCCGGCACTGCCGTGCTCGCCCTGCCGTTGTGCGCGACGATCGGGTTGGCCATGCTCGTGGTCGGCCGGGGCACCCTGGTCGGCGTGGTGGAGCGACTGGTTCTCGGGCTCGCGGTGCTGTGGGGCGCGGCCACCGGCACGGCCCTGGCCCTGACCCGCCGCGAACGGGGCTTGTAAGGAGCGTCACGGCCATCGTGCCTTGCAGACCGCGCCGATCGGCGTATCGTCGGCGAGCGATGACCAATGTCTGGGGCCTCACCGTTCGCCTGTATGTCGATCTCCGACTGCAGGCCAGCGGCATCTGTCCGGCGTAGCCGCCCTCCACGCGCCTACCCCGACCAGATCAGACAATTGGACACCTCATGCCCTTCGGCCTGCGCAAGATTCCCTTCTCCGTGCAGATCCTCCTCGGCCTCGTGCTCGGCGTCGCCCTCGGCTTCCTGGCCCGCAGCAACGACCTGAGCTGGCTGACCAGCACCCTGCACACCGTCGGCAGCCTCTTCATCCAGCTCCTCAAGCTGGCCGTGCCGCCCCTGGTCTTCACCGCCATCGTGGTCAGCGTGGTCAGCCTGCGCGGCGTGGCCAACGCCGCCCGGCTCGCGCTCAAGACCCTGATGTGGTTCGGCATCACCGCGCTGATCGCGGTGAGCATCGGCATCGGCCTCGGCCTGCTCGTCAACCCGGGCCGCGGCGTGAGCCTCGACGTGGGTGGCGCGACCCCGCCCAAGAACACCGGCTCCTGGACCGACTTCCTCACCGGCATCGTGCCCACCAACCCGGTCGGCGCGTTCGTCGAGGGCAACGTCCTCCAGATCGTCTTCCTCGCCCTCGTGGTCGGTGCCGCCGCCCTGCTGGTCGGCGACGCCGCCGAGCCCTTCGTGGCGCTGAACCGCTCGCTGCTGGAAATCGTGCAGAAGGCCCTGTGGTGGGTCATCCGACTCGCCCCGATCGGCACCCTCGGCCTGATCGGCAACGCCGTCGCCTCGTACGGCTGGGACCTGCTGGCGCCCCTCGCGAAGTTCACCACCGCCGTCTACGTCGGCTGCGCCATCGTGCTGTTCGTGGTCTACCCGCTGGTGCTGTTCCTCGCCGGCCGGCTCAACCCGCTGCGCTTCTTCGCCGGCGCGTGGCCCGCCATCGAGCTGGCCTTCGTGTCCCGCTCCTCGGTGGGCACCATGCCGGTGACCCAGCGCTCCGTCGAGCGGCTCGGCGTCCCCCGCGAGTACGCCTCGTTCGCGGTGCCGTTCGGCGCCACCACGAAGATGGACGGCTGCGCCGCGATCTACCCGGCCCTCGCCGCGATCTTCGTGGCGCAGGTGTTCGGCGTGCAGCTCGGCGTCACCGACTACCTGCTCATCGCGTTCGTCTCGGTGGTCGGCTCGGCGGCCACCGCCGGCCTGACCGGGGCGATCGTCATGCTCACCCTCACCCTGAGCACGCTCGGTCTGCCGCTGGCCGGCGCCGGCCTGCTGCTCGCCATCGACCCGATCCTGGACATGATCCGCACCGCCACCAACGTGGCCGGGCAGGCGCTCGTGCCGACGGTTGTCGCCGCCCGTGAGGGCACCCTCGACCGGGCCGCGTACGAGTCCGCCGGTCGACGCGACCTGACCGAGCCGGAGCCGGTCGCGGAGACCCGGCCCGAGCTCAGCCCCGTCCCTGCCTGACCCGTTCACCGCACGGCGACGGGCCCCCTCTCCCGGGGGCCCGTCGCCGTTTCGGAGAGGATGACCACATGAGCTCCCTGTTCACTCCCCTGGCCCTGCGCGGCGTCACCCTGCCCAACCGGATCGCCGTGGCGCCCATGTGCCAGTACTCGGCCGGACCGGACGGCCTGCCCACCGACTGGCACCTCATCCACCTGGGCAGCCGCGCGGTCGGCGGGGCCGGGCTGGTGCTGACCGAGGCGACCGCCGTACTCCCCGAGGGTCGGATCTCTCCCCAGGACACCGGGCTGTGGTCCGACGCGCACGTGGACGCCTGGCGACCGGTGACCGCGTTCGTCGCCGCCCACGGCGCGGTGCCGGCCGTCCAGCTCGCGCACGCCGGTTTCAAGGCCTCCACCTACCGGCCATGGGCGCCGGAGCGCGGCGGGGTGCCGGACGCCGAGGGCGGATGGACGCCCGTCGCCCCCGGGTCCGAGCCGTTCACTCCCGGCTACCGGACGCCGACCGCCCTCGACGCGGCGGGCATCGCCAACCTGATCGACGCGTTCGCCGCCGGGGCCGAGCGGGCGCTGGACGCCGGTTTCGCCGCCGTGGAGATCCACGCCGCGCACGGATACCTGCTCAACGAGTTCCTGTCGCCGCTGACCAACCACCGCACCGACTCCTACGGCGGCGATCGGGCCGCCCGGATGCGGCTCACCCTGGAGGTCGCCCGCGCGGTGCGCGCCGCGGTCGGCGAGAGCGTGCCGGTGCTGACCCGGATCTCCGCCACCGACTGGGTCGAGGGCGGCTGGACCGTCGAGGACAGCGTGGTGCTCGCCGGTGAGCTGGCCGGCGTCGGCGTCGACCTGGTCGACACCTCCTCCGGCGGCGTCAGCACCGACCAGCGCATCCCGCTCGGCCCCGGCTACCAGGTGCCGCTGGCCGCCCAGATCCGCCGCGAGGCGGGCGTGCCGACCGGCGCGGTAGGCCTGATCGTCGAGCCGGAGCACGCCGAGCAGATCGTCGCCAACGGCGAGGCCGACCTGGTGCTGCTCGGCCGGGAACTGCTGCGCGACCCGTACTGGCCGCGACGCGCCGCCGCGAAGCTCGGCGTCGCGTACAGCGGGCCCGCCCAGTACGCCCGCGCCTGGTGATTCCCGCCGGTCGGGCGGCTGCCGTCGCCGGCAGCCGCCCGACCGTCAGCCGGCCAGGTGCGACCAGTCGCCCTCCAGCTCCCGCCAGGTGCCCTGCGCCGCCACCGCCCCGGCGTGCAGCACCACCACGTGGTCGGCGCGGACCAGCGCGGCACGCTTCGCGGTCGACCCGACAACCGTCACCCCGTGCGCCCGCAACGCCCGCCACAGCGCCAGCTCGGTGGTGACGTCGAGCGCCGACGACACGTCGTCGGCGACGAGCAGTTCGGTACGCGGTGCCAGCGCCCGGGCCAGCGCCAGCCGCTGAAGCTGGCCGCCGGAGAGCCGGGTGCCCTTGTGCCCGATGAGCAGACCCAGTCCACCGCCGGCGGCGGCCAGGTCGTGGTCGAGCTGGGCGGTGCTGACCGCGCCGGCCGCGTCCACCTCGTGGCCGAGCGCGATGTTGTCGGCCACCGTGCCGGAGAGCACCCTCGGCAACTGGCCGACGTAGCCGACCTGGTTGGGGCGCAGGAACAGCTCGGGTTCGGTGACCGGGTCGCCGTTCCACGACAGCTCGCCGGTGTGGTGCACGATGCCGGCCAACGCCCGCAGCAGCGAGGACTTGCCCGACCCGACCGGCCCCACGACCAGCACCAACTGCCCACGGTGCACCGTCAGGTCCACGTCCCGGACGGCGACCGTGCCGTCGGAGTGCACCACCGAGAAGCGGCGCAGCTCCAACCGGCGCAGCGGGTTGCGGGGCGGCGACGTCGGCGCGGGTGCGGTCCCGGCGGCCAGGTCGACCGCCGGCACCGCCGCCGTGTACGCGCCCACACCCGTCATCGCCACCGTCCGGCGGGTCCACACCCGCGCCGACGGCAGCTGGGAGATCAACGACGCGGTCGTCCAGGCGAACCAGCGGGCCGCGCCAAGCGTGGACACGGCCACCAACACCGCGCCGGCCGACAGCTCGCCGCCCAGGTAGAGGGCCCACGCGCCGATCGGCAGCAGGCCACTGGCCACCGACGGCGTCGACCGCGACCACACCTGCACCGAGATCTCCCGTCGCTGCCGGTCACTGCGCAGCGCGTCCAGGACCGCGAGGTGACGCAGCACCGCCGCCGTGGCACCGGCGAGCTTCACCGTCCGCGCCGCGGAGAGCGCGGAGACCAGGGCGGTGGCGAACGCCGCCCGCGCCGTCACCGTCGCCCGGGCCGCACGCTCCAGCTTCGGGCCGAACAGCGTCGCGGCCAGTCCGGAGACGACCATCGTGCCGAGGAAGAACAGCCCCGGTACGACGCTGCCGGTGACCGCCGTCATGGCGACCACCAGGACCAGCGCGACCGTCTGGTCGAGCACGTTGTCGGCGAGTTGCACCACGCGCTCGGTGTCCCCGCCCTGCGCCACGACCTCGGCCGGGGTGTGCGAGCTGACCCGGCGCGGACCGGTCTGGCCGTGCACCAGACGCAGGCCGATCCGCAGCATCTGCCGCACCCACCAGTGGGGGAACCAGACGTGCGTGTAGTACGGCAGCGGCAGGGTGACCAGCAGCCCGGTCACGATGCCCAGCGCCGGCAGGTACGGGCTGCCGGTCCCGTCGACCAGATCGGCCCAGAGCCACGGCAGCAGCGGGCCGTCCAGCCCGAGCAGACTGAGCGCGAGGAACAGCACGATCGCCGCCGCGCCGTACCGGGGGTCGTTGGTGCAGAGCCGGAGGATCTCCCGGAAGGTGCGGGCCGGCGGGGTCGGTGGCAGCGGCGGCGGCTCGGCCCGTCCCGCCGGCCCCGGCTCACCCGTCACCGCCGGGTCGACCGGACCAGCGCCCGAGCGGGTGCCGGGCGTCCCGGAGCCGCTCAACAGGTCGACGCCGGCGGCCTGCGAGCCGACCAGCAGGTCGGTGCCGGCGGCGTCCGGACCGGTCAACAGGTCGGTGCCGGCGGCGTCCGGACCGGTCAACAGGTCGGTGCCGCCGCCGGACCGGAACGTCGAGGCCCCGCCGGCGTACACGGCGGCGTGGCTGGTCGCCAGCAGCTCGGCGAAGCGCGTCGACGTCTCCAGCGGGCCGGCCTCGACCACCGCGCCGTCGGCCAGCACCACCACCTCGTCGCAGCGACGCACCGAGGAGAGCCGGTGGGCGATGACGATGCCGATCCGGTCGCGCAGCAGTCGTTCGGTGGCCCGCTGCACCCGCGCCTCGGTCACCGGGTCCAGCCGGGCGGTGGCCTCGTCGAGGATCACGACGTGCGGATCGCGCACCAGGATCCGGGCGAACGCCACCAACTGCTCCTGGCCGGCGGAGAGCACGTGCCCGCCCTCCCCCAGCCGGGTCGCCAGCCCGTCGGGCAGCTCGGCGATCCAGCCGGCCAGGCCCAGCTCGTCCAACGCCCGGGCAGCGGCGTCGAGCAGCTCCGGGTCGTAGAGCGCGACGTTCTCGGCGAGCGTGCCGGCCAGGATCTCGGTGCGCTGCGGCACCAGCGCCACCCAGCGGCGCAGCTCTTCGACGTCGAGGTCGCACAGGTCGGTGTCGCCGAGGAACACGGTGCCGGGCGGCACGTCCACGGCCCGGGTGAGCACCTTCGCCAGTGTCGACTTGCCCGACCCGGTCCGCCCGATCAGGGCGTACGACCGGCCGCGCGCGAAGGTCAGGCTGAGCCCGCGCAGGGCCGGACCCCGCCCGCTCTCCGGGCCGCTCACCTCGTAGCCGAACGTCAGGTCCCGGATGCGCAGGTCGCCCTCGGTCGGGCTGACCCCGCCGACCGGCTCCTGCCGGGCCTTCTGGAGCAGCTGCACCCGGGCCCACGCGCCGAGGGCCTCCTGGAGTTCGGGCACCATCCGGCTGACGTGTTCGGCGGTGGCCCCGAAGGCCAGGGCGAGCAGCCAGATCGCGGTGAGCCTGGCGGCGTCGACCCGGCCGGTGGCCAGGGCCCAGGCCCCGCCGAGCACCACCCCGCCGACGCCGACCCGGATCGTCGCGGTGGCGACAGTCGCCACCCGGGCGGACAGCGTCCAGACCCGGTTGCCGCGGGACAGCACGGTGGCGGCCCGCCGGGCGTACAGCCGCAGCACGTACGGCTGGGCGAGGCTGGTCCGCACGTCGTCCTGACCGTGCACCGCCTCCTCCATCACGGCGGCCAGGTCCGACCAGGCCTCCTCCTCGACCATCCGGGCGGGGCCGATCCGCGCCGTGGGCCGGCGCAGCCCCACCCCCAGCAGCACCGTGAGCAGCAGCATCGCTATCCCGGCCGGCCACCACACGACCAGCGCCACCACCATCGACAGCAGGCCGACGCAGAGCCCCTGGGCGAGGCGCGAGCCCTGGTTACGCACCGCCGACGCCACCTGGTAGACGTCCCCGTCGATGCGGTCGAGCAGCTCCCCCACCGGCGTGGTCTCGAGGCTCGGCAGGTCCTGCCCGAGCGCGACCCGGCAGAGCCGCCGACGGACGTCCGCGGACCAGTCGGCGGTGAGCCCGGCCATCAACAGGCTCACCACGAGATCGCTGAGGACCACGGCGGCCAGCGCCGCGGCCAGGACCGTGAAGGAGCTCGTCGACCGGTGTACGAGGACCGCGCCGGCGAGCGCCGACGCGCCCGCCTGACCGGCCGCGCCGAGCACGATCAGGACGGCGACGAGCGCGAGGCGGCGCGGCGAGGTGCCCCACAGATCACGGAGCAGGCGCATCGGAGTTCCTCCGGACGTGGGTGGCGGAACACCCAGCGTGCCGGCAGCAGACCCGTCGACTCAACCGAATTACCCGCCCTGAGCAGGCCCTGCGGTCAGGTCTGGGCGACCCGGCGCACGATGCCGAGCAGCGCCTCCTGCACATCGGCGATGGGCCGGTCGGGCTGGAACACCAGCCAGTCCACGGCCACCACCAGACCCACCCCGAACAGCGCCGAGGAGGCGGTGGGCACGTCCAGATCGGCCGGCAGGTCCCCGCTGTCCACCCCGGCCCGTACGGTCTCGGCGATCACCTCGATCGCCTCGCCGCGCAGCAGCCGCAACGTCTGCTGCCACTCCCGGTTGGTCCGCCACATCTCCGACAGCAGCAGTTGGGCGAAGGCCCGGTACCGGCGGATGTACTCCAGTTCGGCGCGGACCAGGGCCGCCAGCGCGGCGCGCGGCGGCTGCCCGGCGACCGCCGCCCGGAACTCGGCGGTGAGCAGGCCGATGCCGTGGCGCAACAACTCCTCAAAGAGCACCGTCTTGGACTCGAAGTTGTAGTAGACCGTGCCCTTCGCGACACCGGCCCGGGCCGCGATGTCGTCCACAGTGGTCGCGGAGAAGCCGCGCTCGGCGATGAGGTCCACCGCGGCGACGAAGAGCCGCTGACGCGTGTCCTCCCGCCGCCTCGACCGTCCGTCCGTCACCGGCCCATCCTCACATGGTCAGCTCGGGATGCAGCTTCGCCGGGGTGAGCCGGCGTGAGCGACGGGCCGCGGCGGCGGTCAGGGCCAGCGCCGCCACCGTGAAGCCGAGCAGCACGAACACCGCCGTCACCACCGGGCCGGCCGGACCGCCGTTGATGGTGTGCCGCAGCCCCGCCACCACGTAGCTCATCGGCAACCAGCTGTGGATCGCCTGGAAGAAGCCGGGCGAGGTCTGGACGGGGTAGGTGCCGCCCGACGACGTGAGCTGAAGCATCAACAGGGCCAGCGCGGCGAGCCGACCGGCGGGGCCGAGCTGGGCCCCCAGCCACTGCATAATCGCGGTGAAGGCGAGCGAGACCAGCGCCAGCAGACCCAGCGTCACGGCGGGACGCACCGGGTCCAGCCCCAGCACCAGCGTCACCACTGTGAAGAGCACCCCGGCCTGGGCCAACCCGACCGCCGCGGCGGGCAACCAGCCGGCCAGCGCGACCCGCCAGGCGGGAGCGCCGGACATGACGTGCCGCCGGTTGACCGGCCGCAGCAGCATGTACGTGATCATCGCGCCGACCCAGAGCGCCAGACCGAGAAAGTACGGCGCGAAGCCAACCCCGTACGAGCCGGCCGGGTGGCGGGCCGAACGGTCCAGGGACACCGGATCGCCGAGGATGCCCGAGCGGGCGTCCGCGTCGTCGTACCCCGGGATCTTCTTCTCGCCGTCGGCCAGGCCGTCGGCGAGGTCGCCGGCCCCGCCGCCCAGCCGGGTCAGCCCGGAGGCCAACTCGCCGGCGCCGCTCTCCAGCCGGACCAGGCCGTCGGCGAGCCGGTCGCCGCCAGTGCTGAGCCGGTCGAGCCCACCGTCCAGCTCGCGGGCCCCGGTGGCCAGGCGGAACAGCCCGCCGCGCAGCCGCTCGGCCCCGGTCGCCGCGTCGCCGAGACCGTCGCGCAGTTGGGCACTGCCGTCGGCGAGGGTGCCCAGCCCGGCTGCCAGCTCGTCGACCTTGGCGCGTGCGGCGGCCACGTCGTCGGCCAGGTGCGGCGCCGCGGCGGCGATCTGCCGCGCCGTGGCGGCCACCGCGGTCATCCGCTCGCGCAGCGCCGTCAGGTCGGCCTGGTCGAGACCGTCGACGACCGCCCGCGCCGCCTCGACTCCTGCCGCCGCTGCCGTCCGGGCGGCGACGACTGTCGGATCGTCGGCCAGCTCCGGGTGCGCGGCGACCAGGGCGTCCAGCCGATCGCGCACCACCTGGGCCTGGGCCTGGGCCTTTCGCGCCCGCTGCGGCAGCGCGTCCAGGCCGTCGGAGAGCGCCTGCGCCCCGTCGGCGATGGCCGTGGCCGACCGCTCGATCCGCTCGGCGTTCTCCCGCAGCACCGGCTCGATGGTCGAGGCCGCACCGTCCACCTTGCTGGCCACCGCGCGGGTCGCCGTCGCGGCGCGCGCGGTGCCGTCGGCGAGCTGCGCGGCGCCGGTTCGCAGTTGGACCAAACCGGTGGCCAACTCGTCGGCGCCCCGCGCGCTCGCGTCCAGGCCGGCTGAGAGCCGGCCCGCCCCGGCCGCGGACCTGTCCAACCCGTCGGCGACCTGCCCGGCGCCGTCGGCCGAGCTGTCCAACCCGTCGGCGATACGACCAGCGCCCTCCTTCGAGCTGCCCAGCCCGTCGGCGAGCTGACCGGCGCCGTCGGCGGCCCGATGAGTCTCGGCCTTGGCATCGGTGAAGCCCACAAGCATCCGGGAGAAGTAGTCCGACGCGGCGCTCTCGGACGCGGCGGCCCGGATCTCGCTGAACGCCGAACGGGCGAGCAGCCCCGACAGGTAGTTGGTGGCGTCGTCGTTGACCACCTTCAGCTCGCCCCGCTGGGCCGGCTGGCCGGGCTCGGGGCTCGCGGCGAGCGTCGCCGAGAAGTCCGCCGGAATGGAGAACACCAGGTGGTACCGGCCGCTGCGCAGCCCCGCGTCGGCATCGTCGGCGTCAGTGACCTGCCAGCCGAACACCCGACGGTCGATCAGCTCGTCGGTCAGGTCCTGCCCGGCGTGCACCACCGACCCGTCGCTTGCCGTCGCCGGCCGGTCGGCGTTCACCAGGGCGACCGGAATCCGGTCCATCTTTCCGTACGGATCCCAGAAGGCGTAGAGGTAGAGCGCCCCGTAGAGCAGCGGCACGACAGTCAGCACGGCCAGCGCGGCGCGCGGCAGCCGCCCCCGGGTCATCCGGCGCAGCTCGAACCAGGCCAGTCGGACGACGCTCATCGGTTCCCCTCGGTGTCCTGGTCGGTGGCGGTCCCGACGGCGACGGCGGTTGTGGGTGGACCCAGTCGGTGCACGATCGACGGCAGATGCGGTTCCACCTCTCGCGCGGTCACCACCACCGCGATGCCCCGCTCGGTCAGCCGACCGAGAAGGTCCCAGAGCAGGGCACGGTCCGCACCGTCCGTGCCCGCGTCGACGTCGTCAGCGAGGATCAGCCCCGGCCCCGCGAGGGTGGCGAGCACCAGCCCGAGCATCTGGCGCTGCACCGGCGTCAGGTCCCGTCCCCGGCTGGCCGGGTCGAGCGGGATGACAGCGCCCAGTCCGGCGCCCTCGATCACGGCGGCGACCGCGTCCCGCCGGCCCTGCCTCGGCGACCCGCGTCTGCCAGTCGGTCGACCGCCCACCGTGCCGAAGAACCCTCGCCGGCCCGTCGACCGTCGGTCGCGCCCGCCGCGGCCGTCGGCTTCGGCTTGGCCTTGGGCTTCGGCTTGGGCTTGGGCTTGGCCTTGGGCTTCGGCTTGGGCTTGGCCCTGGGCTTCGGCTTGGGCTTGGCCTTCGGGTTCGGGTTCGGGTTCGGCTTCGGGTTCGGGTTCGGCTTCGGCTTCGGCTTCGGCTTCGGCTTCGGCAGCGTCGGCGAACTCGGCAGCCGGGAACTCGCCTGCCGCACCGCCACGAAGGGCCATGGGCCCCGCACTGTCAGCTCGCCGCCCGAGCAGCGACAGTCGTTCCGAGATGTGCTCGGCGACCGTCAACTCCGGGTCGGGCTCGTGCACCCCGGCCACGTGACCGAGCGCCGCCGCCGCACGAAGCTCCAACTGGCCTTCGCTCGTGGGGAAGCGGTTCGCCAGGGCGAGGAGCAGAGAGGTCCGTCCGCTGCCGGGCACCCCGACGATCGCGTGCAGCTCACCCGCGTCCACCGCAAGGTCGACACCCCGGAAAACCCACCCCCGAGAGGTACGCAGGCCAAGACCCCTCGCCTCGACCACCATCACGCCCACCCCGATCACTGTACTGACTGGTCAGTCTAAAAACATGGCCCAGCCTAGGCGCGATGGCCGGGTTTGCGCCCGTCCGGGACGCGTGATCCCCGTCATCACGGAAGCGTGGATGGCGTCACCGAGCCGACCGCACCACTCCGCTTTTGATCGACACGCGATCAATGAAATCGGGGTATCAACCGGTCCCGGATACCCCGACATCGGCGAACCCGAGTCGATCACCACCCGAACGCCCCCCCGCCGGCCATGTCCGCTGCTTGAATGGGCGAGATGTCCGTCATTAGGAGTCGCCGGGGTGGCCTGGGCGGTGATCAACACAAGATCGCCGATGTCGGGGTATCAACCCGCCCCGGATACCGCGATATCGGCGAACCCGAGTCGATCACCACCCAGCCACACCCCGCCCGCCGCGCCCGCTGCGCGAATGGGCCGGGCTGTCCGTTTCTGGACGGCGGTTGGGTTGTGACCGGTCGCATCCGTGGGCCGGAATCGTGGCGGGCCGGGGGTCGTTACATACCCTGACGATCGCAGGACCACGGCCACCCCCGCCCGCTCGACCGGGCTGGAAATGGACGCCCCGGCCAGGTCGTCGCAGACCACCTGGAACAACCCGTGGCCCCCTGGGCCCAGCCCGGCGGCCGTTACACATGGTCCGGACACCGCGAGCCCCGCTCGCGGGCCGCCCCCGGGAATGGCCACGGACGGGCGGCCGTTACACACGGTCCGGCGCCGCGAGCCCCCCTCGTGGGCCGCCCCCGGGAATGACCCCGGACCGCGGGTCGTTACACCCGGTCCCGGCGCCACGAGCCCCGCTCGCAAGGTCGCCGCGCCGCGAGCCCCCGGCTCGCAGGCCCCCAAACTTTGCCCTTGTTTTGTGCAGCGCCGGACGAGGTGCTCACACCCCACGTCACCGACCCCCCCGGTGGTGCGTGTGGTGTTCCTACCCCCGAAGGAGCTACCCCCATGAACACGATCTTCCGTAAGAGCATGCTGTCCGTGGCCGGTCTCGCGTTCGC
>NZ_JBEZEA010000018.1:0-112473 GCF_040648635.1 Micromonospora sp. NPDC049114 | reverse complement strand
CACCGCCTCCTACCAGGTCACCGTCGACCACCTCGCCGACTGGATCGCCACCCGCGGCTACGCCACCAGCTGACCCACACACCAACACACCAACCAACAAGGGCCGGACCCCGATCGTGGGGTCCGGCCCTTTCGGTGTGCCCGGGGGTCATTCGGGCGCGAAGCGCGCCTCCGCCCCGCGCCGAACGGCCCGGTTCCTCAGCCCACTTACCCAGGGCATGAGCAGATCTTGGACAGTTTCCGTTAGCGCTAACGGAAACTGTCCAAGATCTGCGGCGTTACGGTTGGACGACCGAGCCGACCCGAGGCGGCCGCGGGTAGGGAAGTCCCCCTTGGCCATCGGAGCCACATCAGCGCCAGCGTCGGCACGCACGACCGGCGGCTCGTGGCGCATGGCCCGGCCGGGGCTTCGGTAGGCCACCCGCGGCCACGGCCCAGCCCGTGCGACGCAGCCCGTGCGGCCCAACCGGTAGGCCACTCGCGGCCACGGCGCAGCCCGTGCGGTCCAGCCCCCATGCGGCCCAGCCCATGCGGCCCAGCCGGTAGGCCACTCACGGCCACGGCGCAGCCCGTGCCGCCCAGCCCGTGCCGCCCAGCCCGTGCGGCCGAGCCCGTGCGGGTCAGCCGCCGGAGTCGTCCATCTCGGCGCCCTCGGGGACGGTGTCGTCGTCGCGGCTGGCCAGCCAGCCGTCCGGGAGGGAGACCTTGCCCGGCGAGTTGGTACGCCCGCGCGGCTGACCCAGGGCGGCCACCGGGAACGGCTCCGCCGGGTCGAGCTTGCCGAGCAGGTCGTCGAGTTGGGCCAGGCTCTCGATCATCGCCAGCGACCGGCGCAGCTCGCCGCCCACGGGGAAGCCCTTCAGGTACCAGGCGACGTGCTTGCGGAAGTCGGTGCAGCCGTCGCGCTCACCCCGCGCGGGGTTGCGGGCGCCGGCCACGAACTGGTCGACGAGCAGTTCGGCGTGCCGGCGCATCGTCACCGCCACCTCGCCGAGGGTGGGCAGACGCCGTTCGGGCCGGCCGGTGAAGGCGGCCTCCAGGTCGGCGAAGAGCCACGGCCGGCCGAGGCAGCCCCGACCGATCACCACGCCGTCGACCCCGGTGTGCGCGACCATCCGGAGCGCGTCGTCGGCCTCCCAGATGTCGCCGTTGCCGAGGACCGGCACGTCGAGGGCCTGCTTCAGGGTGGCGATCGCGTCCCAGTCGGCGGTGCCCGAGTAGCGCTGCGCGGCCGTACGCCCGTGCAGGGCCACCGCGGCGACGCCGGCGTCCTGGGCGGCGAGCCCCGCTTCGACGTACGTCAGGTGGTCGTCGTCGATGCCCTTGCGCATCTTCACGGTGACCGGCACTCCGGAGGGTGCGGCGGCGTCCACCGCGGCCCGCACCAGGCGGGCGAAGAGCCGGCGTCGCCACGGGAGCGCCGCTCCGCCGCCCCGCCGGGTGACCTTGGGGACCGGGCAGCCGAAGTTGAGGTCGATGTGGTCGGCCAGGTTGCGCTCGACGACGATCCGCACGGCGGCGGCGGTGACCTCCGGGTCGGTGCCGTAGAGCTGGAGGCTGCGCGGCTGCTCGTCGTCGCCGAACGCGATCATGCGGAGCGTCTTCGGGTTGCGCTCGACAAGAGCACGGGTCGTGATCATCTCGCAGACGTAGATGCCGCCGCCCTGCTCGCGGCAGAGCCGGCGGAACCCGACGTTCGTGATGCCTGCCATCGGCGCGAGCACCACCGGTGGCGACACCTGGTACGGCCCGAGGGCCAACGGGCGCAGCACGGGAACGGTCGAGGCGGTCACCGCACAAGTGTACGGGGCCCCGACCGGCGCTTTCCGCGTCGGCCGGGGCCCCGTGCCAGGTGTCTCAGCAGCCGGGGAGGCGCTCGATCAGGTAGCGCTCGACCTGGTCCAGCGAGACGCGCTCCTGGCCCATGGTGTCCCGGTTCCGCACCGTCACGGCGTTGTCGTCAAGCGTGTCGAAGTCGACTGTCACGCAGAACGGGGTGCCGATCTCGTCCTGCCGGCGGTAGCGGCGGCCGATCGCCTGCGAGTCGTCGAACTCGACCACCCAGCGCTTGCGCAGCAGCGCGGCGAGGTCCTTGGCCTTGGGCGACAGCGCCTCGTTACGCGACAGCGGCAGCACTGCCACCTTCACCGGGGCGAGCCGCGGGTCGAACCGCATCACGGTGCGCTTGTCCACGCCGCCCTTGGTGTTCGGCGCCTCGTCCTCGTCGTACGCCTCCAGCAGGAAGGCGAGCACCGCGCGGGTCAGACCCGCGGCCGGCTCGATGACGTACGGCATCCAGCGCTCGCCCTTGGTCTGGTCGAAGTACGACAGGTCGACGCCGGAGTGCTTGCTGTGCGTGGAGAGGTCGAAGTCGGTGCGGTTGGCGACACCCTCCAGCTCGGCGAACTCGGTGCCGCCGAACTGGAAGCGGTACTCGATGTCGACAGTGCGCTTCGAGTAGTGCGAGAGCTTCTCGGCAGGGTGCTCGTACAGGCGCAGGTTGTCCGCCGAGAGCCCGAGGTCGAGGTACCAGTTCCAGCGCTCCTGGAGCCAGTACTCGTGCCACTCTTCGTCGGTGCCCGGCTCGACGAAGAACTCCATCTCCATCTGCTCGAACTCGCGGGTCCGGAAGATGAAGTTGCCCGGGGTGATCTCGTTGCGGAACGACTTGCCGGTCTGCGCGATGCCGAACGGCGGCTTCTTGCGGGCGACCGTCTCGACGTTCTTGTAGTTGACGAAGATGCCCTGCGCGGTCTCCGGGCGCAGGTAGTGCAGCCCCTCGTCGCTCTCCACCGGGCCCAGGTACGTCTTCATCAGGCCGTTGAACATCTTCGGCTCGGTGAAGGTGCCCTTGTTGCCGCAGTTGGGGCAGTTGACCTCGGCGAGCGAGGTGGGCGCGTGGCCGTGCTTGGCCTCGTACGCCTCCTCGATGTGGTCGGCCCGGAACCGCTTGTGGCAGAACTGGCACTCGGTGAGCGGGTCGACGAACTCGGCGATGTGGCCGGACGCCTCCCACACCTTGCGGGCCAGGATCACGGCGGAGTCGAGGCCGACGACGTCGTCGCGCTGCTGGACCATGGTCTTCCACCACTGCCGGCGGACGTTCTCCTTCAGCTCCACGCCGAGCGGACCGTAGTCCCACGCCGATCGGGTGCCTCCGTAGATCTCGCTGGAGGGGAAGACGAAGCCTCGGCGCTTGGCGAGGCTGACGACGGCGTCGATACGGTCGGCTGGCATGTTTCCTCCTACGCCGGCTGGCGGTCGGCGGGGGCGAGATGTGGATGGATCGGTCGGTTCGGGCCAACGGTACGACCACCGGCGTCCCGAGCCCAGCAGAATACCGGTGGCGGGTCAGCTCACCCCGCAGACCTCCATGCCGCCGGTCTGACCGTCCTGGCCCAGGCTGACCTGCTGCCGCTCCCGGTCGCCGCCGTCGAGGGTCACGTCGACCGGGACCGTCAGGTTGGTGGTGTCCACCTCACCCACCCGGAACGCGGTGACCTGCGGCTCGGCGGCTGCCCGCCGCTCGAACTCGGGGCGGGACTCGCGCCGCTGCGCGTCGTCGCAGAGCTGGTCGTACGCCCGGCCGTAGTTTCGCTCGACGAGCGCCTGGTAGTAGTCGCCGGTCACCGTGCGGCCCTGCTCGCGTACCGCCTGCACGCCGCTCACGGCCAGGCCGACGACTGCCGTGCCTCCGCCGCCGCAGCAGAGCAGCACGGCGAGGGCGCCGACGCCGAGGCCGATCCAGAGCCGGGTCCGGCGGCCCTCGGTGGGCGGCGCGGCGAACGGCGGAGCCACACCGGGACCGGGCGGCGGGGCGGGTGCGGTCATAGGAGCAGGGTAGTGCCCGGCGGCTCAGCGGTAAGGACCAGCGGCCCGATCACTCTCGGCTACCACCACGGCTCCCCCGGGCGCGGCAGTGGCCAGCGCCTCGTACGCGGACGGCTCGTCGACCGACTGGGCGAGCAACGGCACCGCGCTGACCTTGACTTCGAAGGCGCCGAGCGCCCGCCGGTAGGTGCCTACCGACTCCCACTCGGTGAGCAGCGTCCAGTACCGGGGATCGTCCAGGGCCCGGACCAGTTGGCCGCGCAGGTAGCCGGGGCAGGCGGCCAGCGCGGTGAGGGCGGCGTGCGCCCGTTCGGTGAAGCCGTCGGCGACATCGACGTCGACCACGAACCGGTTGGTCACCAGCACCGGGGGTTCCTCCTCGTAGAGTCTGTGGGATGCAGCGTACGCAGCGCCCTCTGCTGGCCCGGTTGGCCGGGGCGAACCCGACGTCGGTGTTCCTGCTCACCCTGGTGGTGGTGCTGGTGGCGTTCTTCACGCCGGGGGTGGTCGGCGCTCTGCTGACGCTGGCCCTCGCCGCCGCCCTGATCGCCCTGTTGGCGACCACCTGGTCGGTTCAGGCGCCGCAGACGCGGCTGATCCGGCTGCTGATGCTGACTCTCCTGATCACGGTGGGCCTGGCGAAGCTGCTCTGACATGCAAGCATGCGTTTTTGACAATCATTGTCGTTACCACGGACAGTTGGGGACATGACCAACCGCACCACGTCCCGCGTCCTGGCCGCCGCGACCGCCCTGCTCGCCCTGGGCGCCGTCGCCGGCTGCTCCACCGGCGGCGCGGCCGGCGCCGATCCCCAACGGGTCGACGTGGTGGCCGCGTTCTACCCACTCCAGTTTCTCGCCGAGCGCATCGGCGGTGACGCCGTCCACGTGACCAACCTGGCCAAGCCGGGCGCCGAGCCGCACGACCTGGAGCTGAGCCCCCGCCAGGTCGGTCAGGTCACCGAGGCCGAGCTGATCGTCTACCTGAAGGGCTTCCAGCCCGCGGTGGACGAGACTGTCGCGCAGGACGACGACGCCCCGGTGTTCGACGTGGCAGGCGTGCAGCCGCTGTTGGACGCGAGTGCCGGCGGCCACAACCACGAGGGCGAGGAAGAGCAGGGCGAGGAGCAGCACGCGCACGCCAAGGACCCGCACGTCTGGCTCGACCCGACCCGGCTCGCCGCCATCGGCGACCAGCTCGCCCAGCGGCTCGGCGAGGTCGACCCCGACCACGCCGCCGACTACACCGCCCGGGCCACGGCTCTGCGCGCCGATCTGACGGCCCTCGACGGCGAGTTCACCCAGGGCCTCGCGACCTGCCAGCGGCGGGAGATCGTGACCAGCCACACCGCGTTCGGCTACCTGGCCGACCGCTACCGGCTCGAACAGGTAGGCATCACCGGGCTGAGCCCGGACGTCGAGCCCTCGCCGCAGCGGCTCGCCCGGGTCATCGAGGACGCGAAGGCGCACCACGCCAGCACGATCTTCTTCGAGGCGCTGGTCAGCCCGAAGGTCGCCGAGACCATCGCCGGCCAGGTCGGCGCGAAGACCGCGGTGCTCGACCCGATCGAAGGACTCGCCGCAGGCAGCGGCTCGGACTACCTTTCGGTCATGCGTACCAACCTGCAGACCCTGCGGACGGCGTTGAGCTGCTCGTGAGCACTCCCGTCATCACCGTCGAGCACGGCGCGGTCGGCTACGACGGCCGCCCGGTGCTCCGGGACGTCTCGCTCACCGTGACCGCCGGGGAGGTGGTCGCCGTGCTCGGCGCCAACGGCTCCGGCAAGTCCACGCTGATCCGCGCGATCCTCGGCCTGGTGCCGTTCAGCGCCGGCTCGATCACCCTCTTCGACCGGCCGTTGCGCCAGTTCCGCCAGTGGCAGCGCATCGGGTACGTCCCGCAGCGCCTCGGCGCCGGCGGAGGCGTGCCCGCCACCGTCCGCGAGGTGGTGGCGTCCGGCCGACTCGCCCGCCGGGGGATCCTGCGCCCACCCGGCGCGGCCGACCGGGCCGCCGTCGACGCGGCCCTGCGCGCGGTGGGGCTCGCCGACCGGGCTGCCGACCCGGTGTCCACCCTCTCCGGCGGTCAGCAGCAGCGCACCCTGATCGCCCGTGCGCTGTCCGGCCGGCCGGAGCTGCTGATCCTCGACGAACCCACCGCCGGGGTGGACGCGGCCAGCCAGGAGGCGTTCGCGGGCGCGCTGCGCGACTTCGTCGCCGACGGCGGGACGGTGCTGCTGGTGGCACACGAGTTGGGCCCGCTGCGACCGGTGATCAGCCGGGCGGTAGTCGTCCACCAGGGCGGCGTCTGTCACGACGGTCCGGTTCCGGACCCGGCCGGCCACCACGCGGAGCCCGACCACGACCACGTGCACCCGCACGGTCCCGACGAGCCCGCCGGGCTGTGGAGCAACTGACCATGGAACTCTTCCAGTACCCCTACATGCAGCGCGCCCTGATCGGCGCGCTGGTGATCGGCCTGGCCGCGCCGGCGCTCGGCATCTACCTGGTGCAGCGCCGACTGACGCTGATCGGCGACGGCATCGGCCACGTGGCGTTGACAGGCGTCGGCGCCGGCCTGCTCCTCAACCGCTCGCCGGTGCTGGTGGCGGTGATCGTCGCCACGGTCGGCGCGGTCGCCATCGAGGTGGTCCGCGCTCGCGGGCGGACGTCCGGTGACCTGGCCTTGGCGCTGCTCTTCTACGGCGGCATCGCCGGCGGCGTACTGCTGGTCGGCCTCTCGGACGCGACAAGCGCCAACCTCAACGCCTACCTCTTCGGGTCGCTGCTCTCCACCTCGATGGCCGACCTGATCACCGTCGGAGTGCTCGGCGCGGCGATCCTGATCACCATGATCGTGCTGCGGCCCGCGCTCTTCGCGATCAGCCACGACGAGGAGTACGCCCGCGTGTCCGGCCTGCCGGTACGCACCCTCAACCTGCTGATAGCCGTCACCACCGCGGTCACGGTGACCATCGCGATGCGGGCCGTCGGGGTGCTGCTGATCAGCGCGCTGATGGTGGTTCCGGTGGCCACCGCCCAGCAGGTCACCCGGGGCTTTCGCAGCACGATGACCGCCGCGATGGCGCTCGGGTTCTTCGCCGCCGGTTCCGGCGTCTGGGTGGCGGCCACCGCCGACACCCCGCCCGGCGCCTCGGTGGTGCTGCTGGCGATCGCCTCGTTCCTGGTGGTGGCCGTGGCTGGCGCTCTCTGGCGGGCGGTGCGCCGCCGCACCGCACCGACCCCCGTACCGGCGCCGGAACCACACGAGGTGGTCCTGCACTGAGCCTGATCGGCGGATGTCGGTGGTATTGGTTACCGTTGCAAGATGACCAGCGCAACAGGCTACGAGGGTTTCGACGGAGCCAGCGAGTTGCTCCGGGCCCTGTCGGCGCCCATCCGGCTGGCCATCGTCAGCGAGCTGGCCGGCGGCGAGCGGTGCGTGCACGAGCTGGTGGAGAAGCTGGGCGCGGCACAGCCGCTGGTGTCCCAGCACCTGCGGGTGCTGCGCGGCGCGGGCGTGGTGCGGGGCTCCCGCCGGGGCCGGGAAATCGCGTACAGCCTCGTCGACGAGCACGTCGCGCACATCGTGGCGGACGCGGTCAGCCACGCCGGGGAGGGATCATGAGCGAGAGCGGCGCCGCGGTGCGCAACACCCGGCAGCGTTCGGCGGTGAGCGCGCTGCTGGGCGAGATGGAGGGCTTCCACAGCGCCCAGGACCTGCACGCGATGCTCCGGCAACGCGGTGAACGGGTCGGCCTCACGACTGTCTACCGCACCCTGCAAGGGCTGGCCGACGCGGGCGAGATCGACGTGATGCGCCCGCCGGGCGGCGAGCACCTCTACCGCCGGTGCAGCGAAGGGCACCACCACCACCTGGTCTGCCGGGCCTGCGGGCGTACGGTCGAGGTGGCCGGCCCTGCCGTGGAGAGCTGGGCCGACCGGGTCGCCGCGCAGCACGGCTACGCCGACGTCAGCCACACCCTGGAAATCTTCGGCACCTGCCCGGCCTGCGTCCGGTGACTAGCCTGGGGCCGTGTCAGACCTTCAGTTCAGGCCGGTGCAATCGGTAGGTAACGAAGCAGCCCTGCTCGACTGGCAGTACATCCACAATCTGATCATCCCCACGGCCGCGCTGTCGGTCGACGAGATCGTCGTCCGCGCCCAGCGGAACATCCTCGAGGTCGCGTACGTCGGGGGCTCGCTGGTGGGGTGCTCGACGGTACGACCCCCGGAATCCGACGCGGCGGTGGCGACCGTGATCGCACGGGTTCTGCCGGGACATCGCCGGCGCGGCTACGGGGAGCAGGTCTACCAGCGAGGGCTGGCGAGGGCACGCGATCTGGGCGCACAGGTCATCGACACTGTCGTGCTGGCCTCCAACGACGACGGCCTGCGGTTCGCCCGACAGCACGGCTTCATCGAGATCGAGCGGTACGTCCTGCCCGGTGACACCGTGCCGTTCGTGGACCTCCGGCTCGCCTGATCGCGGCGTGACAGGTAATCGCACCGTTCACGTCGGATCCTCCGGCAGCTGATCCGGCGGGTGCCGGTCCCGGCGCGTTCGTGGCACGCTGCTGGCGTGAAAATCTACGCCGATCGGTTTCCGACCGCCGTCCGACAGTTGCTCACCGACCTGCTCGTCGTCGCCTGGGTGTACGTCGCGATCCGCGCCGCGCTCTGGCTGCACGACCTGGTGCAGAAGCTCGCCGTACCCGGACAGAAGCTGGAGGGCGCCGGCGGTGGCCTCGCCGACAACCTCGCCGACGCCGGCGGCAAGGTCCGGCGGGTGCCGCTGGTCGGTGACGAGCTGACCGCGCCCTTCCAGCGGGCCGCCGACGCCGCCCGCGGGCTCGCCGACGCCGGCCGGGAGCAGCAGCACCTGGTCGACCAGCTCGCCCTCGCCCTCACCGTCGCGGTGCTGATCTTCCCGCTCGGGCTGGTGCTCTTCGGTTGGCTGCCGCTGCGGCTGCGGTGGATGCGCCGGGCCGGATCGGCCGCGAAGCTGGCTGCCGGGCCGGCCGGGCGGGACCTGCTCGCGCTACGCGCGCTGGCCACCCAGCCGCTGGGCCGGCTGACCCGGATCGCGCCCGACGTCGCCGAGGCGTGGCGACGCGGCGACGACGAGACCGTCGAGGCCCTGGCCGCGCTGGAGCTACGCCAACTCGGCCTGCGCAACAAAGGCCGCTAACCCACCCACACCCCGCACCCCGCACCCCGCACCCCGCACCCCGCACCCCGCACCCCGCACCCCGCACCCCGCACCCCGCACCCCGCACCCGCGATCTTGCAGATTCTGTCGCGGCATAAGGGGCAGAACAGGACAAGTCAGCGACCGAAAGTGCAAGATCGACGAGATCGGTCGCGCCCCTCGGGACGACGTTCCGCGTGGGGTGTGCCGTGCGGTGGCGCCGCGCCGACTCGGGACCTGCGGCGATCGGGCCGTTAAGGTCTTCGGGTGTTCTACTTCCTGATCGTCATCGCCGTACTGCTGCTCGGCTACGCCGCCGTCCTGGTCTCCCTCGTCCGCCGGGGCAGGAAGATCCCACCCGCGGCGTACCTCGCCCTGGCCGGGCTCAACGGTCTGATCCTGGCCGGGGTGCTGGCCTGGGCGGTCGCCCGCTGAAACCCCACGCTGTGCCAAGCGACGCCGTGCCGAGCCACGCCACACCACGCCACGCCACGCCACGGCACGCCACGCCACGCCACGCCACGGCACGCCACGCCACGCCACAAGATCGTGCTCGAAGCATGAAGTAGTGGCCTCGCGGTTGGAGGGATGCCACTACTTCCAGGATCGAGCGCGATCTTGCGGTGCGATCGACACCACCAGTGCGGCGAGGATCGACGGCGACGCAGCGGGCGGGTCGGGAAGGGCTACGGCTTCGGCGGGATGCGGCGGCGGACGTCCTCGGCGGTGGACGGGCCGGGCGACCAGCGGGCCACCCAGGGCAACTCGTCGGACGGGGTGATGACCCCCTCCTCCAGGCCCGCGTAGCGGCCGGCGAGGATCCGCTTGGCGGCTGCGGTGTCGACGGAGTCGGTGTTGTCCCAGAGTGCCGTGAACAGGGCGTCCACCCGAACCCGGGCCTGCCGGCAGAACAGGTCGGCCAGCTCGACGTTCTCGGGTCGCGTGTCCCGCTCGGCGGACGCCCGGACGCAGACGGCGGACATCGCGAACAACTCCGCGCCGATGTCCACCACGCGCCCGAGGAACGCCTGCTTGCGCTCCATCTTTCCCTGCCAGCGGGACATCGCGTAGAACGTCGACCGGGCCAGCTTGCGCGACGACCGCTCCACCTGGCGCAGGTGCGCGGCCAGGGGGCCGAACTCGGCGTACGACGACGGGCTCTGGCCCTTGCCGACCGCGAGGGTCGGCAGCCACCTCGCGTAGAACGCGCCCGCACGGGCGCCGGCGCGGGCCTTGCGGCCGAGCCCCGCCTCCGGGTCGATGATGTCGCCGGCCACCGAGAGGTGGGCGTCGACCGCCTCCCGGGCGATCAGCAGATGCATGATCTCGGTCGAGCCCTCGAAGATCCGGTTGATCCGCAGGTCGCGGAGCACCTGCTCGACGTTCGCCGGGCGTTCGCCGCGGGCGGCCAACGAGTCGGCCGTCTCGTAGCCGCGCCCGCCCCGGATCTGGATCAGCTCGTCGGCGATCTTCCAGGCCATCTCGCTGGCGTACAGCTTGACCAGCGCCGCCTCGATCCGGATGTCGTTACGGTCGTCGTCGGCGAGCAGGCAGCACAGGTCGAGCATGGTCTCCATGCCGTACGTGGTGGCGGCGATGAAGGAGAGCTTCTGGGCGACCGCCTCGTGCTCGCCCACCGGCCGGCCCCACTGGACGCGGTCGGCGGCCCAGCCCCGGGCGACGTTCAACGACCACTTGCCGGCGCCCACACACATGGCCGGCAGGGAGAGCCGGCCCGTGTTCAACGTGGTTAGGGCGATCTTGAGGCCCTTGCCCTCACCGCCGATGACGTTCTCCGCCGGTACGAACACGTCGTGGAACCGGGTCAGGCTGTTCTCCAGACCGCGCAGACCGACGAACTCGTTGCGCCGCTCCACCGTGATGCCCGCGCTGTCGCCGTCCACCACGAACGCGGTGATCCCGCCGCGCCGGCCCTCGGCGGCGGGCACCCGGGCCATCACCACCAGCAGGGTCGCGACGATGCCGTTGGTGGCCCAGAGCTTGACCCCGTTGAGTCGGTAGCCGGTGCCGTCCTCGGTCGGCTCGGCGGTGGTGGCGAGCCGGGCCGGGTCGGAGCCCACGTCCGGCTCGGTGAGCAGGAAAGCGGAGACCTCGCCCGCGGCGAGCCGGGGCAGGAAGCGCTGCTTCTGCTCGGCGGTGCCGAACATCTTCAGCGGCTGCGGCACCCCGATCGACTGGTGCGCCGAGAGCAGCGCGCCGATCGCCGGGCTGACCGAGCCGGCCAGCATCAGCGCCCGGCAGTAGTGCAGGTTGCTCAGACCGAGGCCGCCGTACTTCCGGTCGATTTTCATGCCGAACGCGCCGAGGTCGGCGAGCCCGTGGAAGACGGAGTCCGGAATGGAGGCGTCGCGTTCGATGGCCGCGCCGTCCACTTCGGAGCTGAGAAAGGCGCGGAACCGACCAAGGAACTCCTCGGCGCGGGCCACGTCGTCGGGGTCGGAGCGCGGCCACGGGTCGATGAGGTCGAGCCGGAACCGGCCGAGGAACAGCTCCTTGCCGAAGCTGGGTCGATCCCAGGTGGACTCCCGGGCGGCCTCGGCGACCTGCCGGGCCTCCTTCTCGGAGACCTGCCCCGCCTCCGCCGGCAACGGCGCGGCACTGCCGGCCGCAGTGCTGCCGGGCGCGGCGCTAACGGGCGCAGTGCTGCCGGGCGTGGCTTCGGAGTCGGGGCCGTCCGGTGCCGGTCGGCCGTTCTGCGTCGTGGTCACGGCTGCCCCCTCGAACCTCGGTTGCGGCTGCGTCGACGTGCGCGACTACCGTCACGCTACCCCCGGTTGTTACCCAGGGGTAGCGCTGCGCACGGATCGACGTAGGCC
Organism: Micromonospora sp. NPDC049114; assembly: GCF_040648635.1. NCBI lineage: Bacteria > Bacillati > Actinomycetota > Actinomycetes > Micromonosporales > Micromonosporaceae > Micromonospora > Micromonospora sp. NPDC049114. The sequence continues at coordinate 100,615 of NZ_JBEZEA010000018.1, read as the reverse complement.
GCTCCGGCGCGGTCAGCGGCCGGTGAGCGTGTCCGGGTCGTCGTCCTCGTCGTCGATGTCGTCCTCACCCCAGCTGCGGCGGGCGAACGGCAGGATCATCCAGAAGGTGAGGAACCAGAGCCCGGTCAGCGCACTGAGCAGGAAAGCGACCGGCCGGTCCAGCACGAAGTCGGTGATCAGCAGCACCGAGCTGACCATCGCGATCAGCATGAAGGCGAGGCCGCCGGTGGCCATCCGATGGGCGAAGCGGACCAGCTCCGGCTTGCGCCCCTGACGGAACAGCGCCCGGTGGAACGCCACCGGCGAGATGATCAACGCGGTGGCGGCGGCCGCGGCGAGCAGCGCGACGATGTAGACGTCCCGCTGGAACTCGCTGGTCCGGGTGAACCCGTTGCTGAACGGCAGGGTGAGCAGGAAGGCGAAGAGGATCTGCACACCGGTCTGGGCGACCCGCAGCTCCTGCAACAGGTCGGCGAAGTTGCGCTGCCAACGCTGCTTCTCGGTCTCCTTGGACACGCGCTACCTCCGGTCAGACGGTACTGCCGGCGGTCCCGGCCGCCGGCAGCAACGCCAATGCCCCACCCGGCCGAGCGCGAAACAGACTCACGACATGTTCCGGCCATCTCCCGGCCGCCCGCCGGTCATCGCCCGGTCGCCACACCGTCGCCGCCCCGCCCGCGTCGGGCCATCGCCCGCGCCACGCCGCCAGCCCGCGCCCGGCCGCATACCGTCGCGCCATCGGCCGCCCGCGCCGCCGGGGAGGGGGTCAGGAGCCGCGGCGGATCCGGCCGGCGTACCGGGCTTCCAGCGCCGTGTTGTGCGCGTCGCCGTCCGGGATGTTCGCCGAGAGGTAGACCGGAGGCCGCTCCCCCGCTGCCAGCAACCGGGCGACGACCTCCACGGTGACCTGCTGCGCCAGCAGCGCCGCAGTGATCGAGGAGACCGCGCCGACCGCGCCACCGCCGGGCAGCGGCAGCGTCGCGTCGCCGTACGGTGCGCCGTTGTCGAGCACCACGTCGGCGAGGTCGGCCAGCTTGTGCCCGGACGGGTGGCGGGACGTCATCCGCCCGGAGTGCTGCGCCGAGGTGATCGCCACCAGAGGGTGGCCGTGCTCCTTGACCAGCGTGGCGAACTCGACCATCGCGCCGTTGACCCCGGAGTTCGAGGCGAGCACGAAGACGTCGGCGGGGCGTACGGGGGCCAGCTCCCAGAGTCGGTGCGCCACCGCCGGATCCCGCTCCAGCAGCGGCCCGAGACGATCGGCCGGTTCGCCGCCGAGCAGCACCAGGTCACGCAGCGCGATCCGGTTGGTGGGCACCAGGCCACCCGCCCGGCCGGCGATCTCCATGGCGAGGGCCTCCGAGTGCCCGGTGCCGAAGGCGTGCACCACCCCGTCGGCGCGTACCGCTTCGGCGATCAGATCGGCGGCCCGCCCCACCGCGTCCCGCTGGCTGGCGGCCACCCGGCCGATCGTCTCGGTCACCACGGCCAGGTAGTCCTCGGCGCTCACACTCATGCGTCCTCCGTCGTCCGGTTGCGGGCCATCCACTGCACGGCGAAGTCGACAGCTGCCCGCTGGCGTACCAACCTCCCCGTCCCGGCGCCCACCGGGCCGGTACGCACCGCCCCGATGGCCTCCAGGTCCCGGCCCAACGCGCCGAAGTCGCCCGCGTCGAGCCGGACGTCCTGCCACCACACCCACTCGCGGCCACCGTCGGCCGTGCGTGCCGCCGCGCCCAGTCGCTCGCGCACCGGCTTGGGACTGCGGTACTCGGCCAGGTGCAGCGACGTGTTGACGCTGTGGTCCACACCGATCAGGAGCACGTCGGCGTCCAGGTCGTAGAGCCGGGCCAGCGGCGAGCCCTCGCCGAGCATGTCGGCGAGTTCGTGCCCCGCCACCACCTGCTCGGCCGTCGGCCCGAGCGCGGCGAACGACACGTGGGGATGCGTGCTGCGCAGCGCGTCGGGCCAGCAGCGGACCGTCTCGGCGAACACGCCCATGTGCCGGCTCGGCGTGACCGCCGGGTCGAAGCCCGGCATCTCGGCGCGGATCAACTGCCACCAGTCCACCGGCACCGGCGGGTTGCGCCACTGCGCCGGGTCACTGTTGTCGGGGTTGTGGGTGGGCACCACGATCGTGCCGTCCGGGCCGAGCGCGTCGCGCAGGGCGAGCACCAGCGCCTGCGGCCCACCGCAGACGAAGCCCAGCGGGCGCATCCCGGCGTGCACCAGCACTGTCGAGCCGGGGCGTACACCCAGAAGGCGCAGCTGCGCGGCGATCGAGCGACGGGTGCCCAGCCCGCCGGCGGGCGCCGTCACGGCGCTTCTCCCCCTGCCGCCGGCCCGCCCGGCGCCCGTCGGCCCGGCACGGCTCAGGCCGTCCCGGCGATCCGGGCCAGGACCGCCTCGGCCAACGCGGCGGGTGCGGCGTCCGGAATCCAGTGGCTCACCCCGGGCAGCGGTACGAAGCGGTAGTCGCCGGTGACGTTGGCGGCGCACGCCTCGGCGGCGGGTCGTCCGATGGCGATGTCCCGGTCGCTCCAGACGTACGTGGTGGGTACGGCGACCGGACCGACAGCGGCCAGGTCGGCGCGGGACATGGCCCGGTACCAGTTCAGGGCGGCGGTGAGCGCGCCCGGCGCCCGCATCGGGTCGGCGTAGCGGTCCACCCGGGAGGCGTCGCCCACCCCGCCGAGCATCTTGCGCAGCGCCGTCGCGTGCCACGCGAGCAGCACCTTCTCGGCCTTGCCCGGCTTGCGGAACAGCGCGATGTACGACGAGCGGGCCTTCTGTTCCCGGTCGGTGCTCAGGGCGTGCGCCATGGCCGCCGGGTGCGGCACGGACACCGCGGTCAACGTACGGACCCGCTCGGGGTGCGCGGCGGCCACCGCCCAGGCCACGATCGCGCCCCAGTCGTGGCCGACCAGGTGGACGGCGTCCACACCGAGCGCGTCGAGCACCGCCACCACGTCGGCGACCAGTTCGGGAACCCGGTACGCGGACACCGCCTCCGGCCGGGCACCCGGCGAGTAGCCCCGCTGGTCCAGCGCGTACGTGCGCAGCCCGGCGGCGTGCAGTGCCGGCACGACCTCGTCCCACTCCCCGCTGTGCTGCGGGAAGCCGTGCAGCAGGAGGACGGGGACGCCGTCGGAGGGGCCGCCGGTGCGTACCTCGAACGTGAGACCTCGCGCGTCGACCTGCATGATCGTCAGCCTACCCAGGCGGCGGGACGCCGGCCCGGCTGCGCGGGCGGTCGGATGCCCTGCTGGGCTGTTACCCCTGGTCGGTGCTAGCGTCAGCGAGACAACTTCACATCCGACAGGGGAGCGCACAGCGCTGAGAGTGCGGGCACGCCCGCAGACCCTCGAACCTGATCTGGGTAATGCCAGCGCAGGGAGTTCGGTCGACCTCCAGCCGCGCCGTGGGTCCGGTGCCACCGGACGCGCGGCGTGCGTCTTCTCCTGGTTCGTTCCACTGAACTGGGAGCACAGCATGGACAACACCACAAGCCGTTGGCGCACCATCGACATCGTGGTCGCCTCGGTGATCGCGGTCGCCTTCGGCGTCATCTTCTGGGCCTGGGGCCTGGTCTGGAGCGCCACCGAGGGCGCGTTCGCCTTCTTCCCGCCGGCACAGACGCTGATCTACGGTGTCTGGCTGCTGCCGGCCGTGGTCGGCGGCCTGGTCATCCGCAAGCCCGGCGCCGCGCTCTACTGCGAGACGGTGGCCGCGGTCGTCTCCGCGCTGCTGGGCAGCCAGTGGGCCGGCACGGTGATCCCCCAGGGCATCGTGCAGGGCATCGGGGCCGAGCTGGCGTTCGCCGCTTTCCGGTACCGGTCGTTCCGGCTGCCGACCGCCGTACTGGCCGGCGCGTTGACCGGTCTCAGCGCGGCGCTGTTCGACTTCTTCGTCTGGAACGTCGACTACGCGCTGGGCGACTACCGCATCCCGTACGCCCTGCTCACCATCGTCAGCGCCACGATCATCGCCGGCGTGGGCGGCTGGTTGCTGACCCGCGCCCTGGCCAACACCGGCGCGCTGGACCGCTTCCCGGTAGGCCGGGACCGCGCCCTCATCTGAGGGCGCAACCGTCCTCGTGATCAAGAGGTTCGCGTCAACGGAAGCCGGAATTCTGCCGCAAACCTCTTGATCACCGGCGGGAAGACGGCCGGGAAGAGCCGGGGAAGACGGCCGGGAGTGGTTGGAAGGGGGTGTCGGGTGGGCGGGGTGCTGCTGCGGGGGTTCGGCTGGCGGCATGCCGGGCGGCGGGCCTGGGCTGTGCGCGGAGTGGATCTGCGGGTCGAGGCCGGGGAGCGGGTGCTGCTGCTCGGGCCCTCGGGGGCCGGCAAGAGCACACTGCTCAGCGCGCTGGCCGGGCTGCTGCCGGACGATTCCGGTGAGCAGGAGGGCACCGTCGAGATCGACGGGCTCGACCCCCGCAAGGCGCGGGAACGGGTCGGCATCGTCTTTCAGGACCCGCAGACCCAGTTGGTGATGGCGCGCAGCGGCGACGACGTCGCGTTCGGGCTGGAGAACCGGGGCGTACCGACGGACGAGATCTGGCCCCGGGTCGACGAGGCGCTGCGGCGGGTCGGTTTCCCGTATCCCCGGGACCGCAGCACTGCCGCGCTCTCCGGCGGCGAGCAGCAACGCCTGGCTCTGGCCGGCGCGTTGGCCCTGCGGCCCGGCCTGCTGCTGCTCGACGAGCCGACCGCCAACCTCGATCCGGACGGAGCCGCGCTGGTCCGGGGCGCGGTGACGGGCGCGTTGGACGCCGACACCACAGTGATCCTGGTCGAACACCGGGTCGCCGAGGCACTGCCACTTGTGAACCGGGTGGTCGTCCTGGAGCCCGGCGGCGGGGTCCGCGCGGACGGGACGCCCGACGCGGTCTTCGCCGCGCACGGCGCCGCCCTCGCCGCCGAGGGCGTCTGGGTGCCCGGTCACCCCATCGCGCCCCGCACGGCCGCCGCCACCCCCGGCGACCTGCTGCTCACCGCCGACCGGCTCGGCCTGCCGCCCCGGCTGGGCCCCACCGACCTGGCGGTACGCGCCGGAGAGGCACTCGCCGTACGCGGGCCCAACGGCGCCGGCAAGTCCACCCTGGCGCTGCTGCTCGGCGGTCTGCTCAAACCGGGCGTCGGCCGCGTCACCGCCTCGGCCGAGTTGGCCGGCGCCGACCACCGCGCTCCCCCGCACCGCTGGCGAGCGCCCGCGCTGGCCCGACGGATCGGATCGGTCTTCCAGGACCCGGAGCACCAGTTCGTCACGAGCACCGTCTTCGACGAACTGGCGCTCGGGCTACGCCGGACGGGTCAACCCGAGGCCGCCGTCCGGGAGACCGTGGCGGAACTGCTGGAACGACTGCGGCTGACCCGACTCGCGGCGGCCAACCCGTACACCCTCTCGGGTGGGGAGGCGCGGCGGCTGAGCGTGGCGACGGCCCTGGCCACGGCGCCCCGCCTGCTGATCTGCGACGAACCGACCTTCGGGCAGGACCGGCGGACCTGGCGGGAGTTGGTCGACCTCTTCGCCGACCTGCGGGACGCCGGCCACGGCGTGGTCACGGTCACCCACGACCTCGATTTCGTCGCCGCGCTCGCCGACCGCACCGTAACCCTGGAGCGACAGTGACCGCCCGGAGCACCAACGTCGGCGGCGCTGCCGGGTCGCGCGGGACCGCGTCCACCCGAGGTGACCTCCGATGATCAGCATCGAGCCGGTCGCCGCGCCCGGCGCCCCGCTGGCCCGGCGGAACCCGGTGGCGAAGGTGGCCGCCGCGCTGGTCTTCTCGTTCGTCCTGCTGGCGACGCTCGACCCGGTGGCGCCGGCGATCGCCATCGCTGTCGAACTTGCCGTCCTGCCGCTGTTCGGCGTCCGCTACCGGGTGCTGGCCCGGCGGGCCCTGCCCCTGCTGCTCAGCGCCACCGGCATCCTGGTCACCCTGGTGCTCTTCGCCGCCGACCAGTCCGGCCGGGTGCTGCTGGAGGCCGGGCCGGTGCTGGTGAGCACCGGCGTGCTGCGCACCGCTCTCGGCCTGGTGCTGCGGGTCTTCGCGGTGGCCCTGCCCGGCGTGATCGTCTTCGCCACCACCGACCCGACCGACCTGGCGGACGCGCTGATCCAGAACGCGAAGGCGCCGGCACGGTTCGCCGTCGGGTCGCTTGCCGCGTTCCGGCTGGTGCCGCTGCTCGGTCAGGAATGGCAGATGATCAGCATGGCCCGGCGGGCACGCGGCGTCGACGCCGGACGCAATCCGGTGGCGAAGCTGCGGCTGTTCACGTCCACGGCGTTCGCGCTGCTGGTCGGGGCGATCCGTCGGGGCACCCGGCTGGCCGTCGCCATGGACGCGCGCGGCTTCGACGGCGACACACCCCGTACCGTCGCCCGGCGCCAGCGCTTCGGCCTCGCCGACGCGCTGCTGATCGCCGGGGCGGCCGCGCTGGCCGGAGCGGCCCTGACGACGAGCGTGCTCCTCGGCACCTTCCGTCCCCTGATCGGCTGACGCCAACCCCCGTCCCCGCGATCTTGCAGTTACTGTCGTGGATTTACCCCGAATGCGTGGGTATGTAGCGACAGAAAGTGCAAGATCGCGGGGGCGGGGGCGGGGGGCGGGTCAGCTGCGTCGGTAGGCGTAGCGGCGCGGCTGCCCGGCTCGCTGGCTCTTGCCGTCGAACGAGCGGGCTCGGCCGGCCTGGGGTGGCCCGGCCTGGGGCGCCCCAGGTCGTCCGGTCACCGACGAGTCGGCCACCGGAGGCACGGCTGGGACCGCCAAGGCCGGCAGCACCGGTTCCACTGCCGGGGCCGGCAGGGCGGACTTGACCGCCCGGGCCGGCGCGTCGGGACGAGCCGGCAGGTCCGCCCCGGTCGAGCCGGCAGACTCGACCGGCGGGGCCGGGGCTGTGCCGTGACCGGCCGCCGGGTCGATGCCCAGCGGCGTCGGTGCGGACGTACGGGTCTTTCTCGGATTGCGCCTGGCGGGCATCCGGGCCTCCTTCGGTGCCGACCGTCCCGGCGGTCCCGCGCTCCCGCGGTCGGTCGGATCGGCTGGTGACCGTGGCAACGCGACGGTCGAACGGGAAGGACTGCTCACCGGGGATCGGGCCGAATCACCACCGCCGAACGGTGCAGGAGGACGCGCGACGCCCGGGAGCGCACGGACCGCGATCGCGGGGAGGCGGGCCGGCTCGGGAAGTGGGGCGTCAGTTGCGCATGCCCGAACCCTAACCACCGCCCGATGAGACGCGCACCCGATTTTCCTGGCACGATCGGCGCATGCTGATCGCGTTCTCGATCACCCCGCTCGGCGCCGGCGACTCCGTGGGTGACCTGGTTGCCGAGGCGGTACGGGTGGTCCGCGAGTCCGGATTGCCCAACCGGACCGATGCCATGTTCACCACCGTGGAGGGTGAGTGGGACGAGGTGATGGCGGTGGTGAAGCGGGCTGTCGACGTGGTGTCCGCGCAGGCGCCCCGGGTGAGTGTCGTCCTGAAGGCCGACGTCCGGCCCGGGGTCACCGACGCGCTCACCGCGAAGGTGGCGCGTGTGGAGGATCGACTGTCCCAGGGGTGAGCGGGCCGCCGGTCAGGGTGTGGCCGCGCCGGGCGGACGGGCCGCGACCAGGCAGTGACCCGCCGTGGGACGACCCGCCCACGATCCCGCGCGCCGCGATACGGTCGCAGCAGGATAGTTCGACGGCGAGAGGTGGCGGCACGAATGGCTGAGCAGGCGACGGCGCAGATCGGCGTGACCGGGCTGGCGGTGATGGGCCGGAACCTGGCCCGCAACCTGGCCCGCAACGGCTTTACCGTGGCGGTGCACAACCGGTCACCGGAGCGCACCCGCAGCCTCGTCGCCGAGCACGGTGACGAGGGCACCTTCGTGCCCGGTGAGTCGATGGCCGACTTCGTGGCGTCGCTGGAACGGCCCCGCGCGGTGATCGTGATGGTCAAGGCCGGTGCGCCCACCGACGCCGTGATCGACGAGCTGGTGCCGCTGCTGGAGGAGGGCGACATCATCGTCGACTGCGGCAACGCCCACTTCGCCGACACCCGTCGCCGGGAGGAGTCGCTGCGCGCGCAGGGGCTGCATTTCAGCGGCACCGGCGTCTCCGGTGGTGAGGAGGGCGCGCTGCTCGGGCCGAGCATCATGCCGGGCGGCTCGGAGGAGTCGTACGCCAAGCTCGGGCCGATGTTCGAGAAGATCGCCGCCCACGTCGACGGCGAGCCGTGCTGCACGCACGTCGGGCCGGACGGCGCCGGGCACTTCGTCAAGATGGTGCACAACGGCATCGAGTACGCCGACATGCAGCTCATCGCCGAGGCGTACGACCTGCTCCGGTCGGGCCTGGGCGCGAAGCCGGCGGAGATCGCGGAGATCTTCCGCGACTGGAACGGCGGCGAGCTGGAGTCCTTCCTCATCGAGATCACCGCCGACGTGCTCGCGCACACCGATGCGGCGACCGGCCGCGCGTTCGTCGACGTCGTGCAGGACCGGGCCGAGCAGAAGGGCACCGGCCGGTGGACGGTGCAGAGCGCCCTCGACCTGGGCATCCCGATCACGGGCATCGCCGAGGCGACGTTCGCCCGCTCGCTGTCGGGTCACGTCGACCAGCGCGAGGCCGCCCGGCGGGCGTTCCCGGACGCCGGTGAGGCGTGGCAGGTCGCCGACCGGGACGCGTTCGTCGAGGACGTGCGCCGGGCGCTGCTCGCTTCCAAGATCGTCGCGTACGCGCAGGGCTTCGACCACATCCGGGCCGGCAGCCAGGAGTTCAACTGGGACATCGACCTCGGCGGCACGGCGACCATCTGGCGGGGCGGCTGCATCATCCGCGCCCGCTTCCTGAACCGCATCCGCGAGGCGTACGACGAGCAGCCCGACCTGCCGACGCTGCTCGTGGCACCGTACTTCGCCGAGGCGGTCGCGGCAGGTGTGCCGAGCTGGCGGCGGGTCGTGGCCGACGCGGCCCGGGCGGGGGTGCCGACGCCCGCGTTCTCGTCGTCGTTGGCGTACTTCGACGCGCTGCGCGCCGAGCGGCTACCCGCCGCGCTGATCCAGGGCCTGCGGGACAACTTCGGCGCGCACACCTACCAGCGCGTCGACCGCGAGGGTTCGTTCCACACCACCTGGGCCGGCGACAAGACCGAGTCCCCGGCGTAACCAGGAGCGCCCCCGCGCGACGCACCGGCGCCCTGGCCCCGCGTGCGCACCGCGCTCAGCAAGATCGTGCTTGATCCATGATGTAGTGGCCTCCCGATCACGGGAGGCCACTACATCCATGTTCGAGCGTGATCATGGGAGCCGACGCGGGCACCCGTCAGGCGACCGTGGCGTGCATCTCCCAGACGAGGATCTCGGCCGGCTCGTCGGCGGTCACCCGCCGGCCGCCGGTCATGGTGAGCCGGGCGGCGTCGCCGGTGCCGAGCGGGCCGCTGTCCTCCAGGGTCACCGTGCCGTTCGGCACGTACAGGTGCACGAAAGGCGCGTCCGGGAGGGTGACCTCGTCGCCCGGGCCGAGTCGGGCGGCGTGCAGGGTGGCGTACCGGTTGCAGATCCGGATCGCGGACGCCCCGTCGTAGCGGTCCATCCCGGAGGCGACAGGCACCAGGCCGCCGCGCAGCAACTCGTCCTCGATCTCCAACTGCTCGTAGCCGGGGTCGACGCCCTGCTCGTCGGGGAGCACCCACATCTGCACGAAGTGCACGGGGTCGCTGTGCGGCTCCTGGTTGTTGAGCCGCCAGGCGTCGTTCTTCTCCGAGTGCAGGATGCCGGTGCCGGCGCTCATCCGCTGCGCCAGGCCCGGGTAGATCACCCCGGAGTGGCCGGTGGAGTCCTGGTGCACGAGGGAGCCGCGCAGCACCCAGGTGACGATCTCCATGTCCTCGTGCGGGTGGGTCTCGAAGCCGGCGCCCGGCCGGACCACGTCGTCGTTGTTCACCAGCAGCAGCCCGTGGTGGGTGTTGGCCGGGTCGTAGTGCCGGGAGAACGAGAAGGAGTGCTTGGAATCCAACCAGGAGATCCGGGTGGCGAACCGGTCCTCGGCACGACGCAGGTCGACCGCCGGCGCGGGGGCGGTCACCAGGCACGCTGCCCGGTCTCGGGGGTCGACGGCGCCCAGGTCAGGGCCGGCTCACCGGTGACCAGCTCGGCGATCTCACCGGTACGCAGCTGCGGCGTGTGACCGAACTCCGCGCAGTGCTGCTCGGCGATCTCGGCGCAGATCTCGGCGACCTGTTCGCAGATCGGGTCGCCCAGATCCGCCGCGTTCAGCGCCATGATCATCTTATACCGGAGATCCCGCATATCCCCCCCAACCGCATCATCCCGCCACCTCCGGACCCTACCTGCCCCCACCTCCCCGAACCCCGAAACAACCAACCCCACCCACCCTCCCCGGCCACCCTCCCCGGCCACCTCCCCGGCCGCGTCGATCATGGAGTTGTGGTGGCGAACGAAAGTCGCGAATGCGGCCGAACCGGCCACCCCAACTCCATGATCGACCGGGGCGTGCTGCACCGATTTGGCTTCCTGGACGCGCCGACCGGGTGAGACGCCAGCGCCGCCCCGCACGTCGTGTGCGGGGCGGCGCGGGAGGGTCGGGGACTACCAGAACCGGCGGCGCTTGGCCTTCTGCGGGCGGATCAGATCCGCACCCTTGGTCAGCAGCCGGGTCGCCCCGGAGGGACCACGCCGGGCCTCCAGGGTGTGGCTGAGGCGGCGGGCGCCGGCCGCGGCCACTGGCACCGCGATCGCCATCACCGCCCACTGGGCAATGCGCTTCTGGATCATGTGGGTTCACCTCCGTCAGTGGCTTCTGACGTAGCTGGTACCCAGAGTGACCGTCGGGTAAGCCTCCGCTCAGACCGTCGGGGCCACCGGGTTGGGCAGCGCGCCGCCGAACCGCCGGTCCCGCTGGGCGTACAGCTCGCACGCGTACCACAGGTGGCGGCGGTCGAAGTCCGGCCAGAGCGTGTCCAGGAAGACCAGCTCGGCGTACGCGGTCTGCCAGAGCAGGAAGTTCGAGATCCGCTCCTCGCCGGAGGGCCGCAGGAACAGGTCCACCTCCGGGATCTCCGGGTGGTACAGGTATTTCGCGACGGTCTTCTCGGTGACCTTCGACGGGTCCAGTCGACCGGCCGCCACGTCCCGGGCGATCGCCGCGGCGGCGTCGCCGATCTCGGCCTGCCCGCCGTAGTTCACGCAGAACTGCAGGGTCAGCGTCGAGTTGCCCCGGGACATCTCCTCGGCGGTCTGCAACTCGGAGATGACGCTCTTCCACAACCGCCCCGACCGCCCCGACCAGACCACCCGGACGCCGAGGTCGACCAGCTGGTCGCGGCGTCGACGGATCACGTCCCGGTTGAAGCCCATCAGGAACCGGACCTCGTCGGGCGAGCGCCGCCAGTTCTCGGTGGAGAACGCGTACGCCGACAGGTAGGGGATGCCCATCTCGATCGCGCCCTCGATGGTGTCGAAGAGGCTGTGCTCCCCCGCCTCGTGGCCCTTGGTGCGGGGCAACCCGCGGTCCTTGGCCCACCGGCCGTTGCCGTCCATCACGACGGCGACGTGCTTGGGCACCGCCTCGCTCGGCAGCGCCGGCGGCCGGGCACCGGACGGGTGCGGGGTCGGTGGCGTCGGCTCCCGCCGGCCGGACCTCATCGATCGGATCACTCGGCTCTCTCCCTGCTCGTGCCGTCCGCACCGGCCTCGACGTCACCGCGCGGCCGGAGCATCGCAGCCCCACCGCCGCCCGGCGGCGGGACCGTGCCGGCGACCGAGGGACCCCGGTCGACCAGCGGCAGCGAGCGTAGCGCGCGTTCCAGATGCCACTGGAGGTGCGCCGCGACCAGCCCACTGCACTCCCGGCGTACTCCCGTCTCGGTGGCGTCGGCGACCACCCAGTCGCCGGTGGTCAGCGCGGACATCAGGTCGATGGTGGCCGGCGCGGGGTGGGCCGCGCCGGGCGGCCGGCAGTCCGGGCAGACCGCGCCGCCGGCCGGCACGGAGAACGCGCGGTGCCGCCCGGGGGTGCCGCAGACCGCGCAGGCGATCAGCGCCGGCGCCCAGCCCGCGAGAGCCATCCCGCGCAGCAGGTACGCGTCGAGCACCAGCGTGGTCGCGTGCTCGCCCCGGGACAGCGCCTTCAGCGCCCCCACGGTGAGCTGGAACAGCCGCAGCGACGGCTCCCGCTCGACAGGCGTCAGCCGCTCGGCGGTCTCGGCGATCGCGCTGGCCGCCGTGTAGCGGGGATAGTCGCCGAGGAACCGCTTGCCGTACAGCTCGATGCCCTCGACCTGGCTGACCGTGTGCAGCGAGCTGCCGTGGTTGCCCTTGGGGTCGCCGGCGAGTTGAAGGTCGACGTGACCGAACGGCTCCAGCCGGGCGCCGAACTTGCTCATGGTGCGCCGGACCCCCCGGGCGACCGCCCGCAGCCGGCCGTGCCGGCGGGTGAGCAGCGTGATGATCCGGTCGGACTCGCCGAGCTTCTGCACGCGCAGCACCACCGCGTCGTCGCGGTAGAGCTGTCGGCGGTACCCGGCCATCGGACCATTCTCCCTCGGGGTCTGAAATCAGGGTCGGTTCGGGGTGGATGCGCGGACGAACCCCGATGCGCCAGGCTCGCCACCGGCCGTAGCGTGCTCGCCATGGCACTGCACCAGATGACCGCCGCCCGTCGTCGCCGCGCCGCCGCGCCCGTCGCGTTGGGGCTGGCCACGGGCCTCATCCTGCTCGCCGGGTGCGACAACCTGTCCTTCCGCCGGCTCGACTACGACAACACCGAGGCGGTGAAGATCAGCACCATCCGGGTGCAGGGGGGCTCCGGAGACGTGATCGTCCGAGGCGGCGGCACGGCGGGCGAGGCACGGATCAAGCGGGTCGTGCGCTACCAGGGCGGCGAGCCCAAGGCCCGGTACGAGATCAAGGACAGCGAGCTGGTGCTGGACACCGACTGCGGCGACAGGTGCAGCGTCTCGTACGAGGTGACAGTCCCCGAGGGCGTGACCGTGCAGGGCGAGAGCGGCTCGGGTGACGTCGAGCTGACCAAGGTCGGCGCGGTGAAGCTGCGGCTGGGCTCGGGCGACGTGCGGATCAGCGACGTCGCCGGGGCGATCGACGTGGAGACCGGCTCCGGCAACATCGAGCTGAGCGAGGCCCGTTCGGCAGTACGACTGCGCGCCGGCTCCGGTGACATCACGGCTCGCCGGGTGGACGGGACGACGGACGCCGAGGCCGGCTCCGGCAACGTCACCGTCGAGCTGGAGACCGCCGCCTCGGCGCGTGTGCACGCCTCCAGCGGGGACGTCTCGCTGGTGGTGCCGGCCGGCAGCTACCGGGTCCGCTCCAGCACCGGCTCCGGCGACGCCCGGATCACCGTCGCCGACGACCCGGCCGCGTCCCTGGTGCTCGACGGCTCGGCCGGCAGCGGAGACGTGTCGATCAGCCAGCGTTGACCTCGACGGTCACCGGCGCACCGGGCACCCGCTGCGCCGGCACGGCCGCCCGTACGGCGGTCTCGCCGACGTCGGGACGACCCGCCGGGCCACGGTCGGAGGGGGCCGGCGGGCCGGTCGGGCGCGACGAGCCGGCGGGAATCAGCTCCGGGCGGCGACGGGCGGCGACGTCCTCGACCCAGCCGACGGCCAGGGTGACCAGACCGACAAGTGCGAAGACCAGCAGCACCCGGACGGCCAGCCCCACCGGGTCCTGGTGCGACCAGCCGACCACGTCGACCAGCGGGGTGAGCGCCACCACGAACGGCATGTGCCAGAGGTAGATGGTCAGCGCCCGCCGGTTGAACACGGTCACCAGCCGGTCGGCCAGCCGGCTGCGCTCCAGCCAGGCCACCCCGGTCGGGGCCCGACCCAGCACGACCAGGATGAACGCGGCCGACCAGAGCGCGTTGCCGAGGTGGTTGTCGTTGAGGTCGTACCCGCGGGGGCCGGGATGCGTGACGATCCAGGCCCCGCCGACGACCGCGAGGGCCAGCGACAGCGGGTACAGCACCCGGCCGGTGAGTCGACGCAGCATTCCGGCGTGGTGGGCGAAGCCGAGCAGCCAGGCGCCGAAGTACAGCCCGAACTCGCGCACCACCGGCGGCGCCGGGTAGATCCCCACCTCGATCGTCACCAGCACCACGTACGGGGCGAGCAGGGTGGGCAGCGGGGCCCGGCGGAACAGCCAGAGCGCGACCGGCGAGGCGAGCACGAACCACAGGTAGTCGCGCAGGTACCAGATGATGCTCAGCGCCAGGGCGCCCCAGTTGTTCGCCGGCGGATCGGTGATCGGGAACAGCCACAGCAGCACCCGGGGCGACAGCGCCAGCCCGGTGAGCAGCATGGCCGGCACGAAGACCGCCGCCAGCACCCACAGCGACGGCAACAGCCGGCGCAACCGGCGGCCGACCGCTCTCGGGCCGGACCGGGCGAGCGAGGCAGCCATCAACGAGCCGGCCAGCGCGAACATCACCGACATGGCCGGGAAGACGAGGGTGAGCGTCGCCCAGCCGGTGACGTGGTAGACGACCACCCGGACGATGGCCAGGAAACGGAGCAGATCGAGGTATCTGTTGCGCATCAGCCTGCATCTGGATCGGGGACGCGGTGCTTCCTCCCCTACCCTTCGCGGCCCGTGCGCCAAACGACGCCGACCCCGGCCGATCGTGAAGCTGCCCACGGCCCCGACCGGGAACGATCAGGCCGCCCCTCAGCAGGGCGGCCGGATGGCGCTCTTAGAAGCCCAGCTTGCGCAACTGCCTCGGGTCGCGCTGCCAGTCCTTCGCGACCCGCACGTGCAGGTCGAGATAGACCCGGCTGCCCAGCAGCTCCTCGATCTGCCGGCGGGCGGTCGTGCCGACCTCCTTGAGCCGGCTCGCCTTGTGACCCAGAACAATGGCCTTCTGGCTGGGCCGTTCCACGTACAGGTCGGCGTAGATCTTGATGACCTGACCCTCGGGGATCATCTCCTCGACCACCACGGCGATGGAGTGGGGCAGCTCGTCGCGGACGCCCTCCAGGGCCGCCTCCCGGATCAGCTCCGCGACCATCACCTGCTCCGGGTCGTCGGTGAGCATGTCGTCCGGGTAGAGCTGGGGCGACGGCGGCAAATATTTGGTCATCACGTCGACGAGCGTGTCCACCTGGTGCCCGGAGACGGCGCTCACCGGCACGATCTCGGCGAACTCGCCCAGCTCGCTGACCGCGAGCAGCTGCTCGGCCAGCCGGCGCTTGTCCACCAGGTCGGTCTTGGTGACCACCGCCAGCACCGTCGCCTTCAGCTCGGCCAGCTCGCCGGTGATGAACCGGTCGCCGCGCCCCACCGGCTCGTCCGCCGGGATGCACAGGCCGATCACGTCGACCTCGGTCCAGGTCGAGCGGACCAGGTCGTTGAGGCGCTCGCCGAGCAGCGTACGGGGGCGGTGCAGACCCGGCGTGTCCACCAGAACCAGCTGCGACTCCGGACGGTGCAGCACCGCCCGGATGACGTGCCGGGTGGTCTGCGGCTTGTTCGAGGTGATCGCGATCTTGGTGCCGACGATGGCGTTCGTCAGGGTGGACTTGCCGGCGTTGGGCCGCCCCACGAAGCAGCCGAACCCGGCCCGGTACGGACGCGGCTCCGGATCCCGGACGGGGCTCACTGGGTCACCGTGCCGAGCACGGTGCCGTCCGGCGCGGCCACGTGGATCGGCGCGTCCACGGCGAGGTCGCGGACCGCGGCGTGCCCGGCGCCGTCCAGCGTCGACGCCTCGGTCACCACCACCGCCGCCTCCAACCGGCCCGCACCGGCGGCCACGGCGGAGGCCACCGCCAACTGCAGCGCCGTGAGGGTCAGGGAGGGCAGCGCGACGCTTGCCGCCGCGTACGTCCGGCCGTCGGAGTCCCGGACCGCGGCCCCTTCCACGGCACCGACCCGCCCGCGGGCGCCCCGGGCCAGGACGACGAGCTTGCCGTCCTCGGCGCTCAGCGGGCCCGGCGCGGTGGGGGTGGGCCGGGCGGCGGGCGCGGCGGGTGTCTCAGGCATCGGCGGCTTGCCTCTCCTCGTCTCGGTAATGATCCGGGTCGTCCCCGGGGCCGGCATTGTCGCCGCGCCCGGTGCTGTCCTGCTCGTCGCCCGACTCCACCCTGCTGACCAGGACGGTGTCGATCCGGTTGCGCCGGCCCGTGGTGCCCTCGGCGACCAGCCGGAGGCCAGCCACCTCGGCCTGCGCTCCGGGGATCGGCACCCGTCCCAGCGACTGGGCGAGCAGGCCACCGACCGTCTCCACCTCGTCGGTGGGCAGATCGGCGCCGAACATCTCGCCCAGGTTCTCCACCGGCAGGCGGGCGGTCACCCGCACCGAGGAGTCCGCGAGGCGTTCGACCGGCGGGCGTTCGACATCGTACTCGTCGGTGATCTCACCGACGATCTCCTCCAGGATGTCCTCGATGGTGACCAGACCACCGGTGCCGCCGTACTCGTCGACAACGATGACCAGGTGGTTGCGGGCCGCCTGCATCTCCGACAGCAGATCGTCGACCGGCTTGGACTCCGGGACGAAG
The DNA here is from genome assembly GCF_040648635.1 of Micromonospora sp. NPDC049114. Classification (NCBI taxonomy): domain Bacteria; kingdom Bacillati; phylum Actinomycetota; class Actinomycetes; order Micromonosporales; family Micromonosporaceae; genus Micromonospora; species Micromonospora sp. NPDC049114. The sequence goes on along the minus strand of NZ_JBEZEA010000018.1, from coordinate 84,080 downwards.
GTGGCGGGGCGCATCAGCTCGGCCACCGGCAACTGCTCGGCGTCCGGGTCGCCGCCCCGCGACCGCCGGATCAGGTCCTTGAGGTAGAGCACCCCGAGCACGTCGTCGACGCTCTCCCCGATCACGGGGATGCGGGAGAAACCCGAGCGCAGGAAGAGCACCAACGCCTGGGCGAGGGTCTTGCCCTCCTCGATCCACACCATCTCGGTACGCGGAACCATCACCTCGCGGGCGATGGTGTCGCCGAGCGCGAAGACCGAATGGATCATCTGACGCTCGCCGTGCTCCACGACGCCGCGCTGCTCGGCCAGGTCCACCAGCTCCCGCAGCTCCACCTGGCTGGCGAACGGCCCCTCGCGGAAGCCGCGCCCGGGGGTGACCGCGTTGCCGATCAGGATGAGCAGCGAGGCGAGGGGGTTGAGCGCGCGGCCCAGCCAGCGGACCAACGGCGCGACCGCCCGGCCCACCGCGTACGCGTGCTGCCGGCCGATGGTGCGCGGCGCGACGCCTACCACCACGAAGCTGACCACTGTCATCGCGCCGGCGGTGACCAGCGCGGCACGCCAGCCGGCGCCGAAGCTGTCCACCGCGACCAACGCCACGAGCGTGGTGGCGGTCAGCTCGGCGAGCAGCCGCAGCAACAGCAGCAGGTTGAGGTGCCGGACGACGTCCGCGGCCACGACCTGGAGGGTCCGGGCGCCGCGCACACCGTCGCGGGCCAGCTCGGCGGCCCGGGCGGGCGAGACCGCGGCGAGCGCCGCCTCGGTCATGGCGATGACACCGGCCAGCACCACCAGGCCCGCCGCGAAGACGATCAGTTGCAGGTCGGGAAGGCCGGCCGTGGGGCCGACCGCGAGTAACAAGGGAGTGGACATCACTGGGTGCGGGTCGACCGCCAGCTCGCCAGCAGTCGAGCCTGCAGAGCGAACATCTCGCGCTCCTCCTCCGGCTCGGCGTGGTCGTAGCCGAGCAGGTGCAGGACCCCGTGCACGGTGAGCAGGTGCAGCTCGTCGGCCGAGGCGTGCCCGGCGGTCGCCGCCTGCTTGGCCGCGACCTCGGGGCACAGCACGATGTCACCGAGCAGGGCCGGCTCGCCGCCGGCGGGGGCGCTCTCGCCCGGACCGTGGTCGACGCTCCCCTCGTCCATCGGGAAGGCGAGCACGTCGGTCGGGCCGTCCCCACCCATCCAGCGGTGGTTCAGCTCGGTCATGTAGTCGATGTCGACAAGCAGCACGGAGAGCTCGGCGAGGGGGTTGACCCCCATCTCGTCGAGGGCGTGCCGGGCGACGGCGAGCACGGCGTCGGTGTCGACCTCGACACCGGACTCGTTGGCGATCTCGATGGACAACTGCTTTCCTCTGCTTTAGCGGCGGCGGCCGGACCGGCCGCCCTGGGCGGGTCGCCCGGGAACGGCGTGGACGCCCTGCGCCTGCTGGTTCTCCCGCTCGTCCCAGCGGGCGTACGCGTCGACGATCTCCCCGACCAGCCGGTGGCGAACCACGTCGGAGCTGGACAACTGGGAGAAGTGCACGTCGTCGACGTTCTCCAGGATCTCCCGGACCACCCGCAGGCCGCTGCTCGTCCCGCCGGGAAGGTCCACCTGGGTGATGTCACCCGTCACGACGATCTTGGAGTTGAAGCCGAGTCGGGTGAGGAACATCTTCATCTGCTCGGGCGTCGTGTTCTGCGCCTCGTCGAGGATGATGAACGCGTCGTTGAGGGTGCGGCCCCGCATGTACGCCAGGGGCGCGACCTCGATCGTCCCGGCGGCCATCAGCTTCGGGATCGACTCGGGGTCGAGCATGTCGTGCAGCGCGTCGTAGAGCGGGCGCAGGTACGGGTCGATCTTCTCGTTGAGCGTGCCGGGCAGGAAGCCCAGCCGCTCCCCCGCCTCGACCGCCGGTCGGGTCAGGATGATGCGGTTGACCTGCTTGGCCTGCAACGCCTGGACGGCCTTCGCCATCGCCAGGTAGGTCTTGCCGGTGCCGGCCGGGCCGATGCCGAAGACGATGGTGTTCGAGTCGATCGCGTCGACGTACCGCTTCTGCCCGAGCGTCTTGGGGCGGATGGTGCGCCCGCGACGGGAGAGGATGTCGAGGGTCAGGACCTCGGCGGGTCGCTCGGCGCTGCCCTGCTCGAGCATGCCGACGGTACGCCGGACGGCGTCAGTGGTCAGGGTCTCGCCTTTCTCGATGAGTTCGAGCAGCTCACTGAAGACCCGCTCGGCGAGGGCGTTGTCCGCGGGGGCGCCGGTGATCGTGATCTCGTTGCCCCGGACGTGCACGTCACTGGCGACCGAGCGTTCGACGAGTCGCAGGATCTCGTCGCCCGCGCCGAGCAGATTGACCATGATCTTGGAGTCGGGCACGGTGATCCTGGTCTGCACCCGGGGCGGGCCGGGAGGTGGGGTGCCGGTCATAGGTCGGGCCGAAGGGCCCTGCGCACCTGCTCTCGATCTCGGCGCCGGCCCTGCTGGCACGGCGTGCGGACGTTACACCCATCGTATCGGGTCAACGCAGGCCGCATCGCGCCCATTTCCGCTGGCCGCGATCAACTACCGGCCCGGAAGTCGTACCCGTCGAAGGTCTCCTGGTGGCGGGTGAACCGGTAGGTCGCCCAGTGCATCCGGACCACCGTCCGATCCTCGTCGCGGGTCAGCCGCAGCAGCTCGCCGACCTCCCGGCCGGAGACCGTCCGGAACACGTCCGGCCGGTCCGGCAGCGGTGCGAAGACCGCCGGCGGGCGGCCCGCCTGGTCCCCGGCCCCGCGCGCCCGCAGGGCGCCGTCGTGCCAGGAGAAGACGTACTCGGAACCCTCGCCCCACCACCGGCCGAGCACCCCCCGCAGGGCCGCCGGAGCGGGTGCGCCCGGCGTCCACGGCTCGATGTCGGCGGGATCGTGCTCGACCGCCTCGGTGAGCAGCCGGTGCGGCAGTTCGAGCACCTCGCTGGCCGTGCCGGACGAGCCGAGCACCGCGGCGCCCATCGCGCCGGCCGTGCCGTCGCCACCCCGCCGGCCGTACACGCCGGCCAGGAAGCCGGGCATCGCCCCGTCGTGCCCCACGTGCACCACCCGTTCACCCTGCGGGACGAGGATCAGGCCGAGCCCGAAGCCGGCGCCCCAGAGCGTCTCGTCGGTGGTGGTCAGCGGCCAGCGCATCTCGTCCAGGGTGCCCGGGGCGAGCACCGCGCCGGCCGGGTCGAGCGCCGCCGGGTCGGCGAGGAACGCCGCCCAGCGGGCCATGTCGCTAGCGGTGCTCCAGAGCTGGGCGGCCGGGCCCACCGCGCCGAAGTCGGTCGGCGGCTCCGGGTGCGCCTCGTCGGAGTACGCGTCGACCAGGTAGCCGGTGGCCGCCGAGGGCCGCGGGGTCACTGTCGTGTCGGTCAGCCCCAGCGGAGTCAGCACCCGCTCGGCGAGCACCTCCGCCCAGGTGCCCCCACGCAGCCGGCCCACCAGCAGGCCGAGCACGGCCAGGCCCAGGTTGGAGTAGTGGAAGCGCCGACCGCTGGGCAAGACCCGCTCGGCGCGGTCGAGGCCGGCCACCAACTGCTCGACGTCCGGCGCGTTCAGGGTGTCCCAGACGTCACCGAACGGCTCGCGTTGCAGGCCGCCGGTGTGTGACAACAGCCGGCGCACGGTCAGCTCGCCGTGCGCCGGAAGGTCCAGGTGCCGGCCCACCGGGTCGTCCAGGTCCAGCAGCCCGTCGTCGCGGCACTGGAGGGTGAGGACCGCCGTGAAGGTCTTGGTGACCGAGCCGATCCGGAACTGGGTGCCCGGCCCCAACGGACTGTCGGTGCCGGTGCCCCCGACAGTGCACGTCCACAGCTGTCGGTCGGCGCGGTGCAGCGCCGCCGACACCGCCGGCACCCGGGCGTCGGCCTGCACCCGGCGGACCAGCCGGCCCAACCGGTCGTACGCGTCGGGGCCGGCCGTCACGCCAGGTCCCGGGCGAGCATCGGACCGAGCGGGGCGCCACCGAGCAGGTGCGCGTGCGCGTGGAGGACCTCCTGCCCGCCGTACGCCCCGGTGTTGAACATCAGCCGGAACCCGTCGCCGAGCAGCCCCTCGTCCTCAGCCACCGCGGCGGCCGTGGCGAGCACCGCACCGGCCAGCGCCGGGTCACCCTCGGCGAGCGTGGCGACGTCGGCGTAGTGCTCCTTCGGAATGACCAGGACGTGCACCGGGGCCTTCGGGTCGATGTCGCGGAAGGCGAGCGTGGTGGCGGTCTCCCGGACCACGGTGGCCGGGATCTCCCCGGCGACGATGCGGCAGAACAGGCAGTCGGATCCCATCGGGGCAGTGTAAGGAGAGGATGCACGGTTGAGGCAGGATGGCCGGCATGACGGATCGGGCGGTACTGGTGACCGGCTCCTCGCGTGGCATCGGCCGCGCGGTGGTGGAGGCGTTCGCCGCCAGCGGCGACCGGGTGGCCATCCACCACCGCGACTCCGGCGACGCGGCCGAGAAGCTGCGCGCGGGGCTGCCCGGCTCGGGGCACGTGGTGGTCCGCGCGGACCTCACCGACCCGGGCGCGGTCCGGGCCATGGTCGACCGGGCCGCCGAACTGCTCGGCGGGTTGGACGTGCTGGTCAACAACGCCGGGACGTACGGCGACCGGGACGTCCCGCACCCGATCTTCGGCACGTCGTACGACGAGTGGCAGCAGCGCTGGCGACAGGTGCTGGAGACCAACCTGACCGGGGCCGGCAACGTCATCTGGTGCGCCGCCCAGCACCTGCGCGAGCGCGGCGGCCGAATCATCAACGTGTCGTCCCGGGGCGCGTTCCGGGGTGAGCCGGACCAGCCGGCGTACGGCGCCAGCAAGGCGGGGCTGAACGCGTTGGGGCAGTCCCTCGCCGTGGCACTCGCGCCGTACGGCATCACGGTGGCCACCGTCGCGCCGGGCTTCGTGGCGACCGACATGACGACCGAGCACCTGCGCGGTGAGCGGGGCGCGGCCATCCGGGCGCAGAGCCCGTTCGACCGGGTGGCCCGGCCGGAGGAGATCGCCGCCGCCGTGCACTGGCTGGCCTCGCCCGAGGCGGAGTGGGCGTCGGGCACCATCGTCGACCTCAACGGCGCCTCCTACCTGCGCAGCTGACAGCGCGGGCAGCGCGGGCAGCGCGGGCAGCGCGGGCAGCGCGGGCAGCGCGGGCAGCGCGGGCAGCGCGGGCAGCGCGGGCAGCGCGGGCAGCGCGGGCTACAACGGGCGTGATGCCTGTGAGTCATCAAGATGACTCACAGGCATCAGGTTCAACCGGGGGTGCGGCTCGACCGCAGCCGACAGCGACCGCCTGGCACGGCCCGGCTCGCCCCTGTCGCACCTGACGGGGCTACGGCGACCGGCGGGCTACCAACGACCGAGGGGGGCTACCAGCGGCCGAGGCGGGTGGCGAGCACGGCGAGCGCCGCGACCCCGGCCGTCGAGGTGCGCAGCACGGCTGGTCCGAGTCGGACCGGCCGGCCGCCGGCCTCGCGGAAGGCGGTCAACTCGGCCGGGGCGATGCCGCCCTCGGGGCCGACGACCAGGACGATCTCACCGCCGGTCGGCAGGTCGGCGGTGGTGAGCCGCTCCTGCGCCTCCTCGTGCAGGACGAACCCGGCGGCGGCGCCGGCGATGCGGCGGGCGACAGTGGCGGTCGACTCGTCGGGCGCACCGGCCACCACCGGCAGCCAGGGCCGGCGGGCCTGCTTCGCTGCCTCGCGAGCCGTGGCGACCCACTTCTGCCGCGCCCGTACGCCCCGGTCGCCGCGCCACTGGACCACCGAGCGCGACGCCGCCCAGGGCACGATCTCGTCCACCCCGACTTCGGTCATCGCCTGCACGGCCAGCTCGCCCCGGTCACCCTTGGCGATGCCCTGCACGGTGACGATCCGGGGTACGGGCGCGTCCGCGTACTCCCGGTTGGTGACGCTGACCTCCAGGCTGCCCCTGCCGACGGCGGTGACCACTGCGGCGGCCGTGCCACCCCGCCCGTCGGCGAGCAGCAGCTCCTCGCCGACGCGCAACCGCTGCACGGTGGCGGCGTGGTGCCCCTCGGGCCCGTCGAGGGTCAGCGCGTCGCCGGTGGGCAGCGCGTCGACCAGGAAGAGCGGCGCGGACACGTCAGGCGTGGCCGTTGAACGCGTCGCGCATCCGGGAGAAGAAGCCGCCCTGCTTGGTCAGCTCGGCGACCTCCTCGCCCCGGGTCTTGGCGAAGTCGCGCAGCATCTTCTCCTGGTCGGGGTCGAGCTTGGTGGGCGTCCGGACGTCGAGGTGCACGTAGAGGTCGCCCCGGCCGGTGCCGCGCAGGTGCGGTACGCCCCGGGCGCGCAGCCGCAGCGTGCTGGCCGGCTGGGTGCCGGCCTTGACGTCGACGGTCTCCTCGCTGTCCAGCGTCTTGATGGTGAGCCGGGTGCCCAGCGCGGCGGCCGTCATCGGCACGGTGACGCGGCAGTGCAGGTCGTCGCCCTTGCGGGAGTAGACGTCGTGCGGCCGCTCGTGGATCTCCACGTAGAGGTCGCCGGCGGTGCCGCCACCCGGGCCGACCTCGCCCTGCTGGGCCAGCCGGATCCGCATGCCGTCCTCGACACCGGCCGGGATCTTGACGGTGAGCGAGCGGCGGGTGCGCACCCGGCCGTCGCCGGCGCAGGTGGGGCAGGGGTGCGGGATTGTCGTGCCGTAGCCCTGGCAGACGGTGCACGGCCGGGCGGAGACCACCTGGCCGAGGAAGGTGCGCTGCACCGACTGCACCTCGCCCCGACCGCCGCACGCCTCGCAGGTGGCCAGGTGGGTGCCGGCGGCCGTGCCGGCGCCCGAGCAGGTGGTGCAGAGCACCGCGGTGTCGACAGTGATCGGGGCCTCGACGCCGAACGCCGTCTCGTGCAGGTCGAGTTCGAGGCGCAGGATCGCGTCGGCGCCCGGCCGGGTCCGCGGCCGTGGGCCACGGGCGCCACCTGCCGCGCCGCCGAAGAACGCGTCCATGATGTCCTGGAAGCCGACGAACGGGCCGGCCCCGCCGGGGCCACCCGGACCGCCCGCGCCGCCGCCTCCCGGGGCGAGCGGGTCGCCACCCAGGTCGACGATCTGCCGCTTGCGGTCGTCCGAGAGGACCTCGTACGCGGCGTTGATGTCCTTGAACTTCTCCTGGGCCTCCGGGTCCGGATTGACGTCCGGGTGGAACTGGCGTGCCAGCTTGCGGTAGGCGCGCTTGATCTCGTCATCGGAGGCTTCCCGGCTGACACCGAGGATGCCGTAGTAGTCCCTGGCCACTGCGTTCCGTGTCCTCATGTTCGTCTCGCGTTACGCCGACCGGCGGCCGCAGCCGGCCGTCGGCCCTGACTGGTCAGTTCTGGGCCAGCAGCTCGCCCACGTAGCGTGCCACGGCGCGCACCGTGGCGATGGTGCCGGGGTAGTCCATGCGGGTGGGCCCCAACACGCCGAGGCCGCCCACGATGGTGGCCCCCGGGCCGTACCCGGTGCTGACCACCGAGGCGGCGCGCAGGTTGTCGAACTCGTTCTCGTCGCCGATCAGGACCCGGGTCGTGCTGGGCTCGGTCTCGCCGATGAGCTTGAGCAGTACGACCTCCTCCTCCAGCGCCTCCAGGATGGGCCGCAGCGAACCCTGGAAGTCGAGCAGGCCGCCCCGGGTGAGGTTGGCGGTGCCGGCCAGGGCGATGCGTTCCTCGTGCCGCTCGACAAGCGTCTCCAGCAGGACCGTGGAGAGGGTGGTCATCGCGCCGCGCAGCTCCGACGGCACCTCCTCGACCAGCGCCTGCACCAGCGGCGGGGTGTCGGACAGGCGGGCGCCGGCGAGCTTCTCGTTGGCGAGCCGGCGCAGGTCGGTGACGTCGTCGGCGGGCACCGGCGCGGGCAGCTCCACCAGCCGCTGCTCGACCCGCCCGGTGTCGGCGATCATGACGAGCATCAGCCGGGTGGTGGAGATCGGCACCAGCTCCAGGTGGCGCACCGAGGAGCGGGCCAGGCTCGGGTACTGCACGACGGCGACCTGCCGGGTGAGCTGGGCGAGCAGGCGTACGGTGCGGTGCACCACGTCGTCGAGATCGACCGCGCCGACGAGGAAACGCTCGATGGCCCGGCGTTCGGCCGGACTGAGCGGCTTGACCCGGGACAGCCGGTCGACGAACAGGCGGTAGCCGCGGTCGGTGGGCACCCGGCCGGCACTGGTGTGCGGCTGCCGGATGTAGCCCTCCTCCTCCAGCACGGCCATGTCGTTGCGGACCGTCGCCGGGGAGACCCCGAGCTGGTGGCGCTCGACAAGCGCCTTGCTGCCGACCGGCTCCTGGGTGGAGACGTAGTCCTCGACGATGGCGCGGAGCACGGCGAGCTTGCGGTCGTCCAGACCCATCCTCCGCACCTCCTGTCGCACGTCGGCCGGCAGCCCACCCGGGCCGTCGGCCGTCCTGGCACTCGACTGTAACGAGTGCCAGTCTACGTCGGCGCCCCCGCCGACGCGATGATCAACGACAGGCCGTCGGTGCGGCCCACGCCACCCCGAGCGGGCCGATCGGCCCACGCGGCCGGGCGGTGTCGCTCTGGTGCGACGTTGCCGCCGACACCTACCGTGACAGTCATGACTGAACCACCTCGCCCTCCCGGCGCGGGAGACCCCGGCAGTTACCCGCCGGAGCCGACTCCCCCGGGCTCGCCCTACGCGGCCGAGCCGCCCACCGCACCACTGTCGGGGGCACCCGACCCGGCCGGGTATCCCCCGGCCGGTGGCTATCCGCCGCCCACCGGTGACCAGCCGCCGTCGGGCGGCTACCCTCCGCCAGGTGGCTACCCCCCGCCGGGCGGTTATCCCCCGGGCGGCCCGACTGGCGGCTATCCGACCGGCGGCGCCTACGGCGGCCCCGGCGGCGGCTACGCCAACAACGAGGACAAGACCTGGGCGCTGGTCGCGCACTTCGGCGGCGCGGCCGGGATGATCGTCAGTGCGGGCGTGCTCGGCTGGATCGCCCCGCTGGTGGCGATGCTGGCCCGGGGCACCCAGTCCCCGACGGTCCGGGCGCACGCCGTCGCCGCGCTCAACTTCCAGCTCATCTGGTCGATCGTCGGCCTGGTCGGCTGGGTGCTCTCGTGCATCCTGATCGGCTTCATCGGCGTCGGCGCGGCCGTCATCCTCGGTGCCGTGTTCGGCATCCTCGCCGGCATCAAGGCCAACGAGGGCAGCCTCTACCGCTACCCACTCTCGGCCAACCTCGTCAAGTGATCCGGGCCGGCCGCTCCCCCGGCCGGTCCGGCGCACCGCCCGCCCGCCGGCAGGGGTGTGGGGTGAGCGGCGACTGTCGCACCGCCGGCCGGAGCCACATGCCCCGGGTCAGGGCAGCAGGTCGCGGACGACCGCGTCGGCGAGCAGCCGCCCGCGCAGGGTGAGCACCGCCCGGCCGGCGGCGTAGTCCCCGGCGACCAGCAGACCGTCGGCGAGGGCCCGCTCGGCGCCGGCCCGGCCGGCCGCGTCGAGCACTGCCAGCGGCAGCCCGCTGGCGAGCCGCAGCCGGAGCATCACGTCCTCCATGTGCGCCTCGTCGGGGGTGAGCACCTCACGGGCCAGGCCGGGGGACGCGCCGGAGGCCAACCGCTGGGCGTACGTCGTGGGGTGCTTCACGTTCCACCAGCGCACCCCGCCGACGTGGCTGTGCGCCCCGGGGCCGAGCCCCCACCAGTCCGCGCCGGTCCAGTAGAGCAGGTTGTGCCGGCACCGGGCGTCGTCGGTGCGCGCCCAGTTGGACACCTCGTACCAGGACAGGCCGGCCGCGTCGAGGGCGGCCTCCGCGGCCAGGTAGCGGTCCGCGGCCACGTCGTCACTGGGGTACGCCAGCTCGCCGCGCCGCATCCGGGCGGCGAGCCGGGTGCCGTCCTCCACGATCAGGGCGTACGCGCTGACGTGGTCCACCCCGGCGGCGACCACCTGCTCCAGCGTGGCGGCGAAGTCCTCGGGCCGCTCGCCCGGCGTGCCGTAGATCAGGTCCAGGTTGACGTGCTCGAACCCGGCGTCGCGGGCCTCCAGGGCGGCGGCGGTGGCCCGACCGGCGCTGTGTTTGCGGTCCAGGATCGCCAGCACCCCCGGGGAGGCGGACTGCATGCCCAGCGAGATCCGGGTGTAGCCGGCCGCCCGCAGCCGCCGCAACGACTCCGGGGTGACCGACTCCGGGTTGGCCTCGGTGGTCACCTCGACGTCGGCGGCGAGCCCCCAGGTGCGGTCGATGCCGTCGAGGATGCGGGCCAGGTCGTCGGCGGGGAGCAGGGTGGGGGTGCCGCCGCCGACGAATACCGTGTCGACCCGCGGCGGCGGGCTGTCGCCGAGCACGCGGGCGGCGAGCGCCAGCTCGGCCAGCACGGTGTCGGCGTACGCCTCCCGGCTGGCGCCCCCGCCCAGCTCGGCTGCCGTGTAGGTGTTGAAGTCGCAGTAGCCGCAGCGGCTGGCGCAGAACGGAACGTGGACGTACACGCCGAAGCCGCGCGCGCCGACCGCCGAGGTGGCGGTGGCGGGCAGCGATCCGTCGACGGGGACGGTCTCACCATCTGGAAGGACGCCGGGCATGGCCACTAGTGTGCCCGGCATGACCTCTCCCGACGTCCTCGTGCGGGTCGCCACGGCCCGTGGGGTGACCACCCTCACCCTGGACAGCCCCCACAACCGCAATGCGCTCTCCACCGCCCTGATGACCCAGTTGCTGGCCGGGCTTGCCGAGGCGGTGGCCGACGACGCGGTCCGGGTGATCGTGCTGGACCACACGGGCCCGGTGTTCTGCGCGGGCGCGGACCTGAAGGAGACCGCCGCGGCGTACGCCAGCGGAACGGTGCCGGCCGGGATGCTGGGCGATGTGCTGGCGGCGCTCTGGGACTGCCCGAAGCCGGTGCTCGCGCGGGTCGCCGGGCCGGCCCGGGCCGGAGGGCTGGGCCTGATCGCGGCCGCCGACCTGGCGGTCTGCGCCGACGAGGCGACGTTCGCCTTCACCGAGGTGCGGATCGGGGTGATCCCGGCGGTGATCTCGGCGACCGTGCTGCCCCGCCTGCACCCGCGTGCCGCCGCCGAGCTGTACCTGACCGGCGACACCTTCGACGGCCGACGGGCCGCCGAGATCGGCCTGGTCACGGCCTCCGTGCCTGCGGACGGGCTGGACGACGCGGTACGGCGCTACTGCGACTCGCTGGTGCGCGGGGCACCCGGCGCGCTGGCCGGCGCGAAGGAGCTGCTGCGCCGGCCGGGCACCGCCGAGCTGCGGGCGGATCTGGCGCGGCTGTCCGCCCTCTCGACCGGGTACTTCCTCTCCGACGAGGGGCGCGAGGGCGTCCTGGCCTTCCGGGAAAAGAGATTGGCTCGATGGGCGGCCGTTCTGGACGGCGGTTCCGCTGATCATGCCGGGTAGGGCCGGGACGCCACCGTCGCCCGGTGGCGCCCCGGCGTCCGTCCGGTCGGGTCACCAGGCGGTCGCGCCGCCGTCGACGGGGTAGTTGGCCCCGGTGATGTACGACGCCCGGTCGGACGCGAGGAAGACCACCAGCTCGGCGACCTCCTCCGGACGGGCGAAGCGCTTCAGGAGCGTCTTGGCCGTGATGGCGTCCCGGGCCGCCTGGTTGTCACCGAGGTCCCGCTCACTGGCGGGGGTGAGGATCGGGCCGGGGCTGACGGCCACCGCGCGGATGCCATGGGGTGCGCCTTCGAGCGCGAGCTGCCGCGTCAGCCCGATGACGCCGGCGTTCGCGGCGGTGTGGCCCACCATCGGGGGGACCTGACCGGCGATCATGCCGGCCATCGAGGCGGCGTTGATGATGACGCCACCGCCGCGCCGGACCAGGTGCGGCCAGGCGAACTTCGACACGAGGTACGGGATGTCGAGTTCTCCGGCGATGGTGTAGCGCCAGTCCTCGACCGAGAAGTCCGGCATCGGGCCGAACCGCAGCGCGGCGGCGTTGTTGTAGACCACGTCGAGCCCCCCGTGGACGGCTACGGCGTCCTCGACGAGTTTGCGGGCCTGTTCCGGGTCGGTCAGGTCGACCGGAGCGATGCTCGTCATCTCCCCACCGGCCGCCCGGACGAGGTCGACGGTCTCGTTGTTGCCGTCGATCTGGATGTCGGCCCCGACGACCTTGGCGCCCTCCCGGGCGAAGGTCAGCGCGGCGACGCGGCCCAGACCGCCGCCGGTGCCGGTGATGAGTACGACCTTGCCGTCCAGCGTGCCCATCGGACTCCTCCTTGCCTGGTCGGGGCCGTTTCGCGGCCCCTGATTGACGTGTCAATCGCTCAAGTCCCTGAGCCGGTCAATCGCTTCCCGGCGTCCGCGGTCGGGTGATCCGGCAGACAGCCCCGAGCCCGGTCGGCGCGGCAGGTGAGTTCGGCCCCGGAGCGGGAACGTCCCGATCGGGTACGCGGCGGCAGCGCGGACCCCGAACCGGTCGGACGACCCGGACGACGCCGACGGGGACGTACGCTTGTCGAACTGTCGTTCAGGGGGTGTGGGTGCGAACTCGGGCAGCCGTGGCGGGTGGAGTGGTGCTCATCCTCGTCGCCGTGATCGCGATCTGGCTCGTCGTCCGGCAGGTCGGGGATCAACTGCGGCTGCCGCTGGCGGGGCGCACCTGCACGGTCCAGGCCGACGGCCGGGTCGCGCTGGACGTCGAGCAGATGGCCAACGCGGCGACCATCGCGGCGATCGGCGCCCAGCGCGGGATGCCGGAGCGGGCCGTGGTGATCGCGCTGGCCACCGCCTACCAGGAGTCGGGTCTGCGCAACCTCGCCGACGGCGACCGGGACTCGGTAGGCCTGTTCCAGCAACGCCCGAGTCAGGGCTGGGGCACGTCGGCGCAGATCCGCGACCCCCGCTACGCGGCCAACAGGTTCTACGCGGCGCTGAAGAAGGTGCGCGGCTGGGAGAAGATGCGGGTCACCGATGCCGCCCAGCGGGTGCAGCGCTCGGCGTTTCCCGAGGCGTACCAGAAGTGGGCCGACGACTCCGAGGTGCTCAGCAGGGCCCTGCTCGGCGATGTCACCGGCGCGGTGGCCTGCACTGTGGGGCGTACCCCGGTGATGCACGGCGCGGCGGCGGCCGCCCAGCTGACCCGCAACCTGGTGCTGGACTGGGGGGTGTCGGGCGCCGACCCGGCCAGCCAGACCGGCCTGGCGGTGACTGCCGACGACCAGCGCGACGGGTGGCGGTACGCGCACTGGCTGGTCTCGCACGCCCAGGACCACGGGGTGAAGCGGGTCCGCTTCGGTGACCTGGAATGGACCGCCCGCAACGGCACCTGGGGCCGGGTAACCGGCGGGCAGGGCCCGGCGGATCGGGTGGTGGCCGAGGTCTTCGCCGAAGGCTGACGACCCGGATCTCTTAACCGGCAGTGACCGCACAATCGGACATAAGCCCGCAGAACCAGCCGGCCATCAGGTGAATGTGACTCTACGCACCCGTACCGCTGCGTGCGGTCCGACCCGGAGCCGCACCTGCACCGCTCGCCCTCCCACCGCATAGGCACTCGCGTTACGATCGGCGGCCTGTGCCAGAAATGGTTTCACCTCATGGGGAGGGGTACGACGCGGTGTTCGATTACGGCGACCGGACCGGCTACGAACCGATCAGCGACACTGACCGCAAGGAGTTCCACGAGCAGGGGTTCCTCCTGCTGCGCAACGTCCTGACGGAGGACCACCGGGCGGCGCTGGAGGCGGCTGTCGACCGCGTCTACGCGGAGGAGCAGGCCAAGGGCAACACCAAGAAGGACGGCACGCTGCACCTGCTGGGCTTCCTGGAGCGTGACGAGCTCTTCGGCGAGCTGCTCACCCACCCGATCGCCTTCCCGTACATGTGGGGGCTGGCCGGCTGGAACATCTACACCCACCACAACCACCTGGACGTCACCCCGCCGGCCGCCGAGCCGGAGAAGCCCTACTGGGGCTGGCACCAGGACGGGTACCGGCAGAACTCCGACCCGGAGACGATGGACCCGAACCTGCCCCGGCCGATGTTCTCGCTGAAGGTGGCGTACGTGCTCTCGGACCTCTCCGAGACCGGCCGCGGCGCCACCAAGGTCATCCCGGGCAGCCACCTGTGGAACTCGCTGCCCCGGCCGAAGGACCTCAGCGTGCACAACCCCGACCCGGAGGGCACGGTGGAGATCACCGCCAACCCGGGCGACGCGTTCATCTTCGACCGCCGGCAGTGGCATTCGCGCTCGACGAACCTGTCGACGATCACCCGCAAGATGCTCTTCGTCGGCTACACCTACCGGTGGATCCGGCCGCTCGACGAGCTGCACCCGGACCTGAACGGCGAGTGGTACCGCAACCGCACGCCCGTGCAGCGCCAGCTGATCGGCGAGGGCACCCACACCGCCAACTACTGGGGCATCAACTGGGACGGGTACGTCGACGACGAGATCCCGCTGCGCAAGGAGCTCAAGGAGCGCGGGCTGCTGGACCGCAACATCCCCTGGCTGCGCTGATCACCTGCGGCTGAGAACGGCCCCCCGCCACCGTTGGCGGGGGGCCGTTCTGTATCCGCTTCCGGTCCACCGGCTGCCGCACTGTCGGTAGCGTGACGGGTAGGCAGAGCCGGGGCGCAGCGCCTGCCCGGGGCGCGGGGTGGCACAGGAGGCAGCCGCGATGACGTCCGCTCCGCTCCCCCGGATCCTCCGCCGGCGCGGCGAGCCGGAATATCCGACCTTCCTGGAACTCTTCTTCGACCTGGTCTACATCTTCCTGCTCTCGCGGCTCTCCGCCAGTCTGGGCGAGAGCCTCACCGTGCGGAACGCGGCGCAGACCGCCGTCCTGCTGCTGGCCGCCTGGTGGGTCTGGGTGCTCACGGCGTGGCTCACCGACCTGTTCAACCCCCGACTGCCGATCATCCAGGCGACAGTCCTGCTGGTCATGCTCGGCACCCTGCTGATGGCGATCGCGACCCCGTACGCCTTCGGCAGGTACGGGTGGCTCTTCGTCGCGGCGTACTTCGGCATCCACCTGGTCCGTGACGCCGTCCTGATCCCCGGCACCCGCGTCAATCGTCCGATCCAGGCCCGGAGCATCCGGGTCTTCTTCTGGTTCGGCATCACCGTGACGCCCTGGGTTGCCGGGGTGTTCGTCGACGAGACGGCTCGACTGGTGCTCTGGTCGCTCGCGGTGGCGGTCGATCTCGGCTCGGCACGGTTCGGCTGGCCGACGCCGGGGCTGGGCCGCACCGAGCTGGCCAGCCAGATCTTCACCGGGGTGCACCTCTCCGAGCGGCACCGGGCGATCTTCATCGTCGCGCTCGGCGAGTTGATCCTGAGCACCGGCACGGGGCTGGCCGGCAGCGGGTTCACCGCCGGTCAGGTGACCGCCAGCGCGGTCGCGTTCGTCAGCGCGGTCCTGCTGTTCCAGCTCTACTTCCAGCGCGTCCAGCGGATCCTGGCCCCACCGAGCGTCACGACTGTGGAGCGGGTCCGCTCCGGCACCTCCACCTCGTACACCCATCTGGTGATGGTGGCCGGGGTGGTGCTGGTCTCGACCGGCACCTCGATGGTCATTGCTCGGCCGTCCGGTCACACCCCGGTGGATGTGATGGTTGCCATCCTCGGCGGACCGGTGCTGTTCCTGTTCGGCAGCGTGCTGTTCGACGCCGTGGTGACGGCGCGGATTCTCTGGTCCCGGGTGCTGGCGATCGTGCTGCTGGCGGTCGTGCTGCTGTGCGCGCTTGTCGCGCCCGGCACGTTCCGTCTGCCGCCGTTGACCGTCCTGGTGGTGGCGAACCTGGTCCTGCTGCTCACCCTGGCCGGGGAAGGGCTGGCCGCCCGTCGCAGGCGGGCCGAGGTCACCGCGCCGGCCCGGTGAGGGGTCGCCCCCACCCGCCGCGCGGAGTCTCACCCCAGCATCGGCGGCGCCGGCGTACGCGTGTGTCGTCGGGTGCTGGCCAGGTTCGCCACGGCGATCAGGGCCAGCACGATCATGGCGAGCAGCGCGACAAGGATCGGCGGAAGCACGGGCGTGGCCGGCGCCAGGCACCCCAGCAGCACCACGCCGGCCAGCCGGGACCGCGAGATGCGTCCGAACACGGTGAAGTCGAGCAGGCCCCGGCCGATCAGGTACAACGCGGGGCTGCCGAGGATGACCGCGGCCCACGACGGCGGGGTCTCGCCCAACGGTCGATTCACCACGAGGTCGCTGGTGACCGCCGCCCCGGCGATGCCGGCCACCATGATCAGATGGGTGATCGCGGCGGACTGGGTGAGCAACGCCGGGTCGGTCGACCTGACGATCGCGTCGGTCAGCAGCTCACCGGCGCGGTAGATGTAGATCCGCCACATCAGCACCACAGTGCTGAACACCACGAGCAGAGCCCAGGCCCTCTCCAGCGTGTAATCGCTCCGGCTGAAGGTCGTCCCGGTCACGAAGATCGACACCCCGAGCGCGATGATGACGAACTGCCGGTAGCGCTCGGCCACCCGCGCGTGGACCAGCCGCCAGTCCCCCGGTCGTGAGCGGCCGATCCGGGGCAGCGGCCAGCCGCACACCGCCCCGACGTACTCGACGATGATCGCGAGCGCCCAGATCGACAACTGGCCCGAGCCGCCGACGAGCGCTCCGGCGATCCAGCCGACGCCGGTGACGCACTTCCAGGTCTGGATCCGGATGGTCGACCGCCGCAGGGGCCGGCCCTTCGAGACGACAACTGCGTAGTAGGCGGTGGTGCTGAGGGGAATGAACACGAAGGTGATCGCGAAGAGCAGCGCGCGATCGCCGTACGCCTCGGCCGCGATCGCCGCCAACAGCAGGCTGGCCGCCGCCACCGAGGTGAGATGCCCCTGCCCGGATGGACTGGTCAGGTCGATGGTGTCCGCGGTCCACACGCTCAGCGCCCAGACCATCGCGAACGCGAGCAGCAGCACCAGCACCTTGGCGACGCCGGTCCAGGTCAGGTCGTTGGCCAGGATGGTCGCCAAGGTGACCAGCGCGAAGACGTAGACGAGGTCGAAGAAGAGCTCCAGGAACGCCGGACGCTCCAGCGCCGGATCGGGTGCCGCTGCCGTGGCGCCGCCGTCCGTGGCCATCGACATCGCGCTTCACCCGGCCTCCACCGCATGCCCTCAAGGGGGACGATACGGGCAACCGCTCGCGTCCAACCCCGTCATCCGGTTCTTACCGGCCGCTGGCCACCCCAACGCTGGCGTGTCGCCTCGGCAACGCGGTCAGCCCCGCGCCTTCAGCCGGTCACGTGACGTCTCGACGCAGGGGCAGCAACAGGGCGATCGCCGAGGCGGCCACCGCGTACGCGGTGAGCAGGAGAGCGCCGGCCGCCGGCGGGAGCAGGTTGACGGTGCCGCTGCCGAGTTCCGTGGAGATGGCGTCGGCGACGTAGGTGAAATCGGTCAGCGCGGCGGTGGCTCCGCCGGGCAGGATCGGGTAGAGCGTGTTGACGCCCGGGATCATCATCAGCACCGGCTCCCCCACGTACAGATAGCCGATCACGACGCACAGCGCCGCGACCTGGTGGTGGATGAGAGCGCCCATCCCGGCCCCGAGGAGCAGGTAGACCACCATCGCGACGGCGATACGGCCGAGCAGCGCCAGCACCGTGGAGGCTGGCAGACCGAGTGGGACATCGCGGGCGGCGGCGACAGCGAACAGCGCCACCGCGGCGGTGCCCGCGAGAACGAGCCCGTACGCGAGGCCAACGACCGCGTACGTGGCGAGTTTGGCGGCGAGCACCCGCCCACGGCGCGGAGCGAAGAGAAAGGTGACCGCGGCGGTGCGGTGTCGGTACTCGGAGGTGACCGCCAGGGCCCCGGCGGCGGCCGGCACGAACGCGGTGTAGCCGAGAATGCCGAGGATCGCGCGGAGGCCGGCCTCGGTGTCCAGACCGGGCATCGGTGGATCGAAGTTCTCCGGTCCCGCCAGCGCCATGGCCCCGAACATGCCCCCGCCCAGCACAGCTGCGGCGAGCAGCAGGCCGCCCCACATGCGGGTGGCCAGCAGCCGGCGGAACTCCGCTCTGATCAGGTGGTTCATCAGCTGACCGCCTTGTCCGTGGTGAGGTGGAGGAAGAGTTCTTCGAGACTGGGAGTCTCGACGACCAGCTCGTGCACCCGAACGTGGTGGGCGGCGGCGAGATCGGCGATGCTCGGCGCGTCCAGCCCTCGCACCCGCAGCCGATCGGGCCGGACGGCTTCGACGTGCGGTGCCGTGCCGCCGTTGGGGGGGTCGGCCGTCAGAACGGCAGCGAGCGCGTCCGCGTCGGGTGAGGTGACCAGCACCGCTGGCGGGCCGGCGAGCCGGGAACAGGGCCCGGCGGCGACGAGTTCGCCACGCCGGATCACCACGACGTCATCCACGAGCTGCTGGATCTCGCCGAGCGCGTGGCTGGAGATCAGGACGGTGCGGCCCTCGTCGGCGAACTGACGCAGAAAGCCGCGCAGCCACGACACGCCTTCCGGGTCCAGGCCGTTGCCGGGCTCGTCCAACAGCAGTACGCGGGGATCGCCGAGCAACGCCGTGGCGAGGTTGAGCCGCTGCCGCATGCCCGTGGAGAATCCTCGGGTGCGACGGTGCGCGGCCTCGGCGAGGCCGAGCAGGTCGAGCAGGGTGGTGACCCGGCTGTCCGGATATCCGCCCATCGCGGCGTAGACGCGCAGGTGGTCGCGGGCGGTGTGTCCAGGGTGGAACGCGTTGGCGTCGAACACGGCGCCGACAGTGCGCGAGGGCCGGGCCAGTTGGCCGTACGGCAGGCCCCCGATCGTGGCGGTGCCACTGGTCGGCGACACCAGCCCGGTCATCATGCGCATCGTGGTGGTCTTGCCGGCGCCGTTCGGGCCGAGGAATCCGGTGACGACACCGGGCTGCACGGTGAAGCTCAGATCATGCACGGCGGTCACGTCACCGTAGCGCTTTGTCAGGCACGACACCTCGATCGCGAGGTGGTCGCCGGTCACGCGCGGGCCGCCATGGCTCGCGTGATCGTCTCCACGAGGCCTGGCGCGGCCGGGCTGGAGAGCACTACCTGGTCGAACTCGCCGCCTGCCGACGCCCGGTCCAGAACGAGGTGCAGCCCCGGTTCCGCACGGCGGGCCGCCACGAGCTGCCGAGGACCGCCGTACAGGCCCCATACTCCGATCTTGGCGAAGCCGGACACCACGTATCCCCGGCGGGCGCCACGGGCCAGACGGAGCGGGTTGTCCACCAGGGCGACGTGCCGCACCGCGGTGAGGGGCAGCGCGAACTGCTCCCGCCCGACCCAGACCCGCTCCCATCCGGTGAACCGAATGTCGATCACATCGTTGGTCACCATGACCGATGCCATCAGTCATCCCCTTTCGTCGTGTCGGAGTCGTCCGTCGGCGCAGGTGTGCGCCCGTCGGTCGTCGGCAGATCGGTGGGCAGCAGAACGGTCGCCAACAGTCGCGGTATCCGTTCACCGCCGGGCTGGTTGCCGAGCAGCGGGCCCACCAGTGCGGTGAGACCGGCGGCGAACTCGCCCAGTTCGGCGTCGGTAAGGTGCAGCACGAGTTGCTGATAGCCCACACCGTCGGCGGTGAAGTCGATCCGTTCCCGGGTGAGATAGCGGGAGAACTCCGACAGCAGACTCGACATGAACGCCGTGAAGTACCGCGCATGGTCCTCCGGCGTTGCCGTGGCGAGGGCCGCCGGGTCGAGCGTCGCGCCGTGCGCGGGCAACGCGTACACCCGCTCGACGGTGCCGCGAACCCTGCGTTCGTCAACCACCTCGACCAGCCCTGCCTTGACCAGGATCGCCAGGTGCCGGTACATCGTGGCCTGCGGGACATCGGGCAGCAGCTCAAGCAGCCCTTGTGTGGTCAGGCGCGTGCCCGCGACCGCACGCAGGATCCGGATCCGCACCGGATGCAGCGCCAGATCCGCCCAGCGCTCTCTCGACATCTCCACAACCGAACGGTATCACTCTCGATAATGAGAATGAAAGACCGTGTTCCACAACGAACGGCTGGGCGCTCGCGCCCCGACGTCGGCTAACGGGCGGCGAGACGGCGGCGGACCTTGTCCCGGATCGGCTCCGGCAGGTCGTCCGCGTCGAGCAGGCGGGGCAACAGCTCCGGCTCCAGGCTGGTCGCCCGGAACACCTCGCCGATGGTCACCCCGTGCGTGGGCCGCTCCACCACCTCGACCGGGTCGCCGGCACCCACCTCGCCCTCGCGCAACACCCGCAGGTACGCCCCCGGGGAGGCCCGCACGGTGAAGCGCCGGATCAGGTCGGGCACGCCCCAGAAGCCCGCGAACGTCGTGCAGGGGGTACGCGGCATCGTCACCTGGAGCAACGCCGTGCCCACCGCCCACTGTTCGCCGATGACCGCGCCGGTCACGTCGACGGCGTACGTGGTCAGGTTCTCCCCGAAGCCCCCCGAGCGGATCGACCGGCCGATCTCGGCCGACCACCACGCGGCGTCCTCCTCGGCGTACGCGTAGACGGCCTTGTCCGGCCCGCCGTGCACGGACCGCTCGCCGATGAAGTCACCGGCCAGGCCGCCGGCGAGCACCGCCACCGGCCCGTCGACCGATCGCTTGTCGATGCCGCTGCGACCGCTCGCGTCGCCCGCCCACGCCGCCTCGGTCACGATGCCGAGATTCACCGCTGCCACCCTGCCCGTCATGGCGGACAGCCTAGGTGAATCCGCGGTCCGGGCTTGACCTTGACGCTGCGTCAACCCTCCATGCTGACTGCCATGAGCATCCCGCCAACAACCGACCAGGTCGAGCAGACCGTGATACACGTGCAGGGCCTGGAGAAATCGTTCAAGCAACTGAAGGTGCTGCGCGGCGTGGACATCGACGTCGCGCGCGGCAGCATCTTCGCCCTGCTCGGCTCCAACGGCGCGGGCAAGACCACTGTGGTGAAGATCCTGTCCACGCTGCTCAAGGCCGACGGGGGAACCGCCCGGGTCAACGGTTTCGACGTCGCGACGCAGGCCGCCGAGGTGCGCGAGTCGATCAGTCTCACCGGGCAGTTCGCGGCGGTCGACGAGATCCTCACCGGACGGGAGAACCTCGTCCTGGTCGCCCGGCTCAGGCACCTCAAGGACCCGGGCGCCATCGCGGACGACCTGCTGCGGCGCTTCTCGTTGACCGAGGCGGGCACCCGGAGGGTGGCGACGTACTCCGGTGGCATGCGCCGCCGGCTGGACATCGCGATGAGCCTCATCGGCAACCCACCGGTGATCTTCCTCGACGAGCCGACGACCGGGCTGGACCCGGAGGCACGCATCGAGGTGTGGCAGGCCGTCATGGATCTGGCCGAGGCGGGTACGACAGTCCTGCTCACCACCCAGTACCTCGACGAGGCGGAGCACCTAGCCGACCGGATCGCGATCCTGCACGAGGGCCGGATCATCGTGAACGGCACCCTCGACGAGCTCAAGCAGCTCCTCCCACCCGCGACGATCGAGTACGTCGAGAAGCAGCCGAGCCTGGAGGACGTCTTCCTCACCCTCGTCGGCGCCCGAACCCACAAGGAACAACGATGAACAGGCATTTCGTCGGCGACACCGCAGTTCTCCTCGGACGCTCGCTGCGCCACATCGCCCGCAGCCCGGACACCATCATCACCACCGCGATCATGCCGATCGCCTTCATGCTGCTGTTCGTCTACGTCTTCGGCGGCGCGATCGAGACCGGGTCCGACTCGTACGTGAAGTACCTGCTGCCCGGCATCCTGGTCATCACGATCGCCTCGGGCATCTCCTACACCGCCTTCCGGCTCTTCCTGGACATGAAGGGCGGCATCTTCGAACGGTTCCAGTCCATGCCGATCGCCCGGTCATCCGTGCTGTGGGCGCACGTCCTGACCTCACTGGTCGCCAACCTGATCTCGCTCGTCGTCGTCGTCGGCGTCGCCCTGATCATGGGCTTCCGGACGGGGGCGGGGGTGTCGCAGTGGCTCGCGGTCGCCGGCATCCTGGTCCTGTTCACCCTGGCGCTGACCTGGATCGCCGTGATCCCCGGCCTCACCGCGAAGACGGTGGACGGCGCGAGCGCGTTCTCCTATCCGCTCATCTTCCTGCCGTTCGTCAGCTCCGCCTTCGTGCCCACCGAGTCCATGCCCGGCCCGGTGCGCGCCTTCGCCGAGCACCAGCCGGTGACCTCCATCGTCAACGCGATCCGGGACCTGTTCAGCCAACAGCCGGTCGGCACGGACATCTGGATCGCCCTCGCCTGGTGCGTCGGCATCCTCGTCCTCGCCTACCTGTTCGCCAATGTCACCTACCGTCGCAGGATCTCCTGAGCTGGCGTACCGGACAAGGTGAGTGAGAGCAGGATCAGAGCATGCTGACGATCAGTCAACTCGCGGCGTACGCCGGCGTCACGGTGCGGGCGGTGCGGCACTACCACCAGATCGGACTGCTGCCCGAGCCGGAGCGGGACGCATCGGGCTACCGGCGCTACGGCGCGACGGCTGTCGTGTCCCTCATCAAGATCCGCACCCTCGCCGACGCCGGCGTGCCGCTGTCGCAGATCAGTCGGATGCTCGACGCCGACCCGTCAGCCTTCGCCGAAGCGATCCGGACCATCGACGGCAACCTGCGCGACGAGATCGAGCGGCTGCAGACCAGCCGCACACACATCGCGCAGCTCACCGCCGGGGACAGCCTGGCGCTCCCACCGGAGGTCGCCGCCTATCTCGACCGGCTCCGGGCCATCGGGGCGTCACAGCGGATGGTGGAGGCCGAACGCGACGGGTGGATCCTGGTGGCGGCGCGCTGGCCCGACCGCATCGTCGAGTGGATGCCCGGCAAGAGCGCCGCTCTCGATGATCCGCAGGTCGTCCGGCTCTACCGGGTGCTCTCGGAGATCTTCGACGGTGACGAGCAGGACGACCCGCGGCTGGCCGAGGCCGCCGACATCATGGCCTGCCTGGCGGAGCAGGCGTACGCCGCCGGCGATTTCCTGCACGCCGAGGAGGCCGACGACGACATTCCGCACGACCTGATCGACGCCCTCGCCGACGAGGCGGACCCGCGGGCGCAGCGGCTGCGGGAGCTGATGCGCGAGCGGGGTTGGTCCGGTTGGAACCGGATGGAGCGGCTCGCCGAGCCGCCCCGCAAATGACCGCCGGCCGGCGCGGTCAGCCCTTGACGGCGCCGGCCACGAGGCCGGAGACCATCCGTCGCTGCACCAGCAGGAAGAAGATGATGACCGGCAGGGTGAACAGGGTGGAGGCGGCCATGACCGGCCCCCAGTTGGTGTCGTCGCGGCCGAAGAAGAACGTCATCGCCACCGGCAGCGTGTAGCGGCCCTGGTCGTTGATGAACGTCAACGCGAAGATCAGCTCGTTCCACGCGGTGATGAAGGAGAAGATGCTGGTGGCGACCAGGCCGGGCGCGACCAGCGGGAACAGCACCCGCCGGAACGTCTGGGCCCGGCTCGCGCCGTCGATCGCCGCCGCCTCCTCCAACTCCTTGGGCACGGCGGCGACGAACCCGCGCAGCATCCAGACCGCGAACGGCAGCGAGAAGCCGAGGTACGTGAGGATCAGGCTGGGCAGGGTGTTGTAGAGCCCGAGCCGCTGGATCATCAGGAACAGCGGGATGACCAGCGCCTCCAGCGGGATCATCTGCACCACGAGCAGCATGATCAGGAAGCTGGTCCGCAGTTTGAAGCGGAACCGGGCCACCGCCGTCGCGGCGAGCAGGGCGACCAGGCCGCTGAGCACCACAGTGGACACGGCGACGATCGCGCTGTTGACGAAGAAGTCCAGGAAGCTGACGCCGGGGATCAGATTGCCGGTCAGGATCTCCCGGTAGTGCGCCAGCGTCGGGTGGGCCGGCACCGGCTGCGGGGTGGACGAGAAGATCTCGCTGCTCGGCTTCAACGAGGTCGAGATCATCCAGTAGACCGGGAACGCCGCGAAGAGCGCGACCAGCAGCCCGGCGGCGTTGAGGGCCACCTTCTTCACGACTCGTCCTCCTGCCTGAGCACCATCCGTACGTAGAAGCCGGTCACCACGAGCAGGATCAGCGTGAGGATCACCGCGATCGCCGCGCCGAGGCCGTACTTCGGCGGCGGGGAGAAGGCTTCGGCGTACGAGTAGATGGAGAGCATGAACGTCGGCCGGTCCTGGGTGCCGCCGGCCAGGACGAACTGCTGGGTGAAGACCTTGAAGTCCCAGATGGTGGAGAGCACGATCAGGATTCCGAAGACCGGCCGCAACAGCGGGAACGTGATCTTCCAGAAGACCCGCCACGGGCTGGCGCCGTCCACCCGGGCCGCCTCGTGCAGCTCACTCGGCACGCTCTTCAGGCCGGCGAGCACGCTCACCGCGATGAACGGGAACGAGTGCCAGACCACCACCAGGGTGAGGATGGCGAAGAAGAGCAGCGGCGAGTTGAACCAGCCGTAGCCGGTCCAGTCGCTGCGGCCGAACAGCGCCTGGGAGAACCCGTCCGGCAACGCGTTGAACAGCCAGGTGACCAGGCCACTGGTGTCGTCGAAGATCCACTTCCAGACGATCGTGCCGGTCAGCGCCGGGGTGGCCCAGGCGAGCATCACGCAACTGGCCACGAAGGTGGCCATCTTGCGGCCGAGCCGGTTGAGCAGCAGCCCGACCAGAGTGCCGAGCACCATCGTGAGCAGCACGTTCGCCGCGGCGAACAGCACCGTGTTGCGCAGCACCGTCAAGAAGAACGGGTCGGAGAGGATGTCGGTGTAGTTGCCGAGCCCCACCCACGGCCACTCCCGGTCGCCGCGCAACTGCCGGACGCTGTTGAGCCGGTAGAAGGACATCGCCACCACCTGGCCGAGCGGCCAGAGCAGCAGCACCCCGATGATGACGAGTGCGGGCAGGAGCAGCAGGTAGGGCAGGCGGTCCACCGGGCGACGCCGCCGCGCGGGGGTCTCCCGCGCGGCGGACGTCTCCGGCACCTCGGTCAGCGTGGTCACTTGGAGTTGAGGATGCTTTCCATCTCACCGGCCGCGTCAGCGGTAGCCTTCTCGACCGTCTTCTGACCCTTCATGACCGAGCTGTTCATCGCCTGGGTCACCGTCTTCGTCCGGCTGACCTCCACCCACTTCGGGGTGAGCGGCGTGAGCTTGGTGTTCTGCATGGTGGTGGCGAACGCCGCCATGACCTTGTCGTTGGCGTACGTGTCACCGGCGACGAGGTCCTTGTAGACCGGGAAGAAGCCGAGGCTGCTCGCGAAGCTCTGCGCGTTCTTCTTGTTCAGCAGCACGGTCAGGTAGTCCCAGGCCAGATCCTGGCGCTCGCTGTCCTTCCAGATCGCCACGTCCGAACCACCGGCGAAGCCGGGCGCTGCCTTGCCGTCCGGGCCGGGGATCGGGAACGTACCCCAGACCTTCTCGATCTCGGGGTTGTCCTTCTTGATGGCGCCCTGCTGCCAGCTGCCGGCGAACGCCATGGCGGCCTTGCCGGTGGCGAACTGGGTACGCGCGTCGATCTCGTTCCAGCCGGCGGCGGCCGGCGGGGCCACCTTGTGGACGGTCACGAGGTCGGTCCAGTACTTGACCGCCTTCTGCGCCTCCGGCGTCGTGTAGCCGGACTTCCAGGCGCCACCCTGGTTGGTCGCGATCTCCGCGCCCGCGCCCCAGAGGAAGGAGTAGAAGGGCAGCTCGGAGTTGCCCGGCAGCGCGATGCCGTAGGTGCCCGGCTTCTTCGCCTGCACGGCCTTGGCCACCGTGACCAGGTCGTCCCAGGTCTTCGGCGGCTGGACGCCGGCCTCGGCGAACCAGTCGGTGCGGTAGTAGATCGCCCGCACGCCCGCGTACCAGGGGACGCCGTACTGCTTGCCGTCGAGCTGCGCGTTGCGGACCAGGTCGGGCAGCAGGTCCTTGCCGTCGGCCCAGCCGCCCATCCGGCCGCTGACGTCGGCGAGCGCCTCCTGCGCGGCCCAACCCTGGGTCTCGGTGTTGCCCAGCTCGGTGATGTCCGGTCCCTCACCACCGGCGAGCGCGGCCTGGAACTTCTTGGGCGCCTCCAGCCAGGGGATGTACTGCACGACCACATCGGTGTCGGGGTGCTTCTGGCGGAACTCCGCCTCGACGCCGTCGAGGAACTTGTTCTGCGCGTCGCCGCCCTCGCCCATCATCCAGACCGTGAGCTTGCTGTCGTCGCCCGCCTTGTCGTCGGAGCCTCCACAGCCGGTCAGCACCATCGCGGCCGAGGCCACTACGGCGGTGACCGGGGCCAGCCGCTTCCACCTGTTCACGCCACTTCTCCCCTCGCGCCGCCTGGAACTTACCTTCTCCGCCGCACCTTAGTACGAAGAAATCCTTTACGACAGTGGGCGGGGAGGCCGAAGCGTCGCGACCGTACCGCAGGGAACCGACCCGACGGGTCGTGGCGTAGGGCCGAATCTGGGCACTTCACCACGAAAGAGCGCCCGACCAGTGGTCGGGCGCCCTTTTCCGTGGTGCGGTGATGCCAGGTTGTTACCGGGTGACGCGGCGGCGGCCACCCACGCCGGCGACCAGCGCGACAGCGATCGCGGCGACCACGACCTGCACCAGCAGCTCGGTCCAGTCGATACCGGCGGTCTCGGTCGCGATACCCATCGCCCGCGCCAGCACCGTGCCCAGCAGAGCCGCACCGACACCGATCAGCAGGTGCAGCCACATCGGCATGTTCTGCCGACCCGGAACAACCAGGCGGCCGAGCGCCCCGACGATGAGACCAACAACGATGGCAGTGATGATGCCCCACACGGTGAGCTCCACGGTCGCCCTCCTTCTAAGAATGTCTGACACACAATGTGTGCTTCCTGTCGTGACGACTAAGTTCCCGACCCACCGAAAAACCAAACCGACTTCGTCGCCCAGACGATCACGACTTGGCCAACAACGGCACGTTCCACCGGGCGACGCGTCCGCCTCGCGCATCGGCCGGGCCGTGCACCACGCCGCGGCATGATCGACTCCCCTTCGGCGATATCGCCGGTCACCCGACTCCCGCCATCGGCGCCGTGGAGCCCGAGCACGCCGGCAGCGTGATCGACCGGGCTGAGCGCGCGGTCAGCCGCCGAAGTGCTGCGCATCATCGCCACGAACGTCGCACGACTGCGCGAGGACGCTCTGCCAGGCGATTCCGGCGCTGCCACCCGTCCCATTCAGCCGCGCCCGCGGGCGCTCCGGCCGGGTGGCGCGGGGGTCGCGCGGCGGGTCGCGCGGGTCGCGCGGGGGTCGACTCCACTGCGCCGGGCCACGCGGGCCGCGCACGAGCATGATCGACCCCACTGCGCCGAGGTGGCGGTGTCCGGCGAACCGGATGCCACCACTTCGGCGCACTGGAGTCGATCGGTGCGGAGCGATAAACACCAACAGGCGCTCCACCCGCCGACCCGACAAACGCCGAGGGGCACCCGGCCTGTCGGCCGGGCGCCCCTCGGAAGTGGTTCGGTGTTACCTGTGCTGGTGTTATCGGGTGACGCGGCGGCGGCCACCCACACCGGCGACCAGCGCGACAGCGATCGCGGCGACCACGACCTGCACCAGCAGCTCGGTCCAGTCGATACCGGCGGTCTCGGTCGCGATACCCATCGCCCGCGCCAGCACCGTGCCCAGCAGAGCCGCACCGACACCGATCAGCAGGTGCAGCCACATCGGCATGTTCTGCCGACCCGGAACAACCAGGCGGCCGAGCGCCCCGACGATGAGACCAACAACGATGGCAGTGATGATGCCCCACACGGTGAGCTCCACGGTCGCCCTCCTTCTAAGAATGTCTGACACACAATGTGTGCTTCCTGTCGTGACGACTAAGTTCCCGACCCACCGAAAAACCAAACCGACTCAGCCGCACAGAAGTTGCCGGCGTCGATGCCGAACGGCTGCGTCGATTGGGGTGGGAGCGCGTCCACACAGGTCAGGCAACATGTTGCCCAGGGCGACGACCCCGCCTCACGGCCAAAAAAATTCCTCCACCATCGACCCGCCCGGGCGGGCTTACGCCCACCCGGGCCGGTGATCAAGAGGTTCGCGTCAGGATCCGGACCTCAACTGACGCAAACCTCTTGATCACCGGGACGCAGGAGGCGTCACCGGGACGCAGGAGGAAGGACCGGAGCGCAGGAGGCAGGTACCGGGACGCAGGAGGCGGGACCGGGGGGACCGGGGACGGGGGGCTTACTTCTTTGGGGCCTTGGTGTCGCCGGAGTCGGAGGACAGGGCGGCGATGAAGGCTTCCTGCGGCACCTCGACGCGGCCGACCATCTTCATCCGCTTCTTGCCTTCCTTCTGCTTCTCCAGCAGCTTGCGCTTACGGCTGATGTCACCGCCGTAGCACTTGGCGAGCACGTCCTTGCGGATCGCGCGGATGGTCTCCCGGGCGATGACCCGGCTGCCGATGGCCGCCTGGATGGGCACCTCGAACTGCTGGCGCGGGATCAGGGTGCGCAGCTTGGCGGCGATGGTGACGCCGTAGTTGTACGCCTTGTCCTTGTGCACGATGGCGCTGAACGCGTCCACCGGCTCGCCGTGCAGCAGGATGTCCACCTTCACCAGGTCGGACGCCTGCTCGCCGGACGGCTCGTAGTCGAGTGAGGCGTAGCCCTTGGTCCGGCTCTTCAACTGGTCGAAGAAGTCGTAGATGATCTCGGCGAGGGGCAGCGTGTAGCGCAGCTCCACCCGGTCGGCGGAGAGGTAGTCCATCCCGAGCAGGCTGCCGCGCCGGCCCTGGCAGAGCTCCATCACCGCGCCCACGTAGTCGTTGGGCGTCAGCACGGTGGCCCGCACCACCGGCTCGTACACCTCGGCGATCTTGCCGTTGGGGTACTCGCTGGGGTTGGTGACGACGATCTCGGCGCCGTCGTCGGTGATCGCCCGGTACACCACGTTGGGGGCGGTGGAGATCAGGTCGAGGTTGTACTCGCGCTCCAGCCGCTCCCGGATGATCTCCAGGTGGAGCAGGCCGAGGAAGCCGCAGCGGAAGCCGAAGCCGAGCGCGCCGGAGGTTTCCGGCTCGTAGTCCAGGGCGGCGTCGTTGAGCTTGAGCTTGTCCAGGGCCTCACGCAGGTTCGGGTAGTCGGACCCGTCGATCGGGTAGAGGCCGGAGTAGACCATCGGCTTCGGGTCCTTGTAGCCACCCAGCGGCTCGGCCGCCGGCCGGGCGTTGATGGTGACCGTGTCACCGACCCGGGACTGCCGGACGTCCTTCACACCGGTGATGAGGTAGCCGACCTCGCCGACGCCCAGCGCCTCGGCCTTGACCATCTCGGGTGAGATGACACCGATCTCCAGCAGCTCGTGCACCGCGCCGGTGGACATCATCTTGATCCGGTCGCGGGCGCTGATCCGGCCGTCGATGACCCGGACGTACGTGACGACGCCGCGGTACACGTCGTACACCGAGTCGAAGATCATCGCCCGGGCGGGCGCCTCGGCGTCGCCGGTCGGGGGGATGAACTGCCGGACGATCTCGTCGAGCAGGTGCGGCACGCCCTCGCCGGTCTTGCCGGAGACCCGGATGCAGTCGGCGGGGTCACCGCCGATGAGGTGGGCCAGCTCCTCGGCGTACTTCTCCGGCTGGGCGGCCGGCAGGTCGATCTTGTTGAGCACCGGGATGATGCGCAGGTCGTTCTCGAGCGCCAGGTAGAGGTTGGCCAGGGTCTGCGCCTCGATGCCCTGCGCGGCGTCGACAAGCAGCACGGCGCCCTCGCAGGCGGCCAGCGACCGGGACACCTCGTAGGTGAAGTCGACGTGCCCCGGGGTGTCGATCATGTTGAGCACCGCGTGCTCACCGGCCCGCTCGCCCTCGCGGATGGTCCACGGCATCCGGACGGCCTGGCTCTTGATGGTGATGCCGCGCTCGCGCTCGATGTCCATCCGGTCCAGGTACTGCGCGCGCATCTGCCGCGGGTCGACCACGCCGGTGAGCTGCAACATCCGGTCGGCCAGGGTCGACTTCCCGTGGTCGATGTGGGCGATGATGCCGAAGTTCCGGATGCGACCGGGGTCGGTGGCACCAGGGGCGTTCGCGCCGGGATCGAGCTTCGGTGGCACAGCGGTCCGTTCTGGTCGGCTGACGTGAACAGGCCGGCGCACCGCCGGCCCCCTCCATGTTCCCACGCCGCCGGGGTACGCCCACTGCGCGGGCGACGGATCGGTCCCGAGGACCTCTCACTCCAGGGGCGGCTCGACGAACAGCGCGGCCAGCCGGGGCAGGCGGCGGCGGGCCTCCTCCTCGTCGTCGAAGTCCCAGAAGTCGTTGAGATCGGGCGTACGCACCGGCTCGCGGTCCTCCGGCAGCTCCGACGCGGTGGCCTTGCGGTACGCGTCCCAGGGCACCGAGAGCATCTGCTCGGCGGAGAACTCCTCCCCGCTGAGCGAGGCGGCCCGCACCTGGGGCAGTTCGGCCAGCGAGTCGGGGTCGCCGACCGCGCGGGCGAAGACCGCCCGCCCCTGGGTCATCAGCCAGCCCCGGAAGTGCTCGAAGCCGTCCGCCGACGCGCCGCCGTTGATCAGGTACGCCGCGCCCCACAGATCCGCCTTGTGCGAGGCCGCCAGCACCCGCCGCTGGTGGTGGGCGTACCCGACGATGTCCTCCGGGTCGCGCTCGGCGAGCAGCGCGACGGCCCGCGCGGCGACCGGCCCGGGCTCTCCCCCGCCTCCGGCGCGGGCCTGGTCGATCAGCTGCCAGAAGTCCTCGGTCCTCATGGCTTGGCAGTCTGGCAGTGTCGCCGCGCGCCGCGCACGTACCCCGGGGCAGCATGGTGGGGTGTCCTCCCCGCCGCTGCCCCCGGTGCCGTACCACGCGGGTGCGCTGCGCCCGTCGTGGCAAGACCTCCCGGCCGCGCTGCGGGCCGCGATCGCCGGACGCCTCGGCGTGCCGGTGGTCACCGCCCGGACCGCCGCCGCCGGCTTCACCCGGGGGTTCGCCGCCGTGCTCCACACCGCCGACGGTGGTCGGGCCTTCGTCAAGGCGGCACCCGCCGTCGAGCAACCGCGCCTCGTGCAGGCGTACGCGCGGGAGGCCGCGATCCTCGACCGGCTGCCGGCCGGCCTGCCGGCGCCCCGCCTGCGATGGACGCTGGACGAGGCCGGCTGGTTCGCGCTGTGCACCGACGCGGTCGACGGCCACACCCCGCGCCTGCCCTGGACGCTCACCGAGCTGGACGCCACGCTCGCCGCGTACGCCCAGGTCGCCGCCGCCCTGGCCACCCCGCCGGCCGGGCTGACCGCGCTCGGCCTGCCCCAGCTCGCCGAGCTGGCCCGCGCGGACATCCTCTGGTGGGAGGAGGTCGCCGCCGGCCGGGAGCCGCTCCCGGCGCTGCCCTGCGCCGCCCGGGGCCGACTACCCGAGCTGGTAGCGCTGGAGTCCCGCCTCCCCCGGTACGCGGACGGCGCGACCGGCATGATCCACGGCGACCTGCGGGTGGACAACGTGCTCATCGGCGGTGACGGACGGGCGTGGTTCTGCGACTGGACCTGGACCTGTTCCGGGCCGGCCTGGTTCGACCTCGTGGGCCTGCTGCTCACCGCGTACGCCAGCGGCCTGGACACCGACCGCCTCTTCGCCGAACACCCGGCGTCGGCGGGCGCTCCCCCGGACGCGCTGGACGCCACCCTGGCCGCGCTGGCCGGCTACTACCTCACCGGAGCGGACGCGACAGCGGCCACGGCCTCCCCGCACCGGTCGGCGCACCAGCGGTGGAGCGGCGAACAGGCCCTCGACTGGCTCGCCCGCCGACAGGGCTGGCGGTGACGCGGGGCCGGCCCGGCGCACGCGGAGCCGGTCTGGCGGTGACGCCCCCGCCGGCTGCCGGTGACGCGGAGCCGGCCTGGCGGGGGCGTAGTCTGGTGGTCGTCGGGCCGGGATGGGCCGCGCGATGACCGAGCCGTTTTGGCTCGTCCCGGGCGACCTGGTAACCTGGCTCTTCGCGCAGCGATGACGCATGTTCGTCATCCCGCGCAATAAGCTGACCAACCCGAGCTATCAAGACGAGGCTGTCGCGTGGCGAACATCAAGTCCCAGATCAAGCGCAACCGGCAGAACGAGAAGGCCCGGCTGCGCAACAAGTCGGTCAAGTCGTCGCTGAAGACCGCCGTCCGGAAGTTCAACGAGGCTGCCGAGGCCGGTGACGTCGAGAAGGCCACCGCCCTCATGCTGGACGCCTCTCGCAAGCTGGACAAGGCCGTCAGCAAGGGCGTGATCCACTCCAACCAGGCCGCGAACCGCAAGTCCGCGATCGCGAAGCGCGTGGTGGCGCTCTCCGCCTGACGACTTCACCGTCAGACTGATTCGGAAAGCCCCGGACCCTCGGTCCGGGGCTTCCGTGTGTCCACGGACAGGTCGACGGCCTGACGTGGGGCCGGCGGCCCGATCGGCGTGCCCGTGCCTCGGCCGGCGGTCAGTCCAACGGGTCGGTGCGGCGGGTGGGCCGCACCGGGTCGGCCGTGACCACCACCGAGGTCACCGCGTTCGCGACCCGGGCCCGGCCGACGACCGGCTCCATCTGCCGACGGAAACGGTCCCGCTCCTGCTCGGGCACGAGCGCGGCGGAACGGACCACCACGGCGGCCACCATGTCGTTGAGCTTGACCATCGCCGCCACCACCACGGGCAGCACCACCACCGCCCACCAGGTCACCAGCTCCGCCAGGGCGAGCAGCACCGCCAGGGCGATGGCGCCTTCGAAGAAGAGGAAGCAGAGCACCCCGCCGGGGTTGACGAACCGCAGGCCGAGGAGCCGGGCGTAGAGCGGCCGGTACCTCTCCTCGTCGGCGGGCATGGTGGCCCACGCCGTACGGTTCGGCCGCGTCACCGGCCGCTGCCCTGCCGGGCGGCCGCCACCGAGAAGACCGCGCGCTCCAGGGCGTACGCCCGGTCGTCCGAGCCGCCCTTGACTGCCGCGTTGCACTCGGCGGCGACCTGCATGGCCTGGACAAGCCCCTCCGGCGTCCAGCCGCGCCCCTGCCGCTGCGCCCGCTCGATCTTCCAGGCCGGCATGCCCAGACTGCTGGCGAGCTGGTACGGGTTGCCCCGCCCGGCCGACGCCACCCGGGCCACCGTACGCACCCCGTCGGCCAGGGCGTCGGCGATGGGCACCGGGTCGACACCGACGTGCAGGGCCCAGCGCAGCGCCTCCAGGGCGGCCGGCACATCGCCGACCATAGTGGCATCCGCCACCGTGAAGCCGGTCACCTCGACCCGCCCCCGGTAGTAGCGGGCCACCGTCTCGGCGCTGATCCGCCCGTCGGTGTCGGCGATGAGCTGGGAGCAGGCGGCGGCCAGTTCGCGCAGGTCGTTGCCGACCGCCGCGATCAACGCCTCGGCGGCGTCGTCGGTGCACCTGCCGCCGGACCGGCGGATCTCGTCTCGGACGAAGGCGACCCGCTCGCGGTGCCCCTTGAGCTTGGCCGCCGGGATCACCGTCGCGCCTGCCGACCGCAGCCCGTCGGCGAACGCCTTGCCCTTGGCGCCACCCAGGTGCAGCACCAGCAACTGGACGTCCGGGTCGGGGTTCTTCGCGTACGCCAGGAGCGCGGCGACCAGGTCCTTGCGGGCGTCCTGACCGGAGCGCAGGATGAGCAGCCGCCGCCCCCCGAACAGCGACGGGCTGAGCATCTCGGCGATCTCACCGACGGTGAGCGCACCTGCCTGGTACTCGCGAACGTCCACCTCGGTCTCGACGCTGCGGACCCGCTCGACAGCTTCGGTCACGGCGCGCGTGGCGAGCAGCTCCTCGTCGCCGAGGACGAGCAGAATGGGGGCGAGGCTGGCGGGGGTCACGTCGCCCATATTCGCACGGCCCACGGCGGGTACGTGCCTGCTCATTCGCCGCCCGGTCGGTGCAGCCCGCACTAAGCGCAAATCCAGACATTTACCTCGATTCGCCATTTAATCCGCAAGACGGTCGCCATTTCATCAGCCGCGCTGCAATTTCCACGGCAGAACCGGCCCACTCCCGCGACGGCAGAGCCGGCCCACCTCGCGACGGCAGAGCCCGCCTGCCCGCCGTCGAGTCTCACGGCGGCCGCCCGGGTCGCACCCCTCGACGGGCCACCGCCAGCCCGTCGCCGGTCCGGATCGCCGCCAGGTCACCATCGGTGTCGGTCCGCAGGACCCGGGCGCCGCCTCTGCTGAGCCGGGCCAGAAGCGACGGGCTCGGGTGCCCGTAGGTGTTGCCCGCGCCGACCGGCACCAACGCGACGGCCGGCCGGACGGCGGCCAGAAAGCTGTCGTCCTGGTACGCCGAGCCGTGGTGGGCGACCTTCAGCACGTCCGCCCTCAGCTGCTCCGCCGCCGTCCGGGCCAGCACGGCGTGCTGCTCCTCGGTCTCGGCGTCGCCGGGCAGCAGGATCCGCACGCCGGCGACCGTGGCCCGCAACATCAACGAATTGTTGTTCGGATCGGACCTGGTGCCGGCCAGCGGGTACGGCGGACCGAGCACGAGCAGGTCGACACCGCCGACCCGATGCAGCGCCCCGGCGGTGGTGCCGAGCAGCGTGGCCCGCCCGCCCATCGCCGCCGCGCGGACCGCGTCCCGGCCACTCGCCGGGTCCGTCGATGGCGGGGTCAGCACGGCGGACACCCGCCGGCCCCGGAAGACGCCGGCCACGCCGCCCACGTGGTCGACGTGGAAGTGGCTGACCACGAGCAGCGGCACCTCGGAGATGCCGAGCCGGCGCAGGCACGCGTCCACCGCGCTCGGGTCCGGGCCGGCGTCGACCACCACCGCCCGACCAGGAGCGACGGGCAGCACCAGGGCGTCACCCTGACCCACCGCGCAGGCCACCACCACCCAACCGCGCGGCGGCCAGCCGGTGGCGATCAGCCGGACTCCGAGGACGCCGAGCAGCGCCGCGGCGGCGACGACCGCCACCAGCCGGCGCACCAGCGGTCGACGTGCGGCGACCAGCAGCGCCACGGTCAGCCCGGCCAGCAGCAGTGCGCCCCACGCGCCACCCGGCCAGGGCAGGGTGCCGGCCGGGAGGCGGGCGCCCTGGCGGGCGATGATGACCAGCCACCAGGCGGGCCAGCTTGCCAGCCACGCGACGAACCCGGCCCCCGCCGGCCAGAGCGGTGACAGCACGGCGGCCGTCACGCCCAGCACCGTCGCGGGGGCGATGGCCGGCACCGCCAGCAGGTTGGCCGGTACGGCCACCAGGCTGACCGTGCCGGAGATGCCGGCGACGACCGGGCCGCAGGCCACCTGGGCGGCCGCCGGCACCGCCAACGCTTCGGCCAGTCCGGCCGGGACGCCCCGGCGGCGCAGCCCGTCGCGCCAGCGCGGCGCGAGCAGCAGCAGACCGCCGGTGGCCAGCACGGACAGCGCGAACCCGGCGTCGCCGGCCAACTCGGGGTCGACCAGCACCAGCACCGTCACGGCGGCGGCCAGCGCGGGCAGCGCGGCCCGAGGTCGGCCGGCGGCCAGTGCGACGAGGCCGATCGCCCCCATCGTGGCGGCCCGGACGACGCTCGGCGACGGCCGGACCAGGATGACGAACCCCACCAGCGCCACCCCGCAGAGCAGACCGGCGAGCCACGGGCCGGCGCGCGCCCAGCGGGCCAACAACAGCACCGCACCCAACACGATCGCGACGTTGCTGCCCGAAACGGCATTGAGGTGCGTCATTCCGGTCGCCCGAAAGTCCTCCTCGACGGCGGGCGACAGGCGGCTCGTGTCGCCCACCACCAGCCCGGGAAGCAGGCCACCTGGATCGTCGGGAAGGGGAGCGCAGGCCCGTTGCAGGCCGGCGCGCAGCGTGCCGGCGGCGCGCTGTGCCCAGGACGGCGCACCATGACGCTCGGGGGGTCCGGTGGCGCCGAGCACCGCCGCGGTGAGATCGCCGCCGCGCGGAACGCCGAGGCGACCCTCGGCCCTCACGCGCTGACCAGGCAGCAGACCTCGCCAGCCCGGGTCGGTGGCCAGGACCAGCAGCCGCGCCGACGTCCGAATCCGCTGGCCGTTTGGACCGGTCAGCCGGATCAGCTCACTCGACGTCAGCAGCATGCCGGGACGGCCGGCGGATCGGATCGGGCGCGGATCGTCGCGGACAACCAGCTCGGCGCTGACCGGAGCGCGCTGCTCGGCCAGGACACGGATCGGCGGCGCGTCCCGGACGGCCAGGCGGCCAGCGGTCGCCGCCGCGCCACAGAGCACCCCGAGGCCGACCGCGACGGCGACCCAGCCGTGCCGACGAGCGGCAGCGCGGGGGTGGCCGAGTCGGCCGAGCAGGTGCAGGGCGCTCAGCGCCGACAGCACGGCCGCCGTCCCGCCCACCAGCAGGAGCGGACGGACGCCGACGTGCAGGCCGGTGAGCGCGGTGAGCCAGGCTGCCACGGCCAGCCCGGCGAGCCGGAGATCCGGCGGTGGCGTCCGGGGTCGGACGGGGTCCGGGTGGCTCGACGGCGTGGGATGCGTGCCGCTCACACCGTCACCAGATCCTTGAGCTGTTCGTAGCGCGCGTCACCGATGCCGTCCACCTGACGCAGATCCCCGACGCCCTTGAACCCGCCGTGCTGATCCCGGTAGGCGAGGATCCGCTGGGCGAGCACCGGCCCCACCCCGGGCAGCGCGTCGAGCTGGGCCAGCGTCGCGGTGTTGAGGTTCAGCGGACCGCCGGCGGCCGGTCCCCCACCGGCAGCAGGATCGGGCGCACCCCCCGGCACCGGTGGCGGCGTCACCCCGACCACGATCAACTCGCCGTCGGTGACCTTGCGGGCGGGGTTGAGCAGCGCCACGTCGACCCCGGGCAGCGGGCCACCGGCCGCCTGCACGGCGTCGGCGAGCCGGGCACCGGCTGGCAGACGCACCAGCCCGGGCCTGCGCACCTTGCCCGCGACGGCCACCACCAGCTCGCCGGCCGGCGACGCGCTCCCCTGCTCCGCCGGGACGGCCGGGGTCGCCGCGCCGGTCGACTGGGTTACCGGTTCCGCGTGCGGCCGGGACCGCCACGCCCAACCAGCGGCGGCCAGCACCACCACGAGGGCGACGACCGCCAACGCGCGGACGCCCCGCCGCCCCGGATCGAACGCACCCGGGCCGGGCAGCCGTGCGGCGGCGCCGCCGTCGGGCTCGGCGGGAACGTGCGCAGCCGGGTCGGTCACCGGCGCACCGACCCGGGGTGGCGGCACGCCGAGCGGGAGCGCCTCCGCGAGCGACGCCGCGCCACCCGTGGTGGCCGTCAACCGGCGCAGACGCTGACGTACCGCTGTCTCCTCGTCGTCTGACACGCCGCGACGCTAGGACGCCGGACGCCACGAGAGAGTCATCGCGGGCCCGACCTGTGGACAGCCGACGCCTCTGTGGACAACGCCCTGATCATGCTCGCGTCTGCTAGGACCGGGCCTCCCCTGGCCGCCGGAGGTAGCGACAGACGCATGGATGAAGGTTAATGTTAGCGTTATCATGCGTGACGCCGTCCCCCACCACCACCGCCACCGCCACCGCCACCGCAAGGGGAATCCATGGACATGAAGAGAAGGCTGCACCGTTCGCTGGCCGCAGCGGGGACCCTGCTGGTCCTCGTCGCCGGGGCCGGCGTCTACGTGGTCTCCGGGACGCCCGGCGTCGCCCGGGCAGCCGGCACCGGCCCGTGCGACATCTACGCCTCCGGCGGCACGCCGTGCGTGGCCGCGCACAGCACCACCCGAGCCCTGTACGGGGCGTACAACGGCCCGCTCTACCAGGTCCGCCGCTCGTCGGACAACACCACCCGCGACGTCGGCGTGCTCACTGCCGGGGGCGTCGCCAACGCCGCCACCCAGGACACGTTCTGCGCCAACACGAACTGCGTCATCACGGTCATCTACGACCAGTCCGGCCGCAACAACCGCCTCACCCAGGCGCCCCCGGGCGGCTTCACCGGCCCCGCCGCCGGCGGGTACGACAACCTCGCCGACGCGAAGGCGGCACCGGTCACCATCGGCGGCCAGAAGGCGTACGGCGTCTACATCGCGCCCGGCACCGGTTACCGCAACAACAACACGAACGGCGTCGCGACCGGCGACCAGCCCGAGGGCATCTACGCCGTCGTCGACGGCACGCACTACAACCAGTGGTGCTGCTTCGACTACGGCAACGCGCAGACCAACGTCCAGGCCGACGAGCGCGCCATCATGGAGACGGTCTACTTCGGCGCCAACAAGCAGTGGGGCTACGGAGCGGGGGCGGGCCCCTGGATCATGGCTGACCTGGAGTGGGGCCTGTTCTCGGGGGTGAACGCGGGTTACAACAACATCGCGTCGATCAACCACCGCTTCGTGACCGCCATGGTCAAGGGCGAGCCGAACCACTGGGCGATCAGGGGTGGGAACGCGCAGTCGGGCGGCCTGACCACGTACTTCGACGGCCGACGCCCCAACGGCTACAACCCCATGAAGAAGGAGGGGGCGATCCTGCTCGGCATCGGTGGCGACAACAGCATCACCGGCCGGGGCACCTTCTTCGAGGGTGTGTTGACGTCCGGCTACCCGTCGGCCGCCACCGACGACGCCGTGCAGGCCAACATCGCCGCTGCCGCCTACACCCCCGCCAGCGGCGGCAACCCGCAGCAGAACGTCCAGGTCGTGGGCGCCCAGTCCGGCCGCTGCGTCGACGTGCCGAACGGCACGACCACCAACGGCACCCAGGTGCAACTGTGGGACTGCATCAGCAACAGCACCGCCCAACGCTGGACCTACACCGCCGGAAAGCAGATCCAGGTGTACGGCAACAAGTGCCTCGACGCCAACGGTCAGGGCACCACCAACGGCACCCAGGTCATCATCTGGGACTGCCACGGCGGCACCAACCAGCAGTGGAACGTCAACGCGAACGGCTCCATCACCGGCGTCCAGTCCGGGCTCTGCCTCGACGCCAACGGCGCCGCCACCGCCAACGGCACGAAGCTCATCCTCTGGGCCTGCAACGGGCAGCAGAACCAGCAGTGGGCCCTGCGTAGCTGATCAGGCCGCCGATCGCGCCGTCTCCGGGTCGTCACCACGGCCCGGAGGCGGCACGCCCGCGCCGGGTCAGCGGGCCTCCGGGTCGAGGCCGAGCACGGCTCGTCCGCCGTCGACCGGCAGCGTCACCCCGTTGACGAAGCTCGCCGCCGGCGACAGCAGGTACGCGACCGCCTCCGCCACCTCGTCCGCGCGCCCGATCCGGCCCACCGGATGCAGCCGGGTCAGCTCGGCGTCGATCCACTCGGCCTGGGACGGCTCCTGCGCGGCGAGGAACTCGGCGTGCCGCTCGGTGGCGATCGAGCCGAGCGCGACGGCGTTGGCGCGGATGCCGTGCCGCCCGTACTCGACTGCTAGCGCCCGGGTCAGCCCCTCCACGGCGGCCTTCGCCGTGGCGTACGGCAGGGCGCCCGACACCGGCCGGCGGGCCTGGTGCGACGAGACGTTCACGATGGCCCCGCCCGTGCCGGCGGCCAAAAACCGGCGGACCGCCACCGCCGCGCCCACCACGGCCGGGCGCAGGTTCAGCCCGATCAGGTCCAGGACGGTGTCGGCCGACGCCGAGTGCAGTGCCGCGTCCCGGAAGACCGCTGCGTTGTTCACCCAGCCGGTGAGACGGCCGGCGCGCTCGGCCACCTCGGCGGCGCGCTCGGCCACCCGCTCGTCGCCGGCGTCGCCGACCACCGGCAGCAGGCGGTCGGCGGCCGGGTGCCCGGCCAGCCAGTCCACCGCCTCGGCGTCGCGCTCCACGACGACGACTGTGACGCCGGTGGTCACCAGCCGTTGCACCACCGCCCGGCCGATGCCACGGCCGCCACCTGTCACCACGCACGCGGTGGCCACCGGGTCAGCCGTCCGATCGGCGGTGCACGACCACGCACGCCAGCCCCGGCCCGGCGTGCGCGGCGACCACCGCGCCGGCCTCGGAGACGTACGTGTCGTGCAGCCGTGCGCCGAGCCGCTCGGTGAGCGCGGCGAGCAGCGCCTCGGCACGTTCCGGCGCAGCCAGGTGGTGGACGCCGAGGTCCACGTCGTCGTCGCCGGCCGCCTCGACGGCCAGGTCGACGAGACGGGCCACTCCCCGGCTGGCGGTACGCACCTTCTCGCGGAGCACGATCGCCCCGTCCGGCATGTGCATGATCGGCTTGACCGACAGGGCGGTGCCGAACAGCGCCTCGGCCGCGTTGATCCGGCCACCCCGGCGGAGGAACTCCAACGTGTCGACGTAGAACCAGACGGTGGTCCGGGCGACGGCGGCGAGCGCCGCGTCGCGTACACCGGCGAGGTCTGCCCCGGCCTCGGCGGCCCTGGCGGCCGCGACGGCCGGGAAGCCGAGCCCCATGCCGGCGGAGCGGCTGTCGACGACCTCGACCCGACCGTCGAAGTCGGCGGCGGCCAGCCGGGCCGCCTCGACGGTGCCGGACAGGCCGGCGGACAGGTGTACCGAGACGACGCCGTCGGCGCCCTCGTCGAGGAGGCGGCGGTACGTCCGGGCGAACTGCTCGGGCGCCGGGCGGGAGGTGCTGGCCGAGACCCGCCGCTCGCGCAGCGCCCTGGTGGCGTCGGCGGGCTGGGTCTCCACCCCCTCCAGACCCTCCGCGCCGTTGAGCACGACGGTCAGCGGAACGACGGTCAGCCGGTGCCGACGCACCAGCTCGGGCGGGAGGTAGGCGGTGGAGTCGGTGACGACCGCGACGGGCATGCCCGGCACGCTAGCCGATCACGACGGGATACGCCGAGGCGCGAGCGCGCCGACCCCGGGTGGGGACGGCGCTCAGACCGCGTCGACGACGGCCGGGGCGGTGACCAGGCCGACGTTGTGCCCCCGTAGTTGCCAGCCTCGAACGTCGTCGTGCCGCAGCTCGGACCAGTGGCAGTTGGCCAGCGAGCCGATGGTGCGCAGCACGTCGGTGGGCCAGCCGAGCAGGTGGCCGATGCCCTGGCGGGAGCCGCCGCCGTGGGTGGCGAGGACCACGGTCCCGCCGGGGGTCACGTCGGCCGCCGCCAGGAACGCCGCCGCAACCCGCTCGCCGAGGTCGTGCAGCGGCTCCAGGTCGGCTCCCGGCGCCGGGTCGCCGGCCCGCCAGCGGGCGTACTCGGCGGGGAAGCGCTCGGCGACCTCGGTGAGGTGCAGGCCCTGCCACTTGCCGAAGTGCCGCTCGCGCAACCGGGCGTCGGTGCGGACCGGCAGCCCGGTCAGCGCGGCCAACGCCGCAGCGGTCTCCGCGGCGCGGCTCAGGTCGCTGGACACGATGGCGTCGGGACGCAGCGACGCGAGCAGCGGTGCGGCGGTGCGGGCCTGGTCGCGGCCCAGCTCGTTGAGGGGTACGTCGGTCTGCCCCTGGACGCGGTTGGCGGCGTTCCAGTCGGTGTTGCCGTGCCGCCAGACGATCAGCCGGGTCATTCGGCTGCGGCGGTCCCGCTGGCGTCGGCCTCGACCAGGTCGCGGTCGACGAACGGGATGGTGGGGCAGTCCTTCCAGAGGCGGTCGAGCCCGTAGAACTCGCGCTCCTCGGTGTGCTGGACGTGCACCACGATGTCGACGTAGTCGAGCAGCACCCAGCGGCCGCCACGCTCACCCTCGCGCCGGATCGGCTTGGCCTTCTCCGGAAGCTCCAGCAGGCGCTCCTCGATGGCGTCGACGATGGCGAGCACCTGACGCTCGTTGGGGGCGGCGGCGAGCAGGAACGCGTCGGTGATGGCGAGCTGGTCGCCGACGTCGATGATCGCGATGTCCTGCGCCTTCTTGTCGGCGGCGGCCTGGGCGGCGGCGATCGCCAGCTCGTGAGCGCGTTCGGAAACTGTCACCGTTCTCCTTCGATCAACCGTGCGATCCTCCAAGCGTCTCACACCCGGCGAGGTCACGACCTGTCAGTTCTGGTCGATTAGGCGCACGGAACGGTGCATACCGGACGTGATCAGGGCTGATAGAGGCGTCGCTTGGCGATGTACTGCACCACACCGTCGGGCACCAGATACCAGACCGGTTCACCCCGGGCGACCCGGGCACGGCAGTCGGTCGACGAGATGGACATCGCGGGCACCTGGATCAGGCTGACCGTGTCCGCCGGAAGGTGCTCGTCGGTCAGCGGGAAGCCGGGACGGGTCACCCCGATGAAGTGCGCCAGCTCGAAGATCTCGTCCAGGTCCTTCCAGGACAGGATGCGTTGCAGCGCGTCCGCGCCGGTGATGAAGAACAGCTGCACCTTGGGGCCGTACTCGGCCTGGAGGTCGCGCAGGGTGTCGACCGTGTACGTCGGGCCGCTGCGGTCGATGTCGACCCGGCTGACCTGGAAGCGGGGGTTGGAGGCGGTGGCGATGACAGTCATGAGGTACCGGTCCTCGGCGGGGCTGACCGGTTCGTCAGCCTTCTGCCAGGGCTGCCCGGTCGGTACGAACACCACCTCGTCCAGGCCGAACCGGTCCGCCACCTCACTGGCCGCGACGAGGTGCCCGTGGTGGATCGGGTCGAAGGTGCCGCCCATGATCCCGATCCGCCGGATATCTTCCTCCACCCCGTGATCGTAGGCCGGGCGCCGAGGCAGGCCGCCAGGGCCCGGTGCCGGCGCGTGGGGGTCGCCAGGGGGCCGGTCCCGTGCATATACTCGTCTGCGAGTAGTCGTCAGCGAGTAAGGGGACGTCATGTCGAAGCGGCGCAAGGTCGGCAACCTGCTGGCACTGGCCGTGCTCTCTGCCCTCGTCCAGCGGCCCATGCACCCCTACGAGATGGCCAGCACCCTGCGCGCCCGGGGCAAGGACCAGGACATGGAGATCAAGTGGGGCTCCTTCTACACGGTCATCCGCAACATGGAGAAGCACCAGTTGATCGCCGCAGTGGAGAGCGTCCGCGAGGGCCGACGTCCGGAACGCACCGTCTACCGGATCACCGACGCGGGGCGGGCCGAGCTTGTCGACTGGGCGCGTGAGCTGGTCGCCACGCCGATGCCGGAGCATCCCCGCTTCCGGGCCGGCCTGTCCGTCCTCGCCGCCCTGCATCCCGACGAGGCCATCGACCTGCTCCGGCAGCGACTC
Source organism: Micromonospora sp. NPDC049114 (assembly GCF_040648635.1). Taxonomy (NCBI): domain Bacteria; kingdom Bacillati; phylum Actinomycetota; class Actinomycetes; order Micromonosporales; family Micromonosporaceae; genus Micromonospora; species Micromonospora sp. NPDC049114. The sequence goes on along the minus strand of NZ_JBEZEA010000018.1, from coordinate 41,216 downwards.
GACCGGCTGGACGACGCGCTTCACCAGGACCGCGAGACGCTCGACGCCCACCTGCGGGAGATCCCCCGGCTGTTCCTGGTCGAGTCGGAGTACGACCTGGCCATGCGCGCCGCGGAGACGACCTGGCTGCGGGCCCTGCTCGCCGAGCTGACCTCGGGCAGCTACCCGGGGCTGGACACGTGGCGGGCCTTCCACGAGACCGGCGAGATGCCGGCCGAGCTGACCGAGCTGGCCGAGAGGACCAGCAGCGACCCCGACCCTGCCGACTGAGAAGACAGCTCCGGCGGGGTGCGCCAACACCCCGCCGGAGCCCTACCTCGAACCGACACCTGAGCAGGCACCCGGCCCGAAGCGGCAAGCACGAGGATAACCGGGTTCCCTCCCAGGTCGGTTCGTACGCACGCACCCGACGACACCCAGGGAGAGAACATGACCACGGCACGAACCGCGATCGTCATCGGCGGCGGCATCGCCGGCCCGGTGACGGCGCTCGCGCTGCACCGCGCCGGCATCACCGCCACCGTTCACGAGGCGTACCCGGCCACCTCCGCCGGAGTGGGCGGCATCGGCGGCACCCTCGCGCTCGCGCCCAACGGCGTGGCGGCCCTGCGGGCCGTCGGCGCGGACGAGGCGGTGACGGCGATCGCCACCGGAATCCACCGCACCGTCATGGCCGTCGGCCGTCGGCGCATCGACCTGCCCACGTTGGCCGGAGTGCCGCCGCTGCGCGTGGTGCACCGGGCCGAGCTGCACCGCGTGCTGCACGACCGGGCGGTCGCCGAGGGCGTCGCCTTCGCATACGGGCGGCGGCTGGTCGCCGTCGAGCAGACCGACAGCGGCGTGACCGCGCGCTTCGAGGACGGCAGCACGGCCACCGCCGACGTCCTGGTCGGCGCGGACGGCATCCGGTCCACGGTCCGTGGCCTCATCGACCCGGCCGCGCCCGGCCCCCGGTTCACCGGGCTGCTCGGCTTCGAGGCGGTCGCCCGGCACGAGGTGGACGCCGAGGCGGGCACGATGACGTTCGCGTTCGGCCGACGCGGCTACTACCTGTACTGGCCGGAGCCCGGCGGCGGCACCCGCTGGGGGGCCAACCTGCCGCAGCAGCGGCCGATGAGCCTCGTCGAGGCCCGCGCGGTGCCGGCCGAACAGTGGCTGGACACGCTGCGCAGGACCTACGGCGACGACGACCCGGGCGGGCAGCTGATGGCCACCAGCAGCGCCGCCGAACTCCAGGCCGTCGGGTCGTTGCAGATCATGCCGCCGGTGCCGCACTGGCACCGGGGGCGGATGGTGCTGGTCGGCGACGCTGCGCACGCGCCGTCGAACAGCTCCGGGCAGGGCGCCTCGCTCGCCATCGAGAGCGGGGTGCAGCTCGCCCGCTGCCTGCGGGACCTGCCCGACGTGGCGTCCGCGTTCGACGCGTACGTGCGACTGCGCCGCACCCGGGTCGAGAAGGTCGCCGCCCGCGCGGCCCGGATCAACCACACCAAGGCCCCGGGACCGGTCGCGCGGACGCTGATGCCGCTGCTGATGCCGCTGCTCGTGCGCACGGCGATGGACCCGGAGCGGACCATCGCCCACGAGCAGCGCCACGTCATCGACTTCGACGCCCCCGTGACCGCGGAGCCCGCGCTGCGCTGACCGCCGTGCGCGGGGTGGCCTGGCCAGCCCGCGCACGGCCGGTGCCGAAACGCTCCGGCGGGACGACCTCGGGCTGCCGCCGTGACCCCGCCTCAGGCCGAGGCGGCGGCCACCGCCGTCCGGGCGACGAGCGCGCGTCGCAGGTCGTCGTCCGCGTCGGTGACCACCCGGCGCAGGCCCGGGGTCAGGTCGTCGCGGGCCAGCAGCGCCACGGCCGCCTCCCGCGTCGGCTGCGCCACGGCGTAGCGGGGAAACGCCAGCTTGGCCACCAGATCGGCCATCCAGCCGGTACGCCGACTCGTGGCGGCCGGCATCTCCGTGAAGTACCGCTCGACGTACGCGGCGGTCAGGTCGGCCTGCTCGGGCTGCCAGAACCCCTCGGCCGTCGCCTCCAGCAGCCGGTTGGACAGCCCGGTGTCGCCCACGATGATCTCCCATGCCGCCTGCTTCGCCGCCGGGTCACCCACTGCGGCCCGGCAGCGGGCTGCCCGTTCCGCGCCGGTGGCGCTGACGTCGGCGGCCGCCTCGGCGGCGATCTCCGGCTCCCCCGCCGCGCCCAGCACCACGAGCCGGCGCAGCACTGCCCACCGCAGCTCGGCGTCGACCTTCAGCCCCGCCGGGACGTCCCGGCCGGCGAGCCAACCGACGAGCAGGTCCGCGTCGGTGGTCGCGGCGATCCAGCCCCGCGCGGCGGCGAGCTGCAACGACTCCCCCGGCGCCGCGCCGTCCAGCAACTGGCGGCACGCCTCGGCGACGCGGGCCAGCGCCGCCGAACGGGCCAGCGGGTCGAGGTAGCGGTCCACCAGGGACCGGCTGAGGGTCAGCACGTCCTCCGCGATGATCACCTCGGTCTCGGCGGGCAGGGCCTCGACCATCAGGTCGACCAGGCCGCCGACCGGCCGTTCCCCGTCGGTCACCGCGTCCAGTGCCTCGCCCCAGAGCACCGCCCGGGTGAGCGGGTCGGTCAGGCGCGGCAGGAGCAGCGCGACGGCGTCCGCCGACGCCGGGTCGAGGCGCACCTTGGCGTAGGTGAGGTCACCGTCATTGAGCAGCAGCACCTGGGCCGCCGGCTCGCCGGCCAGCTCGTCGAGCACGGTCCGGCCACCGTCGACGGCCGGGTCGAGATCCACCTCGGTACGCCGCACCGTGCCGTCCGCCGCGTACCGGCCCACGCCGATGCGGTGCGGACGCAGCACCGGATGCGACTCGGGCGCGGTCTGCACCACGGCGACCTCGGTGTAGCGGCCGTCGGCGTCGACGGATACCTCGGCGCGCAGCGTGTTGACCTGCGGCTGACGCAGCCACAGCTCGGCCCAACCGGACAGGTCCCGGCCGCTGGCCGCGCTCAGGCTGGCCAGCAGGTCGGCGAGGGTGGCGTTGCCGAAGCGGTGCGCCGCGAAGTGCGCGTTCAGGCCGGCGAGGAACGCCTCGTCGCCGAGCCACGCCACGAGCTGCCGCAGCACTGAGGCGCCCTTGGCGTACGAGATGCCGTCGAAGTTGAGCAGACCCTCGTCGGCGTCGGCCACCTCCTGCGGGGCAACCGGGTGGGTGGAGGGTCGCTGGTCGGCCGCGTACCCCCAGGCCTTGCGGCGCATGGCGAACGTGGTCCACGACTGCCCGAAGCGGGTCGCCTCGGCGGTGACCCGGGTGCCCAGGTACTCCGCGAACGACTCGTTGAGCCACAGGTCGTCCCACCAGCGCATGGTGACCAGGTCACCGAACCACATGTGGGCCATCTCGTGGGCGATCGTGGTGGCCCGGAGCTCGCGCTGGGTGTCGGTGACCGCCGAGCGGAACACGTAGTCGTCGCGGAAGGTGACGATGCCCGGATTCTCCATCGCGCCGGCGTTGAACTCGGGGACGAACGCCTGGTCGTACTTGCCGAACGGGTAGCGCTCGGCGAAGAGCTGGTGGAACCGGTCCAGGCACTGCCGGGTGACGGTGAAGATCTCCTCGGCGTCGGCGTCGAGGTGCTCGGCGAGCGACCGTCGACAGTAGAGGCCCAGCGGCACGCCGTCGTGCTCGGTGCGTCGCACGTGGTACGGCCCGGCGATCAGCGAGAAGAAGTACGTGGACAGCGGCGCGCTCGGGGCGAACTCCCAGCGCCCCGGGGCCGGATTGGCGGCCACCTCGGCGTTGCTGGAGACGGTCCACTCCGGCGGCGCGGTGACCGCGAGGGTGAACGACGCCTTGAGGTCGGGCTGGTCGAACGCCGCGAAGATGCGCTGGACGTTGTCCAGGAACGTCACCGCGTAGAGGTAGGTCTCCCCGTCGGCCGGGTCGACGAAGCGGTGCATCCCCTCGCCGGTGTTGGAGTACGCCATCTCCGCCTCGACGACGAGGGTGTTGGTGGCGGCGAGGTCATCCAACGGCAGCCGGTTGTCGGTCAACGTGCCGGGGTCGACGTCGCGGTCGTTGAGGCGTACGGCCAGGAGGTTGGCGGGCTTGACCTCGGCGAAGGTGTCGCTGCCGGGGGTCGCCCGGAACTGGATCTCGACGCGGGAGCGGAACAGCTCCCCGTCGCCGGTCAGGTCGAGGTCCACCTGATAGGACTCGACAGTAATCGCCGCGCCACGCGCGGTCGCCTCTACACGGGTCAGGCTCGGCATCCGCTTATCCTGCCCGATGGGGATCGGCACGCGATCCCCAGACGGCCCCCGCACTGGAGGAAAGAACCATGGCGCAGCACCCCAAGGGCGACTTCGACCTCTCCCGGGCCGTCTGGCAACGGGCCGAGGGGGACACCTCGGAGAGCGCCGTCGAGGTCGCGTTCGTCGACGATCTGATCGGGATGCGCAACTCCGCCGAGCCGGAGGGCCCGGTGCTCGTCTTCACCCAGGCCGAGTGGGACGCCTTCGTCGCCGGTGCGCAGGACGGCGAGTTCGACCTGGACTGATCGCCCGGCGGTCGCGGGTGGCGTGGATCGACCGCCACCCGCGACGCCAGGTCAGGCGTCACCGTCGCCCCAGCCGAGACCGCCGGGACCCGGCGCGTGGTGGAAGCCGGGATGCTCGGCGACATCGACGCAGCGCTCCCCGTCCGGGCCGACCGCCCCACAGAACAGCCGCTCGGCACGGTGCCACGCGTCGGCCGGCGACAGGGCCGCCGCGCCGAGGGCCACCTCCGGACGAAGCAGGCTCAGCGCCTCCGCGTACGTCACCGCCTGCTCGCGGGCGTCGGCCGCGTCCGGCGCGGTGAACCCCAGGTGCACGGTGAAGAACCGGCGCGGTCTCCTCGGCCGGCCGGGCGGGCCGATGAGTGGACGCAGGGCACGATCCGCGCCCGTCGCCGCGACCGCCCGCCGTTGCCGCCAGTGCGGCGACCTGTTGTCGTGCATCTCGCCCTCCCCGTGGTCGTGGCCATCGGCCCACCGAGGACCGGACCGGCTGACCGGTGCTGCCGGCGCACGGCGGCCCCACCAGCCAGCCAACCAGGTTCCGCCGCCCGTGGGAGGGGCCAGCCAACGCGCTGTCGCCGCGGGGATTCAGCGGCGGCGACACGGGTAGACGCAGCGCGACGGCGACGCCGGCCACCGCCCGCACCCGAGGAGACCCCGATGGCGACCATGCCGGCCGACCGCACGCCGGACAGCACCCTCGCGCTGCTGCGCTCCGGCTACCGGTTCATCGGTGAGCGCTGCGAGCGGCACGGCAGCGACGTCTTTCAGGCCCGGATCCTGCTCGCACCGACCATCTGCCTGCGGGGCCGGCCGGCGGCGATGCTCTTCTACGACAGCGAACGCTTCCAGCGGGACAGCGCGATGCCCCTGCGGGTGCAGCGGACGCTCACCGGTCGGGGTGGCGTGCAGGGGTTGGACGGATCGGCGCACTCCGACCGCAAGGCCATGTTCATGTCGATCATGACGCCGGCGGCCATCCAGCGCCTCGGGCAGCTCTTCGACGACGAGTGGCGGGCGCGGATCCCCGCGTGGGAGGCGGCCGGGCCGGTGCCGCTCTACGACGAGCTGGGCCGCCTGCTGACCCGGGCGGTCTGCGCGTGGGCCGGGGTGCCGCTGGCCAGCTCGCAGGTCAACCGACGCGCGGTCGAACTACACGCCATGATCGAGGGCCCGGCGGTCGTCGGCCCCCGGCACTGGCGGGGCCTCCTCGCCCGTCGTCGCGCCGAGCGCTGGATCGGAGACCTCGTCGAACGGGCCCGCACGGGCATCCACCCGGCGCCCGTCGGCAGCCCGTTGGAGATCGTGTCCGAGCACCGCGACGCGAGCGGGGCGCTGCTCCCCCGCCCCATCGCCGCCGTCGAACTGCTCAACCTGCTGCGCCCGGTGGTCGCCGTGGACCGGTACATCGTCTTCGCCGCGCTCGCCCTGCGCGACCATCCCGGCTGGCGGGAGCGGGTCGACGGCGACGACGAGGCCACCGAGCAGTTCGTCCAGGAGGTACGTCGCTACTACCCGTTCTTTCCGATGGCCGCCGCCCGGGTCCGGCGCTCGTTCGACTGGGAGGGCCACCACTTCCCACGCGGACGCCGGGTGCTGCTCGACCTCTACGGCACCAACCACCACCCGGCGATCTGGCCCGAGCCGGAGCTGTTCCGTCCCGAGCGGTTCGCCGGCCGCCGGGTGGACCCGTTCGAACTGGTCCCGCAGGGCGGGGGCGACTACACCGCCGGGCACCGCTGCGCCGGCGAGTGGATCACCATTGACCTCATGAAGCGGGCGGTCACCCACCTGACCGGCGGCATGCGCTACGAGGTCCCGCCGCAGGACCTGACCCTGGACCTGCGGCGCATGCCCGCGCTGCCGCCCAGCGGACTGACCCTCACCAACGTCCGCCGCGCCTGAGGGCGTCCCGCCACGCCTGTCGCGGACCGCCTGTCCAGGAGGCACCGATGTCCTTGGGGGCCCACGGTGACGCCGCCCGGCGGGCCGGGCGCGACAACACCGGCACGACGCCGACCACCCGGGCGCCGACCGTCCTGCCGATGTCATACGTGCTGCCGCTGCGCTGGGGCACCGACAGCGGTCTGGACGAGCTGACCGGCTACCTGCGCCGGCTGAGCGGCCTCGTCGAGGTGATCGTCGTCGACGGCTCGCCTCCGGAGCTCTTCGCGCGGCACGCGGCGGCCTGGCAGGGGCTGGTCCGGCACCTTCCGCCCGATCCCGGCGGGCGCGGGCTCAACGGCAAGGTGGTCGGGGTGCACACCGGCGTCGACGCGGCACACCACGAACACGTGGTGATCGCCGACGACGACGTCCGGTACGACGAGGCCGGGCTGCGGGCCGTGCACCGGCTGCTGGGCCGGGTCGACCTGGTCCGGCCGCAGAACTACTTCGACCCCCTGCCCTGGCACGCCTGGTGGGACACCGGGCGGACGCTGCTCAACCGGGCGCTCGGAAACGACTACCCCGGCACCCTCGCGGTGCGCCGCAGCACGTTCCACGCCATGGGCGGGTACGACCCGGACGTGCTCTTCGAGAACCTGGAGCTGATCCGCACCGTGCGCGCGTACGGCGGGGTCGAGGCCGCGCCGCCGGGGCTGTACGTACGCCGACTACCGCCGGACGCGACGCACTTTCGTGGCCAGCGGGTCCGCCAGGCGTACGACGACCTGGCCCAGCCGGCCCGCCTGCTGACCGCGCTCGCGGTCCTGCCGGCGCTGGCCGCGGCGGTCGCGTCCCGCCGGCCCCGACTGCTGCTCGGCACGGCGGTAGCTGTCGTCGCCGTGGCCGAGGTGGGCCGCCGACGCGCCGACGGCGGGATCGTGTTCCCACCGAGCACCTCGCTGGCCGCCCCACTCTGGCTGCTCGAACGGGGCATCTGCAGCTGGCTGGCGCTCGCCCAGCGCGTCCTTCACGGCGGGGTCCGCTACGGCGACCGCAGAATCCGCCGACCAGCCCGCCCGCACCACCACGTCCCCGCGATCTTGCACTTTCTGCTCGGACAAAAGCCTCGCTAGACACCAGAACGGCGACAGAAAGTGCAAGATCGCGGAGAACGCGGCGACGGCTCACCGCCACCGGAGTGGCCGTGAGCCGTCGTCGACGCCGGTGGGCTCAGGAACTGACCTGCTGGCGGGCCTGCTGGGCCTGGTCCTTGACGTCCTGGGCAGCCGACCGGCCGTCGTCCTTGACCGCGTGCACGGCGTCCTGGGCGGTGGACCGCACCGACTCGGCGGCGTGCTGGGCCGGCTCGCGCAGCTCGTCCTTGAGCTCGCTGGCCACCTCGCCCAGCTTCTCCTTCACGGCGCCGCTGTGCTCGCTGACCTTGTCCTTGACCTGGGCGGCGGCCTGCTGCTCCCGGCGGGAGGCCGGGATCAGCGAGGAGGCCAGCCAGCCGACCCCGAAGGCGATCAGGCCGGCCGCGAGGGGGTTGCCCTGCGACTTCTGCCGGATCACCCGGGGCGCGCTGTGGGCGGCGTCGCTGACGCTGGAGGCCGCCGAGTGGGCGGCGTCGCTGACGCTGGAGGCCGCCGAGGAGGCGCGGTCACCCACCGAGTGGGCGGCGTGGCCGGTGCCGTGGCCGAGGTCAGACGCGGTTCCCATGACCTTGTCCCTCACATTCTGCAGCGCGGAACGGGCCCGCTGCTTGCGGTCGTCGACGATGCGGCTCGGGCTGACCTTGTACGCCAGCGCGTCCACATCGGAGCTGAGGCTGTTGCGGGTGGCTTCGATCTCCCGGCGGATCTGGTCGGGGTCGGTGCTCATCGGGTGACTCCCTCCGGGTGGGGCTTGAGCGCGTCGGGGATCCGCTGCACGCTGTCGTTGGTCTGCTTGAGCCCGCGTACGTGCTGGGCGTTCTTCTTGGCCATCGAGTAGAGGACCGCGGCGACCACGGCCCAGATGATGGCCACGATCAGCGCGGCCAGGCCGGAGTCCATGACGTTGTCCAGGAACTGCCACACGGCGATGGAGACGAACAACGCCACCATGTAGCCGCCGAAGCCGGCGCCGCCGAAGAGGCCCGCGGCCTTGCCGGCCTTCTTGCCCTCCTGGCGGATCTCGGCCTTGGCCAGCTCGACCTCCTGACGCATCAGCGTCGACAGGTCGGTGGTGACCTGGCGCATCAGGTCACCGAGCGAGCTGCCCTTCACGTCCGCCGCGGTGTGCGGGGCGCCCGCCTCGGGGTGGTAACCGGAGTCCAGGCCGGACCCCTGCGTCGGCATGGTCATGCCGTCGCCTCCCTTCGGATGACTCGGCGCCTCACGGGCGGGGGCTGCCGCTGGACGGCACGCCCGGCAGCGGGTCGGTCTGGGTCACCGGCGGCAGCGGCTGACCGGTGCTGGTCGGCTCGGTGTAGCCGTCCTGGCGGGTCGGGTCGCTGTAGCCGCCCGGCGTCGGGTCGTTGTAGCCGCCGGAGGTCGGCTCGGTGTACGTGCCGGGGGTCGGGTCGAGGTAGCCGCCCGCCGGGGTGGTGTCCGCGGCCGTCCGGGGTGCCGGCGGCGGAGTGGGGATCACCGCGGTCTGCTCCGGGTCGTACGCCCCGTTGCCGCGGTAGCCCGCCGAGCCGTTGCCGGAGTGGTCACCGGAGTCGGAGATGCTGCGGGTCAGGCGCCCGGCAAGCACGCCGAGCACCGCCGCGCCGACCAGGAAGGTGCCCGGGTTGCGCCGCGCGTAGTCGCGTACCTCGGTGATCAGGTCGCCGGGCTCGCGCTCCTCCAGCCAGCCGGCCACACCGTGCACCCGGTCGGCGGCCTGGCGGGCCAGCTCGCTCACCGGGCCGGCCTGGCCACCCTGCTCGGCCATCGTGCGCATCTCGTCGGCGATCGACCGCAGTCCGCCGGCGGCCCGGCGCTGCTGCTCACCGGTCTGGCTGGCGAGCTGAGTGCGGGCCTCGCCGTAGAGGTTGCGGGCCTGCCGGGCGGCCTCGCGGCCAACCTCGGCGCCCTGCTCCTTCGCGGTCTGGGCGACCGCGCCACCGGCGTGCGCCGCCTCGGACCCGACGTGGCGGGCCTGCTCGCGGACGCCGCCGCCGTTGGTGGACTCGTGCCCGTACGTGGAAGACGTGGGTGACACTTCGTAAGTCATGATTTCCCTTCCGCTCGGAAAGTCGTCGCGGTTGTGCTGGGGGGATGCGGCCGTGACGCCGTGGCCGCTGACAACTCACCTACCCTGCGTTTGCGCTTCCATACCTGTTCGTGCATTTCTCTGCGCGGCCGGCGGGATCGACTTCAAAATGGAGGATCGTCGGGCTGCGTCACGTCGCCGCTGCGGACAGCGAGGTTCGCGGTACCGGCAGATCCACGAAGAGGGGGCAGGGATGGCACGAGACGCGCGAGGTGGCCGACCTGCCGCCCCCCGGCCCCGGGTGCAGGTGGTCGCGCTGGTCGTGGCCGGGGTCTTCCTGCTGATCGGAATCCTCGGCTTCATCCCCGGCATCACCACCGACTACGGCGAGCTGACCTTCGCCGGGCACCACTCGGACGCCAAGCTGCTCGGACTGTTCCAGGTGTCGATCCTGCACAACGCGCTGCACCTGCTGTTCGGGCTTGCGGGTCTGGTGCTGGCCCGCAGCATCGCCGGCGCCCGGCTCTTCCTGGCCGGCGGCGGCGCGATCTACCTGGCCCTCTGGCTGTACGGCCTGGCGATCGAGGCGGTCGACCCCGAGGCCACCGCGAACATCCTGCCGGTCAACGACGCCGACAACTGGCTGCACCTCGCCCTCGGCTTCGGCATGCTCGCGCTCGGGCTGCTGCTGTCCAACCAGGTGGGCACCGGTGGGCGCCTGGACAGCCCGATCGACCGGCCCTGACCTGCCGATTCACGTGTTTGACGGCGACGGCGGCGTGGGTAGGTGACCGCCTGAGAATCCGTGGAAGGGGTCGATGATGCCTCGCTGGATACGCGACAACGCGCTGACCGCCGCCATGCTGGGCGCGTTTGGAGTCTTCCTGGTCCTGCAGAGCGTCTTCGGCTGGCAGACCCACAATGAGGAGCTCACCGAGTTCGGCGCCGCCCCGCTGAGCTGGCCGGCGTACCTGGCCAGCGGCCACTTCGCCGAGGCGGTCTTCGAGAACTGGGAGTCGGAGTTCCTCCAGATGGGCGGGTACGTGCTGCTCACCGCGTACCTGGTGCAGCGGGGCTCGGCCGAGTCCAAGCCGGTGGACCAGACCGACCGGCCGGAGGACGACGAGCGCCGGGCCACCGCCCGGTCACCGTGGCCGGTACGCGCCGGCGGCCTTCCGCTGGTGGTCTACCGCAACAGCCTCTCCCTCGCGCTGCTGCTGATCTTCGCCGGCTCGTTCGTTGGGCACCTGCTCGGCGGCACCGCCGCCTACAACGAGGAGCAGGCGTTGCAGAGCGGAGCGCCGCCGATCAGCGCGTGGGACTTCTTCGGCACCAGCGACTTCTGGTTCCAGTCCATGCAGAACTGGCAGAGCGAGTTCCTGGCGGTCGGCGCCCTGATCCTGCTGAGCATCGTCCTGCGGCAGCACGCGTCGCCGGAGTCGAAGCCGGTCACCGTCGCGCACGCCGAGACCGGCGCCTGACCGACCCGTCGCGCAGGACCGGCCCGCCGTGGCCGGCGGGACCGGCCGCCGTCAGGCCGCGACCGGGAGCCGCTTGGCGAAACAGACGCTGTACGGGTTGCCGACGTACTCCCCGTACACCGGGACCGGTTCGTAGCCGCACGAGGTGTACAGCCCGATCGCCGCCGGCAGGTACGTGCCGGTCTCCAGGCAGACCACCGTGTGCCCCTGCCGGAACGCGCACTCCTCCAACGCGGCGAGCAGTTGGCGGGCGATGCCCCGGCCCCGGTACGCCGGCCGGACGTACATCCGCTTGACCTCGCCGGTGACGGCGCCGAGCGACTGGAGCCCGCCGCAGGCGACCGCCCGACCGTGCACCACCACCGCCAGGTAGCGGATGTCGTCGTGGGTGACGGTGACCTGGCCGTCCAGCCCGCCGTCGGCCTCGCGCAGCTCACGCTGCTGGGCGACGACCAGGGTGGCGATCTCGGGATCGGTGGCGGGCCGCGACTCGATCAGCATCACCCCACGCTAGGAGGGGTGGATTTCGCGGAGGTTTCCGGCAGTCGTCCCGATCACGGAGAGCAACGGGCTACTCGGCGTCGTCGGAGTCCTCGATGTCCTCGAGGTCGTCGTCGGACGAGTCCGCGCCGACCTCGTCCGCCGAGCGCACCCGGCGGGCCTTGCGCGCGGCGAGCCGCTCCGCCGCCGAGGCCCGGTTCGACTTCTCCTCCAGGCGGACGTCGGTGCCCCGGTTGCCGGGCACGAACTCCACACCCGCGTACAGCGTCGGCTGCCAGTCGAACTCGCGCTCGCCGATCCGGACCAGGTCACCGGGCTGGGCGCCGGCCTTGGCGAGCTTGTCCTCCACGCCGAGCCGGGCCAGCCGGTCGGCGAGGTAACCGACGGCCTCGTCGTTGTCGAAGTTGGTCTGCTTGACCCACCGCTCCGGGCGTACGCCCCGGACGGTGAACGAGCCGTCAACCTCGGCCGTGATGGTGAAGCCGTCGTCGTCCACGGCCATCGGCCGGATCACGATCCGGGTCGGCTCGGCCGGCGGGGCGGCCTTGCGCTCCGCCTCGACCAGCTCGGCCATCGCGTACGTCAGCTCCTTGAGCCCTTCGCGGGTGGCCGCGGAGACCTCGAACACGCGGTAACCGCGCTCCTCCAGGTCCGGGCGGACGATCTCGGCGAGGTCCCGGCCGTCCGGCACGTCGACCTTGTTCACGGCCACCAGCCGTGGACGGTCGGTCAGGCCGCCGTACTGGCTCAGCTCGGCCTCGATGGCGTCGATGTCGGCGACCGGGTCGCGGCCGGGCTCCAGGGTCGCCGAGTCGATGACGTGCACCAGCACCGCGCAGCGCTCGATGTGCCGCAGGAACTCCAGACCCAGGCCCTTGCCGGTGGCCGCGCCCGGGATCAGGCCCGGCACGTCGGCGACGGTGAAGGTGTGGTTGTCCATCCGGACCACACCGAGGTTGGGCACGAGGGTGGTGAACGGGTAGTCGGCGATCTTCGGCTTCGCGGCGGAGATCACCGAGATCAGCGACGACTTACCTGCCGACGGGAAGCCCACCAGGCCCACGTCGGCGACGCTCTTCAGCTCCAGCACGATGTCCAGCTGGTCGCCGGGCTCGCCCAGCTCGGCGAAGCCGGGCGCCTTGCGCTTGGCGTTGGCCAGCGACGCGTTGCCGCGCCCGCCGCGGCCGCCCCGGGCCACCTCGAAGGTGGTGCCGGCGCCGACCATGTCGGCCAGCACGGTGCCGTCGGTGGTCTGGACCACAGTGCCGTTGGGCACCTTCAGCACCAGGTTGTGGCCGTTGGCCCCGTCCCGGTTCGACCCGGCGCCGCCCTTGCCGTTGTCGGCCTTGACGTGCGGGTGGAAATGGAAGTCGAGCAGCGTGGTCACCTGCGGGTCGACCACCAGCGACACGCTGCCGCCGTGCCCGCCGTTGCCGCCGTCCGGCCCGCCGAAGGGCTTGAACTTCTCGCGGTGGATCGAGACACAACCGTGCCCACCATCGCCGGCCTGCAGATGCAGGACGACCCGGTCAACGAACGTCGCCACGGCGTCAATCCTTCCAGCGAGGGTCGACCCCGCACTTGAAAAAGCGAAGCGGGCCGGGACCCGGAGGTCCGCGGCCCGCCCAGCGAAGAGAACTACTGCTGCGGAACGATGCTGACGGTCTTGCGACCGCGCTTCGTGCCGAACAGGACCGCACCGGCCGACAGCGCGAACAGCGTGTCGTCGCCGCCACGGCCGACCAGGTCACCGGGGTGGAACTTGGTGCCACGCTGCCGGATGAGGATCTCACCGGCGCTGACGACCTGACCACCGAAGCGCTTCACGCCAAGTCGCTGGGCCGCGGAGTCACGACCGTTACGCGAGCTGGACGCACCCTTTTTGTGAGCCATTGGAGGACGACCTACTTCCCGCTGGAGATGCCGGTCACCTTGACCTGGGTCAACGGCTGGCGGTGACCCTGGCGCTTGTGGTAGCCGGTCTTGTTCTTGAACTTGTGGATCCGGATCTTCGGGCCCTTGGTGTGCGCGGCGATCTCGCCGGACACCGCGACCTCGGCAAGCTTCGCCGCGTCGGTCACCAGGTCGTCACCGTCGACGAGGAGCACCGCGGTGAGCTTCACCGCGTCACCGGGGGCACCGGTGAGCTTCTCGACCTCGATCACGTCGCCCTCGGCGACCTTGTACTGCTTGCCGCCGGTCTTGACGATCGCGTACATCGGAGGCGGACTCCCTGTCGTTGAGGCTGCTGGCGGTCGTCCCCGCGGCGGCTCGCCGGGTAGCAGTGCACGGCGGCGCGGGCACACGGGAACTCGGCACACCAAAGGTGGGCCGCAGGCAAGAGTACGCCATCGCCGGCCCGGACCCCAAACCGGCCCGCCCTGGTCAGCGGGCGCAGAGCTGGTCGAGGCGCTGCTGGAGCCGGTCCAGCTCGGTCTCGTCGATCGACTCGACGTCCACGCCGAGTGCGGCGACCTCCGTACCGAGGTCGCTGAGCAGCGTCTTGAGCTGCGGATCGGTGGACCGCGCCGACTGCTCGCGCAGTGCGGCCCGCCAGCCGGCCAGCGCCGTCTGCGCCCTCGTGCGGGCCGCATCGGCGGTGGCGGTGTCCCCCGCACCAACGGCCGCGACCATCCGGCCCAGCTCCGCCACGTACTCCCGGACGGCGGTGGCGCCGGCCTGCTGCGCCTCGGCGCAGACCTGCGGGTTGCCGGCCGCGGCACCGCCACCTCCCGGCGTACCTGTCGACCCGCCGGGAGCGCCCCCGGACCCGGCAGCCGGGCCGGAAGCCCCGGCGGTCGCGCCGGTCGGGCCCGCATCGACCGACCGGTCGGCGGAGCAGCCGGCCCCGAGGGCGAGCACGGCTACCAGCACGGTGACGGCGAGCAGGCGACGCATCTTCTTCTCCTGACCGGGGCCGACCACTCCCGGCCCGGGGTGACCGGAGGCGGCGAGGTCCCCTCCCCGTCAATATGCCGGGAAAGGGACCTCGTCAAACACCGGGCCGGTCAGGACCGTCAGGGGCGGGTCCGCCGGCGGGCGCCGCCGCGGCGGGAGCGGCGACGCCCCGCGCCACCGGCCTCCTCGTCGGTGTCACCGTCGGCGACCGCGTCCGGGTCGTCCGCGGCGGCCAGCCGGGCCGACTCGCCCTGCTGGCTGTCGGACACCGCCGGCGCCGCCTCGGTCTCCGCCTCGTAGCGGGACAGGTCGTACCCCATGGTGTCCTGGTAGTCGGCGTCCGGTTCGGCGCTGGTGTCGGTGTCGACGACCTCGACCACCGCGCGCTCGGCCGGGGCGCTCTTGCGCGCCCGGCGGCGCGACGACGCGGTGCCGGCCTCGACGGCCGGAGTGGCCGGCGCGGCCGGCGCCGACGAGGCGACCGCCTTGACCTTCTCCGCGGTCCCGCCGGTACGCGGCTTCTCGGGCACCGGCTCGGTGTGGATGATGACGCCCCGACCCTTGCAGCACTCGCAGGTCTCGCTGAACGCCTCCAGCAGACCCGCGCCGATCCGCTTACGGGTCATCTGCACCAGGCCGAGCGAGGTGATCTCGGTGACCTGGTGCTTGGTGCGGTCCCGGCCCAGGCACTCGGTGAGCCGGCGCAGCACCAGCTCCCGGTTCGACTCCAGCACCATGTCGATGAAGTCGATCACCACGATGCCGCCGATGTCGCGCAACCGGAGCTGGCGGACGATCTCCTCCGCCGCCTCCAGGTTGTTGCGGGTGACCGTCTCCTCCAGGTTGCCGCCGGAGCCGGTGTACTTGCCGGTGTTGACGTCGACGACCGTCATGGCCTCGGTCTTGTCGATCACCAGCGAGCCGCCGGAGGGCAGGAACACCTTGCGGTCCAGGCCCTTGATGATCTGCTCGTCGATCCGGTACTCGGCGAACACGTCGCTCGTGCCGACGTGCCGGCGCACCCGGTCGACCAGATCCGGAGAGACGTGCGACAGGTACGACTCAACCATGCCGTACGACTGCTCGCCCTCGATGACCAGCTCGCGGAAGTCCTCGTTGAACAGGTCCCGGACCACCCGGATGACCAGGTCGGGCTCCTCGTAGAGCAGCACCGGGGCACCGCCCTCGGCGGCCTTGGCCTGGATGTCCTCCCACTGCGCCTGGAGCCGCTTGACGTCGCGGGCCAGCTCGTCCTCGCTGGCGCCCTCGGCGGCGGTACGGACGATCACGCCGGCGCCGTCCGGGACCAGCTTCTTGAGCACGTCGCGCAGCCGCTTGCGCTCGGTGTCCGGCAGCTTGCGGCTGATCCCGGACGCGTTGCCGTTGGGCACGTAGACCAGGTGCCGGCCGGAGAGGGCGATGTGGCTGGTCAGCCGCGCGCCCTTGTGCCCGATCGGGTCCTTGGTGACCTGGACCAGCACCGAGTCGCCGGAGCGCAGCGCCTGCTCGATCGAGCGGGCACGCCCCTCCAGCCCGGAGGTGTCCCAGTTGACCTCGCCGGCGTACAGCACCGCGTTGCGGCCCCGGCCGACGTCGACGAACGCCGCCTCCATGCTGGGCAGCACGTTCTGCACCTTGCCCAGGTAGACGTTGCCGGCCATGGTGCCGGAGGAGTTGCGGGTGACGTAGTGCTCGACCAGCACACCGTCCTCCAGGACGGCGATCTGGGTGCGGTCACCCCGCTGGCGGACCGCCATGACCCGGTCGACCGCCTCCCGGCGGGCCAGGAACTCCGACTCGCTGAGGATCGGCGGCCGCGTACGCCGCTGCTCCCGGCCGTCCCGGCGACGCTGGCGCTTGGCCTCCAGCCGGGTCGAGCCGGACACGCCCTGGACCTCGTCGACAGTGCGACGCGGCTCGCGGATCTTGACCACGGTGGGCACGCCGTCGTCGGCGGCGCCCTCGGTGTCACCGGCGCCGCGACGGCGGCGACGACGGCGACGACGGGTCAGCCCGTCCCCGCCCTCGGACTCCTCGTCCTCGTCACCCTCGGCCTCGGCCTCGGCGGTCTCCTCCTCGTCGGCCTGCGCCGCCTCGTCGGACTCCTCGTCCTCGGCGTCGTCGGCGCCGCCCTTGCCCCGGCCCCGACCGCGGCGGCCACGCCGACGGCGGCGACGCGCGGCGGCGCTGTCCTCGTCGTCCTCATCCACCTCGGCGGCCTCGTCGGCCTCCTCGGTCGGCTCCTCCTCGGCCTCGACGGCCTCGACCGGCTCCACCGGCTCGACGTCGCGGCGACCGCGCCGCCGTCGGCGGGACGGCTCGGCCTCGACGGCCGGCTCCTCGGCCACCGGAGCGGGCTCCGCCGGCCGGGTCACCGGCACGGCGTCCGGCTGGGGTGCCATGAACAGCACTGTGGGTGCGGAGAGCGCGGCCCGCCGACGGCGGGTCCGCGGCTGCTCGGGCTCGATCACCTCGGCGGGCTCGATCGGCTCATCTGCCACGTTCGCCACGCCGACACCGGGCGCCACCTCGCCGGAGCGCTCCCGCGCGGCACCGAACGCCTGCTCGGCGGCGGGTCCCGCCGGCGGGGTCTGCGCCTCGTTCAGCTCGGCTTCCGCCTCCCGCAGGTCGGACTCCGCAGGCGTCTCCGCGGTGTCCTCCTCGACGGCGGGCTCCACGGCCTCGGCGGCGGGCTCCGCGGCAGGAGGCTCCTCGACGGCGGCGGGCTCCTCGACGGCCGGCGGCTCCTCGACGGCGGGCGTTGCCTTCTTGCGCCGGGTGCGGGTCACCTTGACCGGAGGTACGACCTCGGGAGAGGCCAGCTCCGCGCTGGCAGCGACCAGCGGCTCCTCGGCGGTCGTCTCGACGGGGGCGGCCTTGCGCCGGCGTCGGGGGGTCTTCGGGGCGACGTCCAGGTCACCGGAGATCGGGGCGAAGACCTCCGCCTGCGGCGACTCGACGGCGCCGGTCCCGCCGGCGGACGCCTCGACGGGCGCCTCGGCCTGCTCCGGCTGGTTGAGCGGGGCGGCCCGACGCCGGGTGGCCCGCGCCCGCCGGGGCGGTGCGGCAGGCTCGGCGCTCTGGGCGCCCGCCTGCTCCAGGCTGGCTGCGCCGTCGGTGGTGGTGCTCTGGTCAGCGGTGTCCCCGGCCGGCTGTGAACCGGTCCGTTCGCCGCCCTCGGGCTCGTTCTCGAGCATGGACGTTCTCCAGTTCTGGCTGCCCCGGGCGCGGGTGAGCGCTGCCACGCAGGGTCGCCGCAAAAGTGTTTCCGCCGGGCGCGCGTGGTGCGCGACCGCCGAAGTCTGCCTGCAAGAGCGCTGACCGTCGGTCAGTGCCCAACGATGGCTGCCCCGCCGCGGTCCGCATCCAACGGATCCACGATCGCACCCTGCGCGGTCAGCGTGCCCTGAGCCAGCCGGGTCACCCTCGGCGAGACCGGCGGCTCCAGGTCGGCCACCACGCGGAGGCCGGAAAGGACGTCATCGGGCCGTACGGACGGGGTGACCTGCCGCACGACCAGTTCGAGTATCGCACACGGTACGGCCGGCGCCCCGGAAGGCGTCTGCGTCGGGGAGAGGACATCGATCGACATGACCGCCGCGCGGGCGTCGAAGGTACGTCGCCCCTGCTTGGTCATCCGCTCGACCAGCACCTCGTCGGCGGCGGTGAAGGCGTCCACGGCAGCGCGCAGTGTCTCCGTGTCGACCTCGGGCAGCTCGATGTGCCAGTGCGACGCCTCGATGCGGTCCGCCAGGCTGCCACCGTCGGCGATCACCACCTCCAGCACGTCCAGCCCGGGTGAGAGCGCGGCGTCGAGCGCGGCGCGCAGCGCCTCCGGCTCGACCGGCGCCTGGAGGCCGATCTCCAGGTACTCCGCCTCGCTCGCCACCCCGGTGGGCGCGGCGCTGGCGTAGGAGATCTTCGGGTGCGGGGTGAAGCCCTGGGAAAACGCGATCGGTACGGCGGCACGGCGCAACGCACGCTCGAACGCCCGGGCGAAGTCCCGGTGCGAGGTGAACCGCAGCGGCCCGCGCTTGGCGTACCGGATGCGGGCGCGCTGAACGACCGGCGCCTGCCCACCCTCCGGCTGGTTTTTCTTACTGATCGTCTCGCTCCTCGGAACTCAGCACCGGTTGATCATGAAGTTATTGTCGGCGACACGCTGTGTTCCGAGCAACAACTTCATGATCGACGCGGGCGACGGGCGGGGCCGGGAGGGCCGGGGTCAGGGCGTGGGGGTTTTCAGGCCCTTGATCGGCGTCAGGGGCAGGAGCTTCTTGCCGGTGGGGCCGATCTGGATCTCGGTGTCCATCGAGGGACAGACGCCGCAGTCGAAGCACGGGGTCCACCGGCAGTCGTCCTGCTCGAACTCGCTCAGCGAATCCTGCCAGTCCTGCCAGAGCCAGTCCTTGTCCAGGCCCGAGTCCAGGTGGTCCCAGGGAAGGACCTCCAGCCCGTCGCGCTGGCGGGTGGTGTACCAGTCGAGATCCACCCCGAACGCCGGCAGCGTCTCGGCCGCCGCCTGCACCCAGCGCTGGTAGGAGAAGTGCTCGCTCCACCCGTCGAACCGGCCGCCGTTCTCCCAGACCTTGCGGATCACCGAGCCGACCCGACGGTCACCCCGGGAGAGCAGGCCCTCGATCAGCGACGGCTCGCCGTCGTGGTAGCGGTAGCCGATGGCCCGGCCCAGCGAGCGGTCCGAGTTGATCGCCTGCTTGAGGATCTTGAGCCGGTGGTCGATGACCTCGGGGCGCTCCATGGCGGCCCACTGGAACGGGGTGTGCGGCTTCGGCACGAACCCGCCGATGGAGACCGTGCAGCGGATGTCCTTCGAGCCCGTCGCGGCCCGACCGGCCTTGATCACCTCGTGGGCCATCTCGGCGATCTCGAGGACGTCCTCGTCGGTCTCGGTGGGCAGGCCGCACATGAAGTAGAGCTTCACCTGGCGCCAACCGTTGCTGTACGCGGTGACGACCGTCCGGATCAGGTCTTCCTTCGACACCATCTTGTTGATGACCTTGCGGATCCGCTCCGACCCGCCCTCCGGGGCGAAGGTGAGACCGGTGCGCCGCCCGTTGCGGGACAACTCCTGCGCGAGGTCGATGTTGAAGGCGTCCACCCGGGTCGACGGCAGCGACAGCGAGACGTTGGTGCCCGCGTACTGCTCGGCCAGGCCCGAGCACATGTCGCCGATCTCCGAGTGGTCCGCCGAGGAGAGCGACAGCAGGCCGACCTCGGAGAAGCCGGAGAACTCCAGGCCCTCGCGGACCATCTGCCCGACCGTGGTGATCGACCGCTCCCGCACCGGGCGGGTGATCATGCCAGCCTGGCAGAACCGGCAGCCCCGGGTGCAGCCCCGGAAGATCTCCACCGCGTACCGCTCGTGCACCGTCTCGGCGAGCGGGACGAGGGGCTTCTTCGGGTACGGCCAGGCGTCCAGATCCATCGTCGTGCGCTTGTGCACCCGGAACGGCACGTCCGCCCGGTTCGGCACGACCCGTTGGATCCGCCCGTCGGGGAGGTAGTCGACGTCGTAGAAGCGCGGCACGTACACGCTCTCGGTGCGGGCCAGCCGCAACAGCAGCTCGTCGCGGCCACCCGGGGAGCCCTCGGCCTTCCACTCCCGGACGATCGCGGTGATCTCCAGGACGGCCTCCTCGCCGTCGCCGAGCACTGCGGCGTCGATGAAGTCGGCGATCGGCTCCGGGTTGAAGGCGGCGTGCCCACCGGCCACGATCACCGGGTCGGCGTCGGTGCGGTCGGCGGCCAGCATCGGGATGCCGGCCAGGTCGATCGCGGTGAGCATGTTGGTGTAGCCCAGCTCGGTGGAGAAGGAGATGCCGAAGACGTCGAAATCGCGCACCGGCCGGTGGGCGTCGACGGTGAACTGCGGCACGCCGTGCGTGCGCATCAGGTTCTCCAGGTCGGGCCAGACCGCGTACGTCCGCTCGGCGAGGGTGTCGGGCAACTCGTTGAGCACCTCGTAGAGGATCTGCACACCCTGGTTGGGCAGGCCCACCTCGTACGCGTCGGGGTACATGAGCGCCCAGCGGACCGTCGCCGCGTCCCAGTCCTTGACCACCGCGCCCAGTTCACCGCCGACGTACTGGATGGGCTTGGAAACCTGAGGGAGCAGCGGCTCGAGCCGGGGCCAGACGGAATTGGTCGCGGCCGCGCGCGGCGTCGTGGACGGGGCACTCATGATGCCCAAGGGTACGCGCCCGCCCGTCGGTGACCGCGCGCACGCCACGATGCCGCCCGACAACACTCCTGCACACGCTCCGCCGCGATGCCCGCGCGGCGGTGGTGGCGACGCGGTACTAACCTCGGACCGGCGCGAGAGGAGATTGCCGCGATGCCGGAGCCCCAGCCGGGAGCACGGCCGGCCGACGGGCGCACCCCGGGCCCGGAGCCGGACGACGCTCCGGCGGTCGCCGACGAGTCGACCTCCCCACCCGTACCGCCGGACCACCCCGCCGCCCCCGACCAGTCGGAACCGACGGCCCAGGAACCCACGGCCCAGCCGGAGCCGACGGCCCAGGAACCCGCAGCCCGGAAGCAGGCGGCCCAGCCCGAACCGACGGCCCAGGAGCCGGCGGCCCAGCCGGAGCCCACGGCCCAGGAGCCCGCGGCCCCCGCCGCGTCCGCGGACTCCCCCGCGCCCCGGTGGAGTGGGTCCGCGCCGGTCCCTCCCCCGCTGCCGCGCAGGCGTGCCTGGGGTGAGTCGGCCGAGCCGACCCCGCCGCCGCCTCTGCCCGAGCAGCCACCCGAGCACCGCACCCCGGTCGACCCGTGGGCCGGGGTGGACACCGGTGGCTGGGACCTGCCCTCCGCCGAACTGCCCCCGCTGCCCCCGACGTTGGACTACCCGGCGCCCCCGTCGACCCGGCAGTGGTCCGGGCCGCCCGCACCGCCGGTGGGGACGCACCCGGTGTCGCCGCCACCCGCCCACCCGACGTCGCCCGCCTACCCGGCGCCACCCACCTACCCGGCGCCACCCACCTACCCGGCGCCACCCACCTACCCGGCGCCACCAGCTCACTCGGCGCCGCCCGCCGCCCGGCCGACCCTGCCGGCGCAGCCCGGCACGGCCCGGCCCACCGCGCCGGTGCGACCCGCAAGGGTGCCGAAGCAGCGGCGGGGACGGCGGTCGGCCACGCCACCGCCGGTGACGCCACCACCTGGCTGGGAAGCCCCGAAGGGGTACGTGCCGGTCCCGGTCCGCCGCCGGCGTCGCTGGCCGTGGCTGCTGCTGCTCACCCTGGCCTGCTGCTGCGGATGTCCCGCCTACTACGGCCTACCGATCTCGTCCCAGTACCCCGCCCGCGCCGCGCTGCCCGAGCAGGTCGCCGATCTGAGCCTGCGTCAGGACGACGGCAGCGCCGCGACCTCCCGACAGCTGGAGAACGAGGTACGCCAGGAGAACTGGCTGGCCGAGGACACCTTCGCCGGCGTCTACGCCACGGGGGACGGCAAGCGGGTGACGGTCTTCGGCGGCACCGGCTTCCGGTTGACCCCGGAGGCGGACGCGGACGCGGAGATCACCCGGCTCAGTGAGCGCTACGCGCTGGAGGCGCCGGAGACGGTGCGGACCGGCGTACGAGGTCGGCACGAACGGTGTGCGATCGGCCGGCCGGCCGACGGCGACGTGGTGGTGTGCACCTCTGTCGACCACGGCAGCATCGCCACCGGGGTGTTCACCCGGCTCTCGATCTCCGACAGCGCGGCTCTGCTGGACACCCTGCGCGGCCAGATCGTCCAGCCCGAGCGGGGCTGAGCCCCGCCCGCACGCTGCCTGGCATGCTGGCCCGCCGTGTGCCGGCGTGCTGGCCCGCCGCGTGCTGGCGTGCCGCCGCGCTGGCCCGCCGTGCGCCGCCGGCGTGTTGGTTACTGGGTGCTTGCATGACGCTGCGTCACGCCGCAGGTGGACGACAGGGCGAGCAATGCAGATACCTGTGAGTCATAAATATGACTCACAGGTATATCGCCTCCGACCGGATTGCCCGCCAGCTCGGCGGCCGAGGCCAGCGGGCCCGACAGCAGCAGCCGGGAAACCCCAGCCCCGCCAGCAACACCCCCGACGAACGGCAGCGCCGACAGGCGGCAGCCCGGGTCAGGCGTCGCGGGTCGGGTCCGGGTGGGCGCGCGGCGGGGCGTAGCGCGGGACGTACTCCTGGCCGGTGAGCTTCTGGATCTCGCTCATCAGCTCGTCGGTCATCTGGCGCAGCGAGGTGCGGTCGTCCGGGCGACCGGTGAAGTCCAGCGGCTTGCCGAACCGGACGGTGATCTTGGCGGTGCCGGGACGGGGCACCCGGGCGCCGATCGGCTGGGCCTTGTCCGTGCCGATCGTGCCGACCGGGATGATCGGCACACCGGCGGAGATCGCCAGCCGGGCCGCTCCGGTCCGCCCCCGGTAGAGCTTGCCGTCCGGTGAGCGGGTGCCCTCCGGATAGACCACCACCAGGTCACCACCCTGCAACGCCGGGATGGCGGCGTCGAACGCGGACAGCGCGGCCCGCCCACCGGCCCGCTCGACCGGGATCGCGCCCAGACCGGTGAGGACGAACTTCGAGAACGCGCCCTTCACGCCGGTGCCCTTGAAGTACTCCGACTTGGCCCAGAACGCCAGGTGCCGGGGCACCACAGTGCCGAGGAACAGCTCGTCGGCCACCGAGAGATGGTTGCCGGCGAAGATCGCGCCGCCGGTTTCCGGCACGTGTTCCAGCCCCTCCACGGTCGGGCGGAACGCCAACCGCAGCGTGGGCGCCACGGTGAGCTTGCCGATGGTGTAGAGCAGGGGCACTGGTCCTCCGGCAGATGAGGTGCGAGCAGGCGGTGTCACGGTAGCGGACGCCTCCACACCTCCCGGACGGAGGTGGGGAGGCGTCCGCACCCGCGCGTTACACCCGCCGGACGGTGACCGTCACCCGCTCACCCTCGCCCACCTCGCCGGCGAACCCGTCGAGGCCCTCGGCGAAGTCGATCGAGTCGGCCAGCACCTCACCGGCGACGAAATCGACGTACGCGCTCACCGCCGCGCGCACCTCCTCGGACGCCGACACCGACACCACGATCCGGTCGGAGACGTCCAGGTCGGCGTCGCGGCGGGCCTGCTGCACCACCCGCACCACGTCGCGGGCGAGGCCCTCGGCGGCCAGCTCCGGGGTGACCTCGGTGTCCAGCACGACCACGCCCTCGCCGCCGGGCAGCGGCGCGGAGTGCTCGGCGTCGGCAGCGACGAGGCGCAGCTCGTACTCGCCCTCGGCCAGGGTGACGCCGGCGGCCACCGGGGCGCCGTCGACCAGCTCCCAGTCGCCGGCCTTGACCGCCTTGATCACCTGCTGGACCTGCTTGCCGACGCGCGGACCGAGCGCCCGGGGCACCACTGTCAGCACCTGCTGGCAGTACTCGGACAGTTCCGCGCTGAACTCCACCGCCTTGACGTTCACCTCGTCGGTGATCAGGTCGGTGAACGGTCGCAGCTGCTCCGCCGCCGGGGAGGCCACGGTCAGCTTCGACAGCGGCAGACGTACCCGCAGACCCTTGGCCTTGCGCAGCGACAGCGCCGCCGAGGCCACGGCCCGCACGTTGTCCATGGCGGCGACCAGCTCGTGGTCGGCGGGGAACTCGCTCGCCTCCGGCCAGTCGGTCAGGTGCACCGAGCGCTCCCCGGTCAGCCCGCGCCAGATCTCCTCCGCGGTCAGCGGCGCCAGCGGCGCCACCACCCGGCAGAGCGTCTCCAGCACCGTCGACAGGGTGTCGAACGCGTTGGCGTCGCCGGACCAGAACCGGTCCCGCGAGCGGCGCACGTACCAGTTGGTCAGCGCGTCCAGGTAGGACCGCACGGTGGCGCACGCGCCGGAGATGTCGTACGCGTCCATCTGCGCGCTGACCGTCGACACCAGCTCGTTGGTCTTGGCCAGGATGTACCTGTCGAGCAGGTGCGTCGAGTCGGTGCGCCGCCGCGCCTGGTACCCGTCCGCGTTGGCGTAGAGCGAGAAGAAGTACCAGACGTTCCACAGCGGCAGCAGCACCTGCCGCACGGCGTCGCGGATCAGCGTCTCGGTGACCGCCATGTCCCCGCCGCGCAGCACCGGCGAGGACATCAGCATCCAGCGCATCGCGTCCGACCCGTACGAGTCGAAGACGTGGTAGACGTCCGGGTAATTGCGCAGGCTCTTGGACATCTTGCGCCCGTCCGAGCCGAGCAGGATGCCGTGGCTCAGGCAGTTGCGGAACGCCGGCCTGTCGAACAGCGCGGTCGCCAGCACGTGCATGGTGTAGAACCAGCCCCGGGTCTGCCCGATGTACTCGACGATGAAGTCACCCGGGTAGTGGTGCTCGAACCAGTCCGCGTTCTCGAACGGGTAGTGCACCTGGGCGAACGGCATCGACCCGGACTCGAACCAGCAGTCCAGCACCTCCGGCACCCGGCGCATCATCGACTGACCGGTCGGGTCGTCCGGGTTGGGGCGGACCAGGTCGTCCACCGCCGGCCGGTGCAGGTCGCTCAGGCGTACGCCGAAGTCCCGCTCGATGTCGGCGAGCGAGCCGTAGACGTCCAGGCGCGGGTAGTTCGGGTCGTCGGACTTCCACACCGGGATCGGGGAGCCCCAGAACCGGTTGCGGCTGATCGACCAGTCGCGGGCGTTGGCCAGCCACTTGCCGAACGAGCCGTCCTTGATGTGGCCGGGCGTCCAGTTGATCTCCTGGTTCAGCTCGACCATCCGGTCCCGGAACTTGGTCACGGCCACGAACCACGACGACACCGCCTTGTAGACCAGCGGGGTGTCGCAGCGCCAGCAGTGCGGGTACGAGTGGGTGTAGGTGTCCTGCTTGAGCACCACCCCCCGGTCCTTCAGCTCCCGGATCACCGGCTTGTTGACGTCGAAGACCTGCTCACCCTGGTACGGCGGGACCAGCGCGGTGAACCGGGTGTGGTCGTCGACAGTGACGATGGTGGGGATGCCGGCGGCGTTGCAGACGTTCTGGTCGTCCTCACCGAACGCCGGGGCGAGGTGCACGATCCCGGTGCCGTCCTCGGTGGTGACGAACTCCGCGCCGAGCACCTGGTACGCGTTCTCGCCGGCCTGCTCGACGAGGAAGTCGAACAGCGGGGTGTAGCGGCGTCCGACCAGGTCGCGGCCGTACACGGTGCCGACCTGCTCGTAGCCGTCCAGTTCCTTGGCGTACGCGGCCAGCCGCGCCGCGCCCACCACGTAGCGGTCGCCGTCGCGCTCCAGGACCGCGTACTCGATGTCCGGTCCGACGGCGAGGGCCAGGTTCGACGGCAGGGTCCACGGCGTGGTCGTCCAGACGCCCAGCTTGACCGGCCCGCGCACCAGCTCCGGTGCGGACTCGTCGGCGGTCAGCCCGAACCACACCGACAACGTCGGGTCGTGCCGGTCCCGGTAGACGTCGTCCATCCGGGTCTCGGTGTTCGACAGCGGCGTCTCACAGCGCCAGCAGTACGCCAGCACCCGGAAACCCTCGTAGATCAGACCCTTCTCGTGCAGGGTCTTGAAGGCCCACATGACGCTTTCCATGTAGTCCAGGTCGAGGGTCTTGTAGTCGTTGGCGAAGTCGACCCAGCGGGCCTGCCGGTTGATGTACCGCTCCCAGTCCTGGGTGAACTCCAGCACGGAGGTGCGGCAGGCCTCGTTGAACCGGGCCACGCCCAGGTCGATGATCTCCGCCTTGCTGGTGATGCCGAGCTGCTTCTCGGCCACCACCTCGGCGGGCAGGCCGTGGCAGTCCCAGCCGAACCGCCGCTCCACGTGCCGCCCGCGCATGGTCTGGTAGCGCGGCACCACGTCCTTGACGTACCCGGTGAAGAGGTGGCCGTAGTGCGGCAGGCCGTTGGCGAACGGCGGGCCGTCGTAGAAGACGTACTCGTTCTTGCCGTCGTCGCCGGCCGGTCGGGCCTCGACGGACGCCTCGAAGGTCTTGTCGGCCGTCCAGTGCTCCAGCACCCGGCGCTCGACCGCGGGCAGGTCCGGGCTCGCCGGGACACCGGCAGCGGTCGGGTCGTGCAACGGATAGGCCATCGGGTGTCGTTCTCCTCGCAGCTCACTCAACGTGGGTCTGCGAGGACGAACCTTCCGGGTACGCCGACGACGGCGCTCCCGGGTGGCCCGCGGTACCACCCCGCTTGGCGGTCAGGATCGACCGCCCGCTCATTTGCCGGCTGTGACGGGCCGCACCCGTCCGGTTCTACTGGGCCGGTTGCCCGGCTGTTCTTCCGGAGGCTCACCGGTGATGGCCGGGTCATCGCCTTACGGTGCACAACGATACTCGACAGGCCCACCGCCGCGCCGCCGAGTAATGGCGCGCGCGGGCACCCTAGGCTGGCCGGGTGATCCGGATCGAGTTGGACGAGCCGACGCTGGCCCGCACCCGGATCGCGATCAGCCCGCTCTGGGAGGTGCTGACCAGCCTGTACGTGCTGCACCGCAATCCGGGCGAGGCGCCCTGGCCGTACACGGGTTGGGCGCGGCACGCGCGGCGGGTGCTCGCCGAGGTGCCGGCGACGGCGCCGGTCCGGGTGTTGACGATCGGTTCACGTGCGCCGGACTTCCTCACGCCCGTCCCCTCGTCCGCCGCGCCGACGCTGGCCGAGCAGCTCGCCGAGCTGCGCGCGACACCCGCGGAGGTGATCGCCGAGCAGATCCCCCGCTACCACCGCCTCGACGACCTGCCCGGGTGGCTGGGCCCGTTCGTGACGGACCGGCAGGCCGCCCTGGACCGGCTCGCCGACGGCATCGAGGCGTACTGGGACGCGGCGATCGCGCCCTGGTGGCCGGCGATGCGGGCGGCGCTGGACGAGGAGGTGCTGCACCGGGCGCGGGCGCTCGCCGCCGACGGCCCGGACGCGCTGCTGGCCGACCTGCACGAACGGGTGCGCTGGGACAAGCCGGTGCTGACGCTCGTGAAGCCGTTGGAGCAGCGCTTCGAGGCCGTGAACCAGCGCCTGCTGCTGGTTCCGTTGATCTTTTCGCGGGGTGCGCTCACCTGCTCCACCGATCATCCCGAGATCGTCGCCGTCTCCTACCAGGCGCGCGGGGCGGTGCTGCTCGCCGAGGGCGGGCCGGTACCGGCGCCGGGTGCCGCACCGACCACCGACCGGCTGGCGGTGCTGGTCGGTCGGGGTCGGGCACAGGTGCTGCGGGCGTTGACCCGACCGGCGACCACAGCCGGTCTCGCCGCGACCCTGGGGCTGGCCCCGAGCACCGTCTCGGAGCAGCTCTCGGCGCTGCTCGCCGCCGGGGTGGTGCACCGCCGCCGGGTCGGCCGTCGGGTGCTGTACGGCCTGGAGCCGGCCGGCGTGGCCCTGGTGCAGCTCGTCGGTGACGAGCCGACGACGGCATCGGCCTGAGGATTCGGCCCGGTCCGAATTCGTTTCCCACCCACCCCGGCCACTCCTAACCTCCCGACATGAGCGAACACGCGATCGAGGCGGTCGGGTTGCGGCGCACGTACCGCAGCCGCACCGGGTGGTTACGACCCCAGCGCCGGGAGGTCCAGGCGGTCCGCGGCGTCGACCTGACGGTCGGCAACGGGGAGCTGTTCGGCCTGCTCGGGCCGAACGGCGCTGGGAAGACCACGACCATCAAGCTGCTGAACACGCTGCTCATCCCGACCGCCGGTGAGGCCCGGATCTGCGGGTTC
Organism: Micromonospora sp. NPDC049114; assembly: GCF_040648635.1. Classification (NCBI taxonomy): domain Bacteria; kingdom Bacillati; phylum Actinomycetota; class Actinomycetes; order Micromonosporales; family Micromonosporaceae; genus Micromonospora; species Micromonospora sp. NPDC049114. The sequence goes on along the minus strand of NZ_JBEZEA010000018.1, from coordinate 13,061 downwards.
GACGTGGTCCGGCAGACCCGGGAGGTACGCCGACGGATCGGGTACGTCTTCGGCGGCGACCGCGGCCTGTACGACAGGCTCTCCGCGCGGGACAACCTGCGCTACTTCGCCGAGCTGTACGGCGTGCCGGGGCGCGAGCAGAAGCGGCGGATCGCCGAGCTGTTCGAGCTGGTCCGCCTGACCGGCCGGGAGAACGACCGGGTGGAGGGCTACTCGCGGGGCATGCGGCAGCGGCTGCACATCGCCCGGGGCCTGCTGCACCGGCCGCGTGTCCTCTTCCTCGACGAGCCGTCGATCGGGGTGGACCCGGTGGCCGCCCGGGAACTGCGGCAGACAGTTGCCGACCTCGCCGCCACCGGCACCACAGTGCTGCTCACCACCCACTACATGGCCGAGGCCGACGAGCTGTGCGGCCGCATCGCCGTGATCGCGAACGGGGCGATCCAGGCCCTCGGCACCCCGGCGGAACTGCGGCACCACGCCGACGGCCGGCAGGTGCTGGAGGTCGAGGCGTACGGGGTGAGCGACGCGCAGCTCGCGCTCATCCACGCCCTTCCCGGGGTACGCGAGGCGAGCGTTGTCGTCACCGGCGCGGCGCAGGTGCTGACCGTGCAGTCCGACGCGGGGGTGGACGTGCAGGCGGACGTGCTGCGGGCACTGGACGGGGTGCGGCTGGGTCGTGTCACGGCCCGGCGGCCCACCCTGGAGGACGCGTACGTGGCGATCGTGAACCGCGTCGACGCCCAGGCCCGACCCGCCGAGGCGGTGGGGGTGTGAGGACGCTGCGCATGATCGCCGTCGGTGCGCTGCTGCACGCCAAGCAGCTCAGCCGCTCGCCGTTCGAGATCGCCACCGCGCTGATCGTGCCGGTGGTGCAGGCGACCCTGGCCGTCTATCTCTTCCGGGCCGGCGGTGAGCCGGGTCGGCTGCTGGAGGCCGCGGTCGGGGCGGGCCTGATGGGCATCTGGTCGTCGGTGTTGTTCGGCTCGGGTGGCGCCATCCAGAACCAGCGGTGGCAGGGCACCCTGGAAATGATCATGCTGGCACCTCGCCCGCCGGCCCTGGTGGTGCTGCCGATCACCCTCGCGACCGCGCTCACCGGCACGTACGCCATGCTCGCCACCCTCGCCTGGGGTCGCCTGCTGTACGGCATCCCGCTGACCTTCGCCGATCCGCTGGCGTTCGCGGTCGCGGTGCCCGGCTGCATCATCGGCCTCGGCATGTTCGGTCTGCTGCTCGCCTCGACGTTCGTGCTGCTGCGCAACGCCAACGCGCTCACCAACACGATGGAGTACCCGATCTGGCTGGTCTCCGGGATGCTCATCCCGATCACCGCGCTGCCCGGCTGGACCGGCCCGATCGGCGCCGTGCTGCCCACCACGTGGGGAGCGCGGGCGGTCCGTGAGGCGGCCACCGGCAGCGGGCCGGTCTGGCCCTCGCTCGGCATCTGCCTCGCGATCAGCGTGGCCTGCCTGGCTCTCGGTGCGCTCATGATGACCCACGTCGAGCGGCGGGCCCGCGCGGCAGCCACCCTCGCCCTGGCCTGAGGAGGCGACGATGACCGCACTGCTGCGCCTGATCGGGACCGGTGGCGTGATCGCCTACCGGGCCCTGTTCAACTGGACCACCCCGGCGATGTTCGTCGGCACGCTGCTCGTCGGCCCGCTGTTCCAACTGCTCTTCTTCGCCTACCTGGGCCGGCAGCTCGGCGTCGCCGACGACGGCTTCTACATCACCGGCAACGCCGTGCTGGCGGCCTCGCTGGCCTGCGTGTTCGGCGGCACCATGGCCGTCTCGAACGAGCGGCGCTTCGGGACCCTCGGGCACGTGCTGCTCTCCCCCCGCAGCCGCACCGCGGTGTTCCTCGGCCGGGTCCTGCCGTACGCCGGCAACGGGCTGCTGATCGCGGTGACCACGCTGACCGCGGCGTCGCTGCTGCTGGGCCTGCGGGTGCCGGTCGACGCGCTGCCGGGGTTGCTGCTCACCCTGGCGGTGGCGGCGTTGGCGTGCGGGTTCTTCGGCCTGACGCTGGGTGCGATCGGGCTGCGGTTCCGCGACGTCTGGCTGGTCTCCAACGTGTCGGTGGCCCTGCTGCTCCTGCTCACCGGGGTGAACGTGCCCGCCGCCGGGCTACCGGCCTGGATGCGGGTCACCGGCGAGCTGCTGCCGATCACCCACGCGGCCGAGGCGGCCCGCCGGCTGGTTGCCGGCGAGGGTTTCCGGGCCGCCGCGCCCCAGCTCGCCGCCGAACTGGCCATCGCCGTCGCGTACGCGATCCTGGCCGCCGTCCTGCTCAAGGTCTTCGAAGCCGAGTCCCGCCGCCGAGCCTCCCTGGAAACCCTCTGACCCCACCGGCCTCGATCACGAAGTTGTCGCCCCCCCGCGCCGACGTGGGGCGACAACTTCGTGATCAGCACGGGGGTTACGGGGCGGGGAGGGTGGTGTTCCAGAGCGAGGCGCCGTCGCGGTCGCGCAGGTGGACCGTCAGGGCCGCCGACTCGCCGTCGATCGACACCTCGCCGAAGTGCTGGAAGCCCTCGGCCGGTGAGGTGTTGGCGCGCGGCGGGGCGTGCACGAAGACCGCCTGCGGGCCGAACGTGCCGTCCAGGGCGTTCGGGCCGAACGCGCCGGCGTGCGCCGGGCCGGAGACGAACTCCCAGAACGGCGTGAAGTCGCCGACCGCCGCCCGGGACGGGTCGTAGTGGTGCGCGGCGGAGTAGTGCACGTCGGCGGTGAGGAGGACCATGCCGGTCACCTGAGCCCGATGGGTTGCTCGCAGCACCTCGGCGAACTCCAGCTCACGACCGAGCGGCGTACCGCTGTCGCCCTGCGCGACACCCTCCTGGGCACCCGGACCGTCCGGCACCACGACCCCGATCGGCAGGTCGTTGGCGATCACCTTCCAGGTCGCCGTGGAGCGCTTCAGCTCCCGGATCAACCACTCCCGCTGCTCGCGGCCGAGCAGACCGCGCTTCGGGTCGGCGTACGTGTTGCCGTCGTTGGGGTCCTTGTGGGTGCGCATGTCGAGCACGAACACGTCCAGCAGCGGCCCGTACGGGATCCGTCGGTACAGCGGCCCGTCGTCCGGCACGGGCAGCCACTCGTGGAACGCCTGACTGGCCCGCGCGGCGAGCACGTCGACGCGCTGCTCGGTGTAGCGCGGGTCGTCCAGGATCTCCCCGGGGTACCAGTTGTTGAGGACCTCGTGGTCGTCCCACTGGTTGATCTGCGGCACCGCCGCGGCGAACTCCCGCAGGTGCGTGTCGAGCAGGTTGTAGGCGAACTGTCCCCGGTACTCGGTGAGCGTCTCGGCGACCTTGCTCTTCTCGGGGGTCACCAGGTTGCGCCAGATCCGCCCGTCGGGCAGCGTCACCGACTCGACCAGCGGCCCGTCGGCGTACACGGTGTCGCCGCTGCACAGGTAGAAGTCCGGACGGACCTCCCGCATCGCCCGGAAGATCGACAGTCCGCCGTAGGTGGGGTCGATCCCCCAGCCCTGCCCGACGATGTCCCCGGTCCACACGAACGACACATCGCGTCGCCGGTGCCGGCCCGGCGCGGTGGTCAGCGACCCGGTAAGCGGCTCGCTGACCACCCCGTGCCGCTCCAGGCTCTCCACCCGGACCCGGTAGTGCAGCCGCTCGGCGTCCGGCAGGCCCCGCAGCCGCACCTTGCCGGTGAAGTCCCCGCTCGGGCCGAGCACCGGACCCCGCAGCTGCCGGGCGCCCCGGAAGTCGGGCCGCCGACTCACCTCGACAAGCATCCGGCCCGGACGGTCGGCCCGCGTCCAGACCAGCGCCGAATCGGCGGTCACGTCGCCGCTCTGCACGCCGTGGGTGAGCACGGGGCGTCCCGCCGGGCGCCAGGCCGGGGCGGCGTTCGCGCCGCCGCCGCCCAGCAGCGCACCGCCGGCGACTCCGGCCCCGGCCACCAAACCAGCCCGCAGCAGGGTACGTCGATCAAGCTCGGTCATGCTTCCTCCCGGTCATGGGTTGACCCCGTCGGTCTACCGGGCGGAGATGACAGCGACCGGCGGCCCGGATGACCGGGGCCCGAACGCCTGCTGTCCGGCCGGAACGCTTCCGACCGGCCCACCACGCGTGACCGGGGTCACCACGACGGTTGTCACGGCAGGCCCCGCTCGGACCGTCGTAGCGGTGTCGGATCGAACAGGGAGTTGGTCATGCAACGAATGAGGCTCTTCGAGGTCGCGCCGCAGGGATACCAGGCCGTTTCGGGCCTGGAGAAGTACGTCCAGGCGAACGTCGACCACACCGTGCTGGAGCTGGTCAAGCTGCGGGCGTCGATGCTGAACGGCTGCGCGTACTGCGTGGACATGCACAGCCGCGACGCCCTCGCCGCCGGCGAGTCGAGCCGGCGGCTGTTCGCGGTGTCCGCCTGGCGGGAGGCGCTGTCGTTCTTCGACGAGCGGGAGCAGACCGCGCTGGCGCTCACCGACGCGGTGACCCGGCTCGGCGAGCACGGGGTGTCGGACGAGGTGTGGGACGCCGCCGCGAAGGTCTGGTCGGAGAAGGAACTGGCCGATCTGGTCCTCGCGATCGCCACAATCAACGTGTGGAATCGTATCGCCGTGACGACGCACACGGAGCCCCCGGCGCAGGTGTGACGACCGGGGCGGCAGAGGCGGCCGGTGCGCTCCAGGCGCACCGGCCGATGCTGCTCGGGCTCGCCTACCGCCTGCTCGGCAGCCGGCACGACGCCGAGGACGTGCTCCAGGAGGCGTACCTGCGGTGGCTCGGCGTGGACCGCGCCACCGTGGTCGAGCCGCGTCGCTACCTGTCCCGGGTGGTCACGCGGCTCGCGATGGACCGGCTGCGGACCCGGCAGGCGGCCCGCGAGACGTACGTCGGGCCATGGCTGCCCGAGCCGGTGCCGACCGAGCCCTCACCGTTCGGCCCACTGGACCGCGCGGAGCTGCGCGACTCGCTGTCCACCGCCCTGCTGCACGTCCTGGAGCGGCTCACCCCGCCGGAGCGCGCGGTGTACGTCCTGCACACCGCGTTCGACCTGCCGTACGCCGAGATCGCGGAGATCCTGGACCGGAGCCCCGAGGACTGTCGGCAACTGCACCACCGGGCGGCCACCCGGGTACGCCAGGAGCGCCGCCGCTTCACCGCCAGCCGGTCGGAGCGTGAGCGGCTGCTGGAGGCGTTCCTCGCCGCCGCCCGAAACGGCGACCTGGCGACGCTCACCAGTCTGGTGGCCGCGGACGTGACGGCGTGGAACGACGGCGGCGGCCGGGTGCGTTCCGCCCGCAACCCGCTGCACGGCGCCGACCGGGTCGTCCGGTTCTACGCCGGGATCTACGGCCCCCGCCGCGAGTGGACGGCGCGTCGGGTCGAGTTGAACGGCGAACCGGCCATCCTGCTGACCCGCCGCTCGGACGGCGGCCGGTACACGATGACCGTCACCGCCGACGCCGGCCGGATCACCGGGATCTACGTCGTGGGCAACCCGGAGAAGCTGCCGCCGGTCGACTGAACCCCCGCGCTGTCAGCTGAGCTCGGGGAACCAGAGCCCGATCTCGCGCTTGGCGCTGTCCGTCGAGTCGGAGGCGTGTACGAGGTTCTCCCGGTTGGACAGCGACAGGTCGCCCCGGATCGTGCCGGCGGCCGCCTTGCGGCCGTCGGTCGCGCCGACCAGCCCGCGGACCACGTCGATGACCTGGTCGCCGGAGAGCACCAGGGCGACCAGCGGGCCGCCGGTCATGAAGTCCTTCAGCGGCGGGTAGAACGCCTTGTCGACGTGCTCGGCGTAGTGCGCGTCGGCGAGCGCGGCGTCCATCGTCCGGTGCACCATCGCGTCGATCCGCAGCCCCTTGCGCTCGAAGCGGGAGAGGACCTCGCCGACCAGACCGCGGCGGACCGCGTCGGGCTTGATCAGCACGAGGCTGCGCTCATCCGGGCTGTTCCTGGACACGCTGGGTTCCTCCTGTACGCGCAGAACGCTTGGGCTCGGTACGGTCAGCCTAGCGACCCGGTCCCGGCGCCGGCGCGGCGGCCGGTCTTTCCCCCGGTGGCCGATCCGGCCTAGCCTGGCCCTGACCCCCGGGAGGTCCACTGTGGCGAATGGCGGGAACCGGCCCATCGCGCCGGTACGCAAGCTCATCGGCACGGTGCTCGGCACCGTGGCCACCTTCGTCGTCCTCTTCGGGCTGGGCATGACCAGCTGGGCCATCGTGGCCCTCGGGGTCGCCCTGCTGGTGCTGGCGATCGCGCTCGCGACCGTACGCGGCGGCGGGCGCACCTGGGTGGTGGGCGTGGCGCACGTGCACAGCGCCTCCGAACCACCCACCCAGTACGCGTTCGGCCGGTGCGAGCTGCAACTGGTCATCGACGCGCCAGGTCTGCCACCCCGATCCAAGAAGATCATCGAGCCGCGGGTGCCGGTCTCGAAGTGGCCGTCGCTGGGTCAGACCCTGCCGATCCGGGTCGCGTTGGACGACCAGCGGCACGTCAAGGTCCTCTGGGACGAGGTGCCCACCCACGCCGAGACCGCGGCGGCCGTCGCCGACCTCCCACCGGAGTTCGGCGACATCGACGCCGTGGACGACGTGATCATCCAACAGGACGCCCCGCCGTGGGCCGACCGCGCTGCCGACGACGACTTCCGGGACGGGTGCGACGCCGAAGGGTTCCTTGACCCGCGTGCCCGCGACGGCGACCCGTTCCGCGACGCCCGCGACGGTGATCCGTTCCGCGACGCCCGCGACGGTGACCCGTTCCGCGACCCGCGCGGCCCCGAGGTGTTCCGTGACGCGCGCGGCCCCGACCCGCTGCGCGACGACCCGGCACTCGCACCCGACGAGCGCGAGCCGGTGGTCATGAGCCAGAGCCCGGGCGGTCCGGTGGTGCTCGAAGGCGTCGTCGTCGAGCCGCAGCCCGGTTCGGGGCTGCCCCGACGGGCGACCCCCGCACCGCGTCCACCGGCGGAGGAGCACTTCGACGAGCCCGACGCCGACCCGCTCGCCCCGATCGACGACCGCATCGACCAGGCCGACGACCGCATCGACCCGACTACCGACGACCGGCGCGCGACCGCCGAGGCCCGCCTCGACCCGCCCGCCGCGCCGCGCGTCGATCCACCTCCGGCGCAGCGCACCGGCCCGGTCGCCATGGACCCGTTGGACCCGCTGGACCTGCCGCTGGACGATCCGACCCCGACCGGGACGGCCCGCGAGACCGTCACCGCCGAGGACCTGGACGAGGCGATCTTCGGGTACGACGGCGCGTCCGCGGCCGATCCGGCCGGCCCGATCAGCGGTGTCGGCCTGACCCTGCTGGTCACCGACCTGTCCCGGTCGCTCGCCTTCTACCGCGACATGCTCGGCTTCAGCGAGGTCGACCAGGGCGCCGGCAATGCCGTGCTCGCCTTCGGCACGACCCGGCTGGTGCTGCGCGAGGTGACCGGGGCCGCGCCGATCAGCCGCCGGCTGGTGCACGTCAACCTCGAGGTGGACGACATCGAGGCGGCGTACGGCCGGCTGCGCGACTCCGGCGTGCGCTTCACGTACGCGCCCCGGGTGGTCAACCGGGGCAGCCGGCTGGAGGTGTGGGCGGCGGCCTTCCGCGACCCGGACGGCCACGGCATCGCCCTCACCCAGTGGCGCGAACGCGCCGACGCCTGACCCGGCCGGGTCGTCGGCGCGTCTAGCCGAGGATGACCCGCCGGACGTGCAGCGCGTACGCCCAGACCAGGGCGAAGATGATGCCCAGCACGAGCAGCGACCAGTGCAGCAGACCGGCCAGCAGCAGCAGGCCCTGCAGCACGGTGCCGGCGTGCCAGGCCCAGGGGCGGCGCATCATGCCGGCGAGCAGGACGGCGACGACCGCCAGGGCCACCACCGCCGCGATCGCGGCCCCACCGAGGTCACCACCGACCACCCGGATGGGCTGGATGGCCAGCAGCAGCACCAGGGCCTCCAGGCTGAGCGTCCCGGCGCCCAGGCCGCGTACCGCCCGCTCCGGGTTGCGCAGCCCGGACCGGCGCGGCTGCCCGGCCTCCGACTCCCCCACCGACGGTCCGGTCGTGCCCTGATCGGTGGACCCGCCCGCCTCGCCGTCCGACGGGCCGATCGGGTCGTCGGTGGCGCGTGGGCCGTGCTCGGGGCCGGTCATCGCTTCAACAGCCGGCGGGCGTCGGCCACCGTGACCACCGAACCGGTCACCAGGACCCCGACGCCGCTGAGCTCTCCGGGGACGTCCTCCTCGGCCAGCGCGACCGCCAGCTCGATCGCGTCCGGCAACTCCTCGGCCACCTCGACGCGCTCCTCGCCGAAGATCTCGGCGGCCAGCGCGGCGAGTTCCTTCGTCGGCATCGCCCGTGGCGAACTGTTGCGGGTCACCACCACGACGTCGGCCACCGGCTCCAGCAGCTCCAGCAGGCTGCTCGCGTCCTTGTCGGCGAGCACCCCGACAAGCGCCACCAGCTTGCTGAACGCGAACTCCTCCTGCAGGGCGGTGACCGTCGCGGCCATGCCGTGCGGGTTGTGCGCACCGTCGAGTAGGACCGTGGGTGCACTGCGGACCCGCTCCAACCGGCCCGGGGAGCTGGCCGTGGCAAAGCCCTCCCGGACGGCCTCGATGTCCAGCTGCCGTCGGGCCCCGGCACCGAGGAACGCCTCCACCGCGGCGAGCGCCACCGCGGCGTTCTGCGCCTGGTGCGCGCCGTGCAGCGGGAGGAACACCTCGTCGTAGACGCCACCAAGGCCCTGCAGTTTGAGCACCTGCCCGCCGACGGCGACCGCGCGGCTCAGGACCCCGAACTCGCCGCCCTCGCGGGCGATGGTGGCGCCCACCTCGGCGCAGCGTTCGAGGAGGGGACGTGCGGCCTCCTCCTCCTGCGCCGCGGCGATCACCGTGGCGCCCGGGTGGATGATGCCGGCCTTGGCCAGCGCGATGTCCTGGAGGGTGTCGCCGAGCCACTCGGTGTGGTCCAGACCGATCGGGGTGATCACGCACACCCCGGCCTGGATGACGTTCGTGGCGTCCTCGGCGCCGCCGAGCCCCACCTCGACCACTGCGATGTCGACAGGCGCGTCGGCGAACGTGGCGAACGCCAGCGCGGTGGTCATGTCGAAGTACGTCAGCGGCTCGTCCGACCGGGCGTCGACCAGCTCGGCCAGCGGCTTGATCTCCCCGTACACGGCGGCGAACCGCTCCTCGCTGACCGGCTCGCCGTCCAGGCTGATCCGTTCCCGCACGGTCTCCAGGTGCGGGCTCGTGTACCGGCCGGTGTGCAGCCCGAATGCCCGCAGCAGCGAGTCGATCATCCGCGCGGTGGAGGTCTTGCCGTTGGTGCCGGTCAGGTGGATCGCCGGGTACGCCCGCTGCGGGCTGCCGAGCAGGTCGAGCAGCGACTCGATGCGGTCCAGCTCGAACACCATGCGGGTGAAACCGCGGGCGTTCAGCTCGGCTTCGGCGGCGGCGAAATCGGTACGGTCGGTCACGAGGGCAGTGTCTCCAGAGCAGCGTCGATCCGGACCAGGTCGGCCTCGGCGGTGGCGAGCCGGTCGCGGATCTTCGCGACGACCGGCTCGGGGGCCTTGCCGATGAAGGCAGGGTTGTCGAGCTTCGCCCGGGCCTGCGCGACCTCCTTCTCGGCGGCGGCGCGGTCCTTCGTGAGCCGGGCCCGCTCGGCGGCCAGGTCGATCGACCCCCGGGTGTCCAACGCGACACCTACCGCGCCGGGCATGGCCAGCGTGGCGCTGGCCTGGAAGTCGTCCCCGGCCGGGTCCAGCCGGACCAGCGACCTGATCAGCGGCTCGTGGGCCGCGATGCCGGCCCCGGCCAGCCCGTCCAGGCGGGCGGCCACCCGCTGCGTCGGGCGCAGCCCCTGGTCGGAACGGAACCGGCGGATCTCGGTGACCACCCGCTGCACGCCGGCCAGCTCGGCCTCGGCGGCGTCGTCGATCAGCGACCGGTCGGCCACCGGCCAGGCGGCGGCCTGGACCGTCTCGCCGCCGGTCAGCGCGAGCCACAGCTCCTCGGTGACGAACGGGATGACCGGGTGCAGCAGCCGCAGCAGCTGGTCGAGCACGTGCCCGAGCACCCTCCGGGTGGCGTCGGCCCGCTCGCCGCCCTCGGCGAGCACCGGCTTGCTCAGCTCGACGTACCAGTCGCAGACGTCGTCCCAGGCGAAGTGGTAGAGCAGGTCGCACACCTTGGCGAACTCGTACGCCTCGAACTGCTCGTCGACCTCGGCGGTGACGTGCGCCAGCCGGGACAGGACCCACCTGTCGACTGTGGAGAGCTGCTCGACGGGCGGCAGGTCGCCAGTGGTGTGCGCGCCGTTCATCAGCGCGAACCGGGTGGCGTTCCAGAGCTTGTTGCAGAAGTTGCGCGAACCCTGGCACCACTCCTCGCTGACCGGCACGTCCTGGCCGGGGTTCGCGCCCCGCGCCAGGGTGAACCGGGTGGCGTCGGCGCCGTACCTGTCGATCCAGTCCAGCGGGTCGACCACGTTGCCGAACGACTTCGACATCTTCTTGCCGAACTGGTCCCGCACCATGCCGTGTAGGGCGACCACGTCGAACGGCGGCCGGCCGTCCATCGCGTACAGGCCGAACATCATCATCCGGGCGACCCAGAAGAACAGGATGTCGTACCCGGTGACCAGCACGCTGGTCGGGTAGAACTTCGCCAGGTCCGGGGTCTCTTCGGGCCAGCCGAGGGTGGAGAACGGCCACAGGCCGCTGGAGAACCAGGTGTCCAGGACGTCCTCGTCCTGGTGCCAGCCCTCGCCGGTCGGCGCCTCCTCGTCGGGGCCGACGCAGACGATCTCACCCGCCGGGCCGTACCAGACCGGGATGCGGTGCCCCCACCACAGCTGGCGGGAGATGCACCAGTCGTGCATGTTGTCGACCCAGGCGAAGTAGCGCTTGGCCAGCTCGGCCGGCTCGATGCGCACCCGGCCGTCACGCACCGCGTCGCCGGCGGCCTGCGCGAGCGGGGCGGTGTTGACGAACCACTGCAGCGACAGCCGCGGCTCGACGGTGGTCTTGCAGCGCGAGCAGTGCCCGACCGCGTGCACGTACGGCCGCTTCTCGGCGACGATCCGGCCCTGCTCACGCAGCGCGGCCACGATCGCCGGTCGCGCCTCGAACCGGTCCAGTCCCTCGAACGGGCCGGGCACGGTGATCACACCGCGCTCGTCCATCACGGTCAACGCCGGCAGGTCGTGGCGCTGGCCGATCTCGAAGTCGTTCGGGTCGTGGGCGGGCGTCACCTTGACCATGCCGGTGCCGAAGCTCGGGTCGACGTGCGCGTCGGCGACGATCGGGATCCGCCGGCCGGTGAGCGGCAACTCGACCTCGGTGCCGATCAGGTGCTGGTAGCGCTCGTCGTCGGGGTGCACCGCGACGGCGGTGTCGCCGAGCATCGTCTCGGCCCGGGTGGTGGCCACCACGACCTCGTCGCTGTAGCGGATGGAGATCAGCTCACCGTCGTCGTCGGTGTGCTCGACCTCGATGTCGGAGAGCGCGGTGAGGCAGCGCGGGCACCAGTTGATGATCCGGTTGGCCCGGTAGATGAGACCGTCGTCGAAGAGCTTCTTGAAGATCGTCTGGACGGCGCGGGTCAGCCCCGCGTCCATGGTGAAGCGCTCACGGTCCCAGTCCACGGAGTCGCCGAGGCGGCGCATCTGGCCGAGGATGGCGCCGCCGGACTCGGCCTTCCACTGCCAGACCCGCTCGACGAACTTCTCCCGGCCGAGATCGTGTCGGGACAGGCCCTCGGCGGCGAGCTGACGCTCGACCAGGTTCTGGGTGGCGATGCCGGCGTGGTCCATGCCGGGCAGCCACAGCGCCTCGAAGCCCTGCATCCGCTTACGCCGGGTCAGCGCGTCCATGAGCGTGTGCTCGAACGCGTGGCCCATGTGCAGCGAGCCGGTGACGTTCGGCGGCGGGATGACGATGGTGAAGGGGGGCTTGTCGCTGTCGGCGGAGGCCCGGAAGTGCCCAGCGGCTACCCACTGCTCGTACCGTCGCTGCTCTACCTCGCCGGGCTGGTACTGGCCGGCGAGGGTCGGGGCGTCGGGGCGTCGGGCATCCAGTCTCTCGGTCACCTGACAAGTCTACGGAGGGCTTCCGCGGACCTGACGTGCGCCACCTCTCGTTCGCGTACGGTGTCGGCTATGTCCGACGCACATCTCACCGAACGTTCGCTCGACGACAGTCACGAGCCGATCTTGCTGACCGAGGAGCCGATCCAGCTGAGCACCCGGGACACCGGGGGCGACCCCGACGAACGGTCCGGTGGCTGGTCCCGGGGCCGCAAGATCGGTTGGACGGTCGCGCTGGTCGTGGGTCTCGCGGGCGCGAGCGTGCTGGGAGTCGGCGGGTGGCGTGTGGCGCAGCAGAAGGACACCCGGCTGAGTTCACCGGACCAGGTGGCGGGGTTGACCCGGGACGACAGCGAGCGGGCCAAGAGCACGGCGGACTACCTGCGCAGCGGCCTGGCCGCCGACATCGAACTGGACCGCAGTTTCGGCACCGTCTACCGCGACCCGGCCGACGACAAGCGCTCGGTGCTGATCTTCGGCGGCACCACGCTGCTCTGGCAGCCCGAGCGCGATCTGGACAGCCTCTTCGGCCTGATGTCCGACGAGACCGGCGCGGTGACCGGCCTGCGCGAGGTGCCCGCGGGCGACCTGGGCGGCGTCATGAAGTGCGGCAGCACCAGTGGCGACGGCGGCGACTTCGCGGTGTGTGGCTGGGCGGACCACGGCAGCGTCGTGATGGCGATGTTCCCCGGTAGGTCGGTGACCGACGCCGGCGCCCTGTTCCGTGACCTTCGCGGGGACATGCAGACCCGGGACTGATCCGCGCTCGTCCGGGCGGCGGATCCTCGGTGCCCCTGGCCGTCCCGTGTCGGGGCTGTCCGATGACAGCAAAAACCCCGATGTCAGCGGCACCGGATCGGGGAATGCAGAAAAGGCCACCCCATGGGGGTGGCCTTTTCTGGAAGATTGTCCGGCGGTGTCCTACTCTCCCACACCCTCACGAGTGCAGTACCATCGGCGCTGGAGGGCTTAGCTTCCGG
>NZ_JBEZEA010000017.1:0-115107 GCF_040648635.1 Micromonospora sp. NPDC049114 | reverse complement strand
GGGGGGGGGGGGGGGGGGGGGGCGGGGGGGGGCGCGGGGGGGCGCGGCGGGGCGCGGCGGGACGCGGCGGGGCGCGGCGGGACGCGGCGGGGTTAGAGGGCTACGCGGACTGCTGCGGTGAGGACCAGTTGGGCCAGGGAGGCGGGGACCAGGACCAGCCAGCAGAGGCGTTGGAGCTGGTCCTCGCGCAGCCGGGGGTACGACACCCGCAGCCAGATGATCACGAAGGCGACGGCGAAGATCTTGAGCAGGGTCCACAGCCAGCCCAGGTGCTCGTCGGCGAACGGGCCCTGCCAGCCACCGAGGAACAGCACAGTGGTCAGCGCGGCGATCACCACGATGCCGACGTACTCGGCGAGCAGGAAGAACGCGAACCGCAGCCCCGTGTACTCGGTCATGTAGCCGAAGACCAGCTCCGAGTCGGCCACCGGCATGTCGAACGGCGGCCGACGGATCTCGGCCAGCCCGGCCACGAAGAAGATGATCATCGCGGGTGCCTGCCAGAGCAACCACCACGGCTGCCACGCCTCCACGATGCCGGACAGGCTGAGCGTGCCGGCCGCCATCGCCACCGAGGCGGCGGCCAGCACCAGCGGCAGCTCGTAGCCGAGCAGCTGGGCGGCCCCGCGCAGCCCGCCGAGCAGGCTGTACTTGTTGGCCGACGCCCACGCCGACATGAGCACCGCCACCACCCCGACGCCGACCACGGCCAGCACGAAGAACAGGCCGATGTCCAGCGGTTGCCCGACCAGGTCGTTCGGGCCGAGCGGAATGACCAGCAGCACCAGCAGGTACGGCACCAGGGCCACCGCCGGCGCCAGCCGGAACACCGCCCGGTCCGCCTCGCGCGGGGTGATGTCCTCCTTCTGCACGAACTTGACGCCGTCCGCCACGAGTTGCGCCCAACCGTGGAAGCCACCCGCGTACATCGGGCCGAGGCGGCCCTGCATGTGCGCCATCACCTTGTGCTCAGCCTGGCCGACGAGCAGCGGCAGGGTGAGGAACGCGACGATCACGCCGCCCACCCGGAGCACCAGCTCCACCCAGAGCGGCATCAGGCCGTACCCCCGTCGTGGTCGGTCCGGTCGTCGCGGCCCGGCGGGTCCGCGACCGCCTCACCACGGGCGGCGGCCGGGTCGCCACCGGGCTCCCCGCCCGCGTCGGGGCCGGGCCGGTCGCGGGCGACGCCAGCTGCGGCCGGGCCTGCGCCGGACGCGGGCTTCTCGGCCGGTGCCGGGCCGCCGGCGGTGGCGGCAGCCGGGCCTGCGCCGGGCGCGGGCTTGTCCGCAGGTGCCGGGTCGTCGGCGGGGCCGGCAGCCCGGGGAGTACGCGCCGGACGGGCCCCCGGTGCCGGCCGTGCGGGTCGCTCGCCGGCTGGTCTGGCGGGGGTGCCGCCGCGGGGACCCTCCCCCACGCCACCCGCGCCGGCGGGAGTCGGGGTCGTGCCCCACTCGCCGGGTGCTGGCACGCCCGGCGGACGGATCGGTCGGCGGCCACCGCCGGCCTCCGACTCGCCCGGCTCCTTCGCGCCCGGCCAGGGCTTCGCCACCCGGGAGGCGAGCACGAACTCCTTGCGCAGCGGGTGACCCTCGAACTCGGGGGGCAGCAGCAGCGGTCGCAGCTCCCCGTGGCCGACGAAGTCGATGCCGAACATTTCGTGGGTCTCCCGCTCGTGCCAGGCGGCACCCGGGTAGACGTCGACCACCGAGGCCACCGAGGGCGCGTCGCGGGGCACCCGGGTGCGCAGCAGCACGCCGTGCCGCAACCGCGTCGACCAGAGGTGCGCCACCACGTCGAAGCCCTCGGCCAACTCGTCGACGGCGGAGAGCCAGTCGAAGAAATCGCAGGCCAGCTCGCTGTCATCGCGGGCGGCGCGGACGGCGGCCGACCAACTCGCCGGGGGTACATCGACGGTGGCCCGGGCGAACCGCTGCCCGCCGGAGACCGACGGGGTCGCCTCGACCGGCGCGAGCAGCGCGACCAGCCGAGCGCCGACCTCTTCCTCAGTCATGCCGCTGATCCTAGGGCGTCGGCCCGGCGTCGACCCGGCCCGCGGTCCACGACCGACCGCCGGTGATCTGCCCGCTTTACCGGGCGGCGGGCCCGTCGGCGGGGAAAGATGAGGGCGTGCGCGCTGTCACTGTGAACCCCGGGGTCGCCAACTCGCTGAGCCTCGTCGAGGATCAGCCGGAACCGGCGCCGCAGGAGGGCGCGGTCCTGGTCGAGGCGCTTGCCGTGGGAATCTGCGGCACCGACCACGAGATCATCGCCGGGGAGTACGGCGAGGCGCCGCCGGGGGCGGACCGCCTGATCATCGGGCACGAGTCGCTGGGCCGGGTGATCGAGGATGCGAGCGGCACCCTGCAAGCGGGCGACCTGGTGGCCGGCATCGTCCGGCATCCCGACCCGGTGCCCTGCCCCAACTGCGCGGTGGGCGAGTGGGACATGTGCCGCAACGGTCTGTACACCGAGCACGGCATCAAGGCGCTGCCCGGGTTCGCCCGGGACCGCTGGCGGATCGAGCCCCAGTTCGCGGTCCGCCTCGACCCGGTGCTGGCCCAGGTCGGCGTGCTGTTGGAGCCGACAAGCGTGGTGGCCAAGGCATGGGACCACATCGAGCGGATCGGCCACCGGGCCGAGTGGCAGCCACAGACCGTCCTGGTGACCGGCGCCGGGCCGATCGGGCTGCTGGCCGCGCTGCTCGGCACCCAACGCGGGCTCACCGTCCACGTGCTGGACCGGGCCACCGACGGACCCAAGCCGGAGCTGGTCGCCGGGCTCGGCGCCACCTACCACGCGGTGCCGGTCAACGACCTGTCCTTCGAGCCGGACGTGGTGATCGAGTGCACCGGCGCACCCACTGTCGTCCTCGACGTCATGTGCAAGGCGGCGCCGACCGGCATCGTCTGCCTGGCCGGGGTGTCCAGCGGCGGCCGGAGCATCGACTTCGACGCCGGGGCGCTCAACCGGGCGCTGGTGCTGGAGAACAACGTGGTGTTCGGCTCGGTGAACGCCAACCGGCGGCACTGGACCATGGCCGCGCAGGCACTCGCCCGCGCCGACCAGGTCTGGCTCTCCTCGCTGATCACCCGACGGGTCCCGGTGAACAGGTACGCCGACGCGTACACCCCCGGCCCGGACGACATCAAGGTCGTCCTGGAGTTCGCCTCCTGAAGGCCCTAGATGCCCGGCAGCCGCCCGTTGCGGAACAGGTCCACGAAGAGCTGGTGATCCTGGCGGGCGCGCACCCCGTACGCGTGCGCGAAGTCCACCAGGTGGGTGACGAAGCCCGTCGCGTCGGTGTCCACGGCGGCGACGATCGCCTCCTCGGTGGAGTAGTCCACCAGGTCGTGACTGGACTCGTCGTCGGCGACCGAGTGCATCCGGGCCACCGCCCGGCCAAGGTCGGCCAGCACCCCGGTCAGCTCGTCCGGCTCGTTGACGTCGGACCAGTCCAGGTCGGCCGCGTACGGGGAGACCTCGGCGACGAGCTGCCCTGCACCGTCCAACTCGGTGAAGCCCAGCCACGGGTCGGCGTGCGCCTGCAACGCCCGCTGCGACTCGGCGGTCCGGTGGCCCTGGTGCTGGAAGTAGCCGGCCACCGACTCGTCGGTCGAGTAGCGGGCCACCGCCGGGACCTGCGCCTGCTTCATGTAGATCACGACGTCGTTCTCCAGCGCCTGCGTGTGCCCCTCCAGGAGCAGGTTGTACGACGGCAGGCCGGCCGACCCGATGCCGACGCCCTTGCGCAGCACCACGTCCTTGATCCGCGTCGCCACCGGGCGCAGCCGCGCCGAGGCGGCGGGCAGGGTGCCCAGGTACTCCTCGAAGGCGGCGAGAACCCGCTCCCGGGTCTTCCCGTCGACCTCGAAGACCCCGTCTCCGATGGAGAACCGCCGCTCGTAGTTGTCGACTGTGGTCTGCTCGGCGAGCAGGTCGACCCGCGTGTTGAGGCGGGCCTGCTGGAGCACCCGACGCAGCACGCCGTCGGCGTTCTCCAGGGTGATCGAGCCGATCGCGTCGTCCCCGCCGGCGGCGATCGCCCGCAGCTCGGTCAGGTAGGAGCGGGCGAAGCCGGCCACCAGCTCACCGATCACGGTGTCGGAGAGGGCCTTGCTGTAGCCGAGCAGCGCGACGCTGGCCGCGAACCGGCGCAGGTCCCAGGTGAACGGCCCGACGTACGCCTCGTCGAAGTCGTTGACGTTGAACACCAACTGCCCGGAGGCGTTCATGTAGGTGCCGAAGTTCTCCGCGTGCAGGTCGCCGTGGATCCACACCCGGCCGGTCCGCTCGTCGAGGAAGCTGTCGTCGGCGAAGTCACCACGCTGATCGGCGTAGAACAACGCGGCGCTGCCCCGGTAGAAGGCGAACGGCGACGCGGCCATCTTGCGGAACTTACGGCGGAAGGCGGCCGGGTCGATCGCCATCGACGCGCCGAACTCCTCGGTGAGCACGTCGACGATGTGGGCGGACCGCCGGTCTACGGAATTGCTCATGATGCGCAGGCTAGCCGGGCCCGGCCAGCCCGCCGTCAGTTCGTGGCAGGTGGGCGTACCGGTGGGGCGGTGAGGGAGTCGACCGAGCGCGGGGCGGCGGCTTCGCGGGGCGGGGCGTCCAGCGGTGCGGCGAGCAGATCCCGCTGCGGCACGCCGCCGATGCCGGACTGCTCGGCGGCGATCTTCTCCTGTAGGCGCAGGATGCCGTGCAGGAGCGCCTCCGGGCGGGGCGGGCAGCCGGGCACGTAGACGTCGACCGGAATGAGCTGGTCGACGCCCTTGGTCACCGAGTACGAGTCCCAGTAGGGGCCGCCGCAGTTGGAGCAGGCGCCGAACGAGATGACGTACTTCGGCTCGGGCATCTGGTCGTAGAGCCGTTTGATGGCCGGGGCCATCTTGTCGGTCACGGTGCCGGAGACCACCATGAGGTCGGCCTGCCGGGGGCCGTGGGCGAACGGGATCACGCCCAGCCGAATGAAGTCGTGCCGACCCATGCTGGTGGCGATGAACTCGATCGCGCAGCAGGCCAGGCCGAAGTTGAACACCCAGAGCGAGTAGCGGCGCCCCCAGTTCAGCACGAACCGGATCGGCTCACCGAGCACTGCCGGTAGCTGCACGGACGTCCCCTCTCCTCATCCCACAGTGAATCACAGCCGCGTGTCACGGACCGGACAGGCAACCCGACCGGTTCGACCGCAACCGGTGGGCGCAGCCGATTGTGTGACCGGTGCTGGCGAACACGCCGCCTGCGCCCGCCACGGGGAGGACGAGTGCTTGTGACGAGAGAAGTACGGGTGGGCGGACCGCCTCCCGAACCGCCGGGAAGCCCCGTCCCCGCGACCGCCGAACTGGCGTTCGACGACTTCTACCACGCCCACTTCCGATCGCTTGTGGTGCAGCTCACGGCGTACACCGGTGATCGTGGGCAGGCGCAGGACCTGGTTCAGGAGGCTTTCTGTCGGGCGTACACCCACTGGAGCCGACTCGCCCGGTACGACGATCCGCTGGCCTGGGTGCGCCGGGTCGCCTGGAACCTCGGCCACAACCGCTGGAGGCGGTTGCGGACCGCGCAGGCCTGGCTGCTGCGGCAGCGCGAGACACACGTCGCCGAGCCAAGCCCCGACCGGGTCGCCCTCGACACCGCGCTGGCCAAGCTGCCACCGAAGCAGCGACGGGCTGTCGTGCTGCACTACCTCGCCGACCTGACGGTCGCCGAGATCGCCGCCCAGGAACGGGTCGCCGAGGGGACCGTCAAGTCCTGGCTGCACCGGGGCCGGGCGGCCCTCGCGACGCACCTACGCGACACCACCGAGGGGGTGCGAGATGTCTGAGCAGGAGATCCTCGGCCTCGCCGAAGAGTTCGCCACCTATCGCCGTACCGCGCTGGCGGAGGTCGAGGTACCCGGGCCCGCCGCCGTGCGGCGGACGGCTCGGGGACGCGGCCGTCGCCGGCTGGCCGCCACCACCGCGACGGTGCTCGCGCTGTTCGGCGGGGCCGCCGTTGGGTACGCGGCGATGAGTGGCCCGGACCGCGAGCCGGGCCCGGTCGACCCCACGCCGACCATCTCCGCGTCGCCCACCCCGAGCGGCACGGCGAGCCAGACCCCCAGCCCGTCCGCCACGAGTGGCAGCCCGCTCCCCACCGCCCCGAGCGCGAAGATCAGCCGTGCTCAACTGCTCGGCGCGGCGGTGACCCTGCCCGCGTGGCGAGCCGGGCGGGGATGCCCCACGTCGGGCATCCGGCTCAGCGGTGACGACGGTGAGGGCGCCAACTGGCTGCTGGCGTTCGACCAGGGGGACGTCGACGGGGACGGCGCGGTGGAGGCGGTGGCGCTGGTGCAGTGCGTGCTCGGCAGCGGCGGGCCCATGCAGGTGGTCGCCTTCGACCGCGACCAGCAGGGCAGGATCGTCACACTGGGCCGGGTGGTCGCCACGAGCATCGACAAGCCACAGTGGTTGTTCGCCCTCGACGTGGTGGACGACGGCACCGTGCGGGTGCAGGTCGGCGACATCGCACCCGGTGGTGGCTGGCCCGGTGAATGGTCACAGCGACAGTGGCGGGGCTACCGCTTGAAGGGCGGGTCGTTCGCGCAGATCTCCGGGCCGACGAGCTTCGGGCCGAACCCGCACGACGTCAACCTCGTCGTCAGCGCCACGAACCTCGTGCTGGCCGACGCGCCGGACGGCTCCCGTACCGGCACGATCACCGTGCGCATCCGCAACGGGGCCGGCGGACCTGCGGCCTACGTGGCGCTGCGGCTCGGCCTGCCGGCGGCGGTCCGCCCGGACGGGGACGGCTGGGCGGCCTGCCGCAACGACCCGGAGAAGACCCGGGAGCCCTTGACCTGCGACCTGAACCATCTCGGGGGCGGCAAGGAGGTCCGGCTCACGCTGGGCTTCCGGGTCGCCGCCGGCACCACTGTCGGCACAGGGAAGGCCGACGTGGACGCACGCCCGATGGATGCGAGCTTCGACTTCGTGCAGGAGGTCTACGACCCGGACAACACTGCGGTGATCACCTACCGCTGACCCGGTCCGACCGGGATGGGACACGGCCGCGCTCACCGAGCGCGGCCGTGTCGGCATGCGACAGTCGCGTCGCTCGTGCCGACTGTCGGATTAGCGGCCCCGCGGGGCGCAACCAGATCGACAGCGGTGGAGTGTTACCGGCGCCAGGGCACCGGCCCCGGCGCCAACGGGGAGGGGCAGTGACAGCAACGATGGGAGCCCGCGCCAACGAACCACCGGCGGCGTTGACCGCCGCAGGGGTGAACGCGGTCGTGATCAGCTTCGACGACTTCTACCACGCGCACTTCCGCAGCGTGACTGCCCAACTTTGCGCGTACACGGGGGATCTGGGCCACGCTCAGGATCTCGCCCAGGAGGCGTTCTGCCGGGCGCTGGCGCGCTGGGACCGTCTGGTCCGGTACGACGATCCGGTGGCCTGGGTTCGCCGGGTCGCCTGGAACCTGGCCCGCAGCCGTTGGCGTCGGCTGCGCACGGCCCGCAATCACCTTCTGCGGCAGCGGCGCACCGAGGCCGAGGTGGACGGCCCGACACCGGACCGGGTGGCTATCGACGCGGCGCTCGCACAACTGCCCGCCAACCACAGGCGGGCCGTCATCCTGCACTACCTGGCCGACCTGTCGGTCAACCAGATCGCTCTTCAGGAAGGGGTGGCGGAGGGAACCGTCAAGTCCTGGCTGCACCGCGGCCGGACCGCCCTTGCCGGACTGCTCGACGAGAACACCGAGGGGGTGTCCAATGTCTGATCTCGAACCGCGGCTGCGCGAGCGGTTCACCGCGTACCGCGTCGATGTCACCACCCGGGCCGTCGGCCCCGGTCCCGACCAGGCCCGACGCACCCTGCATCGGCGCCGGCGGACGAGGGCCGTGGCCGTCGCCGCGGCGGCTGTCGTCCTGGTGCTGGCGCCGGTCGTCGCCAACGCAGCGCTGAAGGGCGACCGGACGCCGCCGGTCCCGGCCCAGTCCGTCGACCCGACGTTGCCGCCGACGACGGCACCGCCGCCGCCCACACCGTCGGTCAGCCAGTCGCCGACTTCCACGCCCACTGCCGACCCGGAGGCCCCGGACGGCCGAATCAGCCGGAGCCAGCTGCTCGCCGCCCGCCTGGACCTGCCGGCGTGGCCGCCGGCGCTGCCGTCGACCTGCACCACGTCGAACGTGCGGCTGGCCACCAGCGCGAACAAGAACTTCGTTCCGCTGCTGAGCGACCTGGAGGTGGGCCACGCCGACCTCGACGACGACGGCGCCGAGGAGACCGTCGCCGTCGTCTCCTGCCGGTACGGCGAGGCGTCGGCGAAGCAGGTGGTCGCCTTCGACAGGGACGACGATGGGCGGATCGTGACGCTCGGGAGAGTCGTGCGGACCACCGACGGTGTCGAGGACATTCGCGGCCTGGAGGTCACCGCCGCAGGCGCGGTCCAGGTGCGGGTGGCCGACCTGCAACCGTGTTGCGACACCCCGAGCTACTGGCCGCAGGAACAGCTGCGCACCTACCGGTTCAAGGGGGGCCGGTTCACCCAGACCGACGGTCCCACCAAGTTCGGCAAGGATCCGCGGCTCACCGACCTGCGGTTGTCAATGACCCACACGCTTGTCGACGCGCCGGGTGGCCGCAAGCTGACCACGGTCTTCACAGTGAAGAACGCGGGGCCTGTCGATGCGGCACAGGTCGAGCTGCGCGGCTTCAACCTGGGTGAGCCGACGGGTGGCGACTGGTCCAGGTGCGACCCGAAGGTGGCGGCAGCTAACGACAACAACTCGTGCCTGCTGCCGGGGGTGCCGGCCGGTGAGTCGCGGCGCTACACCTTCGTGCACCTGGTGCCCGACCGTTCGGGCGCCGACGCGATGACGCGCGCCTTCCATGTCACGCACTTCGACGCCCAGGACCGACAGTGGCGCGATCTCGCCGACAAGGACAACCAGGTGCAACTCCCCGGCGCGCTCTGAGCCGGACGTCGGTGCCCCACCCCGGTCGGGGTGAGGCACCGGCGTTCAGTCGTCCGAACCCCAGGTGGGGCGTTGCAGCAGACCGACGAACTCGACCAGGAGCCGTTCGCGCAACGCAGGCGGGGCGGCGTCGAGCAGCGTGTTCACCAGCGCCATTCGATCCGGCAGGGGCCCCGACGCGCCGGTGTCGGGCCCGCCACCCAGCCCCAGCCCGCCGGCCAGGCCGGCGACCACCTCCGGCGTCAGGGCCTCGGGGGTGAGGGCACCGACCAGGGACGCCAACTCGGCGGGCAGCCGCACCGGGCCGACAGCCTGGGCCGCCGCCACAGCGGCGGCGAGATCCGGCCCGAACTCGGCCACCCGGGGCGCGACCGAGGCGGTCACCGTGAGGTGCACGCTTGCCGGCAGACCGGCGTACGACAGCTGGGGCTGGGTGTGCCAGCCGCGCGCGGTCAGCTCGTCCACCAGGACGAACAGGTCGGGGCCATCCTCGGTGGCGGTGAAGCAGACGACTGTCGACTCCGGCTCGGCCAGCAGCCGCAGACTGTCGACGGCGCGGACCGCGTCGGCCAGGCCGGCGACCGCGTCCCGGGTAACGGCGGCCAGCCGCAGGTAGCCGGCGTCGCCCAGGTGCCGCAGGGTGGCGTACGCGGCGGCGATCGGCCCGCCCGAGCGGGTGGACGCGATCACCGGATTGATCATGGTGTAGCCGGGCCAGTCGGCGTACGCGAAGTACTGCGGCGCACGGAGAGCGGCGTTGCGGTGCAGCAGCACCGACACGCCCTTCGGGGCGTACGCGTACTTGTGCAGGTCCACCGAGATGGAGGTGACCCCGGGCACCGTGAAGTCGAACGCCGGCACCGGCTCGCCGAGGCGACGCAGATACGGCAGGGTCCAGCCGCCGAAGCAGGCGTCGACGTGACAGCGCACCCCGGCGTCGGCGGCCACGGCAGCGATCTCGGCCACCGGGTCCACCACCCCGTGCGCGTACGACGGCGCAGAGCAGGCGACCAGCACCGTCTCCGGCCCGATCGCGGCGGCCATCGCGGCCGGCTCGGGGCGCAGAGTGTCAAGCGAGACCGGCACCACGTCCAGCGCCACCCGCAGATAGTGCGCCGCCTTGGCGAACGCGGCGTGGGCGCTCGCCGGCACCACGATCCGGGGTGCGGCGATCTCCGGGTGGGCGTCGCGGGCCGCCTTGACGGCGAGGATCAGCGACTCGGTGCCGCCGCTGGTGACGCTGCCGACCACGTCCGGCGCGGTCGTGCCCGGCCCACCGCCGAGGACCCGGCCGGCAGCGCCCACGAGCGCGTTCTCCATGGCCAGCAGGGACGGGAACGCGGTCGGGTCGAGCCCGTTGACATGCGCGCTCTCGGAGTGCGCGGCGGCGGCGAGGTCGTCGAGCCCCGGCACCGCCGGGTCGTACACGTACGCGAACAGCCGACCCCCGTGCGTAGGCCGATCAGCGGCGCGCAGCCGTCGAACCTCCGCCAGCGCGACATCCGCGGCCACCCCGTCGGACGACAGCGCCCCGCCCGAGACCCTGCTCTCGTCGATCATGAAATCGTGGTGCCTTTCTTGTCATCGTTCACCGCTTTCGTCCCCCACCACAACTCCATGATCGACGCGTCCGTGCGGCGTGACCGCGGCGAGGACCGTCGCGGTCAGGTTGTAGCGGCGCAGCAGGAGGAGGGGCGGGGCTATCAGGAGGGCTGGCAGGACTGTGAAGCCGAGCAGAACACCGAGCCTCGCGGTGTCGGACTGCGTCGCCGCCGTACCGGTGTCGGAGGAGACGTAGCCGGAGAGCTGGAGCACCAGCCCGTACACCCCGGGGCCGAGGGCCAGGCCGAGGGTCTCCCCGGCGGTCCACAGGCCGGTGAAGACGCCCGCCTGCCGGCGGCCGGTGCGCGCCGTGTCGTACGCGATGCAGTCCGGGAGCATGGCCAGCGCGAACACCTGCTGCCCGGCGTACCCGACGCCGAGGACCGCGACCACCAGGTAGACGACGACCGGGGGCAGCAGCGGGGCGGCGACCAGGGCGAGCGCCCCGGCGGCGAGGATCAGCCCGGCGGCGACCAGGGCGGCCCGCTTACCCAACCGGGCGCCGACGCGGGACCAGAGCGGCATCACCAGCAGCGCCGGTCCGACGAAGCAGGCGAAGAGGAGTGTCGGTCCGGTCTGCTCGTCGCGCAGGATCTGCCCGGCGAAGTAGTTGACCCCGGCGAGGATGGTCGCCACGCCGGCGGACTGCACCACGAAGCAGACCAGCAACGCCCGGAACGGTCGGTTGGCGGCGGCCACGGCGAGCTGGGCGCGCAGTGTCGGCTCGCTGGCGCCGACCACACCACCTGGCGCGGACCGGGTGCCGAGGAACGCGCCGAGGGCGCCGACGACGATGAGCGACGCCACGAACAGGCCCATCCAGCGGTGCCCGGGCACGCCGTCGCCGCCGGCCCGCACGACCAGCGGTGCCACCGCGCCGGAGACCAGGATGGCCAGCGCAAGCACGGCGATCCGCCAGGTCATCAGCCGTGTGCGCTCGGCGTAGTCGTCGGTCATCTCGGCGGGCATCGCCACGTACGGCACCTGGAAGAAGGCGAACGCGGTCGCCGTGGCGAGGAACGCGAGTGCCACGTACGCCGCGGCGGCCGGCCCGTTGCCGAACGGCGCGGCGAAGATGGCCGCGAAGAGCACGGCGAGCGCGAGACCGGCGACGAGCAGGTACGGCCGGCGTGCGCCCCAACGCGAGCGGGTGCGGTCGGAGATCCGCCCGGCGACCGGGTTGACCAGCACGTCCCACGCCTTGGGCAGCAGGACCAGCAGGGCGGCGAGCCCGGCGGCCACGCCGAGCGTGTCGGTCAGGTACGGCAGCAGCAGCAGACCGGGCACCGTGCCGAACGCGCCGGTGGCCAGCGAGCCGAGCGCGTATCCGGCGTGCACCGGGCGGGGCAGCGGACCCGCGACGGAAGGGCCGGCGGCGAACTGGCCGACAGCGGGCGGGCCGGCGACACCCGGCGGCTGGCTCATGGGGCCGAATGTTACTCACGTTATGGCGCGCGTCACATCCCCTCCTCCGGCGACCAGCCCGCCGCCGTGATGTCCACGCCCTCGCCGCGCAACGGCGCCCCCTCGGCCCGCAGCCGGGCCCGCGCCTCCCGCTCGTGCCCCGGCGGCAGCCGCCCGGACGAGGTCACCACCCGGTGCCAGGGCACCGAGCTGCCGTGCCGGGCCATGATGGAGCCCACCAGGCGCGCGGAGGCACGACCCGAGCGCTCGGCCAGGGCGTCGGCGACCGCCCCGTACGACATCACCCGACCCTCCGGGATCCGCTCCACGAGGTCCAGCACCGCCTCGACGTACTCGTCAGGAGTCACAATCGGCCACCATATGGGAACGCCGCCGGGCGACGCGGGCGTGACCACGCAGAATGGGCGGGTGCGCGACGCAGTCACGGCCGCCCGACGGGTCGTCGTCAAGATCGGATCCTCCTCGTTGACCACCGCCACCGGCGGCCTGGCCGACGAGCGGGTCGACGCGCTGGTCGACACCCTGGGCCGACTCGCCGCCGAGGGACGCGAGGTCGTGCTGGTCTCCTCGGGCGCGATCGCCGCCGGCCTCGCCCCGCTCGGGTTGATCCGACGTCCGCGCGACCTGGCCACCCAGCAGGCCGCCGCCAGCGTCGGCCAGGGCCTCCTGATCGGCCGGTACGCGGCCAGCTTCGCCCGGCACGGCCGCACCGTCGGGCAGGTGCTGCTCACCGTCGACGACGTGACCCGGCGGGCGCACTACCGCAACGCGTACCGCACGCTGCGCAAACTGCTCGACCTGCACGCGGTGCCGATCGTCAACGAGAACGACACGGTGGCCACCGAGGAGATCCGGTTCGGCGACAACGACCGGCTGGCCGCCCTGGTGGCCGCCCTCGTCCACGCCGACCTGCTGGTGCTCCTCTCCGACGTGGACGCGCTCTGGACTGGCGACCCGGCCCGCCCGCAGTCGACCCGCATCCCGGAGGTCCGCAGCGACGAGGACCTCGCCGGGATCACCATCGGCGGCGCCGGCCGGTCCGGGGTCGGCACCGGCGGCATGGTGACGAAGGTCGAGGCGGCCCGGATCGCCACCGGCTTCGGCATCCCCGTGGTGCTCACCGCCGCCGACCTGGCCGCACCGGCGCTGGCCGGCGAGCCCGTCGGCACGCTGTTCCACCCGCAGCGGCAGCGCCCGACGGCCCGGCTGTTCTGGCTGGCCCACGCCACCTCGCCCCGAGGGCGGCTGCACCTGGACCCGGGCGCGGTGGCCGCCGTCGTCGGGCGACGCAAGTCGCTGCTGCCCGCCGGCATCACCGCCGTGGACGGCACATTCACCGCTGGCGACCCCGTGGACCTGGTCGACACCGCAGGCGCACCTGTCGCCCGTGGCCTGGTCAACTACGACGCGGTGGAGCTGCCCGGGCTGCTCGGCCGCTCCACCTCCGAACTCGCCGCGGCGCTCGGCCCGGCGTACGAACGGGAGGTCGTCCACCGCGACGACCTCGTGCTGCTGTAAGCCAACCGCCCAGCTGAGGAGTAGTCGATGAGTGAGCGCCAGCGAATGAATCATCAGCTCAGGGCGTCGGTGCCGCAGGACGGCACGGAGCGAAGCGGAGTGCCCGCATGAGCGTCGTCGAGCAGGCGCGACGGGCGCGGGACGCCGCCGCCGACCTGGCCGTGGCCACCCGTACGGTCAAGGACGCCGCGCTGGTCGCGATGGCGGACGCGCTGGTGGCGCGTACACCGGAGATCCTGACCGCGAACGAGACGGACCTGGCGGCCGGCCGCGAAGCCGGGCTGAGCGCGGCCGTGCTGGACCGGCTCGCCCTCGACGCGGGCCGGGTGGCCGGCATCGCCGACGCGCTGCGCCAGATGGCCGCGCTGCCCGACCCGGTCGGCGAGGTGGTCCGCGGTTCGACCCTGCCCAACGGCCTGGAGCTACGCCAGATCCGGGTGCCGTTCGGGGTGGTCGGCATCATCTACGAGGCACGCCCGAACGTGACAGTGGACGCCGCCGGGATCTGCCTCAAGTCCGGCAACGCGGCGCTGCTGCGCGGGTCGTCCTCGGCCGCGCACTCCAACGCCGCGCTGGTCGCGGTGCTGCGCGACGCGATCGCCGGGGCCGGCCTGCCGGCCGACGCGGTGCAGCTGCTCGACGCCAGCTCCCGCGACTCGGTCAAGGAGCTGATGCGCGCCCGGGGGCTCGTCGACGTGCTCATCCCGCGCGGCGGCGCGTCGCTGATCCGCACCGTGGTCGAGGAGTCGACAGTGCCGGTGATCGAGACCGGGGTGGGCAACTGCCACGTCTACGTCGACGCCGCCGCGGACGTGGCGAAGGCCGTAGCGGTGACGCTGAACGCCAAGACGCAGCGCCTGTCCACCTGCAACACCGCCGAGTCGCTGCTGGTGCACGCCGACGTGGCCGACGCGTTCCTGCCGCCGATGCTGGCCGCGTTCGCCGAGGCGGGGGTGACCGTGCACGGCTCCCCCGAGGTGGCCGCGCACTCGGCCGCGGTGGTCCCGGCGACCGAGGAGGACTTCGCCACCGAATACCTGTCGGCCGACATCTCGGTCGCCGTGGTCGAGTCGCTGGACGCTGCGGTCGCGCACATCCGCCGCTTCGGCACCGGGCACACCGAGGCGATCCTCACCGACTCGGCGAGCGCCGCCCGCGACTTCGTCGCCCGGGTCGACGCGGCGGCGGTCATGGTGAACGCCTCGACCCGGTTCACCGACGGGGGCGAGTTCGGGTTCGGCGCGGAGATCGGCATCTCGACGCAGAAGCTGCACGCAAGGGGTCCGATGGGTCTGCCCGAGCTGACCAGCACCAAGTACGTCGTCACCGGGGACGGGCACCTGCGCTAGGGCCTGTTTCAGCTAGGGCCGTGTCAGCCCGGCTGCGCGGTGGCTCCGGCCGCCGCGGGCCGGGCGGCCCGGATCGCGGACAGCGTCGCGTGCACGTCGAACTGGTGACCGTCGTCGCTCTCCCAGCCACCGTCGCTGCGCTGGGTCTCGGCGAGCCGCCGCAGGGCCCGCACCATGATCCAGTCGCGCAGGTCGATGCCGACCCGGCGCAGCGTGGCCCCCAACCAGGCCACGTCGCCCGGCGACATCGTGGGCATCCGTTCGGCGAGCACCACCTGGATCCGCGCCGACTCCTGGAACATCTCCTGGCGGTGCAGCACGGCGGCACTCAGCCAGCCGGCGGCGAGGAACGACGGCCAACTCCCGTCCGGGCGCAACCGCGCGACGATCGACTGGGCCGCCGCCTGCACCACCCCGGCGTACGCCCCGCCGACCCGGTGATCGAGCGGACCCGAGGCGCGGGCGTCCAGACCGGCGACGGTCAGCCAGAAGCCGGCGTTGGCGGTGAGGAAGAGTTTGGCCTCCGGATCGCCGGGGCGGGCCCACTCGGGGGCCGAGCCGGTCAGCGACAGGTCCTCGTCCCAGCCGCCGTCCGCCTGCTGCCGGGACGCCAACCAGTCCAGCGCCCGGCGGGCGGCGGGACGGCCGAGCGCGCCCAGGTCGTCCAGCTCGGCGAGCCGGAAACAGGTGGCGTCGACCGAGGCGACCTCGCCACCCCAGCTCGCCGGCCAGCCGCCATCGGGCGACTGACCGACCTCGGCCACCTCCAACAGCTCCGGCGGCACCTGCGTGCCGTTGCGCAGCCAGGAGAGGCGGGCGCGTTCCACCGCGTCCCCATGCGCCACGACGAACCCGATCGCGGCTTCCAAGTCGACCACGGCGGAGACGCTACCTGCGCAGACACGATCCCGCCTCGGGGAATCGGCCAGCTGGAAATGGCTGCGTCGCTCCGGTCGCAGCGCCACACGGAGCCACTTGCGTCGATTTACCGTCGGCGGCGGCGTACGCCGCCACAGCGGGCCGGCGCCGGGGCGGCGCTGTGTGGCGTCGCCCCGGCGGGCCGGTCAGTACGCGGGCAGTGACGGGTCGATCTGCTTGATCCACGACAGCACGCCGCCCTGCACGTGGACGGCGTCGCGGAACCCGGCCGCCTTGAGCGCGGCGAGCGCCTCCGCCGAGCGGACGCCCGACTTGCAGTGCAGGACGATCTGCTTGTCCTGCGGGAGCTTCGCCAGCGCCTCGCCGGAGATGATGTCGCCCTTGGGGATCAGGGTCGCCCCGGGGATCCGCACGATCTCGTACTCGGCCGGCTCCCGTACGTCGACGAGGAAGATGTCCTTGCCGGCGTCCTGCCACTCCTTGAGCTCCAGGGCGGTGATGGTCGAGTCGAGCGTCGCCTCCTGGGCCTCCTCGGAGACCGCGCCGCAGAAGTCCTCGTAGTCTTCCAGCAGGTCGGTGACGGTCGGGTTCTCGCCGCAGAGCACGCAGTTCGGGTCCTTCCGGACCTTGATCTTGCGATACTCCATCTCCAGGGCGTCGTAGACCATCAGGCGGCCGACCAGCGGCTCACCGATGCCGGTGAGCAGCTTGATGGCCTCGTTCACCTGGATCGAGCCGATCGACGCGCAGAGCACGCCGAGCACGCCTCCCTCGGCGCAGGACGGGACCATGCCGGGCGGCGGCGGCTCCGGGTAGAGGCACCGGTAGCAGGGGCCGTGCTCGGCCCAGAACACCGACGCCTGGCCGTCGAAGCGGTAGATCGAGCCCCAGACGTACGGCTTGCCGAGCAGCACCGCCGCATCGTTGACCATGTACCGGGTGGCGAAGTTGTCGGTGCCGTCGACGATCAGGTCGTACTGGGCGAAGATCTCGCGGACGTTCTCGCGGTCCAACGCGGTGTTGTGGATCTCCACGGTGACCAGCGGGTTGATCTCGCGGATCGACGCGGCGGCGGACTCGGCCTTGGATCGGCCGACGTCGGACACGCCGTGGATGACCTGGCGCTGGAGGTTGGACTCGTCGACGGTGTCGAAGTCGATGATGCCGAGGGTGCCGACCCCCGCCGCGGCGAGGTACAGCAGGGCGGGCGACCCGAGGCCACCGGCGCCGACACAGAGCACCCGGGCGTTCTTCAGCCGCTTCTGCCCGGCCACCCCGACGTCCGGGATGATCAGGTGGCGCGAGTAGCGGCGGATCTCGTCAACTGTCAGCTCGGCGGCGGGCTCGACGAGCGGGGGCAACGACACGGTGGACTCCCCGGGATCGGCGGTGTGAACCGCGCCATTGTTGCTCGCCCGGGCCGCACTCGGCCATGAGGGAGGACACGTGGCCCGCGATGCGGGAGGGGAATAACTCGCGCCGGTCGGTCAGGGGACCATGTCGCCGGCGTAGCGACGGCCGTCGAGGTAGGGCCAGGCGTTGGCCACGCAGCCCTTCAGCCCGTACGTCTGCTGCTGCATCACCGGAGCGGGCTCCCCCGGACCGGGGCATGCCTCGTGCTCCTCGCCGAACTCGTGGCCGACCTCGTGGTTGATGACGTACGTGCGGTACGTCTCCAGCGGGGCCCCGTAGTCGGGCACCGCCTCCTGCCAGCGGGCCAGGTTGATGATGACCTGACCGGGCAGCCGGCACGAGGTGTAGCGCTCGGTGGTCAACCCGCCCTCGGCGCACATCCGCTCGGACGTGACCGGGGTGGCGAGATAGATCGTGAAGTCGGCCTGGTCGACGTCGGCCACCCGCTGCACCCGCAGCTCGCGGGAGGCGATCCAGCTGCGCGGGTCGGCCAGCACCTCGTCCACCCGCGTGGCGAACGCGTCGGCGTCCTGGCCGCTGCCCCGTTCGACAACCACCCGGTAGCGGCGCAGCGGTCCGTCCGTACCGTGTACTGACGTCCCCCCGTCGGCGACGGTGAACCGTCCCGCGCCGACCGACGGGTAGGCGCTGGGCACCGGGTGGACCTCCCCGCCGCCCAGCCCCATCCCCTGGGTCGGGGCGGGCGGTACGTCGGCCGGCGGCTCGTCGCCCCGCGTCGCGGTCACACCGACGGCGGTGGCGGTGGCGGCCACGAGCAGGCCGAGCAGCAGGCTGCGGCGTCGGCGGCGGCGCATGCGCACGAGCGTGGGACGCGCGTCCTCGTACGCGGACCGGTCAGGCGGCTCGGGCGGGCCGTAAGGGGACGACGGCGTCATGGCGTCCAGCCTGCCAGATTATTCGGGCAATTCTCCGCTTTTGGCTTCTATTGCCGCAATAGGTCTTCTGGGGGGTGGCGGACCGGATGGGTCAGAGAGCCGGGCCGGCGTAACGCCGACCGTCGACGTACGGCCACGGGTTGACCCGGCACCCGTTGAGAAAGAGCGTCTGCTGCATCATCACCGGCGCCGGACGCCCCGCGCCCGGGCAACGCTCGTGCCGGTGCCCGAGCTGGTGACCCACCTCGTGGTTGACCACGTACGTCCGGTAGACCGCCAACGGCACGCCCGCCGACACGAAGTGCGGCACCGACAACCGCCACCGATCCAGGTTGATGATCACCTGGCCGGGCGCGCGGCAGGAGGTGTACGGCCGCCCGCCGATCCGGATGTCCACGCCACCCTCGGAACACATCCGGCCCGCCGTTCGGGCGGTCGCCAGGTAGACGGTGAAGTCCCGGGGAGCGGTCCCCGGCACCTGCTGCAACCGCAGCCGGCCGCTGTCGACCCAGCTGCCCGGCCCGGCGAGCGCCACCTCGACGGCCTGAGCGAACGCGGCGATGTCCTCGTTGCTGCCCGACTCGACAGCCACCCGGTAGCGGCGCAGCTCGCCCGAGCGGCCCAGCACCGGGCCGGTGCGGTCGTCGTGGCCGAACCGGCCGGTGCCCGCGGTCGGCACCGCGCCGGGCATCCGCAGGACGGGCGACGGGCTCGGCGACGGACTCGGCGACGCAGCGGTTGCGGTTGCGGTCGGCGACGGATAGGCCGACGGCGGCAACGGCCCGGCCACCAGCGGCGGCCCGATCTCGTCGGCGGTCAGCCGATCCGGTGGCACGCCCGGACCCTCGGCGATCACGGTCACCGCCGCGCCGACCGCCAGCACCAACGCCACCAACTGGGCGATCAGTGCGAGGCGACGGCGGCGACGAGCGGACCTGAACATCCCGGTCAGCCTGCCAGATCGGACGGCCGGGCGGCGTCCTCCGTTTCGGCGAGCAGGCCGACCACCGCCCGGGCGACCAGCCGGGGAACCTCCAGCTGCGCCACGTGACCGACGCCGTCGAGCATCAGCAGGCGGCTGTCCGGAATGACCCGGGCGGTCTGGGGTGCGACGCGAACGTCGACCAGCCTGTCCTGCCGGCCGCCCACCACAAGCGTCGGCGCGCGCACCGCCCCGGCGAGCCGCCACAGCGAGCCCGCCCCCGGCAGGTACGCCCGCAGGAAGGACGAGACCAGCCCCCGGAACGTCCGGACGTACGCGGCCGCATAGTGCGCCGCCTCGTACCGCACCCGGATCTCCTCCAACGCCTCGGCCCGGCGCTGATCGCAGATCCGGCTGAGGTCGGCGACGCACGCCTGGAGCACCTGCTCGGCCATCACCTCGGGCGCGAGCTGGGTGAGATGCCGGGCGACCAGGCGCTCACCGCCGGGAATGGCCAGCACCGGCAACATCCGGCCCTGCAACGACCGCCGGAAGTCCAGAAACGGCAACGCCGGAGAGATCAGGGTGAGGGTGCGCACCAGGTCCGGCCGAAGCCCCGCCACCTGGACCGAGACCGCGCCGCCCAGCGAGTTGCCGAACAGGTGCACCGGCCCCCGACCGGAGTGCTCGATCCACCGGATGACCAGGTCGGCGAAAGCCGAAATCGTGTACCGCCGGCCCGGCTCGCTGCGGCCGAACCCGGGCAGGTCGATGGCCTGGCCGTCCAGCCGGTCGGCGAGCAGCCCGGCCAGGTCGGTCCAGTTCTGCGACGAGCCGCCCAGCCCGTGCACGTACAACGCCGGTTCCGCGTCGACGGTCGTCGCCGGAGTGTCCCGCACATAGGTGGCGACGCCGTCGAGGCGGACCTCCCGGCCCGGCCACGGCGGCGGTACACCCACCTCGGGGAGGAGATGGTCCGGCCAGAGGGAGGCGCGCTTCATCCTCCCAGTCTGCCTCGGACCACTCAGGACAGCAGCGCCTCCAGCCGACGGTTGACCGCCGCCAGCGTCGCCCGGACCACCGCCTGGCGCGGATCGCCGGCCACCAGCGCCGAACCGGCGAGCTGCTCGACCCAGCCCTCGCAGACCAGCAGCACCACCACCGTGGCCACCTCGCAGTTGCCGAACGGCACCACCGCCGCGTGCTCGACGAAGCAGCGGCCACGTTCGGCGTTCTCGGCCCCGCGCAGCAACTCGTCCACTGCGGCGGCCGCGGCCACCGCGCAGAGACGCAGCACGTAACCGTCCACCGCCGGCCCGGTCGCGTACCCGGCCGCGCTGTCGTCGCCGGCCAGCAGCCGCACCTCCACGTTGGCGTCCAGACCGAAGGTGCTGACCTGCACGTGGTCGATGACCACGCGCGGCCCCGGCACGCCGCCGGTGTCCAGAGGCCGGGAGGGCGCCGACTCCGTCGTGGTCACCTGACCGCCGGAGTACGACGTACCGACCGTCGCCGGGCTACCGGTGGCTCCGCCGGTGGGCGCGGCCGAGACCGATCCGGGTTCCTCGACTGTGGCGCGGCCCCGGTGCGGGGCGCCTGCCCGCCGTCGACGCGCGGCGTCCGGCCCGACCCACTGCTCCGGGCCCGTCGGCGTGGCCTCGGCCCGACCACCCGAGGACCGAGCGACCGAGGACGACTCCGCGGTACGCGGTTCCGCGCCGGTGTCGCGCGGCTCGGCGGGCCGCGCCTCGACAGATCGCGGCTCGAGGGGACGCGGCTCGGCAGCTCGTCGATCGGTGGCGCGCGACTCGGCCGGCCGCGGCTCGGCTGCGCGACGGCGGACCGGCGGGGCTGGCGTGGTGGGCAGGCCGGGCACGTTCTGCGGGGCGGCGGCCAGCCCCATCCGTTCCTGGAGCAGCCGGGCCACCTGTCGACTCACCTCGGCCGGATCGGCACCGTCGGCCAGGTCCAGTCGGAGGCTGTGCGCGCCGGCCGGCGTACGACGCAGGGCGGCGTCCCGAACACCGGCCACCTCCCGCACCGCGTCCAGGATGGCGTTGACGTCGAACCCCTCGGGACGTTCCCGCAACGGAGCGGGCTCGTCGTCGCGGCGCAGGTGGGTGGCGATGCGAGCGAGTTCGGGGGTTTCGGCGGGTGGCTCCACGGCTGGCGGCTCCGGCACAACGGGCACGTCCGGTTCCGCGGGGACGCGCTGCGGCAGCACCGCCGACGTGTCGGGCCGTCGCCCGCCGTCGGCGGGCTCGACCGGCGACGCCGGGTCGGGGGCGGATCGGCGAGCCGCGTAGGGAGGGGCGGACGCGGGTGACGGCCTGTCGTGACGTCCGGGGCCGCCGGTGGCGGAGGCCGGACCGGCACCGGCCGAGGGCGGGGGGCCGGCGAGGGAAGGACCGGTCGCCGGCGGGGCGGCAGCGGCCGGCTCGGCGGGCGACGGCGCGGGCGGCTCGGGGGTCGCCGGTCGGAGTCGGAACGGCCCGGTCGGCCGAACCGGGCCCGTCGACTCGCCCGCGTCGCTCGCCCGGGGAGCGGCCGCCGGCCGGGTGGCCGGCCAGGAGGGACGCTCGGCCGGAGCTGCCGGAATGCGTCCCTCGGACCAGTCGGGTCGCTCGGCCGCCACGGGTGTCGGCGATCCACCGGCCCAGGAGGGCCGCTCGGTCACCGGACGGACCGGTGCCGCTGGTGGCGGCGCGTCGGTCACGGTCGGCGGCGGGCCGGCGGGCGCCGGCGGCGGATCGGCCGGCACGGGCGGATCGACGGGCGCCGGGCCCGCCCAGGACGGGCGCGTGCTCGCCGGTGCGCCGACGGGCGTCGGATCGCCGGCCCAGGACGGGCGCGACGGCGGGACGCTTGTCGGCCTCGGGTCCGGGCCGCCGGCCCAGGAGGGGCGGGGCGGCGGCGGTGGGAGCGGCGATGCGGGGCCGGCCCAGGACGGGCGCGACGGCGGGGCACTGGCCGGCGTCGGGTCCGAACCGCCGGCCCAGGAGGCGTGGTCAGCGGCCGGCGGGCCACTCGTCGGCTCGGCACGGGCGGCGGCACCGCCCGACGCGGACCCCCCGGCCCACGATGGACGCTCGACGGCCGGCGGGCCACTTGTGGGGGCGGACCCCCCAGCCCAGGAGGGACGGTCAACGGCCGGCGGACCACTGGTCGGCTCGGTACGGACGGCGTCGCCCGATGCGGACCCCCCGGCCCACGACGGACGCTCGACGGCCGGCGGGCCACTCGTGGGAGCGGGGCCACCGGACCAGGACGGGCGGTCGACGGCGGGCGACGCGGTGCGCGGGGGCACGGGAGGGCCGCTGGTCGGGGTGGGGTCGGTGCCGGCCGCGCGAGGCGACGGGTCGGCCGCCGCGCTGACCGGGGCCGGCGCGGCCCAGGACGGGCGGTCGGCGGGGAGCCCGCTGGTCGGCTCGGGCGCCGGCCCACCGGCCCAGGAGGGCCGCTCGGTCGGCTCGGGCCGGGAGACGGCCGGCGGCACGCTGGTCGGAATCGGGGCCGGCCGCTCACCCGCCCAGGACGGGCGCGTGGGCGTGCCGGGGTCGGCGTCCGCCTCGGCCCGGGGCGCGTCCCGGGTGACGTCGTACGCGCGGGGCGGCTCGGCCGGCACCGGCTCGTACGGACGGGTCGGCTCGGCGCGCACCGGCTCGTACGGCTGGTGGGGCTCGGCGACCCAGCCCGGCGCGGACTCGTCCCGCGCCGGTCGGCCGGTCGACTCGCCGTCCTGGCGGGACCAGGGCGGTGCCCACCCACTGCCCCAGCTCGGGCGGTTCCAGCTGGGCCCGGACCAGTCCGGCTCGATGGAGGGCGACTCACCCGCCCGGTGCGTGTCCCCGCTGGGGCGCTCCGGTTCCGCGTCGTCGCCGCGCCCGGAGGCACGCCCCGACTCGGCCGACGCCTCGGCCGGGGGCGGGGCCTGCCAACCACGCGGAACGGCAGGTTGATCGTCGACGGCGGGCCGTTCGCCGGTGGGCGCGCGCAGACCGGGCGGCACCTCGAAACCCGAGGCGGCCGTGCCGACGGGCGGCACCTGGATGGAGGCCGGCGCCGTGCTGGGCAGACCGGGGTCGGCCCAGCGGACGCCGCGCGGCGCGGCAGGGTCGGTGGTGGAGTGCCGGGCCGGGCCGGTGTCGGCCTCTGCCGTTCCCTGCTCCCCGACCGGCGCGGGACGCTGGGCGGGCACCACCAGCCGGCCTCCGCCCACGTCGGGCCGGTCGTCGGCGGCCCGCCCGGGCGGCGCGCTCACCGGTGTCTGGCGGCCCGATGGGGCCCCGCCGCCGAGGTGCGCGACGCCGTTGATCTCCGCATCGCCGTGGCGGGCGCCGTTGGTCTCGCTGTCGCCGCTGCTGTCGCTGTCGATCTCGGCCTCGTCGTGGTGGACACCGTTGGTGTGGTGACCGTTGACCCGGGCGGGGCGCTCGGGGTCACCGGTCAGCCCGGGCAGAGGCGCCGGCAGGTCGCCGTGCCTCGTGGAGGAGGCACGCCAACCGGACGCGGGGGGCCGCTGCCACGGTGGTGCCTGCTCCCCGGCCGCCTCGCGCTCGGCAGACGGGGACCACCCGCCCGTCGAGGGCGCCCACCCGCTGCCGGAGCGGCCCGGGTCGTCGTGCTGACCCGTTCCGTCACCGTGCTCTCCCGGGGTGGCGGCTCCGGGTTGCCCTGTTTCACTCACCGCGCGCTCCTTGGTCGCCCTCGCTGAGGCTACCGTGTGGGGAGAGTGGCGATAAGTTACAGCGGCGGGCCATTTCCACGACGCGGTCGAGGGCCGCCCCGGTCTGGGGGGAAAATGCCGGCCCGTACGGAGAACTCGGAGGATCCCATGACCGCTGTGGGGAACGGCGCACAAACCGCTGGCAGGCCCACCCGCCTGCCCCGCTCCGCGCGCCGTAAGCAGCTGCTCGCGGCGGCGCAGGAGGTATTCGTCGCCCAGGGCTACCACGCCGCGGCGATGGACGACATCGCCGAGCGGGCCGGGGTTTCCAAGCCGGTGCTCTACCAACACTTCCCGGGAAAGATGGACCTCTACCTGGCCCTGTTGGACACGCACTGTGACGCCATCGTCGCTCAGGTGCACGAGGCGATGCGCGGCACCAGCGACAACAAGGAGCGGGTCAGCGCGTCGGTGCGCGCGTACTTCGACTTCGTTGATCACGAGAGCGAGGCGTTCCGCCTCGTCTTCGAATCGGACCTGCGCAACGACCCGGCGGTGCGGCAGCGGGTGGAGCGGGTCGAGCAGGGCTGCATCGCGGCGATCACCGACACCATCATCTCCGACACCGGCGTGAGCCGGTCGCACGCCGAGCTGCTCGCCTCCGGGCTGGTCGGCGCGGCGGAGACCGCCGCGCAGTTCTGGCTGGCCGGTGGCCGGCAGGTGCCGAAGGCGGAGGCCGAGGCTCTGGTGGCGGCGTTGTCCTGGCGGGGCATCGCGAGCTTCCCGCTGCAAGGTGAGTCAGCCTGACCGTCGACCCCGTGATCGGATAGCCTTCGCAGGGCGGTTATCGCCCCAGTTGAGGAGGCACAGTGGAGGTCAAGATCGGCGTGCAGTACGCGCCGCGCGAGCTGGTTCTGGACAGCGCGCAGTCGCCGGCCGAGATCGAGCAGATCGTGACCGACGCCTTCGCCGGCAACGGCGGCACGCTCTCCCTGACCGACGAGAAGGGCCGGCGGGTCATCGTTCCGGTCGAGAAGGTCGCCTACGTCGAGATCGCCGAGGCGTCCCCGCGAGCGGTCGGTTTCACCGTTCGCTGACCGGTCCGGCCGTCGCGGCAGGTCGGCGTTTGCAGGCCACCTGCCGCGGGCCGGTGCCGCACCCGACGGGTGACGGTCAGTTGTTCAGTCCGGCGACCGCCATCCGCGCGGTGTGGGCGGCGGTGAGCCTGGAGAACAATCCCGGCACGTCGACCCGGTCGCCCCGCGCGATCAGCGCGGTGAGTGCGGCCCGTTCGGCGGCGACGTGGCCGGCCTGCGACAACGCCTCGCCGACCAGCCGCCGGGCCCACATGGAGAGCCGACCGGCAACCCGGGGATCGGCGGCGACGGCCACCCGGATCTCGGCGACGGCGAACTCCGCGTACCGGGAGTCGTGCAGCACGTCCAGCACCAGCGCCCGGTCGGGCTCGTCCAGCGCGTCGGCGATCTCCCGGATGAAGTCGTCGGTGATCGCGTCCCCCACGTACGCCTTGGTGACCACCTCCGCCCAGTCCCGCGGCTCGGTGGAGTCGTGGTACGCCTGCAACGGCCGCACGTACGGCGTCATCGCCTCCTCCGGCGGCACACCCAGCGCGGTGAGCCGGTCGGCGAGCCGGCGGTAGTTGCCGATCTCGGCCGCAGCCATCTGGCTCAGCGCGGCGCGTCGATGCAGGTCGGGGGCGAGTCGCGCGTCGCCGGCCATGCGTTCGAAGGCGAGCAGCTCACCGAAGGCGACCAGGCCCAGCAGGTCGGCGACGGCGGGACCGGGGGTGGTCGGCGCGGACACGAGCGCAGGCTACCGTGCGGGGCCGGCGCCGGGTGGCCCGTGCGGGGCACGAACGAGCACCCGAGCAAGTGTGGTGCAGGTCACATTCGACCGCCCCGCGTGGCGGCTGGCCGACCGGGAATCGGGACGTGAGCTTGCCTGTTCAGGTAGCATAGAGCAGTTGCCGTGGGCGCCGATCTGATCGAAGCTCAGCCCGCGGCGCGCGTGCGGCCCGGTCCGGCTCGGCATTCTGCCGCCGACCGTGTGGCCCGCGTCATACCGAACGCGCCCTGAGGACGAGACGGGGCGCACCCACGAGAGGGCACCCCCACACCCACATGAGCGAGCTGACTCAAGATCTGATGGACGGCCAGGAACTGGCCCCCACCGCCCCGGTCCGACCCGAGGCTCCCACCTTCGCGGCCCTCGGCGCCCGCGAGGAAACCGTCGAGGCGCTGGCCGCCGCCGGCATCACCCGCGCGTTCGCCATCCAGGAGTACGCGATCCCGATCGCGCTGCGCGGCGTCGACCTGATCGGCCAGGCACCCACCGGCACCGGCAAGACCCTCGGCTTCGGCGTACCGCTGCTGGAGCGGGTCTTCGCACCGAGCGAGGGCAGCGACGGCGTCCCCCAGGCGCTGGTCGTCGTCCCCACCCGTGAGCTGGGCATCCAGGTCGCCAAGGATCTGGCCGCCGCCGGCCGGACGCGCGGCGTCCGGGTGCTGCCGATCTACGGTGGCGTGGCGTACGAGCCGCAGATCGACGCGCTGCGCAAGGGCGTCGAGATCCTGGTCGGCACCCCGGGCCGACTGATGGACCTGCAGAAGCAGAAGCACCTCCGCCTGGACCGGGTGCACGCGCTCGTCCTCGACGAGGCAGACCGGATGCTCGACCTGGGCTTCCTCGACGACGTCGAGAAGATCCTGGCGATGCTTCCGGAGGACCGGCAGACGATGCTGTTCTCGGCGACCATGCCGGACCCGATCGTCACCCTGTCCCGGCGGTTCCTGCGCCAGCCGATGACGATCCACGCCGGGCACACCGCCGAGACCGGGCCGTCGCCGCAGACCCAGCAGCTGGTCTACCGCACCCACTCGATGAACAAGGTCGAGGTGGTGGCGCGCATCCTCCAGGCCGAGGGGCGCGGGCTGACCATGATCTTCACCCGCACCAAGCGGGCCGCCGACCGGGTCGCCGAGGATCTCGACTTCCGCGGGTTCGCCGTCGCCGCGGTGCACGGTGACCTCGGCCAGGGCGCCCGTGAGCGGGCGCTGCGGGCGTTCCGCGCCGGCAAGATCGACATCCTGGTCGCCACCGACGTGGCGGCCCGTGGACTCGACGTCACAGGCGTCACCCACGTGATCAACTACGACTGCCCGGAAGACCAGGACACCTACACCCACCGCATCGGCCGTACCGGCCGGGCCGGGGCGACCGGCGTCGCGGTGACCTTCGTCGACTGGGACGACATGCCCCGCTGGCGGATCATCGACAAGACCCTCGGTCTGGAGATGCCCGAGCCGCCGGAGACGTACCACACGTCGCCGCACCTCTACACCGACCTGCACATCTCCACCGAGGTCAGCGGCACTCTGCCCACTGCCGAGCGCACCC
The DNA here is from genome assembly GCF_040648635.1 of Micromonospora sp. NPDC049114. Taxonomy (NCBI): domain Bacteria; kingdom Bacillati; phylum Actinomycetota; class Actinomycetes; order Micromonosporales; family Micromonosporaceae; genus Micromonospora; species Micromonospora sp. NPDC049114. Next base: position 88,051 of record NZ_JBEZEA010000017.1, on the reverse strand, counting down.
GGGCCGGGCTGTCCGCCGAGATCGAAGAGGACCTGGGTGGGACGACCCGCTCCCGCCGGGGCGACAGCGGCGGCCGGGGCCCGCGACGCGGTGAGAGCCGCGGCGACGGCCGGGGTGAGCGCCGTGGCCGCGGCGACGGCCGCCGGGACCGCACCGACGCCGGCACGCCGGCTGCCGAGGCACCCACTGACACCGCCGGCGACGAAGCCGGCCGCACCCCGCGTCGCCGGCGTCGCCGCCGTGCAGGCGAGACGGTTGCGGGCGAGCCGACCGCGGTGATCTCGGCCGAGGCGGCACCGGCAGAGCCGGCCGCCGCCGTCGAGGGCGAGGCATCGAAGCCGCGCCGCCGCCGGCGCCGCCGTGGTGGCGGTTCCGGCGCGGGTACGCCGGCCGAGGCGACCGCGGACTGACGCAGCGAGATTCACCCGACATCCCCCGGCACCGCCTCAGCGCGGTACGGGGGATGTCGCCTTCCCACCCCACCTGCCGAAGATGGAACGATGCCGGAACCACTGGATGCCGCCCTGACCGAGGTTCGTGCACTGCTGCTCGACCCCGCGCTGACCCGTGCGGTGGCCGCCGGGCGCCGTCGGGGACACCGACCCACTGTCGTGCGGGCCGAACTGCGTCCGGTGACGCTCAAGGCCGGCCCGCGGTTGCAGATCGCCACGTCCGACGGCGCGCGCCCGCACACCCGCAACGTCGCCCCCGGTCCCGAGGCCGCCGTAGCGGTCGACGAACTCCTGGCCGAGCCCTTCGGCAACTGGCACGTGGAGACGGCCGACGCGACCCTCCAACTGCGGGTGACCAAGTCCGGTGAGGCGCAGGTGCACCGGGCCGCGGCGACGCGACCGGCGGCGACGCCGAGTGGCAACGACCGGGCCAAGGAGTACCTGCTCGACCCGGGCGACCCGATCTTCGCGGAGATCGGCGGCTCGGCGGCCAAGCGCCGCCAGGTCGACGCGTTCCTGCGCGCCCTGGCCGCGACCCTGCCCGCCGATCTGACCGGCCCGCTGCGGGTGGTCGATCTGGGCTGTGGCAACGCCTACCTGACCTTCGCCGCGTACCGCTACCTCGCCAACCGTGGTCTCGACGTCGAGCTGATCGGCGTGGACGTCCGGGAGGACCAGCGACGACGTAACACCGAGCTGGCGCAACGACTGGGCTGGGCCGACAAGGTCAGCTTCGTCGCGGGCACGATCGCCGAGGCGGTTGTCGACCCCGCCCCGGATCTGGTGCTGGCGCTGCACGCCTGCGACACCGCCACCGACGAGGCGCTGGCCCGCGCGGTGCGCTGGGAGGCCCGCTGGGTGCTCGCCGCGCCGTGCTGTCACCACGACCTGGCCAAGCAGCTACGCGCCCAGCCGACCCCCGCACCGTACGAGCTGCTGACCCGGCAGGGCATCCTGCGCGAACGCTTCGCCGACGTGCTCACCGATGCGCTGCGCGCGGGGCTGTTGCGGGTGCACGGGTACCGGGCCGAGGTGGTCGAGTTCGTCGACTCCCAGCACACGCCCCGCAACCTGCTGATCCGAGCCCGTCGTAGCGGCAGCGGCGACCCCCGAGCGGCGGAGTACCGCGAACTCGTCGACCAGTGGCGGGTCACACCCCGGCTGGAGACCCTGCTCGCCGCCGACGAACCGCCCGCCGTCTAGGGGACCCGACGCCTGACCGGCGGTACGCCGACACAGTCACCGCCGCGCCGGCGCCTGCGGTCGCCGCCGGTCCGGTCTCAGCGTCGGCGACCGCCGTTGCCGCGATCTCAGCGTCGGCGGTCGCCGTTGACCCGGTCTCAGCGTCGGCGGTCGCCGTTGCCGCGGTCTCGCCCGCCGGAGCGGTCGAAGACCGACACCCGGTCCCCGCTGTGGCGCAGGGCCGAGCGGTCGTCCTCACCGGCGCTGCTCGGGAAGGGCACCACCTTTCCCGAACTCTCGGCGTTGCCGGCGGCCGTGAACGCGTTCCAGGAGATGTCGACGAGCAGCTTCTTCGTCTCGGCGTGCCGGATGGCGGCGTTGCGTTGCAGCGCCATCCGGGCACCCAGCACCACCGCGGCCAGCGTGGTGGTGATCGCGCCGGTGGCGGCCAGCACGTCGAGACCGGTCGCCGCGTTGGTGCGGAGCACCAGGACCAGCAGCCAGATCCAGAACCCGGCGGCGAAGACGCCGGCCTTGGCGACGAAGAAGAGGCTCACCGCACCGGGCTGGTACGGCAGCGGACGGCTCGATTCGGCCATGGTGCTCCTCGGCGGTGGTCCGGGCGATCGGCGGCACGCGCGCATGCGCCGTGCCGGGACGGGCACCGAGCTTAGTGGAAGAGCGACGATGATCGCTGGGTGCCGGCACGAATACTGCCCGACGCGGAGTCTCATCGGTGGGACAGTTTGTGCGGTCAGTCAGTGGTTTCCGGTCCCGGGCGTACTACGCTCGGAAGGCGCATCTTCCCAGTGCTCGGCCGGGAGGGAAAGACATACCGGATGGGTTCCGCAGACGTGTCACCGCAGATGGCGTTCGCCCGCTTCGTCCGGCGTGCCATCGACGACGCTCGCGACGAGCGCGGATGGACAGTGACCGATCTTGCCTCGCACACGGGCGTGGGCCGTTCCACCGTGTTCCGTTGGCTCGCCGGTGACTGGCAGGATTACCCCGAGTTGGCCAAGGTGCGCGGCTTCTGCGCCGCACTGGATCTGCCGGTGGCTGCCGCGTTCCGCGCGCTCGGGCTGCCGGACGCGGGGTCGGCGCCGCGGCGCCGCAGCGATGACGGCCCGGTCGAGGCCGACGTCCGGGCCATCCTCGATCGCCTGGCCGATCCCACCGTCCCAGCCGAGGAGAAGCACCACATCCGCGACCTCCTCCGCTACCTGGCCCGCCGCCCAACCCGCCGAGCCGGCTAACCCCAACCCCAACCCCAACCACGGGTTGATCATGAAGTTATTGCCGCGACACGCCCGCGCGAGTGGCAATAACTTCATGATCAACCCGGGTGGGCGGGCCGGGTGGGGGCCGGGGGGCGCGGGCCGGGGCGCGGGCCGGGGTCAGGGGACCGTTACGGTGAACTCGGCGGTGTGGACCTTGTCGGCTACCTGGAAGTCGAGGTAGAGGCGGTAACGGCCCGGGCCCGGGGTGGTCAGCCAGAACTTCACCTGGCCGTCGGCCAGCTCCGGTTCGGGGTGCACGTGCAGGTAGCCCAGGTCGCCCTCGCGCAGCGCCACCAGGTGACCGTACGCCCCGAGGTAGCGCTCCAGCACCGCGTCGCCGTCCACACCGTCGATCCGGAAGGTCAGCGGCACCGTGACACCGACCTGCGGGCTGCCCTGGTAGACGACGGTGAACCCGTCCACAGTCGTCGAGGTCGCCGGGGCGGGCAGCGGACGCGGCTCGTACGTGCCCGGCACGACCAGGTCCACGCCGAGGGTCAGCGCGCTCTGGCCGCCGTTGTCGGCAACCACGGTGAAGTCGGCATACGCCCGCCAGACGCCGGGCTGCGCGAGGGTCACCGGCACCGTCCAGGTGCCGTCCGCCGCCATGGTCGGGTGCAGGTGCTGGTAGCCCGTCAGGTCCCGACGGACCACGATGAGGTGCATCGGCTTGTCGTGCACGACGGCGAAGCGGGTGACCGGACGGCGTTGCGCGTCGCGCACCTGAAAGCGCAACTGCCCGGGGCGGCCGGCCGGAAACTCGGTGGCCAGGGGGACGAGCGTGTATCCGGCCGAGCTGACCGACAGACCGCCGGGCTCGGCGGCCGCGCCCTGGTCGGCGCCGGTCATGGACCCGTGGTCGTGGGCCCCGGTGCCCGGCGGGTGGGTGTGGTCGGCGGTCAGCGCCGCGGGGCTGCCGCCACCGGTGGCGGTGGCGGTGCCGTTCATGCGACCGAGGCCGAACCCGAGCAGCACGGCGAGCACCAGCCCGCCGACCACGAGCGCCAGCCGGACCGTGCTCCGGTCCGGCGCGGCGGGGGCCTGCTCAGGCACCGCCAGCGTCCAGCACGTAACCGGCCTCGTCGACGGCCGCCCGCACCGACTCGTCGGGCAGCGGGCTGTCGCTGGTCACCGTGGCGGTGCCGGAGGCCAGGTCGACCTGGACCTGCCGCACACCGGGCAGCGCCGACAGCTCGTCGGTGACCGCACGCACGCAGTGCTCGCAGGTCATGCCGGTGACGGCGTACGCGCGGGTCACGTGCTGCTGATCGGTCATGCCGCCACCGTACCGCCGCGCCCGGCCAGCCCTGGCCGACGCCGGGGCGGCGTGGCGACCGTCGCAATCCGCGCGACCCGGGAACTTTCCGCCCCGCAGCCGTCCACGGACCTCCGCGATCGCGAACGGCGGCTCAGCCGGCCACGGCCAGAGCGAGCGGGAGCACGTCGGGAGCACCGGCCCGCCGCAGCGCGCGGGTCACCATGGTCATCGTCCAACCGGAGTCGACCAGGTCGTCGACGAGCAGCACCGGCCCCTCCAGCGCGGCCAGGGCGTCGGCCAGGTCGGCCGGCACGGCGAAGGCGTCGTGCAGGGCGCGTACCCGCTGGGCGCTGTTGCCACGCGGCCCGCCGGGGCCGTCCGGACCGGTCGGGGTGACCGCGCCGAGCAGTGGCAGCCGGCCCACGGCGGCGATCCGCTCGGCCAGCGAGCCGACCAGCCGGGGCCGCCGGCGGGAGCCCACCGCGACCACGCCGACCGGGCGGCGGGGCCACGGGTCGTCGCCGTGCGCCCACGCCTTGAGCACCTCGACCACAGCGCCGGCGACGTCGTCGGGCACCGGCACGTCGGGCGCCTCCGGGCCGACCAACTCCCGCAGCCGGCCACCCCAGCCCAGGTCGGAGAGGCGCCCGACGGCACGGCCGGGCAGCGCCTGCTCCGCGGGGGCGATCCGGCCCTTGAGCGGTACGCCCACCGCGTCCAGCCCGGTCGGCCAGAGCTTCTTCGGGGCGATCTCCACGCCGGGGCGACCCAGGAAGGTCTGCGCTGCGGCGAGCGCCGCCGTCGACACGTCGGCGGCGAAGAGCGGGTCAGCGCACCTGTCGCACCGGCCGCAGTCGGTCGCCTCGGTGTCGTCCAGGCGTTCCCGTAGATACCGCATCCGGCAGTCGGACGTGGTCGCGTACTCCCGCATGGCCTGTTGCTCGACGGTGCGCGCCTCGGCGACGCGGCGCAACCGGGCCTCGTCATAGACCCACGGCTCGCCGGTGGCGAGCCAGCCACCGCGCACCCGACGGACCGCGCCGTCCACGTCGAGGACCTTGAGCATCAACTCCAGGCGGGCCCGGCGCAGGTCGACGAGGGGTTCGAGGGCCTGGGTGGAGAGCGGACGGTCGGTGTGCAGGGCGGCCAGCACGGCCCGGACCTGCTGGTCGGGCGGGAACGCCAACGAGGCGAAGTACCGCCAGATCGCGGCGTCCTCGACGCCGGGCAGCAGCAGCACCTCGGCGTGCTCGACGGCGCGGCCGGCGCGGCCGACCTGCTGGTAGTACGCGATCGGCGAGGGTGGTGCGCCGAGGTGAACGACGAAGCCCAGGTCGGGCTTGTCGAAGCCCATGCCGAGGGCGCTGGTGGCGACCAACGCCTTGATCTTGTTGTCGAGCAGGTCCTGTTCGGCGGCCCGCCGGTCGGCGTCGTCGGACTGCCCGCTGTACGAGGCGACCGGATAGCCCCGGGAGCGCAGGAACTCGGCCGTCTCCCCCGCTGCCGCGACGGTGAGCGTGTAGACGATGCCGGACCCGGGCAGCTCGTCCAGGTGGTCGGCGAGCCAGGCCAGCCGGTGCGACGGGCTGGGCAGATCGAGGACGCCGAGCCGCAGCGACTCGCGGTCCAGCGTGCCGCGCAGGACGAGCGCGTCACCCAACTGCTCGGCCACGTCCTGGGTGACCCGGGCGTTGGCGGTGGCGGTGGTGGCCAGCACGGGCGTGCGCTCCGGCAGGTTGGCGAGGAAGGTGCGCAGCCGCCGGTAGTCCGGCCGGAAGTCGTGCCCCCAGTCGGAGACGCAGTGCGCCTCGTCGACCACCAGCAGCCCGGTGGTCGCGGCCAGCTTCGGCAGCACGCCGTCGCGGAAGTCCGGGTTGTTGAGCCGCTCCGGGCTGATCAACAGCACATCCACGGCACCGGCCTGGATCTCGGCGGTGATCTCGTCCCACTCGTCGAGGTTGGCCGAGTTGATCGTGCGAGCCCGGATGCCGGCCCGCGCGGCGGCCTCCACCTGGTTGCGCATGAGCGCCAGCAGCGGCGACACGATGACGGTGGGGCCGGCCTGGTCGCCCTGCCCACTGTCGCGCAGCAGGGCGGTGGCCACGAAGTAGACGGCGGACTTGCCCCAACCGGTGCGCTGCACGCAGAGCACCCGCCGCCGGTCGACGACCAACGCCTCGATGGCCCGCCACTGATCCTCGCGCAGTCGGGCGTGCTCACCGGCCAGCCGGCGCAGCACCGCCTCGGCCCGCTCCCGTACCGCCGCCCGTTCGTCGCCCATCCGGCATTTCTACCAGCGCCGTCCGTCAGAACCCCGGGCCGCGCGGGAGGCGCCGGTCACGATCCGCGCGTTCGCGCCTCGTCGGGTCGGGACGCCGGGGGCAGGAAGAGCAACAGGTCGCGCAGGGGCTCGGTCGCACTCGGAGGCAGCAGGCAGCGCGCCGCAAGCTCTTCCATCGAGGCGTACGGGCCGCGCAGCCAGCGGTCCACCACGATCTGCCGGCCCTGCTCGCTCGTCAGGCCGGGCAGGGCCGTGAGCACCTGCTCCGGGACCGCGTTGACGTCGACCAGTCCACCGTCGTCGAAGGTGCCGGGTAGGTCGGGCCGGCCAAGTCCCAGCTCGGCCCGGGCGGCCGGGTAGTGGTAGAGCAGGTAGCGGGCGTGCTCCCGCCGGATGCGCCGCTCCTCGTCGGCGCGACCCCGGGCGCTGTCCGGTCTGCCGGTGATCGCCTCCCAGAGTCCACGGCTGAGCAGGACCACATGCACCGCCCCGGCGAGCCAGGTGATGAGGGCCAGGCCGAGGAAGGTCACCGCCTCCGGCCCGGGCACCTCGGCGTCCGGATTCTCGATGTCGAGCATCGTCACCTCGACGACGAGCAGCGCGAGGTAGCCCACGCCCGCGACCGCGAGGCGCCAGCTCCGGCGCCAACCCGCGTAGGCCAGGATCACCAGCCAGGTCAGGCAACCGAACGAGAGCAGGACGAGCACCGTACCGAGGATCGTGACGGTCCTGCTCGCCCAGCGCGGCGCCTGCCGCCGCGGAGGTTTCGTGCCGCTCGCCGGGGGCGGCGAGTACGGAGGCGGCGGCAGGGGCGGCGGCGGCGAGAACGGGGGCGGCGCTGACACGACGGCCGGCGCCGCCGGTCCCGGTTGGGTGGGGATGAGACCGGCGGGTGCGACCACCGGCCGCGGTGTCTCCGGTTCGGGCGCCGTGGCGACCACCGGCCGCGGTGTCTCCGGGTCGGGCGTCGTGGCGGCCACCGGCGGCGGTGTCTCCGGTTCGGTGGAGGGCTTCGCCACCGACAGGGTCGGATCGGAGCGCAGGATGCGCCGGTGGAGTTCCTGCAACACCTCGCCCGGCTCGATGCCGTACTCCTCGCGGAGCAGGTCGCCGAACTCCCGGTAGGCGGCGAGCGCCTCCGCCTGCCGCCCGCTGCGATAGAGCGCGAGCATGAGCTGGTGTCGCAGCCGTTCCCGGACCGGGAACTCGGCCACCAGCTCCACCAGCTCGCCGACCGTCTCGCGGTGCCGGCCGAGGTCCAGCGTCAGCTCAGCCCGGGTCTCCAACGCGACGGCCCGCAACTCCACCAGCCGCTGCCGGGCCGCCTCGAAGATCGGTCCGGTGAAGCCGGTGAACGGCTCCCCCTGCCACAGGTCCAGGGCGGTGGCCAGCTCACTCAGCGCCTGCTCGGTACTCCCGGCCGCATGCCGCTGCCGGGCCGCCTGCACGCCCCGTTCGAAGCGGACCGCGTCCACCGCCTCGGGGTTCACCCGCAGCAGATAGCCGGCGTCGGTCAGGCTGAGCACCTGTCCCGGCGTACGCGGCGACCGGTCCGGTTCCAGCACCCGACGCAGTCCGGCCACGTACTTCTGCACGACGTTGGGGCCGTTCGCGGGTGGCTCCTCCGGCCAGACCGCGTCGACGATCTGCCCCGTGGACACCGGGCGACCGGCGGAGAGCAGCAGTACGGCGAGCACCGCGCGCTGCTTGCCCGGACCGAGGTCGATCTCCCGGTCGGCGTACCAGGCCCGCTGAGGCCCGAGAATCTCGAAACGCAGTTGGCCTGACATGCGAGTTTCCGCTCCTGACACCCCCGGGACAGCCGGACGGCAGTGCCCGGCAGCCGGACGGCAGCATATCGGCAGCCGAACCGCCGTGCCGGCCGGCAGCATCGTCGTCGGCAGAAGCCAGGCAGCGAGAAAGAGAAGTGCGATGACACAGGCAACGGGCACCGCCGGCACCATCCGACGGACGGTCTTCACGGCCGCCGCCGTGCTGGCCTCGACCACCCTGCTCGCGGGTTGCGGGTCGAAGAGCGAACCGGCCGCGGCGCCACCGAGCAGCCCGTCCGCCAGCCCGAGCGTCAGCCCGAAGGAGGCGCTCCTCGACGCCGTCCCGGACGGCACCGAGGGGGCGTTCCGGTTCAGCGGCAAGGACGCGTCGAGCACTATCGACGGCCGGATCGACCCGGCGGCGAAGGCATTCGAACTCAACATGGTCATGCCGCCCGACGACGGCATCGTGGTGAAGATGTCGTTCCTGGTGATCGAGGACCAGAACTGGGTGAAGGCGAAGTTCAGCGGCCGTCCCGGACTGCCGAAGTTCCCCGACAAGTGGATGAAGCTCGACCCCACGAAGCTGACCGACGCCGCGAGCATCCCGACGTACGACGGCGTGGACCAGGGCAACGCCGGTCCGCTGATCCAGGCCGCCACCTCGGTCGAGGAGAAGAGCCCCGGTCAGTACGCCGGGTTCATCGACGTGAGCGACACGGAGGCGGCGAAGGCGCTGGAGGAGGGCGAGGCGGCGGCCCTCGGGGAGGCCGCCAAGAAGGTGCCGTTCACCGCTGTCGTCGGCGCGGACAAGCACCTGGCCTCGCTGACGTTGAAGATGCCGGCAGCCGGCAAGGCGAAGGCGTACGACTACGTCGTGAAGTACGCCGACTACGGCAGCGCGCCGAAGATCAGCGCGCCGACCGGCGCCGCCGCCACGAAGGCGCCGGCGGGGGCGTACGAGCTGCTGAACGGCTGATCAACGACACAGAGGGCGGCGGCCACACGGGGGGCCGCCGCCCTGTCGTCGTGCGCGGACGGTGGCGTGCTCGGTGCGCTGCGGATCGGCGTGGCGTGCTCAGCGGCCGAGGACCGAGCCGCCGTTGACGCCGAGGACCTGGCCGGTCACGTAGCCGGCAGCCGGGCTGGCGAGATAGCGGACCGCCTCGGCGATGTCGTCCGGCAGTCCGGGACGCTTGACGAGGGTCTCCGCGACCCGCTTCGCGTACCCCTCGGGTGTCATCCGGTCGCCGAAGAACTCGGTCTCGGCGACGTAGCCGGGGCTCACCACGTTGACCGTGATCTGCTCCGGGCCGAGCTGCGCCGCCAGGGTGTACGCCCAACCGTGCAGGGCCGCCTTCGCCGCCGCGTACGCGTCAGCGCCGCCCCGCTGCGCGGCGATCGAACTGACCATGATCACCCGACCGCCGGGCCGACGCAGCGCCGGCCGCAGCGCCTCGGTCAGCAGCACTGCGGTGAGCACGTTGGCGTCGAGGTTGGCCCGCCAGTGCGCGGCGGTGCCGGCCAGCGTGTCGGTGTCCCCGGCCAGGTAACCGCCCGCGTTGTTGACCACCACGTCGACCGGCCGGTCACCGAGCGCCGCGAGGACCGCGTCGAGCTGCCCAGGATCGGTCAGGTCCGCCGTCACGGCGGTGACGGCGTCCGGCCGACCGCAGTCGGCGGAGATCCGGTCGGCGGCAGCAGTCAACACGTCCACCCGCCGCCCGACGATCAGCACGTCGTACCCATCCCGGGCAAGCGCCCCCGCGACGGCCGCCCCGATCCCGGTCCCACCCCCACTGACAACCGCAACCCGCTGTCCCACCTGACTGCCTCCCCATCCGCAGAACCCCGTCGATCATGAAGTTATCGCCACCCGCGACGGCGTGTCGTGGCAATAACTTCATGATCAACGGGGTGGGTTCACCTGCGGGGGGACGGGCGGAGGGATCTGGTCAGGGCGGTGAGGCGGGGGGCGAGGCTGGTCATGCCTCCGGGGAAGAAGTACACGGCCAGGATGAAGACCGTGCCCAGGACGAACAGGGGCTGGCTCAGCGGGTGGCTGAGGACGGCCGGCAGGTTGTCGACCGCGTCGCTCGTGCCGAACGCGGTGAGCCGGTGGTCCAGGTACATGTAGAGGACGCCGCCGAGCACCGGCCCCCACCGGGTGCCCGGCCCACCGAGCACCACCATGACCAGCAGCGACAGGGTCAGCTCGGAGGACGTGATGTGCGGTGACGCACCGCCGACGATCAGGACGTAGACCACCCCACCCGCCGAGGCCAGCCCGCCGGCCAGGGTGAACGCCACCAGCTTGTAGCGGTACGGGTCCAGCCCGAGCACACCGATCCGCCGCTCGTCGTCGCGCAGCCCGGCGAGCACCCGCCCGGTCGGCGACCCGCTGACCCGGTGCACGACGAACACCACAAGGGTCAGGTACGCCAACGCCAACCAGTACAGGTTGACCGTGTTGGTCACCCCCACCAGCCCGGCGGGCAGCCCGGACACGTCCAGCGGCAGACCCTCCTCGCCGCCGGTCAGCCCACCGAAGTCCCGGGCCACCAGGATCGCGCCGACCTGCGCGAAGGCCAGGGTGACCATGGCGAACGCGATGCCCACGGTCCGCAGCGCCACAGCGCCGAGCAGCGCCGCGAGGATCGTGCCGCCGGTGACGGTCAGCAGCGCCGCCTGCCACAGCGGCAGTCCGGCCCGGGTGACGAGGATGTCGGTGCCGTAGACACCTGCGGCGAAGTACAGCGCGTGCCCGAAGGAGAGCATCCCGGTCCGGCCGAAGAGCAGGTCGTACCCGGCCGCCAGCCCGCCGAAGATCAGGCAGATGGCGAGCAGTTGCAGGGTGCCGGGCGAGTTGACCGGCCCCTCGAAGATCCCCGGCAGGGAGATCGTCGAGTACGGCAGGATCGCCATCACGACCAGCGCGACCAGTGGCAGGAACGGGAGGACCCGGTGCCACCGCCCTCGCTGCGGGGTCAGTTCGTCGGGTACCTGCGCGGGAGGCGCGTCGATCACCGTCATGCCGTTGCCACCTTTCCGGCGATGCCCTGCGGGCGCAGCAGCAGCACCACGGCCAGCAGGCCGACCACGCAGATGTCGCCCAGCCCGGACGTGCCGTAGTAGTTGACGAACTGCTGCACCAGCCCGACCACGACCGCCGCGTACGCGGAGCCGACCACCGAGCCCATCCCGCCGATCACCACCACGATGAACGCGAAGATCAGCAGCGAGCCGCCCTGTCCGGGCGAGACGGTGCCGAAGTAGACGCCGCCGAGCGCGCCGGCGAGCGCGGCAGCGGCCCCGCCGATCGCGAAGACCAGGGTGAACGCCTTGCGCACGTCGATGCCGAGCGCGGTGACCATCTCCCGGTTCTCCACTCCGGCCCGGATCACCAGGCCATAGCGGGTCCAGCGCAGGAACGCCAGGATCGCGCCGAGCACCAGCACCGCCGCGACGATCAGCAGCAGGCCACCGTTGGGCACCTGCGCGCCGAGGATCCCGGTCACCTGCCGGGTCCAGTCGGGGCGCGGGAACGGTCGGGCGTCCGCACCCCAGGTGGCCTGGAGCAGCGCCACCCCGGCCAGCGACAGCCCGACGGTGACCAGCACCTGCTCGATGGTGCGCGAGTAGAGCGGGCGGATCAGCACCAGCTCGACCAGGATCGCCACCAGTGTGCCGGCGGCCACCCCGAAGGCGACAGCGAACACGAAGCCGAACCCGTCCGGGCCGGCGCCCGGCAGGTTGCCCGCCGCCCACCAGGTGCCGTACGCGCCGACGCCCAGGAACAGCCCGTGCGCGAAGTTGAGCACGTCGGCCAGGCCGAAGACCAGGGACAGGCCGGACGCGACCAGGAAGTACAGCGCCGCCAGGCCCAGCCCGGTCAACGTCAACAGGATCACCGTGCTCATGCCCTGACCTCCGCGCCCACACCCAGCAGCGACTTCGTCAGCGCGGTCTCCAGCAGCAGGTCCTGCGCGTTGCCGGTCCAGGCGACCCGGCCGGCGGAGAGCACCACCGCGTCGCGGGCCAGCCGGCGTACGACCGCCAGGTTCTGCTCCACGAGCAGCACCGGCACCGACTCCGCGACCCGTTCCAACACCTCGGCCACCTCGGTCACCACCTTCGGCGCCAACCCCTTGGTCGGCTCGTCGACCAGCAGCAGCCGGTTGTCGTTGAGCAGCACCCGCCCGATCGCGAGCATCTGCTGCTGCCCGCCGGAGAGCGAACCCGCCCGTTGGCGTCCGCGCCGGTCCAGCTCCGGAAAGAGCGCGAAGACCTTGTCGTACGCCGGAGTGGTGCCCCGCCGCTCGGCGAGCCGCAGGTTCTCGGCGACGGTGAGGCCGGCGAACACGCAGCGGTCCTCGGGCACGTAGCCGAGCCCACCGCGGACCAGCCGGTGCGTGGGCCGGGCCAGCAGACTCTGCGCGCCCATCCGGATCGTGCCGCGGACCTCGCCGGCGGGCGGGGTGAGACCGACGATCGCGCGCAACGTGGTGGTCTTGCCGACCCCGTTGCGGCCGAGCAGGACTGTCACCCCGGTCGGGGCGACGGTGAAGGACACGCCCTGGAGGATGTGCAGCCCGGAGATCCGGACCGACAGGTCCTCCACGGTGAGAATCGGTTCCAGCTGAGCCGCTTCCGTTCGCGACTGCGGGGCTCGCAAACCCGGCTCACTCCTCGCGCTCACAGCGACTCCCCCAGGTAGGCCTCTTGCACTGTGGGGTTCGCCATCACCGTCTCCGGGGTGTCGCAGGCCAGCAGCGCGCCGTGGTGCATGACGGCGATCCGGTCGGCCAGCTCCAGGATCACGTCCATGTGGTGTTCGACCATCAGCACCGCCCGACCGCTGTCCCCGGTCAACGACTTGATGACGGCGACCAGCTCGGGCACGTCCTCGGCGCTGACCCCGGCCATCGGCTCGTCGAGCAGCATCACCCGCGGTTCACCGGCGAGCAGCAGAGCGATCTCCAGCTTGCGCTTCTCGCCGTGCGCCAGGGTGCCGGCCAGCGCCGTACCCCGGTGGGCGAGGCCGACCCGGTCGAGCGCCGCGTCGGCGGCGGCGGCGACCTCCCGGTCGGCCGCCGCCCGCCGCCACAGCGCCATCGAGCCCCCGCGGTGCGCCTGCACGGCGAGCCGGACGTTCTCCCGCACGCTGAGCGAGCCGAAGACCGACGACGCCTGGAAGGTACGGCCCAAACCGAGGCGGGCCCGCCGGTGCGGCGCAAGCCCACCGATGTCCTGCCCGTCCAGGGTGATCCGACCCTCAGTGGCCCGGCGCAGGCCGGTGATCAGGTTGAACAGTGACGTCTTGCCGGCGCCGTTCGGCCCGATCACGCCCAGGAACTCCCCGGGCGCCAGGTCGAGGTAGACGCTGTCGACGATGGCGACCTCACCGATCCGCCAGGTCAGACCGCGGGTGGCGAGCATTTCTCAGCCCTTCATCGCCACGGCCGGCGGCGCGGTCTCGTCACCGGTGAGGCTCTTCTGCGCGGTCGCCGTGAAGGCGGTGCCGCTGCCGGTCAGCTTGGCCTGGAACATCGGCTGGAGCAGCGCGTGGTCGGCGGCCCGGATGGTCATCTTGCCCTTGACCCCGTCGAAGCTCCAGCCCTCCAGCGCGGTGACCATCTTGTCGACGTCGTCCCCACCCTCCTGCGCGGCGCGGACCACCATCTGGGCGGCGGCGAAGCCGTCCGGGTGGAACAGGTCGATGGTGCTGACCTTCGCCTTGAGGGCCTTGCTGGCCTCGGTGTCGGACGCACCGTCGAAGTAGTGCGACAGGAAGGAGATCTTCGCGCCGGCCGCGCCGAAGGTCGGCCAGGAGGCCCGGATGTCCAGCCCGGTGACGACAGTGGTGGAGGAGAGCACTCCCTGCTGGTCGAGCGTCTGCCACATGGCCGGTGCGGTCGTGCCGGCCCAGGCCACGAAGAGCAGGTCCGGCTTGGCGGCCTTGATCTGGCTGGCGAACGGCGTGAACTCGGTGGCGCTGGCCGGTGCCCGGACGCTGCTGACGGTGGCGCCCGCGCTACCGATGACCGCCTTGACGGCCGCCTCGTTGGCGTCGCCGAACGCGCCGTCCTGGGCGAAGACCACCACCTTCTTGCCGGCCGGGTCGCCGATGAACGACTTGGCGGTCACCACGTCCTGGTAGGACTGCCGGCCCGAACGGAACGTGTACTTGTTGGCCCCGGTCACCGCGTCGGTCGCGGCCGGGCCGGAGATGAAAAGAACCTTGTTCTGCGCCGCGATCGGCGCGACCTGAAGCGCCACACCGGACGCGGTCGAGCCGGCAATGATCTTCGTACCCTTGCCGATCAGGTCCTTCGCGGCGGAGACCGCCTTGGCCGGGTCACCGGCGTCGTCGACCTCGGTCAGCTCGATCTTCCGGTCACCCACCTTGCCGGTGCCCTTGGTGGCGAAGTCCAGCCCCGCCTTGAACCCCTCGACGTACTGCTTTCCGTAGCTGGCCAGGGCTCCCGACTGGGAGTACACCAGGCCGACCTTGACCGGGGCGGCGTTGTCGCCGCCGCCGGTGGCGGTGTCCTGCGGGCTACCGCAGGCCGTTGCGGCGAGCGCCGCAGCCATCATCGTGGCGGCGGAGAGGAACGCCCGCCGCGTGTGCCGGACCGTCATCGCGACTCCAGGTGAGGACAGGATGCTGTGTTGTCGGCTCACGCTAGAAGTGACGTCACCCACGGGCTATGTGGCGGAAACACACAAGTAACCGGAAGGGGGTGGCCCGGGGTTACAGCGGACCGCACTACCACCCTCCGCGCCGGCCTCCCGATGGCCGCAAGCGCCGCAGATGGATCGACGGGTGTGTCGCCCTGAGCCATCCGCCGTCAGCCGCAGGCCGTCGTGGTCCGCCGCCGACCCGCCGCCCCTCGATGGTCGAGCAGGCGAAGATCGTCGCAACTTCCCTGATGTTGCTGCCTCCGCCGGCCCCGAGACAGCAATTTCCCTGATGTTGCCGTCTCGTGCCGCGCTTCGCCCCGTCGAGATCGTGCTCGATCATGGATGTAGTGGCCTCCGGGGCGCGGCGAGGCCACTACTTCCTGGATCCAGCACGATCTTGCGGGTGGTCTCGCGGCTCGGACTGGGTCAGAGGCCGGCGCGGGCGGCGACGGCGGTGTCCGGGTGGTCGCTGAAGACGCCGTCCAGACCCAGGCCGAGGAAGAGTTCGTACTCGGACGTGATGTCGCCGCGCGCGTTCGGGTCGGTGCCGATCCGGAAGTCCACGGGGAGGAACTGGTTCTCCGCGCGGAACGTCCAGGCGTGCACGAGCAGCCGCTCGCGGTGCGCGTCGCGCACCACGTTCGTCGGGGCGAGCAGCTTGCCGGCGGCGTCGCGGGGCACGATCAGGTTCTTGTTCGCCCCGATGCCGTCGGCATAGCCGGCGATCCACTTCAGGCCGGCCGCCGTGGCGAGGTCCTGGTAGCTGCGGGTGTCGCCGGCGACGGTGAAGTCGTACGGGCGGCCTGTCGCGTCGAGCAGCTGGACGAGCTTCACGTCGGTCATCCGGCTCAGCCGGCGCAGGTTGGCCGTCTCGAACGACTGGATGAAGACCGGCGAGTTCTTCCGGTCCAGCTTGTTCCGCCGCAGCACCGCGAGCAGCGGCTCCTCCAGCGGCAGGCCGATCGACGTGAAGTAGCTCGGGTGCTTGGTCTCCGGGTAGATGCCGATGGTGCGGCCCCGTGCCCGCCCCTCGGTGCGAGCGAGGTCGATGACCTCCTGGAGGGTGGGCACCTCGAAGCGGCCGTCGAAGGCGGTGTTCGCCACGCGGACCTGCGGCAGCCGCTCCTTGGCCCGCAGCGTCTTGAGCTCGGCCAGGGTGAAGTCCTCGGTGAACCAGCCGGTCACGGCGACACCGTCGATGGTCTTCGTCGCCTTGCGGGCGGCGAACTCCGGGTGCGTCGACACGTCGGTGGTGCCGGAGATCTCGTTCTCGTGCCGGGCGACCAGGACACCGTCGGAGGTGGACACCAGGTCCGGCTCGACGTAGTCGGCGCCCATCCGGATCGCCAGCCGGTACGCCTCCAGGGTGTGCTCCGGCCGGTAGCCGCTGGCGCCCCGGTGACCGATGACGATCGGCCGGTCGGTGCCTCGAACGCGGTCCGCCCCGGTCGAGGGGTCGGCGGCGGCCATGGTGGGCACGGCCACGGCGGCGGCGAGCAGCGCGCCGGCCACGCCGAAGATCGAGAGGGTACGTCGCAACGCCGTCTCCTGTCATCGAGGGTTGTCGCAGACAGCAGACCGCCCGCGATTGACCGGGAGTTGGTCGATGACTGGCCGGCAGGTGAATCTCCGGAATGGGCGTTCCCACTCGGGCGGCCACCCGGAAAAGGAAGATTGTCTGGTGCGCCGGTTACTCCGCAACCCCGTGCGGCTGGTGCCGCTGGGGTTCCTGGTGCCGATCCTGCTCGGCACCGCGCTGCTGCTGACGCGCTGGTCGACCGTCCAGCACCAACGTCCGCCCCTGGTCACCGCCCTGTTCACCGCCACCTCGGCGGTGTCCGTCACCGGCATGGCCGTCACCGACACCCCCAACTACTGGTCCGGCGGGGGTCTGGTGGTGATCACCCTGCTCACCCAGCTCGGCGGCCTGGGCATCCTCACCGTCGCGGCGCTTGTCATCCTCGTCGTCTCGCGCCAGCTCGGGCTGCGCAACCGGCTGCTGGTGCAGGCCGAGACGGCGGAGTTCGGGGTCGGTGACGTGGCCCGGCTGCTGCGCCGGATCGCGGTGACCGTCTTCGCGTGTGAGGCGGTGATGACCGCGCTGGTCGCCGGCCGGCTCTGGTGGGCGTACGACTACACACCCGGTCGGGCCCTCTGGTCCGGCGTGTTCCATGCCATTCAGGCGTTCAACAACGGCGGATTCGCGCTCTACTCGGACGGGCTGCTGGCGTTCGACCGCGATCCGTGGGTGTCGCTGCCGCTGGCGTTCGGTGCCATCGTCGGCGGGCTCGGGTTCCCGGCCCTGTTCGAGGCCGTACGCGAGTGGCGCCGGCCGACGCGCTGGGCGGTGGCCACCAAGCTGACCATCTGGGGCAGCGTGGCACTGCTGCTGCTCGGCTTCGCCGGCCTGCTCGCCGCCGAGTGGACCAACGTCAGCACCATCGGCCTGTACGACGCCGAGGGCAAGGTGCTCGCGTCGTTCACCCAGATCGCGTTGAGCCGCACCGGTGGTTTCAGCGTGCTGAACATCCAGGACCTGCAGGAGGAGAGCTACCCGCTGCTGATCGTGTTGATGTTCATCGGCGGCGGTAGCGCCAGCACGGCCGGTGGCATCAAGGTGTCCACGTTCTTCCTGCTGGCGTTCACCATCTGGGCGGAGCTGCGCGGCGAGCCCGACGTGACGGTCGGGCACCGCCGGGTGGCCACCGCCAGCCAGCGGCAGGCCGTCACCGTGGCCCTGATCAGCGTCGCGCTGGTCACCGCCGGAACGATGCTGCTGTTGCTGCTCACCGAGGGCGTGCGGTTCATCGCCGCCCTGTTCGAGGTCACCTCCGCGTTCAGCACCACCGGGCTGACCATCGGCCTGGCCAGCGAGCTGCCGGCCAGCGGCCAGGTGGTGTTGACGGTGCTGATGTTCATCGGCCGAGTCGGGCCGCTCACCCTCGGGTCGGCGATCGCGCTGAACACCCGCCGCAGGCTCTACCGCTATCCCCAGGAACAACCAATTGTCGGCTGACGAGAAGGAGGGTCGAGGTGTCGGCGAGACGATCGGACGGCAGCGGCATCGTGGTGATCGGGCTGGGCCGGTTCGGGTGCCACCTGGCCGGCGCTCTCACCCGGATGGACCGTGAGGTGCTGGCCATCGACCGCGACCCGGATCAGGTGCAGCGCTTCTCGACCCAACTTGACCGGGTGGTCCAGGCGGACGCGACCGAGGAGGGCGCCCTGCGGCAGCTCGGCGTCACCAGCTTCGACCGGGCCGTGGTGGCCATCGGGGCCTCGGTGGAGGCGAGCGTGCTCACCGTGCTGGCGCTGGTCGAGCTGGGTCTGCCGCAGATCTGGGCCCGCGCCACCTCGCAGAAGCACGCCAAGATCCTGTCGTCGGTGGGCGCGCACCACGTGATCTTTCCGGAGGCCGAGACCGGGGACCGGGTGGCCCACCTGATCGTCAGCCGGCTGCTCGACTTCATCGAGTTCGACGACGACTTCGCGATCGCCACCGTCCGCGTGCCGCAGTCGCTGGCCGGTCGCACCCTGCTCGACCTGCGCCCGGAGGAGCGCTACGGGGTCCGGGTGATCGGCGCGAAGGTGCCGGGTGAACGCTTCCGGTACGCCTCGGACGACACCGAACTGCCGCAGGGCGGGGTGCTGGTCGTGGAGGGTGGGATCGACCAGGTGCAGCGGTTCGCGGGGCGACGCTGACGCCTCACCGCGGGTGACGAGCGTGCCCCTTAGGCACCTTCACCCTTTTCCCGGACCACCCGGCCCCTTCGCGGTCGCGGGCTTCGGCGGCTTCGCCTTCTCCTTCTCCGGTGCCTTCGGCGCCGGCGCCTTGGGAGCGACCTTCGTGGTGGTCTTCGTCGTCTTCCTGGTCGGCGCCTTCGTCGGGGCCGGCTTGGCCGGCGGGGCCGTGGACGGGGTCGTCCCGGCCACCCCGGAGACGCGGACGCCGCAGGTGGCGTCACCGAGCCGGAACTCCACCGGCAGCGGATTGGCCCCGCTGTACGTCCCGGCGAGGGTGAGCTTCTCGGCCGCGCCCGGCGCCAGAGTCGTCCGTTGTGCCGCGGGTCGGATCTGCACAGTGCCGCCCTGCTGCTGCACCGGGGCGGGCTCCGCCTTCGTCACCGTCTGCTGCCCGGGGAACGTGAAGTTCATCGTCCAGTCCCGCAGCTCGTGGTCACCGGTGTTGGTCAGGGTCAGCTCGGCGGTGAAGTCCTTGCCGGAGTCGGTGCGCAGCGCGTACGCCACCTCGCAGGGCGCCGGCTCGGGCAGGCCCATCCGCGCCTCGGTGGTGGGTCGGTCCTCGCCGCTGGCCGGGCTGCGGGAGGTGAACCCCCACATCGCCCCGGTGACCGCGATGAGCCCGACGGCTGCCACCCCGGCCTCCACCCGCCGCCGCCGGCTCACCCGTCGGTTGCGGCTGCGCCGGGTACGCGACAGCGGCAGCGCGTCCGTCTCGGCCGACCAGGGCAGGATCGTGGTGCCGGCGTTGGCCAGCGCGGCGGGATCCAGCGGACCACCGGCCGGTGACACCGGCACCGCCGCCAGCATGCCGGCCGCCTCGGCCAGGGTGCGGGCCAGCTCGGCGGTGCTCGGCCGGTCGGCGGGGCGCTTGGCCAGGCAGCGCCGCACCAGGTCGGTCACCGCGTCGGGCAGCCCGGGCACCGCCGGCATCGGGTCCGGGTCGCTGTACATGTGCGCACGCAGCATCTGCGTGGTCGTGTTCGCCTCCCACGGCAGCCGGCCGGTGAGCATCCGGTAGAGCAGCAGCCCCACGGCGTACACGTCGGTGGCCGGGGAGACCTGGCCGTTGTCCAGCCGCTCCGGCGCGAGGTAGGCGGGCGTGCCGAGGAGCGCGCCGTCCGGCCCCTTCTCACTCTCCCCGACCAGCGCGGAGATACCGAAGTCGACCACCTTCACCCCGGTCGAGGTGAGCATGACGTTGCCCGGGGTGACGTCGCGGTGCACGACCCCACGAGCGTGCGCGGTGGCCAGCGCCGAGCTGACCTCCGCGCCGATGGTCACCGCCTCCCGCCACGGCAGCCGCATCTCCCGACCCAGTCGGCCGGCCAGCGAACCGCCGTCGACAAGCTCCATCACCACGTACGGCACGGTGAGGCCGACCTGGTGGGACTCGCCGTAGTCGTACACGTTGGTGATGTTGGGGTGGCAGAGCCGCGCGGCGGCCTGCGCCTCGACGCGGATCCGGTGCCGGAAGGCCCGGTCGCTGGCCAGCCGCGAGGCCAGCACCTTCACCGCGACCTGGCGACCCAGCACCTCGTCGTAACCGCGCCAGACCACGGACATGCCGCCCGCGCCGAGCTGCTCGATGAGCCGGTACCGCTCATCGAGGAGTTGCGCACCGTTCCGGTCCCCACCGCCCATGGTGGCCGATGTTGCCCGCAGGAGAACGGGCTACACCTGAAGGATCGGAATCGGTCAGGAATATCACCCGTTCAGGCGGTCGCCAGCAGTTGGTCCACCGGGGCGTAGTCGTCGGTCAGCACCATCGCCTCGCCGACGAAATCCGTGAGGTCCGTGCCGGAGAGCAGGCTGACGCTCGGGTCGACCTCGTCGAGGCGGGCGCGGACGGCGGCCAGCGGCAGTGGCGCGTCGGAGCCGACGATGAGGAAGTTGCTGCCCCGCTCCTCGGCGAGCGCCTCCGGCGGGGCGATCAACGCGACGTGGGTGAACTCGGCGGCCACCGTGGCCAGTTCGGCGCGGATGAACCGCAGCGGCGGGTAGTCGATGACGTTCTGCACGTACACGCCGCCGGGGCGGGTCACCCGCCGGATCTCGGCGGCCATCTCCCGGGTCGACAGGTGCCAGGGCACCACCAGGTGGCCGAACGCGTCGCCGACGACCAGGTCGCGGCTGTCCGCCGGTTCGCCGGCGACAAGCATCCGGGCGTCGCCCACCACCGTCCGCAGGCCCGGCCCCGGGCGTACGCCCAGTTCCCGCTCGCCCAGCTCGACGAGCCCGCCGTCGATCTCGAACACCACGTTGTCGGTGCCCGGTCGGGTGGCGCTCAGGTACGTCGGCACGGTGAACCCGCCGCCGCCCAGGTGCAGCGCGTCCAACCGCTGCCCGGCCGGCGCGACCACGTCGGCGACCGAGCCGATCCACTTGGTGTACGCGTACTCCAGGTGCTTCGGGTCGGCCAGGTCGACGTACGAGTGCTGGGCCGAGTTGAGCAGCAGCGTCCGTCCGCTGGGCCGGTGCGGGTCCGTGGTGACCCGGGCGCAGTGGTACGCGGTCTCGATGTCGCACGGGTTCGGCGCGACGGTGGACAGCCCCGCCCCGAGCAGGCCGAGCACGGCCAGCGCGGCCCGGGTACGGGCCGGACCGGGCAGGTCGGTGCCCGCCTGCCGCCGCAGATACCACCCCAGGCCGATGCCGGCCAGCCCGAGCGCCACCGCCAACGACAGCAGGATGACAGTGCTGGGCAGGGCGGCGACCAGCACGAACCCGGTGAGCAGGGTGGCGGTGATGCCGCCCAGGGTGCCGATGCCGGAGAGCCGGCCGACCACCTGACCGGTACGACGCAGGTCGGCGAGTTGGAGCTTGACCACCAGCGGGGTGACCGCGGCCAACAGCGCCGCCGGCACGAACACGGCGAGCGCCACCAGCAGCAGGATGGCGCTGGCCGCCCCGCCCCGCAGGACCTCCCCGGCGTAGCGCACCACGGGCAGGGTCACGGCGGTGGCGATGCCGGCCAGCACCAGCGCGGGCGCCAGCAGTCCGCGCGGGTCACGCCGGTCGGCGAGCCAGCCGCCGGCCCACGCCCCGTACGCGATCGCGGCCAGCGCGATGCCGATGACCGAGCTGGTCACCTGGAGGGTCACCCCGACGTACGGGCCGACCAGTCGCAGCGCGACAGTCTCCAGCACCAGAACGGCGCCGCTTGCGAAGAAGACCAGGAAGGCGGCCAGGCCGCCCGGCAGCGCCCGGCCGGTGACCGGCACGGACGGGTCCGAGGAAACCGGCGTGGTCGCGACGTCGGACGATGGGGAGCTCATCGTCGCGATGGTACGCAGCGAAGCGGGCGTCCCGGGTCAGTACATCGAGAGATGAACATGGTTCGTGTGGCTGGCGGCCGGGCTGCCGCTACCGCTGTACGACCGCCACCCGGTGCCCGGATGCCAGATCTGCCGATACCAGATCACGTAGAGCACACCCAGTCGGTCGGCGTTGCGCACGTGCCAGGCGGCCAGGCTGTCCCCGTACGCCTTGTCGCCGCCTGTCGCGTTCTTGTCCTGGAAGCCGCCCGCGGCGGCCGAGAAGTCGCAGGCCCGCCCCTTCGGGTGTTCGCCGCCGCCGCCCTCACGCTTGCAGGAGACGTACCGCTTGTAGCCGGCGGCCTGGGTCTGCTTCAGGGCGTTGAGGGTGCGCGGGGTGATGCAACCCGAGGTCGTCGGGTCCTTCACCGAGCAGGACTCCGACGGCCAGGACCCGTCGGAGTTGCGCGGCGCGGGCTTCGCCGACGTGGAGCTGCCGCCGCTGAAACCGTTGCTGCTGCCCGAGCTGACCTCGGCGAGCGCCGTCTCGGCCTCCTTCTTCTTCTTCGCCATCACGGCGAGCTGCTTCTGCTGCTCGCGGACCTCGGTGTCGATGGCGATCTTGGCCTGCTGGGCCTGCTGCTTCGCCTCGGTGAGATCACGCAGCCGCTTGCTGTCCCGCTGGGCCATCAGGTCGAGGTCGGCGGCGCGTTGCAGGAACGCCTGCGGCGTGGCGGTGTTGAGCAGCATCGCCGTCGGGGTGAGCCGACCCGCCCGGTACGACTGCGCGGCCACCTCGCCGACCTGGGCGGTGAGCCCGACCAGCCGAACCTCGACGGCCTTCAGCTCGCCGGTCAACGCCGTCTGCCGGCGCTTGGAGTTGTCCAGCTTGGCCTTGGCCTCGATGTGGCCCTTGGCGGTCAGCTCCAGCGCGTCCTGCAACTTCTTGGTGCCGCCCTCACCGGGCTCCGCGTACGCGGGCAACCCGCCCGCGAGCACCAGCGCCACGGCGGCGAGCAGAGGGAGCAGTACGCGGCGAACGCGCCGCTGACTGAGCCTGGTCCTGGGCACGACAGCGTCCTTCCGTCGACCGCCGGCCCCCGGTGAACTCTGCGCGGCGGCGTCCCCGCCGGCGCCGGTCGGCGGCCTGCTGGCGGAGACCGCCGGTCACGATACCGGAACGCGCGCCGGTGACCAGCCCCGTGACCGCCCGCCGGCCCCAGTGTCGACGCAGCGTGCTGCCCTCGTAGCGCAGGGCGGATCAGGAGCCGAGCAGGGCGTCGTGCACCTCGGTCCAGACCTGTTCGTTGGCAGCGACGAGCAGCCCTCGGCCCTCGTCGGCCGGGTGGTAGTCGACGCCGTCGAACCGGCGGGCCACACCACCCGCGGCGCGGACCAGCAGGACGCCCGGCGCGTGGTCCCACGGCAGGGTGCGCCAGAAGAGGGTGAACTGCTGCTCGCCGGTGAGGATGTCCAGGTATTCCCGGCCGGCACAGTGCTGGCCGGGCAGCAGCTCGCCGAGCCGCCGACCGCCGGCGCGGACCCGGTCGCGGGCCTCCGCCGGCAGGAACCGCGTCATCGCCGCGCCGCGCAGCTCGCCCAGTGGCGGCACCGCGTCGGCGGCGTCGACCGGCTGGCCGTTGAGCAGGGTGCCCTCGTCGACCCGACCGGCGGCCAGCGTCCCGGCCAGCGGGTCGAGAATCCACCCGGCGGTCGGGCGGCCGTCGGTCAGCAGTGCCACCATCAGGGCGAACGGCCTGCGGCCGGCGGCGAAGTTGGCGGTGCCGTCGACCGGGTCGACCAGCCACACGTCCCCGCTGTCGCGCAGGTGCCGCAGCAGCCCCGGATCGTCGGCGACGCCCTCCTCACCCACGACAGTCGAGCCCGGCCGCAGCCTGCGCAACCCGGCGGAGATCAACTCTTCGGCGCGGCGGTCGGCGACGGTGACCACCTCGCCGGGCGCCTTCTCCGACACGTCGGCGTCGTCGAGCTTGCGGAACAGCGGCAGCACGACCTGGTCGGCGGCCTCCGCGAGCAGGTCACCGACGTCGTCGAGCAGGGTGTCAGCCACGAGGCGGCAGCTTGACCACGCTGACGAAGAACTCGTCGATCTGCCGGACCACGGAGATGAAGCGCTCGAAGTCCACCGGCTTGGTCACGTAGGCGTTGGCGTGCAGCTGGTAACTGCGCAGGATGTCCTCGTCGGCCTGGGAGGTGGTGAGCACGACCACCGGGATCCGGCGCAGCTCGTCGTCCTTCTTGATCTCCTCAAGCACCTCCCGGCCGTCGCGGCGGGGCAGGTTGAGGTCGAGCAGGATCAGGTCGGGCGCCACCGCGTCGGCGTACTGCCCCTCCCGGCGCAGGTAGGCGAGCGCCTCGGCGCCGTCGGAGACGACGGTCAGCCGGTTGCGCAGCTTGTGCTCCTCGAACGCCTCCTGGGTCATCAACACGTCACCCGGATCGTCCTCCACGAGCAGGACCTCGATCGGGCTCTTGCCATCCGCCGGCGCGGTCATCCCACCGTCTCCCTCATGTCACCCGTTCTACCGCTTTCCGGCGGCCCGTCGGCCCGGTCCGGCTGGTCCGCCCCGGCGGAATGCTCCGGCAGCGCGGACGACGCCTCGTCCGCGGGCGTCGTGCCCTCCGCCGTCGCCGGCTGCGGCTGCTCGGCGGGGTCGGCGGCGGCAGCCGCCTCCACGTCCTCGGGGCGTGCCGGGAGGGTGAACCGGATGGCAGTGCCCTCCGGTACGTCGGTGTCCACCCAGACCCGGCCGCCGTGATATTCCACGATCTTCTTGACGATCGCCAACCCGATGCCGGTGCCCGGGTACGCGTCCTTCGAGTGCAACCGCTGGAAGATCACGAAGATCTTGTCGGCGAACTCCGGCTCGATGCCGATGCCGTTGTCCTGGCAGCTGATCTCCCACTCGGCCCCGACCAGCCGAGCCGAGATGTGCACCTTCGCCGGCGCGTCGGGACGGCGGAACTTGATCGAGTTGCTGACCAGGTTGGCCAGCAGGTTGGTGAGCAGCGGCTCCTCGCCACGGATCACCGGCAGCTCGGTCCAGGTCAGCTCGGCGTCGGCGTACTGCCGGGCCGCCTCGGTCTGGCCGGCCACGTCGCCCATCACCTTGTTGAGGTCGACGTCGACGAAGCCTGTGGTGAGCCGGCCGATCCGGGAGAACGCGAGCAGGTCGTTGATCAGGCGCTGCATCCGCTGCGCGCCGTCCACCGCGAAGGCGATGTACTGGTCGGCCCGCTCGTCGAGCTGCCCGGCGTAGCGGCGCTGGAGCAGCTGGCAGAAGCTGGCCACCTTGCGCAGCGGCTCCTGCAGGTCGTGCGAGGCCACGTACGCGAACTGCTCCAGGTCACGGTTGGACCGGGTGAGCTCCTCGGCCTGCTTCTGGAGCTGGCTGTTGACCCACTCGATGCGCTCGCGGGCCTCGCGCACCTCGGCCAGGTCGGAGGCGATCTTCTGGCGCATCGCGTCCACGTCGTCGCCGAGCCGGATGAACTCCGGTGGGCCGACGGTGGCGATGCGGTGCTGGTAGTCACCCTCGGCGACCTCGCGGACCTGGGTGGCCAGCCCGGTCAGCGGCCGGATCACCATCCGGTCCAGCGAGAGCAGCAGCACCGCGCCGGCCACGACCACCACCAGGGCCGCGATGATCAGCAGGAGGACCAGCAGGTTGCTGCTGTTGCGGACGTTCGCGGCGGACTTCTCGCGGGCGGCCAGGATCTCCTCCTGGAGGTCGCCGACCGCCGAACGCACCTCGTCGAACCGCTGCCGTGCCTGCTCGGTGACCAACGCCTGGCCGGCGCGGGTGCCATCCTGTTCGGTAGTGGCGATGACCGGCTCGGCCACGCTCTCGCGCCACTGCTCGGCCGTCTCCTCGACGACCCGCAGCTCCTGGCCGATCTGCGGGTAGTCGTCGAGCAGCCCTCGCATCGCGGCGATGGTGGCCTTCTCCTGGTCGAGCCCCGCCTGGTACGGACCCAGGTCGGCCGGGTCACCGCTGACCGCGTACCCGCGAACCGCCGTCTCCTGGTCGAGCACCGCGTTCAGCAGTTCCTGCGACTGCACCCGCAGCGGGCCGGTCTGGTTCAGGATGGCGTCGATCTGGGTGCGGTTGCGGGCGGCCATCGCCGCCTCCGCGGTGGCCAGGCCGATCAGCAGCACGCCCACGATGGTGAGCAGCGTGATGACCCGGCGGCGCAGACTCCAGCCGCCGCTCACCGGCTTCACCGGCCACCACCCCGGCTGACCAGCAGCATGGCCACGTCGTCGGCGAGCGGGCCGCCGTTGATCTGCTCGGCCCGACCGACCAGCCAGGCCGGCAGCTCGGGCAGCGACACCTCCCGGTTGGCCGGCTCGTCGAGCAGCCCACTCAGGCCCGGCACGTCGAGCCGTTCGTTGCCGGCGCCCACCCGCCCCTCGATCAGGCCATCGGTGTACATCAACAGGGACCAGTCATCGGTGTCGAACTCCAGGTCGTAAGCGATCGGCCGGCGAGGTCGTACGCCCAGCAGCAGGCCGCCGGGCGCGGGCACCGGGACGACCCGGCCACCGGAGAGCAGCAGCGGCGGCGGATGCCCGGCGAGTCGGACGGTGGCCCGATTGGCGTCCAGGTCGAGTCGGGTGGTGGCCACCGTCGCGAAGATCTCCTGAAGTCGGCGCTCACTCATCAGCACCTGCTCCAGTGCGGGCAGCACCTCGTCGTCCGGCACCCCGGCGAGCACCAGGGCCCGCCACGCCACCCGCAGTTCCACACCGAGCGCGGCCTCGTCCACCCCGTGCCCGCAGACGTCCCCGACGATCAGGTCGAGACGGTCCGGACGGGTCTGCACCACGTCGAAGAAGTCCCCGCCGATCAGCGCGGCGTGCCGACCCGGCCGGTAGAAGGTGTGCACCGCCACCTGGTCGGTGGTCATCAGCGGTTGGGGCAGCAGGCCGCGTTCGAGTCGCGCCGACTCGGCCTGGCGCAACTCGACCTCACGGAGCCGGCGGGCGTTCACGTCGGCGCGCTTACGCTCGACCGCGTAACGCAGGGCCCGCGTCAGCAGCACCCCGTCGACCTGACCCTTGACCAGGTAGTCCTGTGCGCCCTCGGCGACCGCCACGATGCCCAGGTGCTCGTCCGAGCGGCCGGTCAGCACGCAGACGGCGGCCCCACTGGACATCTCCAGCACCTGGCGCAGCCCGTCGAGCCCCTGCGCGTCGGGCAGACCCAGGTCGAGCAGCACGCAGTCCACGCCGGTGATCCGCTGCCGCGCCTCGCTGAGGCTGGTCGCGACCACCAGGTCGATCATCGAGTTCGTCTCGGCGAGCAGCTCACCGACCAGGAAGGCGTCGCCTTCGTCGTCCTCCACCAGCAGCACCCGCAACCGCTCGCCGGGCGGCACGTTGCCGTGCCGCGACAGGCCACCGTGCGGGTACGGCACAACGGGGGACGCGGCCAGGCCGCCTCCCCGGTGCGGCCGGGTCACCGCCGCGAGACGCGGGAGTTCGCTGGTGATGTCGGGCTCCTTCCGAGTGCCCTGCTGATCCTGTATTAGACAACGGTCGCACACAACACGATGGGCGCGGCACGGGCGGGGATGGGCCGGATCACTGCCCGCCGTGGGACAAACCGGGCAGCCGGTCGGTGCCCGGGTGGCCGAGCGACCCCGCCGACGGGCGGGAGATCGGTGGACGCCCGGCCATCCCGTCCCCGGCCACCGGAGGGCAGGATAGTGCCACCCCAGGCCCCACCACCTTCGAGGAGTTCGGATGGGCGCACCCCCCACCCCCGTCACGGCGGGCGTACCGCTCCGGCCGAATCCGGGCGTACCCCCGGCCGGCCGTGCGCTGACCCGACCGCGCCGGCGGCTGCTGGCCGCCGCGGCGGCGCTTGTCGCGCTGGCGGCCGTCGGCGCCGGCAGTCTGCTCGACCTGCGCACCCCGACGCCGAGGCCGGCGGACGCGCCGGCCGGCGAGTTCAGCGCCACCCGGGCGTACGAGGACGTCCAGGTGATCGCGGCCCGGTCGCACGTCGCCGGGAGCCCGGCCAACGACCAGGTTCGCGCGCACGTCGAGCAGCAGTTGCGCGGCCTGGGCCTGGAGACGGCGGTGCAGGACACGGTCGCGCCGGAGGCCGGTCAGCTCAGTGGGGCGGCCGGCGGGGCGACGGTGGCCCGGGTGCGCAACGTCGTGGCCCGACTGCCCGGCACCGACCCGACGGGACGGGTGTTCCTGGTCGCCCACTACGACTCGGTGCAGACCGGGCCCGGCGGCAACGACGACGCGGCCGGCACCTCGGCCATCCTGGAGGTGGCCCGCGCGCTGAGCACCGGCCCCCGACCCCGCAACGACATCGTCTTCGTGCTGACCGACGCCGAGGAGGCGTGTCTCTGCGGCGCGGCGGCGTTCGCCGCGAGCCACCCGCTCGCCGCCGACGGCGGCGTGGTGCTCAACCTCGAGGCGCGTGGCTCCACCGGTCCGGTGATCATGTTCGAGACGTCGAAGAACAACGCGAAGCTGGTGGACGTCTTCGGCCGGGCCGCCCCGCACCCGGTCGGCACCTCGTTCGCGGTGGAGATCTACCGGGCGCTGCCCAACGACACCGACTTCACCGCCTTTCTGGACCAGAAGTTCGTCGGGCTGAACTCGGCTTACATCGACGGCGGCGCGATCTACCACACGCCGCTGGACACCCCGGCCGCGATGGACCGGAGCAGCCTTCAGCAGCACGGGGACAACGCGCTGGGCCTGGCCCGGGAGTTCGGCCGCACCGACCTCACCGACCTGCGCTCCGGGTACGACGCCACCTACTTTCCCGTTCCGGGCGGGCTGGTCCGCTACCCCGGCTGGCTCGTCCTGCCGCTGGCAGTGCTCGCGGTGCTCGCGGTCGCGGCGCTGGGCTGGCTGACCCGCCGCAGCGGCCGGGCCAGCACCGGACGGTTGGCCGCCGGTTTCGGCCTGGCTCTCGTGCCGATCGTGGTCGCGCCCGTCGCCGCCCAACTGCTCTGGCTGGCGATCACGGCGATCCGTCCGGGGTACGCGGAACTGCTCGACCCGTACCGGCCGATCTGGTACCGGTTGGCCGTGCTGGCGCTCGCCGCCGCCATCCTGTTCACCTGGTACGCGCTCGTCCGCCGCCGGATCGGTCCGGCCGCGCTCGCCGTCGGCGGGCTGGCCTGGCTGGCGCTGCTCGGGGTGCTGCTCGCCGTGGCGGTGCCCGGCGGGGCGTACCTCACCACTCTGCCGGCCCTGGCCGGCGCCCTCGGCGGGCTGGTCGCGCTGCGGACCCGGCAGACCGGGCCGTGGCCGGTGGTGGCGGTGACGGCCGCCGCCGCGGTCGGCGTGGTGATCCTGCTGCCGACGGTGGTGCTGCTCTTCCCCGCGTTGGGCATGGCGATGGGTGGGGTGGCCGCGCTGGTCGCGGTGCTGCTCGGCCTGACCGCGCTGCCGGTGGTCGACCTGCTGCACCCGCAGGCCGGCGGGCAGCGCGGCCTGGTGGCACTGCGGGCCCGACGACTCGCGGTGCTGCCGGCCGGGGCCGCCGCCCTGGCGGCGGTGGTGCTCGCCGGGGTCGGGCTGGCCGTGGACCGCTTCGACGCCGCCCACCCCGCGCCCACCCACCTGATGTACGCCCTGGACGCGGGAACCGGGCAGGCCCGCTGGCTGAGCCGCGAGAGCGACCCGCAGCCGTGGACGGACGGCTACGTGGACGGGGTGGCCAGCGTTGCGGACGACTTCCCCGGCCTGGGCGACGGTGAGCTGCGGGCCGGCCCGGCGCAGGCGGCGAACCTGCCGGCGCCGAAGCTCGATGTGCTCGCCGACACCAGCGCCGGCGGTGAGCGCACGCTGCGGCTGCGGCTCACCCCGCAGCGGGCGGTCCGGCTCGCCACCCTGCACGTCGACACGGCGACCGCCACCGTGTTGCGCGCCGAGGTGGCCGGCCGTCAGGTGCCGGTGGAGCCCCGCGCGGGCAGGTGGGGCTTCGGACTTGTCTTCCACGCCCCGCCGGCGGAGGGCGTCGAGGTCACGTTGACGCTGCGGCCGATCGCCGCGCAGGTGGCGCTGCGGGCGATGGACGCCAGTGACGGGCTGGACGCGCTGCCCGGCTTCCGGCCCCGGCCACCGGCCGTCGGCGTCGTCGGATCGCACAGCTCCGAGATGCTGGCGGTCGCCCGCACGTATCCCCTCTGACGAGACGGGTCATGGTCCGGCGGGGGTGCTCCCCGCCGGACCCGCGGCCCTTGCTCTGCACCCGCGGACGCACCACCCACCTACGGTGCCCGGTCAGTGCGGCGCGGCCGGACCCAGGTCACTCGGGTCGGTGTTGCCGCCGCAGACGATCACCGCCACCCGCTCCCCCGCCTGCGGCACGTACGCGCCACCGACCAGCGCGGCCAGCGCCGCGGCACCACCGAACTCGGCGGCGACCCGCAGCTCCGACCAGAGCAGTCGACGCGCCCGCACCAGGTCCTCGTCGCTGACCAGCACGGAGACCACACCGGTCCGGCGGGCGGTGTCGAACGCGATGTCGCCGATCCGGCGGGCGCCCAGCGAGTCCGTGGCGACGCCGCCGACCTCGATGTCCACCGGCCGGCCCGCCTTGAGCGCGGAGTGCAGGGTGGGGATCTGCTCGGGTTCGACGGCGACTATCCGCACCGACCCGTCGAACCAGCTCGCAATGCCGGACACCAGTCCACCACCGCCGACCGCCACCAGCACCGTGTCGACCCCGTCGAGCTGCGCCTCCAACTCCCGCCCGACGGTGCCCTGACCGGCCACCACCTCCGGTTGGTCGTACGCGTGCACGACCAACGCGCCGGTCTCCCGCGCCCGCTCGGTGCTCGCCGCCAGGGCCTCGGCGTAGTGCTGGCCCACCTGCCGCACCTGCGCGCCCAGCCCGGCCAGTCGCTGCACCTTCACCGGCGACGAGGTCACCGGCACGAAAACCTCCGCCGTCACGCCCAGCGACCGGGCCGCGTACGCCACCGCGAGCCCGTGGTTGCCACCGGAGGCGGCGATCACCCCGGCCGACGGCAGCGGCCCCTGGAGCATCCGGTTGAACGCGCCACGCGGCTTGAACGAGCCGGTGTGCTGGTGCAGCTCCAACTTGAGGCTGAGCTGGCCGGGCACGCCCAGGTCAGCACCGTCGACAGCGATGACCGGAGTTTCGCGGACCCGCCCGGCAACCAGCGCGGCAGCGGCCTCGACGTCGCTTCTGTTCACCATCGGAAACGCCCTCTCACTGGGACCGTGGTCGGTGAGCCATCCTATGGAGCGTCAACGGGGTCGCCCCTGTCGGCTGCGCGCCGCAACCGGCGGTGCTCGGCGGTCACCACCCCCAGCAGGGCCAGGTCGATCGCGACCACGGCTACCGCGTTGAACTGGTTGACCGTGAAGTTGAAGACCTGCCCGAACAGCAGGTTGACCAGCAGCGCGAGCTTGAAGAACCGGAACGCCTCGATCCGGTTCGAGCGCAGCAGCCACGCCGCCCGCAGACTGAGCACCGCCGTGACCAGCGCGGTGGCGGTGACACCTACTACCGCGCCCCACTCGCGCTCCTGGTCCAGTTCTCCGGTCACACCGTCCAGCAGCACCGCCACCACGACCAGCACCGGCTCCACCACCAGGTAGACCACCACCAGCCAGACCAGCCAACGCTGCCGGGTCGCCCAGGTGGCGAGACGCCGGGCCCGGTCCGCAGCCCGCTGCCAGAACCGGACCGGCGGCGGCTCACGTCGGGGCATCGTGTCCAGCAACTGCTCCACGGCCGCCTCGGCGGCCGGCCCGGCGCCCCGCACGAGACGCCGCACGTCCGATCGGCGCCGGTCGGTCAGCCCGCCGGGCTGACCGCTGAGCACCACGTCCAGCGCGTTGGCCGTACGCTCGGCCGGGGTCAACTCGGATCGACCGGTACGCCCACGTACCGCCTGGGTGAGCAGGACGAGCAGGGCGAACGCGACGTAGATGATGGCGGCAGCCGGGGCGTAGAAGTAGTCGGTGCCGGTGGTGACGAACTTGCCCACCTCGTCGATGAACAGGCCGAACCCGACGCCGCCGACGATCGCCCCAGCCGTGCGTGGCCCTTCGCCCAGGAAGATCAGCGGGATTCCCAGGCCGACCGCGAGCAGCAGGCCGCCCCAGAGCACATGCGCGATGTGCAGCCCGCCGCCGCCGAGCTGCGGATAGTCGGTGGCCTCCAGGTACGCCCGCAGGGCCAGCACGGTGACCACACCGGAGAGCACGAAGGCCTGGAGGTGGGACGCCGCCTCGACCGCCCGGGTCGGCAGCCGGCGGACCAGCCAACCAACTCCGGGGCGGTGGCGCGAAGGTCCAGATGACATGTTTCGAAACCTAGTAGCCACCCACTCCGTGCGGACGTGGTCCGGTCGAGCCGGCGATGCCAGCACGGATCCGTTCGTCCCTCGTCGTGGGCACGCTGTCCGCGGTGGCGCCGCTGGCCGCGTGCGCCCTCCTCGTCACGAGGTGATCGGCGCCAGCTCGCCGACCTGGAGTCGATCGCTCAACCGGGGCAGCGGGACGTGGCACGGCCGGGCAGAATGCCACCCATGCGCCGGCTTGCGACCGTTCTCTGCCTGCTGACTGCTGTGGTGCCGGGAGTGGCTGCCTGCGCGACGCCGCAGACACGGCCCGGAGACGCCGCACCCAGCGCGTCCGCCGCGTGGAGCACCTACCAGGCCGAGGTGAGCGGCGTGACGCCCGGTCCGGGTGCCCGGGCGGTGACCGTGCAGGTCGAGGCGCTCGCTGGTGGCGATGGTTGCTCCCGCAACGTGCGGGTCGACAACCAGACCGAGGAGAACGGCGTCATCTTCGCCGACATCGTGCAGGATTCGGCCGGGTCCGCCATCGTTGGCGCCTGTCCGACCTTCGAGCCCGCCGAGGTGACCCTCACGTCGACGGAGCCGATCGGCGACCGCGCGCTGTCGCTCAACCAGAAGACATGGGCGCTGAGGAACGGCGCCTACAACCGCTGCGACGAGCACCTGGGCTGCAACCCACCGAAGGACCGCTGCGACCCGACGTGGACGCGTGCGGCCGTACGGGGGATGGACGTGTCCCGCCACTCGCAGGGTCACGTCGAAGCCTGCGACGGGAACTGGCTGGTCATGACGGTGCCGGACGACCCGGCATCGTGCGGCGTCGAGCCACGCCCTGGGTGCGAGGTGAACACCGCCGTGCGGCGCTACTTCCTGCGGAACGAGCCGGCCGGATGGTCGATCATCGCCCGGACCACGTCGGGTGGGTGCGACGCGGTCCGCAAGGCAGCGATCACCTTCCCCCGGGAACTCTGCGCCAACCTGAAGCCGACGGCCCGGCTCGTCACCGTGGCACCAACGCTTCCGTCCGGTCGGCCCGGCGGCTGATGGCCCTGTCGCCGCCGCGCCCCGACGTCAGCAGCAGGGCCGCGTTCCTGGTGATGATCGGCTGGTATCTGGCCATCGTCGTGGCGTTCGGCCTGTTCCTCGGCACGCTCTCCGGCTCGGTTCCGGCGGGCTGCGGGGAGGTGTGCGACTCGGAACGGTCCCGGATGCTGCTGTTCGGGCTTTACGTCGCCCTGCCGGCGATGTTCCTCGCGCTGCTGGTCAGCCTGGTGACGCTCGCAGTGCTGGTCCCCCGTACGCGGAATCGCTCGTCGGCCGTGGTGGGCACCCTCAGCGCGGTGCTGCCGCTGGCCGCGTGCGGCCTCCTCACCGCCAGCCTGTGACAGTGCGCCCAGTCGGAGTAGGACATGACCCGTCGCCTGGGTGGACGCTGCCCATCAGCGCGTCCAGGCCACGAACCGCTCGTACAACTCGGCCGGCGCCACCTCGGGCAGCTCCACGACGACGACGAAGAGCAGCCCACTGACGTAGATGGAAAGGCCGATGCGGTCACACCCGTACGCCTCGGCCAGGCGTACCCGCGCCGGATGGCACGGCCAGGGCGTGTCTGCCGCACACGTCTGACAGTGCCACTGCGGCCGGCGCGGCAGGTGCTCCCCGTCCATCCGGCGATCGAGCGCTGACACCGACCGTTCAGCCCGATTGGCCCGCGCCGTCTCCCACTCTCCGGCCATCACAGAGCCGCCCGCCTACCGTCGTGGTTGCCGTCCCGCGCCGTGATTTCATGCGCGCCGGACCGCTGTGGATAGCAGGTCGCTGCGCCGGTCTTGTCCAACTGGACCTGATTCCGTCTGCTCCACCAGCGTTTGAACCGCTCCCGAACCGCCACCACGCCTCCCGCCGGTCACTGCGCGTGCTCGTCCGATACACCCTGCGGCGGTACGCTCACATCGGTCGACGGGTTGCGCGTTGCCAACCCGCATCGGCAACCCGGCAACTCCGGCGGGAGGCGAGACATGCCAACATTCGGCGCCCGAATGCGGACAGCGCGGGAAGCTCGCGGCCTCAGCCTGGCCGCTCTCTCGGAGCTGCTGCCCGCCGACAAGGGGCACCTCTCCCGCCTCGAGAACGGCCGTCGTCGACCGGGTGAGGATCTGGCCCGCCGGATCGACGACGTCCTGGCCGCTCGTGGGGAGCTGATCGCCTGCGCCGCCCTGGATATCGCCGCCGCCTCCGACACCCGGCCGTCGGAGACCGTCGAGCTGCTACATCGAATGCACGCCAGCGACACCGCCCCCGCCACCATCGAAACGTTGCGGGCGACCGTAACCGAGTTGTGCTGCCAGTACGGGTGGCGCGACGCCGGGGAACTCCGCGCCGAAGGTCAGGGTTGGCTGCGCGAGGTCGCCCGACTGCTGCAGCGCCCCACCGGGCTACGGCAGCATCGCGAACTGCTGGTGTGCGCAGGCTGGCTGGCGCTGCTGATCGGCTGCGTCGAATACGACCTCGGCAAACGCGCCAGCGCCGAGGCCACCCGCACTGCCGCCCGTCAGCTGGGCGAGGAAGCCGGTCACGCCGGCATCACCGGCTGGGCGTGGGAGATGGCGGCGTGGTTCGCGCTCACCCAGTCTCGGCACGAGGCAGTGTTGACTGCCGCCCGAGCTGGGCAGGAAGCCGCCGGCGGGCAGCGGGTGGGGGTGCAACTGATCGCACAGGAAGCCAAAGCGCTGGCACGGCTCGGCGACCTTCAGGGCGCGCGGGCGGCGCTCGATCGAGGTCGGCGGCTCCTCGACGACCTCGGTGCGCCAGACCGGCCCGACAACCACTTCGAGGTCGATCCTGGCAAATGGCTGTTCTACGCGATGGACGCCTACCGCCTCGCCGAACACGACGCTCTCGCCGAGCACTACGCCAACGAGGTTCTGCGCCTCGGCACCGGATCGGACGGCATCGAGCGGTCACCCATGCGGATGGCCGAAGCCAGACTCACTCTCGCCGCCACAGCCCTGCGCGCTGGCGAGCTGGATCGGGCCGTCGAGGAGGGGGTGGCGGCGTTCGCCGCTACTCGGCGGTCCCTGCCCTCGCTGCTGCTCGTCGCCGGCGAAGTTGACGTCGAACTTCAGCGTCGCTACCCCCACGAGCAAGCCACTGCCGACTTCCGAGACGCGCTGAACGCCGTTCGGTAGCCACACCCGTCGATGGGGTGAACGGAGCGCTCTTGTTCATCAAGCACCAAGGCGTCCAGCGATACGGGTCGCCGATCCGGTCGAACTACCCTCACCGTCATGCCGCACCTGGACGCCACGGATCCCCTGCCGCGCCGTCCCTGCCGCGTCCTGGTCGCCGGGACCTCGGGCGCCGGAAAGACGACCCTCGCCTCGCGCATCGCCATCTCGTTGCAGGCGCCGCACGTGGAGATCGACGGCCTCTTCCACGGGCCCTCGTGGACCAGACGTCCCTCCTTCGAAGAAGACGTACGGCGCTTCAGCGCAAGCCCCTCCTGGGTGACCGAGTGGCAGTACGAGGCGGTTCGCGCCCACCTCGCCGATCTCGCGGACCTGCTGGTGTGGATGGATCTGCCGAAGATCACCGTTATGCGCCAGGTCGTCCGGCGGACCGTCGTCCGCCGTCTTCGACGCCGGCAGCTCTGGAACGGTAACGTCGAACCGCCGCTCTGGACCCTGTTCACCGATCCCGAGCACATCGTCCGCTGGGCGTGGAACACACATTCACAGACGGCCGCGCGCATCGCGGCCCTGGCGGCCCGGCGTCCGGACCTTCCCGTGGTGCGCCTCCGCAGTCACGCCGCCGCCGATAGCTGGCTGCGCGGCCCGCTGAAGCAGGCTCAGCCCAGCAGGTCGTGACCGTGGCTGCCTCCAGCGGCTCGAGCTACTTCCAGCGGTATTGATCTAGGCCACGAGCGTAGTCGATCAAACCGGACAACCTGGCGTCTGATCTGGCGCTAGACCTGACATGGATGGTCAACGATAGTCACTGCTGGCTCTCGTTAGGCGGCCTGGAAACGGCATGATCTTGGCCCGGCCACGTCGGGCAGGACGAGCCCGAGACTGGGGGTCCGGGGGCACCTTGGGCTCGACCCCTTCTTCGTATGTCGCGCCGCCGACGGGGCTGGAACCGTTCGGGGTGCGCCCGTGCGCTTGCGCTAAGGGCGCGGGGTCCCCGATCGGCGGCCCGGTTGGGTCGGCCCCTGGTCGGCGGCGCGAGCGGCCTGCGAAGCGGGCCGCCTTGATCTCGTACAGAAAGTTCTCACAACATGGGGATCACCCTGGTTGTCCTCCGTCGACTGATGCGCAACACTCGTCCGCCAACTGATCTGCGACACCTCCGCACGCTGATTGCGGCTACTTCCGGGCTCTCGATCGGCCGCCGAATGTTGCGGGATACTGCCTCAATGATCAGGTTCCGCTTCGAGCTGTACCCACTGGACAAGGTGTCGCCGTGGGGCAGTGACCAGCCGAGGCTCCACTGGTTCGGCCTCACTGAGGGTTGGTACTGGCTCGAAGCAGGCGGGCAGGAGCTGCTGCGCCGCACCCGGGAGGTTCACCCGCATCCCTACATCGACTACTACCTGGCGCGGCTCTGGGAAGACGTCATTGTCCTTACACCCGAGGTGCTGGAGCCGGTCCCCGACGATCTGCAGCCATTCATCGCCTCCGACCCCACGCAGTGGACGTGTGACCCGCTCGAGTTCGTGGCCGAGCCGGATGAGGAACGGGCCG
This sequence comes from Micromonospora sp. NPDC049114, assembly GCF_040648635.1. NCBI lineage: Bacteria > Bacillati > Actinomycetota > Actinomycetes > Micromonosporales > Micromonosporaceae > Micromonospora > Micromonospora sp. NPDC049114. The sequence goes on along the minus strand of NZ_JBEZEA010000017.1, from coordinate 51,064 downwards.
ACGACGGGAACGCGGACGTGCCCGACCATCCAGTCGTCACGGCCGCGATCTGGCACGGCGACCACTACCTGGACTTCGGTTACCTGCGCAATCCTCCCAAGCTCCGGGTCTGGCGCACCGCCCGCGGCGATCGGGACGAGATCACCATGGATTGGCGGCACGAGGACGACGGCGAGATCGGTTTCACCGCCGACCCCACAGTCCGGCTCAGCGTCCCGACCAGCGCATACCTTGAGGCCGTGCACACCCTCAACCGCGAGCTGATGTACAACATGGGGCAACGGGTCGAAGAGCTGGAACGCCTCGGTGGGCTACCTGGCGTGAATCTTGACCTCGTCCAGCTGCGGCGGGAACACGAAGACCGACGGCATTGGCTTGCCAGGAACCTCAACCGCTCCCCGAAGACCGACTGGAACGTCGTCCGCCAAGGTGCCCGCCTGCTGCTCGCTGACGTTCAACGGATCGACGCCCCCAACGAGCTAGGCACTACTTCGAGCACCTGACCGGGACAGCATCCGCTCCTCGGCATGACAGGACCTTGCGTGGCGGCCATCCTCTCGCCCCTAGCTTGCTGGATCTGTCGCGTATCACCTGGCGGAGCTGCGTCGCACATCAGCGTTCGCGGTCAAGAGCATCCGCCGGCCGAAGCCCGCTCCAACCAAGGTGGTGCCGTGGCCGGTCACCCGGTTGACAGCATTCAGGGAGAACGTGCGGCCCCGATACCGGATCACGGTGGACCTGGGGGCGGGATGCGGCCTACGGCAAGGAGAGATATTCGCGGTCAGCCCCGAGGATTTCGACCCGAACCGCCCGGTCCTGCACATCACTCGGCAGATCAAGTTGGTTCGTGGCTCACTGATCTTCGCTCCGCCAAAGGGCGGCAAGTCCCGTGAGGTTCCGTTGCCCGACTCGGTGGCCGGCAGGCTCAAGCAACACGCGCGGAACTGCCCGCCGGCTCCCGTGACCCTGCCGTGGGAGACGCTGACCGGCGAGCCGCGAACCGTCGAGCTGTACCTGACGACGCCCGCCGGCCTGGCGCTGTCCCGCTCGATGTTCAACTCCGGCGTCTGGAAGCCGGCCGATCCGGGCGACCGGCGTCCCCGATGACCGACACAACGGGATGCACGTCCTGCGCCACACCTACGCCTCAGTCCTCCTGGACGCCGGAGAAAGCATCAAGGCTCTGTCGGCCTACCTGGGCCACGCGGACCCGGGCTTCACCCTCCGGACCTACACCCACCTACTGCCGGCCAGCGAGGATCGCATCCGCCGGGCCATCGACAAGGCACTCGGTGGAGACCAGCCCAGCGCAGACGCTCGGCAAGCCCTTGACGGCCTGGACACGGCATGATCATGGCTCACCGGCCTTGGCAGAGCACTGAGACGCAGGTCAGAGGTCATGCCATCTCTACTTCCAGCGGAAGTGGACGAAGAGGCGGCCGAAGTTCTTGGAGTCCTTCTCCACCCGGTGGTAGAGCTGTTTGACGTCCTTCTGGTCGAGGAACCGCAGCACCCGCTTCTTGAGCTGCCCCGACCCCTTGCCCGGGATGATCTCCACGAGGGTGGCCTTCTTCGCGACCGCCTCGTCCATGATCCCGCGCAGCGCGCGGTCGATGTCCTGGCCCTTGTTGAAGATGTCGTGCAGGTCCAGCTTGAGCTTCATGCCGCAGCCCCCGGCCGGTCAGGTCCCATGTCCGCCATCCTAGGCACGCCCGTCGGCCCGCCCGCCGGACGACGAAGGGGCGGCCCGTAGGACCGCCCCCTGCTCGTCACCAGTTCTGCGCTCAGCGCGTGCCGCCCACCCGGGTCTCCACCCGCTGCAGCGCGATCCGGTAGTCGTCGTTGGCCGCGTACATCGCCGCGGCGATCCGCAGGTGCCGCAGCGCGTCGGTGTGCCGGTTCAGCCGCTCCAGCGTCCGACCGAGCACGTGGTGCGCGTAGTGGTCGCTGGGGTCCCGCTCGACCAGCTCGCGCAGCTGCTCCTCGGCCCGGTTGAGCTGGGCCGACTGGAAGTACGCCCGGGCCAGCAGCTGCCGGACAGCCGCGTTGCCGGGTTCGGCGTCGACGATCGGTTCCAGCAGTCGGGCCGCTCCGCTCGGGTCACCGGTCTCGAAGAACATGGTCGCCCGCCGGTAGTCCGCCAGAAGATCCATCTGCCCACCTCCTCGGGTCGCGCCGTCACCTGTTCCGACGCTGGCACAACACTGGGCGTTTGGCGACTGTTCCCCGTGTCGAAATCGGGTCAGGTGCGGGCGTCCCGGCGGCCGGCGGCCAGCTCCCAGGCGCGGACGCCGCCCACGATCCCGGCCGTGTTCGGCACCACCACCACATCGTCGCCCATCCGGGCCAGCTGCTCGGGCCGGATCAGCCGGGAGTTGCCCCCGCCCAGGTAGAGCCGGTCCCACCGGAACACCGGGCGCAGCCCGTCCACCACCTGGCGGATCCGCCGGGACCAGAAGGCGTCGCCGAGCCGCCGACGCTCCGGCTCCCCCACGTACGTGTCGTACGTGGTGCCCCAGCGCACCGGCGCGTGCGACAGCTCCAGGTGCGGTGCGAGCACTCCGCCGTCGAAGAGGGCGCTGCCCAGCCCTGTTCCCAGGGTCAACACCAGTTCGCAGCCGGTGCCGGCGACCACACCCGCACCGTGCACCTCGGCGTCGTTGAGCACCAGCGCGGGCACCCCGAACGCGTCGGCCAGCGCGCCCCGCGCGTCCCAGCCGGACCACTCGGCCAGCAGGTCCGGGTCGACGCGGGAGCGGGGGCCGCTGCGGGTGACGTAGTGCGGGGTGGCCACCACCACTCCGTGCCGGATCATCCCGGGTACGCCGACCGTCAGCCGGTCCGCCGTGGGCAGTCGCCCGCCCAGCTCCAGCAGGGTCTGGACGAAGAGCGCGGGCGGCAGCGGGTACGGGGTCGGCACCCGCAGCGGCCGGGCGCGCATCGTGCCGGCCTCGTCGAGGACCGACGCCTTGATGCCCCCGCCACCGCAGTCGATCGCCAGAGTGGTCACCACGTCGTTGAGTCTGCCCGCTGCCGTCGGCTCTTATGCGGGCAGCCGGATAGGCTGCCGTCCTGATGAGCGCCACGATGATCGTCAAGGACCTGGCCGCCGGGCACGGGGACCGCCCACTCTTCTCCGGGCTGGACCTGGTCGTCGCCCCGGGCGACGTGGTCGGCCTGGTCGGGCCGAACGGGGCCGGCAAGTCGACGCTGCTGCGTACCCTCGCCGGATTGTTGCCGGTCGAGGCCGGCAGCGTGCGACTCAGCCCGCCCACCGCGAGCGTCGGGCACCTGCCGCAGGAGCCGGAACGGCGGCCGGGCGAGACGGTACGCGACTTTTTGGCCCGCCGGACCGGGGTGACCGCCGCGCAGGCGGCGCTGGACGCGGCCACCGAGGCGCTGACCGCCGGGGCGGCGGGCAGCGACGACGCGTACGCCGACGCGTTGGAGCGCTGGCTCGCCCTCGGCGGCGCGGACCTGGACGAGCGCGCCGAGCAGGTTAGCGCCGACCTGGGCCTCGCGGTCGACCTGGACCACCCGACGACCGGGCTGTCCGGCGGTCAGGCGGCCCGCGCCGGGCTGGCGTCGCTGCTGCTGAGCCGGTACGACGTGTTCCTGCTCGACGAGCCGACCAACGACCTGGACCTGGCCGGCCTGGAGCGGCTGGAGGAGTTCGTCACCGGGTTGCGCGCCGGCACGGTGCTGGTCAGCCACGACCGGGAGTTCCTCACCCGCACGGTGACCCGGGTGCTGGAGCTGGACCTGCCGCAGCAGCAGGTCAATCACTTCGGCGGCGGCTACGCGGCCTACCTGGAGGAGCGCGAGGTGGCGCGGCGGCACGCCCGAGCCGACTTCGAGGAGTACGCCGACACGAAGGCCGGCCTGGAGGCGCGGGCCCGCACCCAGCGTGGCTGGATGGAGAAGGGCGTGAAGAACGCCCGCCGCAAGGCCACCGACAACGACAAGATCGGCCGTAAGTTCCGCAGCGAGTCGAGCGAGAAGCAGGCCGCCAAGGCCAAGCAGACCGAACGGCTGATCGAACGACTCGACGTGGTCGAGGAGCCCCGCAAGGAGTGGGAGCTGCGGATGGAGATCGCTGCCGCGCCCCGCGCCGGCGCCGTCGTGGCCACGCTGCGACATGCGGTGGTACGCCGGGGAGGCTTCACCCTCGGGCCGGTGGACCTCCAGATCGACTGGGCGGACCGGGTCGCGGTGACCGGGGCGAACGGTTCGGGCAAGTCGACCCTGCTGGCCGCGCTGCTCGGGCGGCTGCCGCTGGACGAGGGCACCGCCTCGCTCGGGCCGGGAGTGGTCATCGGCGAGGTGGACCAGGCTCGGGGGCTGTTCCTCGGTGACGCTCCGTTGATCGACGCGTTCCACGCGGCCGTACCGCACCTGACGCCGGCGGACGCGCGGACCCTGCTGGCCAAGTTCGGGCTGCGGGCGGCGCACGTGCCGCGGCCGGCGGCGACCCTCTCTCCCGGCGAGCGGACCCGAGCGGCGCTGGCCCTGCTCCAGGGGCGCGGGGTCAACCTGCTGGTGCTCGACGAGCCCACCAACCACCTCGACCTGCCCGCCATCGAACAGCTCGAATCGGCGCTGGCCAGCTACCCCGGCACGCTGCTGCTTGTCACCCACGACCGGCGGATGCTTGCCGCCATCGAGACGAACCGTCGGCTGCGGGTCGACGCCGGACGGATCGCCGAGGATTGATCCGTGCCGAAGGGCCGGGCCGGGGTGAGAATGACGCCATGCTCAAGTGGGAGTACGCCCTGCTGGTCCGCCGCCGCCAGGCGGCGACCAACGACCTCGGCTGGGAGGTCGTCTTCGTCTGGTACGGCCCGGACGGCTCGATGGTCGACGTGACGCCGTACGGCGACACCGCGTTGGCTCACCTGAACCGGGCCGGCGACCAGGGCTGGGAACTGGTCGCGATGAGCGAGGACCCGTCTCTGCCCGGCAACAACGAGTTGCACCGCTACCACCTGAAGCGGCCGAAGCCCGCCGCCCCGCAGCCCCGCCAGCGGATGCGCGGCAGCCGTCGCACCCTGTCCGGCTGACCGCCGTCGCGGACGCCTGGATCGGCGCGGCCCCACTCCGCGAGGCCACCCTCCGATGAGCGTGATGACTGGGCGGCATCTTGATGCCGCCCAGTCATCACCCTCGACCGGGAGGTGCCTCGGACGGCCGACACGCCAGCCGACAGCCGGGCAATCACGAAACGGTGGAAACGGGAATACCGGGCGCGTGGGCGGGTAACGCGCGGCGGGAGGTGGCCCGAATGGTCGCTTTGGCACAGACTCCGCCCTCGGCCGACCGGCTGCGGTTGATCGACGAATCCCTCGCGCAGGCGTGGGCGGACCAGGTCCGGCACGACGACCGACTGCGCGCTCTGGCGGTCGAGGTGCGCTTCGACCGGGGGGTCGCCCATCTCACCGGGGAGGTGGCCGAGCCCGCCGAGCTGCGGCTGGTCCGCGACCTGGTGGGGCGGCTGGCCGGCGTCTACGGCGTCTGGTGCCGCGTCGGCGTCGGTGGCCGGGAGCCGGTGGTGGTGGACCTGGGGTGCGGGCCGACCAAGCAGTGGTCGAGCAACCTGGGGTTGGACATCTACCCGGCGCCGGGGGTGGACGCGGTCGCGGATCTGTCCGGCTCGCTGCCGCTGGCGGACAAGTCGGTGGACGTCCTCTTCGCGGTGCACATCCTGGAGCACCTGATCGACTTCCTGCCGCTGGTGGACGAGTGCCACCGCGTACTGCGTCCGGGTGGCGTCCTGCACGTGATGAGCCCCTGGTGGGGGCACGTGAACGCGGTCGCCGACCCGACGCACGTCCGGCTGATGGACGTGCAGACGTTCAAGGGGATCTGCCAGCTCCGACCGCCGGGCACCCCGCGCTGGTATCCGCTGCACGCGGGCTGCGACGGCGCCTCGATCTTCGCCGACCTGACCCCCCTGCCTCCGGAGGCCGACCCGGCACCCCCGTCCCACCTGGCCCGCTTCTTCGACTGAGCACCGGCAGACGGCGAACCCGGTGCCGGATTACGGGGCCTGGGTGGACTCGCGGATCTCCAGGCGGTAGGGGGCGGAGAGCTCCTTCGCCGGGGCGGCGCGGTCGCCGTCCAGGCGGTGGGCCAGGAGTTCGACGGCCAGTTGGGCGATCCGCTCCTTGTCCGGAGCGACAGTGCTCAGGGTCGGGATCGAGAACCTGCCGTCCTCGATGTCGTCGAAGCCGACCACCGCCACGTCCCCGGGCACCCGCAGGCCGGCCTCGTGCAGGGCACGCAGGGCGCCCAGGGCGAGCGTGTCGTTGAAGCAGAAGACGGCGTCGGGGCGTACACCGGCGGTGAGCAGGCCGCGCATCGCGGCCGCGCCGTCGGCGCGGTGCCAGGCCGGCGCGGGCGCCACGAGGGTTTCGTCGTAGGGCAGGCCGGCGGCGCGCAACGCCTCGGCGTAGCCGGCCAGGCGCAGGCGGGCGCTGGCGCCCTCGTCGGTGCGCTGCGAGCCGATGGCCGCGATCCGACGGTGGCCGAGCTTGATCAGGTGGTCGGTGATCTCGCGGGCGGCGGTCACGTTGTCGATCACCACGCGGTCGGCGGGGCCGTGGTCGACGCGCTCGCCGAGCAGCACCATCGGGGTGCCGTCCAGGCCGGCCAGGTCCTCGGCGGTCAGCGCCAGCGGGCTGAAGATCAGCCCGTCGATCAGGTGGTCGGTGATGCCGGAGGCGACCACCCGCTCCTGCTCGCGCCGGCCGCCGGTCTGGTCGATGAGCACCGTCCAGCCGTAGTCGGCGGCGGCGGTGACCACATAGCGGGCGAGTTCCGCGAAGTACGGGATGTCCAGTTCCGGCACCGCCAGGGCGATCACCCCGGTACGCCCCTTGCGCAGGTGACGGGCGGAGAGGTTGGGCCGGTAGTTCAGTTCGGCGATGGCCTCCTCGACCCGGGCCCGGGTGTCCGGACGTACGTGCACGTAGCCGTTCACCACGTTGGAGACGGTCTTCACCGAGACGCCCGCCCGTTCGGCCACGTCCTTGAGCCTGTGTCGCACGCCGCAACCTCCCCGATGTAACCCAGCGCACCATACCTCGTCAGCAGCTCTTTACAACGTTGCCTACAACGTTGTAGAAACGAGGGACGCCGGGTGGGCGGTGACTGCGGTCACCCGGTTCCGGCACTGAGGAAAGGTGGCATCCCTTGCGGACCGCGCAGCTGACGATCGACCCGGCCTTCAAGATCGGGCCGGCCGACCGACGTCTCTTCGGCTCGTTCGTCGAGCACATGGGGCGGTGCGTCTACGGCGGCATCTACGAGCCCGGCCACCCCGACGCCGACTCCCGCGGCCTGCGCCGCGACGTGCTGGACCTGACCCGTGAGCTGGGCGTCTCGGTGGTCCGCTACCCGGGCGGCAACTTCGTCTCCGGCTACCGCTGGGAGGACGGCGTCGGCCCGGTCGGTGACCGGCCGCGCCGGCTCGACCTGGCGTGGAAGACGATCGAGACCAACGCGTTCGGGCTGGACGAGTTCATGACCTGGGCCGCCGAGGCCGGCGTCGAGCCGATGATGGCGGTCAACCTGGGCACCCGCGGCGTCCAGGAGGCGCTCGACCTGCTGGAGTACGCGAACCACCCGGGCGGCACCGAGCTGTCCGACCTGCGCCGCAAGCACGGCGCGGAGGACCCGTACGGCGTGCGGTTGTGGTGCCTGGGCAACGAGATGGACGGCCCGTGGCAGGTCGGCCACAAGACCGCCGACGAGTACGGGCGGCTGGCCGCCGAGGCGGCCCGCGCGATGAAGATGATCGACCCGTCGATCAGCCTGGTCGCCTGCGGCAGCTCCAACCGGCGGATGCCCACGTTCGCCGCGTGGGAGGCGACAGTGCTGGAGCACACCTACGAGCACGTCGACTACATCTCGGCGCACACCTACTACGACCCGTCCGACGGCGACCAGGCGAGCATCCTGGCGTCGGCCGTCGACATGGACAACTTCATCACCGAGGTCGTGGCGACCGCCGACCACGTGGCCGCCAGGCAGCGGCAGAAGCGCAAGCTGAAGATCTCGTTCGACGAGTGGAACGTCTGGTACGAGTCCCGCCTCCAGGCCGACCTGGACCGGCGTGGCTGGGTCGAGGCGCCCGCGCTGATCGAGGACGACTTCACTGCGGTGGACGCGGTGGTGGTCGGTGACCTGCTGATCACCCTGCTCCGGCACGCCGACCGGGTCGGGGTCGCCGCCCAGGCCCAGTTGGCCAACGTGATCGCGCCGATCCGCACCCGCAACGGCGGCCCCGCCTGGCGGCAGAGCATCTTCCACCCGTTCGCGCTGACCGCCCGGTACGCCCGGGGCACCGTGCTGCGCACCGAGCCGGTGTCGCCGCGCTACGACACGAAGAAGTACGGGGACGTCCCGGTGCTCGACACGGTCGCCGTGCACGACGAGGAGACCGGCGAGCTGACCGTCTTCGCGACGAACCGTGACACGACGGACCTCGCATTGGACATCGACCTGCGCGGCCTGCCCGGACTGTCCGGTTACTCCTTCCAGAGCATCGCCGCCGGGTCCGACCCGTCGGCGACGAACACCGAGGCCGAGCCCGACCGGGTGACGCCGCGGGAACTGCCCACCCCCACCCCCGACGGCGGCCGGTGCACTGTGCGTCTGCCCGCCGTGTCGTGGAGCGTGCTGCGCTTCGGCCCGACCGGCGTCTGATGTCGTACCGGTTCTGAGCAGGCACAATTCATCCCGTCCCCCTCCAAGGAGAGATACAGCATGATCCAGAACGACATGAGCCGGCGACGCCTGCTCGGCCTCGGTCTCGGAATCGGTGCCGCGGCCTCGCTGACCCTCGCCGGCTGCGGCGGCGGCGACAGCACCTCCGGGCCGGCCGCCGGTAACGGCGGCAAGGAGTACACCGGCCCGAAGGTCGACCTGAAGCTGTGGAACGGGTTCACCGGCGGCGACGGCGACATCTTCAAGGCGCTGGTCAACCAGTTCAACACCGAGCACAAGAACATCGCGGTGTCGGTGGCCACGTACCAGTGGGAGGACTACTACAACAAGCTCCCGGGTGCGGCCTCCAGCGGCAACGGTCCGGACATCGCGGTCATGCACATGGACCAGCTCGCCACCTTCGCCGCTCGTGGCGTGATCACCGAGCTGGACGACGTGGCCAAGAACCTGGAGCTCTCCGAGGGCGACTTCGCCCCGACCGTCTGGAAGGGCGGGATCTACAACAACAAGCGGTACGGCATCCCACTGGACATGCACCCGCTGGGCTTCTACTACAACAAGGCCGTCATGCAGAAGGCCGGCCTCGACCCGAACAAGCCGCCGGCGACGAAGGACGACTACACGGCGGCCCTGGCCGAGCTGAAGAAGGCCGGAGTGCAGGGCTTCTGGGTCAGCCCGTTCCAGTTCACCGGCGGCATGACGTTCTACTCCCTGCTCAACCAGTGGGGCGCCACCCTCTTCGACGCCGAGGTCGCCAAGGCGACGTTCAACACCGACCCGGCGGTCGAGGCGTGCACCTGGCTGGTCGACATGATCAAGCAGGGCTACTCGCCGGCCAACGTCGGGCAGGACGCCGACTACCTGGCGTTCAAGAGCGGCAAGAACGCCTTCACCTGGAACGGCATCTGGCAGATCAACGACCTCAAGAAGAGCCCCGAGGTCCAGTGGGGTGTCGCCCCGCTCCCCCAGATCGGCAGCAAGCCGTCCGCCTGGGCCAACTCGCACAACTTCACGATCGTGAAGCAGCGGGCCAACGACGCCAACAAGGTCTCCGGGGCGAAGGTCTTCATCAACTGGCTGAGCCAGCACTCGCTGGACTGGGCCAAGGGCGGGCAGATCCCGGCCCGCAAGGAGGTCCGTGAGGGCGCCGAGTTCAAGGCGCTGCCGGAGATCTCGTCGCTCGCCCCCGAGCTGGAGTACGCGGCCTTCCCGCCGGCGGCACCGGGCCTGGGCGAGGTCATGACGACCTTCTACAACTCGTTCAACGAGGCCGCGCTGGGCAAGAAGTCGCCCAAGCAGGCGCTCGACGACGGCGTGTCCAAGGCCAACAAGCAGCTCGAGGACAACCGCAAGAAGTACGGGAGCTGATAACCCGTGGCGGACGTGATCGAGGTCGGGGCGGCGCGCGGTGACGCGCCGCCCCCGGCGGCCAACGCAGTCCGCCGGGGCGCCTCGGCGGGCCGGACCGGACGGGCGACGCCATACCTGTTCCTCGCCCCGTACCTGGTCCTGTTCGGGGTCTTCGGCCTGCTGCCGATCATCCTCGGCCTCTGGCTGAGCGTGCACCAGTGGGACTTCCAGCTGCCCAACCGACCCTTCGTCGGGTTGGACAACTACACGGAGCTGTTCTCCAGCGACTCCGCCGTCTACGGCGACTGGTGGGAGAGCGTCCGGGCCACCGCGATCTTCACGGTGCTGTCGGTGCCGCTGCTGGTGGTCGTACCGCTGGGGTTGGCTCTGCTGTTGAACCGCTCCTTCCCGGGCCGCACCTTCTTCCGGGCGATCTACTTCGCCCCGTACGTGCTGGGCGTGGCGGTGATCGGCCTGCTCTGGCGGTTCCTGCTCGACGCCAACCTGGGCCTGGTCAACCGGCTCCTCGGAGTCGTCGGTCTGCCGTCGGACACCCCGTGGGTGACCAACATGCCGTGGGCGTGGATCTCGCTGGTCGGGGTGACCGTATGGTGGACCTCCGGCTTCAACGCGGTGATCTACCTGGCCGGTCTGCAGGACATCTCGCCGGAGCTGTACGAGGCGGCCCGGATGGACGGTGCCAACGCGTGGCAGCGGTTCCGCAACGTGACACTGCCCGGACTGCGGCCGGTGCTGCTCTTCGTGATCACCACGACGGTGCTCGCCTCGGCGAACATGTTCGGTCAGTCGTTCCTGATCACCCAGGGAGCGCCGGGCACGGAGACCCGCACGGTGGTGTGGTTCATCGTCGAGGAGGGCCTGCGGGACAACGACGCCGGTCGCGCCGCCGCGATGAGCATCGTGTTCGCCCTGCTGCTGGCGGTCGTGAGCATCGCCAACTTCCGCCTCTTCCGCTACCGGGAAGACTGAGGGGACCGCCATGACGACGCCCACGCCGACCACCAACGGCTCCGCCCCCGGGCTGCGCCGGGTCGTCTTCTACGCCACCCTGGTCGCGCTTACCCTGATCTTCCTGACCCCGCTGGTGTGGATGGTCATCACCTCGCTGAAGACCTACACCGCCGCCCAGCAGATCCCGCCGAGCTGGCTGCCGGACCCCCTCGCCGGGTACGGCTACGAGCAGATCATCAACAACTCGGCGAACCCGGTGCTGCGCTGGTTCCTCAACAGCATGGTGGCGGCCACGCTGCACTCGCTGCTGGTGCTGGTGACGGCCTCGATGGCCGCGTACTCCCTGGCCCGGCTGCGGTTCCGTGGACGCGGGGTGACCTTCGCGCTGATCGTCGGGACGCTGTTCATCCCGCCGACCTCGCTGATCATCCCGAACTTCCTGATCGTCGACCAGCTCAACTGGATCGACACCCTCGCCGTGGTGGTGGTGCCCGGCGCGGCCAGCGCGTTCGGGGTGTTCTTCCTGCGGCAGTTCTTCCTCTCGCTGCCGAACGAGCTGGAGGAGGCCGCTACCCTCGACGGCGCCAACCAGTGGCAGATCTTCGTCAGGGTGGTGCTGCCGCTGTCCAAGCCGGCGCTGGCCACCCTGGCCGTGCTGTCGTTCCTGACCAACTGGAACGACTTCCTGTGGCCGATCTTCGTGCTGTTCAGCCCGGAGAAGTTGACGCTCCCGCCGGGCCTGGGCCTGCTCCAGGGCTCGTACGTCACCGACTACCCGGTGATCATGGCGGGCGCGGTGCTGGCCAGCCTGCCGGTGCTGATCCTCTTCGTGCTCGCGCAGCGGCACATCATCCAGGGCGTCTCCCGTAGCGGCCTCAAGGGATGACGCGCTCGACCGCCCGGCGACGCGGCGCGGCGGCGATCACTCTCGCCGCCGCGCTGCTCGTCACGGGCTGTTCCGACGGCGACGAGACCACCTACACGAGCAACGGGAGTGGCCCGAGGATGTTCACCAACCCGGTCGTCAGCACCGACGCCCCGGACCCGCAGGCGATCCAGGTGGGCGACACCTGGTACCTGTTCCACACCAACTCGCAGGGCCGCAACGTCCCGGTGCGCACCTCGTCGAACCTGGTCGACTGGACCGAGGCGGAGGACGCCCTGCCGACGCTGCCGGACTGGGCGGACCCCGGCAAGACCTGGGCGCCGGAGGCGATCCAGCTGGCACCGGATCGGTTCCTGCTCTACTACACGGTCGCCGGCCGGGAATCCGGCCGGCAGTGCGTCGGGCGGGCGGTGGCCAGCGCGCCGCAGGGGCCGTACGCCGACGAGGCGACAGGCCCGCTGATCTGCCAGGCCGACCTGGGCGGGGCGATCGACGCCAGCCCGTACCGGGACACCGACGGCAGTCTCTGGCTGCTGTGGAAGAACGACGGCAACGCGATCGGGGTGGACACCTGGATCTGGTCGCAGCGCCTCGCCGACGACGGCCTGACCCTCGTCGGCGAGCCAACGAAGCTGCTCAAGCAGACCGAACCGTGGGAGGGCACCCTGATCGAGGGGCCGTTCTTCCACCGCCAGGACGGTCGGCTGCTCCTGTTCTTCGCCGCCAACGCCTACGACCGGGCCGAGTACGCCGAGGGCTACGCGGTCTGCGAGGGCCCGACCGGCCCGTGCGTGAAGGCAGCCGAGAACCCGATCCTGAAGAGCAACGAGGCCGCCTCCGGCCCGGGCCACGCCTCGATGGTGGTCAAGGACGGCCGCACCTGGCTGCTGTACCACGCCTGGCCTCCGGGCCAGGAGGGCAGCACCGACCCCGGCCGTCAGGTGTGGCTCGACGAGGTGACCTGGGTCGACGGCAAGCCTGTCGTCAAGGGTCCGACGGCCACGCCGCAGACCCGCCCCTGAGCTGACGAGTGCGGAGGGGCGCTCGGCCCCTCCGCACATCGGTCAGGCGCTCGGTTCGCGTGGCGTCGGGGCGACCGCCGGTTCGTGCTGGGCCAGCCGGTTGCGGCGGTAGCCGTAGCCGAAGTAGATGATGCCGCCGAGCAGCATCCAGGCCAGGAACCGCAGCCACGTCTCCACCGACAGGTTGAGCATCAGGTAGAAGCAGGCCAGCGCCGAGACGACCGGCAGCACCGGGGAGAACGGCACCCGGAACGGCCGCTCCAGGTCGGGGCGCTTGCGGCGCAGGATCGGCACCGCGATCGAGACCAGCACGAACGCGCAGAGCGCGCCGATGCTGACCAGGTCGGCAAGCGCGGACAGCGGCAGGAAGCCGGCCAGCAACGCGACCGCCACCGTCATGATCGCCGAGATCCGGTACGGGGTGCCCCAGCGCGGGTGCACTGCCGCGATCGAGGGCGGGATCAGGCCGTCCCGGGCGATGGCGAAGCCGATCCGGCCCATCGCCACCAGGTCGACCAGGATGACGCTGGTCAGGCCGGCGACCGCGGCGATGGAGACGAGCGTCGCCGCCCAGCCGGCACCCACCGACTCGAACGCCGAGGCGATCGGGGCACCCCGGTCGATCTCGGTATAGGGCACCATCCCGACGACCACAAGCGAGACGCCGATGTAGAGCACTGTGGAGATCAGCAGCGTGCCGAGCAGGCCCAGGGTGAGGTCCCGCTTGGGCTTGCGCGTCTCCTCGCCCAGGTTGGCGACGGCCTCGAAGCCGGTGTACGCGAAGAAGACCACCGCGGCGGCGCTGAGCACCCCGACGAAGCCGAAGACCGACGGCTCCAACCCGAAGAGCGCCTGCGTGACAGGCTGCTTGATGCCGTCGTCACCGCTGCCGGCGGGCTCGGCCGGCGGGATGAACGGGCTGAGGTTGGCCGCCTTGACGAAGAACAGGCCGGCGACCACCACGAACACGCAGATCGCCACCTTGACCAGCACCAGCAGGTTGGTGACCCGGGCGGACTCCCGGATGCCGACGATCGCCACGACGCCGAGGATCAGCACGATGGCGATCGCGCCGATGTTGACAATGCTGCCCTCCTCACCGAACCACCGGGTCGGCAGGTCGAGCAGCTCGGCGAGGTAGCCGGACCAGCCGCGGGCCACCACCGCCGCGCCGAGCGCGAACTCCAGCAGCAGGTCCCACCCGATGATCCAGGCGACGATCTCGCCCATCGTGGCGTACGCGTAGGTGTAGGCGCTGCCGGCGGTCGGCACGCTGGAGGCCAGCTCGGCGTAGCAGAGGGCGGCGAGCAGGGCGACCACGCCGGCGATGGCGAAGGAGATCACCACGCCCGGACCGGCGCTGTCGCGGGCCTCGATCCCGGTGAGCGTGAAGATGCCCGTGCCGATCACGATGCCGATGCCGAAGCCGGTGAGGTCGACAGCGCCGAGCCGCCGCTTGAGCCCGAGCTGGCCGTCGCTGCCGTCGGCGTCGCCCTGGGCTATGACGTCCTTGATTGGTTTGGTTCGCAGCACGGACATGCGCTCACCCCTCCCCACCGCGCGGCCACCACCGCAGCGGCCGGTGACCGCCGTGCTACCCAGCCGGAGGAATGGTCAACCACGAATACTTGCGGTGGCGACGCGATTGTGAAAATTTCCTTCTGTACGCAGATAGGCAGCGGCGAATCTTGCCGCACCCACAGTGCACGGGAGCCCCAATGAAGGGACATACCGCATGAAAGCAACCCGACTCGCAGCCGCCGGTCTGGCCGCGGTTCTGCTCGGCTCACTCGCCGCCGCCACCCCCGCGAACGCCACCACCACCCCCACCACCCCGACCTGCGTCACCAACCCGGCCACCCCCAAGCGACAGTTCCGGGCGATGTGGATCTCGTCGGTGGTCAACATCGACTGGCCCAGCAAGGCGTCCCAGACCAGCCCGGACCGGGTCGCCGCCCAGCAGGCCGAATACCGGGAACTGCTCGACCTCGCCGAACGGCTGAACCACAACGCCGTAGTCGTGCAGGTCCGACCGACCGCCGACGCGCTCTGGCCCTCGCCGTACGAGCCGTGGTCGGAGTACCTGACCGGCGTACGCGGCCAGGACCCGGGCTGGGACCCACTGGCCTTCCTGGTTGCCGAGTCGCACAAGCGCAACCTGGAGTTCCACGCCTGGTTCAACCCGTACCGCGTCTCCATGCCGGCCCCCGGCGGCGCCGGCGCCGACCTCAGCCAGCTCGCGCCCGGCCACCCGGCCCGGCAGCACCCGGACTGGACCTTCGCCTACCCGCCGGCCGGCGTGGCCGGCAGCCGGCTCTACTACAACCCCGGCATCCCCGAGGTCCGCGAGTTCGTTCAGACCGCGATGATGGACGCGGTCAAGCGGTACGACATCGACGGCGTGCACTTCGACGACTACTTCTACCCCTACCCCAGCGGCACCTACCAGGTGCCCGACGATGCCACCTTCGCGGCGTACAACCGGGGCTTCACGGACCGGGCGGACTGGCGGCGGGACAACATCAACCTGCTGATCCAGGAGATGAACGGCAAGATCAAGGCGGCGAAGCCGTGGGTGAAGTTCGGCGTCAGCCCGTTCGGCATCTGGCGCAACGCCAGCGCCGACCCGCTCGGCTCGGACACCACCGGCAGCCAGTCGTACGACATCATCTCCGCCGACACCCGCAAGTGGGTCAAGCAGGAGTGGATCGACTACGTGGTGCCGCAGCTCTACTGGTACATCGGCCAGTACCCGGCAGCCGACTACGCGCGGCTGGTCCCGTGGTGGGCCGAGACCGTGCGCGGCACCCGGGTCCAGCTCTACATCGGCCAGGCCGACTACAAGAGCGGCGATCCGGCGTACGGGCCGTACTGGCAGAACCCGCGTGAGCTGTCCGACCACCTCACGCTCAACCGGTCGTACCCCGAGGTGCAGGGCAACGTGCACTTCTCGGCCGTCCAGGTGCGGGCCAACCGGCTCGGCGCCACCGACATCTACGCGGCCGAGCACTACTCCCGCCCGGCCCTCGTGCCGGCCATGCCACACCTGCCGGCGAAGCCGTTGCTCCTCCCGGTGGTCACCAGGGTCGCCCGGGAAGCCGACGGGGTGCGGCTGACCTGGCGCCAGCCCGCCGACGGCGTGGGCCCGCTGGGCACGGCCACGTCGTACGCGATCTACCGCTTCGACGGCACCACCCTGCCCGGGCGGTGCGCCACGGCGGACGCCACGCACCTCGTCGACACCGTCCGGGCCACCCCCGGCGGCGTCCAGTCCTGGGTGGACACGACGGCCGAGCCCGGCCACCGGTACACCTACCGGGTGACGGCGCTGGACCGTACCGCCAACGAGAGCCCGGCCAGCCCGCCGGCGTTCCTGCTGCACTGACCCGTTCCGCGGAATGCCCCGGGTGCCTCGCGCACCCGGGGCATTCGTCTGTTTGAACGCATGTCACCAATAGTTGGCGGCGCACATACCGCCCAGTTGATCAGCTGATCGACACTCATCGACATCCGGTAACCCGCCGGTAACTTCCGTCCCACCGCTCACCCCGCGGAGGTAAACCGTGCCCCGACGTCTCGCCACCCTGTTCGCCTCGGGCGCGCTCGCGCTGCTCGCCACCCTCGCCGTCGCCTCCCCCGCCGCCGCCGTCACCCCCGCGGAGCGACTGTCCGTGCTGTCGAGCTGGACCCAGACCAGCGCGTCCAGCTACAACTCCTGGAACAGCGCCCGCGTCAACCGGGCCCCCTGGAACGAGTACAACTTCGACTGGTCCACCGACTACTGCTCGTCCAGCCCGGACAACCCGCTCGGGTTCACCTTCAACCTGAGCTGCTACCGGCACGACTTCGGCTACCGCAACTACAAGGCGGTCGGCCAGTTCTCCGCCAACAAGTCCCGCCTGGACAACGCCTTCTACGCGGACCTGAAGCGGGTCTGCGTCACGTACAACACTGTCGTCCGCCCGGCCTGCTACAGCCTGGCCTGGACGTACTACCAGGCGGTGCACATCTTCGGCTCGGTGGCAGCCGTCCAGCAGGCCGACATCGACCGAGCCGCCCGCATGAAGGCCCAAGCCGAGGCCAAGGCCGCAACCCGCTAACCCCACCCCACCCGTCGCGTTGATCATGAAGTTGTTGCCCGTCCGCCCGGCGTGTCGCGGCAACAACTTCATGGTCAACGGTGGGAGGTCAGGCCCGTTCCGTTCGGGTTGCCGGATGGTGGCGGTTGGGGTCCGCCGGGTGCGGGGCCGGCGCGTGTTGGGACAGGTCGGTGCTGAAGCGGGTCGAATCCGCCGCCAGGTCCGGGTGTTCCACGTCCAGCGCCAGCGCCACGGCCTCGTCCAGGCCCATCTCGGCGCCCTCCCCGTACGCGTCGTCGAACGCCGCGTCGCCCGCCATCGCCCGCAGCTCCGCCTGCTGGTCGGCCCAGTAGCCGCCGTAGATGCCCGGTGTCGCTCGCATGCTCGCCCGGGTGGCCTGGGCCGCCCCGAACAGCCGGGCGGCCGTCAACCGGTCGCCACCGAGAGCGCAACGCACCGCGATCGCGTTGAGCGTGTCGCAGGCCCGGCCGTGGTAGCCGTGCCCCATCCGTGAACGCAACGCCACCAGCAGGTGCTCGTGCGCGGCGATCACGTCGCCCCGGGCCAGCGCGACCATCCCGAGCAGCATGTCCACCGAACGCCGGCCCCGCTCGACCGGCCGGGCAGCCTCCACCGGACGCGCCGCTCCCAGCAGCTCCGCCGCCTCCTCCAGCGCGCCGCGCCGCCACAGCAGCTCGGCCAGGCTGAACACGGCGAACAGCGCCTCGCCGACCACGTCCTGCCCGTGGGCCCAGTCGATGACCTCCCGACAGACCCGCTCGGCCTCGAAGAACTGGCCCATGTCCACCAACGGCGCGGCCCGGCCGGCGAGCACCCGGGCCAGCAGCCCGGCGTCGCCGGCCTGCCGGGCGGCCGCCTCCGCCCGCTGCGAGTAGCGCAACTCCTCCGCGAACTCGCCGTCGGCGCCGGCGTGCAGGGAATGCATGTGGTACGCCGCCGCCAGCTCCGCTTCCGGGATCCGCTCACCGGTCTCGGCGATCCGTCCGTACAGCCGGAACAGCCAGAGCCGGCCCTCCCGGGCCAGCCCGCGCTCGCGCCACCACTGGTCCAGCCCACCGGCCAGGCGGAGACCGGCACGGGCGCTGCCGCCGGTGGCACACCAGCGCAACGCGGACCGCAGCTCGTCGGCCAGCGGGTCGAGGGTGTAGAGCGACAACGTCACCGGCCGGCCGTCCGGCCCCAGGTGGGCCCGCTCCAGCGCGTGCGCCGACCAGGCCACGTGCCGGTCCCGGGCAGCCTGCTCCTCACCCGCCTCGGCCAGCCGTCGCGCCGCGTACGCCCGAATCGGGTCGAGCATCCGGTACGAACTGCCGGCGGCGCGCGGCTCGGCCAACACCATCGACTTGTCGACCAGCACCGACAGTGGATCCAGCGGGTCGTCGCCGAGCAGCCACTCCACCGTCGGCAGATCCACCGGCCCCGCGAAGACCGCCAGCCAGCGCAACAGCCGCGCGGCCCGGGGCCCCAACGTGCGGTACGACCAGGTGACGGTCGCCTGCATGGTCAGATGTCGTTCGGTGGCCGAACGCTGCACGGCCCTGCTCGCCGGGGTGGGCGGCGGTGTCCCGATCGCCGCTGCCACGAGGTCCACGGTGTCCTGTTGGTTGCCGGACCAGCCCCGCTCCACCGGCGGCGGATCCGGATCCTCCCGGCCGGCGTCCAACGTGCCGAGGACGTCGTCCAACCGCTCGGCCAGCTGACCCACCGAGAGCACCCGCAGCCGGGCGGCCGCCAACTCGATGGCGAGTGGCAGCCCGTCCAGCCGCTGCACCACCCGCCGCAGGTCGGCCGACTCGGACGGGTCGGGCCGCCGACCGCCACGGGCCGCCGCCGTACGGTCCAGCAGCAGCGCGACCGCGTCGCTCTCCACGCCGTCCGGACGGGGATCGACCGAGAGCGGCGGGATCCGCCAGACCACCTCGCCGGGCAGGCTGAACGACTCGCGGCTGGTCGCCACCACCCGCACCCCGCCCCCGCCGGAGAGCAGCCGTGAGATGACCTCGCCGCAGGCGGCCGGTTGTGTGTCGCAGGTGTCCAGCACGACAAGCATCCGGCGGGCGGCCGCGTACTCGACGAGGGTGTCCAGCATCGGGCGGCCCGGCTCGGGCCGCAGCCCGAGCACCGCGGCGATGGCGAACGCCACCAACCCCGGGTCGGTCACCGCGGCGATGTCGACGAACCAGACCCCGTCCGGGTACGCCTCGACGACGCTACCGGCCAACTCCACGGCGAGCCGGGTCTTCCCCGCGCCACCCGCGCCCAGCACGGTGACCAGTCGGTGCCGCTCGACCAACCGGCCCAGCTCGGCCCGCTCGACCTCCCGCCCGACGAACGAGGTCACCTGGGTCGGCAGGTTGTGCGCCACCGCGTCGGCGGTGCGGGGGCGGGGGAACTGCCGTTCCAGGCCGGGCGCGACCAGTTGGAACAGCCGCTCCCGGTCGTCGAAGCCACGCAACCGGTGCAGGCCCAGGTCCAGCAGGGTGGCGCCCGGGGGCAGCGGATCGGCCCGGCGGGCGGTGGACGCCGAACAGAGCACCTGACCGCCGTGCGCGGCGGCGGCCACCCGGGCGGCCCGGTGCACCTCGGGGCTCGCGTACTCGCCGTCGCGGGGCTCGGCGTAACCGGTGTGCAAGCCCATCCGCACCCGGGGCGCGGCCTCCTCGGTGGGCCAGTCGTGGCTCGCCAATGCCCGCTGGGCGGTCAGGCAGGCGGTCAGCGCCGCCGCCGCGTCGTCGAAGGCCAGGAAGAACGAGTCGCCCTCGGTCAGCAGCTCCGCGCCACCGGTGGCGGCCAGGGTGCGGCGCAGCAACCGGCGGTGCTCGGCGAGCACCGGGCGGTAGTCCGCGCCGAGCAGTTGAGCCAGCCGGGTCGAGCCCTCGATGTCGGTGAACACGAAGGTCACCCAACCGCTCGGGAGCTGGATCCGTGGCGACATGCGTGGAACCTCCGCCCGTGACGTCGGGTTCATGCTGCCTGACTCCGAGCGGTCACGCATCGTGAGAACGGCCGGGCACGTGCCGCCTCAAGGTGCCACTCGAACCCGCTCCCGGCAAGGCCAGCCACCGGCCGGCCACCGGAACGCCAGCTCAGCAGCCGCAGGCACCACCGCAACAGCCACCGCCACCAGCGGGAGCTTGCGCGCCACCAGTGCCCCGGCCGGTGACCGACACCGCCGAGAGCAGCTTGACCGTGTCGGCATGACCCTGCGGGCAGGTGGCCGGGGCGCCGGCCTCCGCCATCGGACGGTTGACCTCGAAAGTGTCGCCGCATGCGCGGCAGCGGAACTCGTACCGGGGCATGGCGATCAGGGTACGTGGGCCTGACGCTCGCCGGGGACATGAGTGATACTCGACGGGTGGTGGACGGCGAGGACAAAACGCGTGTGCAACCGCTTCGGCCGGCCGCGCCGCTGGACGGGCCGCTGGCCGAGTCGGGCGCCGCACCGGATCCGGCGCCCGCAGCCGTGCCCCGCCCCCGCCGGCCCTGGCTTCGCGGCGGCACGACCGACGCGAAGGCCAAGACTCCCGCGACGTCCGTGACCACCGACGCACCCCTTTCCCCGAACGTCGATACCCCGACCGGTGACCAGTTGGGGGCCACCGCCACCGGCGACCTCGCCCCCGCGAAGCCCTCTTCGGACACCACCGACCCCGACGCCCCAACCGCAGCCGCCGCCGGCAGCGCCGAAGCCGGCCGCGCCGGCGCGGAGGCCGACGACGCGAAGGCCGAGAGCCCGACGCGCGACGACGCCGAGGGCGACACCGCGAAGGCCGACAGCATCGGAGCCCCGAAGACCGACAACCCGCGAGCGGACACCGCGGAGGCCGAGAGCGCGAAGGTCGACGGCGCGAAGACCGACACCGCGAAGACCGACGACGCGAAGACCGACACCGCGAAGACCGACGGCGCGAAGGTCGACACCGCGACAGCGGCGGGCGCGACAGCCACCGACGTGACGGCGACCAAGGTGGACGGTGTCGCCGTGGTGCCGGTGCCCGAACGTGGCCGTCGGCGGCGGGTGCCGTTCGCGCACGCCGTACGGGTGCCACCGCCACGTCAGGCCGCGGTGACCGCCGCCCGGGCGACCCGCGCCTGGGCCCGCCGGCCCAGCGGACGACTCACGGTCCCGGGAGTCTTCCTGCTGGTCCTGGTGGCCGCGACCGCCGCGGCGGGGGCGTTGCTCGTCCCGGCGACCATCCGGGGATCCCGACCGGTGGCCGACGTCACGGCCGCGCCGACCGTGGCCCTGCCGCCGGCGGTGCCCCTCGACCCGCTGCCCACCGGTCCCCTGCCCACCGGGCCGATGCCGACCGCGCCGCTCCCCACCGGAGCGTTCCCCAGCGGCGGCATGCCGACCGGGCCGGCCGTCGGTCCGACGGCCGGCGGCCGTCCCTCGGACTCCCTGGCCGCCTGGGCGCAACAGGTCGCCGCCAAGGTCAACATTCCCGCGACCGCGGTGCAGGCGTACGGGTACGCCGAGGTGATGCTCGCCCAGACCAACCGCAGCTGCGCGCTGAGCTGGACGACGTTGGCCGCGATCGGCCAGGTCGAGTCCGGGCACGGCTCGGCCAACGGCGCGCGGTTGGGGGCGGACGGCAAGGCGCTGCCCCAGATCATCGGGCTGCCGTTGGACGGGAACGGCGGCCGGATGCGGATCATCGACACCGACCGCGGCGTCCTCGACAAGGACAGCACGTTCGACCGCGCGATCGGGCCGATGCAGTTCATCCCGACGACCTGGCAGGAGATCGGCGCGGACGCCGACCAGGATGGCGTCAAGGACCCGCACGACCTGGATGACGCCGCTCTGGCGGCCGGCAACTACCTGTGCAAGGGCGGCCGCAACCTCAGCATCCCGGGCGACTGGTGGAACGCGATCCTGTCGTACAACGACGTGCGCCAGTACGCCAAGGCCGTCTACGACACCGCTGACCGGTACGGACGGGCCAGCCGCACGTGATGTGATCGTCCGCGTACATTGGAGAACTGGACACTTCCCCCGAGCAGCCGTTAGCGGCAAGCTAGACGGGTGATGGTGCGCGAGTGGGACCCCAGGACCGCGTCGTCCGCCGAGATCGCGTCGCTGCTGACAACGCTGAACGCGGTGCTGGCGGCCGATCTGCCGCAGGACCCGCCGTGGCGGGAGACCTCCCTGCGGGAGTATCTCGGCGAGGTGATGCCCGGTGAGCGGCGGATCTCCTGGCTCGCTCAGGCCGAGCCGACCGCTCCCGGTGAGACGGGCGCCGTCCTCGGGCAGGTCCACGTGCTGCTCCTCGGCGACATCGGGGTGCTCGAGGTGCTGGTGCATCCCTCCGTCCGACGCAACGGCCTCGGCCGCGAGCTGGTGCTGCGCGCCGCCCGCCGCGTCTACCAGGAGGGTTTCCAGTCGATCGGGGTCGAGGTGGTCGGCGACACGCCGGCGGTGGGCTTCTACGAGTCGCTCGGCTTCACCCGGGAGTACGTGGAGACGCGCAGCGTTCTCGACCTGACCTCGGTGGACTGGGCCGAGCTGGCCGAGATGGCCACCGGGATCGGCGCGGGCTACCACCTGGAGTTCTACCCCGGTGGGCCACCGGACGACCTGATCGAGTCGTACGCGCGGGCCAAGGCCGAGGTGCGCGACGTCGACGACGGCGAGCTGCGTCCCAGCTCGTATGACCCGGAGCGGTTGCGGGACAGCCTGGACACCCTGCACCGGCGGGGCATGAAGCCGTACATCGTCCTGGCCCGGCACGAGCAGAGTGGTGAGGTGGCCGGCCTGACCGAGGTCGTGGTGCCGGCGCAGCACCCGACCCGCGCCGACCAGTACGACACGATCGTCGCGCAGGACCACCGGGGTTACGGCATCGACCGGGCGATCAAGGCGCGGATGCTGCTGGAACTGCGTTCCGCCGAGCCGGAGCTGGCCGAGGTGCAGACCTGGAACGCCCAGGCCAACGAGGCGATGCTCAAGGTCAACGCGGAGCTGGGCTACCGGCCCGACCGGGACTGGTGCGAATACAGCGTCGACGTCGCCGAGCTGGTGCACCGCATCGACCCGCCGCGCTGAGGAATTCACGAAACTGTCCGGTGGGGGATGGACGATGGACGGTTACGCACCTTAACGTGCGTTGACTCCCATCCACCCATCGTGGAGGCCCTATGCGCCCGCGCCGCACGACAGCCGCGCTCGCGATCGCCACCGCCGCAGTGACCGTCACGGCTCTCGGCGTCACACCCACCGCGGCCAGCGCCGCGCCCACCGACCTGTTCATCTCGGAGTACGTCGAAGGCTCGTCGAACAACAAGGCGATCGAGCTGTTCAACGGCACCGGCGCCGCCGTCGACCTCACCGCGGGCGGCTACCAGCTCCAGCTCTACTTCAACGGCTCCACCACCCCGACGAGCATCGCGCTGGCCGGGACCGTGGCCGCCGGGGACGCGTTCGTGTTCGCCAGCGCCTCGGCCGGGGCGGCCATCCTCGCCCAGGCCGACCAGACCACCGGCGCGAGCCTGTTCAACGGCGACGACGCGATAGTGCTGCGCCGGGGCGCCACGGTGCTCGACTCGATCGGCCAGGTGGGCGTCGACCCGGGCGCCGAGTGGGGCACGGGCGCGACCAGTACGGCGGACAACACGCTGCGCCGGCTGCCCACGGTGACGTCGGGCGACACCGACCCGTCGGACGCGTTCGACCCGGCCGCGCAGTGGACCGGTCTGCCCGTCGACACCTTCGACGGGCTCGGCTCGCACACCGTGGACGGCGGCGGCCCGGTCGATGCGCCGGCCACACTGACCTGTGGTGGGCCGCTGGTCACCGCCGCCGGGACGGCCGCGAGCCGCGAGGTGACCGCCGCCGACCCCGACGACACCATCGTCGACCTGGTGGTGACCGCGATCAGCCCGAGCCCGACCTCCGGCTCGATCACCCGTACCGCGTTCACCCCGGCCGATCAGGTGGGCGGCACCGCCCGCGCCACGATCAGCGCGAGCGCCGACCTCACCGCCGGGGCGTACACCGTCACCGTGACCACTACCGACGCGGGCGGTGGCACCGCCACCTGCGCGCTGGCCGTGCAGGTCACCCGGGAGCTGACCGTCGGCGAGGTGCAGGGTCCGACCACCGACGCCGAGTCCGGCCCCGCCGACCGGTCACCGCTCGCACCGGCGAGCGGCAACGGCACCAGCAGCACGATGTACGACGTCCGGGGCGTGATCACCCAGTTGACGCTCGCCCGGACGACGGCCGGTGCGGAGCAGAACGGGTTCTTCCTGCAGAGCCGCAGCGGTGACACCGACGGTGACCCGACCAGCTCCGACGGCGTCTTCGTGTTCATGGGCACGTTCACCTCGCTGGTCGGCGGCTACGTGCCGACCGTCGGCGACGAGGTGGTGCTCCGGGCCCGCGTGTCGGAGTACTACAACCTCACCCAGCTCTCCGGTGCGTCGCTGGTCCGCCGGATCGCCACCGGCCTGGACGTGGACACGACTGTCGCGGTGACCGACGCGGTGCCGCCGGTCGAGCTGACCGAGGCGCAGCGCTGGTGGGAGCGGCACGAGGGCGCCCGGCTGCGCGTTCGCGCGGGCAGCGGCGCGGTGAGCGGTCGCGACGTCTTCTCGTCCACGGCGGACGCGGAGCTGTGGGTCGTCGACCGGGACGACCCGCTGCTCGACCGCGCAGACCCGTACGCCCGACGCGTCTTCCGGGACTCCCACCCGCTGGACAACGACCCGAGCCGCCGCTTCGACGACGGCAACGGTCAGCGCGTGCTGCTCGGCAGCATGGGCGTGAAGGGCACCGCCGGGGACAGCACCGCGCTGCTCCCGCCGGCGCACACCTTCGACACCCTGCGCGCGGACGCGGTGGGCGGCGTCTACTACTCGTTCGAGAAGTACGGCGTGCAGGTCGAGCGGGCCGAGTTCGACGCCGGGGCCGACCCGTCGAAGAACAACCCGCCGAAGCCGGCCGACCGTTCCCAGGAGGTAGCGGTCGCCACGTACAACGTGGAGAACCTGTACGACTACCGCGACGACCCGTTCGACGGCTGCGACTTCGCCGGCAACTCCGGCTGCCCGGGCGTCAGCCCGCCGTTCGACTACGTGCCGAGCAGCGAGGCGGACTACCGGGAGCACCTGACGTCGCTCGCCGACCAGATCGTCTCCGATCTGCACGCGCCGGATCTGATCCTGGTGCAGGAGGCCGAGGACCAGGACATCTGCACGGTCTCCGGTGCGGCGCTGACCTGCGGCGACACCAACAACGCCGACGGTGCTCCGGACAGCATCCAGGAGTTGGCGCTCGCGGTGGCGGCGGCCGGCGGGCCGGCGTACGCCGCCACCTATGACCGGACCGGCGCGGACGCCCGCGGTATCACCGCCGCGTTCCTGTACCGCACAGACCGGCTGTCGTTGGCGGCCGCGACGGCGAACGACCCGCTGCTCGGCTCGACGCCGACCGTCCAGTACCGGGCCCCCGGACTGCCGGGCAACGCCGACGTGCAGAACCCGAAGGCCCTCAACGCGGTACTGCCGGCCGATGTGGACACCTCCACCGGCAAGGACGGCAACAACGTCTTCACCCGGGCACCCCAGCTGGGCAAGTTCACGGTCGCCGCGGCGCCCGGTGCGGCCGAGCGGTTCACCCTGTACGCGCTGAGCAACCACTACTCCTCCGGCCCGGACGGCCGGATCGGGCAGCGGCGGGAGCAGGCGACCTACGGCGCGGCGATCGTCACCGCGATCGAGGCGTCCGATCGGAGCGCCCGGGTGGTCTACGGCGGCGACCTGAACGTCTTCCCCCGCCCGGACGATCCCATCGCCACCGCCGCGCAGCCGACGCCGTCGGACCAGCTCGCCCCGCTCTACGAGGCCGGCCTGCACAACCTGTGGGACACCCTCGTCGCGCAGGTGCCCGCGTCGGCCTACTCGTACAGCTTCGAGGGGCAGGCGCAGACGCTCGACCACCTGTTCGTCAACGACGCGCTCTACGGTGACCTGGTGCAGGTGCGGGCGGCGCACGTCAACGCCGACTGGCCGGCGGAGTTCACTGGTGACGGGTCACGGGGCTCCAGCGACCACGACCCGCAGGTGGCCCGTTTCCGGTCCCGGGCGTCGTTGACCGTCGCCGACACGTCGGTGGTCGAGGGCGACCAGGGCACCCGTCAGCTCACCTTCACGGCGACCGTGTCCCGTCCGTTGTCCCAGCCGGTGCTGCTCTGCGCCGCGACCGTCGGCCTCACGGCGCAGGCGGGCTCGGACTTCGAGCCGTACGCCGGCTGCAAGGTGCTGGCCGCCGGTGACACCTCGGTGGCTTTCCCGGTCACCGTGCGGGGTGACCGGCGGCGCGAGTCGGACGAGAAGTTGACCCTGCTGGTGGCCGGGGTGCCCGGCCTGCGGCTGGCCGACCCCCTGGCGACCGGCACGATCACCAACGACGACTGAACGACGGCACTGACGGCCCACCCTCCGGTTTCCCCGGAGGGTGGGCCGTTCGCGGTGTCAGTAGTATTCATCGATGATCGGGGGCGGTGGCAGGTGCCGATGCTGCGCGACCCGCACCTCCCACTGGCTGCGTCGGCGCCGCGCCTCGCGGTCCGCCGAGCTGCGGTGGTAGGTCTCCGGTGGCCGTGCCAGGCCGTAGATGTCCCCCCACCACTCCCCCGGCTCAGGATCGAGGATCGTATCGAGGTGGGCGGGGTAGCGGCGTCCGGCGCCGTCGTGAACGTCGTCGCGGTCGACCATCGGTTGAATCACCCGGCCCTCCTGGTCCACCACCACCAGATAGAGCCCGGCCGCGCCGAGTAGGCGCTCCAGCACCGCCAGACTCGGTATCAGGCTGCCGGCCTCGACCTTGCCCACGGTCGACGGTGAGACCTTGGCGAAGCGGGCCATCTGGCGTTGCCCCAACCCCTTCATCCGACGGGCTCGCCGGACCAGGCCGGTGATGGGAAACCGCCCGACGGTCGGGCCGGGTGGCGAAGGAGGAACGAGTGCGGAGGCCATCCGACAACCATTCTCGGCCGAGACCTGCCTCTCAACCCCTGTGGATAACCCTGTGGAAAGCTGGCCGGCTCAGGGACTCGCCGCACCCCGCACGCATCCTTTGCTCTGCTTCAACGGAGGCGACAGTGGGAGGCTCTCAGTGTTGCCTCCGCTGAAGCAGAGCAAAGGACCTCAAGGTGGGCCGTGGGCCGTGGGCCTTGCCGTGGGGCCGTGGGCCGTGGGCCTTGCCGTGGGCGGTGGGCCGTGGGCCTTGCCGTGGGCCTTGGGCCCGTGCCGGTGAGCTGCTCGCCGCCGTCATCCGGATGGCCGTGGTTGACCAGCCGGGGCACCTGCCCTGATCGTCAGGGCGCGCGGACGACGATCAGCGGACTGCGGACTGCGGACTGCGGACTGCGGACGGTCGAGGTCAGAGGTCGCAGAGGCGGCGGCCGGAGCCGATGTCGTCCAGTGCCGCGTGCAGGTCGCGGATGCGCCGCTCGGCCTCGGCGGTCAGCCGATCGTGCAGGCCCTCCCAGTCGGCCAGTTGGGGGCCGGGTGGCAGGGCCGCGAGCAGGTCGCGGATCTCGTTGACGGTCAGGCCGACGCGCTGGGCCACGCGCGCCACCCTGATCCGACAGGCCGCGTCGGCGTCGAAGCGCCGCTGGTTGCCGCCGGTGCGGGCAGCCGTGATCAGGCCCTGCCGCTCGTAGAACCGCACGGCGGAACCGCTGACCCCGCTGTCGCGGGCCACCTCGCCGACCGTCAACGTGCCCATCGCCACTCCCCCGCCGCCATTGACTTCACCATTAGTTCAAGTCCTAGCGTCCGAGTCATGACTACGCAAGAGGACACCGCACCGCCGACCGTCGCCGTGCTCGTCGGGAGCGTCCGGCAACCTCGGGTGGGCCGCTCGATCGCCGACTGGTTCGTCGCCCACGGGAGCCGCCGTACGGACCTCGACCTGGACCTCGTGGACCTCGCCGAGGTGGCGCTGCCCTTCGCCGACACCCCTCCCGGGGGCAATTCGGCCAGCCCGATCAGTGCCCGGTTGGCTGCCGCCGACGCGTTCGTCGTGGTGACACCCGAGTACAACCACAGCTTCCCGGCCGCCCTGAAGAACGCCATCGACTGGCACTACCGGGAGTGGGCCCGCAAGCCGGTGGCCTTCGTGTCGTACGGCGCGGGCTCCGGCGGCATCCGCGCGGTCGAGCAGCTCCGGCTGGTCTTCGCCGAGGTGCAGGCCGCCACGACCCGCTCCGGGGTGGTGCTCCGGGCTCCCTGGGAGCGACTCGACGTCGCCGGTCGGCTGGTCGACGACGAGCCGCTGCGGCAGGCTGCCGACGCCACGCTGAGCGAGCTGGCCTGGTGGGCCGAGGCGCTGCGCGCCGCCCGCCAGGTCCGGCCCTGAGCCGCCGACATGGATGCGTCCGCGCGACGGCTCGGCTGGTACCTGACCCTGGGTGGTCTGCTCGCGGTGATCGACACCACGGTCACCGTGGTGGCCCTGCCGAGACTGGTCGACGACCTCGACACCGACCTCACCACGATCGGCTGGGTCACCAGCGGCTATGCGCTCGCCCTGGTCGCGGTGATGCCCACCGCCGCCTGGGCGATCGGCCGCTTCGGCGCCCGCCGCACCTACCTGACCGCGCTGCTGCTGTTCACCGTCGGCTCCGTGCTGGCCGGTGCCGCCTGGAGCGTCGGGTCGCTCATCGCGTTCCGGGTGCTCCAGGGGCTCGGCGGTGGACTGCTCAACCCGGTCGGGATGGCCGTCGCGCTCGCCGCGGTGCCGCCGGGGCGACGCGGACGGATGATGAGCCTGCTCGGCCTTCCGGTGCTGGTCGGGCCCCTGATCGGGCCGGTGCTGGGTGGGCTGCTGCTCGATCACGCGTCCTGGCGGTGGATCTTCTGGATCAACCTGCCGGTGGGGCTGTTGGCGATGGTGCTCGGCCGGTCGGTACTGCCGGTCGCCGACCCGCGACGAGCACCGGTCCGGCTGGACGTCCTCGGGCTGCTGCTGCTCTGCCCCGGTCTGGCGCTGGCGGTCTACGGGCTCAGCGTCACCGGCGAGCGGGGCGGGGTCGTCACCACGTCCGTGCTGCTGCCGCTCGTGCTCGGCGCCATGCTGGTGGTCACCTTCGCCTGGCGGGCCGGCCGGGTACGGCAGCCGCTGCTGCGCCTTGCCGTGCTGCGCGCGCCAGGGATGACCCCCGGCGCGGCGACTGTGGCGTTCTTCGCCGCCGGATACTTCGGCTCGTTCCTGATCATCCCGGCCTACGTGCAGGTGGTACGCGGTGACTCGGCCACCCTGGCCGGGGTGATCGGCATCCCGCAGGCGCTGACCACCGGTCTGATGCTCCAGGTCGCGACCCGGCTCGTCGATCGCGTCTCGGCGCGGCGGGTCGTCGGGCTCGGCATCGCCATGGCAGTGGCCGGCACTGTGGCCCGGGTGCTGGTGCTCGACGCCGACACGTCGTACCCGCTGCTGGCCACGCTGGGTGCGGTCATCGGCCTGGGCATGGGTGCGACCCTGATGCCGACGATGACAGCGGCCAGCCGGTCGCTTCCGCCCGACGACCTGCCGTCCGGCTCCACGCTGCTCACCACCGTGTCGCACACCTCGGTCGCGGCCGGCACGGCGCTGATCGCCGCCGCCCTGTCCTGGCTGGCGGACCGGCTCGCCCCGACCCTGGGCGGCGGGGGCATCACGGCAGCCAACCGGCTCGGCCCGGCCAGCCGGCTCGACCTCGCGCCGGAACTGGCGCAGGCCACCCAACTCGCGCTTGCGGTGTCGGCCGTGCTGTTGGCGCTCGCCTGGCTGACCAGCCGGAGGCTCCCGGCCGCCGTCGCGGGCGCCGACGAGGTGGCCACCCCGACGGGACCCGCGGACCCGGTCAGTAGCGCTGGCGGAGCAGACCGGCGGCTTCGACCGCCCAGTAGGTGAGGATGATCTGCGCGCCGGCCCGCTTGATCGAGGTGAGCGTCTCCAACATCACCCGCTCCCGGTCGATCCAGCCGTTCGCGGCGGCTGCCTCGACCATCGCGTACTCCCCGGAGACCTGGTAGGCGGCGACCGGGACGTCCACCGCGGCCCGCACCGCCGACACCACGTCGAGGTAGGGCAGCGCCGGCTTGACCATCACCAGGTCGGCGCCCTCGGCGACGTCGAGCGCCACCTCGCGCAGCGACTCGCGCAGGTTGGCCGGATCCTGCTGGTAGGTGCGCCGGTCGCCCTCCAGCGCGGACTCCACCGCCTCCCGGAACGGGCCGTAGAACGCCGAGGCGTACTTCGCGGCGTACGCCAGCACCGCCACATCCTGGTGGCCGGCGGCGTCGAGCGCCCGGCGGGCCACGCCGACCTGGCCGTCCATCATCCCGGACGGCCCGACCATGTGCACCCCGGCTTCGGCCTGGGCAACAGCCATCTCGGCGTACGCGGCCAGGGTCGCGTCGTTGTCCACCTCACCGTCCGCGGTGAGCACGCCGCAGTGCCCGTGCGAGGTGAACTCGTCCAGGCACAGGTCGCTCATCACGACAGTGCTGTCGCCCACCTCGGACACCACGTCGCGGATGGCGACGTTCAGGATGCCGTTCGGGTCGAGGCCACCGGACCCGGTCGGGTCACGCTGCTCCGGCACCCCGAAGAGCATGATCCCGCCGGCGCCGGCCTGGACCGCCTCGGTGGCCGCCTTGCGCAGGGAGTCCCGGGAGTGCTGAAGCACCCCCGGGAGCGACCCGATTGCGCGCGGCTCGGTCAGCCCTTCCTTGACGAACATCGGCACGACCAGCTCGGCCGGGTCGACCCTGGTCTCGGACACCAGCCGGCGGATCGCCGGGGTGCGGCGCAGGCGGCGGGGCCGGATCTCGGGGTACGACATGAAAGGGCCCTCCTGGAGACGACTACCGGAAGCGGAGGGCGGTCGGCCCCTGCACCTTCGAGCCACGGCGCTGCTTGGCCGGCATGGCGGCCAGCTTCTCGCGCAACTCGACGGCGTAGGCGGCGAGCGCCTCCACCAGGTCGGGCACCGAGGCGTGCGGTGGCTGGACGTCGACCCGAAGGCCGAACTCCGTCGCGGTCTCCGCCGTCTTGGGCCCAATCACGGCAACAACCGTCCGCGCGTGCGGCTTCCCGGCGATGCCGACCAGGTTCCGCACAGTGGAAGAAGACGTGAAGAGGACCGCGTCGAACCCGCCCGACTTGATCGCGTCGCGGATCTCGGCGGGCGGCGGCGCGGCCCGCACCGTCCGGTACGCGGTCACGTCGTCGACCTCCCAGCCGCGCTCGGTGAGCCCGGCGGCGAGCGTCTCGGTGGCGATGTCGGCGCGCGGCAGCAGCACCCGACCGACCGGGTCGAGGATCTCGTCGTGCGGCGAGAACTCGGCAAGCAGCCCCTCGGAGGACTGCTCCCCGGCGGGGATCAGCTCCGGCTGGATGCCGAACGCGCGGACCGCGTCAGCGGTCGCCTCGCCGATGCAGGCGATCTTGACGCCGCCGAAGTGCCGGGCGTCCAGGCCGTGCTCGGCGAACTTCTCCCAGACCGCGCGGACCGCGTTCACCGAGGTGAAGATCACCCAGGCGTACCGGCCGTCGACCAGGCCCTTGACGGCCCGCTCCATCTGGGCCGGGGTGCGCGGCGGCTCGACAGCGATGGTCGGCACCTCGCACGGGATCGCCCCGTACGCCCGCAGCCGGGCGCTCATCGCGCCGGCCTGCTCCTTGGTGCGGGGCACCAACACCTTCCAGCCGTACAGCGGGCGGTTCTCCCACCAGCTCATCTTGTCGCGCTGGCCCACACCCGCGCCGATGGTGAGCACCACCCGGCCGGTGAAGCCGAGCGCGGCGGCCACGAAGCTGTCCACGGTCGACGTGGTCGTGTACTGGGTCTCGCCGGTGCCGTCGCCGGTCACCCCGACGCCTGTGGTGCCGTCGACCCCGGCGGCCAGCAGGCCGTCCCGGACGGCGGCGAGGTCACCGGCGTCCACCGCGAGCGCGAGCGAACCCCGGCCGACGGCCGCGGCCAGCGCCTCGAAGTCCAGCGTGCTGACGTCCTCGACGTCGGCGGCGGTACGCACACCCGGCAGCGGGACCCCCGCGTAGGTGGCGACGCCCTCTGCCTGGCCGACACCCGGCACCACCTCGAAGTGGGCGGCGGTGCGGGCCACCGCCTGCACCTCCTTGACCACCGAGTCGTGGCCGAACGGGTCACCGGCAACCAGGTGCACCGCGTTCAGCCCGGACCGGGCGGCGGAGATCAGCACCTTCGCCACGTCCCCCGGCGCACCTTCGGCCGGGGTGAACTCGGCGTCCTCTCTGGCCTCGGCGCGGACGACGGCGAGCAGCGACTCGGGGACTCCCCGGTCGTAGATCACCTGGTCGGCGTCGACCAGGGCGTCGTGCGCCCGACGGGTCAGCAGGCCCGGGTCGCCGGGGCCAGCCCCGACGAACGCGATACGGCCGACGGGCTTACGGGTGCGGGTCATTCTGTGCTCCCAAATTGCTGGGTCCCCGGGCCGGTGTGTCCTTCGTGGCCGAGGATCGAGTCGGCGCCGAGTTCGAGGAGTTCGGCGGCGAGTGCCTTACCGATCTCCGCCGCGTCGGCGGGCGTTCCGGTGCGGGACAGCCGGAGGTCACGAGTGCCGTCCGGGCTGATCACCGCCCCGCGCAGGTAGATCTCATCGCCGGCGTCACCTTCGGCGAGTTCCGCATAGGCGGCGACGGGTGCGCTGCACCCGGCCTCCAGGGTTGCCAGCAACGCGCGCTCCGCGGTGACCGCGGCGCGCGACGGTGCGTGGTCGAGCGTCCCGAGCAGCTCGACCAGTTCCTGGTCGTCGACCCGGCACTCCACGGCCAGCGCGCCCTGGGCGGGCGCGGGCAGCATGAGCATCGGGTCGAGCGTCTCGGTGATCGCGTCGGTCCGGCCGATCCGGGCCAGTCCGGCCCGGGCCAGCACGATCGCGTCGAGGTCGGCCTCGGGGCCGAGCACCCGCGCCAGGCGGGTGTCGATGTTGCCGCGGATCGGGGTGACCTCCAGTTGCAGCCCGAGGGCGTGCAGCTGGGCGATGCGGCGCAGCGCGCCGGTGCCAACTGTGGCGCCGGGCGGCAGCTCGGCGAGCGTCCGCCCGCCCTGGGCGATCAGCGCGTCGCGCGGGTCCTGTCGGGCCGGCACGGCGGCGATGTGCAGCCCGGCGGCGCCGGCCGTCGGCAGATCCTTGTAGGAGTGCACGGCGAAGTCGATCGTCCGGGCGGTCAGCGCGTCCCGCAGCGCGGAGACGAACACCCCGACGCCGAGCCGGTGCACCGGAGCGCTGGAGCGGTCGCCGGCGGTGACCACCTCGACGAGCTCGACCGGGCGGCCGGTGGCGGCGGTCAACGCCTCGGCGACGTGGCCGGACTGGGCCATCGCCAGGGCGCTGCCCCGGGTGCCGAGGCGCAGGGGGGCGGTCATCGCGCACCTCCGGTGGGCGGGATCTGCTCGGTGGCGTCGGAGCCGGTCACCGGGGCGTTGGTGGGGGTCAGCACGTCGGGGACGGTGTCCACCGGCGAGGTCTGCGGCACCTGGAGGTCGAACAGCTCGCGCAGCAGAGCCGCGTACTGGTCGCCACCGGGCTCGGCCGCGAGCTGGCGGACCTTGACGGTGGGCTGGTGCAGCAGCCGCTGCACCACGCGGTGCACCGTACGGGCCACCTCGGCCCGCAGGTCGTCGCCGAGGTCGGGACGGCGCTGGGCCAGCCGACGCAGCTCAGCGGTGACGACGTCGTCGGCACGACCGCGCAGCGCCGCCACGGTGGGTGCCACGTCGGCGCCGCGCAGCCAGGTGAGGAAGCCCTCCACCTCGCCGAGCACGATCCGCTCGACGGCGGCGGCGTCCGCCGCGGCCGGACCGTCGGCGAGCAGCGTCGCCATCCGGTCGATGTCGATCACCTCGACGCCGGGCAGGTCGGCGACGCCCTCCTCGACGTCGCGCGGGACGGCCAGGTCGAGCAGGACCAGCGGGCCCCGCGCGGGGCTCCGCTCGGCGAGCGCGGCACCGACCACCGCGCGGGTGAGGACCGGTTCAGTGGACGCGGTGGCGGCCACTACGATGTCCACTGTGGAGAGCGTTGCGGCCAGCTCGGTCATCGGCGCGGCGTCCGCCCCGTACGACTCGGCGAGCCGGACGGCCCGGTCGATGCCCCGGTTGGTGACCGTGAGCGGCCCGGCGCCCTGCCGGGACAGCGTGGCCACCCCGAGCGACCCCATCGCGCCGGCCCCGATCACCAGGGCCGGGTGGCCGGCGAGGTTGCCGTCGAGGTGCCCGGCGGCCAGCTCCAACGCGGCGGTGACGACGCTCTGGCCGGCCCGGTCGATGCCGGTCTCGGCGTGGGCCCGCTTGCCGACGCGCAGCGCCTGCTGCATCAGCTCGTGCAGCAGGCGGCCGGCCGAGTCGGCGCCGGTGGCCCAGTGGTACGCGTCACGCAGCTGGCCGAGGATCTGCGCCTCGCCCACGACCATCGAGTCCAGCCCGCTGGCGACCCGGAAGACGTGGTCCACGGCGGCGGTGTCGTAGTGCACGTAGAGGTGGCTGGCGAGCGCCGCCGGCGAGCTGTCGGCCTGCTCGGCCAGCACGGCGCAGATGTCGCCGAGCCCGCCGTGGAATCCGGACACGGCGGCGTAGACCTCCACCCGGTTGCAGGTGGAGACGAGCACCGCCTCGCTCACGTACGGCTGGGCGACCAGGCGGTCCAGGGTGCGGGTGAGGTCGGCGGGGGGCACGGCCAGCTGCTCCAGCGTGGCGACCGGGGCGGTCCGGTAGGACGCGCCGACGACGAGCAGTTTCACGTGCCGATCGCCTCCTGGGTGTCGGTGGCCGCGAGCCCGCCGGGCAGGGCCGTGAGAGCGGACCCGCCGGTGGCGGGCAGCGCGGTCAGCGACGCCTTGCGGTGCTCGTGGAAGGACAGAATCTGCAGCTCGATGGCGAGGTCGACCTTGCGCACGTCGACCCCCTCCGGAACAGAGAGTACGCACGGCGCGAAGTTGAGGATGCTCGTCACGCCGACCGCGACCAGCTGATCGGCGACCCGCTGGGCCGCGGCGGCCGGTGTGGCGATCACGCCGATCGCGATGGATTCCTCCGTGGCGACCGCCGGCAGCTCGTCGACATGCCGGACAACCAGGCCGTTGATCTCTTCGCCGACCCGGGAGGGATCGGCGTCCAGCAGTGCGGCGATCCGGAAGCCGCGGCTGGCGAAGCCGTCGTAGCCGGCCAGAGCGTGACCGAGATTACCCACGCCGACCAGGGCGACAGCGCGACGCTGAGTGAGCCCGAGCACGTACTCGATCTGCTCGATCAGCAACGCGACGTCGTAGCCGACGCCACGGGTGCCGTACGAGCCGAGGTGGGAGAGGTCCTTGCGGAGCTTGGCGGAGTTGACCCCGGCGGCGGCCGAGAGGCCCTCGCTGGAGATCGTCTCGTGCCCGGCGTCGGCGAGGTTGTGCAGCGCGCGCAGGTATTCCGGGAGCCGAGCGACGGTCGCCTCGGGCAGATCCGGGAGCGCCGGTACGGCACCGGCGCGGCCGGGCGCACCTGGGTGACGGTGCTGACTCATGAGACTCCGTGCGGTGCGATCCTCGGCCAACTCCGCTGGTCGGCCGCTTATGGACTCCCGCTGGCGACCGAGGTTGCCGGCTGTGCTAGCAGGGCGCGTCGGAACTACAGAGTAGGCGCTTGTGAAGACGTGCACAAATCGCGATCTTGTCGCTCCGGGACGCGACCCCACCAGCCCCTCCATTCCACAAGATCGATTGAGCGGCCCTGCGCGCCCGCCACCCCTGGCGATTATTGCTCAATCCCGACTTCTCTGACCAATCCCGCGTCGGCCGGTCCCGGCGGTGGTAGGGCCTGGTCACAGGGGCGGCGGTAGGGACAGCACTACGGGGGAGAGGCGGGGCTTCGGGATGGGGACACCGAGCCCCCATGCCTAGCCTTTGGGCTATGACCGCCGTTGCCGCCAGCGACCATCCGACGCTGGCACCGAGCATCCCCCGCCAGCTCTTCGTCGACTCCGGGTACGTGCTGCTCGGCCTCCCCCTCGCGGTGGCCAGCTTCGTCGTCCTCCTCGCGGGCCTCGTGGCCGGTGTCGGCCTGGTGGTCACCGTGATCGGCCTGCCGATCCTCAGCGGCACCCTGTACGCGGCCCGGGGGCTGGCCGACATCGAACGACTGCGGCTGCCCGCCGTGCTGGGACAACCCCGGATCCGGCCGCACTACCGGATGCCGGAGGCGGGCGCGAACGCCTGGCGGCGGATCTTCCTGCCGATGCGCGACGCCCAGTCCTGGCTCGACCTGGCACACGGCATCCTGCGGATGATCGTGGCGCTGGTCACCTTCGTGCTGGCGGTGGCCTGGTGGATCGCCGCAGCCGCCGGCTCCCTCTACTGGGTGTACGACTGGACGCTGCCGCACGGCGCGGACGACAGCGACCTGGCCCAACTGCTCGGCCTGGGCGACTCGACCACGGCCCGGATCGGGGTGACCACCGCGATCGGGGTGTTCTTCCTGATCACGCTGCCGATCGTGGTCCGGGGCTGCGCGCTGCTCCAGGCCAGCTTCGCCAAGGCCCTGCTGACCGGGGTGGCCGAGATGCGGGACCGGATCACCGTGCTGGAGGAGCAGAAGCGGGCCGCCGTGTCCGCCGAGGCGTCCGCGCTGCGCCGGCTCGAACGCGACATCCACGACGGCCCCCAGCAGCGCCTCGTCCGGCTCGCGATGGACCTCAGCCGGGCCCGGATGCAGCTCGCCTCCGACCCGGAGGCCGCCGGCCGGACCATCGACGAGGCGGTGACCCAGACCCGGGAGACGCTGGCCGAGCTGCGGGCGCTGTCCCGGGGCATCGCCCCGCCGATCCTGGTCGACAGGGGCCTGCCCAGCGCCCTGGCCGCGCTCGCCGGGCGCGGGCTCATCCCGATCGAGCTTCAGGTGGACCGGCAGCTCGGCACGCCGGGCGGACGGCTCGATCCGGCGGTGGAGAACACCGCGTACTTCGTGGTGGCCGAGGCGTTGACCAACATCGCCAAGCACAGCCGGGCCACCGAGGCAGTGGTCGCCGTGACCCGCCAGGACACCCAGCTCCAGGTGCGGGTGGGCGACGACGGGCAGGGCGGCGCCCACATCGCCAAGGGCCACGGGCTGGCCGGCATCGCCGACCGGGTCCGGGCGGCAGGCGGGGAGCTGGCGGTGGTGAGCCCG
This sequence comes from Micromonospora sp. NPDC049114, assembly GCF_040648635.1. NCBI lineage: Bacteria > Bacillati > Actinomycetota > Actinomycetes > Micromonosporales > Micromonosporaceae > Micromonospora > Micromonospora sp. NPDC049114. The sequence continues at coordinate 13,821 of NZ_JBEZEA010000017.1, read as the reverse complement.
AGCGGCGGGCCCACCGAGATCCGTGCGGAGCTTCCGCTGTGAACCAACGGGAACGGGGCCGGACGTGGTAGACACCACAGCCATGCGCATCGTGATCGCGGACGACGCCGTCCTGCTCCGGGAGGGGCTGGTGCGGCTGCTGACCGAGAGCGGACACCAGGTGGTGGCCGCCGTCGGGGACGGCGACGCGCTGGTCGAGGCGGTGGTGGAGCACCGGCCGGACGTGTCGATCGTCGACGTCCGGATGCCGCCGTCGCACACCGACGAGGGTCTGCGGGCGGCGGTGGAGGCACGCCGGCTGGTGCCGCGTACGCCGATCCTGGTGCTCTCCCAGTACGTCGAGGTCTCGTACGCCGATGATCTGCTGGCCACCACCGGCGGCGCCGGCGGTGGTATCGGCTACCTGCTCAAGGACCGGGTCGCCGCGATCGACGAGTTCCTGGACGCGCTGCGCAGGGTGGCGGCCGGCGGCACGGTGCTCGACCCGGACGTGGTCGGCCAGCTCTTCGCCCGACGCCGCCGCGACGACCCGCTCAGTGAGCTGACCCCCCGCGAGCGCGAGGTGCTCGCCCTGATGGCCGAGGGCCGGTCGAACACGGCCATCGCCCGCGCCCTGGTGGTCAGCGACGGCGCGGTGGAGAAGCACGTGCGCAACATCTTCACCAAGCTCACGCTCCCGCCGGACACCGAGCAGCACCGGCGGGTGCTGGCCGTCCTCACCTACCTGCGGAACTGACCTCCCGGGCGGCCAGGGCCACCGCGTCGGTGAGGGTGTCGGCGACCGGGTGGCCGGAGGCGCGCAGCCGGGCCGGGTCGGTGAAGCCGCCGGTGTAGAGCACCGCCCGGCCGCCCACCGCGAGGGCCGCGTCCGCGTCGTCGATGGAGTCGCCGATCAGCACCACCGCGCCGCCGTCCACGCCCAGCTCGGCCAGGTGCCGCTGCAGCGACTCGGCCTTGCGGTCGCCGCCGACAGTGGCCCGCAGGCCGTCGACGCGGGTGAAGTGGCCGGTCAGGCCGTAGGTGTGCACGGTGGGCACCAGCTCCTCGTGGAACCACATGGACAGCAGACTCTGACTGCCCTCCCAGGCGGCCATCGCGGACTGCGCGTCGGCCGCCAGCTCGCAGGTCGTCAGGCCGCTGCGGTACGCGTCGTGGAAGATCCGGTCGAGGCGGCCGAACGCGTCGTCGTCGACAGCCTGACCGAGCACCTCGGCGTAGTAGTCGGCGATCGGCCGGCGGAACCGCGTCCGGTGCTCGTCGAGGGTGACCGTCGGCCCGCCCACGCTGGCGAACGCGGCGTTGGTGGCGGCCACCACCAGGCTGAGGTCGTTGAGCAGGGTGCCGTTCCAGTCCCAGACCAGGTGGGAGCGCGCAGGGGTCATCACAGCACCATAGGTGCCACTCAGAGCTGCGGGGTGGTCAGGTCCCGCAGCAGCCGGTCCTCCTCCACCCGCCAGTAGCCGTGCTCCTTGCCGTCGAGCAGCACCACCGGCAGGCGGTCGCCGTACTCCCGTTCCAGCCCCTCGTCGCCGGTGACGTCCCACTCGACCCACTTGTCGCCGGTCACCGCGACCACCCGGTCGAGCGCCGCCTTGGCGTCGTCGCACAGGTGGCAGCCGGGTCGGGTGATCAGGGCGAGTCGGGCGTCACTGGCCATCGGTTACCTCCGTGCGGTCGGTCGGCGTCGCCGACCGGAGCTGGGTCTTGCGTACCTTGCCGATCGCCGAGTGCGGCAGGGTGTCGACGAACTCGACAGCGGTCGGGCACTTGAACCGGGCCAGGTTGCGCGCGCAGTGGGCGAGCAACTCCTCGCTGGTCACCGGTCGGCCCTGCACCGGCACCACGTACGCCCGCACAGTCTCGCCGGTCCGCGGGTGCGGCACACCCAGTACCGCCGACTCGACCACCCCGGGGTGCCCGGCGAGCACCAGCTCGACCTCGTGGGGATACACGTTGAACCCGTTGACCAGGATCAACTCCCCGAGCCGGTCGACCAGGAAGAGGTCACCGTCCTCGTCGGCGTACGCGATGTCGCCGGTGCCCCACCAGCCGTCGTCGTCCGGGCCGTCGCGGCCGTCGGGCCAGTAGCCGTCGAAGAGATTGGGCCCGCGAACGACGATCTGCCCCGGGTCGGTGCCCGGGGCGGCGTCGGAGATGTCCAGCTCGTCCGGGTCGTCATCGGGGACCGCCTGGCCGTCGCGCCACAGGTCCTCCCCGGTCGCGCCGACCAGGCGCAGCTGCACGCCGGGCAGCGGCCGGCCGATCGAGCCGGGCTTGACCACCGGACCGACCAGGGTGGAGGTGAGCACCGGCGCGGTCTCGGTGAGGCCGTACCCGACGTGCACCTGCTGGCCGGTGGCCTCGGTGAAGCGCGCCGCGACAGTTGGCTCCAGCGGCGCCGCGCCGCACACCGCCACCCGCACCGACGCGGTCGCCGCGCGGACCGCGTCGGCGCCGGCCCAGGCCAGGAACATCGACGGTACGCCGACCAGCACGCTCACCCGGTGCCGCGCGATCTCGGCGAGCCCCGCCGTGGGCCCCGGCTCGTCGAGCAGCACGCCGGTGGCGCCGTGGTGGACGACGGCGCCGAGCCCCGAGTTGAGCCCGTACGCGTGGAACAGCGGCAACCCGAGCAGAACAGTGTCCGTCGGCCCGACGACCGGCGGCTCGATCTCCGCGACCTGTTCGTGGTTGGCCAGCAGCGCACGGTGGGAGAGCATCGCGCCCTTCGGACGGCCCTCAGTGCCGGACGTGTAGAGCAGTACGGCCAGATCGTCGCCGCCTCGGCGTGGGCGGGGGCGTGGATCGGGCGCCTCGGCGGTCGGCGGCGTGTCGTGCACGGCGGTGAGCGCGGGCAGGTCGGCGGCCACCTCGGCGACCAGGCGGCGGACCCGCTCGGTGCCGATGAGCAGCGACGCGCCCGAGTCGGCCAGTACGTGCCGCAGCTCCGGGGCGGTGAAGCCGGGGTTGACCGGGACGGCGACCAGACCGGCCCGCAGCGCCCCGAGCCAGCCGATCACGAAGTCGGGGGTGTTGTGCAGCGCGATCGCGACCCGCGGCGGCGTGCCACCCGGGTCGGTGGCCGGCGCGGCGGCGGCCAGGCCGTGCGCGGCGGCGGTCACGGCGGCGTCCAGTTCGGACCAGGTGACGCGCCCGTCCCGCCAGTGCAGCGCGGGCCGGTCACCGTTGTCGAGAGCCGCCCGGTGGACCCGGTCGGCGAGGTTCGGCGCGGGGTCTGCCGAGAAGTCCTGCACGGTGGTCGAGTCTGGCACAGCGGCGATCGACAGGCCACGCCCGACGGTCGGCCGCCGGGGTCGCCGAGCGTCCCGTCAACGGGACACTCACCGTGCCGTCGATGATCCGATCGAGTCCGGCCGATGGGACGGGCGACGGGTCGGACGGATGCCTCGACCCGGCCCACACGGCGACCGGCCGGGGCGGCGCAGCCGACCGGCCACATTGCCCCCGACCTGGGGATCCACCCAGGACCACCGGCCCGGGCCAAAGTCAAACGCACACGACGGACAACCGGTCCGCCATCGGTGCGACACAGCGGGAAATACTTCCGCCCTGTGTAACGGACTTGCCACGCGCGGGTGACGTTGGCCCTATTATCACTCGGGTCGGCTCACCCCATTTGCCGTGAGTCGACACCCCTCAGCCCGAGGAGGCCCCCGTGCCTGTGAGCGCATTGGACCAGCACCTCAAGGGGAACTGCCGCCCGTCGGCACACCCCGGAACCGTCCTGCCCGACCGGTTGCCCGGTCGGTCCGCACCAACGACCCGTAAACCGGCCCGGCCGGCTACCGACGGGACGGGGGCGGCGCGGTGACCACCTTCGGATACGCGGAACGCCCGGTCGGCCTGACTGGCCAGACGCCCCGCTCCCCGCTCAACGAACGACAGGCGGCCCGCGCGCCGCTGGGCGACCCGCACGCCGCGATGCGCGGCGACAACGCGGCCCAGCGGACCCGCAACCGCCCGCACACCAACGAGCCACCACCGAGACCGGCGGCCCCGGGTGCCAACGCGATGCCGACCGGTGGCCGTGTCGCCGCACCAGCCCGACCGACAATGCCCTCGCAGGGCCGTCGGGTCGGCGACGCGCCGGCGGCGGCCACCGATCCGACGGCTGGCGAGACGGCGGTGATCCCGGCGGTCCCGGCCGCCGCCACCTCGACCACCCCGACCGGTTTCCCCAGCCGCCCGGACCCGTCCGACCCGGCCACCGAGGTCTGGACCCTGGTCGAGCGGGCGCAGGCCGGCGAGTCCGAGGCGTTCGGCCTGATCTACGACAGGTACGTCGACACCGTCTTCCGGTTCGTCTACTTCCGGGTCGGCAACCGCCAGCTCGCCGAGGACCTCACCTCGGACACGTTCCTGCGCGCTCTCAAGCGGATCGGCAGCTTCACCTGGCAGGGCCGCGATCTCGGCGCCTGGCTGGTGACGATCGCCCGCAACCTGGTCGCGGACCACTTCAAGTCCGGCCGGTACCGCCTGGAGGTCACCACCGGCGACGTGCTCGACGCCGACCGCGAGGACCGGGGCCCGGAGGGCAGCCCGGAAGCCGCGGTGGTCGAACACATCACCAACGTCGCCCTGCTCACCGCCGTCAAGCAGCTCAACCCGGAGCAGCAGGAGTGCATCGTGCTCCGGTTCCTCCAGGGCTTCTCGGTCGCCGAGACCGCCCGCGCGATGGGCAAGAACGAGGGTGCCATCAAGGCCCTGCAGTACCGGGCCGTTCGCGCGCTGGCACGGCTGCTGCCCGACGGCTTCCAGCCGTGATTCTCGGCGGCGGGGCCGACGGGCGTCGATCAATGTCTCGGCAGCTCAGGGCTGCCGGCACCCGGTGATGGCGATCACTTTCTGTGATTTCGGCCCCGCCAGGCCCGTAACCCGTGCCCGGTCCGCCGCGTTTCTCCGGGTGCGACCGGTGGTTGTCCCGGCAGGCCCGGGGCACCGAGGTCCGACCGGCACGCCGGACGGCACCTCACCTCCGTGGTGTCACTTTGCCGCCCGGTCGCTGGCAACGATGGCGGCCGACCGGCCGTGACCAGCGAGAGGAGGTGCCTGCGGTGGACGACATCCTCTTCTCCCGCCGGCGTGCCGAGCGCTTCGCGCAGCTTCTCGACGAGGCCAACGGCGGCCGGCGGCACCACGTGCGGTCCCGAGTGGACAGCCAACTGGCTCCGCTCGTCGCAGTGGGCCAGCGACTCAGCGTCGATCCCCCCACCGCCGAGGTGAACCCCGACTTCCGCACCGGCCTGCGAGCGATGCTGCTCGCCACCGCCGAGCGCGAGGGGATGGGCACCCCGCCGGCGACCACCGAGCCGGCTGCCCCACGGGCTGCGGCGACGAGCCGCGGCTCCCTGCTGCCCGCCGTCACCGCCCGGCGGGCCCGCGCCCGGGGCGCGATCCTGGTCGGCATCGCCGCCGGCGCCATCGCCGTCTCCGGGATCTCCGCCGCCAGCGAGAACGCCGTTCCCGGCGACGCGCTGTACGGCATGAAGCGCTCCACCGAGCGGGCCCAGCTCGCCCTGGCCAGCTCGGACATCAGCCGCGGCCAACTGTTCCTGGACTTCGCCCGGACCAGACTCGGCGAGGCAGCCGAGCTGCGCGGCGACCGCATCGGCTACAGCGCCGTCCTCGACGACATGGACGCCGACACCCGGCAGGGCATTCGCCTGCTCACCGCCGCCGCAGTGCAGCGGGCCGAGCCGGCCAGCCTGGACACCGTCAACACGTTCGTCGCCAGCCAGCGCCGGGCGGTGACCAACCTGCTCGACGGCGCCAGCCGGCCCGACCGCGAACGGACCCGGAGGTCGCTTGCCCTGCTGGACAGCATCCGTGAGCGCTCGGACTCGGTACGCGCGGCGATCGCCTGCGGCCTGCCGGCACCGACCGGCAGCGACGCGCTCGGGCCCACCCCGACCACCTGCCCCGGCGAGCGCTGACCCGCCAGCCCCGGCACCGCCATACCGCACGTCCGACCGGCCGGGCCACAGTTCCCTGTGGTCCGGCCGGTCGACCGTGCGCTCCGGCTACCCTCGCTGGAGGCATCAGTCGTACCTGGTCAGGAGGGAGTCCCGTGGCGCGCAGCCGTAAGGTGACGGTCAGCACCGACGCCGACGGTCACACCGCCGGGTGGGCGGAGACCGCGCTGGCGCCGGTGACCCCACCCGCACCGGACCCGGGTGCCGCCGCGTTCTTCGACGTCGACAACACGATGATGCAGGGCGCGTCGATCTACTGGTTCGCCCGCGGGCTCGCCGCCCGGAACTACTTCACGACCGCCGACCTGGCCCGCTTCGCCTGGCAGCAGCTCCGGTTCCGGCTGCTCGCCCGCGAGCACGCCGGGGACATGTCCCAGGCGAAGGAGGCCGCGCTCGCCTTCGTCGAGGGATGGCGGGTGGACGACGTGGAGCGCCTCTCGGAGGAGATCTTCGACGAGCTGATGGCACCCCGGATCTGGGCCGGCACCCGGCAGCTCGCCCAACGCCACCTGGACGCCGGCCAGCGGGTGTGGCTGGTCAGCGCCGCCCCGGTGGAGATCGGCCGGGTGATCGCCACCCGCCTTGGCCTGACGGGCGCGATCGGCACGGTGGCCGAGGTGCGGGCCGGGGCGTACACCGGGCGGTTGGTGGGCGATCTCATGCACGGGCCGGCGAAGGCCGAGGCGGTCACCCAGCTCGCCGCCGTGGAAGGGCTCGACCTGAGCCGCTGCGCGGCCTACAGCGACTCGGCCAACGACCTGCCGCTGCTCAGCTCGGTGGGCCGGGCGGTCGCGGTAAACCCCGACGGCACCCTGCTGCGGCAGGCCCGGCAGCACGGCTGGGAGGTGCGGGACTTCCGCACCGGCCGCCGAGCCGTCAAGATCGCCGTACCGTCGACGGCGGCAGCCGGCCTGGTCGCCGGCGCGGTCACCGCCGGCCTGGCGTTGCAGCGCCGCCGTCGCGCCGGCTGACTCAGGGGCCGAAGGGGTCGGGTCGCCGTTCCAGCAGCGAGTGCAGGGTCTGCTGGATGGTCTCGCGCACCTGGTCGGCGAGGTTGAAGACCACCAGCGGATCGTCCGCCGAGTCGGTCAGGTGCGCGGTGGGGATCGGCGGGCAGAACTGGATCAGCCACTTGCTGGGCAACGGCACCATGCCGAGCGGTCCGAGCCACGGGAAGGTCGGCGTGACCGGGAAATACGGCAGCTTCAGCAGCCGCGCGAGGGGCTTGATGTCGGCGAGCATCGGGTAGATCTCCTCGCCGCCGACGATGGCGACCGGAACGATTGGCGTGCCGGTGCGCAGCGCCGCCGAGACGAAGCCGCCCCGGCCGAACCGTTGCAGCTTGTAGCGGTCGGCGTAGAGCTTGCCGATGCCCTTGAACCCCTCGGGGAACACACCGACCAGGTCACCGCCGCCGAGCAGCCGCTCGGCGTCCGGGTTGCAGGCCACCGTGCCGCCGGTCTTGCGGGCGATCTCCGACACCACAGGCATGCGGAAGACCAGGTCGGCGCCGAGCAGGCGCAGGTAGCGGTGGGCGGGGTGCTTGTCGTGCAACGCCGCCGAGAGGATCAGCGCGTCCAGGGCCACGGTGCCGGAGTGGTTGCCGACCACCAGGGCGGGCCCGTCGACGGGGACGTGCTCGACCCCGCTGACCTCGGTTCGGAACCAGTCCCGGTAGAGCAGCCGCAGCAGCGGGTGGAAGACCGCGTCGGTCAGCTCCGGGTCGAACCCGAACTCGTCGACCTCGTAGTCGCCGGCCAGCCGCCGCCGCAGGAACGCCAGCCCGTTCGCGACCCTGCGGTCCCACTGGTCGCCCGGCCGATCCGGAACCGCCGAACCGGTGCCGCCCGCCCCGCCTCCGGTGGGCGCGACGCCCCCGCTCGCCGGCTCGTCGGTCGCGGTGTCGACCTCGTCGCCGGCAGGGTTGTCGCTCGGCGTCGCCGGGCCGTCGGTCGCCGGGTCGACCTCGTCGCCGGCAGGGCTGTCGCTCGGCGTCGCCGGGTCGTCGGTCGCGGTGTCGACCTCGTCGCCAGGCGTCCCGGCCGGCGCGAGTCGACTCGTCGGCCGGTGACCGTTGCGCCGCGCCGGCTCCGCGTCCGGCACGGGCGGCCCCGGCGGTACGTCGAACGGCCCCATGCCCGCCGGCTCGCGGCCCTGCGCCGGCCCGGTCATGACCGCTCCCGCACCGCGGCACGGACCTGCCGGATGCCGTCCAGGACCAACTGCTCGGCGGCGGCCAACTGACCCCGGCTGAGCACCGCCCCACCGTGGTGGGCGCGGATGAAGTCGTCGAACGCGGCCGCGGTGGAGCGGGGTGTGAAGCCGTACTCCTGCTCAAGGCGCGTGGTGTCGACGACCCGCCCGTGCACGAAAAGATCGACCTGGTCCAGGCCGTAGCGGCCGAACCCCATGGTGCGGGCCAGCGCCGCGGCGCCCGAGAGACCCGGCTCCAGCACCGGCACGGCCACCCGACCGGCCCGCCGGATCGCCTGGGACAGCGACAGCACCCCCGGACCGGCGACGTTGTAGGTGCCCGGGTGATCCTCCACGATCGACCGGTGCAGCACCTCCAACGCGTCGTCGAAGTGCAGGAACTGCAGTCGGGGATCGCGGCCGAAGACGGTCGGCACGAACGGCTGCGCGAAGTAGCGCGTCAACGTCGTGTCGGCTGTCGAACCGATGAACGGAGCGAAGCGCAGCACCGTCGCGGTCACGTCGGCCCGGCGGCGGCGGAAGCCGCGAACGTACCCCTCGACGTCGAGGATGTCGCGGCCGAAACCGCCGCGTGGCACCTCGCGCGGCTCGGTCTCCTCGGTGAACACCGCCGGATCGCGGAACGACACCCCGTACGCGGCGGTCGACGACCGGACCACGAGCTTGCGCAGACGGGGCGCCCGTTGGCAGGCGGCGAGCAGCTGCATGGTGCCGATGACGTTCTGGTCCTTCATGGCCGACCGGCCGCCGTGCTGCTGGTCGGGGGCGCTGACCAACGCGAGGTGGACCACCGCGTCGACGTCCAGGTCGGCGAGGAGCCCGCCGAGCGACCCCGGGTCGACGCGAATCCGCTCGACCCGGTCCAGCAGGTCGGTGAACTCGGCGCCCGGCTCCGGGGCGTCCACGCCGATGACCCGCTCGATGCGGGGGTCGGCGGCCAGCCGGGCCGCCACGTGCGCGCCCAGGTACCTACCGACCCCGGTGACGACGACGACCCCCGGAGCACCTGAAGTGCTTCCGGGGGTCATCTGACGCACCTACGCCGACAGGAGGGACCGAGCCGGGACGACCACGGCCTGATCACCTGAGCCTCCGGGGGTCGACAGTTTGGCAAGTGAGGCCGAACGCCGGGCTCAGCGCCCGGCGACGATCACTTGCCGAGACGGCGACGCTGGACGCGGGTCTTGCGCAGCAGCTTGCGGTGCTTCTTCTTAGCCATGCGCTTACGGCGCTTCTTGACCACCGAGCCCATACGACAGCCTTTCGATACAACGTGCGGGGCGGACCGGATGACACCACGCAGGTGGCGACGGCGACCGCATGCGGACAACGGACCGGACCAGTCTGGGCGGCGGGGCGCACCGGTGGGGTCTCGGTCGGGCTCCAGGGTAGCCGGAGAGCGTCAGCAGGACCAACGCGCCCCCGTCCAAGCCGCCTACGTGGCACTCGATCGGCGGACCGGTGGCTCAGGCGGTCTCCTGAAACGCGCCCCGCAGATATTCGTGCACCGCGTGCTCGGGCACCCGGAACGACCGCCCCACCCGGACGGCGGTGAGCTCACCGCTGTGCACGAGGCGATAGACAGTCATCTTCGACACCCGCATGACCGTCGCCACCTCCGCGACGGTCAGGAACTTGACCTCCGACAGCCGTCCATCGGACTGCGACCCGGCCATGGCTCACCGACCCATCCCATGCCCGGCGCGTGCCAACCCGACGGATGCTCCGGGCCGGGCGGCGACGCGCGTGTTACCAGTACGGTAGCGGGGCGGCTGTGACCGGCGCGATCCCTTCGTACAACTGATCATGCCTGGATCGTCGGTTCACCCGATCCGGCCTGCCGTTATCTCCCCGGCTGCGTCCACCGTCCGGTTGGTCACTCGGCGCGCAGCGCCACCACCGGGTCGAGTCGGCCGGCGCGCTGCGCGGGAACCACCCCGAAGACGATCCCCACCGCCGCCGACACCCCGAAGGCGAGCGCCAACGACCACCAGGTGATCGCCGCCGGGATCGGCGACAACGCGTCCACCAGCAGGGCCGTACCCACGCCCAGCGCCATCCCGGTCAGCCCGCCGATGGTGGTGAGCAGCACCGCCTCCAGCAGGAACTGCACGCCGATGTCACGGGGTCGGGCGCCGACGGCCTTGCGCAGCCCGATCTCCCGGGTCCGCTCCCGGACGCTCACCAGCATGATGTTGGAGACGCCGACGCCGCCGACGAGCAGCGAGATGCCGGCGATGGCGGCGAGTACGCCGGTGAGGACGCCGAGGATGTCGCCGAGCACACCGAGGATCTGCTGCTGCGTGACCGCGCTGAACTCGGTGTCCGGGTGGCGGCGGTTCAGCTCGGCGACGATGCGCTCACCCAGCTCGTCGATGCGCTCCCGATCGGGCGCCTTCACCGCAATGCCGTCCACCCGCTGGGTGCCCCACAGGCGCTGCGCCGCGGTGACCGGCACGTGCACCTCGTCGTCCCGGTCGACGCCGAGGCTCTGCCCGAGGGGCGCGAAGACGCCGATGACCCGGAACCGCACCCCGGCGAGGGTCACCTGCTGACCCAGGGGATCCCGGTCGGGGAACAACGCGCGTGCCACCGAGTCACCGAGGACCGCGACCCGCCGGCTGGTGTCCACGTCCGTGCCGGTGAGGTAGCGACCTCGGGCCAGCGACCGGGTGAACACCGCAGGGGTGGTCTCCAGCACGCCCTGGACGGTCGTGAAGTCGGAGCGGGCACCCGCGCGTGCGGTGGCACCGGAGGCGACGGTGACCGCGACCCGCTCGGGATCGCCGACGACCCGGGAGACCGCGTCCACGTCCTTGAGCGTCAACGGCGACACGACCGGCGCGGTGCCCACCTCGATCTTGCCGGGGACGACAAGCAGCAGGTTGGAGCCGAGCCCTTCGACCTGCTGCTCGACCTTCTGCTTGGTGCCGGTGCCGATGGCGACCAGCAGCACCACCGAGGCCACCCCGATGATCACGCCGAGCATGGTGAGCGAGCTGCGCAGCCGGTTGGCCCGGAGCGCGTCAAGCGCGACCCGCCACGCCTCGGCGACCCTCACGCCGCACCGTCCGCGGGCTCGCCCGGGCCGGCCTCACGCGGGCCGGCTTCGGCGCGGCGCGGGCCGGGCTCGCGCATGTCGGTCCCCCCGCGGCGCGGGCCGGGCTCGCGCGGAAGGCGCCCGGTGGCTCCGGCGGCGCCACCAGAGCCACCGGACGGGTGCCCCGGGCCGCTTCCGGACACGGACCGGGGCTCCGCGCTGGGAGCGGGGACCAGTGTCTCAGGTCGACCGTGATCGACGGACAGCGGTCGATCATGAGGTGCGGTGGCGCTGTCCGCCACCACCACACCGTCGCGCATGGTGATCCGGCGGGTGGCTCGCGCGGCCACCTCCTGGTCGTGGGTGACCATCACCAGCGCCACCCCGGACTCGGCGTTCAGTTGCTCCAGCAGTTCCAGCACCGCCGCGCCGGTGACGCTGTCCAGGTTGCCGGTCGGCTCGTCAGCCAGCAGCACCGTCGGCTCGGTGACCAGGGCGCGGGCGATGGCCACACGCTGCTGCTCGCCACCGGACATCTGGTTGGGCCGGTGGTCCAGCCGGTGCCCGAGACCGACCCGGCCCAGCATCGCCGCCGCCCGCTCCCGGCGCTGCCGGGCCGACACGCCCCGGTAGACCAGGGGCAACGCCACGTTCTCCACCGCCGAGGTACGCGGCAGCAAATGGAACGCCTGGAAGACGAACCCGATCGTCTCGTTGCGCAGGGCGGCCATCTCCGGCGGGGTGAGGGCGTTGACGTCCCGCCCGCCGATGACCAACCGGCCGCCGGTCGGTCGGTCGAGCCCGCCCAACAGGTGCATGAGCGTCGACTTGCCGGAGCCGGACGGCCCGACCAGCGCCACGTAGTCACCGGGCTGCACGGTCAGCGACACCCCGCGCAGCGCCTCCACCGACACCCCGTCCAGCTGGTACGTCCGCGACACGTCCACCGCCTCGATGGCCGGCGGGGTGTCGGTCACCGGACCTCCTGGCCGTCGCGCACCTGGTCGGTGCCGCGCACCACGATCCGGTCGCCGGCCTGGACGCCGTTGAGGATCTGCACCAGGTCGGCCCCCTGGACGCCCACGGTCACCGGCGCCCGGTCGGCCTTGCCGTCGCGGACCACCCAGACCGTGTCCCGCCCGTCGGCGGAGAAGACCGCCGAAGCGGGGACGGTCACCGCGTCGGCGGCCTCGCGTACGCGCAGGTGCACTATCGCGTTCATGCCGGGGCGGGGCGTCGGGGCCGGCGCGTCCTCGGCCAGCTTCCCGGGACCCAGCGTGAGGCGTACCCGATAGGTGACGCCGCCCTGCGCGGAGCTGGTGGGGAGCACGTCGACCGAGCGGACCGTGGCGTCGTAGTTGGCGCCGGCGACGGCGTCCAACTCGACGGTGGCGGTCACCCCGGCCTTGACCAGCAGCACGTCGGTCTCGTCCACCTCGGCGAGCAGTCCGAGCTGCCCGGTGTCCACCACGGTGAGCACCGGCGTGCCGGCGGTGACCTGACCGCCGACCGCCACCGCGTCGTCCACTCCGGCCGGCGGGCCGGCCTGCGCGGGGGCCAGCGCGGACGGGTCGAGACCGGCCCCACCGGCCTGCTCCAGCAGCCCGGCCAAGCCGCCGTTGGCGCCGCCGCCGGCCCGGGTGCCACCGGGCTGCACCACCCCGGCGACCGGGGCGCGCAGGGTCAGTGCGTCGACTGTCGCCTTCGCCAGGTCGTACGCCTGCTGGGCCTGGAGCCGTTGCGCCGCGGAGAGCGAGCCGACGGCGGAGTTCAACCCGCTGATCCCCCGCTGTACGGCGCGCACGGCCTGATCGGCGCTGCGCGCGGCGGCGGCGTACTGCCGTTGTGCGGACGTCACCTGGGTCAGCAGCGCGTCGCGTAGCTGCGGGTCGGCGATTTTCTCGGCCGCCTCGCGGGCGGCGTCGAACGCCTCCTCGGCCGCCTTGTCGGTGCCGCGCCGGCTGCTGCTCAGGTTGCCGGTGGACACACCACGGCCGGCGCGCTTGGCCGCGTCCAGCGCCTCTTTCGCCTGGCGCAGCCGGGCCTGGGCCGACGGGGAGGCGACAACGGCGAGCACCTGGCCGCGCTTCACCCGCTGTCCGGGTTGGACGCGCAGGCTGGCCAGGGTGCCGTCAGCGGGTGCGGTCAGGGTGGCGGCGGCCCGGGCGGTCACCGTCGCCGGAGCGTCGATCACCTCGCTCACCGGGTTGCGGGCCGCCGAGGCGAGCGCGACCGGCGGCTGATCGTCACCGCAGGACGCGGCGGTGGTGGCGGTGAGGACGGCGACGGCGGTCAGGGCGATGAGCAGGCGGGGCCGCGTGGCGCTTGCGGGCCGCGGCAACTGGGGGCGGCGCACCCATCGATGGTACGGCGCACCGTCGCGCCGGCCGCGTCTCACCCGAAGCCGCCGCACCAGCCACGGCGGCGCCCGCTCGCCGAGATCTTGGACAGTTACCGTTCGAGCGGCGGGCTCAACCGATGGTTGCAACACCCTTTCGTGATCGTCGTTGGGGTGGTTATGGCGTCGAGGTTGAGTCCGCTGGAGCGGGAGCAGATCGGGTTGGGTCGGGCTGC
>NZ_JBEZEA010000016.1:103492-122157 GCF_040648635.1 Micromonospora sp. NPDC049114 | reverse complement strand
CTCAACGACCGCCCCCGCATGACCCTCGGCTGGGCCACCCCCGGTGAGAAAATGGCCCAGCTACTCGGTGTTGCAACCACCGGTTGAGCCCGCCCCGAGAACGGAAACTGTCCAAGATCTCGCCGGGCTCACCGAGCCGGGGGCGTCGAACGGTCAGCGATCGGCGACGAACACGCCGAGACCGTGCACGCCCTGCACCCAACCCTGGGTCTGCAGGACCAAGATGGCCTGCCGAACCACGGTCGTCGAGACGCCGTGCTGAGTCTTGAGCTGCACCGTGGACGGCAACTGGTCCCCCGGCGCGAGTTCTCCCGACTCGATCTGGCCCCGGATGTGATCCGCGAGCTGTTCCCACTTCGGTTTGACGGGCATATGGACTCCCAGGTCTGCCCCGCCATTCGATCACGCCCAACTACCCATGACAAGTAACGTGTTGTCGTGCTTGCTATCCGTGACTAGTTGTGTAAAGCTCCAAACGACCGGCTCCCAGGTCTGCAAACCCGGAGTTGGTTCTTCCCCACCGCGCAGGAAGCGCCCGGTCGGCCGGTCCCCCCGTCCGGCCGGGCGTGCCGGGGCGTGCCCGCACGCCGCCCCCACGCACCGCCGCACCGCCGCCCCCACCGCACCGCCGCCGGGCAGCACGTACCGCCCGAGCAACGTCCTGACCAGCAAGGAGACGACCGGACGGGAGCACCCGATGCCCGATCGACCCGACAACCAGCCCATCGACCCGCCCTCCCGACACCCTCCAGCCCAGCGTCTCGTGTCCGAGCAGGACGTCGAGGACGCCGACGACACCCTCTTCGCCCATCCACCGCGCGTGGTGCGCAGGTGGGTCTGCGGCTGTGGCAGGGACTACCCGTGCACCGACGTGCTCTTCGCCCGCCTTGTCAAGGCCACCGCCGAGGCCGAGCAGTGAACCACCGAGGCCGCCGGTGAACGGGGATGATCTGTACACGTACGCCAGCCAGCGGGTCGTCGAAGCGAGGGCGAGGATCGCCGAGCACGTGACGGAGGCCTACACCGGGATCTGCCGCAGCTGCGGACGGCCCGGCCCGTGCGACGAGCAGCGGGCCGCGCGGGCCCGGCTGGCGCACTTCGGCGGCCCGGTGGACGATCTGCGCGACGCGTGGTTGGCCACGATCGCCGCCGCCGACCGGGCTGGTGCGCACCTGCACGGCGCGGGGCCACCCGGCCGAAGGTTGCCCTGGCAGGACGCGGTCACCGAGTGTTGGCGGGCGCTCGGTCTGGTGTACGCCGGCCTGGCTGCTGATCGTGCATCGGCGGTGACCGCGTCGGCGGGTGAGGTGCTCGCCGGACTGCGTGCCGCTCGGGTCGACGCCGACCAGGCCGCCGCGCTGGCCGCCCGTACGCGGTGGCGGTTGGCGGCGGCCGAGGACCGGCTCCGGCGTACCCACATCGTGGCGGACGCGGTCGCGGCCCGGCACTTCGCGGCGGCCATCACCCGGTTGGACCTGGTCGTCACCCGGCTGGCGATCGGCGGCTGCCGCATCGAGCGCTCGGTGGCGGCGTTGACCGGCGAGCTGGCCGCCGCACCGACCGTGACCAGGAGGACCGCCACCGCCGGGGAGGTCGCACACGGCTGCCGCCTGGCGAGCGCCCTGGTGACCAGGAGACGTCGACGGAGAATCAGGGAGACACGATGGTGACCGATCCGCACGCGGCGCTGCGCGGCCTTCTGGCGGGACGGCTGCGCGGGCACGAACGGCGGCTGCGGCGGTTCACCGAGGCGGACTGGCGGCGGTACGCGGACCTGCTCGCCGGGGCATTGCTGGTGGCGGTGCGGCGGCGGTTCGTCGCCGGGCAGGACCGGGCGCCGGTGATTCGGTTCGTGGCGTCCGCGCGGGAACGCTACGACGTCACCGGGCGCGACGTGGAGCCGGCGCTGGCCGAGGCGTTGGTGTGGGCGGCGCTCGGTGAACGCCCCCCGGTGCCCGACGACGCGCCGGCCATCGTCGCCCGGACGGTGCTGCTGCTCGGCTTGCTGGAGGACGAGGGCTGCACCGACCGGGAACGGGACGACGTCCTCGCGGCGGCGGCGCACGCCGCCGAACACGCGGGGCAGCAGGCGGGCGGCTAGGATCCGTCGCCACCGGACACTCAGGACGACAATTCACCGACGACTCTGGCACTCTGTCGGGCGTCACGGTCGGGGAGGAAGGGACCACGGGGTGGAAGGGCTCAGCCGCACCCAGCGGCCACTGGACCACGATCAGGTGCAACGTTTCGTCGCGGCGTCCTTCGGGGCGAACCGCCGGGTCGTGGACTGCGGGCCGATCCTCGGCGGCGGTTTCGCGACGGTGTGGTGGGTGGCGCTCGACGACGGGCGCGAGGTCGTGTTGAAGGTGGCACCACCACCCGACGCGCCGCTGCTGCGCTACGAGCAGGGCCTCGCCGCCGCCGAAGCCCGGTACTTCCGCCTCGTCGCCGCGCGCGCGCCGCAGGTGCCCGTACCGCCGCTGCTGCACCACGGCACCGATCCGGACCTCGGCGAGTGGCTGGTCACCGGCCTGCTGCCCGGACGGTCGCTGCGGGAATGGGCCGAGGGCGAGCAGCAGCTCGACGACGGCCCGGCCCGCTACGACTTCGGCGTCGCGATCGCCGCGCTGCACCGGGTGACCGGCGACCACTACGGGTACGGCGGCGACCGGGCGAGCGGCCCGACGTGGCGTGCGGCCTTCGCCGCCATGCTCGACGACCTGCTCGCCGACGCGGCGGACTGGGACGTGCGGCTGCCCACCTCGCCGGCGCGGATCCGGGAGCTGCCCGAGCGGTACGCCGGGGTCCTGGACCAGGTACGCCGGCCGGCGCTGCTGCACTTCGACGGCTGGGACGGCAACGTGCTGGCCGAACCCGACCCGGCCGGTGCCCTGCGCCTGCGCGGGATCGTGGACGGCGAGCGGTTCCTGTTCGGCGATCCGCTGCTGGACCTCGTGTCACCCCTGCTGTACCGCCGGGTGGAGGACGACCCCGACCACCCGTTCCTGCGCGGCTACCGCGCCGCCTCGGCCGATCCGGTGGTCTTCGACGAGTCCACTCTGCGGCGGCTCAGCCTCTACCGCCTGCACCTGTACCTGTTGATGACCGTCGAGATGCCCAGCCGGGGAATCACGCGGGAGGATCGCCCGGACCGGTTCGAGCGGCTGGCCGACCTGCTCGATCAGGAGCTGACGGAGCTGGGTCGGCCGAGTCCGTCGGCCATTGCAGGCGGTACCGGCTGACGTCCTCGGAGGCGGCCACGCCGGCCCTCATGAACATCGCCAGCACGGCGTCACGCGCCCGCCGCTCGCGGGCGCCGGTCGGAAACTTCAGGCTGCCGGTACGACGGGCGAGCCCGGCGACCGTCGCCACCCGTGACTCACGCAGTTGTTGGAAGCGCCCGAAGGCGTCACCGACGTCGTCCGCCGCGGCGAGACACCGGGCCAGCACCAGTGCGTCTTCCAGCGCCATGGAACTGCTCTGCCCGTCGTGCGGCGGCATCGCGTGCGCCGCGTCGCCGACCAGGCACATCCGGCCGCGGCTCCACCGCTCGGGCGGGACGAGGTCGTGCACCGGCCACCGGATGATCGGGCCGGTGCTCGCGTCGATGATGGCGGGGATCGGCGGATGGTCCGAGCCGTGCAACTCGACGAGGCGCTGCCGCCACCGGCCCATCGGATCAGCACGTGGCCCCGCCACCACCTCCCCCTCCCCGGTGAGCAGGCTCTGGAACCAGACGACCTCGCCGTCCGGCAACGCCTGGTAGCCGAAGAACGCGTTGACGCCGAACGTCAGGCGCAGCACTCCGTCCGGTGCGATCCCGTCGACCCGCGGGGCCGAGCCGCCGCCGTCGAGCACTCCGGTGAACCGGGCGGGCGGATGCTCGGGGAACATCGTCCGACGCGTGTGCGAGTGGACCCCGTCGGCACCGATCAGCAGGTCACCGCCGTGACTCGATCCGTCGGCGAGGGTAGCGGCGACCGGGTCGTGCCCGTCGTCGCGCAGTCCGACGACCCGCTCACCCTCGACGACGCGGACGCCGGCGCGACGGGCTGCCTCGCGCAGCACCTCACCGAGCCGGTCCCGGCGGATCAGCGTGCTCACCTGGTTGTTGCTGCCGATCTCCCGTCCCCGGTGGTCGTGGAAGGAGATGCGGTCGGTGGGCGTGCCGGCGGCGTCGACAGTGGCGAGCAGGCCCAGGTCGCGCAGCACGGTGCGGCCGTTGTCGGCCAGGCTCAGGTGCGACCCGAGCTGTCGCTCGCGCGGCGGCCGGGCCTCGATGACGGTCACGCGCCACCCGATCCGGCGCAGGAAGAGACCGACGGCCGTGCCGGCGATTCCCGCCCCGACGACCACGGCGTGCCCAGGATTGATCATGTCGAGCCAGCCGACACCGGCGGCCCGGAAGGACCTGTCCCACCCATGCGCTCCCCCGTGTGGCGGGCGCTGTGGACACGCCCGCCGCCCCGACCGTAATCACGGCGGCCACAGTGGTCAAGGCAGCAAGATCCATCAATGCGAGGGTTGACACCGGCATAGACGGCCGGAATGCTGTGGGAGTCCTGCTAACCGAGGCGGGGCCACGTATCCGGGGGAATCGGCCTTTTACTGCATTCGCCTGTGCGCGGCTCCATGGCCATCACTGATAGTTTTTCGCCAGCGAATGCTCCGAATAGGACGGCAGTCGTTCATTTTCGCTGCCGGATGCCGCGGTTCCTGCCGCGAAGAGCATCCGGATCAGGGCGTGGACAACTGTCGCACCAGCTCGGTCGATCGCTGGTCGGACTACTGAATGGTGATTCCATCCGTCATCCGACGGTGGCGCGTCATGCACCCCTAAGCACGGCGCAGGGCCACGGCCTCACTTCCGACAACCGCATTCTTCGGGAGGTGTCGTGATGAAGAACAACTCGGCCGGCTGACGCAACCAATTATCTTTCGTCCCGATGAGCGTGTGTCGCGTCGCGGCACACGCTCATCGGCAGCGCAACCGTTCCCGCTCGGGAAGGACAGGTGTGACCCCGGAGACGACCTACCCGATGACCCTCGGCCAACTATCGGTCTGGCGGGACATCGAAAGAATGCATCCGGAGAAGTGGTGGGAGGGCAACCTCTGCTTTTCCTGGTCGTTGCCGGAAAATGTGACCGCCGTGGACGTCTGGCGCGCGGTCGGCGCGCTCGGCATGCGGCACGCCTCGCTGCGCACGACGTTCGACGTCGAGGACCGGGCGGATCCGCGCCAGCGCGTCGCTGTCGATTCCCCCGACGACGTGGTCGCCGCGGTACGACAGCCCGACGGCGAGACGGGGATGTCCCGGATCGAGACCGAGGAGATCCAGCGGGCGTTCACGCTCACCACCGACCTGCCGTGGCGGGTGTGGCTGACCGAGAACGACGGACGCCCCCGTGAACTGTTGGTGGTCATCCACCACATGGCGGCCGACGGCGCGGGCATCAACACCATGGAACGGGACTTCTACGCCCTGCTGGCCGGGGAGACGCTGCCGCCGGCCCCGCAGCCGGCCGACCTCGCGACGCGGCAACGGTCCGGCGACCTGGACGCCAGACTGCTCGCCGCGGAGTCGTACTGGCGCAAGGTGCTGTCGGCGGCGCCCCGGCGGACGCCTCCCGCACCCGGGCCGGTGCTCCGGGCGACGATGCACACCGGCATCCCCGAGCCCATCCTCCGCCAGGCGGCCCGCGGCATCGGCGTCACCGTCGCTGGGGTGCTGCTGACCGCGTACTGCCGGGCGATCATCGCGACGGGCACCACCGGCACGCCGGTCCTGCTCTACCCCATGTCGTCCAACCGGTTCGACCCGGCGGTCACGTCGCTCGTCACGTCCATGAACCAGTGGGTGCCGCTGCTGGCCACGCCGGAACCGGACGAGGTGTTCGCGCACACCGCGCGCGCCCTGTACGTACGGAACATGCGGGCCCTCAAGCACGGGGTCTACGACCCGGACGCGGTGGCGCGGATCCGCGAGGACGCCGAACGGGAGGGCGGCCCGCTCGACCCGGGGTACCACTTCACCTTCCTGCTGCCCCCCATGGTGGTGCAGCCGCCGGAGACGATCCAGGAATCGCGGATCGAGTGGCACGTGCCGATCCGCTCGACCGGGCCCGGCTTCTACCTGATGGCCAACGCCGACACGACGGTCCGGCTGACCGTCCGGGTGATCCGCGAGGGCTACCAACGCGCGGAGCTGGAGGCTCTGCTCGTCGCCATGCGCGACGACCTGATGGAGCTGGTCGGCGCGCACGCGGAGGCAGCCGGATGACCACTACCGCGCCGCCCACCACCCCGGCGGTCACGCCGAGCCTGTGGCGTCACCGCGACTTCATGACGCTGTGGACCGGTCAGACCCTCAGCGAGACCGGGTCGGCGGTGTCCACCCTCGCCGTCCCGCTCATCGCGGTGTCCGTGCTGAACGCGTCCACGTTCTCGGTGAGCCTGCTGCAGGCCGCTGGGATGGCGGCGTACCTGCTCGTCGCGCTGCCGGCCGGGGTGATCGTCGACCGGATGCGCAAGCGGCGGCTGATGGTGTTCTGCAACCTGCTGCGGGCCCTCGCGATGGGCACCATCCCGCTGGCGTTCTTCGCCGGTGAGCTCACCATGGCGCAGTTGTGGCTGGTGGCGGCCCTGTGCAGCGTCTGCTCGGTCTTCTTCGAGGTGGCCTACCAGTGCTACCTGCCGGCGGTGGTGCGCTCCGACCAGCTGCTGGACGCGAACGGCAAACTCAGCACCACGTACTCGGTCGCCCAGGTCGCGGGCATCGGGCTCGGCGGAGGACTCGTCGCGGTCTTCGGCGCGGCGCGGACGGTCCTCATCGACGCCGCCTCGTTCGCGGTGAGCGCCGTCTCGCTGTTGCTGATCCGGCGCTCGGAGCCGGAGGTGACAGCACCCGAGGGGCCCCGGCCGCGGCTGCGGGAGGAGATCTCGGCCGGCCTGGCCTTCGCCTTCCGGCACGCGGTGCTACGCAAGATCGTCGCCGCCAGCGGCACCCTGAACGTGTTCAGCCAGGTGATCTACGCCCTCTCGGTCATCTACCTGGTCCGGGTCCTCAAGCTGACGCCGGCCGAGGTGGCCGTGCAACTGGCGCTGGGCACGGCCGGCGGCATCGCCGGCGGCCTCGCCTCCGGCAAGCTGGCTCGCCGGATCGGCACCGCCCGCGTCATCTGGGTCTCCCTGCTCGGGCTCGGCTGGACGATGCTGCTCGTGCCGCTGGCCGAGCCGGGCTGGCGGGTCGCGTTCTACACCGTCGGCATGACCGGCTTCGCCGCGCTCTGCGCGATCTACAACGCGGCCCAGATCAGCTACCGGCAGCAGATGTGCCCGCCGGAACTGCTCGGCCGCCTCACCGCCGGGGTCCGCTGGATCGTGTGGGGCGCCCTGCCGATCGGCGCGGTCCTCGGTGGTGTGCTGGGCACCTGGCTCGGCGTCCGCGAGACCCTGGTGATCGCCGCTCTCGGCGTCTGGGCCTCCGGGCTGTGGGTCTACTTCTCGCCGCTGCGAAAGATGCGTGACTTCACACCCGAGCCGGCCAGCCAGTCCTGAGGCTCAGAGTCGTCGGGCAGGCGTCAGCGGTTCGGGCCGGCCAGCGCCGCCCACGTACGCGCCACCCCGGTGCGCAGGTCGGTGACGGGACGCCAGTCCAGCAACGCCGACGCGCGCCGGACGTCGAGCCAGATGTCGCGCCTGTCGAACGCCCGGCGGTCCGCGTACCGGATCGTCAACCGCCGGCCGACGGTCGCCGACACCACCTCCAGCAGCTCGGCGAGGGAGGTGGGACGGCCGGCGCCGACGTTGAGGACTGCGCCGTCGAGCGCGTCGCGGGTGTCGCGGTCCAGGTGACGGTCCCACACCGCCAGCAGGGCGGCCACGACGTCGTCGACGTAGACGTAGTCGCGGCGGGTGGCCGGGTCGCCGAACACCTGCAACGGCCGATGCGCGGCCGCGGCCTCCAGCCAGTGCGACACCACGCCGAGCCCACCCTCGGCGCGCTGGCCGGGCCCGTACACGTTGGACGGCCGCAGCACGACCGGCCGGAGATGGTCGGCGGCCTCGCGCACGGCCTGCTCTTGGGCCAGCTTCGCCCGGCCGTAGACGCTGTCCGGGCCGAGTGGGCCGGTCTCGTCCACCGGCGACGGCACATCCGGCCGGTACGCCGTGCCGCCGGATCCCAGCAGGACGAAGGTCGGACGACGGGCGCCCAGCTTGCACGCCTCCAGTGCGGCGGCGAGGGCACGCTGGTCCAGCTCGACGAGTTCGGGCTGGCTGACGGCCCTCTTCGGCGTGACCGTGCCGGCCGCCCAGAAGACCAGGTCCGCCCGCCTGATCGTGTCGGCGTAGCGGTGTTCCTCAACAGCGTTGCGGGGCCGGGTCAACCGCTGCGGAGGCCGGCGACGGCGTTCGAGCGCGCGGCACAGACTGGCGCCGATGAACCCGTCCGACCCGACGACCACAGTGACCGGGGCGGGGACGGCGCTCACCCCGGGACCTCGGTCTGCACGGCTCGCGCCGCCAGGTCGGCGGCGTAGTCGGCGGTCCCCTCGCGGGCGGTCAGCAGGTTGCGGTGCAGGGTCTCCAGCAGGTCGAGGGAGTATCCGCTGTCGCGCCACTCCTGCTCGGTGACGCCGTAGCCCAGCCGACGCCACAGGTCGGCGTTGACCTGTTCGTGCGCGCCGAAGGGCGCCAGCAGCACGATCGGCGTGGCCGACCAGAGCGAGTCGATCAGAGTGCCCCCGCCGGTCTTGCAGAGCATGGCGACGCGGTGTCGGGCGAGATCGAACGAGTCGTGGTACGCCGCACCCCGTCGATAGCGCACGGTGCCGTCGGGAAGGATCTCGCCGAACGGTGGGAAGCCGCCGTCCTGCCAAGCCTCCCACTTCGGGTCGATCATGAACGCCCGGCAGCCGGAGGGCAGGGCGGACACGTCGGACGGATCGTGGGTCACCACGTCGACAAGCAACCCCGCCCGGGCGAGATCCGCCGCCCGGTCCCGGTAGGTGCCCAACCCCCAGCCGCCGCCGTGCGCCAGCAGGCGGCGCTCCCGCCGCTGCCACGGCACCGGGTCCTCGTCGCCGACGCGGATGCTCGTCGGCGCGGTGCCCCGCTCGGCGTCGAACATCCACACGTGCCGGAAACGCTCCGTACGCGCCCGGAAGAGGTTGAACGAGGCGGTCGGCGCGGCGTCGAGGTGACAGATGTCGACCCGGGGCGTTCGGGAGGTGAGCGCCTCGTACCGTTCGACGACCGGCACCCAGAAGCCGGAGAAGATCACCACCTGGTCCACGTCCGCGGCCCGCCACCGGTGCAGCAGCTCATCGACGGCGGCGTCGTCGAGCGCCGGCATCTGGTCCCGCACCATGCGCTGGGCGGCCACCGCGAGCTTGAAGTTTCCTCTGAAGGCCAGCTTGGCGGCCCTCAGCCGGTCGAGTTCGTCGGGTCGCAACAGCCGCTCGAACACCTCCACGCGCACCTCGATCCCGAGGGCGCGCAACCGACCGGCCAGGATGAGGGCCGGTACGTGGGTGCCGAGCGTGGCGCCCGACGTCAGCAGCACAATCGCCATCGTTGCTCCGATCGTCGGGAGTCAGGTGACGAGACTCGGGGCACCGGCCGTCGCGACGAGCAGGTCACCCACCTGCGCTTCGAGGGCCACCCGGGCCGCGTCGTCCGGGGCGAACACGGCGAGAAAGAGCCGTCCACGCGGCGGGGTGAGCGTCCCCGAGGCCAGCGGCAGCACTCCGGGGTCGTCGCCGCGAAACAGCAGCTTCGCCTCGTCCAGGGCGGACACCAGCCTGGCCACCGTGTCGCCGGGGCGCACCGGCGTCGTACGGCAGCGCAGCCAGGAGCGCAGGCTGACCGCCCGGGCCCGCCGGTCGAGGTGCAGGTTCAGCAGGCCCATCGATCGTCGGGCGTTGACCTCCAGCACCGGTACGACGGTGCCGTCGCGCAGCCGCAGTCCGTCGACGCAGACGGGCCCGGTGTAGCCCTCGGCCGCGAGCGCCGTCCCGACCCGCGCGATCACCTCGCGATGCGCGGTGGTGTCGAGGTTCGCGTGCTGATCCGCGGGGAGCGGGCCGGAGCCGCGGTAGGCGAACTCGGCGTTGTCGACGTGCTGGAGGCCCCGCCACCGCACCGCGCCGCCCGGGTCGACCTCCAGGTGGGTGGAGAAGCTGGACGCCTCCTCGAAGAGGGGTTGCACCAGCAGTTCCACCCGGGCCCCGCGCGCGACCTGCCGCTCCAGGTGCCGGACGACGGTGTCCAGCACCCGGGGGTTGGCGACCCGCAGGGCGCCCCGGCCGGCGACCCCGTACGGGTCCTTGAGCACGACGTCGTCCGGCGCGTCCTGCACCAGCCGCCGTACCTGCGCGGGCGTGGTGGCCAGGACGGCGCCACCGGGCAGGCCGGCGTCCCGGACCAGGTCGTTCGACCAGACCTTGGAGTTGACGCGGGCGACGACCTCGACGGCGGGGACGGTGGCACGCAGGCCGAGTCGGTGCACCGCCACGGCGGTGTCCGGCCGGACGGCGTAGAACGCCGCGGCCCACCCGGACATCCCCGGCAGGGCCGTGCCGCCGGCCACGGCCAGACGCTCCTCCACTGTGGCGTCCTGGTGACCCGGCACGGCCGCGAGCCGTGGCGCGATGCCGGCGGCCGCCAGCGCTTCGACCAGGGTCTCGTCCATCGGCTCGGCGGTGAGCAGCAGATCACCCGGGGCGCACCCGACCGCCAGCAGCTCGTCCATGCCGCGACGTCCCCGGCTGCCACCCGCCGCCGGGCCGGCGGGCAGCCCGGCGAGATCGTCCGGCCGCCACGCCGCCTCCGCGTCGAACGAGCCGAAGTGAACGGTCCCGCTCACCTCACCGGCCATCGCCGTCGAGGGCGAAATGGCAGAACGCCTTCACCGACTCCAGGTGGATGCTGTCCAGCGACTCGAAGTCGATCTCGACGTCGAACTCCTCCTCCACCGCGAGCAGGAACGTGATCATGTGCAGCGAGTCGATCCCGAGGTCGAGCAGCAGATTCGTGTCCGCCGTCACCTCCTGGGCCAGCGCCGGATCCTCCAGAACCCGCGCGAGCAGGGCCGCCATGCGGGTGACCACCTCGGCCATGCGTTCACTCCCCGCTCAGGTAGAGAAGGATGCACTTCGAGCACACCGGCATGAGGCCGCTGTCGCGCAGGATGCCGCGGACCCTGGTGAACCGCTCGCTCTGCCAGATCTCCTGCATGGACTGCTCACCCAGGTCGCCGATGACGAACTCGGGGAAGAACTTGCACGAGCTGACCCGGCCGTCCGCGTGGATCTCGATCCGGTTGGACACCGCCAGGCAGCGGCTGCGCCGCTGGGCCGGGCGGGAGGTGCCACGGATGAAGTCGTCGAGCTCGTCCTGCTCGACCTGCGGCTGGTAGCGCACCCGCAGATTCCACACCCGGCTCGCCAGTCGCGCCATCGACTCCTTCAGCACCGGCAGGTACTGCTCGGGAAGCGCGTACGTGTACGAGTGCCAGGTCGGCTTGTCGCCCGGCTCCGGCGGGTTGAGCCACGAGAACGACTCCTCGTAGAGCCGGTCCATCGCCGACGCCGTCTCCGGGCTGATGTACCACGGCAGCAGCCAGTAGACCGAGTTGAAGCCGGTCTGCTCGGCCCACTCGGTGAACTCGTACATGCGGCCGACCATGTCCTCGCTGACCATGCACGCGACGGACAACTCGCCCTGGTACTCGCCGCGCCGTTGGAGGTCGAGCATCGCCTCGACGTTGCGCATGGTGCGCCGGAACGATCCCTTGCCCCGCAACGCCTCGTGCTCCGGCTCGAAGCCGTCCAGGCTGACCAGCAGGTTGAGTCGTGGCCCGATGGCCAGCAGGTGCTCCGCGTTGCGCTCCATCAACAGGCCGTTGGTGCACATGTTGACGACGCGCGGCACGGCGCCCAGCAGCTTGGCGATCTCGCCGAACTGGGAGTGCATCAGCGGCTCGCCGCCCCAGAGGAAGACCTTCGCCGCGTCGGGCGCGGTCGTCTCCAGCACGTCCCGGATGACGTCGAGGTCGAGCTCGGAGCGCTTGCGCTTGCTGTCGTAGTTGTGGAAGAACCCCTGCTCGTTCCACTGGAAGCAGTGGTTGCACCGCAGGTTGCACCGGTACGTCAGCTGCATGCTGACCTCCTGCGGCAACGTGCTGGCGTAGAGGGGGTCCGCCGCCAGGTTACGGCGCGTTTCGGACCGGATCGCCACCGTCCGGCGCAGGTCGTGCAGTTCTCCGGCAGTGAAGACCTTGTTGGTACGTGGGTAGGACATGCAGGCTCCCCGCTCGTCTGCCACGAAACGAGCGCCCCTGCGCAGGGCAGCGGGCATCGCTTCGCCAGATTCAGGACTGGATCGGGGGCCGTTCGCATCCCTACATGCGCACGAACCCCCGTTACCACAGGGAACCGGCGGCGGTCGTCCGACGTGGATGTGAGTGTCCTGCTCACCCCGCCACAGGTCGTTGACCACATTGACACATACGAGTGGCGTCGTAAACCCCCGCGCGGTCCGGGGTTCAGCGCAGAGCGCGGAAGAGCAGCAGGTAGCCGCAGTAGCCCAGCGGCACCAGCAGGAAGCAGATCAGGAACCCGAGCGGCAGGTAGCGCGGCGGGGTGCCGGCGACCATTGCGGGTCTCCCCCATCGGCCCAGCACCAGGTAACCGCCGAAGAACGCCAGCGCCGGCAGCCCCGCACAGATCCACGCGCCGAGGGTGAAGCCGTCGACCAAGCCGACCCCGGAGGCGAGCACGAGGGTCAGCATGAGCACCCCCGCCGCCGCCCCGCACGCGGCGTAGACGGCGACCGCCCGCGCCAGCGGCGACCACGTCGGCAGCAGCGCCGGCCGTTGGGCCAGCAGCTCGGCCTGCTGCCCGTGCCGGTCGGCCTCGTCGGCCATCCGCCGGGCCAGCTCCAGCTCCACCACCGGGTCGACCGCCGCCGCCCGCTGCGCCGGCACCCCGGCGCCCGCCGGGCTCACCGCCGTCGGCAGCGCCAGCCGCGCCGGTATCGCCGGCACGTGGGGATACGCCCCGACACCCGGCTGCCCCGGCACGCCGGCTGCGCCGGCGGACCCACCGTCCCCCGATCCGCTCACGACGGGCGAGCCGGTCGACGGCGGCGGACCCGGCCAGGTGGCGGGGTCAGCGGCCGAGCCCGGCGCGGCGGTCGGGGCGGCCGGTGGCTGGTCGATGCCGATCGCGCGGCCGAGCTGGTCGAGGCGGTGGCCCTGCGCGATCAGCCGCTGGTGCAGGTAGTCGGCGGCGGCGTGCAGATCACGACGGCGCTCGGACTCGGCAGCGGCGTCCCGCTCGCCGGCGCGGCGCTGCTCGGCGAGCTGTCGGGCCAGCGCCGCGTACTCCTCGAAGGACACTGTCAACGCTCCCCGTGCGGTTCGTGCCCGTCGCGGGCGAACGGCACGATCAGCCTGGTGCGCTGGTCGTGCCTGTCGACCAGCAGCGCCCGGTCGGCGCGCGGCGTGTAGGCCAGGTCGTGCACCCCGAGGTGCAGGGCCAGCTCGGCGCCGGGCACGTTGAGCGCGACGAGGCAGGCGACGTCGTCGCGGTTCTGGGTGCCGCCGAGGTCGTCGGAGAGCCGCCGCAGGCCGCGCCACCAGCCGAGCAGGTGCACGCCCTGGGCGGGGCCGTGGCGCAGCAGCGTACGCAGGTCGTCCAGGCCGGAGCGGAACGTGACCGGGTCGGCCGCGCCGAGGACCGGGGCTGCGGTGTCCATCCCGAACACCACCAGGTATTCGCGACCGGCCGGCTCGGCGGCCAGCGTGGCGATCCGGTCGCGCAGCCCGGCCGCGTCGAGGCGGTGCACCGGGTGACCGGCGGCCCGCAGCGCGGCCTCGGTCTCGACCGCCACCGGGTCGGCGGCGGCGACCAGGGAGGCCACCTGGAACCGGGCGTCGCCGGGGGTGTGCTGGCGGGCCAGGCTCAGCGCGGCGGCGCGCAGCACGTCCGCGCCGGCCGGTGCGGTGCCCACCACGGCGAGGTGCCGGCCGGGGGTGGAGTCCATCAGGAACAGCGCGGTGGTGCCGTGCACGTCGACCGTCCGACCGACCAGCGCCATGGGGCGTCGGCCACCGGGGCGCAGCCCCGCGAAGGTGGAGTCGTCCTCGACGCGCGCCGCCTCGTACCCCTTGAAGACCGCCGGGGCCCGCGAGCCCGGCGGGCGGGCCTGCCACAGCTCGTGGCGCAGCGCGGCGAGGTCGGCCGCGGCGGCGTGCGCGTCGGGGAAGCGCAGCACGGTGTCGGCGCCGACCGCGCCGGCGGCGGTGTTTACCACTGCGGAGCCGATCGGCAGGGCCGCGGCGGCATCGTTGAGCTGGTCGAGGACACCCCCGCCGCCGGGCAGCGCCACCCGCAGCGCGAACTGCCCGAAAATCGCCTCGGCCCGACCGTAGAGCGCCTCGATGCCGGTCATGCTCTGACTGGCCAGCACCAGGTGGATGCCGTACGAGCGGCCCTTGCGGGCCAGCTCTTCCAGCAGGTCCACGGATTCGCGGGCCAGCGCGTCGTTGCCGGCGAGCAGCACGTGGAATTCGTCGATGACTGCCACGATGCGCGGCAGTGGACTGTCCCGCGGCAGGTCGGCGAGCTTGGTGACGCCGTGCCGCTTCAGCGCGGTGGCCCGGCGCTGTGCCTCCCGGCGCAGCTCGCGCAGCACGGCCAGACCGTACTCGCGGTCGGATTCGATGCCGACGGCCCGGGCGTGCGGCAGCCAGGACGGGTCACGCCCGGTGGGCACGAACTCGGTGAAGCTGACGCCCTCCTTGAAGTCGAGCAGGTAGAGCTGCAACTCCGCCGGCGAGTAGCGCGCGGCCAGCCCGTAGAGGACGTCCAGGAGGAAGACGGTCTTGCCGGCGCCGGTGCGGCCGCCGACCAGCCAGTGCGGGGTGGCGTCGTCGAAGGCCACGGTCAGCGGCGCGGGGCCGGCCCGGCCGACGACGGTACGCAGCCCGTTGGCCGCGGACTCCGCCCAGCGCCGCTCGGGCAGCAGCTCGGCGAAGGGCAGCGCGTCGGCGCGGCGGGCGGCGGCGCCGAGGTGCTCGGCGAGCGCCCGGACCGAGGCCGGCGGCGGATCGCCGTCGAGCAGCACCGGGGCGGCGAGGCCGCTGCCGTCGGCGCTGAACGAGACGCCCGGCGGGTCGCCGACGTGCGCGTACCCCTCGCTGACCCGCAGGGCGGTGGTGCCGCCCAGCGACGGTGCGGTCTCGCCGGGCACCCGGGACGGATGGCCGGCGAGGAGCACGCAGACGGCGGCGGCCGGGCCGGCGTGGGTGAGCGCGGCGAGCCGGGCCAGCTCGCGCGGCGGCGGGGCGGCGGTGGCGACCACCACCAGCAACTGCCGGGTGGCGGGCTCGGCGTGCTGGGCGGCGCGGGCGTGCCGTTCGGCGGCGGTCAGCAGGGCGGCCACCTCGGACTCGCTGGTGGCCGGCGGGTCGAGCACACCCGCGTCGAGCAGCGGGCGCAGCGGGCCGAAGGTGGCGCCGAGCGCGGCGGTGTCGATGCCGGTGACCCGGACCCGACCGGCCGGAGCGGTGGCGACCAGCCGCAGCACCAGCGCCCGCAGCAGCGCGGCGACGCGCCCGTCCCGGGCGTCGGTGTCCAGTGCCAGGTGGTGGCCGCCGCCGAGCGGCAGCAGGACCGGGAAACCGCCGTCCGGAGTGGACGCCTCGCCGATGCGCACCGCGGCCGGCGCGTCGGTCAGCGCGGTCGCGCCGGGGGTGGGGGTGGCCAGCGCGCCGCCGAGGCGCGCGAGTCGGGCCACGAGGTCACCCCCGCCCGACTGCGGCGGCGGAGCCGGCGCCGCACCGAGCACGCCCCGGGCGGCATCCAGGTGTGCGCGGGCCGCCCGGTGGGCGGTGACCGCCTGCCCGTACGCCGACGCGAGCCTGCCCACGCTCTGCCTCCCACGCCACGGCCGTCCGGTTCGGACGAAACCCTAACGGACAGCGGTGACACCGGGACAGTAGCGACCCGCGCTTTCGTGACGGCCGACGCGTGACACGCCCGCCGCGCGCCGGGCCAGCGACGTTCACAGTTGTCGATTAGGTTGGCGGTGCGTACACCCGATGGAGGGAGTCCACCTCGTGCGACGAGTCCTCACGGCGGCCACCGCCGCCCTGACCCTCACCACCGCCGGCACCATGCTCACCGGCGCACCCGCCCAGGCCGCCACGACGGGCTGGGGCCGGCCCGTCGTCTCGGTCGCGCCGCAACCCGGCGCTCCCGGCCTGGGCGACACCTACTTCCCCGACTACGGCAACGGTGGCTACGACGTCTCGCACTACGACGTCCGGCTGCGCTACGACCCGGCCACCGACCGGCTCACCGGCACCACCACGATCCTCGCCACCGCGACGCAGGACCTCTCGGCGTTCAACCTGGACTTCCTGCTCGACGTCGAGTCCGTGCGGGTCAACGGCTGGGAGGCCGGCGCGGCCAAGGCGGGCGCGCACGAGCTGGTCGTCACCCCGACCCGCACGATCACCCGGGGCCAGCAGCTCACCATCGTGGTGCGCTACGACGGCATCCCGTCGGAGACCCTGGTCGGCGGCTACACCGGTTGGACGCGCACCGACGACGGGGCGCTCGCGGTCAACGAGCCCGAGTCGGCGTGGTGGTGGTTCCCGAGCAACGACCACCCGCTGGACAAGGCCACCTTCGACATCTCGGTCTCGGTGCCCACCGGCGTCGAGGTGATCAGCAACGGCGTGCAACCTCGTCCGCCGGCGGCCGAGGCGGGCAACCGCACCCGGTGGATCTGGCGGACCACCTCTCCCACCGCCACCTACCTGGCCTTCATGGCGATCGGTCAGTACGACATCGTCACCGACACCACGCCGAGCGGTCAGCCGGTGATCAACGCGTACAGCACCTCGCTGGGGGCGCTCGGGCCAGCCGCGCGGGCCAGCATCGAACGCACCGGCGAGATCACCGACTGGGAGAGCGGGATCTTCGGCCCGTACCCGTTCGAGGCGCGAGGTGGCGTGGCCGGGCCGGTGGACGGCATCGGCTTCGCCCTGGAGACGCAGACCCGCCCGGTGTACGGCCCGGGCTTCTGGCGTCGCGGCGCCAACACGTACGTGGTCGCCCACGAGAACGCCCACCAGTGGTTCGGCGACTCGGTCTCGGTGGCCGAGTGGCGCAACATCTGGCTCAACGAGGGTTTCGCCTCGTACGCCGAGTGGCTCTGGTCCGAGGAGCAGGACGAGGGCACCGCGCAGGAGGTCTTCGACTTCACCTACGCCAGCTACCCGGCCGATGACGAGTTCTGGCAGGTGCTGCCCGGTGACCCGGGCGCGGACCGGGTCTTCGACAACGCGGTCTACGACCGGGGAGCGATGACCCTGCACCAGCTGCGCCTGGCCGTCGGCGACGACGCGTTCTTCGCGATCCTGCCGGCGTGGACGGCCGAACACCGGTACGGCAACGGCACCATCGAGGAGTTCCAGGCCCTGGCCGAGCGGATCTCCGGTCTGGACCTGGACGAGCTGTTCACCACCTGGCTGTTCACTCCGGGCCGGCCCGACGTGGCCAGCGCCGCCCGCAAGGCCGCCCCGCCGGCCGAGCCCAAGTCGTGGGCCAAGATCCGCGAGGGCCACGAGGCGCACCGCCTGCTGTCGCACTAGCGGCAGTCGTCACCCGAAAGGCCCGTCGCCCGTGCGGCGGGCCTTTCTGCGTACCCACCCACCGGTCCCGTCGGAGCGATCTCACCTGCCACCGCTGCGCCCCGTCGCCCCTCCCGCACGCGTCCTTTGCTCTGCTTCAACTGACGCAACACCGGTTGTCCGATTATCGGACGCGCGGTGTTGCGTGGAGTGAAGCAGAGCAAAGGACGCCCTTGCCGCCGGCGAGACCAGCGCGCAGCAGCTGGTAGGCGACGCGTGGGGGGAGGAGGAGCGAGGGAGGCTGGCCTCCGGGCCGGAGTCGTCGCCAGCGACCGGATCTGGGGCGGCGGCTCAGGACGCCGGTGCCACCGGACGGCCCGCGGTCGCCGGGGACCCCGCCGCCTCGGCCGTGCTCGCCTCGACGGCCCGGATGTGCCGGTAGGCGAACCAGAGCGGCGGGAACGCCCCGACCGCGAAGGACAGGTCGATGAGCGTCCAGAACCAGGGGATGTCCCGGATCGGGCCGCAGATCAGCGCCAGCGGAACGATCCCCACGCAGGCGATCATGCCGACCTGCACCACCCAGACGTTGCGCACCGGGTCACGCAGCGGCCCCCAGAACGCCACCGCCAGCACCAGGTGGGCGAAGGCCAGCCAGTCGGTGCCGTAGAGCAGGAACGGGTAGTCCTGCCCCGCCGTCACGAGGCCGGTGTGGACCCGCTCGATCCAGTCGACAAGCGCCGGCACCTGGCCCGCGAGCGGATCCAGCGCGCGCAGCAGCCAGCGCACCTCGATCTCCAGCGGGAAAGCGGTGGCACCGCTCAGGAAGAGGCCGATCAGCACGATCCACAGCCACCGGCGCGTACGCCGCAACCGCTCCTCGTTGTCCATGACCGGAGCGTAACGATGATCTTCGTGCCGCTTCGTCCCGTCAGCGGTGACAGCTGTCTCACCGCCGTCCGGCCGGCGGGGGGGGGGGGGGGCCACCCCGCCCCCCCGCCCGCGCCACGAGAAAGA
>NZ_JBEZEA010000016.1:0-103482 GCF_040648635.1 Micromonospora sp. NPDC049114 | reverse complement strand
TCTTTTTTTTTTTGGTTCCCTCTCCTCCCCTGTGTTGTGCTCCTTCTCGCCCCCCGCCGGCCGGCGGGGGGCGGCGCCCCCCCCCCCCCCCGGCCGGACGGCGCCGGAACTCCTCAGCGAACGGCGAGCGGCTGCGCGGCCGGACCGACCGGCGCCGGCAGCGCGCCGGCGCCACCCAGGTAACCGTGGATCGCGGCGGCCGCCGCGCGCCCCTCGGCGATGGCCCACACGATCAGCGAGGCGCCCCGGTGCATGTCACCGGCGACGAACACGCCGTCGACGGCGGTCTGCCAGTCGTCGCGGGCGTCGATCGCCCCCCGCGGGTTGCGGGTCACCCCGAACTGCTCCAGCAGCGGCTGCTGCTCCGTGCCCTCGAAACCGATCGCCAACAGCACCAGGTCCGCCGGCAGCTCCCGCTCGGAGCCCGGGACGACGGTGACCATCCGCCGGCCGTCGCGCTTCTCGACGGTCACCTCGGCGATCCGCACCGCGCGCACCTGACCGGTGCCGTCGTCCACGAACTCCTGCACGGCCACGGCGAAGACCCGCTCGCCACCCTCCTCGTGGGCCGGGTAGCTGCGCAGGACCCACGGCCACGTCGGCCACGGATCCCGAGCCTCGTCGCGCTCGCCCGGCGGCTGCGGGTACAGGTCGAGCTGGTGCACGCCGGCAGCGCCCTGCCGGTGGGCGACACCGAGGCAGTCGGCCGCCGTGTCACCGCCGCCGATGATCACCACGTGCTTGCCGGCCGCGTCGATCGGGGTGCCGTCCGGCAGCACCGCGCGGGCCGCCCGGCCCTCGCCGGTGACCGCCACGCCAGGCCCGCCGCCGGCCGCCGTGGCGACCGCGCGATTCGCCGCGACCAGGTGCGCCATCGCCTGGTGTACGCCCCGCAGCGCCCGGCCCGGGGTCTCCGGGGTGTCCCGGCCCTGCAAGGCCCCGCAGGTCAGCAGCACCGCGTCGTGCTCCGCGCGCAACTGCTCGGCGGTGACGTCGACGCCGACGTTCACACCGGTACGGAAGCGCACCCCCTCCGCCGCGAGCTGCGCCAACCGGGCGTCGATGTGCCGCTTCTCCAACTTGAAGTCGGGGATGCCGTACCGGAGCAGGCCGCCGATCGCGTCGTCGCGCTCGTACACCGTCACGGCGTGACCGGCGCGGGCCAGTTGCTGGGCGGCGGCCAGACCGGCGGGCCCGGAACCGACCACGGCGACCGACCGGCCCGACGGCGCCGGCACCGGGCGCGGGGTGAACCCGCGCGCCGCTGCCGCGTCGGCGATCTCCACCTCGACCTGCTTGATGGTGACCGGCTGGCCGCCGGCGATACCCAGCACGCAGGCCGCCTCACAGGGCGCCGGGCAGAGCCGGCCGGTGAACTCCGGGAAGTTGTTGGTGGCGTGCAACGACTCCACCGCGGCGTCCCAGTTGCCGGTGCGGACCAGGTCGTTCCAGTCCGGGATGCGATTGCCCAGCGGGCAGCCGTCGTGGCAGAACGGGATGCCGCAGTCCATGCACCGCGTGGCCTGCTCGCGGATGAGCTCCTCGCCGGCCGGCGGGTACACCTCCCGCCAGTCACTGATCCGCACCGGCACCGGGCGGCGGGCCGGCAGCCGCCGGTCGTAGCGCAGGAAACCGTTCGGGTCAGGCACGTGCCACCTCCTGGGCAGCCACCCGCGGGGCGGGCGGCACCGGCGCGATGGGCGCGCTGAGCGCGCCCATCACCGCGTCGTCGACGTCGCGGCCGGCTGCTTCGGCGGCCCGCATGATCTCCAGCACCCGGCGGTAGTCGCGGGGTACCACTGCGGTGAACTCGGACACCGCTTCCGGCCAGCGCTTGAGCAGGTCCTCGGCGACCGCCGACCCGGTCTCGGCCACGTGTCGCTGCACCAGCTCGTGCAGCAGCGCCTGCTCCTGCTCGCCCAGCGGCGCGAGGTCGACCAGTTCCGTGTTGACCCGGGCACGGTCCAACAGGTGCACGAACGCCGTCCCGCCGGACATGCCGGCGGCGAAGTTGCGGCCGGTCGCGCCGAGCACCACCACCGTGCCGCCGGTCATGTACTCGCAGCCGTGGTCGCCGACGCCCTCGACGACGGCGACCGCGCCGGAGTTGCGGACCGCGAACCGCTCCCCCACCCGGCCGCGCAGGAAGACCTCGCCCGCCGTGGCGCCGTACAGGATGGTGTTGCCGGCGATGATCTGATCCTCCGCACGCTGCCCCGGCTCGGCATCGGGGTCGAGGAACGGCGCGGCGGCGTCCGGACGGACGATGAGCCGGCCCCCGGAGAGGCCCTTGCCCACGTAGTCGTTGGCGTCGCCGTGCAGACGCAGGGTCACCCCGCGCGGCAGGAACGCGCCGAACGACTGCCCGGCGGTGCCGTGCAGCACGAACTCGACGGTGTCGTCCGGAAGGCCGCCCCCGCCGAAGCGGCGGGTCACCTCGCCGCCGAGCATCGCGCCGACGCTGCGGTGCTCGTTGCGCACCGCGACCTCGACGCGGACCGGCGACCCCTCCGTCAAGGCCGGACGGGCCAGCGCGATCAGCTCGTTGTCGAGCGCCTGCTCCAGGCCGTGGTCCTGGGCGCGCACCCCGCGCCGGGCGGCGCCGGCGGGCAGTTCCGGCAGGTGCAGGACGGGTGCCAGATCGAGCCCGTGCGCCTTCCAGTGCGACACCGCCGGGGCCACGTCGAGCAGTTCGGTCTGCCCGATGGCCTCCTCGATGGACCTGAAGCCCAGCTCGGCCAGGTAGCCCCGGACCTCCTCGGCGAGGAACAGGAAGAAGTTCTCCACGAACTCCGGCGTGCCCGTGTACCGCTCACGCAGCACCGGGTTCTGGGTCGCGATGCCTACCGGGCAGGTGTCCAGGTGGCAGACCCGCATCATCACGCAGCCCGAGACGATCAGCGGTGCGGTCGCGAAGCCGAACTCCTCCGCGCCGAGCAGCGCCGCGATCAGCACGTCCCGGCCGGTCTTGAGCTGGCCGTCGACCTGCACGGTGACCCGGTCACGCAGCTTGTTGAGCAGCAGCGTCTGCTGCGCCTCGGCCAGCCCCAGCTCCCACGGGGTGCCGGCGTGCTTGAGCGAGTTCATCGGGGACGCGCCCGTGCCGCCGTCGTGGCCGGAGATCAGGATGACGTCGGCCTTGAGCTTGGCCACACCGGCGGCGACGGTGCCCACACCCACCTCGCTGACCAGCTTGACGTGCACCCGGGCGGCCGGGTTGACGCACTTCAGGTCGTGCACGAGCTGGGCCAGGTCCTCGATGGAGTAGATGTCGTGGTGCGGCGGCGGCGAGATCAGGCCGACGCCGGGAGTGGCGTGCCGGGTCCGGGCGATCCACGGCCACACCTTGTTGCCGGGCAGCTGGCCGCCCTCGCCGGGCTTCGCGCCCTGGGCCATCTTGATCTGCAGGTCGTCGGCGTTGACCAGGTATTCGCTGGTGACACCGAACCGGCCGCTGGCGATCTGCTTGACCGAGGAGCGCCGCAGCGGGTCGTGCAGCCGATCGACGTCCTCGCCGCCCTCGCCGGTGTTGGACTTGCCGCCGAGGCGGTTCATCGCGATGGCCAGCGTCTCGTGCGCCTCGGCCGAGATCGAGCCGTACGACATGGCGCCGGTGGCGAAGCGCTTGACGATCTCGGTGGCCGGCTCGACCTCCTCGATCGGCACCGCCGGACGGACGCCGGTGCGCAGGGTGAACAGCCCACGCAGCGAGCCGGCCTGCGCGGCGAGCGCGTCGACCTTGGCCGTGTACTGACGGAAGACGTCGTACTGCCGGCTGCGGGTGGCGTGCTGGAGCAGGAAGACCGTCTCCGGGTTGAACAGGTGCAGCTCACCCTCGCGGCGCCACTGGTACTCGCCGCCGACCTCCAGCCGGTCGGAGCCGGCGGTGCCGGCCGGCGGCCAGGCCAGCGCGTGCCGGGCGGCCACCTCGGCGTGCACACCGGCCAGTCCGACGCCGCCGATCCGGCTCGGGGTGCCCCGGAAGTAGCGGTCGATCAGCCGGGTGTCCAGCCCGACCGCCTCGAAGACCTGCGCACCGCAGTACGACGAGACCGTCGAGATGCCCATCTTCGACATGATCTTCAGGACGCCCTTGCCGAGCGCCTTGGCGTAGTTGCGCACCGCGGCAGCGGGCTGCACGCCGGCCAGCGCACCCGTGGTGATCATGTCCTCCACGGACTCGAACGCCAGGTACGGGTTGACCGCCGCCGCGCCGTACCCGATCAGGACCGCCGCGTGGTGCACCTCCCGGCAGTCGCCGGACTCCACGATCAGCGCCGCCTGGGTGCGGGTCTGCTCCCGCACCAGGTGCTGGTGCACGGCGGCGGTGAGCAGCAGCGACGGGATCGGCGCGAGATCGGCGTTGGAGTCCCGGTCGGAGAGCACCAGGATGCGGACGCCGTCCTCGATGGCCTCGGAGACGTGCCGGCAGATCTCGGTCAGCCGGGCCTTGATCCCGGCGGCGCCCTCGCGGATGCGGTACAGCCCGGAGACCCGCACCGCCTTGAAGCCGGGCAGGTCGCCGTCCTCGTCGATCGAGAGGATCTTCGCCAGCTCGTCGTTGTCGATGATCGGATGCGGCAGCACGATCTGCCGGCAGCTCGCCGCGCCCGGGTCGAGCAGGTTGCCTTCCGGCCCGATCGTCGACGCCAGGCTGGTGACCAGCTCCTCGCGGATGGCGTCCAGCGGCGGGTTGGTGACCTGGGCGAAGAGCTGGTGGAAGTAGTCGTAGAGCAGCCGCGGGCGGGTGGACAGGGGTGAGATCGGGGTGTCCGTGCCCATCGAGCCCAGCGGCTCCGCGCCGGTACGCGCCATCGGCGCGAGCAGGACCTTCAGCTCCTCCTCGGTGTAGCCGAAGGTCTGCTGGCGGCGGCGCACCGAGTCGTGGGTGTAGACGGTGTGCTCACGCGGCGGCAGATCGTCCAGCTCGATCAGCCCGGCGTGCAGCCACTCGCCGTACGGCTGTGCGGCGGCCAACTCGGACTTGATCTCGTCGTCGTGCACGATCCGCCCGGCCACCGTGTCGACCAGGAACATCCGGCCCGGCTGGAGCCGCCCCTTCGCGACCACGTGGGCGGGGTCGAGGTCCAGCACGCCCGCCTCGGAGCCGAGCACCACGAGACCGTCGTCGGTCTGCCACCAGCGCCCCGGGCGCAGCCCGTTGCGGTCCAGCACCGCGCCGACGATCTCGCCGTCGGTGAAGGCCACCGACGCCGGACCGTCCCACGGCTCCATCAGGCTGGCGTGGAAGCGGTAGAACGCGCGCTTGGCCGGATCCATCCCGGGGTCGTTCTCCCAGGCCTCCGGGATCATCATGAGGACCGCGTGCGGCAGGCTCCGCCCGGCCAGGTGCAGCAGCTCCAGGACCTCGTCGAAGTTCGCCGAGTCGGAGGCGGCGGGAGTGCAGACCGGGAAGACGCGCCGGATGTTGCCCGGCACGTTCGGCGAACGCAGGAGAGCCTCGCGGGCCTGCATCCAGTTGCGGTTGCCCCGGATCGTGTTGATCTCGCCGTTGTGGGCGATGAACCGGTACGGGTGCGCCAGCGGCCAGGACGGGAAGGTGTTCGTGGAGAAGCGGGAGTGCACCAGCGCGATCGCGCTCTCCACCCGCTCGTCGCGCAGATCCGGATAGAACGCCGGCAGCTGGTCGGGCGTGAGCATGCCCTTGTAGACCATCGTGCGGCTGGACAGCGACGGGAAGTACGCCGGCACGCCCCGCTCGGCGGTCTCGCGCTCGGCCTGCTTGCGCAGGCAGAAGGCCACCCGGTCCAGGTCGATGCCGCTCAGGGCGGAACCGGCGGGCCCGGCGGGCGAGTCGGTGAGGCGGTGGGCGGCCACGAAGACCTGCCGCACCCGGGGCATGGCCGCCAGGGCGGTGTCGCCGAGCCCCTGCGGCTCGATCGGCACGTCCCGCCAACCGAGCACGTCGGCGCCCTCGACCAGCGCGTACTTCTCGACCACCCGGCGGGCACGGGCCTCGGCGGCGTCGTCGTCGGGCAGGAACACCAGGCCCGTGGCGTACTCGCCGGCCGGCGGCAGTGTGACATCGGCGACCGCCCGCAGGAACGCGTCCGGGACCTGGATCATGATGCCCGCGCCGTCACCGGTGTTGGGTTCCGCGCCGCGGGCGCCCCGGTGGTCCAGGCGGCAGAGCGCACCGAGCCCGTTGGCGACGACCGCGTGGGACCGTCGGCCGTGCATGTCCGCGACGAAGGCCACCCCGCAGGCGTCGTGCTCCTGCGCCGGGTCGTAGAGGCCCTGGGCGGGCGGATGGGGGCCGGGCGTCGGGGACGCCTGTGGGCTGTGGGGGTGCGGCTGTGTCGAATCCGCGTACGGCTGAGCCACCGGGCCTCCTGTCGTCACTCAGGTTGGATCATGGTGGGGACGACGTCGGCCCGTGGGTCTATTGAGTCTACGTTAGGGCTGGGGGCGCAAGGCCACTCAAGATTGATCACACCGTCCAGAGTCTGGGACGTGTAGTCTCGCGCGGTGGATTCGGTGCACAAGGACATCTTCGACCGGTTGGAGCGTTTCTACGACGCGGTGCCCCGCGACGTCGCCGGTGCCGAGGAACACGGCGGGTTGGTGCTGTTCGTCCGCGAGGGCGCCGGCTGGCCGTTCTACGCCCGGCCCCGGATCGGCGCCGCCGAGCCGCCGTCCCTGGCCGACGTGACATCGGTGCGGGAGCGCCAGCGGGAACTGGGCCTGCCGGAGGCCTTCGAGTGGGTGCACGAGACGACTCCGGAGCTGCTGGCGGTGGCCCGCTCGGCGGGGCTGAACGTGCTGGAGGCCCCGCTGATGGTCCTCGATGAGGCCGCGTTGGCCGACCCGGCGACGCTCTCCGACGTACCCGTGCGGGTGCTGGCCGCGGACTCGCCCGACTTCGCCGCCGACGTGGCCGCCCGGCGGGCGGTGGCGGCCGTGGCGTTCGGCGCCGCCGGCACCGAGCCCGGTGCGGCCGGCCCGGCCGAGCGCGACGCGGCGGTCACCGAGTTGGAGCTCGCCGCGCTGGACGAGGAGCGGGTCCGGATCGCCGACGGCCGGCGGATCTCCGCGCTGGCCGGCACGCCGACCGAGGGCGCGCTGGCCAGCGGCATGGCGATGCGCGTGGACGACGTCGCGGAGATCGCCGGGGTAGCCACCCTGCCGGCCGCCCGCCGTCGCGGCCTGGGCGCCGCCCTGACCGCCACCCTCGCCCGCGAACTGCTCGCTGCCGGCACCGGCCTCGTCTTCCTCTCCGCGGGCAGCGAGGAGATCGCACGGGTCTACCTGCGGGTCGGCTTCCGCCGCATCGGCACCGCCTGCATCGCCGAACCCGCCGCCCTGATCCCCTGAACCGCCCGGACTCCCGCAGCCACGCGGACGGTCAGGCCGGCGGACGCCACTGCGCCGCCGAGGCGGCGGCGCTGGAGAGCAGCCGCGAGTTGATGGTGCCGAGCGCCGCGTCGCGGGCGCGCAGCGCCAACCGGCCCCGGGTCTGGAGCACCGCCGACATGCGCCGGGTCTGGCGGACCACTGTCGCCGCCCGGGGCCGGCGCACCCGGTCGTACGTCTGCACGGCGTCGGGCAGGCGGGCCTCGCGCAGCAGCGAGGCGAGCGTCGCGGCGTCCTCGAACGCGAGGCAGGCGCCCTGGCCGAGGTGCGGCGGCATGGCGTGCGCCGCGTCACCGAGCAGTACCACCCCGCCCGGCCCGACTCCGAAGCCGTAGGCGCGGGGCAGCGGGCGCAGCTCACGGACCTCCTGCTGCACCAGGTCGCTCGGGTCGGTGGCGTCGAGCAGCGCGGCGATCGGCGCCGGCCAGCCGGCGTACCAGCGGCGCAGGAGGGCGAGCTGGGTCTCCGGCGGCTCGGGGCGGGGAGCGCCGGCGGCGGTGGCCACCCAGTAGATGCCACCCCGGCTGGAACCACCCGATGAGCCACGCTCGCCCAACGAGGCGGCCACGAACCGGTAGCCCGCGCCGAGGACCTCGCCGGCGATCGGCTGGTCGGCGGGCAGCCGAGGCGCCCGGTACCAGGGGATGACAGCCCGCCAGGCCGCACAGCCGGAGCTGACCACGCCGGACTCGGGGGCCAGTTGGCGACGGATGACGCTGTCCGTGCCGTCCGCTGCGACCACCAGGTCGGCCTCGATGGTGTGCCGTCCGTCGCTCACACCCGGGCGTTCGCCCGGCTCGACACGAACGTGCCGAACGGTCACCCCGGTACGCAGCTCGACCCGGTCACCGAGGCCGGCGATCAACGCGTCGTGCAGATCCTCCCGGTGCACCACCACCGGCATCCGGTCGGCCGGCGTCGGCCGGGGTTGCACCAGCCAGTGCCCGTCCGGGCGGCGGACCCCACCGTCGGGCAGCGGGGTCGCGATGGCGGCCAGGCCGGCGCCGAGACCGAGGGCCTGCAACGCGCGGACGCCGTTGGGCCAGAGCACCACGGCGGTCGGCTCGGGGCGGACCCGCTCGGCGCGGTCCAGCAGGGTGACCTGCCAACCGGACCGGGCCAGCGCCCCGGCGACCGCGAGGCCTCCGACCCCGGCGCCGACCACCACCGCGCTTCGCATCGGTGCCGCCCCCGCTCAGCTGTCCCGGTCGGCGGGGCGCACGCCGGAGACGTCGGCCCGGTCCTCGTCGCGCGCCTCGGGCGTGTCATCCACCGGCTCGTCGGCGCGGGCGCGGGCCGCCTCGTCGCCGGTCGCCTCGGCGTCGAGCGGCTCGGCGCCCTCGGGGCGTGCCTCGTCGTCCGCCTCCGGCGGCGCCACGCCGGTGTCCCGCCAGGTGTCGTACTGCTCCTCGCTGACCACCCGGTAACCCTCCGGGGCGGCGGCACGGGCGCTGGTCTGGCCCTCGGAGAGGTCGACCTGGGACACGTCGGAGGTGGTGGGCGGCGTGGGGGTGCCCGCCGGGCCGATCGGAATCAGGTACTCCCGGGGGCCGCGGACCCGCACGAAGTAGATCAACGCGCCGAGGAAGACCAGCGCGGCCGTCCAGACGTTGAGTCGTACGCCGAAGATCTGGTTCGCCTCGTCGGTGCGCATCAGCTCGATCCAGAACCGGCCGGCGGTGTAACCCATCACGTACAGCGCGAACGCCCGGCCCCGCCCGAGCCGCAACCGCCGGTCCAGGATGAGGACCAGCGCGACCACGCCGAGGTTCCACAGCGCCTCGTAGAGGAACGTCGGGTGGTAGAGGCCGGGTTCGAGGATCGGCTGCCCGGCGTCGTCCCGCAGCGAGTGCCCCGGGTTGTCCGGGTCCATCCGGTGGATCTCCAGGCCCCACGGCAGCGTCGTACGACCACCGAACAGCTCGTTGTTGAACCAGTTGCCGAGCCGCCCGACGGCCTGGGCCAGCGGCAGCCCGGGCGCGAGCGCGTCGGCCACCACGCTGAACGGGATGCCCAGCTGGCGGGCGGCGATCCACGCGCCGACCGCCCCACCGGCGACGGCGCCCCAGATGCCGAGACCACCCTCCCAGATGGCGAACGCCTTCAGCGGTTCACCACCGGCGCCGAAGTACTTCTCCGGAGAGGTGATCACGTGGTAGATCCGCGCGCCGATGATGCCCGCCGGCACCGCCCAGACGGCGATGTCGAGCACCGCGCCGGGCGCGACGCCGCGCTGACGCAGGCGACGTTCGGTCACCCAGCAGGCCAGCACGATGCCGGCGATGATGCACAGCGCGTACGCCCGGATCGGAACCGGCCCGAGCTGCCACACCGCGGTGCTGGGACTGGGCAGGGCCGCCTGGGGGGACAGCGAGGCGTTGGTCACGGGTGCACACGCTACCGCTGCGCACCCCCGCAGCGGCACCCCGGGCCGCCGCGCGCGGATCCCGATGACTTCTGGTTTGCGCCGCCGTACGCTCTTTGTCCATGGGCGTGCTCACCTGGGCGGTCGCCGCTGTCGTCACCGACGACGCCGGCCGGGTGCTGCTCTGCCGCCAGGGCCGGGGCCAGCGCCGGTACGCGTTGCCCGGCGGCCGGCTGCGCCCGGCGGAGAGCCCGGTGCGGGCGGCGCTGCGCGACATCCGCGCCGAGACGGGCTGGGAGATCGACCTGGTCGACCTGGTGGGCGTCTACCACCTCGACGGCCCGACGACGCACGCACGGGCCGGTCGGGCCGGGCCGCTGCCGGACATCCTGGTGCACGTGTTCCGCGCGCGTGTCACCGAGGGCCGGCCCAGCGCCGACCCGCCGCCGGGCTGCCGGCTGTCCTGGCACGCCCCCGACGCGCTGCCCGAGGCCGTCACCCCGCTGACCCGGGCTGCCGTCACCGACGGGCTCGCCGGCCGCTCCGGCGTCCTGCGCCGCGTCTCCCGCGATGAGCGGTCTGGGGCGGGTCAGCCGCCGGAGCAACGCGGCGAGCCGACAGCCGACCCGTCCCTTCTGCCCTGACCCGGCTCTCCCGCCGCACTCAGCCCGTCCGGACCAGCGGGGTCGCGAGGCGATGCTGCCAGCGCCTGGGGAGCACATCCGCGAAAAGGCCGTATACCTGTGAGTCATAAAAATGACTCACAGGTATACGGCTCTTCGGCGACAGCGCAGGCCCGGCGCTCATGCCGTCCGTTGCACCGGCCGGACGACGTCCACGTCCATGGCCCGAGCGACCGACGCGGGCGAGGCCGTGGCGATGGCAACTCGACGGTTCAGGACCCGACGGTTCAGGACCCGGCGGTTCGGGGACCCGGCGGTTCAGGGACCCGGCGGTTCAGGGACCCGGCGGTTCAGCGGGCGGGGTTGCGGACGCCCTCGGCGAGTTCGGCGCTGAGGGTGCGCAGCGCGGCCAGCCCCTCGGCCTCGGAGGAGGCGTCCAGCACACAACGGACGAGCGCGCTGCCGACGATCACCCCGTCGGCGTACCCGGCGACGGTGCTGGCCTGCGCGCCGGTGCCCACGCCCAGGCCGACACCGACCGGCAGGTCGGTGACCGCGCGGACCCGCGAGACCAACGTCGGAGCGGCGTCGGACGTCTGCGCCCGAGCGCCCGTCACCCCCATCACGGCGGTGGCGTAGACGAAGCCCCGGCAGTTGTCCACGGTCATCGCCACCCGGGCGTCGGTGGACGACGGCGACACCAGGAAGGTGCGGTCCAGGCCGTGCACGTCCGAGGCGGCCAGCCACTCGGCAGCCTCGTCGGGGATGAGGTCAGGTGTGATCAGGCCGGTGCCGCCGGCCGCGGCGAGGTCGCGGGCGAACACGTCCACGCCGTACCGCTCGATGGGGTTCCAGTAGGTCATCGTGACGACCGGCGCACCTGTCGCCGCGACCGCCTCGATGATGCGCAGCGCGTCGGCCGTACGGACGCCGCCGGCCAGCGCGATGTCGCTGGCCTTCTGGATGACCGGGCCGTCCATCACCGGGTCCGAGTACGGAATCTCGACCTCGATGACGTCGACGCCGGCCTCGACCATTGCCGTCATGGCCGCGATGCTGCCCTCGACGGTCGGGAACCCGGCCGGCATGCAGCCGACCAGCACGGCCCGCCCGTCGGCCCGGGCCTTGTCGAAGGCCACCCCGATGCGGCTCATCTCAGTGCTCCTTGTCGAGGATGCCGAAGTAGTCCCCGGCGGTGTGCACGTCCTTGTCGCCCCGGCCGGAGAGGTTGACCACGATGGTGGGCTCCCGGCCCAGCTCGGCGGCCAGCTTCGGAGCCAGCGTGACGGTGCCGGCGAGGGCGTGCGCGCTCTCGATCGCCGGGATGATCCCCTCGGTGCGGCAGAGCAGCTCGAACGCGGCCATCGCCTCGGCGTCGGTGACGGGCAGGTAGCTGGCCCGGCCGGTGTCGTGCAGCCAGGCGTGCTCGGGCCCGATACCCGGGTAGTCCAGGCCCGCGGAGATCGAGTGCGACTCCAGCGTCTGCCCGTCGGCGTCCTGCAGCACGTACGTGCGGGCGCCGTGCAGCACACCCGCCGACCCGCCGGTGATGCTCGCGGCGTGCCGAGTGGTGGCCACCCCTTCGCCGCCGGCCTCGAAGCCGTAGAGCCGCACGTCCTCGTCGGGAACGAACGCGTGGAAGATGCCCAGCGCGTTGGAGCCGCCGCCGACGCAGGCGGTGACGGCGTCCGGCAGCGCGCCGGTCAGGTCGAGGCACTGCTGGCGGGCCTCGTCGCCGATGCCCCGCACGAAGTCCCGGA
Organism: Micromonospora sp. NPDC049114; assembly: GCF_040648635.1. Lineage (NCBI taxonomy): Bacteria > Bacillati > Actinomycetota > Actinomycetes > Micromonosporales > Micromonosporaceae > Micromonospora > Micromonospora sp. NPDC049114. The sequence goes on along the minus strand of NZ_JBEZEA010000016.1, from coordinate 91,360 downwards.
CCATCGCCGGGAACGGGTGCGGCCCGGCGGCGGTGCCGATCAGGTAGTGGGTCTCGTCGACGTTCGCCACCCAGTCGCGCATGGCCTCGTTCATCGCGTCCTTGAGGGTGCGCGAGCCGGTGGTCACCGGAACGACAGTGGCGCCGAGCATGCGCATCCGGGCCACGTTGAGCGCCTGCCGCTCGGTGTCGACCTCGCCCATGTAGACGACGCACTCCAGGTCGAACAGGGCGGCGGCGGTCGCGGTGGCGACGCCGTGCTGGCCCGCCCCGGTCTCGGCGATCACCCGGGTCTTGCCCATCCGCTTGGTGAGCAGCGCCTGGCCGAGCACGTTGCGGACCTTGTGGGCGCCGGTGTGGTTGAGGTCCTCACGCTTGAGCAGCACCCGCGCGCCGACCTTCGCGGAGAACCGCCGGGCCTCGTAGAGCAGCGACGGCGTGCCCGCGTAGTCGCGCAGCAGCGCCCCGAACTCGGCCCGGAAGGACTCGTCCGCGATCGCCGTACGCCACGCCCCGTCGAGCTCGTCCAGCGCAGCCACCAGGGCCTCGGGCACGAACCGGCCGCCGAAGCGGCCGAAGTGGCCGGCGGAGTCGGGCTGCGAGCCGGCCACCGGGGCCAGCGCATCGGCGCTCATCGGAAATCCTCTCGGTGGGGCGTCACACCGGCGCGGGTCAGCGCACCGGCCGGGGCGTCGCCGGGTGGTTGCCGGCGTTGACCAGTTCGGCCACCGCCTCGCGTGGGCTCTTCTGGGTGACCAGGCCCTCGCCGACGAGGACCGCGTCCGCGCCCGCGGAGGCGTACCGGATCAGGTCGTGCGGGCCGCGGACGCCGGACTCGGCGATCTTGACGACGCTGCTCGGCAGGCCCGGCGCGATCCGCTCGAACACCGACCGATCCACCTGAAGGGTACGCAGGTCACGGGCGTTGACCCCGATCACCTGGGCACCGGCCTCCAGGGCCCGGTCGGCCTCCTCCTCGTCGTGGACCTCGACGAGCGCGGTCATGCCCAGCGACTCGATCCGCTCCAGCAGGCCCATCAGCACGTTCTGCTCGAGGGCGGCCACGATCAGCAGGACCAGGTCGGCGCCGTGCGCGCGCGCCTCGTGCACCTGGTAGCTGGAGACCACGAAGTCCTTGCGCAGCACGGGCACGGTGACCGCGGCCCGCACGGCCGCCAGGTCATCGAGCGACCCGCCGAACCAGCGCCCCTCGGTCAGCACGCTGATCGCCCGCGCCCCGCCCGCCGCGTAGTCGACGGCGAGATCGGCCGGATCGGCGATCTCGGCCAGCCGGCCCTTCGACGGCGAGGAGCGCTTGACCTCGGCGATGACGGCCACGCCGGGCTTACGCAACGCCGCGTACGCGTCCAGCGGTGGCGGCGCCGCAGCGGCCAGCTCACGGATCCGTTCCAACGGAACCTGTTCCTGGCGTCGGGCGACGTCCTCGCGCACGCCAGCCAGGATCTCGTCGAGCACGCTTACGGACGCTGCCTGACCGGCGTCGTCCCCCTCCGCGTGCGCATGCTCAGCAGTCACCAACGGACTCCCCTCTCCGGGTGTCATGGGCCGATGCTAGGGGCAGCCGACCGACGCCGGGAGCCGGGGGTATGGCGCTGCTCACGAAAAGGGCTGCGGCATAATGGCCGACTTGCCGTGAACGGGATGTCACGCAGCGCCACCTCCGGTATCGACCGCCGTCACGCGACGGGAGCCCGGCGGCCCCGGTCGAACCGGGCCGACCCATCGATCATGCCACCGCTTCCGGTCCGCCGCCCGACGACAGCGACGCCGATCGATGCTGTGAGCAAGCTCAAGGCCGAACGGCCGGTCCCAGGTCGCGGGCACGGCGGGACAGTTGACCGGGCGGTCACCCCGGCGAAACGTCAGCCGGTCAGCATCGTCCTCAGGCAGACTCGATGACGCGCCTGCCCGACCGTCGCCAACTCCTCGTGCGGGGTGACCATGAGCATTGTCGAGTCGAACCCGAGCATCGGACTGACCACCATCTCCCGGACCGTGGCGTCCCTCGCCGTCGGCGTGGTGCACACCCTGGAGCGGGCCGTCGTCGGCGAGGGCCGGATGCGCACCGCGCGCGGCAACGCCTGGGAGGCGGTCTGCGCCGACCGGGCCCGCGCCGACCGACGCGCCGAACTGGACCGCCTGGTGGCCGAACTGACCGCCGCCCGCGCCGCCTCGGCCCGCCCGCAGCGCGAGCGCCAGCCGGTCGGCTGATCAGCCGGCCGTCGGGTCCTCACCCCGGTCCAACGCGTCCCACGCCTCGGTGGTCCGCCGCCCGGCCATCCGGCCCGGTTCGGCGACCGTCGTGGGCGCACTCTCCGTGACGGTCCGCGTCGGCCGCTCGTACCGGGCGCCCATCGTCGGCCACACGCCGCCCCGCAGCGCCGTCCACCCGCCGCCCACGGCGGCGAGCAGACCGCCGAGCAGGCACAGCGCCGGCCACTGCCGGCTCACCACGCCGTCGAGATCGGCCACCAGGCCGTAAGCGCCACCGGCGGCCACCGCCAGGCCCAGAACGCCCAGCAGCACTCCCAGCAGCCGCCGCACCCAGCCCCGGGTGGCCAGCACCGCGCCACCGCCGGCCAGCGTGACCAGCGCCAGCGCCGGCAACCACGGCAGCAGTGCCGCACCAGTGCGGGCCGCGCGCACCGGCGGCAGCGGCGCCGGCCGGGCGGTCACCTCGACCGACCAGCCCCGGGTCGCCGCCCACAGCGCCAGGGCCGCGCCCGCCAGGCAGAGCAGCACGGCGTACGTCAGCTGGCGCCGACCCCCCACGCCCCCGCCGGTCTCTCGCCGGTCGCTCATCGGGCTGGCCTCAGCGTCTCCGCCGCGGCGATCGCGGCCAGCACGGCGGCTGCCTTGTCGCGGGTCTCCTGCTCCTCGGCGGCCGGATCCGAATCGGCGACCACCCCCGCGCCGGCCTGCACGTAGGCGCGGCCGGCACGGATCAGCGCGGTCCGGATGGCGATCGCCATGTCCAGGTCACCGCCGAACCCGAAGTAGCCGACCGTGCCGCCGTAGAGACCGCGGCGCACCGGCTCCAACTCCTCGATGATCTCCATGGCCCGCACCTTGGGAGCGCCGGAGAGCGTCCCGGCCGGGAAGGTCGCGGCGAGCGCGTCGAACGCGGAACGGTCGTCACGCAGCGTGCCGGTCACTGTGGAGACGATGTGCATCACGTGGCTGTACCGCTCGATGGTCGCGAACTCGGGCACCTGGACGCTGCCGGGCTCGCAGACCCGGCCCAGATCGTTGCGGCCCAGGTCGACGAGCATCACGTGCTCGGAGCGCTCCTTGGGGTCGGCGAGCAGCTCGGCGGCGAGCCCGGCGTCCGCCGTCGCGGTGGCGCCGCGCGGCCGGGTGCCGGCGATCGGATGCAGCAGCGCCCGGCGCCGCCCGTCCGCACCGGCGGTGACCTTCAGGTGCGCCTCCGGCGACGAGCCGACGATGTCGAACCCGTCGAAGCGCAGCAGGTACATGTACGGGCTGGGGTTGCTGGTGCGCAGCACCCGGTAGACGTCCAGCGGATCGGCGTGCGTCGCCCGCTCGAAGCGCTGCGACAGCACGATCTGGAAGCACTCGCCGGCCCGGATCGCCTCCTTGGCGGCCTCCACCGCCTTGACGTAGCCACCCTCCGGCGTACGGCAGAGGACCTCGTCGGCAGGTGGACGCTCGACCGTGGAGATCATCGGTGGGATGGGCCGGGACAGCGCCGTGGTCATCGCGTCGAGGCGGCCCACCGCGTGGTGGTACGCGGCGGTGACCTGCGCGTCGCGGCCCGGGGTGTCCAGCGGCGGCAGCACCGCGTTGGCGACCAGGATCGCCGAGCCGTCGTAGTGGTCGAGCACCACCAGGTCGGTGGCGAGCATCATGCCCAGCTCGGGCACGCCCAGATCGTTCTCGGTCAGCTCGGGCAGCCGTTCGAAGCGGCGGACGAGGTCGTAGCCGAGGTAGCCGACCATGCCACCGGTCAGCGGGGGCAGACCGTCGGACGGGTCCCCGAGCGGGCCGGCGAGCGCCGCGACGGTGTCCCGCAGCACCCGCACCGGATCGCCGTCGGTGGGCAGCCCGGCGGGCGGCTGGCCGAGCCAGGTCGCCACCCCGTCCCGCTCGACGAGGGTGGCGCTGCTGCGCACGCCGATGAACGAGTACCGCGACCAGGCCATGCCCGCCGAGCCGACGCCCTGTTCGGCTGACTCGAGCAGGAACGTGCCGGGCCCGCCGGCGAGCTTGCGGTAGACACCCACCGGGGTTTCGGCGTCGGCCAGCAGGCGTCGGGTGACCGGCACGACGCGCCAGCGGGCGGCCACGTCGGTGAAGGTGGCCAGGTCGGGGCTCACTGCGCCGTCGGTCATGTGCCCGCCCCCGTCACCGGCAGCTCGGTGAAGAAGCAGGTCCGGTGCCCGGTGTGGCAGGCCGCGCCGACCTGGTCGACGCTCACCAGCAGCGCGTCGCCGTCGCAGTCCAGCGCTACCGAGCGCACGTACTGGTGGTGGCCGGAGGTGGCGCCCTTGACCCAGTACTCGCGGCGGCTGCGCGACCAGTAGGTGGCCCGGCCGGTGGTGAGGGTGCGGTGCAGCGCCTCGTCGTCCATCCAGGCGACCATCAGCACCTCGCCGGAGTCGTGGGCGCGCACCACGGCAGCGACCAGACCGTCGGCGGTGCGGCGCAGCCGGGCCGCGATGGCCGGATCGAGCTGGGACGGACGGACCGGCGCCGACGCCGACGGGCCGCTCGGATCGCTGGGAACGCCGGTCACCGGCGCGTCAGGTACGGGCACAGTTGCCCATTGTCCTGCACGCGGCGCGGGCACCGGCGACGACTCCCGCCGAGGGTTCGGCGGGTGACCCACGGGCCGGGCGAGCTGGGCCACGTAGCGGTCCAACCGGCCGTCGACGAGGGCGTCGGCCAGGTCGGCGCCGGCCGCGTCGGCGATCTCCCCGGCGTACGGGCGGATCAACGGCAGGATCCCGGCGACCAGCCGGACGGCGGCGGCCCAGAGCTGCCCGGTGCCGCCCGGACGCAGCCCGAGGCAGAGCAGCATGTCGTCCCGGTAGCCGGCGGGGGCGACCGGCAGCTCCAGGGCCGCCGCGAACGCCGCCCGTCGGGAGGACACCCGTACCGACGGGTTCGCCGGGCGCAGCACCGACGGGCAGAGCCGGGCGAGGTCCGCCACGGCGAGCCGGACCCCGGGGCGGTCGGCGGCCGCCCGGGCGGCGGCGGCCTTGCCGAGCATGGCGATCAGCTCCTCCAGCCGGGGCGGCTCGGCGGGCTGGCAGAGCACCGGCAGGTCGATCCGGGGCCGCCAGTGCGGGTCGGCCCAGAGCAGCCGGGCCGGCGCGGTGACCGGCAGCCCGAACGCCCAGTCGGCCGGCTCGCCGAGGCGGTGCACCCAGGAGCGGACGTCGCGGGCGGCCACCGAGACGTGGGTGACCCGGCCGGCGGTCTCGGCCAGGTACGCGCGGCGGGCGGCGTACGGGGAGCCGCCGACCAGCACGTCGAGGTCGACGTCGCTGTGCGCGGTGGCGGCCCGTCGGGCGTGACTGCCGCGCAGCAGGATGCCGACGACCGGCCGCTCAGCGGCGTCCCGCAACCGCGCGGCCCAGTCCTCGAGAAATCCGCTGTGCGGTAACGGAGCGTGACCCACGGCGCCATCGTGCCGTACGCCCGATCAGTACGCAATGCCCGTTGCCGGACCTGCTGTCCGGTCCGAAGCCTACTGCCCGTTGTGATGCTGGGCGCGACGGCGGGCGTCGTCTCGAACGCGGGCCGTTGCGCGGACGGAGTTATCTCATCTAGCGTTGAGTTCAACAGACGATGAGTTTTTCGGAGGTGCGTGATGGACGACGCGATAACCGTCCGCGACCTGGTGGTCGACCGGGGCGGGCGGCGGGTGCTGGACGGCATCAGCTGCGCCGTTCCGCGCGGCGCCGTCACCGGCCTGCTGGGCCCCAGCGGCAGCGGCAAGACCACGTTCATGCGCGCGGTGGTCGGCGTGCAGTTGGTCAGCGCGGGCACGGTCACCGTGCTGGGCCAGCCGGCGGGCACCCCGGCGTTGCGCGACCGGGTGGGCTACCTCACGCAGGCGCCGAGCGTCTACGCCGACCTGACCGTCCGGGAGAACGCCCGCTACTTCGCGGCCCTCTACGGCCGGGGTCGTGCCGAGGCCGACGAGGCGGTCAGTGCCGTCGGGCTGGCCGAGGCGGCCGGCCAGCTGGTCGCCACCCTCTCCGGTGGTCAGCGCAGCCGCGCCTCGCTGGCCTGCGCCCTGGTCGGCGACCCGGAGCTGGTCATCCTCGACGAACCCACAGTCGGTCAGGACCCGGTGCTGCGGGCCGACCTGTGGGCGCGGTTCCACGCCATGGCCGCCGCCGGCACCACCCTGCTGGTGTCCAGCCACGTGATGGACGAGGCGGCCCGCTGCGACCGGCTGCTGCTGATCCGCCAGGGTCGGCTGATCGCCGACGACAGCCCGGCCGCGATCCGCGCCGCCGCCGGCGTGGACGACCTCGACGAGGCGTTCCTGCGACTGATCAGGGCCGGCGCGGGGGACGCCCCGGCCGGACGGGAGGCATCGTGAGCGCGAGGAGTGAGCCGGGCCTGCGAGCCCCGCAGTCGCGAACCAGGGAGGCATCGTGAACCCGCGGATCCTGGCGGCCACCACCGGCCGCATCCTGCGTCAGCTCCGGCACGACAGGCGCACGATCGCGCTGCTCGTGCTGGTGCCGACCGTCCTGCTCACCCTGGTTTACTTCATGTACGTCGACCAGCCGACCCCGCCGGGGCAGCCCTCGACTTTCGACCGGATCGCGCTGGTGATGCTGGGCATCTTCCCCTTCGTGATCATGTTCCTGGTCACCAGCATCGCGATGCTGCGCGAACGCACCTCCGGCACCCTGGAACGGCTGCTCACCACCCCGCTGGGCAAGCTCGACCTGCTCTTCGGGTACGGCATCGCGTTCGGGCTGGCCGCCGCCGTGCAGGCCGCGGTCGCCGCCGGTGTCGCCTACTGGATCTTCGACCTGCGGACCGTCGGCAGCAGCGGTCTGGTGATCGGGATCGCGGTGCTCGACGCGGTGCTCGGCGTCGCCCTCGGCCTGCTGTGCAGCGCCTTCGCCCGCACCGAGTTCCAGGCAGTACAGTTTCTGCCGGTCGTGGTGATCCCCCAGCTCCTGCTCTGTGGGCTGTTCGTGGCCCGCGACCAGATGGCCGGCTGGCTCCAGGCGCTCAGTGACGCCTTCCCCCTGTCGTACGCCATCGAGGCCTTGCAGGAGGTCGGCGCCAACGCCGAGCCGACCGGCACGATGTGGCGGGACGTGGGCGTGGTGTTCGGCGCGGTGGTGCTGGCGCTGGTGCTCGCGGCGGCGACCCTGCGGCGGCGCACCGGCTGACCGGCCGGCGGCGACCCGCGCCCCGCGGGTTGCCGCCAGCCGTCGGGGCGACCGACGGCGTCAGCTGACGAACGAAGGGCGGCGATGACGCGGCGGACCGGCCGGCGACCCGGCAACCCGGACACCCGGGAGGCGATCCTCGATGCGGCGCGCGCGGCGTTCGCCGAGCGCGGCTTCGACGCCGCCTCGATCCGCGGCATCGCCGCCACCGCCGGGGTGGACCCGGCGCTGGTGCACCACTACTTCGGCAGCAAGGACCAGCTCTTCCTGGCCGCGATGAACTTCCCCGTCGACCCCGGCCAGATGGTGCCGAGGGTGCTCGCGGGCGACCGGGAGGGCGTCGGCGAGCGCCTGGTGCGGACGTTCCTGAGCATCTGGGACTCCCCGGCCGGCAGCGCCGGGGTGGCGCTGCTGCGCTCGGCGGTGAGCAACGAGTGGACCGCGCGGCTGCTGCGGGAGTTCATCACCACGCAGGTGCTGCGCCGGGTGCTCGACCAGCTCGATGTCGACCCGGCCGAACTGCCGCTGCGCGGCTCGCTGGTCGCCACCCAGCTGATCGGGTTGGCGATGATCCGGCACGTCGTACGCATGGAGCCGGTGGCGTCCGCCGACCCGGAAACCCTGGTCGCCGCCATCGGCCCCACCATCCAGCGGTACGTCACCGGAGAGCTGCCGACCTAGGACCCCCGGCCGGAAGCTCCGGGCGGGCTGGACCGGGTCAGCCCGGTGGGCGGGCGTCGGCCGGGCGACGCAGCGGCGGCAGGAGGCGGCTCAGCTCGTCGGGATCGGCCAAGGGGCACGGGAACGCCAGCCGGACGCGCCGCCGTGCGCCGGGGCGCCCGAGGGCCACCACCAAGCCGTACCTGTCGACGCGCACCACGCGCGGCGGTCCGTCCGGGGTCTGCCCGGTCAACCCGAGTTGCCGGCGCAGGTAGTCGGTCACCTGCTCGGCGTCGCGCTCGGCGAGATCGGCCAGCAGCAGCGCCTCGAACGGGTGCACCGGGTCCGGCTCGGCCTCGGCGTACTCCCCCGGGTCGATCCGGTGCACGACGCCGGCCCGCTCCCACCGCACCTCGGCCACCTCGAAGCGGAACAGCCGGAACCGGACGCCCACGTCGAGCAGGTCGCCAGTCGGCTCGACCGCGGCGAAGTCGAGCGCGGCGCGGCGTGCCTCCTCGTCGTGCAGTTCGGCGGCCCAGCCGGAGACCCAGGCCCGCCCGAGCCCGGGGGCGCCGGCGGCGGGTGGCAGGTCGAGGACGTCCAGGACCACTGCGACGTCGGCGCCTCCGGCCACCGGCTGCAACGCGGCGCCCAGGTGGCTGGCCACCGGCACCAGCAGCAGCACCCGGCCGTCGGGATCGGTCACGTGCCGGGCGTGGTGCGGGCCCGGCCGGCGGGCCAGGTGGACGAGACCGGGCAGCCGACCGGCGACGAGGGTACGAACGATCTCGGCGGGGCTGGGCCGCATGGCGCGACCTCCTTAAGAGGTTAGGCTTACCTAACCCGGAGCGTAGAGCACCCGTTCCACGGCGTCCAGCAGCCCGGCGCTTCGTTACCGGGTCTGCTCCAACCAGGAGGCGTACAGCAGGCCGTAGACCGAGTCGGCGTCGTGCACCAGCTCGTCGTGCGGGCCCCGCTGCACGATGCGACCCCGGTCCACCACGATCACTTCGTCGGCAGCCTGGGCGGTGGAGAGCCGGTGCGCGATGGCGAGCGTCGTACGACCCCGCGTGACGGCGTCCAGGGTGCGTTGCAGCCGCACCTCGGTCGCCGGATCCACCGCGCTTGTCGCCTCGTCCAGCACCAGCAGGTCCGGATCGGCCACGTACGCCCGGGCCAGCGCGACGAGCTGCCGCTCCCCGACGCTCAACGCCTCGCCACGCTCCCCGACGGGGGTGTCCAGGCCGGCGGGCAGACCGTCCAACCAGTCCGCCAGGCCCAACTCCGTGAACGCGGCGCCGAGCTGCTCGTCGGTCAGCTCCGGCCGGGCGAACCGGACATTGTCCCCCACGGTCGCGTCGAACAGGAACCCGTCCTGCGGCACCATCACCACCCGGGAACGCAGCGAGTCGAACCGCACCTGCGCCAGCGGCACCCCGGACAGCAGCACCGCTCCGGCCGACGGGTCCATCAGGCGGGTGAGCAGCTTCGCGAAGGTCGTCTTGCCGCTGCCCGTCTCGCCGACCACCGCCACCCGGCTCTTCGCCGGGATCTCCAGGTCGATGTCGTGCAGCACCGGCGGGCCACCCGGATAGGCGAACCGCACCCCGGCGAACCGGATGTCCAGCGGGCCGGCCGGCAGGTCCCGTCCCTGCTCCCCCGGGTCCGCCACGTCCGGGGCCACGTCGAGCACGTCCAGCACCCGCCGCCAGCCCGCGATGGCGTTCTGCGCCTCGTTGAGCACCTCGGTGGCGATCTGCACCGGCTGGATGAACAGCGTCACCAGGAACAGGAAGGCGGTCAGCTGGCCGATCGACAACGTGCCGTCCACCCCCAACGTCACCCCGAGCACCACCACGCCCGCCAGGGCCAGACCGGCCGCCAGTTCGCCCACCGAACTGCCCACGATGCTGATCCGGATCGCCCGCTGCTGCGCCAGGCGCTGGTTGTCGATGGCCTCGTCCAAGCGGCGCGCGGTACGCCCCGCGATGCCGTACGCCCGGATCACCGGCGCACCCACGACGCTCTCACCGATCGCGCCCAGCAGCGTGCCGGTGCGCTGACGCACCGTCGCGTACGCCGCGCCGAGGCGACGCTGCAACTGACGGATGACGAGCACCGCCGGCAGGAACGCCACAAGCACCACAAGGGTCAGCTGCCAGGAGTACGCCAGCATGACGGCAGTCGTCACCACCAGCTGACCCAGGTTGACCAGCAGGATCACCCCACCCCACTGGAGGAACTGGGTGATCTGGTCGACATCGCTCGTCACCCGCGAGACCAGCGACCCACGCCGCTCCGACTGCTGGTGCAGCATCGACAGGTCGTGCACGTGCCGGAACGCCCGCGTCCGGACGTTCGCCAACGCCGTCTCGCTGACCGTGAACAGCCGGCGCATCATCAGGTAGCCGCAGGCAGTGGTCACCACGAGGATCGCCGCGGTGACCGCCACCACCGTCCAGACCACGTCGAGATCCAGACCACCGACGATGCCACGGTCGATGCCCTGCTGCACCGCGACCGGAACGGCCACCCGGCCCACCATGTAGACCAGGGCCAGGCCCAGGGTGGCGGCCAGGCCGGTGCGCAGCTCCGGGGAGAGCGCCAGCCCCCGCCGCAGGGTCTGCCAGGTGGTCTCCGTCCGCGCGTCCCGCTCGTCGTTCGTCACCGTCGTACTCAATGGTCCACCTCGATCTCCAGGCCCGACGGCAGCTGCGCCACCTCGTCGTCGTACGCGCGCTCCTGCGCGCGGTCGACCTCCGCCTGCTCGTACGCGGTGACCAGGTCCACGTACCCGGGAACGGTGGCCAGCAGCTCGGTGTGTGTGCCCCGGGCGATCACCCGGCCCTGCTCGGTGTAGACGACCTCGTCGGCGAGGGCGATGGTCGCCCGGCGGTACGCCACCACCAGGATCGACGCGGCCGGCACTCCCGGCTCACCCGCCGACGCCCGCAGACCGGCGAGGATGGCCGCCTCCACGCGGGGGTCCACGGCGCTCGTCGCGTCGTCGAGCACCAGCAGGCGTGGCCGCCCGGCCAGCGCGCGGGCCAGCGTGAGCCGCTGCCGCTGGCCGCCGGAGAGCGAGGTGCCCCGCTCGCCGACCATCGTGTCCAGTCCCTCCGGCAGCGCGGCGACGAACCCGTCCGCCTCGGCCAGGCGCAGTGCCGCCCAGACGGCCTCGTCGTCGATGCCCGCCCGGTCCAGGGCGACGTTGGCCCGCACGGTGTCATCGAAGACGAACGGCACCTGCGCGACCAGCGCGACGGTGCCGGCCAGCGACGCGGCGGTCAGGTCGCGCACGTCCACGCCGTCCAGCTCGACGACGCCGGAGTCCGGGTCGACCAGGCGTACGGCAAGCGACGCGATGGTGGACTTCCCGGCGCCGGTCGGCCCGACCAGCGCGACAGTGCGGCCAGCCGGAACGGTGAAGCCGACCTCGCCGAGCACCTGCGCGCCGGGCTCGTGCGCCTCGGCCGGCGGGTAGGAGAAGTGCACGTCGGTGAACGTGAGCGTGGCCGGCCCCGGGGTGGCCGGGTCGAGCACCTTCTGCCCGTACGGCATCTCGCCGGTGGCGTCGAGCACCCGGCGCACGCGGTCCCAGCCGGCGACGCTGCGCGGCAGCTCGGCCAGCACCCAGCCGATGGCCCGCACCGGGAAGGCCAGCACGGTGAAGAGGAACGCGACGCTGACCAGCTCGGTGACGCTTATCGCGCCCTGGCGCAGGCGGAACGCCCCGACCACCAGCACCGCGAGGGTGCCGAGGCTGGGCAGCGTCTCCAGCAGCGGGTCGAAGACACCCCGCAGCCGGCCGACCGCGATCAACGCGTCGCGCAGCTCGCCGGCGCGACCGGCGAACCGGGCCGTCTCCTGCGCCTCGCGGCCCATCGTCTTGACCACCAACGCGCCGTCGAAGCTCTCGTGCGCGATGCCACTGACCTCGGCGCGCAACCGCTGCGCCCGGGCCTGCCGGGGCGCCATCCGGCGCGAGTAGACGACGTTGAGCGCGAACAGCGCGGGAAAGACCGCGAGGCCGACCAGGGCGAGGGCCCAGTCGGTGGCGAACAGCGAGACAATCGCGCCGACGAGCATCACCAGCGTGCCCACCGCGAAGGGCAGCGGCGCGATCGGATACCAGGCCGCCTCCACGTCGGAGTTGGCGTTGGACAGCAGCGTGCCGGTGGCGTTGCGGTGGTGCCACGACAGCGGCAGGTCCAGGTAGCGGCGGGTGACCCGGCGGCGGTAGGCGGCCTGGAGCCGGTACTGCATGTAACCGGCGCCGAGCCGGCGACCGAAGATGCCCACCACCCGCAGCACGCTGATCCCGAACAGGGCGACCGCGGCCAGCGCCAGGGTGCCGACGCCCACCTCGCCCCGCGCGATGGCCGGCACCACCACGTCACCGACCACCGCGCCCACCACATACGCGCTGACGATGACCATCGAGCCGAACAGCACACTGCCGATCACGGCAACCGCGAAGATCCGCGGCTGCTCCCGGATCGCCTGCCGCAGAACCCCCAGCCCCCTGCCGAGCACGTCCCGACTTGTCCTGCTCGCCACGCTCTCCCCCGCCGTAAGCCACAATTATCTCCCTCATCCTTACCGCTGCGAGCCGGCACCGCCGACCCGGACGGGATATGTCGACCGTCACGTACCGGACGTCCGGGCCCGGGGGTGCGATCGGCGGCTGCCGGCGCGCGGCGGCGGGTCCGCGGGCCTACGATCGGGCCATGTCCCGGTACGCCCGAGCCGAGCGCGAGGCGCTGGCCGATCTCTTCCTGGCCCTCGGGCCCGACGCGCCGACGATCAACGAGGGCTGGGCGACCCGCGACCTCGCCGCGCACCTCGTGTTGCGCGAGCGCCGTCCGGACGCGGCCGGCGGGATCCTGCTGCCGCCGCTGCGGGGGCACGCCGAACGGGTCCGCCGACGACTCGCGGCCGGGCCCTACCCCGAGCTGGTGGCGCAGGTGCGCCGGCCGCCGGTGTGGAGCCCGATCAGCAACCCGCTCACCGACGAGCTGGTCAACACGGTGGAGTTCTTCATCCACCACGAGGACGTGCGGCGGGCCGTCCCGGGGTGGCAGCCGCGCGACCTGTCCCACGGTCTGCAGGCCACCCTGTGGAAGCGGGTCGCCCCGCTCGCCCGGCTGTCGCTGCGCCGCTTCCCGGCGGACCTCTACGTGCAGGCGCCCGGTCACGGCGAGGTCTCCGTCGGTCGTGGTGGCGAGCGGCTGCGGTTGGTGGGCGCCCCGGCCGAGCTGACCCTGTTCCTCTCCGGGCGCCAGCGGGTGGCGCGGGTTCAACTGGACGGTTCGGCGACGTCCGCGCAACAGCTCCGCAACGCCAGCCTGGGCATGTGACTTACTGCGCTTAATCGGTCACAGGACTGCGGGTAACCGCCTCAGTCCCAGCGATGCGCGCCGATACCTCCTCCCGTACGCTTCAGCGCGCCGTTCCGCGCCGGGGCGGCACGATGTGGGGGCACACGATGCGAAGTTTCGCGATCACGGCGCTACGGGAACCCTCCTTCACGGCGGGGCGCCACAAGTACACGGATCGGGCAGCCAGCGAGAGCGTCGAGTGGGCGCGCGCTCTCGGTCTGGTCAATTCCGGTCATCAGATTCATCGACTACAACGGGCAGACGCCGCCGGCCTGGCCGGAAGGGCCTGCCCGGAAGGGCCGGCGCAGGGGCTGCGGCTCCTCACCGACCTGATCTCCTGGCTGTTCGTCATGGACGACACCTGCGACGAGGACGGCCTCGGGGCCGACCCGGGCCGGCTGGCGCCGGTCATCGCCGCGCTGCTCGACGTGCTGGACCGGTGCGGCGACCCGCTCGCGGAACCGCCGCCGGACGCCGGCCCGCTGGGCGCCGCGCTGCACGACCTGTGCCGGCGCACCCGGGCCGAGGGCCGGGCGCCGATGCTGCTGCGGTTCGTCAGTCAGCTGCGCCAGTATCTGCTGGCGCTGCTGTGGGAGGCCACCAACCGGGAACGCCGGCGGGTGCCGGGGCTGACGGAGTACGTCCAACTGCGTCGGCACACCGGCGGCGTACACCCCTGTCTCACCCTCACCGACCTGGCGTCGGAGCAGCCGCCCGGGCCGGCCCGGCGTGCCGATCCGGCACTGAGCGCACTGGACCTGCTGGCGGTGGATCTCGTCTGCTGGTGCAACGACCTCTTCTCGTACGGCAAGGAGAGCCAGGCCGACCCGGACGCGCACAATCTGGTGACGGTCATCGCGCAGGAGGGCGGCCTGGACGAGGCGGACGCGTTGCGGGCGGCCGCGGACCGTTTTAACCGGGGGTTGACGGCGTACCTGGAGGCGGAGGAGACGTTGTTGGCCAGCGGCGTCGAGGCCTTGAATTCGCCGTTGGCGGCGCGGCGCAACTGGGTCCGGGCAACCTACGACTGGTCACTCGTGGCTGCCCGGTACGCCTGATCAGGGGTGGGTCGGCCGGCCGACGGGGAGGCCGGCCGATCACCAGCACTAGCCGATGCCCGGTGCCAGGCAATACTCTTCGGTAACCACTATGACGTGACGACCGTCACGCCACCACCCCCGAAGGCGGCTACAGCGATGGCTCTCGATGTACCGTACCGTTCCATCCCGGACATGTTCCTCAAGCGCGTGGCGGCCACCCCCGACCGACACGCGTTCGCGTCCCCGACCCCTGACGACTCGGGCCCCGACTGGCTGACCTGGGAGCAGGTCGGCCAGCGCGCCAAGGCCGTCGCCGCCGGCCTGCACGCGCTCGGCGTCGGCCAGGAGAATCCCGTCGCCATCCTCGCCAACACCCGGCTGGACTGGGTGGTCGCCGACCTCGGCATCATGTGCGCCGGCGGGGCGACCACCACCGTCTACCCGACCACCGAGCCGGCGGACGCGACATACATCATCGCTGACTCCGCCTCGCGGGTGCTCTTCGCGGAGAACCCGGCGCAGGCCGCCAAGATCGCCGGAGCGGACCTGCCGGCGCTGACCCACGTGGTGCTCTTCGACGGCACCCCGGACCCGAGCGCCGCGGTTCCCCAGCTCACCCTGGCCGCCCTGGAGGAACAGGGCACCCGCGCGCTGGCCGCCGAGCCCGATCTGATCGACATGCTGGTGGCCGGCATCGGCCCGGACCACCTGGCCACGCTGATCTACACCTCCGGCACCACGGGCCAGCCCAAGGGTGTCGAGCTGCTGCACGGCGGCTGGTGCTGGGAGGCCGTGGCGCAGGCCGAGGTGGGCCTGCTGCGCGACGACGACCTGCAGTACCTGTGGCTGCCGCTGGCCCACTCGTTCGGCAAGACGCTGCTGTGCGGCGCGATCCACGTCGGCCTGCCCACCTACGTCGACGGCCGGGTGGACAAGCTTGTCGACCTGCTCGGGGTGATCCGGCCGACGCTCATGTGCGGCGCTCCCCGGGTCTTCGAGAAGGTCTACAACAAGGCGGTCACCACGGCCCAGGGCGCCGGCGGCGCGAAGGCGAAGATCTTCGCCTGGGGTGTCCAGGTCGGCAAGGAGAAGGTCGCTCTGGAGCAGGCCGGCAAGCCGGTGCCGGCCGGGTTGAAGCTGCGCTACGGGCTGGCCGAGAAGCTGGTGTTCAGCAAGCTCCAGGCCCGCCTGGGCGGAAGGATGCGGGTGCTGGTCTCCGGCGCCGCTCCGCTGAGCCCCGAGATCGCCACCTTCTTCGCCGCCGCCAACCTGCCGATCTCCGAGGGCTACGGCCTCACCGAGACCAGCGCCGGCAACTTCGTGAACCCGCCCTCCGGGCTGCGGATCGGCACGGTCGGGCAGGCGATGGGCGACCTGGAGTGCCGGATCGACACCGACGGCGAGATCCTGGTCCGTGGCCGGCCCGTGATGCGCGGCTACCACAACCTGCCGGAGGAGACCGCCGCCGCGTTCACCGAGGACGGCTTCTTCCGCACGGGTGACATCGGCAGCCTGGACGAGCAGGGCTACCTGCGGATCACCGACCGCAAGAAGGACCTGGTCAAGACCTCGGGCGGCAAGTACATCGCGCCGTCGCACATCGAGGGGATGTTCAAGGCGATCTGCCCGTACACCTCGCAGGCGGTGGTGGTCGGTCAGGCCCGCAACTTCTGCACGATGCTCGTCACGCTGGACCCGGACGCGATCCGGGGCTGGGTGGCCGGCGGCCCGCTGGAGGGCCGCGACTACACCGAGATCGTCGCCTCGCCGGAGGCGCAGGCGATGGTCGAGGAGTACGTCGCCCAGCTCAACGCCAAGCTCAACCGCTGGGAGACGATCAAGAAGGTGGCGATCCTGCCGCGCGACCTGACGATCGAGGACGGTGAGATCACCCCGTCGTTGAAGATCAAGCGGCGTGGCGTGGAGAGCAACTTCGCCGCCGAGATCGACAAGATGTACGCGGGCACGCTCGCCGAGCTCTGAGCCGACCGAGGGTCCCGTGCCCGGCTCCCCGCCGGCGCGGGGCCCTCACAGGTGGTGGCCCCGCCACCTCGTCTGCTCCTCCTCCACGGCGAGCTGCTCCTCCAGCGCCACCTGCCGGACCCTGCGTCGGCGTCGGGTGTCGACGACCGTCTGGGCGCCCACCGCCAGCGCGGCGGCGAGGGCCAACAGGGCCAGCGCGAACAGCTCGGGCAGCGCGCCGGCCACCGGCACCAGCACGAGCAACAGCACGATGCCGCCGATCGTGGGCCAACGCGGGGCGGCGAGCAGCCACCGGCCCAGCACGATGAGCGCGAGCAGGTAGAGCGCGACCCCGCCGTAGAGCGCCAACAGGTCGAACCCCGGCAGCGGAACACCCCAGCTCGGCGTGTGGGGGGCGGCTCCCTCGTGGATGAGCCCCTTGAGGCCGAGCGCGAACAGGATGACGCCGATGATGACCGGCAGGTGCAGGTAGGTGTAGGCGTCCCGGGCCATGGCGGCGCGGGCGTCCGGGTCGCGGGTGCGGTGCAGGGCCTGTTCCATGCCGAGTGCCAACGTGTCGAAGTACGCCCACCACAGCGACGCGGCCACCGCGACGCCGAGCACCGCGGCGATCAGCACCGGCCAGGTGAGCGGCAGGGCGGCGGTGCCACCGGGAGCGAGCCCGAGCGCGATGATCGCCTCGCCGAGGGCGACCAGGACGATCTGGCCGTGCCGCTCCGCCCAGTGCCCGGCGGAGAGCACCGTCCACCCGGTGCCGCGCAACGCCAGCCCGGCCCCGTACTCGACGGCCAGGGCGGCGAGCCAGAGCGCCAGGCGGAACACCCCCTCGGCGGCGCCGTCGAAGAGCCGCTGCGGCACCAGGGCGGCCACGACGATGAGCGACGTGGCGAGCACCACTGGCAGGGCAAGCATCCGCCAGCGTCGACGCACGTCCCGGTCCCGACGGCCGAGCCACAGGAAGATGGACGTCTCGCCGACCCGGACCAGGAAGTAGCCGGCCGCGAAGACCAGCGGGCCGTACAGCCCGCCGGGACGGTCGACGAACGCCTTCGGCAGGCTCAGCGCGAGCACGAAGGCGGCGGCCATGGTGACGAACCCGACCAGCGGGACGATGCCCTGGTCGGTGCGGATCAGGTTGCCCAGTACGGCGAAACCCGACCAGCACCACCAGAGCAGCGCCAGCACCACCAGGCACTGGACCAGGCCCCGGGCGGTCCGGTCGGCGGCGGTGGCGGTGGTGACGTTCAGGAAGGCGAAGACGAAGATCAGGTCGTAGAAGAGTTCGAGGCGGGTGGCCCGGGAGCCGGGTGCGCTCCGCTGCACCCCGCGTGTCCGCCCGCCCTCGCCCACCAGGGGATTGTGGCAGTCGCGGCCGGGTCGAAGACGCGTTCTGAGCAGACGGGCACTGGCGACACGCGCTCTGCCGTGCCGGGCTCACGCGATGACTGACGGCTCCCGCCATCGCTGCCGGCCGGTCCGGTCCAGGTCGTAGCGGACCGTGGCGATCCGCTCCACGGCCTCCACCAGGTCGGCGGCCGGCAGGGTGAACGGCAGCCGCAGGAAGCGTTCCAGGGTGCCGTCCAGACCGAACCGGGGGCCGGGCGCGAGCCGGACGCCGACCTCCTCGGCGGCGCGGGCGAGCGCGCTGGAGACCGGGCCGTCCAGCTCGGCCCAGAGGGTGACGCCGCCGCGTGGCACGGTCACCCGCCAGTCCGGAAGTCGGTGGGCCAGCGCGGCCAGCAACGCGTCGCGCTGGGCGGTGAGCTGGGCCCGGCGGTCGGCGACGATGGCCGTCGCGTCGTTGAGCAGGTGCACCGCTACCAACTGGTCGAGCACCGGGCTGGACATGTCCACGCCGACCCGGACGGCCGCCAGCCGCTGCACCTGCGGCGCGGAGGCGCGTACCCAGCCGATGCGCAGGCCACCCCAGTACGGCTTGCTCATCCCCCCGATGCTCACCACCCGGGAGTGCCTGTCGAACGTGGCCGTGGGCGGGGGCAGCTCGGTGCCGTCCAGCGGCAGGTCCACGAAGGACTCGTCGACGATCAGGTCGGTGCCGACGGCGTGGGCCGCGGCGACCACCTGCTCGCGCAGCGCGGACGGCATCAGGTGCCCGGTCGGGTTCTGGAACTCCGGAATCAGGTAGGCCAGCTTGGGCCGGGTCTGCCGCAGGCTGCCCAGCAGCAGGTCGGGCTCCCAACCACCGGAGTCGGCGGACAGCCCGTGCGTCGTGATCCGGGCTCGACGGCTGGCCAGCGCGGCGAGCGCGTTGGGATAGGTCGGGGATTCGACGAGCACGCTCCCGCCGGGTGCCAGGGCGAGGCGCAGCACCAGGTCCAGGGCGTGCTGGGTCCCACTGGTGACCATGATCTGGTCGGCCGAGGTGGGCAGCCCCCGCGCGGTGTAGCCGGCGGCCACCGCGTCGCGCAGCTCGCCGATCCCGGTCGGGTGGTAGCCGGCCCCGCCCAGGTAGCGGGGCAGATCCTCGGCGGCGGCCCGCGCGGCGGCGAGCAGCTGCGGCGGGGCCGCCAGCGCGGCGACGCCGAGGTCGATCATCTCCCGGTCGTCCAGCGGGGTCCACAGCCCGGTGCTGGCGACCCGGTGGTTGCCGGGCAGCATCGTCCAGCTGCCGGCGCCCCGGCGGCTGGCCAGGTGGCCGGTTTCGCGCAGCTCCCGGTAGGCGGCGGTGACAGTGGTGCGGCTGATCCGCAGCGCCTCGGCCAGCTCGCGTTCGGCCGGGAGGCGCACGCCCAGCGGGAGCCGGGCGTCGGCGAGCAGTCCGCGCACCGCGCCGGCCAGGGCGGCGTAGTCGGGACTGCGACGACGGCCCGGCAGGGCGTGCCACTGCCCCAGCAGCCGAGCCAATTGGACGCCTCGCACCTGAGCTGTCATGGCCACTCCTCGGATATTGGCTTCTTCCTCCGGGAGGATTGGCCCCTAGGGTGGCATGCATGGCACTGATTGGCAATCTGCGGCAGCGGCCGGTGCGACGGCTCAGCCAGCTCTACGCCGGGCTCGTCCTCTACGGGGTCAGCATGGCCCTGATGATCCGCTCCGATCTGGGCCTCGACCCGTGGGACGTCTTCCACCAGGGGCTGTCCAAGCTGACCGGGCTCTCCTTCGGCACCGTCACCATCGGCGTCGGCGCCCTGGTGCTGCTGCTGTGGATCCCGCTGCGCCAGCGGCCCGGCCTCGGCACCGTCAGCAACGTGGTGGTGATCGGCCTGGTGGTGGACGCGACCCTGGCCCTGCTGCCCACCGGTGGCCCCCTCGGCGTCCGGATCGCTCTGCTGGTCACCGGGATCGTCGCCAACGGCGCGGCCACCGCGCTCTACCTCGGCGCCCAGTTGGGTCCGGGTCCACGCGACGGGCTGATGACCGGCTACGTCGCCCGCCGGCCCGGGCGCTCGATCCGCCTGGTGCGCACGATCATCGAGGTCACCGTGCTCGCGCTGGGCTGGCTGCTCGGCGGCACGGTAGGCCCGGGCACCATCGCGTACGCGCTGGCCATCGGCCCGCTCGCGCAGTTCTTCATCCCGCTCGTCGCGGTGCCCGCGCTGGACGCGACCGCCGGCGACCGGCCGGGCGCCACCGCGGGTGACCCGCCGGGTGCCGCTCCCGCCCCGGCCGGCTGAGCGCTCACCTACCGTTCACGGGCCGGCACTCCGCGATGGTGCGAACGGGCTCGTTGGAGGGTGGGTGTTCCCTTCCGGGACGCTCGCCGTCATCATCTCTGCATGGGGGAGAACGGTTGGCGCTGGAGCGACGCCTGGATCTTCGTGTCGTTGGTGATCGCGAGCGGGGCCGGGCGACACCGACGGTCCGCGACCAGTCGGCGGCCGGAGGGCGTACGCCTGACCGACGTGCTGTCCACCGCCGATCACCTGAACCAGGCGATTCCCCAGCGACACGAGGTGGAGGCCGCGGTGCAGCGGCTGGTCGGGGCGGGCCTGGTCACCGTCGCCGACGGCTGGTTCCGCATCACCACCGAGGGTGAGCAGCTCTGGCGTACCCGGCCGCGCGCCGGGGTGGCGACCATGGTGGACACCGTGCAGGGCGTGCTGAGCCGCCGGCACGAGCCCGGCCGCGCCGACTGGATCCTGGACGAGGCCGAGCACGCGGCGGCCGTGCAGGAGTACGCGGTCCGGTCGATCCCGACCCCCCGCCGGTCACCCGAGGGCCAGTCCGGCGGCCACTGACCTCTATCGTCGCGCGGCACGGCGGATGCGGCCCGGGGGTCAGCGACGCCGGACCGGCACAGCGGGTAACGGCAGGACGAGCAGGTGCATGGGTGTGCCGTCTGGCAGGGCCGACCCGCCGACCTGCTGCCATCCCGCGCGCTGGTAGATGGCACGGGCGGGTGACGCCGGGTTGGACGCGAGCGTCGCCCACCGTTCGGGCCGCCCGTCCAGGAGCCGGCGGATGAGTTCCGCGCCGATGCCCTCGCCGCGCCGGTCGGGACGCACGATCCACTCCATGACCGCGAACTTTTCGGCAGCCCGAAGATCGGCGGGAGGCTCGATGTCGGCACGCGTCCACCACCGGCCGGCGGCCATCGTCCACCCGTACGCCGCACCGGCCAGGTCGCCCGCGTCGTCGGCGACGACGAGGGTGAAGCCGGTACGCCTCGTCTCGTCGGGCAGGGCGGCGGCGAACGCGGCCACCTGTTCCGGTCCCTCGACGTACGGTGGCTCCGCGTAGACGACCG
Source organism: Micromonospora sp. NPDC049114 (assembly GCF_040648635.1). Classification (NCBI taxonomy): domain Bacteria; kingdom Bacillati; phylum Actinomycetota; class Actinomycetes; order Micromonosporales; family Micromonosporaceae; genus Micromonospora; species Micromonospora sp. NPDC049114. The sequence continues at coordinate 70,180 of NZ_JBEZEA010000016.1, read as the reverse complement.
CGTAGAGACCTACGAGCGCCGGTAGGACGTCCGTGGCCGATTCGGCGTCATGCACGATGTACGTCACGGGCATGGCAGCGGAGCCTAGGTCCGCATCCGGTCGGCGAGATCAGTGAACGCGGGCCGCGATCGTTCCACTGTGGGTACCGCATCCGCGACCTGTGCGGCCACGGACCGCAGCGAGTGGTTGTGCAGGTGGGCCGGCAGCGCGTCGAGGGTGTCGGCGGCACACCGCAATCCGTCGGGAATGTGCCCGCCACGGATCAGGCGGGCAGCCTGATGCAGTTGCACCTGCGCACGTAGCCGGGTCTGCGAGGCCGGATACAGGCCGAGGGCCAACTCCTGCGCGACCTCGGCGTCGCCCAGCCGGCCGGCGTGGGTGTGCACCCACGATTCAGTGTGGTGGATCCGATGCTCCGGCCATCCCCACAGCGACTCCACATCGGTCAAGACTGCGGCTGGTAACCGCTGAGCGACGTCGACGAGTTGCCGCACCGTCGCCACCGCCTCCGCATGCCGTCCGGCCAACGAGAGTGCCTGGGCCCGGCCGGCGAGCAGTCCGCACACCGCGGACGTGGCCTGTCGACCCAGCAGCGGCAGCACGTCGTCGGACAGGGCGACGACCGCCAACGGCGCACGTCCGTCGTAGCAACCGTTGACCACATCCCACGCCCGCACCAACACCCGGGTATCGGAGTCCTCGGACTGGTCGGCGATCCGATGGGCGGTCTGCCACCAGCGCCGGCCCAGCACGATCTGGCCCGAGGCACCGAGCTGCCGCTGGGACAGTCCGGCGTTCTCCCGATGCTGCCGGAGCAGCTTCCCGAAAGCGTCCATGGTCGGCTCCCAGCGTGTGCAGGAGCGTGTGCACAACGGGCACGCCTGCCGTACGGGCAGCTTATCGGCCACGCTCGACGTGTCAGCCCACCTGGGACAGCAACTTGCCTCGGAAACTCGCTGCCGTTTTGAGTGATGTCACCCCCTGCCCCCGGAGCCGACCATGACCGACAGCCTTCACGTGCCAGTGGGCACCCTGCTGCACCTGCTGGCATGGGAGATCACCCCCAACCCCACCAACCGCGACGAACTGGTGTGGACGGTGGTGGTAGACCACCAGCCGGTCGGCGGCATGGTGCGGCTGCGCGGGCACACCTGTGCTGGCCTCGTACCGGACTGTGCGGGCGGCTGGTGCTTCGACGCACGGATTTCGGTCGCGGCGATCCGCGCGAACATGAGTGGAGCCCGGTGAGTGCACCCACCGCCGAGCAACTGGCCCGCTGGTGGCGGATTCTGGCCGAGCACGAGCCGCGACACGGACGATGCCCGGTCTGCGGCACCCGCGCGCGGTGCTGGGCATGGGCGGGAGCATTCGCAGACTTGGTCGCACACGACGCGTACCATCTGGGTCCGCCGTCAGCCTGCGCCGGCGGTCGGCGGTGGCCCTCGGTCACCGCCGTGGGGGCGGATGCGGTGGTGAGCGGTATACCTGAGAGTCATATTGATACCTCTGAGGTATACCGCTCAACAGCACATCGACACGGCGGGCAGCCAGAGCGGATCAGCGGCATCGGTGTTCGAGTTGCGCGGATCAGGGCCGCGGGCTGGCGTGCTTGACCCCGTCGATGAATGCCGTCCACGCCGCCACGGTCACGACCAGCGACGGGCAGCACCGGTCCGTGGAGTCACGGATGCCGACCGCGTGCGACGCCAGAGCGACTTCGACGCACTGCGCATTTTCGTTCAGGCTACGGCTGCTCTTGCGCCAGGTGGAGGTGGTCAGGAAGTCGCGCTTCACGTGGTCCTCCTTCGCTACGGGCCCGCTAGCGCACCGGGTGGCCGCTGCGGCGCAGGGCGTCCTTGACCTCGCCCACCGTCAGCTCGCCGAAGTGGAAGACGCTGGCCGCGAGGACCGCGTCGGCCCCGGCCCCGATCGCGGGCGGGAAGTGCGCCACCTCGCCGGCCCCGCCGCTGGCGACGACCGGCACGTCCACCACGGCCCGCACCGCGCCGATCAGTTCCAGGTCGAAGCCCGCCTTGGTGCCGTCGGCGTCCATCGAGTTGAGCAGGATCTCCCCCGCGCCCAGCTCGGCCACCTGCCGCGCCCAACGCACCGCGTCGATGCCGGTGCCGCGCCGGCCACCGTGGGTGGTGACCTCGAACCCGCTGGGCGTGCCGCCGGCCGGGGCGCGGCGTACGTCGAGGGAGAGCACGAGCACCTGCCGGCCGAACCGGTCGGCGATCTCGGCGATCAGCTCCGGCCGCGCGATGGCGGCGGTGTTCACGCCGACCTTGTCCGCGCCGGCGCGCAGCAGGGTGTCGACGTCGCCGACCTGCCGGACCCCGCCCCCGACCGTCAGCGGGATGAAGACCGTCTCGGCGGTGCGGCGCACCACGTCGAGCATCGTCCCCCGGTCGCTGGAGGAGGCGGTGACGTCGAGGAAGGTCAGCTCGTCGGCGCCGGCCCGGTCGTACGCGGCGGCCAGCTCCACCGGGTCGCCGGCGTCCCGCAGGTCGACGAAGTTGACCCCCTTGACCACGCGCCCGGCGTCCACGTCGAGGCAGGGGATCACGCGTACCGCCACCGTCATGCCGCCACCCTATCTTCCGTGCGTGGCACGGCGGCCGACCCGACCGGGCCGACCGCCGTACGCGATGTGCGGGTGCTCACACCCGGACGAGCATCTTGCCCAGGTTCTCGCCGCGCAGCAGGCCGAGGAACGCCGCCGGGGCGTTCTCGATGCCGTCGACGACCGTCTCGTCGTAGGAGAGCGTGCCCTCGCGCAGCCAGCCCGCGACGTCGTTGACGAACGCCTTCCGCAGGTGGTTGTGGTCGTTGACCAGGAAGCCGCGCAGGGTGAGCCGCTTGCCGATGACCAGCGACAGGTTGCGGGGCGCGGCGGGCGGCTCGGTGTCGTTGTACTGCGCGATCATGCCGCAGATGGCGGCGCGGCCGTGCAGGTTCATGGCCGAGATCGCCGCCTCCAGGTGGTCGCCGCCGACGTTGTCGAAGTAGACGTCGACGCCGTCCGGGGCGGCGGCCCGCAGCGAGTCGCGGACCGGCCCGTCGTGGTAGTCGAACGCGGCGTCGAAGCCCAGCGCCCGCAGCCGCTCGACCTTGGCGGCCGAGCCGGCGCTGCCGATGACGCGGCCGGCGCCCTTGAGCTTGGCGATCTGACCCACCAGGCTGCCGACCGAGCCGGCCGCAGCCGAGACGAAGACCGTCTCGCCGGGCTTCATCGCGGCGACCTCCAGCAGACCGGCGTACGCGGTCAGCCCGGGCATGCCGAGCACGCTGAGGTAGGCGCTGGCCGGGGCGAGGGCCGGGTCGACCCTGCGCGCGCCGCTGGCGTCGAGCAGCGCGTACTCCCGCCAGCCCAGCCCGTGCAGCACTGTGTCGCCGACCGCGAGGTCGGCCGACTCGCTGGCCACCACGTCACCGATCGCGGCCCCGTCGAGCGGGGCGTCGAGGGCGTACGGCGGCACGTACGACTTGACGTCGTTCATCCGTCCCCGCATGTACGGGTCGACGGACATGAACTGGTTGCGGACCACGATCTGGCCCGGTCCGGGCGTCGGGACGTCGGTCTCGACGAGCCGGAAGGTGTCCTCGGTGGGCCAGCCCTCGGGGCGGCTGGCCAGGTGGATCTCACGGTTGCTGGTCATCGGGTGGTCGTCCTCTCGTCCGCGGGTGGGGTCCGGGTCCGCGACGTCAGGCGGCCAGGGTCTCGCGGACGGTCAGCGCGACGTCGATGTTGCCGCGGGTCGCGTTGGAGTACGGGCAGACCTGGTGGGCCTGCTCGACGATCTGCTCGGCGGCGTCGCGGGCGACGGCGGGCAGGTCGACGACGAGTTGCACGGTGAGCCCGAAGCCACCGCTGCCGTTCGGGCCGATGCCCACCTCGGCGGCGACGACGGAGCCGGTCACGTCGGCCTTGGCGCGGCGGGCCACCAGGCGCAGGGCGCTGTGGAAACAGGCCGCGTAGCCGGCGGCGAAGAGCTGCTCCGGGTTGGCGGCGCCACCCGCGCCACCCATCTCCTTCGGCACCGCCAGGTCGAGCGTGAGAGTGCCGTCGGAGGTCTCGACGTGGCCGTCCCGGCCGTCGCCGGTGGCGGTCGCGGACGCGGTGTAGAGAACCTGCATGAGAGTCACTGCTCCTTCTGTCGGTGGATGGTCTCGGTGACCCGGGTGAGCGTGTCGCGCAGGGCGACAAGCTCGGCGATGCCCAGCCCGGTGGCCTGCGCGATCCGCAGCGGAACGTCGCAGAGCTGCTCCCGCAGCGCCCGACCCTGCTCGGTCAGGCCCACCTCGACCCGCCGTTCGTCGCGCGCCGACCGCCGCCGCACCACCAGGCCCGCACCCTGAAGCCGCTTGAGCAGCGGGGAGAGCGTGCCGGAGTCCAGCCGCAGCTCGGCGCCCAGCTCGGACACCGTGGGCGCGTCGTCGGGACGTTCCCAGAGCACCAGCAGCACCAGGTACTGCGGGTAGGTCAGCCCGAACTCGTCGAGGATCGGCCGGTACACGTCGGTGAGGGCGCGCGACGCGGCGTAGAGCGCGAAGCACACCTGCCGGCGCAGCACCAGGTCATCGGTCACCACTGAACCGTAGCCCGCAATTAAGTTGTGCACAACTTATCGGGCCGGAACGCGGCCGTGACGAGGACCACCGGCGACTCAGCGCTCGCCGACGAACGCCTCCAACTCCACCTCGACCAGATGCTCCGGATCGAGCAGACCCGCCACCACCACAAGCGTCGCCACCGGACGGACCGCCCCGAAGACCGCGTTGTGCGCCCGACCCACCTCGTCGGCGTGCAGCCGGTCCGTCACGTACATCCGGGTCCGGACGACGTCACCCGGCTGCACGCCCACCTCGGCGAGCGCCGCCAACCCGATCCGCAACGCCTGCGCCGTCTGCGCGGCGGCGTCCCCGACGTGCACCACCCGACCGTCGACAGTGGACGTACAGCCGGCCGTCCAGGCCAGGTCACCGGCCCGGACCACCCGGGAATAGCCGTAGCTCTGCTCCCACGGCCCTCCCGAACCCAGCCGGGTGACAGTCACGCCTCGGCCAACGTGCGCAGCGCCTCGGCCACCGTGAACGCGCCCGCGTACAGCGCCTTGCCGGCGATCACGCCCTCCACGCCCAGCGGCTCCAGGGTGGCCAGCGCCCGCAGATCGTCCAGGGTGGACACGCCACCCGAGGCGATCACCGGCCGGTCGGTACGCGCGCACACCTCGCGCAGCAGATCCAGATTCGGCCCACGCATCGTGCCGTCCTTGGTGATGTCGGTGACCACGTACCGCGTGGCGCCCGCCTTGTCCAGGCGCTCCAGCACCTCGTACAGGTCACCGCCGTCCCGGGTCCACCCCCGCGCGGACAGGGTCTGACCGCGTACGTCCAGCCCGATGGCGACCCGGTCGCCGTACTCCCCGACGACCCGGTCGCACCACACCGGGTCCTCCAACGCGGCGGTGCCGATGTTCACCCTGCTCGCGCCGGTGCCCAACGCCGCCCGCAGCGACTCGTCGTCCCGGATGCCGCCGGACAACTCCACCTGCACGTCCAACTGGCGCACCACCTCGGCCAGCAGGTGCGCGTTGGTGCCCCGGCCGAACGCCGCGTCCAGGTCGACCAGGTGGATCCACTCGGCGCCGTCGCGCTGCCACGCCAGCGCCGCGTCCAACGGGTCGCCGTAGACGCTCTCGCTGCCGGCGGCGCCCTGCACGAGCCGGACAGCCCGGCCGTCGGCGACATCCACGGCGGGTAACAGGGTGAGGCTCAACGTCATCTCCTCGATCAGGTACGGCGGTCCAGGGCGATCACCACGATCGCCGGCAGTACGAGCAGCAACAGCACGATCAGCGCGACACGCAACGCCACATCGTCGACGAACGTCCAGATCACAATCATCGCCGCCACGGTGAGCAGCACGATCGCCGCCCGCTCACCCCGCGTGTGCCGAGCCAACCGGCCCGTGCGGCCCCGCCGCAACTGCGGCGTCAACCGGCGGACCACCGCGCGGCGGCGCTGCCGACGCGCCACCCGGCGCTGCCGGGCCGCCCGCTCCCGCGCCAGGTCAGCCTCACGTTCGGCCCGCCGACGGGCCCGCTCCCGGCTCACCGCGACGCCCGCCGGACGGACACCGGACGGTGCCGGCGCTCAGTCACCGGCGGGCAGAGTGGCGAGCCAGTTGCGCAGCAACGCGGCACCGGTCTCGGCGGACTTCTCCGGGTGGAACTGCGCCGCCGACAGCGGCCCACGCTCCACCGCGGCCACGAAGTCGGTGTCGTGGTGCGCCGTCGTCACCACGGCCCCCGCCGCCGCCAACGCCGCCGGGTCACCCATCGCGTACGAGTGCACGAAGTAGAACCGGCTCTCCGGCGGCAACCCGGCGAACAGCACCGACCCCCGCGGCGCGCGGACCGTGTTCCAGCCCATGTGCGGCAGACGGTGCGCGGCCAACCGGGTCACCCCACCGGGCAGCAACCCCAGGCCCTTCGTCACCACCCCGTGCTCCTCGCCGTGCTCGAAGAGCACCTGCATGCCCACGCAGATGCCGAGCACCGGCCGGCCCGCGGCCACCCGCTCCGCGATCACCGGCCCGGCGCCGAGCGCCTCGATACCCGCCATGCACGCCGCGTAGGCGCCCACACCCGGCACCACCAGACCGTCCGCGGCGGCCGCCGCGGCGAGGTCGTCGGTCACCCGGACGGACGCGCCCGCGGCGGCCAGCGCCCGCTCCGCCGAGCGCAGGTTGCCCGAGCCGTAGTCGAGCACCACCACGTCGGCGGTCACGACCCCGACTCCGGGATCAGCCGGAGCACCCCGGCGGCCGTGGCCAGCAGCGCGAGCACCGCGGTGATCACCACCGCGGCCCTCGGCGCACCCTGCCGGTGCAGCGACCACGCGCCACCCACCAGCACACCGGCCAGGATCAGCAGCAACGTCGGCAACGCGGCACCCATTAGAGCGCCCCCTTCGTGCTCGGGATCGCGCCCGCCGCCCGCGGGTCGATCGCGGTGGCCTCGCGCAGCGCCCGGGACACCGCCTTGAACTGGGCCTCCACCACGTGGTGCGCGTCCGGGTGCCCACCGGGACGGGCCGCGCGCAGCACGTCGACGTGCAGGGTGATCCGGGCCGCCTGGCCGAACGACTCCCAGATGTGCCGGGTCATGCTGGTCGGGTACACCGGCCCGATGTACGGCGCGAGGACCGGCTCGTCGTGCACCACGTACGGCCGGCCGGACAGGTCCACCGCGGCCCGGACCAGCACCTCGTCCATCGGGACGGTCGCCGAGCCGTACCGCCGGATGCCGGCCTTGTCGCCCAGCGCCTGGTCGAACGCGGCGCCCAGCGCGAGCGCGGTGTCCTCCATCGTGTGGTGCGCGTCGATCTCCAGGTCACCCACGGTGCGCACGGTCAGGTCGTAGCCGCCGTGGCGGGCGATCTGGTTCAGCATGTGGTCGTAGAAGCCCACGCCGGTGCTGATCTCGGCCGTGCCGGTGCCGTCGAGGTCGATCTCGACGAGAACCTTGGTTTCCTTGGTGATCCGCTCCACCCGGGCGGTCCGGCTCATTGCATACCTTTCGGTCGCGACTGCGGGGCTCGCAAGCTCACTGCTCGCGCTCCCATCGCACGGTCTCCATTGCGGCTAGGAAGGCGTCGGTCTCGTCGGGGGTGCCGGCGGTCACCCGCAGCCAACCGGGCAGGCCGACGTCGCGGACCAGCACCCCCTGCGCCAGCAGGGCCTGCCAGGCGGCAGCCTGGTCGCCACCGGCCTCGAACAGCACGAAGTTGGCGTCGCTGTCGGCCACCCGCAGGCCCCGTTCGCGCAGCGTCGCGACGATCCGGTCCCGCTGGGCCATGATCGCGCTCACCGTACCCAGCAGGGCGTCGCGGTGGGCCAGCGCCGCGCGGGCGGCGGCCTGGGTGAGCACGGACAGGTGGTACGGCAGACGGACCAGCTGCACCGCGCGCACCACCGCCGGATCGGCGGCCAGGTAGCCCAGCCGGCCACCGGCGAAGCCGAACGCCTTGCTCATCGTGCGGGTGACCACGAGCCGCGGGTGGCCGGGCAGCACCGCGAGGGCGCTGACCGTGCCCGGCCGGGCGAACTCGGCGTACGCCTCGTCGACGATCACCATGCCGGGCGCGACGTCGAGCACCGCGGCGACCACCGCCGGGTCCAGCGCCGTGCCGGTGGGGTTGTTCGGCGAGCAGAGGAAGACCACGTCGGGCCGGTGCTCGCGGACCTGCGCCACCGCCTCGTCGGCGGTCAGCCCGAAGTCGACGCCGCGCTGGGCGGGCACCCACCGGGTGCCGGTGCCCAGGGCCAGCAGCGGGTGCATCGAGTACGCCGGCACGAAACCCAGCGCGGTGCGCCCCGGCCCACCGAACGCCTGCAACAACTGCTGCTGGATCTCGTTCGAACCGTTGGCCGCCCAGACGTGCTCGACGGTCAGGCCGTGCCCGAGATATCCGGCCAGGTCGGCGCGCAGCGCCACCGCGTCCCGGTCCGGATAGCGGTTCAGGTCGCGCAACTCGGCGGCGAGCGCCTTGCCGATCGCGTCGACGACCGGCTCCGGCACCGGGTAGGAGTTCTCGTTGGTGTTGAGCCGCACCGCCACGTCGAGCTGCGGCGCCCCGTACGGCGACAGCCCGCGCAGGTCGTCGCGGATCGGCAGATCATCGAGCGAGGTCACGCCACCCCTCCCGGGAAGCGGGCCTGCACGGCCTGGCCGTGCGCCGGCAGGTCCTCCACGTTGGCCAGGGCGACCACGTGCGGGGCCACCTCGCGCAGCGCGGCCTCGGTGTACTCGATCAGGTGCACGCCGCGCAGGAACGACTGCACCGACAACCCGGACGAGTGCCGGGCGCAGCCGCCGGTGGGCAGCACGTGGTTGGAGCCGGCGCAGTAGTCGCCGAGCGACACCGGCGACCACGCGCCCACGAAGATCGCTCCGGCGTTGCGCACCCGCAGCGCCCACTCCCGGGCGTCGACCGTCTGGATCTCCAGGTGCTCGGCGGCGTACGCGTCGACCACCCGCAGCCCCGCCTCGAGGTCGTCGACCAGGACCACGCCGCTCTGCTCACCGGTCAGCGCCGTGGTCACCCGCTCGGCGTGCTTGGTGGCGGGCACCTGCCGGGCCAGCTCCGTCTCGACCGCCTCGACCAACGCCAGCGACGGGGTGACCAGCACGCTCGCGGCGAGCGGGTCGTGCTCGGCCTGACTGATCAGGTCGGCGGCGACGTGCGCCGGGTCGGCGCTGTCGTCGGCCAGGATCGCGATCTCGGTCGGGCCGGCCTCGGCGTCGATGCCGACGACACCCCGCAGCAGCCGCTTGGCGGCGGTCACCCAGATGTTGCCCGGGCCGGTGACCAGGTCGACGGGCTCGCACCGCAGCGCGCCCGTCGGGTCGACGGCGGACCCGTACGCCAGCATCGCCACCGCCTGGGCGCCGCCCACGGCGTAGACCTCGTCGACGCCGAGCAGCGCGCACGCGGCCAGCACCCGGGGGTCGGGCAGGCCGCCGTTGTCCTTCTGCGGCGGGCTGACCACCACCAGCGAGCGCACCCCGGCCGCCTGGGCCGGCACCACGTTCATCACCACCGTCGACGGGTACATCGCCAGGCCGCCAGGCACGTAGAGGCCCACCCGGTCGACGGGCAGCCACCGCTCGGTGACCGTGCCACCGGGCACCACCCGGGTCGTGTGGTCGGTGCGCCGCTGGTCGTCGTGCACCCTGCGGGCCCGGGCGATCGACTCCAGCAGGGCGGCCCGCACGGCCGGGTCGAGCACACCCTCGGCCTCGGCGATCGCCTCCACCGGCACCCGCAGCACCTCCGGTGAGATGCCGTCGAACCGCTCACTGGCCTCCCGGATCGCTGGGTACCCATGCTCCCGGACCGCCTCGACGAGCGGCTTGATCCGCTCGACGGCCACCGACACGTCGAGCTGGGCACGGGGCAGCAGGCGGCGCGGGTCCACGAGACCGTCGCGCAGGTCGATCCGATTCAGCACCCTTGCGAGTCTAGGCGGCCCGACCGGAGCTCACCCCAGCCGCCCGCTCGGCGGGACGGTGAGCCGGGCCACGCCGGCGCGGGCGCGATTGGTTAGGCTCGACCACGTGACCGCACGGCTGCCGGTGTTCCCGCTCGCAACGGTGCTCTTTCCCGGGTTGGTGCTGCCGCTGCACATCTTCGAGGAGCGCTACCGGGCCCTGGTCCGGCACCTGGTCGACCTGCCCAAGGGCGCGTCCCGCGAGTTCGGGGTGGTGGCCATCCAGGCCGGCTGGGAGGTCGCGCCCGCCGGGCCCGGCGCCCGCGCGGGCACCGGCGTCGGCGACGTCACCCTGCACGAGGTGGGCTGCACCGCCGAGTTGCGCCAGGTCACCGAGCTGGCCGACGGCGGTTTCGACATCGTCACCGTCGGGCGCCGCCGATTCCGGATCGCCGACGTCGACGACGCGTCCGCGCCCTACCTGACCGCCGACGTCGAGTGGCTGCCCGAGGCCTCCGGGCCGGACGAGGTGGCCGACCTGCTGGCGGCCCGAGTGATCGCGGTGTTCCGGCAGTACCTGGGGCTGATCCGCCCCGACCCGGAGGAGATCTCCGAGCAGCTGCCGGAGGACCCGACGGTGCTGTCGCACCTGGTGGCGGCCACCGCCGCGCTGACCGTCGACGACCGGCAGCGGCTGCTCGCGATCGACGACACCGCCGCCCGGCTCCGCGCCGAGCTGCGACTGCTCAACCGCGAGGCGGCTCTGCTGCGCCAGGTGCGGGCGGTTCCGGTGCCGCTGTCGGAGCTGGCGTCCCCACCGACGCCCAACTGAGGGCCGCCGGGTCCGGCTCCGGCCGCAGGCCCGGCCAGCGCGACCAACCGGCCAGCAGGGTGTACGTGACAGCGGCGCCGAACGCCGGCAGCAGCAGGTTGCCGTGCGGCACGGGCAGCGCGCCGAAGAGCCAGTCGATTCCGCCGGCGCGCAGGTCTGCGGGTTTGGTGAACGCCTGACCGGCCGGGGCGCTGTCCAACAGCCGGTCGAAGGTCGCCAGCCCGACCCGACGCCCCACCTGCCAGGCCACCGGGGCGGCGGCCAACGTGCCCAGCAGCACGCCGAGCAACCCGACGGGGCCGCGTTGGCGGCGCAGCAGGAACCACACGGCCAACGCCGCGAGCACCCCGAAGGCCAGCCCGAGCAGGCTGAACCAGCCGTCCGCGGCGATCGGCTGCTCCGGCTGGGGCTCGGCGTAGATCGCGCCCTCGGCGGTCTTGAGCACCGGGGTGTCCGGCGCGAGCACGGCCCAGAGCAGCCCGAGCGCCCCGCCCAGCACGGCCAGGGCGAGCACGACCCCGAGCACCGCCGCCACGGTCCGCAACGGGCGGCGGGGCTCGTCGGGGGTCAGCTCCGGTCCGCTCTGGTACGCCGTCAGGGTGGGACCCTCGCCGGGGTCGAACCCGGGCGGCGGCACGGCTGGTGGCGGCACGGCCGACCCGCTGTCGGCGGGTGCCGCACCCGACGGTGCGGGTGGGGCGGGCCGGTCGGCGTCGTCGACGTGCCGCTGCGGGTCGGGGTTGTCCGGGCTCACCCGATGATCCTCTCAGGCCCCGGGACGGGCCGGGGCGCCGGTGGCGGCGAACCAACTCACCGGGCGAACGGCTCTGCCATGGCCGCGGCGGCGCGCAGCCACGCCTGCCGGGTCTCCGGCTGGAGCTGGTGGTACTCGATCGACGAACCGGTCTCCAACGCCGGGTCGTACGGCACGACGGCCACCGCGCGGGTACGCGTCGCGAAGTGCCGTTCCAGGTCGTCCTGCAACGGCGAGCGGCCGGGAGTGGGGCAGGAGATGAGGGTGACCGCGTTGTCGGCCAGCTCGCCCATGCCCTCCTCGTGCAGCAGGTCGAGCATCCAGTCGGCACTGAACGCCGCGTCCTCCCGGGGCACGGTGGTCACCACCAGTTGGTCGGCGGCCTGCATCACGGTGCGCCAGTTGGCGCTCTCCACGTTGTTGCCGGTGTCCACGCAGACCACGTCGTGCGTACGACGCAGCAGTTCGAGCACCCGCTTGACGGTGAACTGGTCGAGTCGCTGGGCGAAGCGCGGGCTCTCCTCGCCGGCCAGCACGTCGTACGAGCCGTCGGAGGCGTGCCGCAGGTAGTCGTCCAGCCGCTCCAGCAGGGTCGCGCCCTCCAGGATCTCGATCTGGGCCAGGTCACCGATCAGGTGGCGGATGGTGCGCGCGTGGCGGGCACTCCCGGCGCGGAGCCCCAGGGTGCCGCGCAGCTCGTTGTCGTCCCAGGCCAGCACGCCCCGCCCCCGGACGCTGCCGACGGTGGCGGCGGCGAGGACCGTCGCGGTGGTCTTGTGCACGCCGCCCTTGGGGTTGGCGAACGCGAACACGCGGGGTGTGCCCAGGTCGCGGCGGAGCACGCCGGTGGCGCGTTCGGACTCCTGGTCGACGCCCTGCGGTCGCCACTCGATCCGGGCGGGGTAGCCGCGCTCGGCGATGGCCGAGCCCGGCGGCGGGCTGACCGGCGGGGCGGGCGGCGGGGTGACCGGTGGCGCGACCGGCGGTGGCGCGACCGCCGCGACCGGCGGGGTCACCTGCGGCGCGGGTGTCGGGTAGCCGGTCTCCGGCTGGTAACCGGTCTCCAGCAGCGCGTACCGCGACTCCCCCGCCGGGTTGCCCGGCCGGTAACCGTTGTCCAGGAGGGCGTAGCGCGACTCCGGCTCGGCCCGGCGCGGCGGCGGCTCGGGCTCGGCCTGGTAACCCGGCTCGGCACGGTACGTCGGGTCGGCCCGGTAGCCCGGGTCGGCGCGGTACGTCGGCTCAGCCCGGTAACCCGGCTCCGACCGGTACACCGGCTCGGCCCGGTAGTCCGGCTCGGCCCGGTACGCCGGCTCGGCCCGATACTCCGGCTCGGCCCGATACTCCGGCTCGGCCCGGTACGCGGGCTCCGCCCGGTAGTCCGGCTCCGACCGGTAGGCGGGCTCGGCGCGGTAGTCCGGCTCGGCCCGGTACGCGGGCTCGGCCCGGTAGTCCGGCTCAGCCCGGTAGCCCGGCTCGGCACGGTAGGCGGGATCGACCCGGTAGGTCGCCTCGGCCCGGTAACCGGGCTCCTGGCCGTACGACAGATCGGCCGGATGCCCGATGGCCGACGCCCGCCCCGAGTAGCCGTTGGGGGCCGCGCGCCGCGGGAGGGGATCCGGCGGCGCCTCGTCGGCCCGGCGCTCGGGCTCGGGCTGCTCAGCGGCCCGGCCGCCCAGCCGGGCGCGGTCCAGCAACGCCCGCCATCTCGGCGCTGGTTCGGCCGGCCGGCCCCAGCCGGTCTCACTGCCCTCCACGGCCCGCCCTCCCAGCGCCATCGATCTCTGTCTGACAGGCTACGAACCAAACCCTATTCGGACCACACCTGAGCACGCACACCACCCGGCGCAGATCACGACGGGGAGGGCGGCAGCAGTCCGGCGTCGGGCGCGTCCGGGGAGGTGGTGACACCCGGCGGGGCCACCTCGGTGGGTTCGGCCGAGGGCGACTCGGGTGACGGAATCGTTACGAGCGGTGCGGGTTCCGACGATTCGCCCATCGGCACCGGCGGCCTCGGCGTGCTCGACGGCGACGCGCCACTCGCCAGCGGCGTCGGCTCCGGGCTCGGGCCGGTGTCGGCAGGCGGGCGGACCACGTCGCGCTGCTCGGGCAGCGGCGGCGTGAAGACCGTACGGTCGAGTCGGTACACCTCGGGCGCCGGATCGACGGCCCGCACGTCCGGGCGGGCGGCCACGCCCCGCAGCGCCTCCGGCGCCGCGCGCACCACCGCCGCGTAGACGCACGCGCAGCCACCGCGGTACGCCGCCGCCTCGGCGCTCGCCACGTCCGCCCCGGTGACGTACTGCTGGCGCAGCTCGCGCTCGGCGGCGCTGTCGCCGCGCACCCCGGCGGCCCTGGCCCGGTAGTCGGCGGCCTCGCCGTCCTTGCGGGCGGCCACCTGCGCCATCTGAGCGACCACGTCGTCCGGCACCCGCAGGGCCGGCATCCGGACGATCTCGGTCTGCCGGCCGGGCAGCGGCACCCGGCCGAAGACCGTCGACACCGACACGTCACCGAGCACCGCGGCCAGCCGCTGCGGCGGCAGGTACGCGTCGAGCACGACCAGGGCGTACGTCCCGTCAGCGGTGGCCGGGGCCGTCGGGCTCAGCGCGGCCAGGTCGGCCGCGGCCGAGCGCAGGTAGCCGGGAACCCAGTCGCCGTCGGCCACCCCGACGCGGGTCACCTCGCCCACCGTCCGGTCGCCCACCGGAGCGTCGTCGGCGGCCCACACGGCGGTGCCCAGCACGGCCGCCGCGGAGAGCACTGCGGCCCAGGTGAGCACCCCGGACCGCCCCGGCCGGTCACCGAGACGGGCCACCGCCCGGGTCAGCGGCGGCAGCAGCCGTTGGTCCAGCTGCCGCAGCAGGTCGCCGGCGCGCACAGGCGGGATCCCCTCGTCGGATCGATGTCGGGTGGTCGCCGCTCAGTCACGCAGGATCTCAAGCGCACGTTCCAGATCGTCAGGGTAGTCGCTGACGAACCGGACCTCGTCCCCCGAACGGGGGTGCAAAAAGCTCAGTTCGCGGGCGTGCAGCCACTGTCGGGCCAGGCCGAGACGGGCCGAGAGGGTGGGATCGGCGCCGTAGGTGAGGTCACCGACACAGGGGTGCCGCAGCGTGGAGAAGTGCACCCGGATCTGGTGCGTCCGGCCGGTCTCCAACCGCACGTCGACAAGGCTGGCCGCCGGGAACGCCTCAAGCGTGTCGTAGTGGGTGATGCTCGGCTTGCCGCCGGACACCACCGCCCAGCGGTAGTCGTGGGTGGGGTGCCTGTCGATCGGCGCGTCCACGGTGCCCCGCAGCGGGTCCAGGTGCCCCTGCACCACCGCGTGGTAGCCCTTGTCCACCTCGCGGTACTTGAAGGCCCGCTTCAACGCCGTGTACGCCTGCTCGCTCTTGGCGACCACCATGATCCCCGTGGTGCCCACGTCGAGCCGGTGCACCACGCCCTGCCGTTCGGCGGCGCCGCTGGTGGAGATGCGGTGCCCGATCGCTGCGAGCGCGCCGATCACCGTCGGGCCGGTCCACCCCGGGCTGGGATGCGCGGCCACGCCCACCGGCTTGTCCACCACCACGATGTCGTCGTCGGCGTACACAACGCGCAGGCCGGGCACCGCCTGCGGCACCACGGTCGGCGGGGCGACCGGGGCGGGCAGGGTGACGTCCAGCCAGGAGCCGGCCTTGACCTTGTGGGAGTTGGGCCGGGCGGCGCCGTCGACGAGGGCGTCGCCCGCGTCGACCAGGGCGGCGGCTGCGGTACGGGAGAGGCCGAACAGCCGCGACACCGCCTGGTCCAGGCGCATGCCGTCCAGGCCGTCGGGCACGGGCAGCGAACGGTGGTCGCCACCGGCGGCGAACGTGGAGGTCATGCCCGCTCCCTCTGCTCGGCGTCGGCGGTGGCGCCCGCGTCGGCGGAGGCGTCGTCCCGGCCGGCCCGCCGACCGTCACGCTGACGACCGGTCAGCTCCAGCAGCACGGCCAGCAGCACACCGCAGACCAGCGAGCTGTCGGCCAGGTTGAACACCGGGAAGTACTCGCCGTACGGCCCGAAGACGCTGATCATGTCGACCACGTGGCCGTGGAACGGGGCGGGCGCCCGGAAGATCCGGTCCATGAGGTTGCCCAGCGCCCCACCGAGCACCAGGCCCAGGGAGATCGCCCACGGCAGGGACCGCAGTCGCAGCGCCATCCAGACGATCCAGCCGACCACGCCGATGGTGATCAGCGGGAACACCCAGGTGTAGTTCGCACCGATGCTCCACGCGGCGCCGCTGTTGCGGGTCAGGCTCAGGTAGACCAGCCCACCCAGCACCCGGACCGGCTCGCGGTCGCTGAGCGCGGCGAGCGCGAGGTGCTTGGTCACCAGGTCGGCCACCAGGGCCACCAGGGCCACCCCGGCGAGGATCGCGACGGCCCGGGGCCGGGGCTTGCCGCCGCCCGGGTCGGTACGGCCGGGTTCGGCGGGCGGTGCTGCGGTCATGCGCTCCCCATCGAGGTGTCTCGGCGGTGATCGCTCACCGTCTCATCGCAGACGGGGACCGGGCCTCAGCGCCGCTCCTCCAACTGCTTGCACGTCACACACAGGGTGGCCGACGGGAAGGCGGCGAGGCGCTCGACCGGGATCGGGTTGCCGCACCGCTCGCACCAGCCGTAACCACCCTCGTCGAGGCGCTCCAGGGCGCGCTCGACCTGCGTGATCCGTTCCAGAATGCTGTTGGCGAGAGAGATCTCCTGCTCCCGCTCGAACGTCTTGGTGCCGGTGTCGGCCTGGTCGTCCCCGGCCGAGTCCGTCAACCGATCGCGCTGCAGCTCGGTGATCTCGCTCAGCGTCTGATCGTACTCGGCGCGCAGCTCGTCCCGCCGCGCCGCCAGCGCCGCCCGGATCTTCTCGGTCTCCGCCGCGCTGCGGGTGGCCTTGGCCACCGGCTTGCGGCCGGCGGTCCTGGTATCGGCTGGCTTCGCCATGGGTCGCTCCTCGGCCGCGGCGCCGCTCGGTCGCGGCACCTGGTCAGGGGCGCCGACAAAGGCGACCCCAAGTACGAAAAGGGGCGCACGGCGACGATGGCCGCGCACTCCGGAGGTTGGCAAGAATACGGAACGTACAGGCGTCCGACAACGTGGCGCACCGTCGCACCGCTCAACAGCCCCGAGCCCTGCCTAACTGGGGCAAAGGGAACGCTAGCAGATCAACCGACCGCCTCATCCCCGTACTCGCCAAACCATCGGGCCAGCCGACCCCGTCGGCTGACGGCCCGCAGCCGCCGTTCGGCGGCGTCGCGCACCCCACCGGTGGCGACGATCAGCAGGCTGTCGCCGGTTTTCAGCCGGGTGTCCGGGCCAGGCACGAAGCCCACCCCGTCACGCAGCACCAGAGTCACCGAGGCGCCCACCGGCAACCGCAGCTCGTCGACGTGCACGCCGGCCAGCCGCGAGCCCGGAGGCACCTCCAGTTGGAGCAGATCGGCCCGCATCCGCTCCAGTGGCGCGGTCTCCACGTGGATCTCGGTGGCCTCGGCCGGCGCGGTGGTCCCCAGCCGGCGGGCGAACGGACCGAGCGTGCTGGTCTGCACCAGCGTGAAGATCACCACCAGCACGAAGACCGCGTCGAAGAGGCGCTCCGCGCCCGGCACCCGCTCCGAGAGAGGAATGGTGGCCAACACGATCGGCACCGCCCCGCGCAGCCCGGCCCAGGACAGGAACGCCTGCTCCCGCAGGCCGACCCGGAACGGCACCGCCGAGACGGCCACCGACAGCGGCCGGGCCAGCAGCACCAGCGCCAGACCGGCCACCACCGCCGGCAGCACCGCCGCATCCAACCGGCCCGGCGAGACCAGCAACCCGAGCAGCACGAACAGCCCGATCTGGGCGACCCACGCCAGCCCGTCGGCGAAGCCCAGGATCGCCTGCCGGTGCGACAGCCGGGCGTTGCCCAGCAGCACCCCGGCCACGTAGACGGCGAGGAAGCCCGAGGCGTGCAGAACGGCGCCTGCGGCGTACGCCAGGACGGTGATCCCCACCGCCGCGATCGGGTACAGCCCCGCGGACGGCAGCGCGGCCCGACGCAGCGCCCACGTGCCGGCGACGCCCGCACCCACCCCCACCGCCGCGCCGACGCCCAGCTCGTAGCAGACCAGACCGACCTCGTACCACCACGGATGCGACCAGCCCGAGTGCGACAGCAGCACCACCAGCAGCACCACCGGGGCGTCGTTCATGCCCGACTCGGCCTCCAGTGTGGCCACCAGCCGCGGCGGCAGCCGCAGCCGCCGCAGGGTGGCGAACACCGCCGCCGCGTCGGTGGAGGAGAGCACCGCGCCGTAGAGCAACGCCAGCCGCCAGTCCAGACCCAGCAACAGGTGTACGGCGACGCCGACCACCACGATGCTGACGATCACGCCGACCGTGGAGAGCGCGGAGGCCAACCCGAGGACCGGACGCAGGGCGCTCCACCGGGCGGTCAGGCCACCCTCGGCGATGATCACGATGAGCGCGCAGAAGCCGAGGGTCCGGGTCAGATCGACGTCGTCAAAGCGGATACCCAACCCGCCCTCGCCGATGGCCACGCCGAGCGCCAGGTAGAACAGCAGGCTGGGCACCCCGAGGCGGCTGGAGAGCCGGACGGCGCCGACCGCCACCAACAGCACGGCCGCGCCGAGCAGCAGCGCGATGTCCAGCCCGGGCGTCACGGTTGCCGAGCCCGGGCGGTCCTCACCCTGCGGATCCGTCGCGCAGTCGGTGCAGCACGTCGGTCAGCTCGGGGCCGGGCCGGTCGACGAGGAACAGCTTGTCCCGGCTGGTCGCGCCGGTGCGCAGCGACACCGTGGCCGCCCGGACGCCCAACGCGTCGGCGAGGGCCCGGCGGGCAGCCTCGGTCGCCCGACCGTCCACCGCCGGAGCGTGGACCGCGATCACCAGGGCGGGGCCGTACGCGCCGTCGAAGCGGCCGCCGACCGCGTCGCGGGAGGCGCCAGGCTTCACCCGTACCGCCACGGTGAGCGCGTCCTGCGGGGGCACCGACACCGCTCTCAGATCGGCCGGACGTCGGTGAGCAGGGCGGTGGCCGGCGCGCACGCCGCGCACGGCGTGAAGCCGAGCTCGACGGCCTCGGCGACCGGGAGGGACTCGGGCACCCGCCCGGCCAGGCGCGGGCACCCGGCCAGGTGGTAGCGGGGTCGCCCGTCGACAACCACGACGGGGTCGGGCAGCCGGGAGACCCGGGCCGCCTCGGCAGGGGTGATCGGCTGCTCGGCCGGCTCGTCGGCCAGCGCGTCGACCGACGTCGTGCCGGAGGGGTACGCCTCGTCGCCGCGCGCCACGAAGGGCGATGCCGGGCTGACGGGCGAGGAGCGTGACGCGTCGGCCGGGGTCACGAACGACGCCTCGGGCTCGAACGGCGAGGCCGCGTCGAAGGGCGGGGCCGCGTCATACGGCGAGGCCGCGTCGAAGGGCGGGGCCCCGTCATACGGTGACGCCGCGTCGAAGGGCGGGACCGCCTCGGGGTCGGACGGCGGCTCGGGTGGTTGCCGCCACCCGGTGCCGCCGTTGCCGACCGTCGGAGGTACATGCTGGACCGGCACATCCGGCTCGGCCAGCGGCGGACCGTACGCGACACCCGGCTCGGCCTGGCTGGCCCTGCGGAATGTCGCGCGGTCCCGCGGACCGGCCCGACCGGGATCCGCCGTCGCGCGGTTGGCGGCTGCCTGGCGGGCGCCCACCACCAACGCGACGGCGGCCAGCAGACTGGCCGCGATGGAAATGGTCAACAGAACGCTGGAGCCACCGGCCAGACCGAACACCAGCAGCACCACAGCGACGAGGATGAGCAGAAGACTCGCGACTATCACGGCTCACCCCCGCCGCGTCGTACCGTCCAGGCAGGGCCGGCGACCGTCACCATCTGCGGACAGCGATCGCCGGCCGGTGCTCAGCGTCCGGCTTCGAGGGCGCCGGAGCGCCCGCCGCCGTACGAACCGGCGAGGCCTGCCGCGGCCAGCCCGTTGCCGCCGGCGACCCGGCCTGCCTCGGAGCGGGTCATCTCGGCTTCGAGGCCCTGGCCGCGACCGTCGAGGTCCCGCAGCTGGCTCTCCAGGTAGGCCTTGAGCCGGGTGCGGTACTCGCGCTCGAACTGCTTGAGCTCCTCGATGTGCTTCTGCAGGGCCGTGCGCTTGGCGTCCAGGCCGCCCATGGCCTCCTGGTGCCGCTGGCGGGCGTCCCGCTCCAGGGCGTCGGCCTTCGCGCGAGCCTCGCGGGTCACCTCCTCGGCCTTGCTCCGAGCCTCGGACAGGAGCTGGTCGGCCTCGCGGCGCGCGTCCGACACGTGGTCGTCGGCGGTGCGCTGGGCCATCATCAGCACGCGCAGGGCCTGCTGCTCACCGTCACCGGTGACGCCGCCGGCCGGGCCGCCGGTCGCGCGGACCTGCTCCAGCTCGGCCTGCATGGCGCGGGCGGCCTGCTCGGCAGCGGACTTGTCGCGCTGCACCCGGTCCAGCTGGGCCTTGACGTCGTTGAGCTCCGCCGCCAGTCGGGCGTCGCCGCCGGGGCCGGCGGGGGCGCCGCCACGACCGCCGCGCTCCACCTGGGCGCGCAGCTCGTTGTTCTCCTCGATGAGACGGGCGAGCTCGCGCTCGACCTCATCCAGGAAGGCGTCGACCTCCTCCTCGTCATACCCCCGCTTGCCGATCGGCGGTTTCTTGAAGGCGACGTTGTGGACGTCGGCCGGGGTCAGCGGCATCGAAACTCCTCGGGTCAGTTGCGGCCGCGAAAGCGCGTCGGTCATCAGGCAGATGCCCTGATCGACGGCCCTAACACGAACTCCATCAGCACGAACAGGATAACCAGGAGCACAAGGGAGGCCAGGTCGATGCTCACGGTACCAATTCGCAGCGGAGGGATCACACGCCTCAACGCGTTGAGAGGGGGATCAGTGACGCTCCACACGGATTCCAGTCCTGCCGATGCGCCGCGTCCCGGCTGCCACCGCCGGCCGTACTGAAGGACGGCGCTCAACACGAACCGGGACAGAAGAAGAAGCAGGAAGACATAAAGGACCAGGTACAGCACTTGCAGTAAGATCGACAACACGGTCAGCGACGTCCCTCGGGTCGGGCGGGGTCAACTCAGGCTGAAAAAACCGCCCTCAGCGATCTTGGCCTTGTCCTCCGCGGTGACCTGGACATTGGCCGGTGAGAGCAGGAACACCCGATTGGTCACGCGCTCGATCGTACCGCGCAGCCCGAACGCCAGACCGGCCGCGAAGTCAACCAGACGGCGGGCGTCCGCCTCATCCATCTCGGTGAGATTGATGATCACTGGTACGCCGTCGCGGAAGTGCTCACCGATGGTGCGCGCCTCGCGGTACGTGGTCGGGTGCAGCGTGGTGATCTGATACCGCTGCTCCTCCTCGGGCACGGCCACGCGCTCCCGCGTCACGGCCTGCGGCGCGAGGGCCAGATTGTCGCGCGTGTGGTACGTCAACGCGCCCGACGTCTCACCGGCCGAGGACCGCGTGATCGACCGTACGCTGGACCGCTCGGCCCGCTCCGGACGCTCACCGTCACCGCGGTCGGACTCGCCGCCGCGCCCAGTGGACCGCTCGGAGAGCCGACCCCGCTCGCTGGCGCGCGGCCGGGGAGCCGGTGGCTCCTCGGCGTCGTCGTCGTCCTCGTCGGCGAACTCCTCGGCGTACCGGCTCTGCCGGTAACGCGACTCGCGGTAGCCACCCTTGTCGTAGCCACCGTCGTCGTAGGCCCGCTCGTCGTCTTCCTCGACGAGACCGAGCCAGACCCCCGCCTTGCGCAGTGCACCCATCCCGCGCCCTTCCGTCCGCCGTGCGGCACTCGCCCCCGTGCCATGTCGCCCGTCGCGAGTGGACAACCATGCCCATCGGACCGGAACGGCAATCCCCCTGGCGCGCGATTCGCGTCGCGCGTCACGACCCCCACAAGGATCCGCCGCCCTGAAACAACACTGATGTAATTTGCCTGTCTCGCGGTCAGGCTACCGCAGCGTGGGACGCATTCCGAGCAACGCGCTACCGACGCGGACATGTGTCGCGCCGTATCGGATCGCGATTTCCAGGTCGCCGCTCATTCCCGCCGACAACGCTGTCGCTCCCGGATGGAGCGTCCGAAACGCCTCGGCCACCTCGGCCAGTCGGGCGAAGGCCCGCTCCGGTGGCCAACCCAGCGGCGCCACCGCCATCAGACCGGCCAACCGCAGCGCGGGGGCGTCGGCCACCGCCGCGGCGACCGCCTCCAGCCCCACGCCCTCGTCGGCCGAGTCGGGCAACGCGCCGCCGCGCGCCGGGTCGCCGTCGATGCTCACCTGCACCAGGGCGTCCAGCGGCCGTTCCCGCTCCGCCGCCGCGTTACCCAGCGCGCGGGCCAACCGCACGCTGTCCACCGAGTGCACCACGTCGGCGTAGCGCACGACCGAGCGGGCCTTGTTGCGCTGCAACTGCCCGATGAAGTGCCAGCGGGGACGTACGCCGGCCGCAGCCACCTCGGCGGCCTTGCCGGCCGCCTCCTGGTCGCGGTTCTCCCCCATGTCGGTCACCCCGAGGCCGGCCAACGCCAGCACGTCACCGGCCGGGTACGTCTTGGTCACGGCGATCATCGTGACGTCGGCGGGGTCCCGGCCCGCGTCCGCGCAGGCGTCGGCGATCCGGGCCCGCACCTGGACCAGGCCCGCCGCGAGTTCGGCGCGGCGGTCCGGTCGTACCGTGGCTGAACTGTCGGTCATCGGCGGCGCTCAGGAACCGTTCTTGAGAAAGTCGGGCACGTCCACGTCGTCGAAGAGCACCCGGCGCGGCGACTGGGCCGGAGCCGGCAGGGTGGCCGGCGGCGGCACCGGGGTGCTCTGCGGCGCCGGCTGGTTGGTGTTGGTCTTGCGGGTCGGCTCGGCCGCCTTGTACGCCGGCGTGCCACCGTCGAAGCCCGCGGCGATGACCGTCACCCGCACCTCGTCACCGAGCGCGTCGTCGATCACCGCGCCGAAGATGATGTTGGCGTCCGGGTGGGCCGCGTCGGTGACCAGCTGGGCCGCGTCGTTGATCTCGAACAGGCCCAGGTCGGAGCCACCGGCGATGGAGAGCAGCACGCCGCGCGCGCCGTCCATGCTCTGCTCCAGCAGCGGGCTGGAGATGGCCGCCTCGGCCGCCTCGACCGCGCGGTTCTCCCCGCGGGCGCTGCCGATGCCCATCAACGCGCTGCCGGCGCCGCTCATCACGCTCTTGACGTCGGCGAAGTCCAGGTTGATCAGACCCGGGGTGGTGATCAGGTCGGTGATGCCCTGCACACCGGAGAGCAGCACCTGGTCGGCCGTGCGGAAGGCGTCCATCATGCTGATGTTGCGGTCACCCAGGGCCAGCAGCCGGTCGTTCGGGATGACGATCAGCGTGTCGCACTGGTTGCGCAGCTCGTCTATCCCCGTCTCGGCCTGCACCTGACGGCGCTTGCCCTCGAAGGAGAACGGGCGGGTCACCACGCCGATGGTCAGCGCGCCGAGCTTGCGGGCGATGTTGGCCACCACGGGCGCCCCACCGGTGCCGGTGCCGCCACCCTCGCCGCAGGTCACGAAGACCATGTCGGCGCCCTTGAGCACCTCCTCGATCTCGTCGCGGTGGTCCTCGGCGGCGTTCTTGCCGACGTCCGGGTTGGCCCCGGCGCCCAGGCCACGGGTCAGCTCCCGGCCGACGTCGAGCTTGACGTCGGCGTCACTCATCAGCAGCGCCTGGGCATCGGTGTTGATCGCGATGAACTCGACGCCCTTGAGCCCAACCTCGATCATCCGGTTGACGGCGTTGACGCCGCCGCCCCCGATGCCGACGACCTTGATGACCGCCAGGTAGTTGTGCGGAGGTGTCATCTCCGGTCCTTTCCTTCGAGATTGGCTTCGGCCGACCGGGTACGGCGTGGCCAGACCAGCGGCCGACGACAGCTGTCACCAGCGAGAGTCAGGGCTGAACCCTCACCCTCTACTAGAGGCTTACAGTTATGTCAACCACTGAACCTCTTCGGGGCAACGTAAGCGCCACCACGCGATGAGCCAAGGACCCGACCGGCGTGTCGCCGCCGGAGCGCGACTCGTCACGTGCGGAGCACGCTCACCCGGTCAGCGGAAGGTCACCACGTCCGGCGCGCTCACGTCGATGCGGTCGCTGTCCTCGTCGAGCAGCGCCGTGGCCACCCGCGCCTTGTCCGTACCCCGCGTGGCGTCGCCCCAGACCACCGTGCGGTCCCCGCGCAGCAGCAGGCTGATCCGGGCCAGACCCTCCACCCTCAGGTCCACCAGCTCGGCCCGCAGCTGCGGGGTCAGCGCCCCGAGCACCTCCAGCGCGGCCCGGGTGTCCGGGTCGTCGGCGGCGGGCCTGCTCACCCGCACCAGCGGCAGCCCGGCGGGGCGGCGGGCCACCGTCTGGAACGCCACGCCGCTGCGGTCGACAAGCGCGAACGCGTCCGCCTGCGGCACCACCGCCACCGCCGTCCGCTCCGTCACCCGGACCACCAGCGTTCCCGGCCAGTCCCGCGACACCGTGGCCCGCTCGACCGGCGCCAACGCACCGACCCGACGCGCGGCGGCCGCCAGATCCACCCGGGCCAGCGGCACCCCGTCGGGCACCCCCACCGCGTCGCGCACCTGCACGTCCGTGACCAGCTTGGCGCCCTCCACCGTCACCGTGCGGACCCCGAACAGCCCGGTGCCGAGGACCGTCCAGGCGACCAGAGCGAGCAGGGCCAGCACCCCGGCGGCCACCGCCCACGGCAATGCCGCCCGCATCCGACGCTGCCGGGCCCGGGCCATGAAGCGGCGGGTCGACGCCGGCACCGCGTCACTGCCGGCGCGGACCAACTGCCACCGTCGGACCGGACCGCGCCGTGGGGCGCCGCCGTCGGCGCCGCTGGTGCGCCCGCGGGCGGGGCCGGGGCTCATCCGGCCGTGGGGGCCGCGCCGTCCGGTGCGGCGGCGCCACCGAGCGCCGCCCCGTCGCCGCCGGCCGTGGACCCGCCGGGCACCGGCTGACCGATCGCCGGGGTCGTGGCCACCGGGTCGACAGTCGCCCCCGACGCGGAGTCGGCGGTACGCGCGCCCAGGGCGGCCAGCAGCTCGTCACCCATCAGCGAGATCGGCGGGGCGCCCATCGTCACCACCACGTCGCCCGGGCGGGCCCGGCGGACCACCTCGACCGGCGCGGCCTCCCAGGAGTCGACGAACACCTTGCGCTCGGCCGGCAGCGCCACCGCCTCGATCAGCGCCGCCGAGCCCTCACCGGGCTGGCGCAGCTCGCCCGGCCCGAAGACCTCCAGCAGCACCACCTCGTCGGCGATGGCCAGCGCGTCAGCGATCTCCGCCTGGTTGTCGCGGGTGCGGTACAGCCGGTACGGCTGGAAGACGACGATCAACCGCCCGTCGCCGGCCACCTCACGCAGCGTCTGCATCGCCAGCGTCATCGACGTGGGGTGGTAGGCGTACTCGTCGTAGACCAGCACGCCGTCCGCGACGCCCTTGCGCTCGAAGCGCCGCCGCACACCGGGGAAGACCGCCAGCGCGGCCTCCGCCGCCTCCAGCGGCAGCTTGAGCAGGTACGCGGTGAGCACCGCCGAGGCGCTGTTGAGCCCCATGTGCCGCCCCGGCACCGGCAGCCGGAACTCGCCCAGCGACCGCCCGTCGATCGCGGCCAGGTAGCGCACGCCGCGCGCGGAGGAGACGATCTCGGTCAACCGCAGGTCGGCGTCCTCGGCCGCGCCGTAGGTGAACACCCGCCGCCCCTCGGCGCGCAGGGTCGCCGCCAGCCGCCGACCGCCCGGGTCGTCGGCACACGTGATGATGAACCCGTTCGGGTCGGTGAGGCGGGCGAACTCCACGAACGCCGCCTCCAGCGTCTCGTAGTCGCCGTAGGTGTTCAGGTGGTCCGGCTCGACGTTCGTGATGATCGAGACGTACGGGCGGTAGATGAGGAACGAGCGGTCGCTCTCGTCCGCCTCGACCACGAAGTGCTCGCCGGTGCCGTGGTGGGCGCCCGAGCCGACCTCGGAGATCTCCCCGCCGATCACGAAGGACGGGTCCACACCGGCCTGCTGGAGCACCATCGTCACCATCGAGGTGGTGGTGGTCTTGCCGTGCGTGCCGGCGACCGCGATCGCCCGGCGGCCGGTCATCGCCGCCGCGAGGGCCTCCGAGCGGTGCAGCACCCGCAGGCCGCGTCGACGGGCCTCGACCAGCTCCAGGTGGTCCTTCGGAATGGCCGAGGAGTAGACCACGGTGTCCACGCCGTCGAGGTTTGTCGCCTCGTGGCTGAGATAGATGGTGCCGCCGAGCGCCCGCAGACCCGCCAGCGAGGGCCACTCGCGCAGGTCGCTGCCGGAGACCCGGATGCCCCGGGTGAGCAGCAGGCGGGCCACGCCGAGCATGCCCACCCCGCCCACACCGATCAGGTGGACGGCGCCCAGGTCCTCGGCGGTGAGCGTGCCGGCCGGCGTGAACTGCGCGGTCACCGGTTCACCGCCTCGAGGACGAACGAGCGCAGCGCCTCGTCACCGTCGCGCCGCCCGTACGCCGACGCGGCTGCGCCCATCGCGTACAGCCGTTGCGGGTCCCGGATCAGCGGGATGACCGCGCGCTCCAGCCAGTCCGGGGTCAGCTCCGCGTCGTCGACGAGCAGCCCGCCGCCGGCCTCCACCACGGGCAGCGCGTTGCGCTTCTGCTCCTGGTTGCTGTGCGGGTACGGCACGAAGATCGTCGGCAGGCCGATCGCGGCCACCTCGGCGACGGTCATCGCACCGCCCCGGGCCAGCATGAGGTCGGCAGCCGCGTAGCCCAGCTCCATCTCGGACAGGTACGGCAGCGTCACGTACGGCACCGGCAGGTCGGTGGGGATCGGCACCGGCTCGTTGCGGGCGCCCATCACGTGCAGCACCTGCACACCGTTGCGGGCCAGCTCCTTGGCCGCGCCGGAGACCGCCAGGTTGATCGAGCGGGCGCCCGACGAGCCGCCCGCGACGAAGAGCACCGGCAGGTCCGGGCGGAGCCCGAACCGGGCGCGGGCGGCGTTACGCAGCGCGTACCGGTCCAGCGAGGCGATGCTGCGGCGCAGCGGCACCCCGACCACTGTCGCGTCGCGCAGCGACTCGGCCTGGCTCGGCTGGTGCGGGAAGCCGACCGCGATGTTCTTGGTGAACTTCATGCCCAGCCGGTTGGCCACACCCGGCGGCACGTTCACCTCGTGGATCACCATGGGCAGCTCACGACGCCACGCGGCCAGGTAGGCCGGGACCGAGACGTACCCGCCGAAGCCGACGACCGCGTCGGCGCGTACCTCGTCGATCACCTTGCCCGCGGCGCGGGCCGCGGTCCACATCCGGCCCGGGGTACGCACCAGGTTCATGTTCACCGACCGGGGCAGCTGGTACGCCGGGATCTGCCGCAGGTCGTAGCCCTGCGGCGGGATCAGCTCGTTCTCCATGCCCTTGGGTGTGCCGAGGCAGGTGATCCGGACGCCCGGGTCGTGTCGGCGCAGGCAGTCGGCGAAGGCCAGCAGCGGGTAGATGTGTCCCCCGGTGCCACCTCCCGCGAGCACCACCGAACGCAGCGGACCCATCAGCGTCTCCTCTCGCTCGCCGTACCCTGGCGGCTCCGGCCCTGCCGGGCGCCGCGCGGTGCGGCCTGGTCGTCCTGGCGCCGCTCGCGGGACCGGGGCACGGACCCTCGGCCAGCCGGCGGCGACGCCGGTCGGCGACGCCGACCGGGAAGCGGCGGCAACGGGGCCCAGAGTAGTCGGACCCACCGGGCCGGTGGACGGGCATGCAGCGCTCTGGCCGCATCGGGTTCGGCGCGGGCGAAGGACGCCAGCATCCCGATCGCCGCCAACGTCACGACCAGGGCACTTCCGCCGTCGGAGATGAACGGCAGCGGCAGGCCGGTGATCGGCAGCAGCCCCACGACCCCACCGATGTTGATCACCGCCTGGCTCACCAGCCAGGTGGTCACGGCGGCGGCCGCCAGCCGCCGGAACGGGTCGTCGACCCGCCGGGCGATCCGCAGACCGGTGTACGCGAGCACCGCGAACAGCGCCAGCACCACGACGCAGCCGATCACACCCAACTCCTCGGCCACGATCGCGAAGATGAAGTCGTTGTGCGCCTCGGGCAGCCAGTCCCATTTGAGGCTGCTCTTGCCCAGGCCGACGCCGAACCAGCCGCCGTGTTCGATGGCCAACCGACCCTGGTAGAGCTGGAGGCAGCCGTCGAGCTTGCACTCCTGCGGGTCGGGCGGGTTGATGAACGACGTCAGCCGCGCCAGCCGGTAGTTCTCCGCGCCGCGCTCGCCGGAGCCCGCGCCCAGCGACGCCACGGCGATGAGCAGGCCCACGCCGAGCAGGCCGATCACTGTCAACGCGCCGAAGACGCGCGTCTGTACCCCGGCCGCCCAGAGCAGGCCGACCACGAGCGCCAGCAGGCAGAGCATGGTGCCCGTGTCGTTGTAGCCGACCAGGACGAAGAGCAGACCCATGACCGGGAAGAGCGGGGTGGCCAGCTCCCGCCACCAGCCCAGCGCGGCCCCCTTGCGGGCGATGACGTGCGAACCCCACAGCACCAGCGCGAACTTGGCCAGCTCCGACGGCTGCACCTGGATCCCGCCGACGAACAGCCAGTTCAGCCGTGCCTCGACCGGCCCGAACGCGACCGACTTCTGGTTGGTGAGCCGGCCGTAGGCCACCAGCAGGTTGAGCACCAGCAGGAGCGCCACCGACGTGAACAGCAGCGGCCGGCCCAGGGTGCGGTACGTGCTGGCGGGCAGGCGCTGACACGCCCAGAACGCCCCGATGCCGATCACCGCGAAGATCGCCTGCTTGGTCACCGACGCGGACGCGTTGCCGTCCTCGGCGTAGTCCTTCACGCTGGTCGCCGAGAAGACCATCGTCAACCCGATGAGCAGCAGCAGGCCGGCGCTGGACAGCAGCAGGTAGTAGGACGCCAGCGGCCGGTCCAGCAGGCCCCGCAGCGCGGCCAGTCCACCGGCCGCGTCCAGCCCGCGCAGCGACGCAGGCGTCTCCGTTGCCACGTCCCGCCGTGCCGCACGCGGCTCCGCGCCGCGGGTCTCGTCCGACTGCTTGCCGACCTCCGTGCCTCGTCCCGCTTCCACGGTCGACGGCCGGCGCGGCCGGCCGACTGTCCTGTCCTCGGTTTCTCGTTCCTCCCCCACCCGGACATCATCACCGCTCGGCGTGCCCGACAGGTCCACAACGCCGCACCGGGCGTGTCGGGCAGGGCGCGCGGCGGGGGCGCGCGGCGGGGGGCGGCCGTCCCCACCGCGTCCTTTGCTCTGCTTCAACCCAGGAAACAGTTCGGCCACCGGAGTGTCGCCTCCGTTGAAGCAGAGCAAAGGACGTTCCGACCACCCGGGCCACCCAGTCCCTGCCCCCGCTCGTGCCCAGCAACGCGCCCGCCCCGACCTGCGCCGGGCGGGTTGGGGCGGGGTCGGGGCGGGTCGGGGTCGGTGTCGGGGCGAGGTCGGGACCGTCAGGTCATGTTGGCGAGGAACTCGCTGTAGAACAGGCCCAGGGCGATGGCCACACCGATGCCGGCGATGATCCAGAACCGGACCACGATGTTGACCTCGCTCCAGCCGGCCAACTCGAAGTGGTGCTGCAGCGGTGACATCCGGAACACACGTTTACCTGTGGTCCGGAAGGAGATGATCTGGATCACCACGGACATCGTGATGATCACGAAGAGCCCGCCGATGATCGGCAGCAGCAGGATCGTGCGGGTGGACATCGCCATGCCGGCGATCAGGCCGCCCAGGCCCAGCGCCCCGGTGTCACCCATGAAGATCCGCGCCGGGGACGTGTTCCACCACAGGAAGCCCACACAGGCCCCGGCCGCGGCCCCGGCTATCAGCGCGATCTCCAACGGGTCCCGGACCTCGTAGCAGTACGGCTGGGTGTAGCTCGGGTCGGCGCACCAGTGGCGGTACTGCCAGAACGCGATCAGCGCGTACGCGGCGAGCACCATCACCGAGGCGCCGGTCGCCAGACCGTCCAGGCCGTCCGTCAGGTTGACGCCGTTCGTCGCGGCCATCACCACGAAAATGAAGATGATCACCGCGCCGACCTTGCTGACCTCCAGGAAGTCGATGTCCCGGATGAAGCTCAGCGTGGTGCTGCCCACGGTCTGGGTGTTGGTGGCGTTGCCCGTCGCGTCGGTCATCGTGCTCGGGAACCACAGCGCGATCACGCCGAAGACCGCTCCGACCAGGATCTGACCGAGCAGCTTGCCGCGCTTGTTGAGGCCGGCGCTGTTGCGCTTGCGCACCTTGAGGAAGTCGTCGAGGAAGCCCACCGCGCCGGAGAACACCATCAGCCCCAGCAGCACCAGCGCCGTGATGGTCGGCTCCACCTGCGCGATCTGCGCGTCCGGCAGCGTGGTCAGGGCCAGGTGGCCGGCCACGTACGCGATCACGGTGGCCAGGATGAAGACCACGCCGCCCATCGTCGGCGTGCCCTTCTTGCCCTGGTGCATGGCCGGGCCGTCGGACCGGATCGGCTGGCCGGCCTTGAGCCGGGTGAACACCTTGATCGCGATCGGGGTGCAGAACAGCGAGACGACGAAGGCCACCCCGATGGCGACGATGATGGCCCTCATCGACTGGCCTCCCCGGCGGCGTCGGCGCGCAGGGCGTCGGCCACCTCCCAGGTCCGGTACCGGGAGCCCTTGACCAGGACGACGTCGCCCGGTCGTAGCTCGCCCCGCAGCACCTCGACGGCCGCCGCCTGATCGGTGAGCAGCACCGACTTTCCTCCCCAGTTCGCTACCGCTGTCGCGCCTTCGTGGATCGGCGCGGCCGGCTCGCCCACCACGAGCAGCCGGTCGACACCCAGCTCGGCCGCGAGCCGGCCGACCTCGGCGTGGC
Organism: Micromonospora sp. NPDC049114; assembly: GCF_040648635.1. NCBI lineage: Bacteria > Bacillati > Actinomycetota > Actinomycetes > Micromonosporales > Micromonosporaceae > Micromonospora > Micromonospora sp. NPDC049114. Next base: position 39,685 of record NZ_JBEZEA010000016.1, on the reverse strand, counting down.
CGTCGCGCTCGAACGGGCCCAGCTCGGCCATGTAACCGAGCACCGCGACGGTACGCCTCTCACGTCCGAGGCTGGCGAGCGCCCGGAGCGCCACAGCCATCGAGGCCGGGTTGGCGTTGTACGAGTCGTCGATGACCGTCACCCCGTCGGGCCGGTCGAAGACGTCCATCCGCCGGGTGGACTTCAGCCCCAGCTCGCCGAGCGCCGTGGCCACCTCGGCCAGCGGCATGCCCAGCTCCCGGGCGACCGCGGCGGCGGCGAGGGTGTTGCCGACCTGGTGGCGGCCGGTCAGCGCGAGCCGTACCGGCGCGCTTCCCTCCGGCGTGACAAGGGTGTACGACGGGTGCCCCCGCTCGTCGAGCGTGACGTCCTCGGCGCGCAGGTCGGCGTCGGGCGCCTCGCCGTAGCGGACCACCCGGGCCCGCGTACGGCTCGCCATGGCGTCCACCCGGGGGTCGTCGGCGTTCAGCACCGCCAGCCCGTCGGCCGGCAGCGCCTCGACCAGCTCGCCCTTGGCCAGCGCGATGTTGTCCTGTGAGCCGAACTCGCCGATGTGCGAGGTCCCGACGTTGAGCACCACCGAGATGCGGGGCGGCACCAGCTCGCACAGGTAGCGCACGTGCCCGATGCCGCGGGCGCCCTTCTCCATGACCAGGTAGCGGGTGTCCGGACCGGCCAGCAGAGCCGTGTACGGGTGGCCCAGCTCGTTGTTGAACGACCCGGGCGGGGCCACCGTGGCGCCGAGGCGGGTGGTGAGTTGGCCGATCAGGTCCTTCGTGGTGGTCTTGCCCGACGAGCCGGTCACCCCGATCACGGTCAGCTCGGGCAGCCGGGCCACCGCCGCGCGGGCCAGCCGGCCCATCGCGGTCAGGGCGTCGTCGACGAGCACCATCGGCACGCCGGGCACCTCGCGGCTGCCGAGCACGGCCACCGCGCCGGACTCGATCGCCCTCGCCGCGTAGTCGTGCCCGTCCACCTTCTCCCCGGGGAACGCCACGAAGAGCGAACCGGGCCCGACCTTGCGCGAGTCGAACTCGACCGAACCGGTGACGGTGGCGGTCGGGTCGGCGGCCACGAGCCGCCCGTCGACGGCTTCGGCCACCTCGGCCAGGGTCAGCGCGATCACCGCTGACCCGCCCGGTCCGGGAAGCGGGCCCGCAGCGCGTCGGCCAGCTCGGTGCTGTCGTCGAACGGGAGCATCTCGCCCGCCACCTCCTGACCCCGCTCATGGCCCTTGCCGAGCAGCGCGATCACGTCGCCCGGCTCGGCCAGTCGGACCGCCTCGTCGATCGCGTCCCGGCGACCGGCCACCTCGATGATCCGGGCCGCCGTGCCCGCCCGGTACGCCCCGGCGAGCACCTCGGCACGGATCTGGGCCGGGTCCTCGGTCCGCGGGTTGTCGTCGGTCACCAGCACCACGTCGGCCCCCTCGGCCGCGGCGGCGCCCATCACCGGGCGCTTGCCCCGGTCGCGGTCCCCGCCGGCGCCGATCACACAGATCAGCCGGCCGGCGCTCAGCTCGCGCAGCGCGGCCAGCGCGGCCACTATCGCGTCGGCCTTGTGCGCGTAGTCGACGACCCCGCGCACCGGGCCGACGACGTCGACAAGTTGCAGGCGACCGGGCACGCCACCGCAGGCGGCCACGCCGGCCGCCGCGGTCACCGGGTCCACCCCGGCACCCACCAGAGCGGCGATCGCCAGCAGCGCGTTTGCCACGTTGTGCCGCCCGGGCAGCGCCACACCGGCGGTCAGCGCCACGCCGTCCGGGCCGTGCGCGGTGAACCGCTGCGCGTACCCCTCGCCGTCGACACCGTCGGCCCACCACGTCGCGGTCGGGTCGCCGGCGGCCGAGTAGCTGACCGTCGCCGGCTTGTAGAGCGGCTTGAGCGCCGGATCGTCGTGGTTGAGCACCTCGACCGCGCACCGGCCGTCGAAGAGCTGCGCCTTGGCGGCGAAGTAGTCGGCGCTGTCGGCGTGGAAGTCCAGATGGTCGGAGCCGAAGTTCGTGTACCCGCCGACGGCGAAGCGCACCCCGCCGACCCGGCCCATGGCCAGGGCGTGGCTGGAGACCTCCATGACCACCGCGGTGACGCCGCGCTCCCGGGCGGTGGCCAGCATCGCGTGCAGGTCGGTCGCCTCCGGGGTGGTCCGCACGCTGTCGATCACCAGATCACCGAGCCGGGTCTCAACGGTGCCGATCAGCCCGGTGGTGTGCCCGGCGGCGCGCAACCCCGACTCGACGAGGTACGCGGTGGACGTCTTGCCGGCGGTCCCCGTCACGCCGATCACGGTGAGCGCCGCCGTCGGGTCGCCGTACACCGCCGAGGCCAGCTCGCCGAGCACCGCGCGGGGGTCGGGCACCACCAGGGCGGGCAGGCCGCTCGCCGCCGCCAGCTCGGCGCCGGCCGGGTCGGTCAGCAGGGCCACCGCGCCGGCCTCGGCCGCGCCGACGGCGAACTCCGCGCCGTGGCGGCGGGCGCCGGGCAGGGCCGCGTACAGGTCGCCGGGGCGGACCTCCTGGCTGGCGTGGGTGGCGCCGGTGACGACCACGTCGGCGGCGTCCGCCGGGAGGTCGACGGCGAGCCGGAGGGCGAGGTCACCGAGCCGGACGCCGGTCACGGTACGTGGACGTGGATTGCCGGGCACGGCGTCAGACCCTACCCGGTCGTCCGGTTCCGGCCGCACAGCCGCCCCGGTGGTTCGTCGGCACTCACCGATGATGTCGCCCCTGCGCTGGTCAGCGCGGAAAGACCACGAACTTCGGTGCGGAACCACTCGCGGACGGCGGTACGCGGTAGTGACGCAGCGTGAACTGCATCATGTCGCGGAACGCCGGGTTGGCGATCGCCGCGCCCCCACCACCGGGCGCGTACACGAAGACCGCGATCACGTACCGGGGCTTCTCGGCGGGGGCCATGCCGATGAAGGAGGACACCTCGCCCGGTTGCTTCTTGCCGTCCACCAGACGCCAGCCGGTGCCGGTCTTGCCGGCGACCCGGTAGCCGGGGACCGCCGCCAGGGTGCCGGTGGCGCCCTCGACGGTGGTGACGGCCTCCAGCATGGTGCGCAGCGCCGCCGCGTTCTGCGGGCTGAGCACCGAGCGGGTGACCGGCGCCGGCGCGGGGGTGCGCTTGCCGTCCGGGCCGATCGTCTCCTTCACGAGGTGCGGCTGCACGTACGTGCCGTCGTTGGCGATGGTGGCGTACGCGGCGGCCATCTGCAACGGCGTGGCGTCGACGCTGTGGCCGATCGGCACCGACCCGGCCGACGAACCGCTCCACTCGTCGAGGGGCAGCAGCCGACCGCTGGCCTCCCCGGGCAGGCCCTCGCCGGTGGCCTTGCCCAGCCCGAACCGCTTCTGGTAGTCGATCAGCCGCTCCGGGCCGAGCCGGTCGGCGACGGTGATCGCGCCGACGTTCGACGAGAAGGCAAGCATCCCGGGCACGCTCATCTTGCGGCCGTTGGCCGGGTGGGTGTCGGAGAACCAGGTGTCACCCTTCTTGATGCTGTTCGCGATCGGCAGCGTCGTGTCCGGGGTGATCACCCCCTCCTGGAGCGCGGCGCCGTAGGTGATCGCCTTGTGCACCGAGCCGGGGTCGACCACGAAGCTGGTCGCGGCGTCCTCGCGGGCGACCGGGTCGCTGTCTCCCGGCTTGGCGGCGTTGTAGGTGGGGTCGCTGGCCTGGGCCCGCACCTCGCCGGTGGCGACGTCGATGATCACGGCGGCGGCGGTCGCGCCCCGCTGCCCCGCCATCCCCGCGCTGAGGATCTGTTGGCAACGGAACTGCAGGTCACGGTCGATGGTGAGGGTCAGCGAGCTGCCCGGCTTGGCCGGGGTCGTCTTGCTGTAGCCGCCGGGGATCGGCGCGGCGAGGTCACCGAGGCCCGCCTCGTACACCCGCTTGCCGTCCTGCCCGGCGAGCAGCTCGTCGTAGCGGGCCTCCAGCCCTTCCAGCCCGACCATGTCCTGGCTGGTGAAGCCGATCAGGTTGGCCGCCAGGTCGTCGCCGGGCACCTCCCGACGCTCGTCGCGGTGCACCCCGATGCCGGGCAGCTCCAGCGCCAGCACCTGCTTGGCAGCCGGGATCTCCACCCCCCGGGCCAGGTACTCGAACCGCGACGGGTTGCCGTTCTCCAACTTGCGGGGCTTCATCAGCTCGGTGAGCTTGGACACCGGAATGCCGAGCAGCGGAGAGAGCGCCTTCGCGGTGGCGTCGGCGCCGATCCACGCGGGGTTGGACCGGTCCTCGATCAGGGTGGGGTCGGCGAACACGTACCGCGCCTCGACGCTGTGGGCCAGCGGCTCGCCCCGGAAGTCGTAGATCGCGCCGCGCGGTGCGGGCAGCTCGACCGTGCGGGTCCGGTCGGCGACGCCACCACCTGCGTACGCCGGGGTGTCGACCGCCTGCAGGAAGACCAACCGCACCCCGATGACGACGAAGAGCGCCAGGGTGAGCACCGTACCCAGGCGCAGCCGCAGCCGTGGGTCGGCGAGCTTCGGTGGACGCGGCGGCTTGCGCGACGGCCGGCGGGCCCCCGGCCGGTCGGCGCGGCCGGGCGCGCGCGGCGTGGTGCGGCGGCGCGGCGGCGGCTCGTCGCCGGCCGGGCCGCGCGGGGTGCGCGGCGCGACGGTCCGCACGACGCCACCCCGGCCGGCCGCCGGAGCGTCCCGCCGGCCGGAACGGGCGGCGGCCCGGCCGCCGTCGAGCACCTGCAACGCCGGCCGGAACGGGTCACCGGACCGGGTGCTGCGCGGGGTACGCCGCTGCTCGGCCGCCCCACCGCGCGCCGGCGTGCCCTCGCGGACGGTCCGGCCCCTCGGGGTGTACGCCCGGGCGCCGGAGATGCCCCCGATGCCCGGCTCGCCGGCCCGCGACTCCTCGTCGGCGGGCCCGCCAGCACGCGAAGAACCGCGCCGGGACCCTGGCGGGTTCCGGCGCGGCTCGTCCGACCTCGGTGACACGTGTCAGCCTCCCGCGCCCTGGCTGGTGACCGACGGCTGGCCGGTCGCCGGCTTCGGCACGCCGATGGTCTTGCCGTCCGGCATCCGGATGTACGCCGGCTCACCGGCGTCCACCAGACCCAGCCGACGCGCCTCGGCGGTCAGGTTGCCCGGCGCCTCGTACTCGGTGATCTGCTTGTCCAGCTGCTGCTTCTCCAGGTCCAGTCGGGCCTGCTGCTGCTGCAGCTTCTCCAACCGGAAGGCGTTCTCATTGATCTTGGTGTTGACCGCCAGGATGCCGAGCACCCCACCGACCACCAGCACCACGATCAGCGCCGCGAACGGCGCGCGCGGCACCGACACCGGCGGCGGCGGCGCCACCCGCAGCCGAGGCGAGCGCGCGGTCGCGACGCCTGCCTTCTCGGCCGGACGCAGCGCGGCGCTGCCCTGGGTCGGGAACTCGCGCGCCCCCCGGGCGCGAGCCTCCCCCTGCCGGTTGACTCGATCGATGCGTGGCGTACCGTTCCCCACGCGCGGGGCTCGCTCCGCCGCGGTCCGGCCCCCCGACCGCGGTGCGCGCTGCCCGCCGCCGGTGATGTCCCGGCGGTCGCGCTTGTCAATGTTCATGTCCCCTCCCCCTCTACATCCGTCCCTCTGCCGTCCCGGTGCCCCTGATCCCCCACGGATCAGGCTGACCCAGTGCCCGGTTGGTGCATCCCCTTCACCCTGCGGCGGGACCGTTCGCGGTCGGTCCGCCCCTGTTCTGTCGCGTTCGGGTCGAGTCGCTCCGCGGCCCGCAACCGCACCGAAGCGGCGCGCGGGTTCGCGGCGACCTCCGCCTCCCCGGGCAGTTCGGCGCCCCGGCTGAGCAGCCGGAACGTCGGACCGGACCCGGGCAGCTCAACCGGGAGGTCGATCGGGCCCTTACTGCGGACCCGATCCGCGAGCGCCGCCTTGGTGAGCCGGTCCTCCAGCGAGTGGTAGGACAGGACCACCATGCGACCGCCCACGGTCAAAGCGTCGAGCGCGGACGGCAGCGCCGTCTCCAGCGCTGCCAGCTCTCTGTTTACCTCGATCCGTAAAGCCTGAAACGTTCTCTTTGCCGGGTGTCCGCCCGTTCGTCGCGCTGGCGCCGGAATGGAATCCCGGACCAGCTCCGCCAGCCGCGCGGACGAGGTGATCCGGGCGCGTTCCCGCTCCCGGATGATCGCCGAGGCGATCCGGCCGGCGAACTTCTCCTCGCCGTACACCCGCAGAACCCGGGCCAGATCCGGATGGGCGTACGTGTTGACCACCTCTTCGGCGGTCACCCCCCGCGTCTGATCCATCCGCATGTCCAGCGGCGCGTCCTGCGCGTACGCGAACCCGCGGTCGGGCGCGTCCAGTTGCAGCGACGAGACACCCAGGTCGAACAGGATCCCGTCGATTCCCGGATAGCCCAGCCGCTGCAGCACCTCGGGCAGCTCGTCATAGACGGCGTGCTCCAGGTGCACCCGGTCGGCGAACCGCGCCAGCCGGACCCGCGCGTGAGCGAGCGCCTCGGTGTCCCGGTCGAGCCCGATCAGGACCGTCTCCGGGTGCGCCTGCAACACCGCCTCCGCGTGCCCGGCGAGGCCGAGCGTCGCGTCGACGTGCACCGTCCGGCCGCCTCGACCCAGCGCGGGGGCCAGCAGCTCGAGACACCGCTCGAGCAGCACCGGCACGTGCGTGCCGCGCAACTCCCCCATGTCGACCCCCACTGGTTGAAACGTCCGTTCTTCTCGCGCGCCTGCCGTGGCGACGGCGCTGCCGTCGTACCGCCAGATCCCCATCCGCTCCCGCCGGACACCGGACGCGCGCCCGATGACTGGATCGTGCGCCTGGCACCGGGGAAGGGGTGCCAGGAACTCGAAAGCGGCTGGAGATCTCGCAGTACGTCGGGCGCCGTTCCGCCCTACAGACCGCCGGGCAGCACCCCCTCCTCGATGTCGGCGAAGTCGTCTTCGCTCTCGGCGAGGTAGGTCTCCCAGGCGACCTTGTCCCAAATCTCCACCCGCGTGCTCGCGCCGATGACCACCAGGTCACGGTCGAGCGCGGCGTACTGGCGAAGGTGTGCCGGAATGGTCACGCGGCCCTGCTTGTCCGGCACCTCGTCGTGCGCGCTGGCGAAGAAGACCCGGCTGTAGGCCCGGGCCGCCTTGTGCGTCATCGGCTGCGCGCGCAACTGCTCCGCGATCCGCTGGAACTCGGGTGTCGGAAAGACGTAGAGGCAACGATCCTGCCCTTTGGTGACCACGACACCCCCCGCCAGCTCATCCCGGAACCTGGCCGGAAGGATCAACCGGCCTTTGTCGTCCAGGCGCGGAGTATGGGTGCCGAGGAACATCCGGCCCTACCCCCTCGCCCTTGAGCGGCGTTCGCGGCGCCGCTGACCCCCCGGGCCGGTGAGCCCTCCCGGCCTCACCATTGGGCCCCACCTTACTCCACTTCCCTCCACCTGCAACCAGATTCGCCCGCGTGGCGCGGTCGATTCACGCGCAAAACCGCACGTCACACGGGGTGGAGCGGAGTGGAGGGCCGGAGCCCTCCCCCGGCGTGGTCCGCTTTCCGACATAGATCGACTCCGTCCGGTGGAGCGCAAACCGACCACCCGCGCGGACGCCACGGCCGAACGGTTCACCGTCGGCGGCGATCTGGTGAGGCGGGCGGTCCGGTAACCTCGCTCGCGTGACGGACGCGAAAATGCCCCTACGGGCCAAGGTGGCCAGCTCCGTGTCACGGACCGCCGCGGCGCTCTCCCGGGCCGCCGGCCGTGGCGACGGATCGGTGATCGGCGGATGGATCGGGCTGAAGATCGACCCGGACCTGCTGGCGCACCTGTCGGCCGGACGCGCCATCGCGCTCGTCTCCGGCACCAACGGCAAGACGACCACCACCCGGTTGACCGCCGCCGCGGTCGGCGTGCTCGGCCGGGTCGCCACCAACTCCTTCGGCGCCAACATGCCCAGCGGGCACACCTCGGCGCTGGCCAAGGCCGGCAGCACCCCGTACGCGGTGCTGGAGGTCGACGAGCACTACCTCGCCCAGGTGCTGGAGTCGACCGAACCGCACGTGGTGGCACTGCTGAACCTCTCCCGCGACCAGCTGGACCGGGCCAAGGAGGTCGCCATGATGGCGCAGCTCTGGCGCGCGGCGCTGGTCCGGCACACCGACGTACGGGTGGTGGCCAACGCCGACGACCCGCTTGTGGTCTGGGCCGCCACCCCGCCCGGCGACCCCGCCCGGGGCATCAACCCGCCGCACGTGACCTGGTTCAGCGCCGGCCAGCGCTGGCACGACGACTCCTGGGTCTGCCCGGAGTGCGGCTCCACGATCCAGCGCTCGGGCGAGCAGTGGTGGTGCACCGGCTGTGCGCTGCGCCGACCGGAGCCGAACTGGGTCGTCGAGGACGAGGGCGTGCTCGACCCCACCGGGGCCTGGCACAAGGTCTCCCTCCAGCTGCCCGGCAAGGTCAACCTCGGCAACGCGGCGACCGCGCTGGCCGTGGCGGCCGAGTTCGGCGTACGCCCCGTCGACGCGGTGTCCCGCCTCGGCATCGTCACCTCGGTGGCCGGCCGTTACGCGCAGGTCGACAAGGACGGGCGCAACATCCGGCTGCTGCTGGCCAAGAACCCGGCCAGCTGGCTGGAGGCCTTCGACATGGCCGACGACGCGCCGACACTGCTCTCCATCAACGCGCGCGACCCCGACGGTCTGGACACCTCCTGGCTCTACGACGTCGATTTCGCCCCGCTGCGCGGCCGGCAGGTGTTGATCACCGGCGACCGAGCCTACGACCTGGCGGTCCGACTGGACGTCAACGACGTACCGTTCCAGCACGTACGCACCTTCGACGACGCGATCCGGTCGGTCCCGCCCGGGCGGCTGGAGGTCATCGCGAACTACACCGCGTTCCAGGACATCCGAGCGGAGTTGGACCGTGTCATCTGAGAGCCTGCGCATCGTCTGGATCTACCCCGACCTGCTGTCCACCTACGGCGACCGGGGCAACGCCCTGATCCTCGCCCGGAGGGCCCGCCAGCGGGGCATGCCGGTCGAGGTGCTGGAGGTCCGCTCCGACCAGCGGCTGCCCGCGACCGCCGACATCTACCTGGTCGGCGGGGGCGAGGACGGCCCGCAGGCGTTGGGTGCCCAGCGGCTGATCGCCGACGGCGGCCTGCACCGGGCGGTCGCCCAGGGCTCGGTCGTCTTCGGCGTCTGTGCCGGCTACCAGCTGCTCGGCACCTCCTTCTTCGCCAAGGGCGTCCAGTGTCGAGGGCTGGAGCTGCTGGACCTGCAGTCCGACCGGGGCGAGAGCCGGGCCGTCGGCGAGCTGGCCGGTGAGATCGACCCCCGGCTGGGCCTGCCCCCGCTGACCGGTTTCGAGAACCACGGCGGTCGCACCCACCTCGGTCCGGAGGTCGCCCCGCTCGCCCGGGTCACCACCGGGATCGGCAACGACGGCGCCACCGAGGGCGCGTGGCGCGGCAAGCTGCTGGGCACCTACTCGCACGGCCCGGCACTGGCCCGCAACCCGGCCCTGGCCGACCTGCTGCTGCGCTGGGCCACCGGGGCACACCAGCTGCCTCCGCTGGACGACACCTGGTCGGACCGGCTGCGCAACGAGCGCCGCGCCGCAGTGGCCCCCGCCCGGGCATGATCCGAGCCGTCCGGCGGCTGCTCCGGCAGCCGTCGGCCGCCCGGTTCGCCCTGCTCGTGCTGCTGATCGGCGGCTGCGGGCTGCTGCTGCTCCTGCTGCCCCGACCGGATCTGGCGCACCTGCCGGACCTGGCCGACCGGTTGGGCGGCCTCGCTCCGGTGGCGGCGATCCTCGGTGGAGCGCTGCTGCTGGTCGCGCTGGTCCCCCGTACCTTCATCACGCTGGCCGCGGGCGCGATCTTCGGCCCCCTGGAGGGCGCGGCGTACGCCCTGGGTGCCGCGTTGGTGGCGGCGGCGATCGGGTTCACGGTGGGCCGGCTGCTCGGCCGGGAGTTCGTCGCCGAGCGGGTCCGGGGCCGACTGGCCCGCCTCGACGGGTGGTTCGCCCGGCAGAGCGTGGTCGGCGTGATCACCGTCCGGCTGCTGCCGATCGCCGGCTTCGGCCTGGTCAGCTACGGCTACGGCACGACCGGCGCCCGGATGCTGCCGTTCCTGGCCGGCAGCGTGATCGCCGCCGCGCCGACCGCGTTCGGCTACGCCGCGATCGGCGCGGCCGTCAGCTCACCCGGGCACATCAACTGGTACGCCGCCGCCCCTTCCAGCCTCGGCCTGATCGCCAGCCTCGTGCTCGTCCACCAGTGGTGGCGCGGTGAACGACGCCGCCGCCGGATCCCGGCCTGACCATGCCCGGGCCGACCGACGGCGCCACCGAGCAGCCGCCCACCAGCGGAAACGCCGACCAACCGCCCACCGACGGCCACGCCGACCAACCGCCCACCGGCGGCGACGTCGAGGAGGCGCTCACCGGTGGCTACGTCGCCGACGTGGTCCGGATCGGCGACACGGTACGACGTACCCCACCGGCCAACCTGGACTTCGTCGGTGCGCTGCTGCGGCACCTGGCCGAGGTGGGCGCGGACCTCGCGCCCCGGCACCTGGGCGTCGACGACCGCGGCCGGCAGGTGCTCAGCTACGTCGCGGGGCGGGTGCCGTGGCGGGACCGGGAGGATCCGGGGTTCTTCGCCGACGCGGCGCTGGTGCGGCTGGCCGAGCTGATCCGCCGGCTGCACGACGCGTGTGCGGGCACCGACCTGGCCGGCGACGCCGAGACCGTGTGTCACCGCGACCTGTCGCCGAAGAACACCGTGTACCGGGACTCCCCGACCGGGCCGCTGCCCGTGGCCTTCATCGACTGGGACCTGGCCAGGCCGGGGCGCCGGATCGAGGACGTGGCGTTCGCCGGCTGGCACTGGGCGCCGCTGGGCGAGGGTGCCGACCCGGCCGAGCTGGGTCGGCGGTGTCGTGTGCTCTGCGCCGCCTACGACGCGGCCGGCCCGGGGTTGCTGCCCCGGGCGGAACTGGTGGACGTGATGCTCGACCAGATCGGGAGCACCTGGCGGGGCATCGACGCCGACGCCGACCGCGACGTGCCGGCCATGCGCCGCCTGCGCGACGCGGGCGCGGTGGCGGTGATCCGCCGCTGGCAGGACTGGCTGCACACCCATCGCCACACAGTCGCCACCCCCCTGTCCCCCTAACCCCCGCCCCGCCGGTCGCGTCGATCATGGAGTCGTGGTGGGGACGAATCCCCTGGCCCGGGGCGACTCGGGCACCACAACTCCATGATCGACCGGGACGAGGGGGCGGGCGGCGAGGCGGGGTGGGTGGGTGGTTAGGCGACGATCGAGACCAGGCGGCCCGGGACCACGATGACCTTGCGGGGTTCCCTGTCCGCCAGGGTGGCGGCCACCGCGTCCAGGGCCGTCGCGCGGACGGTCTCCTCGGCGGCGTCGGCGGGGACCTCGATGCGGCCACGGACCTTGCCGTTGACCTGCACCGGATAGGTCACCGTCTCGGCCACCAGCAGCGCCGGGTCGGCGGTCGGGAAGTCCGCGTACGTCAGCGAGGTGTCGTGGCCCAGCTTGCGCCACAGCTCCTCGGCCACGTGCGGGGCGAACGGCGCCACCATCAGCACCAGCGGCTCGGCCACCTCCCGTGGCGTGGTCGACAGTCGGGTCAGCCCGTTGGTCAGCTCGATCAGCTTGGCGATAGCGGTGTTGAACCGGATGCCGTCCATGTCGCCACGGACCCCGTCGATCACCTTGTGCAGCAGCCGGCGGGTCGCGTCGTCGGCCGGGTCGTCGGTGACCCGCACCGCGCCGGTCTGCTCGTCGACGATCGCCCGCCAGACGCGCTGCAGGAACCGGTACGAGCCGACCACGGCCCGGGTCTCCCAGGGGCGGGACACCTCCAGCGGGCCCATCGACATCTCGTACACCCGGAAGGTGTCCGCGCCGTAGGCGGCGCACATGTCGTCGGGGGTCACCACGTTCTTCAGCGACTTGCCCATCTTGCCGTACTCGCGGTTGACCGTCAGGTCGCCCAGGTAGTAGGCGCCGTCGCGCTCGACGACGTCCTCGGCCTGCACGTAGCTGCCGCGCGAGTCGGTGTACGCGTACGCCTGGATCATGCCCTGGTTGAACAGCTTGCGGAACGGCTCGAACGACGACACGTGCCCCAGGTCGAACAGCACCTTGTGCCAGAACCGCGCGTACAGCAGATGCAGCACGGCGTGCTCGGCGCCGCCGACGTACAGGTCGGTGCCGCCGCAGTCGCCCTCGCCGCGCGGACCCATCCAGTACCGCTCGTTCTCCGCGTCGACGAACCGCTCGGAGTTGGTCGGGTCCAGGTAGCGCATCTCGTACCAGCAGGAGCCGGCCCACTGCGGCATCACGTTGGTCTCGCGGGTGTAGCGCTTCGGCCCGTCGCCCAGGTCCAGCTCCACCTCGACCCAGTCGCGGCGTCGCGACAGCGGGGTCTCCGGGTTGGAGGCCGCGTCGTCCGGGTCGAACGTCTTCGGGGAGAAGTCCTCCACCTCCGGCAGCTCGACGGGCAGCATCTCCTCGGGCAGGGCGATCGCGGCGCCGGTCTCGTCGTAGACGATCGGGAACGGCTCACCCCAGTAACGCTGGCGGGAGAACAGCCAGTCGCGCAGCCGGTAGGTCACCGCGCCGGTGCCGTGGCCGTTGGCCTCCAGCCAGGCGATGATCGCCGCCTTGGCGTCGGCGACCCCCAGGCCGTTCAGGTCCAGGCCGCGCTCGGGCGCGGCGCTGTTGATGGCCGGGCCGTCCCCGGTGTACGCCTTGCCGTCGAAGCCCTCCGCCGGCTGCACGGTACGCACGATGGGCAGCTCGAACACCTCGGCGAACGCCCAGTCCCGCTCGTCCTGGGCGGGCACCGCCATGATCGCGCCGGTGCCGTAGCCGGCCAGTACGTAGTCGGCGATGAAGATCGGGATCTGCCCGCCGGTGACCGGGTTGGTGGCGTACGCGCCGATGAAGACGCCGGTCTTCTCCTTGCTGTCGGACTGCCGCTCGACGTCGGTCTTGGCGGCCGCCGCCTTGCGGTACGCCTCGACGGCCTCGGAGGGGCTGGCGTGCCCGCCGGTCCAGGCGTCCCTCGTGCCGTCGGGCCAGGTGGCCGGCGCCAGCGTGTCGACCAGCTCGTGCTCGGGCGCCAGCACCATGTAGGTGGCCCCGAAGACGGTGTCCGGGCGGGTCGTGAACACCCGGATCGGCTCCCGGGTGGTCGGGAAGTCGATGTGCGCGCCGGTGGAGCGACCGATCCAGTTGCGCTGCATCAGCTTGATCGGCTCGGGCCAGTCCAGGCTGTCCAGGTCGTCCAGCAGCCGGTCGGCGTACGCGGTGATCCGCATCTTCCACTGCTTCAGGCTGCGCTTGAAGACCGGGAAGTTGCCCCGGTCGGAGCGACCGTCGGCGGTGACCTCCTCGTTGGCCAGCACGGTGCCCAGCCCGGGGCACCAGTTCACCGGCGCCTCCGAGACGTACGCCAGTCGGTGGTCGTCGACGACCTGCCGACGCTCGGCGACGCTCAGCTCGGCCCAGGACCGGCCGTCCGGGGTGGGCCGGTTGCCGCCCTCGAACTCGGCGATCAGCTCGGCGATCGGCCGGGCCTTACCGGCGTCGCGGTCGTACCAGGAGTTGAAGATCTGCAGGAAGATCCACTGGGTCCAGCGGTAGAAGTCGGTGTCGATGGTCGCCACCGAGCGGCGCTCGTCGTGGGCCAGCCCCAGCCGGCGCAGCTGCGCCTTGTACCGCTCGATGTTCGCCACAGTCGTGGTGCGGGGGTGGGTGCCGGTCTGCACGGCGTACTGCTCGGCGGGCAGCCCGAACGCGTCGAAGCCCATTGCGTGCAGCACGTTGCGCCCGGCCATCCGCTGGTAGCGGGCGTAGCAGTCGGTGCCGATGTAGCCCAGCGGGTGGCCGACGTGCAGGCCGGCGCCGGACGGGTACGGGAACATGTCCAGCACGTACAGCTTCTCCGCCCCGGCCCGGGGGTGGCCCGGATCGGCCAGCGGACCGGTCGGGTTCGGTGCGTGGAAGGTGCCCTCGCGCGCCCAGGTGTCCTGCCAACGGGTCTCGATCTCGTCAGCCAGGGCCGCGGTGTACCGGAACGGGGGGATGTCGCCCGCCGGTGCGGCTGCCTCACTCATCGTTTCTCCTCGCTTCGCTTCGCTTCGTCTCGGCACCACCGGGCCGGACCGGCGGCGGGCACAAAAAAGCCCCTCGCGCAGGAGGGGCCGCCGTGCTGTCGCGCGTTCAGCGCATCAGCACGGCCCGGTAAGAAGCAGGAAGACTCCGGCCATGCCCGGCAGTGTACCCCGTCGCCGACGGAGCCGGAGGAACCGCCGGCGCGGTCGGCTCGATCCCCCATCTCGGCGAATATCCGTGCGTAAGCGGCGGACTACCTGCGGGGGTCGGCGATAACGACAAACATGGTTAGCCTGAGAGGCCAGTGAGAATCCTGCGGCAAACGAGGCTCGACGTCGCGAACCCAACGGCGGGTCCAGGTGCTCTCTACAGAGCTGCCGTGACGGCGACGAGGAGGAGGCCCGTGACACAACAGACCTGGGACGAGGTGGGCGGCCTGTTGCCGCACGACGAGTTCCGCGCCGCCAGCGAGGCCATCGTGGCCAACATCGAGCAGGTCATCGAGGGTAAGACCGCCACCGTGCGGCTGGCCCTGGCCGTCCTGCTCGCCGAGGGCCACCTCCTCATCGAAGACGTTCCCGGCGTCGGCAAGACCAAGCTGGCCAAGGCCCTCGCGCGGTCCATCGACTGCACGGTGCGCCGGATCCAGTTCACCCCCGACCTGCTGCCCAGCGATGTCACCGGCGTCAGCGTCTACAACCAGGAGACGCACGACTTCGAGTTCCGCCCGGGCGCGGTCTTCGCCAACCTGGTCGTCGGCGACGAGATCAACCGGGCGTCGCCGAAGACCCAGTCGGCGTTGCTGGAGTGCATGGAGGAACGGCAGGTCACCGTCGACGGTGTGACCTACCAGCTCCAGACCCCGTTCATGGTCATCGCCACCCAGAACCCGATCGAGATGGAGGGGACGTACCCGCTGCCTGAGGCGCAGCGCGACCGGTTCACCGCCCGGATCGCGATGGGTTACCCCGACGCCGGCGCCGAGTTGGCCATGCTGGACGGGCACGGCGGCACCGACCCGCTGAACGAGCTGCGCCCGGTCTCCGACGCGGACATCGTCCGGCAGCTCATCGCCACCGTCCGGCAGGTGCACGTCGCGGACGCCGTCAAGCAGTACGCCATCGACCTGGTCACCGCCACCCGGGAGGCCCCCGACCTGCGCCTCGGCGCGTCCCCCCGGGCGACCCTGCAGCTGCTGCGCACGGCCCGGGCGGTCGCCGCGTTGGAGGGTCGCGACTACGTGCTCCCCGACGACCTGCAGGCCCTGGCGGTGCCGGTGCTCGCGCACCGGATCATCCCGACGGCCGACGCGCAGCTCGCCCGACGCACCACCGACGCGATCGTCTCCGAGCTGGTGCACCGGCTGCCGTTGCCGCACGACCGGCAACGCAGCCCCTACGACACCCGACCCGCCACCGGCAACGGTCGCGCGCCCTACGAGCCGCGGAGGCCGTGACGTGCGTGCCGGGCTGCGCGGGCTGACCACCCGCGGGCGCTCGTTCCTCGCGGCCGCGATCGCGGCGGCGATCTCGGCCATCATCCTGGGCGAGAAGGACCTGCTCCGGGTGGCCGTGCTGCTGGCCGTCCTGCCGCTGCTGGCCGCTGCCTACGTGGGTCGCAGCCGTTACAAGCTGGCCTGCAACCGGTCGCTGGACCCGCACCGGGTCCCGGTCGGGGCCAACTCGCGGGTGGTGCTGCGCCTGCAGAACCTCTCCCGGCTGCCCACCGGCACCCTGTTGCTGGAGGACCGGCTGCCCTACGCGCTGGGCAGCCGTCCCCGGGTGGTGCTGGAACGGCTCGGCGCGCACCAGGCCAGCTCCGTGGCGTACACGGTGCGCGCCGACGTGCGGGGCCGTTACGACGTGGGCCCGCTGGTGGTCCGGATGACCGACCCGTTCGGCCTCTGCGAGCTCACCCGCTCCTTCCCCAGCACCGACCATCTGACGGTCATCCCGCAGGTCACCCCCCTGCCGTCGGTCCGGCTCCCCGGGGAGTACGCGGGCAGCGGCGACAGCCGGGCCCGCTCGGTGGCGGTGCACGGCGAGGACGACGCGGCGACCCGGGAGTACCGCCGGGGCGACGACCTGCGCCGGGTGCACTGGAAGTCCACGGCGCGCACCGGCGAGCTGATGGTGCGCCGGGAGGAACAGCCCTGGGAGAGTCGGGCCACTGTCGTCCTGGACACCCGCGCGTACGGCCACCGGGGCGACGGCCCGACGTCGAGTTTCGAGTGGGCGGTCTCCGCTGCCGCCAGCATCGCCGTGCACCTGCGGCAGTCCGGCTACAAGCTGCGCCTGGTCACCGGCTCGGGGGTCGACGTGGACGCCTCGGAGGGCGGCGGCGACGGTGTGCTGCTCGACCACCTGGCCGAGGTCCGTCTGGACCAGCGCGCCGACGTGACCGGGTTGGTGCAGCGGGTTCGGCAGCGCGCCGACGGTGGCCTGATCATCGGGCTGTTCGGCATGGTCAGCGTCGCCGAGGCCGAGTTGCTGGCCGGGCTGCGCGGCAACGGCGCGACGTGCGCCGGTTTCCTGTTGGACAGCTCCACCTGGCTGAGCCTGCCGGAGAAGGCCCGCGCCGAGGCCGAGCACGCGCACGGCTCGGCGGTGCTGGCCATGGTGCGCAGTGGCTGGCGGGTGGTCGGCGTCGACCACGGCAGCCGACTGCCCGCGCTGTGGCCGCAGGCCGGCCGAGGATCCCAGGGCTTCGCCCTGCGCGCCGCGCTGGCCGAGACGGTCGCCGGCGGCGTGCGATGAACGGAAGGTTCCCCTCATGATCGCCAGCCGGAACACCGGCGCGGTGGCGGCCGCCGCGACACTGCTCGCCGCCGCGCCGCTGTCGGCCATCTTCCAGACCTGGACGTGGCTGGTCCAGTGCGCGATCGCCGTCGCAGTGGTGGCCGGGGTCGCCGCGCTGACGCGGCTCGTCCGCGCACCGCTCTGGGGTCAGGTGCTCGGCATGCTGGCCGCCCTGTTGCTCGCGCTCACCTGGCTGTTCCCCAGCGGCAGCGAGCTGCTGACCTTCCTGCCCACGCCGGCCACGATCGAGCACTTCACCGATCTGCTCGCCGGCTCGATGCAGGACATGCGCTCGTACGGCGTCGAGGTTCCGGACACGGACCCGCTGCTGTTCATCACCGTGCTCGGCGTCGGCGGGGTGGCCGTGCTCGTGGACGTGCTGGCGGTGGGGCTGCGACGGCCGGCGCTGGCCGGGCTGCCGATGCTCGCGATCTACTCGGTGCCGGTCGCCGTCTACGTGGACAGCGTCCCCCCGACGCCGTTCGTGGTGGGCGCCGCCGGTTACCTGTGGCTGCTGGTCACCGACAACGTCGACCGGGTCCGTCGGTTCGGCCGGCGGTTCACCGGCGACGGTCGTGACGTGGACGTGTGGGAGGCGTCGCCGCTGGCCTCCGCGGGCCGCCGGCTCGCCGTGGTCGGCGTGGTGGTGGCCGTGGCGCTGCCCCTGGCGGTGCCCGGCATGACCGGTGGGCTGCTCGACTCGCTCTCCGGTGGCACGGGCAACGGCAGCGGCACCGGCCGGGGCTCGGGCGGCTCGTCCGGCCGGATCGACCTGTTCGCGTCGCTCGCCGGCCAGCTCAACCAGTCCGAGGTGGCCGACCTGGTCAAGGTGACCACCTCTGAGCCGAACCCGTTCTACCTGCGCTACGCGGTGGCCGACGACCTGCGCCCGAGTGGCTTCCAGGCCCGAGCGGCGAGCGGCCAGCCGGCCAACCGCGATCTGCCCAACCCGAACGAGCAGGCCGGCCCGGGGGTGCAGCAGACCGAGTACCGGGCGACCGTCGAGGTGACCAAGAGCCTGAGCATGTCCCTGATGCCGGTGTACGCCGTACCGGTGCGCACCAAGGACCTGAACGGCAACTGGCTCTACGACTCCAACCAGCAGATCGTCTTTTCCAACCGGGAGAGCTCGCGGGGGCGTAAGTACACGTTCGACTACGTCCGCTCGACGTACACTCCGGCGGCCCTGCGGGCCGCGGAGCCACTGCCGGCCGACCACCCGGTCCGCCGGCAGCAGACCGCCACCCCCGGCCCGGTGCCCGAGGTGGAGGAGCTGGTCAAGGGGCTGACCCAGGGCAAGCGGACCGAGTACGACCGGGTCCTCGCGATCTACCAGCACTTCTCGGCGGACAACGGTTTCAAGTACCGCCTCAGCACCGAGAGCGGCAGCAGCGGCCAGGACATCGTCAACTTCCTGACCAACAAGGTCGGCTACTGCCAGCAGTACGCCGCCGCCATGGCCTGGCTGGTCCGTTCGGCCGGCATCCCGGCCCGGGTCGCGTTCGGGTTCACCAACGGCAGCAAGCGCGACGGCGACACGTACACGCTGACGAACCTCAACCTGCACGCCTGGACCGAGGTCTACTTCAACGGGATCGGCTGGGTGCCGTTCGACGCCACCCCGGCGTACGGCGTGCCCGGCTCCACCCGGTCGGCCTGGGCGCCGGACACTGACGCGCCCGAGCCGTCCAGCCCGGAGACGGGCGCCACGGACAGCCCGACGGATCCGGACTCCTCGGCGGGTCCGGCCGGCCCGGACAACGCGGACCGTGACACCGACTCCGGCCTCTCCCTCGGTGGTACGGAGCCGGCCGAGCATCCGCCGGTCTGGCCATGGTGGACGGCGGGCGTGCTGGCCCTGTTGGCGCTGCTGGCGGTGCCGGCGCTTCGTCGACTGGCGCTGCGCCGGCGGCGGGCCGGCCGGGCGGAGGCCACGGTGGCCACCGCCATGCCGGACGACACCCCGCCGACCGAGGGCAAACCGGTGATGGTGGTCCAGGCGGACGTCACCCGCGCTCGCGCCGACGCGCACGCCGCCTGGGCCGAGCTGCTGGACACGATGGTCGACTTCAAGGTCCGGGTGGACCAGACCGAGACGCCCCGGGCGACCGCGGACCGGCTGGTCCGCGATGCCCTCGTCGACGACACGGCGGCGGTCGGAGCGGCGCGGCTGCTCGGCCGGGCGGAGGAGCGGGCCCGGTACGCGCGGGACCCGCTGACCGGCGAACCGCTGCCGCCGGCGCTACGCGCGATCCGCGGGGCGCTCGCCGCCCGGGCGGATCGACGGACCCGACTGGTCGCCACCGTGCTGCCGCCCTCGGTGCTGTTGCGCTGGCGGATCGCATTGGCGGACGCTTCCGGGCGCCTGGTGGCGCTGACCGGGCGGCTCCGCTACCGGCTGCTGCGCTGGAATCCCCGGCGGATGCTGGCCGACCGGGCGGCCCGCTGACCGAGGCCCGGACGGGGGCACCGCTGATGGCGCCCCCGTCCAGCCCCAGCCCCAGCCCCAGCCCCAGCCCCAGCCCCAGCCCCAGCCCCAGCCCCAGCCCCAGCCCCAGCCCCAGCCCCAGCGATCTTGCACTTTCTGTCGCCACATAAGGGGCATCCCACGCATCTGGACGACAGAAACCGCAAGATCGGCGCGATCTCGGTGGTGACGCGCGGGGTGAGCGCGGAGCGGGGTGACGCCCGGCGGCGGGAGGGCGGCGGGCACGCGGATGCGACAGTGGTCGCCGGGGCGTTCCCGGCGACCCGCTCGTCGCGGTGTACGGCCCGCCTCAGCGGCGGGACGGGCTCAGCGGTGCCCCTCCGGGCGCTGCCGCCACCTGTCTTCCATCCGGTCCAGGATCGACCGGCGGCGACCGGACCGGCCACCGCGGGGACGACGACTCGTCGTGCCACCCACCACGTGCAGGTCAGGTGACTGCGCCCGCCGGTGCGACTGCACCGCGAACGCGGCCGACGCCAGCATGACGACGAAGCCCGCCACCGCGAGCGGTGGAGTCTTGATCACCGCGCCGTAGACCAGTAGAGCCAAGCCAGCGATGATCACGCCGGCAGCGACGAGCAGGCGACGCCGCGCGTGGAAGCGCGGATCGCTGGCGCGCACGGCCGAGGCGAATTTGGGGTCCTCGGCAAGCGACCGCTCGATCTGCTCGAACAGCCGCTGCTCGTGCTCCGAGAGCGGCACGGCACTCCTCCCCGGTCACGTTGGTCGGGCCCACTCGGGCCGACAGACCGTGGCAGCCAACCGGCTGCTTACCCGCAAGTCTACGAGGGGGGTCGCGCGTCGGAAAGCGGGACGACCTACGGGTGGGGCGGATTTTCCTTTCGATGGGCGTCACGGTCGCCCATCAGACTGGCCGGACCTATGACGGACCGCCCGAATCGGGCAGCAGCGGCGTCCGCGGCGGCTTCCGCCTCCCGCCAACCGCGCTCGGGTGCGCCGAGGGTCAACTGCCGGGGAGCGCCCTGCGCCGGGGCGAGCCCTTCCACCCGTACGCCGACGAGCCGGATCCGCTCGCCCGGGTCCAGTGCGGTGTAGAGCGCCCAGACCGTGTCGAACATCTCGCGGGCGGTGTCGGTGGGCACGCCGAGGGTGCGGGAGCGGTTGACGGTGCGAAAGTCGGCCAGCCGCACCTTGAGGGTGACCGTGCGCCCGACCTGGCCGGAACCGCGCAACCGGACACCGACCTTCGCGCTGAGCGCCAGCAGGGCGCGGCGGATCTCCAGCGGGTCGGCCACGTCGGCGTCGAAGGTCACCTCGGCGCCGATCGACTTGTCGACGTGCTCGGGGGTCACCCGCCGCGGGTCACGCCCTGCGGCCAGCTCGTGCAGGTGCGCCGCGGACGCCGCACCCACCGCCCGGCGGAGCAGGCCCAGCGGCGCCGCGGCGAGGTCGCCGACGGTGGCCAGGCCGAGCCGGCGCAGTGTCTCGGCGGCCCGCTCCCCCACGCCCCACAGCGCATTCACCGGTAGCGGGTGCAGGAAGTCCAGGACCTGCCCCGGCGGCACGACCAACAGCCCGTCGGGTTTGGCCCGGGTGGAACCCAGCTTGGCCACGAACTTGCTCGGCGCCACCCCGACCGAGCAGGTCAGCCCCTGCTCGTCGGCGACCCGACGCCGGATCAACCGGGCGATGGTCGCCGGGGAGCCGAACAGTCTGCGGGCCCCGGCAACGTCGAGGAACGCCTCGTCGAGGGAGAGCGGCTCGACCAGCGGGGTGACGTCCCGGAAGATCTGCATGACCGCCCGGGACGCGGCCGTGTAGGCGGTGAAGTCCGGTGGCAGGTAGACCGCGTGGGGGCAGCGGGCGCGGGCCTGGCTGGTCGGCATCGCGCTGCGGACCCCGTACCGGCGGGCCTCGTAGCTGGCCGAGCTGACCACGCCGCGCGGCCCCACACCGCCGACGATGACCGGCCGGCCGCGCAGCTCGGGTCGACGGCGCACCTCGACGGCGGCGAAGAAGGCGTCCATGTCGACGTGCAGGATCGGGCTTGCGGAATCGTCGGCGTCCGGCCCGAAGCGCGGATCGTCGCCCCGGGGCAACGACTGGCTGCGGCCCATCGGAGCAGGTTAACCCGGGGGTACGACAGCACCACCGGCCGACCGGCCGGACCGCGCGCCGGTCAGCCCCGCACGACCAGCAGCGGCACGGTCAGCTCGGCCGCGGTGTCCGCCCCGTGGTACGCCACCAGCTTCGACGCCATCGGCCGCTCGGTGCGGCTGGCCATGACGGCGTACGTGTCGTTGCAGGTCACCACCACGTCGCCGATCCGTTCCAGGTGCTCCTCGGGCACCGGCCCGAACCAGCCGGTGGCCACCATCTCCTCCCGGGTACGCACCCGCGCCGCGTCGCCGAGCACCGCCGACCAGGCGGCAACCACGTCGTCGACCGCGCCCGGCTGGGCGTGCAGGTAGCGCACCCGGGCCTCGCCGGCGACCACCCGGACCCCGTCGCGCAGTCGTGGATCGGTGTCCAGGTCGAAACGGTGCGCCAGGGGCACGTCGAGCTGCCCGTGGTCGGCGGTCACCAGCAGCGCCGCGTCCGGCGGCAGCCCGTCGAGCAGCCGGGCGAGCAGGGTGTCCACCTCGGTCGCGGCGACCCGCCAGGGCGCCGAGTCGACTCCGCTGAGGTGCCCGTGCCGGTCCAGGTCGGCGTGGTAGCCCGAGACCAGGGTCGGCCCGTCGCCGGCGGACAGCGCGGCCAGCATGGTGCCAGCCACCTCGTCGGCGCCGGCGGCGCCCCGGAAGTCGCCGCCCCGGTTGGCGGCCACTGTCAACCCGCTGCCGCCGAACTCGGGCCGGCTCACCACGGTCGTCGTCACACCGGCGGCGCGGGCCCGTTGGAGCTGGGTGGGCACCGGCTGCCAGCGCAGCGGCGACGGGTCGGCGGCCCAGTCGGTGTGGGTGAGCACCCGATCGGTGCCGGGCACCCGCACCGTGAAGCCGAGCACGCCGTGCGCGCCGGGCGCGACGCCGGTGCCCAGCGTCACGAGGCTCGTCGGGGTGGTGGACGGGAAACCGGCGATGAGCGGCCGACCCGCCGTCGCCGCCAGCCCGGCGAGGGTCGGCGCGTGCGGCGCGGCGGTCGGCAGCTGGTACCAGCCGAGCCCGTCGACCAGCAGTACGGCGATCCGGCGTACCCCGGCCAGGGCCGGGACCAGCCCGAGCGGGTCGGTCGACCCGGGCACGCCCAGCACGGCGAGCGCGCTGGGCAGCACGTCGGCGAGTCGGTCCCCGCTGCGCGGCGGGCCGAGGACGGCCAGCGGCGGCGGCCCACCGCCCGGTGCGACGGTCATGCCGGCCGGCGGGCGAACAGGTGCAGTTGGGCGGCCAGGTCCCGGTAGGGGGACTGCGCGGCAAGCGCCAGTTCCAGCTCGACCAGGGCCGTGGACTGCCCGTCGGCGACCGAGGCGGGCAGCAGGTCGGCAAGCACGCGTACCCCGTGGATCTCCTCGACCGCCAGCCCGGCGGCGGTGAGCAGCGCGGCGGCGCCGGGGGCGTCGTAGCGGCGGCGCAGCGTGTCGCGCGGCCCGGCGGTGCCGGCCGGATCGGCGGCCAGTGCGGTCGCCACGTCCAGATGGCCGTTCATCGCCCGGCCCAGCACGGCGGCGGCCCGGCCGGCCACCAGGACGCTCGCCGCGCCGCCGGGGGGCAACGCGCTGGCCAGCGCGGCGACCACCGGTGTGGGGTCGTCGACGACCTCCAGCACGGCGTGGCAGAGCACCAGGTCGACGCTCGCCGGCTCGACCAGCCCGGCCAGCGCGTCGCCGTCGCCCTGCACGGCCACGATCCGGTCGGCGACCCCGGCCTCGGCGGCCCGACGGGTGAGCGCCGCGAGGGCGTCCGGGCTCGCGTCGACGACGGTGACCCGGTGCCCGGCGCGGGCCAGCGGGACGGCGAAACCGCCGGTCCCGCCGCCCACGTCCAGCACGGTCAGCTCGGTGTCGCCGCGCCGGTCCAGCTCGGCGCGCAGCACCGACCAGATCGCGGCGGTACGGGGGGTCAGCGGGGGCCCGACGAACCGGCCTCGGGTCTGTTCCACCCGGTCGAGCCTAGTGGTCAGGACTCGGCGCCCTCGACAGCGTCCTCGGCCCGGGACCGGCGCTCGTTGGCCACCGGACCGTTGGTCACCTCGTACTCGCGGGGGTCGGTGAGGTGCGACGGCATCCAGCCGGCGCCCAGCCGGGTCCGTCGGGCGTTGGCGATCCCGCCGCCGGTGTACGTGTCGTTCCCCATCACTTGTCATTCCCCCTCACGGATCACGGGCCGCTCTGCCCGCTCAGGACGAGTCTCCCGCCCGGGGGCGCCGGAAACCGTAATGTGGATCACTGGATCAGCGGAAGTCGCGGGACGCGGGGCTGACCGGCGGCTCGATGGCGTCCAGCCGGTCGGCGACCAGGTTGGTCACCCCCTCGTGCCGTTGCAGTCGACCCCGGACCACAAGCGCGGCGCTGGTGCGGGCCACCCGCCGGTAGCGCTGCCACAGCCCCGGTGAGCAGGTGACGTTGAGCATCCCGGTCTCGTCCTCCAGGTTGAGGAAGGTCACCCCGCCGGCGGTCGCGGGGCGCTGCCGGTGGGTGACGATGCCGCCGACCCGGATCCGCTGGCCCGGCTCCACCCGGCCGAGCCGGGCGATCGGCACCGCGCCGAGCACGTCGAGCTGCCCCCGGATGAACCGGGCCGGGTGGCTCTCCGGCGACAGGCCGGTGGCCCACACGTCGGCGACCAGCCGGTCCACCGCCTCCATGCCGGGCAGCGTGGGCGCCGCCGCGCCGGTCACCGTGCCGGGCAGCCGGCCCGGCCGGTCCTGGGCCGCCGCACCGGCGGCCCAGAGCGCCTCCCGCCGGGTCAGCCCGAAACAGGCGAAGGCGTCCGCGGTGGCCAGCGCCTCCAGCTGCGCGGCGGTGAGGCCGACCCGCCGGGCCAGATCCGGCATGTCGCGGTACGCCCCGCCGGCCGCCCGCTCGGCCTCGATCCGCTCGGCCACCTCGGCGCCGAGGGTACGCACGCTGGACAGCCCCAGCCGGACGGCCGGACCGCCCAGCCCCCAGGCGTGCGGCGGCTCCCCCGGCCCGCTGCCCCACCGGGTGTCCGGGGTGGACTCCAGCACCGCCAGCGCCCCGCTGGCGTTGATGTCCGGGCGACGAACCTCCACCCCGTGCCGGCGGGCGTCGTCGACAAGGGTCTGCGGGGAGTAGAAACCCATCGGCTGGGCGTTGAGCAGCGCGGCCAGGAACGGCCCCGGGTGGTAGCGCTTGAGCCAGGAGCTGGCGTACACCAGGTAGGCGAAGCTCATCGCGTGGCTCTCCGGGAAGCCGTAGCTGGCGAACGCGGTGAGCTTGCGGTAGACGTCGTCGGCCAGCTCGCCGGTGATGCCCCGCTCGGCCATCCCGGCGTAGAGCCGGTCGGCGATGCGGTTCATCCGCTCGACCGAGCGTTTCGCGCCCATCGCCCGGCGCAGCTGGTCGGCCTCGGCCGCGTCGAAACCGGCCAGGTCGATGGCGAGCTGCATCAACTGCTCCTGGAACAGCGGCACACCCAGGGTCTTCTCCAGCGCGTTGCGCATCAGCGGGTGGGCGAAGGTCACCGGCTCCTGACCGTTCTTGCGCCTGATGAACGGGTGCACCGAGCCGCCCTGGATCGGGCCGGGTCGGATCAGCGCCACCTCGACCACCAGGTCGTAGAACTCGCGGGGCTTGAGCCGGGGCAGGGTGGCCATCTGCGCACGGCTCTCCACCTGGAACACCCCCACCGAGTCGGCCCGGCAGAGCATGTCGTACACCTCCGGGTCGTCCAGCGTCATGTCGCCGAGGTCGAGCCGGGAGCCGATCATGTCGTAGCCGTAGTGCAGCGCGGACAGCATGCCGAGGCCGAGCAGGTCGAACTTCACCAGGCCGACCGCCGCGCAGTCGTCCTTGTCCCACTGGAGCACGCTGCGCCCGGGCATCCGCCCCCACTCCACCGGGCAGACCTCGATCACCGGACGGTCGCAGATCACCATGCCGCCGGAGTGGATGCCCAGGTGCCGGGGGAACGTCTGCAACTCGTTGGCGTACTCCACCACCTGCTCCGGGATGCCCTCGACGTCGACCGTGGCGACCGAGCCCCACCTGTCGATCTGCTTGCTCCAGGCGTCCTGCTGACCGGGTGAGAAGCCGAACGCCTTGGCCACGTCCCGCACCGCCGAGCGGGGCCGGTAGGAGATGACGTTGGCTACCTGGGCGGCGTGCTCGCGGCCGTATCGGGTGTAGACGTGCTGGATCACCTCCTCCCGGCGGTCGGACTCGATGTCCACGTCGATGTCCGGTGGGCCGTCCCGCTCCGGGGCGAGGAACCGTTCGAACAGCAGCCGGTGCCGGACGGCGTCCACGTTGGTGATGCGCAGCGCGTAGCAGACCGCCGAGTTGGCCGCCGAGCCCCGGCCCTGGCAGTAGATGTCCTGCTCACGGCAGAACGAGACGATGTCGTAGACCACCAGGAAGTAGCCGGGGAAACCCAGCTCCTCGATCATGTTCAGCTCGTGGTCGAGCTGCGCGTACGCGCTCGGGTGCGCCTGCGGGGGGCCGTAGCGCTCCCGCGCCCCGTCGGCGGTCAGCTTGCGCAGCCAGCTCATCTCGGTGTGCCCCGGCGGCACCGGGTACGCCGGCAGTTGCGGCGCGACCAGTTGCAGGTCGAAGGCCAGCTCGGCGCCGAACTCGGCGGCCCGGGCCACCGCGCCCGGGTACGCGGCGAACCGGGCCGCCATCTCCGCGCCGCTGCGCAGGTGGGCGGTGGCCGCCGCGGGCAGCCAGCCGTCGATCTCGTCGAGGCTGCGCCGGGCCCGGACGGCGGCGACAGTGGTGGCCAGCCGACGCCGACCGGGGCTGGCGTAGTGCACGTTGTTGCTGGCCACCGTCGGCAGCCCGGCCGCGGCGGCCAGCTCGGCGAGCGCGTCGTTGCGGTCGGCGTCGACGGGATGCCCGTGGTCGGTCAGCTCCACCGCCACCGTCTCCGCGCCGAAGAGCGCGGTCAGCCGGTCCAGCTCGCGGGCCGCCGCGTCCACCCCCTCGGTGAGCAGCGCGCCCGGCACGTGCCCCTTGCGGCAGCCGGTCAGCACCAGCACGTGGTCGCGCAGCTCGGCGGCGACCTCCTCCAGCTCCCCGTAGACCGGGCGGCCCTTCTCACCGCCGCGCAGCTGGGCGCGGGCGATGGTGGTGGCCAGCCGGGCGTATCCCTCATGACCGTGCGCGAGCACCAGCAGGTGCGCGCCGTGCGGGTCGGGTTCGCCGTTCTGCGGGCCGGGCAGCCCGAGGGACAGCTCCGCGCCGAAGATGGTCGGCAGGCCCAGCGTGCGGGCCGCCTCGGCGAAGCGGACCACGCCGTAGAAGCCGTCGTGGTCGGTGACGGCGAGCGCGGTGAGCCCCAGCCGGGCCGCCTCCTCGGCCAGCTCCTCGGGATGGCTGGCGCCGTCGAGGAAGCTGAAGTTGGTGTGCGCGTGCAGCTCCGCGTAGGGCACCACGCCGTCGGGGCGGGGCAGCTCCGGCGGCTGGTACTGCTCGCGCCGGCGACTCCAGGCCGGGGAGTCCCCACCGTCAGCGTCCACGGCGAGCGGGTCCACCACGTGCAGGTGCCGCTCCTCGCGCGACCGCCCGCCGCCCGACCTGCCGGAGCCGCCGGAGCCGCCGTCGGCCCGGCCGGAGAGCACCCGCTCCAACTCCGACCAGGGCATCTTCGGGTTGTGGAAGCTCATCCGGCCGCTCCGCCCGCGCCGGCCGCTCCGGCCGGTCGGGCCGCTCCGGCGGCGGCATGATCGACCAGGCGCAGGGCGGTGAGCGGCCGCGCCGACGACGAGCACGATGGCGGCTGCCCCGCCAGCGGCGAAGTGCCTAATGAGCGTGATGACTCACAGGCATCTTGATGCCTGTGAGTCATCACGCTCATTGGGACATCTGCCCCCTGGCCAACACCGAACCCGCCAATACCGAACCCACCGACGCCAGGCCAGGCGACACCAGGCCAGGCGACACCAGGCCAAGCGACACCAGGCCAGGCGACACCAGGCCGGGACCTACCTGACTCAGTCATAGATCGCCTCCACCAGCCACTGCCCGGACTCCACGGCGAGCAGCAGAGCGGTGCCGTCGGCGAGGCTGACCTGGAACCGTGCCCGACGGCGAGCCTCGGCCGGCGCCCACCAGCGCTCGTCCACCGGCCAGGGGCCGGCCCAACCCACGATCACCGCCGGCTGGCCGGTACCGACCACCAGCCGGACCGGTGGGGCGCTCACCGCCAACCGCGCGCTGATCACCACCGGCTCGCCGGCGGTGTCGTGCACTGTCGCCGCGAGCGGGCTGGGCAGCACCACGGCGGGCGCGGGCGGCGGCAACCGGCCCGGCCACGGCGGAACGCCCCCGCCGCGATCAGCAGGCAGACCGGCGCCGCCGACACGGCCACCGCCGACACGATCACCGCCAGCACGGCCACCGCCGGCGGTCGGGTCGGCGCCGGCGCCGGCCGGGGGGCCGGGGCGGGCGGGGAGGCGTTCGTCGCCCCACGGCACCAGGCGCACCTGGTCGGCCGGGGAACGCCCACCGCCGAGCACCGCCGTGACCACCGCTTCCGGGCCGAGGATGCCCTGCACCCGACTCAATGCGCGGTGCGCCCTCTCCCGCTCCTCACCCGTCTCCCCCCAGAGGCCGGTCTGCAGGCCGGCCTGGGCGATCACCCCGTCCGGGATCAGCCGCAGCCGGATGATGCCGGCCGTCGGCCGGGCCGGGCGGGCACCGGCGCGGCCGTTGCTGCCGGAGAGCCAGCCGTCGAGCTGCCAGCGCACCCGGTCGGCGATGGCGGCGGCGGTGAGGAGGCCGTCGTGCCGCCACACCCGGTGCAGCTCCTGCCCGTGCTCGGTGACCGCCTCGATGCCGAGCCGCGTGCAGGCCAGCCCGTGCCCGGCGAGCCGGTCGTGCAACTGCTCGGCCAGCGCGCGGGCGGCGAACGCCGCCGCGTCGACCCGGTCGAGCGGCTCGTCGTACGCGCAGGTCACCGTCAGGTCGGTCGGTGGCTGCCGGACGGCGAGCGGGCGGTGATCCCGGCCGGCGGCCAGCCGGTGGGCCAGCGCGCCGTCGAACCCGAACCGGGCCAGCACGTCGCCGGCCGGTAGCGCGGCGAAGTCGCCGAGGGTCCGCACCCCCAGCCGGCGCAGCAGATCGGCCAGTGCGGACCGACCGAGCGCCTCGACCGGCATCCCGGCCAGGAACGCCGGTGTCCCGCCCGGCTCCACCACCCGGCCGGCGCGAGCGGCCAACCCCGCGGCGAACACCCCGTCGGCGATGCCCACCTGGCTCTCCACCAGACAGGACTGGGCGACATGCTCGATGAGCCGCTCGGCGGCCGCCTCCTCGCCGCCGAGGTAACGACTCGGACCCCGGGCGGCGACCGCGCAGGCACCCGGACGGACCACCTCGACGCCGGCGACCAGCTCCTCCAGCGCGGCGACCACCGGCTCGAACGCCCGGGCATCCCGGCCCGGGTCGTACTCCACGACGGTGAGCTGCGGGCAGCGGCCCTGCGCCTCCCGCTTGCGCAGCCCTCGGCGCACACCCTCGGCACGGGCCCGCTCGGAGCAGGCGACCACCCGGTTGGCGTGCAGCACGGCGACCGGACCGGTGGCCGGCACCCCGTCGACGATCTCCGCGGCGAGCACCGGCCAGTCCGGGCACCACAGCAGCAGGGTCCGGATCGGCGAGCCGGTCACCCCGACCCGACCAGGGCGAGCGGCACGGACGGACGGCCCACGGTCGACCGCACCGTCCGGGGAATGACCCGGGTGAGCTCGGCGCCGGGGAGCCAGACCTTGATCTCCTTGGGTCGGGCGGCCGCTCCGCGCCCGCGCGCCGAGACGGTGACCTCCCGGCGACGCAGCCGCCCCCGGCCCTGGCCGAGCCCTTCCCAGACCCCACGGACCACCTGCAACGTCACGTCCGCGCCGTCCCACCGGCCGTACGGAACGAGCACGCTGCCGCGCTGGCGGGCCCGCGCGGCCAGCCGGGTGGCGACCGAGGCGGAGACCGCGGCGGGTACGGCGGTGACCACGACGTCCACCCCGTCGATCAGCGCGGCGACCACGGTGGCCCACTCGGGGCCGGGATTCGGCACCAGGGCCAGCCGGTCCAGGGCGATGCCCAGCTCGGCTGCCGCACCCGCGCCGAACGTCGGCACGCCGACCACCGCGCACCACGAACCGGCCCGGGACGCCTCGGCCAGCAGGGCCAGCACCAGCGAGGTGCCGCCACTGCGTCGGGGCTGACCGGCGGCGACCGCGATCGTGCTGCCACGACGCAGGCCCCGGTTGGGCAGCAGGCCGGTCAGCTCGGGCGCCACCGGCAGCACCCGGTGGCCGCCGACCGGATCGGGTGCGCTCGCCGGGCGGACCAGATCGGCCAGTGCGGCGGAACCGACCACCATGCGGCCCGCCATTGGACCAACCCCCCGTCATTGCAGTGGAACAGATCAGGACCGACGCACCGTGACGCCGGCCGCCCGGCTTCCCTTCCAGGCGGTCGGCGTCACGGCGGGCTCACGCGGCGAGGCCGTCCAGGGCCGGTTGGTGCGCCACGCCGAGCGCGGTCTCCACCACCGTGACGAACTGTTCGGCGGCGCGGAGCAGATCGTCGGCCTCCCGGGCGCTGACCACCCGGGGGATGCCGGCTTCGGCGGCGGCTCGCTTGCTGGCCCCGGCGGCGAAGAACCGGGCCCACTCGTCGAGCTCGGGGGCGACGGCGCAGAGCAGGACCCAGACACTGGTGATCCGGTTGCGCCGGCTCGGGGCGGGCCGGGCCCGGGCGGCGAGCAGGGCGGCCGCCGCACGCAGCGCCGCCAGGTGGGCGGCCGCGTAGCGCAGGCCGTCAGGTCGGGTCTGGCCGGCCTCGACCAGCCCACGGCGGGCCAGGGTGAGGAGCTGGGCAGGGGTGCGGTGCGGCAGCACGTGCGCCGGCACCGTCGGTGCCTGAGCCGGGTTGGTCGGCATGGACTGTCTCCTCCACGTGGCCGGGGCGCGTCGGCCGGGGCAGTGGTGCCGCCGACGAGACGCCGAGGTCGGGTGGTGCGGAGGAAGACGCACCGGGGGTGGCCGGCCGGGTGTGGATGCTTCCCCACACCACACCCGGCCGGCGTACCGGCGGGTTCGTCGCCCGCCGCCCGGGGGTCGTGGGCGGCGGGCGACGCTCCTGCCTGATGGGACCGGGCTCGCGACTGCCCGGAAACCCAGGTGCGGCCCGCGAAGCCACACCGCCCGGAGCTGGCGCCGCGAAACACCGCGCTCCGGCTGGTTGGAACGGGCGTTCGAGGCAATCGAACACTCGTTCTAACTGCTCCTGACAGTACACCTCCCCTCCGACGAAAATGCAACGTGTGACGCGCCGAGGCTCGCCGCCCGTACGCACCGGGGTGAACCGGCACCGACGGACCGGGGAAGAATGACGGGATGCAGCCACACCCGAACGTACGGGCGGTGCAGGACGCGCTCGACGACGCCGGCGCGCTCGACGACGCCGGCCAGCCCAGCACGGTCCGCCTCCTGCCCGACGCGGTGCACACCGCGGCGGCCGCGGCCGAGGCGCTCGGCGTCGAGGTCGGCCAGATCGCCAACTCGCTGATCTTCGACGCGGACGACGCGCCGCTGCTCGTGCTCACCTCCGGCGCGCACCGGGTCGACACCGCCGGCCTCGCCGCGTCCATCGGTGTCACCCGGCTGCGCCGGGCCACCCCGGAGTTCGTCCGGACGCACACCGGGCAGCCGATCGGCGGAGTGGCCCCGCTCGGGCACCCGCAGGCACTGCGCACCCTGGTGGACACCGCGCTGGCGGCGTACCCGCAGATCTGGGCCGCGGGCGGCGTACCGCAGGCGGTCTTCCCGACCACCTACGCCGAGCTGCTGCGCGTCACCGCCGGCACCCCGGCCGAGGTGGCGTGAACGAGCACCGCAGCGCCGTACCGGAGCTGGTCACCCTGCACGTGTGGCGGACCTCCCGCGGCGCGCTGCCCCGGGCGCTGACCCGGATGGCGGTGGACCCGCGTCGACTGCGGGCCCTGCCGGGGGTCCGGTTCGGCAAACTGCTGGGCACGGGGACCGGCACCGGCTTCGGGCCGGGTGACGCCGACCTGACCCGGTGGGCGGCGCTGACCGTCTGGGACTCCCCCGCCGCGGCCGCCGGCTTCGACGACTCGCCGGTCGGCCGGGCCTGGGCGCGGATCGCCCACGCCCGGGCCCGGGTCGACCTCCGCCCGCTGAGCAGCCGGGGCGAGTGGTCCGGCCGGCGACCGTTCGGCGAGCCGCCGGGCGGCCGGGTCACCGGCCCGGTGCTGGCGCTGACCCGCGCCCGGTTGCGGGCCCGCCGGGCGGCCACCTTCTGGCGGGCGATCCCGCCGGTGGCCGCCGCCCTGCGCGACGCGCCCGGGCTGCTGGCCCGGTTCGGCGTCGGTGAGGCCCCACTGGGATGGCAGGGCACGGTGAGCGTGTGGCGCGACCCGACGGACCTGGTGGCGTTCGCGTACCGTCACCCGGAGCATCGGGCGGCGATCATGCGAACCCCCACCGCGGGCTGGTACGCCGAGGAGTTGTTCGCCCGGTTCGAGGTACGTGACGTGGTCGGCGACCGGACGGTCCTCGGATGGGTCGCCGACGGCGACCAGGCAACAGTGAAGGGTGGACGGGCATGAGGTTGGTGCGCTGGACGCCGGACGATCTCGTCCGACGGCTGGACGACGTGGTGGCCGTCTACGGCGAGGCGATGGGATACCGCACCGACCTGTTGGAGGCCCGGCGCGGCTACATCGCCACCCACGTACGCCGGCCCGGGTTCCGGGCCGTGGCCAGCCTGACCAGCGAGGGTCACCTCGCCGGCTTCGGGTACGGCTATCTGGGCGGTCCGGGCCAGTGGTGGCACGACCAGGTGCACCGGGCGCTGGACGGCCCGACCCGCAAGCGCTGGCTCACCCACTGCTTCGAGGTGGTCGAGCTGCACGTCCGTCCGCCGGCGCAGGGGCACGGGCTGGGCGCCGGGCAGTTGCGGGCGCTGCTCACGATGGCCGAGGGCGACACCACACTGCTGTCCACCCCGGAGGCCGAGGAGCAGACCTCGCGGGCCTGGCGGCTGTACCGGCGGTTCGGCTTCGTCGATGTGCTGCGCGACTTCCACTTCCCCGGTGACGAGCGGCCCTTCGGCGTCCTCGGTCGAGACCTGCCGCTCGAGCCCTCCGCGTCATGAGCCGGCGGATCTCCTGGGCGCTGCTGGCCGTCCTGGTGCTCGCCCAGATCTGCTACCCGTTGACCACCGGCACCACCCGGGCCGGGCTGACCGTGGCCACTGTCGTGCTCGGCTGGCTGCTCTCGGTCGGCCACGCGCTGCTCAGCCGGGGCCCCCGGGTGGCGGCTGCGCTGGTCGCGGTGGCCACCGGCGGCGGGTTCGCGATCGAGGCGATCGGGGTGGCCACCGGTGTGCCCTTCGGCAGTTACGACTACTCCGGTGAGCTGGGCCCCAAGCTGGCCGGGGTGCCACTGATCATCCCGCTGGCCTGGACCTGGATGGCCTGGCCGGCCTGGCTGGCCGCGGTCCGCCTGACCGGCGGCAGCGGCACGTCGACCGGCAACGGCACCGAGGCCGGCAGCGGCACGTCGACCGGCCGGTGGGTGGGCCGGATCGCGCTGGCCACGGTGGGGCTGGCCGCCTGGGATCTCTTCCTCGACCCGCAGATGGTGGCCGAGGGCTACTGGGTCTGGCGGGACGCCACCCCGGCGTTGCCCGGCCTGGCCGGCGTCCCGGTCAGCAACTACCTGGGCTGGCTGCTCTTCGCGGTGCTGCTGATGAGCGCGCTGCGCCCGCTGGCCGGCCCGAGCGCCGAGCACACCGACCGGCGGGACCACCCGATGCTCGCGCTCTACCTGTGGACGTACT
The DNA here is from genome assembly GCF_040648635.1 of Micromonospora sp. NPDC049114. Taxonomy (NCBI): domain Bacteria; kingdom Bacillati; phylum Actinomycetota; class Actinomycetes; order Micromonosporales; family Micromonosporaceae; genus Micromonospora; species Micromonospora sp. NPDC049114. Next base: position 6,321 of record NZ_JBEZEA010000016.1, on the reverse strand, counting down.
TCTCCAGCATCCTGGCCCACGCGGTCTTCCTGGACCTGCCCGCGTCGGCTCTGTGGGGCGCGGCCGGCATGGCGGTGACAGCCGTGCCGCTGGCGGTGACCCTGCTGCGCGCCCGCCGGCCCCACCACGCGCGCCGGGACGACCACCAACCGCACCGCCCCGGCGTCGACGCGACCCGATGACAGTTCTCGTCGCCCTGCTGCTCGCCGTCGCCGCGCTGACCGGGCACACCTGGGTCAACGCCACCCGGTGGCTGCGCCGGCCCACCGATCGACCCGGCGAGGTCGACGAGCCGGTGGCCGTGCTGCTGCCGCTGCGCGACGAGGCCGCCCGGGTCACGCCCTGCCTGCGCGCCCTGCTCGCCCAGCGTGGTGTGCCGGCGCTGCGCATCGTGGTCCTCGACGACGGCTCCACCGACGGCACCGCCGACGTGGTCCGCGCGGTCGTCGGCGACGACCCGCGGGTCACCCTGCTCAGCGGCGTCGCCCCGCCGCCGGGCTGGCTGGGCAAGCCGCACGCCTGCTGGCAGTTGGCCACCCGGGCCGACCCGGCCGCCACCGCGCTGGTCTTCGTCGACGCCGACGTGGTGCTCGCCCCGCACGCAGTGGCCGCCGCGGTCACCGAGCTGCGCGCCGCCCACGCGACGCTGCTGTCGCCGTACCCCCGGATCGTGGTGGCGACGGCGGCCGACCGGCTCGTGCAGCCGTTGTTGCAGTGGTTGTGGCTGACCTTCCTGCCGCTGCGGGCCATGGAGCGCTCGCGGCGGCCGTCGCTGGCCGCGGCGGGCGGGCAGTTCCTGGTGGTGGACCGGGCCGGCTACACCGCCGCCGGCGGACACGCGTCCGTCGCCGACAAGATCCTGGAGGACGTCGAGCTGGCCCGGGCCGTCAAGCGCGCGGGGAGGCGGATCGCCCTGGCCGACGGTTCCCGGCTGGCCACCTGCCGGATGTACGACGACTGGCCGCAGCTGCGCGACGGGTACTCGAAGTCGCTGTGGGCGTCGTTCGGGCACCCCGGCGCGGCGGCCGCCGTGGTGACGCTGCTGCTCCTGCTCTACACCGCTCCGCCGCTGGTCGCGCTGGCGGTCGCCTCGACAGCTCCCCGGATGTCACTGGTTGCGCTCAGCGCATACCTGCTCGGGGTGGCCGGGCGGGTGCTCACCGCCCGGGCGACCGGCGGCCGATGGTGGCCCGACGCGCTCGCACACCCCGTGTCGGTCGTGGTCCTCGGTTGGCTGACGCTGCGGTCGTACCATCTGCGAAAGCGACGCCGCCTGACCTGGCGGGGCCGCCCGGTCAGCTAGGAGGACGCGGCATGGCGCGGATCGTGGTCGTCGGCGCCGGGGTGGGTGGCCTCGCCACCGCCGCCCGGCTGGCCGCAACCGGGCACCAGGTGACCGTCTTCGAGGCCGCCGACACGGTCGGCGGCAAGCTCGGCAGGTACGCGCACGACAGCCCGGCCGGGACGTTCCACTTCGACACCGGGCCGAGCCTGCTCACCCTGCCCGAGGTCTTCCACGACCTGTTCGAGGCGACCGGGGCGAAGCTCGACGAGTACCTGGACCTGACGCCGCTGGACCCGATCGTCCGGCACGTCTTTCCAGGCGGCGGCACGACACTGGATTCGTGCACCGACCCGGTGGAGTTCGCCGCGCGGATCGGGGCCGCCCTCGGCGACCGGGCGGCGGCCGACTGGCAGCGGCTGTGGCGCCGGGCCGCACGGGTGTGGGAGGCCTCCTCGCGGGACATCCTGCGCCGTACCGTCGACTCCCCCCGCGACCTCGCGTCGCTGGCCTGGCGCGTCGGTGACCTGGCCGCCATCGCCCCGGGCCGCACCCTGCGCGGGCTGGGCCGCCGGCACCTGTCCGACCCGCGGCTGCGGATGCTGCTGGACCGCTACGCCACCTACACCGGCGCCGACCCGCGCCGGGCCCCGGCGGCGCTGGTCGCGGTCCCCTACGCCGAGCTGACCTACGGCGGGTGGTACCTGCGCGGCGGGCTGGGCACGCTCGCCGACGCGCTGCTGACCCGCTGCCTGGACCTCGGCGTGGTCGTGCAGACCGGCACCACTGTCACCCGGATCGACGCCGCGGGCGGCCGGGTGCACGGGGTACGCCTCGCCGGCGTCACCGCGCCGGTGCCCGCCGACGTGGTGGTGGCCAACGTCGACGCGCTCACCGTCTACCGCGACCTGCTGCCCCACGCGCGCCGGCTGGCCGGCCTGACCGATCGCAGCCTCGCCGGTTTCGTGCTGCTGCTCGGCGTCTCCGGCAGCACCGGCCTGGCGCACCACAACGTCTTCTTCCCGCGCGACTACGACGCGGAGTTCAACGCGGTCTTCGGCGATCCGGGGCGGGGCGTCCGGGCCCGACCGGCGGCCGACCCGACGGTGTTCGTCACCGTGGCCGACGACCCGATGGTCCGCCCCGCCGGGCACGAGGCGTGGTTCGTGCTGGTCAACGCCGCCCGGCAGGGCACCGCCGCTGGCGCTGTCGACTGGCGACGCCCGGGGCTGGCCGACGCGTACGCCGATCGGATCCTGGATGTCCTGGCCGAGCGCGGCGTCGACGTGCGGGACCGGCTGCTGTTCCGCGAGGTGCGCACCCCGGCCGACCTGGACGCGGCGACCGGGGCGCCGGGCGGCGCGATCTACGGCACCGCCGGTGGCCTGCTCCGCCCGGCCAACCGGGGCCCGGCGCACGGCCTGTGGCTGGTGGGCGGCTCCAGCCACCCCGGCGGCGGCCTGCCGATGGTGACCCTCTCCGCGCAGATCGTCGCCGACGAGATCGGCCCCGCCTGGTAGGCCCGGCCACTCAGCCGGCGTCGAGCAGCGCGCGGCGGACGGTGGACAGCAGCTGCCCCAGCCCGAAGCCGGCCAGCAGCACCCACACCGCGGTCGCCATGGTGATGGTGCCGGCGGCCAGCTCCGGCTCGATCAGGCCGGCCAGCCCGGCGACCACCAGGCCCGCCAGCGCGACCGAGACCCGGGTGGGTCGTTCGCCGACGGTCACCGCGCCGATGTCGCGCATCCCGGCGGAGACCGCCCGGGCCCGGACGTACTCGTGCAGCCAGGACAGCGCGCCGCCCGCGACGACAAGCGCGCCCGGTGCGCCGACCAGCCAGAACGCCAGCAGCCACGCCACCTCGCCGAGCCGGTCGGCCAGCGAGTCGTAGACGTAGCCGAGCCGGGTGGTGCGGCCGGTGGCGACGGCCACCGCACCGTCCACGCTGTCGGCCACCGCGGCGAGCAGCACGAACAGCGCGCCGAGGAACGGGCCGTCGCCCGGCCGGGTCGCCAGCAGCGGTACGCAGAAGCAGAGCAGCACCCCCGCCACGGTGACCGGGGTGGGGCCGACCCGCAGCCGGCCCAGCACATACCCGACGTGGTAGGCGAACCGCAGCCAGGCGCGCACCACCGGCGCGGCGACCCGCGGGTCGAACCCGCCGTGCAACCGCGCCCACGCCGTGGCGTACTGGTCCCAGTTCAGCTGTGTGCCCACCTGAGGATCAACCGTCGTGCCGGGCATCAGGTGTCGCAGAGGCCGCGTTCACACCCGCGCGCCGGCCTTGAGGTTCTGCCAGACCTCTCGGGTGGCGGTGGACCGGTTGAGGGTGATGAAGTGGATGCCCGGAACGCCCTCGTCCAGCAGTCGCCGGCACATGTCGCTGGCCTGCTCGATGCCGAGCCGGCGCACCGCCTCCGGGTCGTCGGCCACCTGCTCGAAGCGCGCCGCCAGCGCTGCCGGGAAGGGTGCCCCGGACAGCTGCACGGACCGCTCGATGGTGCCGATCTGGGTCACCGGCATCACCCCGGCCAGGATCGGGGTGTCGCAGCCGGCGGCGGCCACCCGGTCGCGCAGGCGCAGGTAGTCGTCGGCCTCGAAGAACATCTGCGTGATCGCGAACTCGGCGCCGGCCCGGCACTTGCGGACGAACTGCGCGGTGTCGCTGGCCACGTCGGGTGAGCGGGGGTGCTTGTACGGGAAGGCCGCCACGCCGACGCTGAAGTCACCGGAGTCGCGCACCAACCGGACCAGGTCCTCGGCGTAGTCGACGCCCTCGGGATGCCGGACCCACTCGCCGCCCGGGTTGCCCGGCGGGTCACCGCGCACGGCCAGCACGTTGCGCACCCCGACCCCGGCGAGCCGGCCGATGACGTGCCGCAGCTCGGCCACGGAGTGGTTGACAGCGGTCAGGTGGGCCATCGGCAGCAGGGTGGTGTCGGTGGCGATCCGCTCGGTCACCGCCACTGTGGTGTCCCTGGTCGACCCGCCCGCGCCATAGGTGATCGACACGAACGAGGGGCGCAGCGACTCCAGCTCGCGGATCGCCTGCCAGAGCAGCCGCTCCCCCGCCTCGGTCTTGGGCGGGAAGAACTCGAACGAGAAGGTCGGCTGGCGGTCACGGATGAGCTCCCCGATCGCCGGCTGCGGATTGGGGAGTACCGAGGGAAGACCGAGCGCCACGACCCGACTCTAGCGGGCGGCGCCACCGGCACCCAGACGCTTCCCAACGGCGGGGAAGGCCGTCGTACCCCAGGGGTAGGAAGGAGTGGCGCGGGAGGGGCGGTGGGGGCGGCCCGGGAGGTCCGGCGCGGGGGTCACACAGCCGAGAGGTGCGCCGGTCCCGTCCCGTCGGACGGGCGGGTGGCACCGCGCCACCGCCCCGCCGGGAGGACCCATGACCTCGCCCCCACCGCCGCGCCGCACCCAGCTCGGGCCGCTCCTGGTCCGGCATCGGCTGGCCCGGGGTTGGAGCCAGCGGCGCACCGCCGCCGAGTTGTGCGCCGCGTCGGGCGTGCCGACGTTGAGCCGTCACGAGGTGTCCCGGTGGGAACGGCAGCGACGCGTGCCCGGCGGGTTCTGGCTCGGTTGGCTCGCGTTCGTGCTGGACGTACCGGTGGTGGTGCTCGCCGAGGCGGCCGCGCGGACCCGACGGACCCGCTCGACGGCGGCCGGCGGGCCGGGCCGGCGCGAGGTGGCGGGTACGCGGCCGGGCGGGCGGGTCGGTCCGGGCCACGGCGGCGGGCGACCCGGCGGGAGTACGCGTGGCGGTGGAGCGCGAGCCGGGACGACCCGCTAGCGTCGTGGCGTGACCCATGCTGCTCCCGTTTCCCCCGTCGACCGCGCCGGCCTGCGGGAGCGGGTCGACCGGGCGCTCACCGATTTCCTGGCCGGCCAGCGGGCCCGGTTGACCCGGGTGGACGAGGCCCTCGTCCCGGTGGCGGAGGCGATCGAAGCCTTCGTGCTCGGTGGCGGCAAGCGCCTGCGCCCGGCCTTCGCGTACTGGGGGTTCCGGGGTGCCGGCGGGGTGGACGGCGACCAGGTCCTCACGGCCCTCGCGGCGCTGGAGTTCGTGCAGGCCAGCGCCCTGATCCACGACGACCTGATGGATCGTTCCGACACCCGGCGCGGCGAGCCGGCGGTGCACCGGCGGTTCGCGACCCGGCACCGGGCGGCCGGCTGGGGCGGCGACCCGGACGGGTTCGGCGACTCCGCCGCGATCCTGCTCGGTGACCTCTGCCTGGTGTGGTCCGACGAGCTGCTGCACTCCGCCGGCCTGGACCTGCGGGCGGTGGCCCGGGCCCGGCCGGTCTTCGACGAGATGCGCACCGAGGTCACCGTCGGGCAGTACCTCGACGTGCTGACCCAGGCCACCGGGGACACGTCGGTGGAACGGGCCAGCAAGGTCGCCCGGTACAAGTCGGCGAAGTACACCGTCGAGCGTCCGCTGCTGCTCGGGGCGGCGCTTGCCGACGCCGGCGAGGACGTCCGGACGACCTATTCGGCGTACGGGTTGCCGTTGGGCGAGGCGTTCCAGCTCCGCGACGATGTGCTGGGGGTCTTCGGTGACCCGGCGCAGACCGGCAAGCCGGCCGGGGACGACCTGCGCGAGGGTAAGCGCACCTATCTGGTGGCGGCGGCCGTGGAGGCCACCGACGACGCGGGCCGGGAGCTGCTGCTCAGCCAGCTCGGCGACCCGGGCCTGGACGAGCGGGGCGTGGCCCGGCTACGCGAGCTGATCGAGGCGAGCGGCGCGCTGGCCCGCACCGAGCAGCGGATCGTCACGCTCACCGACTCCGCGCTGGCCGCGCTGGCGGCCGTCGACCTGGACACCGAGGCCCGCCAGGCGCTGGTGGACCTGGCCATAGCGGCGACCCGCCGAGCCGACTGACCCCTCGCCCTGACGTGCGTCGATCATGAAGTTGTTGCCCACGCGCGCGGCGTGTCGGGGCAGGTCCTGGCGGCGGTCCTGGCCGATCACGCGGGCGGGTGGGCGCTGCCGCGGGCCGCCCGCGCGGTCGTCGACGTCGACTACGTCC
>NZ_JBEZEA010000015.1:0-134132 GCF_040648635.1 Micromonospora sp. NPDC049114 | reverse complement strand
GCTGGGTTCAGTCGAGCACCTTGAGTCGACGAGCCAGGTCGACCAGCTCGGCCGGCGGCTTGCCGCGCTGCCGGCGTACCCAGGTCAGGGCGAGTGCTCGCCGAGGGCAGCACCATCGAGGCGCTCTCGATCGAGGCGATCGCCACCCGCGCCGGCGTCGGCAAGGCCACCATCTACCGCCGCTGGGCCGGCAAGGACGCGTTGCTGCTGGACGCGCTGCGCCGGCTCAAGGGCGTCATGCCGCAGCCGGCCGGCGACTCCGTCCGCGACGACCTGCTCCTGCTGGTCGGCGCGATCGGGCAGAACGCCGACCCCCGCGCGTCGAAGATCATGCCGTGTCTGGTGCCGGCGGTGAACCGCAGCCCGGATCAGTTCCAGCTCTACCAGAACATCATCGCGCCCCGGCGGCAGCTCATGCGCGAGGTGCTGCGGCGCGGCATCGAGGAAGGGCTGCTACGGCCCGACATCGACGTCGAGGTGACCATGGCGCTGCTCACCGGGCCGATGCTGATCCAACGCGTCCTTCAGTGGAACCCGGACCTGGACGGCCGGAAGCTTCCGGCGCAGGTCGTCGACACCGTCCTCGACGGCATCCGCGCCCGCTGACCCGACCGCGCGCCCCCGGCGGGGCTCGCTCGACCGCCCGTCGAGTCAGCTCGCCGGGGCGCGCAGCCGGTGCAGGCGCAGCGCCAACTGCACCTCCAACGCCCGCTCGGGGCGCTGCCAGTCCGCGCCGAGCAGCTGCCCCACCCGCTCCAGGCGCTGGGTCACCGTGTTGACGTGCACGTGCAACTGCTCGGCCGCCCGGGCCAGGCTGCCGCCCACCCCGAAGTACGCCTCCAGCGTCTTCACCAGCGCCGTCCCGCGCCGGGCGTCGTAGTCGACCACCGGCCCGACCGTGGCGGTGAGGAACTGGGCCACGTCCCGCTCACCCCGGTCACCGACAGTGCCCAGCAGCAGACCGACGAAGCCCAGCTCCGCAGTGCTGGCGCCCTGACCGGCGCGGCCCAGCGCGCCCAGCGCCGTGAGACAACGGTCCGCCTCGTGGAACGTCCCCGCCAACGTCCCCGGCCCGGTCGACGGGCCGCTCGCCCCGGCCGTCACCGGCCGGCCCGTCACCCGCGACAGGTCCCGGGCCACCGCGCGGGCGCTGCCACCGGCATCCTGGCCCGGCAGCATCAGGACCACCCGACCGTCGCGCGCCGCGGCCAGGCCACCGCGCGCCGAGGCGTACGTGGTGGCCCAGGAGAGCACCCGCTGCCGCGCCGAGCCGGTCGCCGCGATCGCGTCGTCGCCCACCGCCACCAGCACGTGCGGTGCGTCCAGGTCCACACCGAGCCGGCGGGCGCGGCTGCGTAGCGCGTCGGTGTCGCGCAGCGGCCGGGCGATCAGATCGTCCAGCAACTCGCCACGGACGCGCCCCTCCGCCTCGGCCACCGTCCGACGGAACAGCAGCAGCAGCGCGGTCACCAGCGCGGCCCGCTCCAGGATCCGCTGGTCGGCGTCGACCAACTCGTCGTCGGGCCGCAGCACCAGCGCGCCCAGGTTCTCCGCACCGGCCACCACCGCCGCGTACCAGAGCGGGCCGCGGCGCACGCTGCGTCCCTCCGTACGCGAGGCGGCCACCGCCTCGACGATGTTCGCCCGGTCCGGCTCGTCGATCTCGCCGACCCGGGCCAGCAACCGGCCCTCGGCGTCCAACGCCAGCAACGCCCCGCCCAGCACCTCGGTCACCGCCGCGGCCACGTCCTCCACCCCGCCGCCGCGCAGCACCAGCGCCGTCATCCGGTCATGCGCCGCCGCGGCCCGCTCCACCGAGCTGCTGTGCGCCCGGATGGTGGTGTTCGCCGCCGACAACTCGGCCAACGCCGAGCGGGTCTCGGCCAGCAGCCGGGCCGTGTCGATCGCCACCGCCGCGTGCGCGGCCAGGGAGACCAGCAGCGCCACTTCCTCGCGGGCGAACGGCCGAGCCGAGCGGTTGGCCGAGTAGAGCACCCCGATCGAGGTGGAGCCGAGCCGCAGCGGCACCCCGAGGATCGCCACCAGGCCCTCCTCGCCCACGCCCGCGTCGATCTCCCCGGTGTGGTGAAAGCGCGCGTCCTCGCCGTAGTTGGCCGTCACGTACGGGGCCCCGGACTGGGCGACCAGGCCACCGAGGCCGGCGCCCATCGGTAGCCGCAGCCGCTGGAAGCGGGCCGACACCGACCCGTCGGTCACCCGCATGTACGTGTCGCCGCGCTCGTCGTCGTTGAGCGTCATGTACGCCACGTCCGCGCCGAGCAGGTTACGGGCCCGGTGCACGATCGCCCGCAGCACGTCGTCCAGGTCGCGTAGCCCCGCCAGGTCGCTGACCGTGTCGTACAGGCCGGACAGCTCGGTCTCCCGACGGCGGCGGCGCTCCAGCAGCGCGCGGACCCGCAGCGCCACCGTCTTGGCCTGCTCCAGCTCGGCCAGCCGGTCGGCGGGCATCCCGGCGGCGCGCGCGGCCACCAACGGGCCCTCGAACTCCACCGCGGCGGCCTCGCGAGCGAGCAGTTCGAGGAACTCCACCGGCGACGACATGGTCGACATTGTGCTCAGGCCCACTAGTTGGCCGTCCAGCCCCCGTCGAGCGCGATCGACGCGCCCGTGATGAAGGCCGCCGGCGGCGAACAGAGGTACGCCAACAGTTCGGCGACCTCCTCCGGCTCGATCAGCCGCTTGATGGCGGCCCGCGCCAGCATGACCTTCTCGATCACCTCGGCCTCGCCGATGCCGTGGCTGGCCGCCTGATCGGCGATCTGGCTCTCCACCAGGGCTGTTCGTACGTACGCCGGGTTGATGCAGTTGGCGGTCACCCCGTGCGCGGCACCCTCCAGCGCCACCACCTTCGACAGCCCTTCGAGGGCGTGCTTCGCCGAGACGTAGGCAGCCTTGTACGGCGAGGCGCGCAGGCCGTGCACCGACGAGATGTTGACGATCCGGCCCCAGCCGCGGGCGTACATGTGCGGCAACGAGCGACGGATCAGCAGGAACGGCGCCTCCACCATCACCCGCTGGATGTACTCGAAACGTTCGACGGGAAAGTCCTGCAGCGGCGCCACGTGCTGGAGGCCGGCGTTGTTCACCACGATGTCCACGTCCACGTCGAGCGCGTCCACGGCCGCCGCGTCGGCCAGGTCCACTCCCTCGGCGCGTCCGCCGGCCTCGGCGGCCACCGCCTTGGCCGCCTCCAGGTTGCGGTCCACCACGAGCACCGTGGCGCCGGCCGCGCCCAACCGCAGGGCACAGGCCCGCCCGATGCCGCTGCCGCCCCCGGTGACCAGGGCGGTCCGACCGGAGAGGTCGAGCTGTACGACGTGGGGGACCGCCACGGGTTCTGCCGTCATGGCGCAAGAAGTTACGAGCTGTGTGCCCTGCGGCACATGGGGCAGCGACACATACTCGGTGCCAATGCTGTGTGGCCATGTCCCGCCGCCGCGCCCCACCCCGCGCTGCCGCGCCGCGCCGGAAGATCGCGCAACAACCAGGATGTAGTGGTCTCCCGGCGTCTCGTGACCACTACATCCTGGATCGAGCACGACCTTGACGGCTGCGGTGCCGCAACCCCCTCCCGGCCGGTCGGGCGGGTGATCGTCGTCAAGATCCGCGCAGTGTCAGGGATGTTGCTGTCTCCCGAGCGTCGGAGGCAGCAACTTCCGGGAAGTTGCGTAGATCTTGGCGCAGGGCGCAGGGCGCAGGGCGCAGGGCGCAGGGCGCAGGGCGCAGGGCGCGGGTCGCGGGTCGCGGGTCGCGGGGCGCGGGTCGCGGGGCGCGGGTCGTCAGGGGGCGTGGGGTGGGGGAGGGCGTGTCCCGTGGGGCTGGTGGGAAGAGGGCCGGTTAGGGTGTCGAACACACGTACTGCTGACGGCTGGGGGAGGGGGCGGCGTGCGGGTGCTGGGGGTCGACCCGGGGTTGACGCGGTGCGGGGTGGGCGTCGTCGAGGGCGTGCCCGGCCGGCCGTGCACGCTCATCGCGTACTACGTGGTCTACACAGACCCGGCCGACGACCTGCCGCTGCGCCTGCTGCACCTGGACCGGTCGCTGACCAAACTGGTCGCCGAGCACCAGCCGGAGAGCGTCGCCGTCGAGCGGGTGTTCAGCCAGCACAACGTCCGGACGGTGATGGGCACCGCCCAGGCCAGCGGCATCGCCGTGCTGGCCGGGGCGCGGGCGGGGCTGCCGGTGCAGACGTACACCCCCAGCGAGGTGAAGGCGGCGGTGACCGGTTCCGGTCAGGCCGACAAGGCGCAGGTGACCGCCATGGTGACCCGGCTGCTGCGGCTGGACGAGCCACCGAAACCGGCCGACGCCGCCGACGCTCTCGCCCTGGCCATCTGCCACGTGTGGCGCGGCGGCACCCGTTCCAAGCTGGCCGCCGCGGCCGATCGGGCACGACGAGGAGGAGCACGATGATCGCCAGCGTGCGCGGCACGGTGACCGCGACAGGCCCGGATCTGGCCGTGATCGAGGTCGGCGGTGTCGGCCTGGCCGTGCACTGCGCCCCGGGGACCCTCGCCGACCTGCGGGTGGGGCAGCCGGCGCGGCTGGCCACCAGCCTGGTGGTCCGGGAGGATTCGCTGACCCTCTACGGTTTCGCCGACGACGACGCCAAGGCGCTGTTCGAGCTGTTGCAGACCGCCAGCGGGGTCGGCCCACGGCTGGCCCAGGCGGTGCTGGCCGTGCACACGCCGGACGCGGTGCGAAAGGCCATCGCCAACGCCGACACCGCCGCGCTGACCCGGGTGCCCGGGATCGGCAAGAAGGGCGCCGAGCGCCTGGTGCTGGAGTTGCGGGACCGGATCGGCCCGGTGTCGATCGGCGCCGACGGGGTGGGCGGCGTGACCGCCGGCGCGTGGCCCGATCAGGTGCGGCAGGCGCTGGTCGGTCTGGGTTGGACGGCCGGGCAGGCCGACCAGGCGGTGGCCGCCGTGGCGGAGACCATCGACGGCGCCACGCCGCCCGTGCCGGTCCTGCTCAAGCAGGCCATCCGCCTGCTGGGTCGTACCCGATGACCGCCCAGGGGCGACGGGGGGCGGCACGGTGAGCGACACCGACGGGCTCGTCTCGGCGTACGTCAGCGATGCCGACCGGGACGTGGAGGCCACCGTGCGGCCCCGGCGGCTGGCCGAGTTCATCGCCCAGGACCGGGTGCGCGATCAGCTCGACCTGCTGTTGCAGGGCGCCATGCGGCGGGGGTCGCCGCCGGATCACATCCTGCTCTCCGGGCCTCCCGGGCTGGGCAAGACGAGCCTGGCCAACATCGTCGCCGCGGAGCTGGGCGCCGGCATCCGCGTGACCAGCGGCCCGGCGATCGAGCGTTCCGGCGACCTCGCAGCGATCCTGACCAGCCTCGCCGAGGGCGACGTGCTCTTCATCGACGAGATCCATCGGATCGCGCGGCCCGCGGAGGAACTGCTCTACAGCGCGATGGAGGACTTCCGGGTCGACGTGGTGGTCGGCAAGGGGCCGGGCGCCACCGCGATCCCGCTGGACGTCGAGCCGTTCACCCTGGTCGGCGCGACCACCCGCTCGGGTCTGTTGACCGGGCCCATGCGGGACCGGTTCGGCTTCGTCGCGCACCTCGACTTCTACGCCCCGGCGGACCTGGAGACGCTGCTGCACCGTTCGGCGCGCATCCTCGGGGTGCCGATCACCGCCGACGGCGCGGCGGAGATCGCCGGCCGGTCCCGGGGCACCCCCCGGATCGCCAACCGGCTGCTACGCCGGGTCCGCGACTACGCGGAGGTCCGGGCCGACGGTGTGGTCACCCTGGGCACCGCCCGCAAGGCCCTGACGGTGTACGACGTCGACGCGCTGGGCCTGGACCGGCTGGACCGGGCGGTGCTGACCGCGCTGGTGGACTCGTTCCGGGGCGGCCCGGTCGGGTTGTCCACGCTCGCCGTGGCGGTGGGGGAGCAGCCGGACACGGTCGAGGAGGTCTGTGAGCCGTTCCTGGTGCGCGCCGGTCTGCTGGCTCGTACCCCGCGGGGCCGGGTGGCAACGGAGGCTTCCTGGCGGCACCTGGGGCGTACTCCACCGAATGGTACATTTGGGATGGATGTCCCGTCTGCGCCCGATCTGTTCTCCCTGGACACCGATCAGCCGTGATGTGAACGTGATCTGTGCCGCATTCGGTGTTCTCAGGTGCAGGGATTAGACTTCGCCGCGGTCTGTACAGGATGTGAGAATCCGCCTCCGCTCCGGCACTCCCGTGCCGTGGCTGGTGGCCAATGGGAAGGCAGTAACCGTGCAATACCTTGCAGCGGGTGGTGGGGCCGGCGGCTTCACGCCGATCCTGATGATCGTCCTGCTCTTCGGCGTCATGTACTTCATGATGATCCGTCCGCAGCAGAAGCGTCGCCGCGATGCGGAGGCCATGCAGTCCGCGCTGGGCCCGGGCGACGAGGTTGTCACCATCGGCGGGCTCTACGGCACGGTCACCGGCGTCGAGGACGACGCCGTGCTGCTCGAGATCGCTCCGGGCGTCCAGACCCGCTACGCCCGGCCGGCCATCGCCCGGGTGGTCACCCGCGCGGAGCTGCCGAGCGAGCCGGTCACCGAGGACGCGGACACCGTCAAGGACTGACTCCGCCCGCCGGGCGACGGTTCTGGCGTACGGCCAGGCGACCGGAGACCGGGGGCCGCCCCGCCCGACGGGGCAGCGGACGCGACGTGAAAACTGGATAGTTGGGTCGACGCCGGGCGTCGGCACGTTCCCGTGACCGTCGGCGTCCCACGCCGGCGTGTCCGGCCAGCGCGCCGGCACCCCCGTCGGCCAGGTCAGACCCGTTGGCCGGGACCCCCGGCCCGACACTCGCCGCCGCCGCGCGCAGCGGCGCGACCGTACAGGGAGACAGGACAACCGTGGCACCACCTCAGGGACAGATGCGACCCGGCCGGCAGCTCGCCGTGCTCGGGTTCATCTTCGTCGTCCTCTATCTTTTGGTGTTCTTCTCGGGCGGCGCCAGCGGCAGCTTCAAGGACCGGCTGGAGCCCAAGCTCGGCCTGGACCTGATCGGCGGCACCCGGATGACGCTGGAGGCGACAAACAACGTCGACGGCAAGCCCCCGACTGCCGAGAACCTTGAGGAGGCCCGGCAGATCATCGAGAACCGGGTCAACGGCCTCGGCGTGGCCGAGGCCGAGGTGGTCACCGAGGGCAACCGGAACATCGTCATCTCCCTGCCCGGTGAGAACCGGAACCTCGACGAGGTGGGCAGCGCCGCCGAGCTGCGCTTCCGCAAGGTGCTCAAGGCCGCCGACGGCAGCGGGACGGCCGCCGCGCCGCCGGCCGCCACGGCGGCTCCGCCGGGCAGCGTCACCCCGTCCGGCGCCCCCTCGGCGACCCCGTCCGGCAGCGCCGCGCCGAAGGTGAGCCCGTCGGCCAGTGGTGGACAGGGCGGGATGGCGCCCGCGCCGTCCGCCAGTGCCACGCCTGCCACGCCGACCCCCTCGGCCTCGGCGAGTGCCCCCGCGCCGTCGGCGAGCGCCAGCGCCGAGCCGGTGCCGGCGAGCGTCGAGGAGCAGCGCAAGGCCGTCGAGCAGAAGGTCGGCGCCGCCGCCTGGCAGGCCGCCAGCGGTCTGCAGGCCCCCGCCGACCTGAGCGCCGACCCGTCGCTGGGCGACAAGCTCAAGCCGTTCAGCGCGCTGTCGCCGCAAGAGGTCGCCGTGTTGCCGGCGCAGATGCAGTTCAACGTGCCGACGATCGGGTGCGCCCAGCTCGACAAGCGTCCCCCGGCGTCGATCTCCGACCCGAAGCAGCAGGTCGTGTCCTGCGAGGGCGGGGCCTCGAAGTACCTGCTCGACCAGGCCAAGGTCCTCGGCACCGACGTGGACGACGCCGACGCGGTGCTCGACCAGACCAACGCCTGGGTGGTCAGCCTCGACTTCACCGGTGACGGCCAGAGCAAGTGGACCGCGTTGACCCGTGAGGCGTTCAACAACGAGGGCCAGGCCTGCGACGCCAGCGCGCTCGGTCAGGACGGCAAGTGCCGGGTGGCAGTCGTCCTGGACAACGAGATCGTCTCCTCCCCGGAGATCCAGGGCGTGCTGACCGGCAACTCCCAGATCACCGGCAACTTCAACCAGAAGGACGCCAGCGCACTCGCCGGCCAGCTCCGCTACGGCGCGCTGCCGGTGACCTTCAAGGCGCAGGAGTCGCAGAACGTCACCGCGACCCTGGGGGCCAGCCACCTGCGGGCCGGTCTGCTCGCGGCCGGCATCGGCATGCTGCTGGTCATCATCTACGCGTTCTTCTACTACCGGCTGCTCGGCTCGGTGATCTTCCTGAGCCTGATCCTCTCCGCGCTGCTCGTCTTCGGCGCGCTTGTGGTGCTCGGCCGGCAGATCGGCTTCACGCTCACCCTCGCCGGCATCGCCGGCATGATCGTCTCGCTCGGTGTGGCGGCGGACTCGTTCGTCATCTACTTCGAGCGACTCAAGGACGAGATCCGGGAGGGGCGCAGCCCGCGCAGCGCGGTGCCCCGCGCCTGGGTCCGCGCCCGCCGGACGATCATCTCGGCCAACGCGATCACCCTGCTCTCCGCTGTGGTGCTCTACGTGGTCTCGGTCGGCACGGTCAAGGGCTTCGCGTTCGCCCTCGGCCTGGCCACGGTGCTGGACCTGGTCGTGGTCTTCCTCTTCCGGCACCCGATCATGACGATGTTCGCCCGGACCCGGGCGTTCCTGTCCCCGCGGGTCAGCGGCCTGGGCCGGGCGCTTCCGGCCCGAAACCAGCAGACTCAGCCCCGCAACCCGCGCGCCAAGGAGGCCTGAGATGGCTCAGAACGGTCTGGCGAGCCGCCTCTACAACGGCGAGGCCGGTCTCAACGTCGTCGGCCGGCGCAAGCTCTGGTTCGGCGTCGCCGGGATCCTGATCCTGATCGCGATCCTGAGCGTCTCGATCCGCGGGTTCAGCCTCGGCATCGAGTTCGCCGGCGGCAACTCGTTCCAGGTGCCGGCCAGCGTCGGCACCCTGAACCAGGCCGAGGAGCAGGTCGACGCCGCGCTCGCGGCCGAGGGCGGCGGCGCCGAGGTGGTGACCGCTCAGAAGGTCGGTGGCACGGGCGGCGACACCTACGAGCTGCGTACCGGTCAGCTCAGCGCGGAGCAGGCCACCGCCGTCAAGGCCGACATCGCCAAGCGCTTCGGCATCAACGCTGACCAGATCAGCGGCAACCAGGTCAGCGAGGCGTGGGGCAGCCAGGTCACGTCGCGGGCCGTGCTCGGTCTGGTGATCTTCATCGCGCTGGTGATGGTCTACCTGATCCTGCGCTTCGAGTGGCGGATGGCGGTCGCCGCGGTGGCGTCGCTGTTCACCAACCTGATCCTCACCGCCGGCATCTACTCGCTTGTCGGCTTCGAGGTCACCCCGTCGACGATCATCGGTTTCCTCACGATTCTGGGCTTCGCGCTCTACGACGTGGTGGTGGTCTTCGACAAGGTGCAGGAGAACACCCGCGGCATCACCGCCAACAACAACATGACGTACGGCGAGGCGGCCAACCTGGCCGTCAACCAGAGCCTCATGCGGTCGCTGAACACCTCGGTGGTGGCCCTGCTGCCCGTCGGTGGTCTGCTCTTCATCGGTGCGGGCCTGCTCGGCGCCGGAACGCTGAAGGACCTCGGCCTGGTGCTGTTCGTGGGTATGGCGGTGGCGTTCCTGACCTCCATCCTGGTGGCGACGCCGCTGCTGGCGCTGCTGAAGAACTACGACCCCCGCATCCAGGCGCACAACAAGCGGGTGCAGGCCCGTCGGGGCACGCCGGGCCGTGGCGAGGTCCCCGGCAAGGGTGCTGCGGCCCCGGTCGAGGGCGAGGTGGCCGACGCGCCGCTCGACCCCGACTCCGCCGCGCTGGCCGGCGCCGCCCCGAAGGTGGGCGCGCGGCCGGCGGGCAAGCGGCCGACCGGCGCCCGGGGCGGTCGCCCCGGCGGCGGCGGTAACCGGCCCGGCGGCGCCAAGCGGCGCTGACCGGCCCCGGGGTCGACCCGGGAGGAAACGCCCGAACGGCGTCCGGCATGCTGTGCGAGCAGCATGCCGGACGCCGTCGTCGTGGGAAGGGAAACGAACAACCGTGACGGAGACCCACAGCACCGCGGCGCGCGGGGACAGCGGCCCGGAGGCCGCCCGGTTGGTGGCCAGCCGGGTGCTGGACGTGCCGGACTTCCCCAAGCCCGGTGTCCTGTTCAAGGACCTGATGCCGCTGTTCGCCGACGGCAAGGCGTTCCGCGAGGTCGTCGACGGGATCGTCGCGTACCACGGGCGGGACGGCTTCGACGTGGTGGTGGGCATCGAGGCGCGCGGCTTCGTCGTCGCGGCGGCTGTCGCGTACGCGGCCGGGGTGGGCGTGGTGCCGGTGCGCAAGGCCGGCAAGCTGCCCCGCCCGGCGCACTCGGTGTCGTACGCGCTCGAGTACGGCGAGGCCACCCTGGAGGTGCACGAGGACGCCTTCACCGCCGGCCACCGGGTGCTGGTCGTCGACGACGTGCTGGCTACCGGCGGCACCGCCGAGGCGACGCTGGACCTCGTCGAGCGGGCCGGCGGGACGGTCACGGGCTTCACCGTTCTGCTGGAGATCGGCTTCCTGGGCGCGCGGGAGCGGCTGGCGCCGCGCCCGGTCCATGCCCTGCTGACCGTTTGAGCCCGGCCCGTCGGGCGGAGCTCGCGCCGACCGTCCGGCGGAGCGGCAGGGGACCGTCCGTGCGGGTAGCATTGCCCTTTGCTGACGCCGGCGGTACACCGTCCGGCGACGCGAGACCAGGCCGGCCGACGTTCGGCCGGTGTGTTTCCGGCGAGCGGTGAGGAGGCCGGTGTCCCACGATGTCGTCCCTCCGGCGGAGGGCACGGTGCACCCGACAGGCGACGCTGACGGCTCGGTGACCGACCGGAACGGCGACGCGCCGGCCCGGGTGACGGGCACCGACAACGGCTCCGGCAGGGCTCCTGCCGACGGCGCGACGGCTCCGACCGGGGTCCCGGTGAGCGCCACCACCGAGGCGTCCGCGGGCGCCGACGGGGTCGTGGTCCCGTTCCCGACCGACGCCGGCGTCGACCCGTCACCGAGCGGTGGCTTCGGGCTGTCCAACGCGCCCACCGGTCGGCGGGTGCGCGCCCGGCTGGCCCGGTTCAACGCGCCCTGGCAGACCTCGCAGGTCAGCGAGGTGCTGGAGCCGCTCATCGCGAGTCACCGGGAGAACCACCCGAAGGCCGACGCGCGGCTGCTCCAGCGCGCCTTCGACACGGCCGCGCGGTGGCACTCCGGGCAGTACCGCAAGTCCGGCGACCCGTACATCACCCACCCGCTCGCCGTCGCCACCATCCTCGGCAATTTGGGCATGGACACCACCACGCTCGTCGCCGCGCTGCTGCACGACACCATCGAGGACACCGAGTACACCCTCGACGCGATGCGCGCCGACTTCGGCGGCGAGGTTGCCCTGCTGGTCGACGGCGTCACCAAGCTGGACAAGGTCAAGCTGGGCGACGCCGCCAAGGCCGAGACGATCCGCAAGATGGTCGTGGCGATGGCCAAGGACCCGCGGGTGCTGGTGATCAAGCTGGCCGACCGGCTGCACAACATGCGCACCCTGACCTTCCTGCCCCGCCCCAAGCAGGAGCAGAAGGCCAAGGAGACGCTGGAGATCCTGGCGCCCCTCGCCCACCGGCTCGGTATGAACACGATCAAGTGGGAGCTGGAGGACCTGGCCTTCGGCACCCTGTTCCCCAAGCGCTACGAGGAGATCAACCGGCTGATCGGGGAGCACCAGCCGCAGCGGGAGTCGCTGCTGCGGCAGGTCACCCAGAAGGTCGGCACCGACCTGAAGGCCGCCAAGATCAAGGCGGAGACGACCGGGCGGCCGAAGCACCTCTACTCGATCTACCAGAAGATGATCGTGCGGGGTCGCGACTTCAACGACATCTACGACCTGGTCGGCGTCCGGATCCTGGTCGACACCGTGCGGGACTGCTACGCGGCGCTCGGCGTGATCCACGCCAACTGGCAGCCGGTGCCGGGGCGGTTCAAGGACTACATCGCCATGCCCAAGTTCAACATGTACCAGTCGTTGCACACGACTGTCATCGGGCCCACCGGCAAGCCGGTGGAGATGCAGATCCGCACGTACGCGATGCACCGCACCGCGGAGTTCGGCATCGCCGCACACTGGAAGTACAAGGAGCACAAGGGCACCCAGATCGTCGGCCCGCCGGCGCACATCGACGAGATGACCTGGCTGCGGCAGCTGCTGGACTGGCAGCGGGAGGCGGCCGACCCGAGCGAGTTCCTGGACGCGCTGCGCTTCGACCTGTCCAGCCAGGAGGTGTACGTCTTCACCCCCAAGGGTGACGTCATCCCGCTGCCGACCGGGTCGACGCCTGTGGACTTCGCGTACGCGGTGCACACCGAGGTGGGGCACAAGTGCATCGGCGCGCGGGTCAACGGCAAGCTGGTGCCGTTGGAGTCGACGCTGTCCAACGGCGACGTGATCGAGATCTTCACGTCGAAGTCCGAGACGGCCGGCCCCACGCAGGACTGGCTGGGCTTCGTCAAGAGCCCGCGCGCCCGCACGAAGATCCGCCAGTACTTCAACAAGGAGCGGCGCGAGGAGGCGATCGAGGCCGGCAAGGACGCGATCGTCAAGGCGATGCGCAAGCAGGGCATGCCGTTGCAGCGGATGCTCACCTCCGACGCGCTGATGTCGATCGCCCGGGACCTGCACCTCGCCGACGTGGCGTCGCTGTACGCGGCGGTCGGCGACAGTCAGGTCTCCGCGCAGTCGGTGGTGCAGAAGCTGATGGCCGCGTACGGCGGCGAGGAGGGCGCGGCGGAGGACATCGCCGAGACCGCCGTCGCCACCCGGCCACCGCGCAGCCGCCAGAGCAGCAGCGACCCCGGTGTGGTGGTCCGTGGCGTCAGCGACGTCTGGATCAAACTGGCCCGCTGCTGCACGCCGGTCCCACCGGACTCGGTGTTCGGCTTCGTCACCCGCTCCGGCGGGGTGAGCGTGCACCGCGACGACTGCGCCAACGCCGAGGACCTGCGGGCCCAGGCCGAGCGGGTGGTCGAGGTGAGCTGGAAGCTCACGTCCGCCTCCACGTTCCTGGTGGCGATACAGGTCGAGGCACTGGACCGGCACAAGCTGCTCGCCGACGTCACCCGGGTGCTCTCCGACGAGCGGGTCAACATCCTGTCCGCGACGGTCACCACCACCCGCGACCGGGTGGCGGTGAGCCGGTTCAGCTTCGAGATGGCCGACCCGAAGCACCTGGGCCACCTGCTGGCCACCGTACGCAAGGTCGACGGGGTCTTCGACGCGTACCGGGTCACCTCGGGCGCCTGAACCCCGTACCCCGCACACGAAAAGCGCCCGCCGGCTCAGCCGGCGGGCGCTTCGTCGTCTCGTGCGGGTGTCAGCCCTGCGGCGGGCTCATCGTGAGGTCGGTGATCACGACCTCCTTCTTCGGGTGGCCGCCACCTGCCTGCTGGGCGAACGCCCCGTCGTCGCCGGCCTTGGCCACGTCCTTGACGATGTCCATGCCGCCGGTGACCGTGCCCAGCACCGTGTACGCCGGGTCCAGCGGCGAGTCGCCGTACACGATGAAGAACTGGCTGCCGGTGCTGCCCGGCTGACCGGAGTTGGCCATCGCGATGACGCCCTCCGGGTACGGCGGGCGCTTGTCGGTGGGCAGGTTCTCCTCCGGCAGTCGGAAGCTCGGCCCACCCGTGCCGTCGGTGTCCCGCCAGCCCTTGCCGGTGGCGCTCGGGTCACCGCACTGCAGCACCTTGATGCCCTCGGTCACCAGGCGGTGACACTTGCTGTTGTCGAAGAAGTTCTTCTCCGCCAGGTAGGTGAACGCCCCGGCCGTGCACGGCACCTGCGACCTGTCGACCTTGGCCGTGATCGGGCCCAGGTTGGTGGTGATCGTCATGGTCTGCACGCCCTTGGCGGACTGCTGGTTGCTGGGCACCCCGACGTCCTTGATCTGCGGGGGCCGCTGGTCCGTCGGCATCGCGTTGTAGACGCACTCGCTGGCACCGGGCGCCGAGGCGGCGGTGTCGGTCTTGTCGTCGTCGCCGCCGAGGGTCGTGGCCAGCCACACCGTGCCGGCGACCACGAGCACCAGCACGGCGGCCGCGCCGACGATCGCCTGCGTCTGGCGGCGCTTGCGGGCCTTGGCCGAGCGCTCGGCCATCTCCTTCTCGAGTCGGGCGCGTGCCGCCGCGCGCTGCCGCTCTCTGGTGGACGTCACGCCTGGATCCTCCTGGCTGTTTGCTGCGGGGTGCCGCTTAAGGTGGGGTGGGGCGACCGGTCAGCCGGCGCTCGGGCTGCTGGCCGGAGCACCGGACGGCGCCGGTGCCGCGCCGGTGACCGGCTCGCCGACCGTGAGGCTCTGGATCACCACGTCGGTCTTGGGCTTGACCTTTGCCCCGGTCCCATTGTCCACGGTCGGCAGGGCACCGATCTTCTCGACCACGTCGAGCCCACCGGTCACCTTGCCGATCACCGGGTACTTCGGGTCAGTGGTCGTGAAGTCCTTGAAGAAGATCAGGAACTGGCTGCCGTTGGCGCCGGGCGGGTTGGAGATCATCGCCACGGTCCCCTTGGGGTACGTCGGCGGCTGACCGGGCGCCGGGCTGGCCGACGGCGACGCCGACGGCACGGTCGGCACGTCCTCGTCGTAGAACGAGTAGGTAGGCCCGCCGAGGCCGGTGCCGCTGGGGTCACCGCAGCGCAGCGCGCCGTCGGCGGTGATCTCGTGGCACTTGGTGTTGTCGTAGAACGACCGGCTCGCCAGGTGGGCGATGCTCGCCGCCGCGCAGGGGGAGTTGGCCAGGTTCAGCTCGGCGGTGATCGGCGCACCCTGGTTGGTGGTGACCGTCATCGCCCGGGTGCCGTCGGTCGGCAGGTCCTTGGTCGCCGGCGTGCCGACGTCCTTGAGGTTGGTGTTGGCGCTCGCGTCCTGCGGCGTCCAGAGGCAGGTGTCCTCCGCGGCGGTGTTCTTCTTCGGATCGGAGTCGAACGCACCGAGCGCCCAGGCCGAGCCGGCCACGATCACCGCGAGGACCAGGAAGGCGCCGACGCCGGCCTGGATCTGCCGGCGACGCCGCGTGGCGGCGGCCCGGCGAGCCAACTGCCGGTCGAGCTTGGCCCGCGCCAGTTTGCGCTGCCGGTCCCTGCTGGAAGCCACAGGTGCTCCCCTTTCCTCTGCCTGGTCGTCACCGGCGGCCGGGTACCCCGGCCCGTCCGGGCGTCGCGTGTGCCACGCCACACGCCCGCCAGAGTGTACGGCTAGTGACTGGGAATGTGGTGTACGAGGTCCACCCCGCCGCCAGCAGCTCATATCGTGCGATGTCACTGTGTCGGATGGGGCCTCGGGGGCGGACGCGGCAAACGCGCTCGCCGCGCCGGTTAGGCTGCTGGGCAGGACGACAGCTCGACGGAGAGGACAGCGCCCGTGCTCGTGGCCGGCTTTCCCGCGGACGCCTTCGGCACCAACTGCTATGTGGTGGCCACCGCGCCGGGGGAGCAGTGCGTGGTGGTCGATCCCGGCATCGGGGTGCTCGACCAGCTCGACGCGCTGCTCGCCGAGCACCGCCTGCATCCGGCCGCCGTGCTGCTCACCCACGGCCACCTCGACCACACGTTCTCGGTGGCGCCGGTCTGCGGCGCGCGCGGGATCACCGCGTACGTGCACCCCGGCGACCGGGAGATGCTCGCCGACCCGGCCAAGGGTCTGTCGGCCGACCTGACCTCGCTCTTCGGCGGCAAGCTGAGCTACACCGAGCCGGAGGACGTGGCCGAGCTGACCGACGGCGCGACCCTCACGCTCGCCGGCCTGGAGATCGCCGTCGACCACGCCCCGGGCCATACCGGCGGGTCGGTGCTGTTCCGGCTGCCCGGCGCGGGGTCCGGCTGGGAGGCCGACGAGATCTGCCTCTCCGGCGACGTCCTCTTCGCCGGCTCGATCGGCCGCACCGACCTGCCCGGCGGCAGCATGCCGGCGATGCTCACCAGCCTGCGCGACAAGATCCTCCCGCTGGCCGACGACACAGTCGTGCTGCCCGGCCACGGCCCCAGCACCACCATCGGCCGCGAGCGCGCCAGCAACCTGTACCTCATCGAGGTGGCCGGCGCGACGCCTGCCGCTCCCACCCGGGGCCTCTAGTTCTTCGTCCGCGCCGCGCGCGGACCCACGACACCACCGCGCCGCGGGCGCGGGACCGCAAGGAGTACGCCGATGAGCAAGCCCACGCCCATCTCCGGTTTCCCGGAGTGGACCCCCGGCCAGCGGATGATCGAGCAGTTCGTGCTCGGCAAGATCCGGGACACCTTCGAGCTGTACGGGTTCGCCCCGCTGGAGACCCGCGCCGTCGAGCCGCTGGACCAGCTGCTGCGCAAGGGAGAGACCTCCAAGGAGGTCTACGTGATCCGGCGACTGCACGCCGACGCCGAGGGATCCGGTGGTGACGACCAGCTCGGCCTGCACTTCGACCTGACCGTGCCGTTCGCCAGGTACGTGTTGGAGAACGCCGGCAAGCTGAGCTTCCCGTTCCGCCGCTACCAGATCCAGAAGGTGTGGCGGGGTGAGCGGCCGCAGGAGGGGCGCTACCGGGAGTTCGTCCAGGCCGACATCGACATCGTCGACCGGGACACCCTGGCCGCGCACCACGAGGCGGAGATGCCGCTGGTCATCGGCGACGCGCTGGGCGCCCTGCCCATCCCACCGGTGACCATCCAGGTCAACAACCGCAAGATCTGGGAGGGCTTCTTCCGGGGCATCGGGGTGACCGACCCGGAGGCGGCGCTGCGTACCGTCGACAAGCTCGACAAGATCGGCCCGGCGAAGGTGACCGAGCTGCTGGCCGAGACCGCCGGGGCGAGCGAGGCGCAGGCCAAGGCGTGCCTGGCGCTGGCCGAGATCTCCGCCCCGGACGCCTCCTTCGCCGACGCCGTCCGGGCGCTCGGGGTGAGCGACCCGCTGCTCGACGAGGGCATCGAGGAGCTGGTCCGGGTGGTGGACACCGCCGCCGAGCACTCGCCCGGCCTCTGCGTGGCGGACCTGCGCATCGCCCGTGGGCTGGACTACTACACGGGCACCGTCTACGAGACCCAGCTGCGTGGCTACGAGCGCTTCGGCTCGATCTGCTCCGGCGGCCGGTACGACAACCTGGTCAGCGCCGGCGCTGTCTCGTACCCCGGGGTGGGCATCTCGATCGGCGTGACCCGGCTGCTCGGGCTGCTCTTCGGCGCGGGGGAGCTGTCGGTCTCCCGTTCGGTGCCCACCTGTGTCCTGGTGGCCCTGGCCGACGAGGAGCACCGCTCGGCCAGTGGCCGGATCGCGTCGGCGCTGCGCGGGCGGGGCATCGCCACCGAGGTGTCGCCGAGCGCGGCGAAGTTCGGCAAGCAGATCCGCTACGCCGAGCGGCGTGGCATCCCGTACGTCTGGTTCCCGGGGGCCGACGGCGCTCCGGACGAGGTGAAGGACATCCGCTCGGGTGAGCAGGTCACTGCCGACGCCGGGGAGTGGGCGCCGCCCCGGGAGGACCTGAAGCCGAAGGTCGGTTGAGTGTCACGACTGGCGCGCACGGCCGCGGGGACCTACGGTAGCGTAAGTTACGCCACCGTAGGGAGTTACTCGTGACCGTGAGCACCACACTGAGCCAGACCGCCCTGCTCGTCGAGCTGGAGCCGGTCGTCGCGCGCAACCTGGACCGCCACCTCTCGCTGGCGAAGGAGTGGTTCCCGCACGAGTACGTGCCGTGGAGCGAGGGGCGCACGTTCGACGGGCCGCTCAATGGTGAGGCGTGGTCGCCGACCGACTCGACGATCCCGGACGTCGCCCGGACCGCGCTGATCGTCAACCTGCTGACCGAGGACAACCTGCCCTCGTACCACC
Organism: Micromonospora sp. NPDC049114; assembly: GCF_040648635.1. Classification (NCBI taxonomy): domain Bacteria; kingdom Bacillati; phylum Actinomycetota; class Actinomycetes; order Micromonosporales; family Micromonosporaceae; genus Micromonospora; species Micromonospora sp. NPDC049114. Next base: position 116,215 of record NZ_JBEZEA010000015.1, on the reverse strand, counting down.
ACGAGATCGCCACCCTGTTCGGCCGCGACGGCGCGTGGGGCACGTGGGTGCACAGGTGGACCGCCGAGGAGGGCCGGCACGGCACGGCCATCCGGGACTACCTGACCGTCACCCGGGCGGTCGACCCGGTGGCGCTGGAGCGCGCCCGGATGACCCACATGTCCGCGGGCTACGTCAACGTGCACGACGACGAGGTGCTGCACTCGCTGGCGTACGTCTCGTTCCAGGAGCTGGCCACCCGGATCTCGCACCGCAACACCGGCAAGGCCACCGGCGACCCCGCCTGCGAGGCGCTGCTGGCCCGGGTCGCCGCCGACGAGAACCTGCACATGGTCTTCTACCGCAACCTGCTCGCCGCCGCGTTCGAGCTGGCCCCGAGCCAGGCCATGCGGGCGGTCGCCGACGTGGTGGCCAACTTCCAGATGCCCGGCAACGGCATCGACGGTTTCGCCCGCAAGTCGGTGGCGATCGCCCTCGCCGGCATCTACGACCTGCGCCAGCACCGCGACGAGGTGCTGCAGCCGGTGCTGCGCCAGTGGGACGTCTTCAACGTGACAGGCCTCGACGCCGACGGCGAGGCCGCCCGCGAGCAGCTCGCGGCCCAGCTGGAGACCCTGGAGAACGCGGCGGCCCGCTTCGAGGAGAAGCGCGACGCCCGAGCAGCCCGCCTAGCCCTCCGCTAACCCACCCCACCCGCCACACCCCGTTGATCATGAAGTTATTGCCGCGACACGCCGGCGAGGCGGGCAATAACTTCATGATCAACCGCCGAGAGGCCGCCGGAGAGCCCGGGGGTCTTCAGGGGGTTGGGGGGAGGGGGAGCAGGAGGCAGGTGCTTGTGGCGTGGGCTATCAGGCGGGCGTTCGCGTCGGTGAGGCGGGCTTCGGCCAGGGCCGTGCGGCGACCGCGTTGCAGTACCGTGCCCTCGCAGCGCAGCGTCCCGCTGTCGACGGTGACCGGGCGCAGGAACTTCACGTTCAGGTCCAGCGAGGTGTAGCCGACCCCGGCGGGCAGCGTGGTGTGCACGGCGCAGGCGGCGGCGGTGTCCAGCAGGGTCGAGATGACGCCACCGTGGACGGTGCCCAGCGGGTTGTAGTGGAACTCCTGCGGGATCAGCTCGACGGCGACCCGACCCTCGTCGGCCTCCATCCGCGCCATGTCGATCAGGTGCATCACCGGGGGCGCGGCCAGCTCTCCGGCGATCATCGCGCGGAGCAGGTCGAGGCCGCTGCGCCGACCGACCTGCGCGGCGTTGGCCGCCGGGTCGGACCAGGTGAAGGTACGGCTGCGCGCCGGCTCCTGGGTCTGAGTCATGGACGCAGCGTGGCAGGACGTTGCTGAGTCTGTCAATGAGACCTAGCCTGGTCGGATGAGACCCGCGGCACTGGACTGGTCGGTGGAGAACTGCACCATCGCCCGCGCGATGGAGATCCTCGGCGAGCGGTGGACCATGGTGGTGCTGCGCGAGGTGTTCAGCGGCGTGCGGCGCTTCGACGACATGCGGGTCCGCACCGGTGTTCCGCGCCAGGTTCTCACGAACCGGCTGGCCGTGCTCGTCGAGCGGGGCGTGCTACGTCGTGAGCCGTACCGGGAGCCCGGCAGTCGGCTGCGCCACGAGTACCGGCTGACGGAGAAGGGTCTGGCCCTCTGGCCGGTGCTGGTCGCCGTGCTCGGGTGGGGTGACCGGTACCTGGCCGACGCCGAGGGCCCGCCGTTGAGCGTGGAGCACCGCGACTGCGGCGCCCCGGTACGCGTCGAGCTGCGCTGCGCCGAGGGGCACCCGCTGGATGATCCCCGCGACGTCCTGCCCCGCCCGGGTCCGGGCGCGCGCCGCCGTACCCCCTGACGCCGTCCGCTCGTCCGCGTCGCCCTCTGCCGTCTGCCGTCTGTGTCGCCGCCGTACGCGGGCCCCCCGCCGTGCTGCCCGATCCCGTGGTGATGCCGGCGTCGGGGCGCGGCGGGGGTTGTGGCGGCAACGGCGTCGGTCGGCAAGTGATGTCCGAAACGGATCCGGCGGTCCTCAGGGGTGTGACGGCAGGTGCCCCCGAGCGTGTCCACGGTGTTGCGGAGGTGTGACCGGAGCGGGTCGACGAATTCGGGCGAAACCAGGTCTTGTCAATGATCTTAAGTATGTGAATACTTCAGTTCACTCGGCCGGTTTTCGCAGATCGGCCGGGTCGCCCTCGGGTCAGCCACCCCCGGCCGGACCCGTCTCCCCCGCCCAGGAGGTTTGTTACATGCGACCCACGAGGTCCTCATTCCGCGTTGCGGCGACTGTTGCCGTGAGCGGAACCCTGGTCGTCGGCTCGCTCATCGGCGCACCCGCCCAGGCCGCCCCCGCCGCCTCGCCCGACGCCGCCGCAGCCCTCTCCGCTCAGCTCGGCGACCGCTCCGCCGGCTCGTACATCGACGCCAGCGGCAAGACCGTCGTCACGGTGACCGACGCCGCCGCCGCCCGCACGGTCAGCAAGGCCGGAGCGAGCGTCCGGTACGTCACCCGCGGCGCCGCGGAGCTCAACCGGGCCACCGCCGAGCTGGAGCGCTCGGCGAAGATCCCGGGCACCGCCTGGTGGAGCGACCCGATCACCAACCAGGTGGTCGTCTCCGTCGACAGCACCGTCACCGGCGCCAAGCTGGAGCGGGTCAAGGCCGCTGCCGCGAAGGCCAACGGCGCGGTCCGCGTCGAGGCCGAGGCCGGCGTGCTCAGCACCCGGATCTCGGGTGGCCAGGCCATCTACACCGGCGGCTACCGCTGCTCGCTCGGCTTCAACGTGCGCAGCGGCAGCACCTACTACTTCCTGACCGCCGGGCACTGCACCAACCTCGGCACCAACTGGTACTCGAACTCCAGCCAGACCACCCTGCTGGGCACCCGTACCGGCACCAGCTTCCCGGGCAACGACTACGGCATCGTGCGGCACAGCAACTCCGCGAACGCCGCCGGCAACGTCTACCTCTACAACGGCAGCTACCGGGACATCACCGGCTCCGGCAACGCGTCGGTCGGCCAGTCGGTGCAGCGCTCGGGCAGCACCACCGGCCTGCGCAGCGGCACGGTGTCCGCGACCAACGCCACGGTGAACTACGCCGAGGGTTCGGTCTCCGGCCTGATCCGCACCAACGTCTGCGCCGAGGGTGGCGACAGTGGCGGCTCGCTCTTCTCCGGCGGCACCGCGCTCGGCCTGACCTCCGGCGGCAGCGGTAACTGCAGCAGTGGCGGGACGACCTACTTCCAGCCCGTCACCGAGGCCCTGAGCCGCTACGGCGTCAGCGTCTTCTGATCGATTCACCGCCCGCGGGTCGCCGGAATCCTCCGGCGGCCCGCGCCGCGCGTCCGGGGCCTGCCGTCCGCCCCGCCGCCCGCGCCGCCTCAGGCGAGGCGATCCGGTCCGTCCGTGGGGAACAGGGGATCCGGCGGTACGACACCTGTCGCCGCCACGGCGGGCCCGAGCGGCGTGGCGCCGTCGCCGGCCCAGGCGAGGTGTGCCCGTCGGGCGGAGAGGACCGCCAGCAGCGGCCAGAGTGACACGCCCACGGCTGTCACCCGTTCGGCCAGGCCGGTCCGGGATCCGCTGGTCACCTCGAACGCGAACCAGCCGAAGAGGGCGAGCAGCACGATCGTGGCGCTCAGCGCCACGCCCCGCCGAAACGCCCAGGGCGGCTGCGGGGCGCCCGGATGTGCCGCGTCCGGACCACGCGGCAACCGCAGCGCCGACCCGGCCGGCCAGAGCGCCAACGCCAGGACGGCGATGGTGGCCGCGATGCCGTGGCTGAGCGATCCGCCGACCGCCGGCCGGGGAAAGGCGACAAGCGCGATGGTGGCCACGCCGCCGACGGCGAGCAGGAAGCGGCTGGGCAGCCCGGCCGCGTGCAGCACGACGGCGATCGCCAGGTAGCAGCAGCCCAGCAGCAGCAGCGCAGTGATCATGATCCACGAGTCGGTGGCGTCGTGCCCCGCCAGCTCGCTGATGGTGTCGCGGACCGGGTCGTACCCGGCCGGCTGCCGGGCGCCCGCGACCGTCCACCCGCCCACCAGCAGCACCGGCGCGGCCACCGCCGTGGCGACGCCCCAGTTTGGTACGGCGCGCATTCGGCCACGTTAACCGGCGCGACGGCCCGGCGAGCCGGGTTCGCCAGGCTGCCCACCGGCGAAGCGCGCGGCCCGCCGCCTGCTCACCTGCGAATCGTGCCGGCCTGCCGGGTGCCCCCGAGCGGGGCCGGCCACCCCTGACAGAATGCGGGTGAGGACTGTTCCACGATGAGGAGTTGCCAGCCGTGATCCGTACCCACAATGCCGGAAGCCTGCGCGCCGCGGACGCCGGCTCGACGGTGACGCTCGCCGGGTGGGTGGCCCGCCGGCGTGACCACGGCGGCGTCATCTTCGTCGACCTGCGCGACGGCTCCGGCGTGGTCCAGGTGGTGTTCCGCGAGGAGGACGCGCACGCGCTGCGCAACGAGTTCTGCGTGAAGGTCGTCGGCCAGGTGACCCGCCGGCCGGCCGGCAACGAGAACCCGGAGCTGCCCACCGGCGAGGTCGAGGTGACAGCCGTCGAGCTGGAGGTGCTCTCCGAGGCCGCGCCGCTCCCGCTCCCGGTGGACGACCAGATCGAGGCCGGTGACGACCTGCGCCTGCGGTACCGCTATCTCGATCTGCGTCGCAGTGGCCCGGCGAACGCGCTGCGGCTGCGCTCGCGCGCCAGCCACCTCGCCCGGGGGGTGCTGCACGAGCGGGACTTCCTGGAGATCGAGACGCCGACGCTGACCCGATCGACGCCCGAGGGCGCCCGCGACTTCCTGGTGCCCGTGCGGCTCCAGCCCGGCAGCTGGTACGCGTTGCCGCAGTCGCCGCAGCTGTTCAAGCAGCTGCTGATGGTCGGCGGCATGGAGCGGTATTACCAGATCGCCCGCTGCTACCGCGACGAGGACTTCCGCGCCGACCGGCAGCCCGAGTTCACCCAGCTCGACATCGAGATGTCGTTCGTCACCGAGGACGACGTCATCGACCTCGGCGAGGCGATCGTCTCGGCGCTGTGGAAGGACCTGGCCGGGCACGAGATCAACCGGCCGATCCCGCGGATCACGTGGCACGACGCGATGGCCCGGTACGGCTCGGACAAGCCGGACCTGCGCTACGGCGTGGAGCTGACCGAGCTGACCGACTACCTGCGCGGCACCGAGTTCCGGGTGTTCGCCGGCGCGATCGACGCGGGCGGCTACGTCGGCGCGGTGGTGATGCCCGGTGGCGCGGCGCAGAGCCGCAAGGAGCTGGACGGCTGGCAGGACTGGGCCAAGGCGCGCGGCGCGCGGGGTCTGGCGTACGTGGTGCTGGACGCCGAGACCGGCGAGGCGCGCGGCCCGGTGGCCAAGAACCTGTCCGCCGAGCACCTGGGCGGGCTCGCCGACGCGGTCGGCGCCAAGCCGGGCGACGCGGTCTTCTTCGCGGCCGGCACGAACGCCCGCGAGGCGCAGGAGCTGCTGGGCGCTGCCCGGGTCGAGATCGCCAAGCGGGCCGGCCTGATCGACGAGAGCGCCTGGGCGTTCTGCTGGGTGGTCGACGCGCCGATGTTCGAGAAGACCGACGAGGGTGGCTGGACGGCCGTGCATCACCCGTTCACCTCGCCGAACGCGGAGTGGGTGGACCGGTTCGAGGAGGCGCCGGACCGCGCCCTGGCGTACGCGTACGACATCGTCTGCAACGGCAACGAGATCGGCGGCGGCTCGATCCGTATCCACCGGGGCGACGTGCAGAAGCGGGTCTTCGACCTGCTCGGCATCACGCCGGAGGAGGCGCAGGACAAGTTCGGCTTCCTGCTGGAGGCGTTCAAGTACGGCGCACCGCCGCACGGCGGCATCGCGTTCGGCTGGGACCGGGTCTGCATGCTGCTGGCCGGCGCGGACTCGATCCGCGAGGTCATCGCGTTCCCGAAGACCCGGGGCGGTTTCGACCCGCTGACCGGTGCGCCGACCCCGATCACCGCCCAGCAGCGCACCGAGGCCGGCATCGACGCCAAGCCCAAGCCCGCGGCCACCCCGCACGCCGGCACGGCCGGCCCGGCAGCCCCGGTGGCCGACCCGGTCTGACCGCACCCCCCACTGCCCTTGCTTGGTTGATCAAGAGGTTTGCGTCATCATCGCCCCGCGAGATGACGCAAACCTCTTGATCATCGGTGGGGGAGTGGGCTGGGATGCGGGTGCTTGTTGTCGGGGGTAGCGGGTTTCTGGGCCGGGAGGTCTGTCGGCGGGCCGTCGGCGCCGGGTTCTCGGTCGTGGGGACGTACCACTGCGGGTCCGTCGGGGTGTCCGGCGTTGTCGGGCGGCGGCTGGACGTGACCGACCGCGCCGCCGTGCGCACGCTGGTCGCCGAGGTGCGGCCGGACACTGTGGTCGCGACCCCCTATCGGTACGACGACTGGGCGGTCACCGCCGACGGGGCCGCGTACGTGGCCCTCGCCGCCGCCGAGGTGGGGGCGCGGCTGGTGCACCTGTCCAGCGACGCGCTGCACGGCGGCCGTCCCACGCCGTACGCCGACGACGACCCGCCCAGCCCGGTCAACGCGTACGGGGCCGCGAAGGCGGCGGCGGAGACCGCCGTACGGGCGATCGACCCCGGTGCGGCGCTGGTGCGGACCTCGCTGATCCTGGGAGAGGGCAGCAAGCAGATCGAGCTCTGCCGCGAGGCGCTGGCCGGTCGGGCCGTCCTGTTCACCGATGAGTTCCGCTGCCCGATCGAGGTCGGCGACCTGGCCGACGCCGTGCTGGAGCTGGCCTCTTCGTCGTACGCCGGGCTGCTCAACGTGGCCGGTCCGGACGCGGTCAGCCGGGCCGAGCTGGGTCTGCTGGTCGCCGAGCGGTTCGGTCTGGACGCGACGGGCCTGAAGACCACCACGGCCACCGCAGCCGGCGTGGTCCGCCCCAGCGACGTACGCCTCGACTCCTCCCGCGCCGCAGGTCTGCTCCGGACGCGACTGCGCGGGGTGCGGGAACTCCTGGCCTGACCTCATGCACACTTTCTATGCACAACCCTTGTGCATAGAAAGTGTGCAGAGATAGTGTGCAGTCATGGCGAATGACGAAGCGACCCCGCGGCCCGCCCCGCGCGAGGTGCGGATCGACAAGCGGCAGGTCCGGGTGCTCGCGCACCCGCTGCGGATGCGGCTGGTCGGCGCCCTGCGGGTGAACGGGCCCGCCACCGCCACCACGCTCGCCGAGCTGCTCGGCACCAACACCGGCGCGACCAGCTACCACCTGCGCCAACTCGCCGAGGTCGGGCTGGTCATCGAGGATCCCGACCGGGGCAGCGGACGCCAGCGCTGGTGGCAGGCCGCGCACGACGTCACGAGCTGGGAGCCGAGCGACTTCGACGACGACCCCGACGCCCGTGCCGCGATCGAGTGGATCCAGGGCGCCCAGGTGCGCCTCCTCGTCGAGCACGCCGAGCGCTGGTTCGCCACCCAGCACGAGTGGTCCCCCGCCTGGCGGGACGCCTTCGGCATGGGCGACGTGTTCATGACCATCCCGCCGGACCGGCTGGAGGCCCTCAAGACGGAAGTGTGGGAGGTGCTGGAGCGGTACCACCGGGAGGCCGAGCCGGTCGACGTGGCCGAGCCCGCCGACCCGCAGGCCCGCCCGGTGCAGGTCTTCCTGGCCGCCTACCCGCTGCTGGACGGTCCCCGATGAGCGCGAGGAGTGAGCCGGGGTTGCGAGCCCCGCAGTCGCGAATGGAGGTGGCGTCGTGAGCGCGAGGAGTGAGCCGGGGTTGCGAGCCCCGCAGTCGCGAATGGAGGTGGCGTCGTGAGCGCGCTGACCGTACGCCAGGTCCGGCGTCGTTACCTCACCCTCTACGGTCTGCGCTGGCTGCCCACGGGGTTGATGATCCCGGTGATGATCCTGCTGATGCAGGAGCGCGGCCTGTCGCTGCCGCAGATCGGCCTGGTCGGCACCGCGCAGGGGCTGCTGGTGCTCGCGCTGGAGCTGCCCACCGGTGGGTTCGCCGACGCCCTCGGCCGCCGACCCGTCCTGCTCGCCGCCGGAGCGCTCAACCTCGCCTCGCTGGCGCTCTTCGCGGTGGCCGACTCGTTCGCGCTGTTCTTCCTGGTCTGGGCATTGCAGGGCGTCTACCGGGCACTGGACAGCGGCCCGCTGGAATCCTGGTACGTCGACGCCACCCTGGCCGCGGACCCGCAGGCCGAGTACGAGAAGGGCCTCGGGTACGCCGGCACCGTGATCGGCGGGGCCATCGCGGGCGGCGCGCTGCTCAGCGGCGGCCTGGTCGCGCTCGGGCCGCTCGGGCCGGTCAGCGCGCTCACCGTGCCGGTGCTGGTCGCGATCGTCGCCCAGGCGGTCGCGCTGGTCGCGCTGCTGGTCCTGCTGGTCGAGGAGCGGCCGGCCACCGGGTTCGCGGCGGTGCGGGCGTCGGTGGTGCAGGCGCCCCGGATGGTCGGTCAGGCCATCGGTCTGCTGCGCCGTTCCCGGGTGCTGCTGGCCCTGGTGGCGGTGGAGTTGTTCTGGGGCTTCGGCATGGTCACCTTCGAGTCGCTGCTGCCGGTCCGCCTCGCCGAGGTGGTCGGCGACCCGGAACGCGCCGCCGCGCTGCTCGGGCCGGCCAGCTCGGCCGCCTGGCTCGCCAGCGCGGCCGGCGCGGCACTGACCCCGCTGCTGCTGCGCTGGTTCGGGGCGGCTCCGGGCGCGGCCCTGCTGCGCATCCTGCAGGGCGTCACGGTGGTCGGGATGGGGCTGTTCGCGGGGCCGGTCGGAGTGCTGGTGGCCTACCTGGCCTGCTACGCCGTGCACGGCGCGTCGAACCCGCTGCACAGTGGTCTGTTGCACCGCCAGGTCGACGGCCCGTACCGGACCAGCGTGCTCTCGCTGAACTCGATGATGGGGCAGCCGTCCGCCGCCCTCGGCGGGGTGGTCCTGACCGCGATCGCCGCCAGCGTCAGCGTCAGCGCCGCGATGGTGGTCGGCGCGGTGGTACTGGCCGTCGCCGCGCCGCTCTACCTGCCCGCCTGGCTGGCCGGCCGTCGACCCGCTCCCGCCAGCGAGCCGACAGTGGCCCCGGTCCCCGCCGATCGGTAGCGAAGGGCGCTCACCGGCGCCCGGCGCCAAGGCCGCTCACCGACGCCCGGTGGCACGGCCGCTCACCGACGCCCCGGTGTCGGTGAGCGGCCTCAGCCGAGGCGGATCGCGGTGAGGGACAGGGCGTCGGTGAAGCCGAGCCGGCGGTACAGCCGCACCGCCTGGACGTTGTGCGGGTAGACGCCGAGCCCGACCGTGTCGTGCCGGGCCAGCAACGCCCGGGTCATGCCGGCGGTCAGCGCCGCGCCCAGCCCCCGGCCCCGCTGGTCGGGGGCGACGGTCAGGCCGGCCAGGAACCCGACGTCGCCCCGGCTGCGGTCCGCGCCGCACGCCACCAGGCGGCCGCCGTCCCGGATGCCGTACCAGTCGAGCACCCGGGGGTCGTCCGGGCGCGTGGTGGTGGTCGGGAACGCCTCGTCGACCAGCGCCGCGAGCGCCGGGCGGTCGGCGTCGGTGAGTCGTACGACCCGCTGCTCGTCCGGCTGCGCCGGCGGCGTCACGGTGGTCCAGTGGAACTCCCAGTCGACGAACTCGTCCACCGCCAGCCGGCCCGCCACCACGGCGGGGTCGAGCCGGGGCAGGTGCATCCGGTGCTCCGGCCGCAGCACCCCGTCGGCGACCAGCGCGGCGCAGATCTCCAGCACCGGCTCGACGGGGCCGATGGCGTCGGCGCCCAGCCCGCGCTCGGGCGGCAGCAACCACAGCACGGCGCCGTCGCGCCGGAAGCCGTGCGCCGGCACACCCGGCGAGAGCGAGTGCCGGACGAACGGGTGGTCACCGGCGGCGGCCAGGATGGCGGCCCGGTCGTGGATCGCCTGGTCGTCGATGATCATGACGTCAGCCTAGGAGCCGCCGTACCGGCGGCCGCGCCGGGTCCGCCAGCCCGCGTGCTGATCCACGGTGGAGATTGACGAGTCGACCGATTGGGTACATCACGCGCCGACCTACTGGGAACCCCCACCGGAGGACCGACATGCTCGCCATTCTCGCGGCCATCGTCTTTGGCTTCGCTCTGCTTCTCGACCTGCTCAACACCGACTTCGGCGCCCCCGACCTGTTCAACTGGAACACCCTCGTGCTCATCGGCCTGCTCCTGCTCTCGCTCTACCTGGCCGGCGTCGGCAGCGGCCCGCGCGGCGGTGGCGGCGGTCGCTGGTACCGGGGCCGTCGCCCCGGCCGTGGCTGACCGAGACCGATCAGCGGTGACCCGGCCCGCAGCGCGATTCCGGCGTTGCGGGTCGGGCCCGGTACTGTCTTCGTGATGGAGTCCGACGCTCTCTTCTCCCTCGGTGCGCCCACCGGGCCGCGCAGCGCGCCCGAGGGCCCCGCCGGTGTCGACGGCTTCACTCCGGTAGCGGACGATTCGCCCCTGCCCGTCCGCATGCGGCCCGCGAGCCTGGACGAGCTGATCGGGCAGGACCACCTGCTCGCTCCCGGCGCACCGCTGCGGCAACTGGTCTCCGGCGGCGCCGCGATGTCGGTCATCCTCTGGGGACCGCCCGGCAGCGGCAAGACCACCATCGCGCACCTGGTGGCCGCCGCCACCGACCGCCGGTTCGTCGCCATGTCGGCCCTCTCGGCCGGTGTCAAGGACGTCCGGGCGGTGATCGAGACGGCCCGTCGCCAGCGCCGTTCGGGCGGCCCGCAGACGGTGCTGTTCATCGACGAGGTGCACCGGTTCAGCAAGACCCAGCAGGATTCGCTGCTCGCCGCCGTCGAGGACCGTACTGTCACGTTGCTCGCGGCGACCACCGAGAACCCGTACTTCTCGGTCATCTCACCCCTGCTGTCGCGGTGCGTGCTGCTCACCCTGCAACCGCTCGACGACGACGCCGTACGCGGCCTGCTGCGCCGCGCGGTCACCGACGAGCGCGGCCTGGGCGGCGCCCTCACCCTGACCACCGACGCCGAGGACCACCTGGTCCGGCTCGCCGCCGGTGACGTCCGCAAGGCGCTTACCGCGCTGGAGGCCGCGGCGGCCTCGGCCACGGCGCTCGGCGCCGGGCGCATCGACCTCGCCACCGCCGAGCAGGCGGTCGACGTGGCGGCGGTGCGCTACGACCGCGACGGCGACGCCCACTACGACGTGGTCAGCGCGTTCATCAAGAGCATGCGCGGCTCGGACGTGGACGCCGCCGTGCACTGGCTGGCCCGGATGCTGGTGGCGGGGGAGGACGCCCGGTTCATCGCCCGACGGCTGGTCATCTTCGCCAGCGAGGACGTGGGCATGGCCGACCCCACAGCGCTGAGCGTGGCCACCGCCGCCGCGCACGCCGTGGAGTACGTCGGCCTGCCCGAGGCGCAGCTCAACCTGGCGCAGGCGGTGATCCACCTGGCCACCGCACCGAAGTCGAACTCGGCCACCACAGCGATCGGCGCGGCCATCGCCGACGTACGGGCCGGCCGGGGCGGTTCGGTGCCCCGCGGGCTGCGGGACGCGCACTACGCCGGCGCCCGAGGGCTGGGCCACGGCACCGGTTACCGCTACCCGCACGACGACCAGCGCGGCGTGGTCACCCAGCAGTACGTCCCGGACGACCTGGTGGGCGTCGACTACTACCAGCCCAGCCCGCACGGGGCGGAACGGTCGGTGTCGACACGGCTGCCGGTGCTGCGCCGGATCGTCCGCGGGCTGCCGCCCCCGCCCGCCCGCCCCGAAACCCCGACCGCCTCCTCGCCCGCGACAGCGGGCCCGTCGGTGGCGGCCCCGAGCGCGGGGTCGGCGGTAACACCGCAGCCCGCCCCGGCGCTTGTCGGTCGGAACGGCCAACCGGCCGCGGAAGCGGGCGGTCCCCGCACGAAGCAGGACAGCGGCACGGACGCCGCAGGAGAGGGTCAACAGTGAGATCGCGTGGTGCGGACCGCCCCGACGAGGGCCTGGACGAGCGGCGTGATCCCCGCGCGAAGGGCCGCCGCTGGGGTCGAGGCCGAGCCGAGGCCGAGCCGGAGGAGCCGGTGGCCGGCGAGGAGTTCGGCTGGATCGACGACCTGCGCTCGGCCAAGCAGCAACGCGGCGAGCTGGGCCCGGACGGGGCACCCGCCGAGCCCGGGCCGCCGCGCACGGGCGCGTCGCCGCCGCCGGACGCGCCGCCCGGCCCACGCCGTCCAGACGCGGAGGCCGCCGGAACGCGCCGCCCCGTGGACGGCCCCTGGCCGGGCGAGGCGCCCCCGCCGGGTCGCCTCATGGACGCCCGCCCGCCCGCCGAGCGCGAGCATCCCGGCCGCCCACCCGCCGACCGCTCCCGGCCCGCCGTGCCGGCCGCGGGCCAGCCGGCGGCGCGTGGCGCCCAGCCGGTTCCCGGCACCGGCCCCCGCGCCGCCGCGCCACCCCTCGCGCCGCAGTCGGCTCGCCCGGCCGGCGGTGACGCGGCGAGCCCTCCGGGGCCCCGCCCGACCACCGGCGCTCCGGTCCGACCGCGTCCGACAGTGGGACCGTCCGGCCCGCCCGCAGGGCCGGCGGCTGCGGGCCCTGCGGCCGGCCACCGCCCGGATGCCGTCGCCCCGACCGGGCGGGCGGAAGCGATGCCGCCGCTGCGCCGGCAGGACGCCGTGCCGCCGGGCCGCCGACCCGGGCCCGACCCGACCGATGGCGGCCGGCCGCTGACCGGTGACGGTCTGGCCGGCGGCCGACGTACGACCGGCCCCGTTCCCGATCCGGCGCGACCCACCGGGCCACCCGCCGCGCCCGGCCCCGCCCGGTTCGACGGGCCACCCGCCGCGCCCGGCCCCGCCCGGTTCGACGGGCCGCCGCCCGGCGTCGCGCCGCAGGTCGCGGACGGGCTGCGAGCCGACCCCGCGATCGACAACGACCCGCGGACGGCCCGGCGTCGTCCCGGCCCGGTCGACCCGGGAGCGCCGGAGCCCTCCGGCCAGGCCCGCCCGGCCGGGGGCGGTCGCCGCCGTGCCGCCGAGCCGGACGCGCCGGTGGTGCCCCGATCGGGCAATGCCCCACCGATGCCGGAGGCGTCCACCGGACCCATCAGCGCCGGGCCCATCAGCGCCGGGTCCGCCAGCGCCGGGCCGGCCAGCGCCGGGTCCGCCAGCGTCACGTCCACCGACGGCACCGGCCGCCGTCGAGCGGTCCCCGACGACCAGGGCCGACGCGCGCCGACCGGCGGTGAGCCGCGGGCGGACCGCCCGGACCGTCCGGAGCGCCCGGCCGACTGGCTGCGTCAGGCTGGCCGGCTGCCGCACACCGACCCCGGCCTGCCGGTGGTCAACCGCCGCGGTGGCGATGCGCAGGCCCCGAGCGCCAACCGGCCCGTCGGCCACCGCACCGCCCCGCCGCCCGCCGGTGATCTGACCGATCGCTCCGGTGGCCCACTCGCCGTGCCCGATCCCGCCGCGGAACGCGCCGCCGGCCGTCGTCCCGTCGGGCCACCGGCCGACCCGGGCGCGGACGCTCCCACCGGTCGCCGGGCCGTCCGGCCCGGTGGGTCGGAGCCCACCGGAGAGCAGCCGAGCGGTCCCGTGCCCCATCCGCCGGTCGCCGGTGAGCGGCCCGTCGGTCGTCGAGCCGGTGCCGGGTCCGCCGCGGATCCGATCAACCGACGCCGCCGCCCGCCGGCGGAGTCCGGCCCCGACGGATCCACCGGTCGTCCGGGACCGGCCGACGACCCGTATGCCGGCCCCGCCGACGGCGGGCGACAGGCGCCGGTGCGGGGCGCCCGCTCCGCCCCGCCCGGGGGCCGGGCCCGACTCGCGCCCGGCGAGGCGCCGGTCTCCGGCGCCGGTCGCCGTGGTCCCGACGGTCCGCCCCGTCCCGGCGCAGGCACGCCCGAGCGGGGTGCCGCTCGCCCCGACGGCCCGGCTCGCGCCGCCGTCCCGCCGGGCGCCGGTCCGGACGGTCCGCCCCGCCCCCGGCCCGAGGGCTCGGCTCGCGCCGCCGTGCCGCCAGGCGCCGGCCCGGATGCTCCGGCCCGGCCCGCCGGTCCGCCGGGCGTCGATCCGGCGCGTCCCGCTCGTGCGGCGGTACGCCCCGGCGTCGGCCCGGACGCCCCTGCCCGCCCCGGCTCGGCCCGACCACGCCCGGACGGCCCGGCCCGTGCGGCAGTCCCGCCGGGCGCCGGTCCGGACGGTCCGGCTCGCGCCGCCGTCCGCCCACCGGGCGTCGGGCAGCCGCCTGTCGGCGACGACCGGGCCGGCTCCGAGCACGCCGGCCCCGGATCACCAGTGGCCGCGCGTGCTGCCGCCCCGCGACCTGCGGACCGTGCCGCGGGTCGTGCCCTGCCGCCGCCCCGCGAGGCTGGCCGGCCCGAGCCCAGCGGTGTCGCCCCCGTGCCACCGGCCGGCCGGCCCGGCGAGCCCGCCGGTGTGGCCCGCGCCGCCGTCGTGGTGCCCGCCGCGACGGCGCCGGTCGCCGAACCGACCGACGGGCCCGCGCTGCGCGCGGCCGGTCAGGACGCGTCCGACGACGACGCCCCGGGTGCCCGTTCCGAGGTACGCCGGCAGTCACGCGAACGACGCCGGCTGCGGGTGGCCGTCCTGGCGCTGGTCAGCGTCGTGCTGCTCGGCGCGGTACCGCTCTTCTTCGGCGTCCGGACGCTGAGCCGGGACCCGGTCTTCGACAACCTGGACCAGCTCGGCGTGCCCGCGTGGGCCGCGACGAAGACTGTCGACGACGTCAGCGGCAGCCGCTGGTGTCTGCTCGACTGCCGGCTGCGCGAGCGCACCGTCACCTCGCAGAAGTCGCCGGAGGAGACGGCGAAGGTCTACGAGGCCGCGCTGCGCGAGGACGGCTGGCAGCCGTGGAAGGTCAGTCGCTGCCCGGAGCAGGAGACCAAGGGCAGCTACACGTGCTGGCGTCAGGACGAGTTGACCCTCGACCTGTGGGTACGGGCGCCGGCCTGCGTACCGCCACCGGTCGACGGGGAGCCGGCGATCGTGCCGTCTCCGGAGCCGTCGGCCGCTGCGGGAGACTGCGCCGGCTCGTTGGTGTCGGTGAAGGTGCGCAACGCGATCGACGACGAGCGGACCAGGCCGCAGCCCAGCACCGATCCGTCACTGACCGGAGAGGATCCGTTCCCGACGGTCAGCGGGGATCCGCTGAGCGACGTGACACCCTCACCGTCCTGAGCCGCGCTCCATCACGGACGGTAGGGTCTGGGGCTGGCGGGCCCGCCCGTGCCCGGCGACCGGTGACGGCTCGGTGGGTCCGGTGGGCACCAGGTTGTGCGTTCCGGGGACGTCGGGTCCGGCGGAAATCTGCTTGAGGAGGAGACGCGTGGGCGACTTTGGAGAGGTCGCGGCGCTGATCGCGGCGTGCGCGTTCGCGGTGCTGGTGCTGATCCTGACGCTGCCGATCCTGCGGCTGCGGCACACGGTGGACGCCACCACGCGAATGATCAACGACCTCAACGATCGGACGGCGCCGCTGCTCGGCGACGTGAACACCACGGTGAAGAACGTCAACGTCGCCCTGGAGCAGGTGCAGACGTCGCTCGACGGCGTGAACCTGCAGCTGGCGAAGGTCGACACGATGACCAGCCACGCCCAGAACGTCACCGCCAACGTCGCGAACCTGGCCACCGTGGTCTCCGCCGCGGCCGCGAACCCGCTGGTCAAGGTGGCCGCGTTCGGCTACGGCGTGCGCAAGGCGGCTGCCGGCCGTCGGCACGCCGAGACCGAGCGTGAGGTGCGCGACACCATCAAGCAGCAGCGGCGGGCCGCCCGGCGCGGCAACCGCTGACCGGCCGGGCCAGCAGGAGGTAGCAAGACATGAGGCGGTTGTTCTGGCTCGGCATCGGCGTGGCCGTCGGCGTGATCGTGGTCCGCAAGGCGACCCGGACCGCGCAGGCGTACACCCCGGCCGGCATCGCCAGCACGTTGTCGGAATCCGCTGGCGGCCTGATGGAATCGCTGCGTAGCTTCGTGGAGGACGTCCGGGTCGGGATGGCCGAGCGCGAGCAGGAGATCCACCAGGCGTTCGCCCAGGGCGAGGCGTTCGACGACCAGTTCGCCGAGCTGCGGGAGTCCCCGCGGATCGGCGATCGAGACATTTTTCCGGAGGAACACCAGCGATGAAGACGGCGGAGATCAAGCGGCGGTACCTCGCGCACTTCGAGGCGAACGGCCATGCCGTGGTGCCGTCCGCTCCGCTGCCCGCCATCAGCGACCCGAACCTGCTGTTCGTCAACGCGGGCATGGTGCAGTTCGTGCCCTACTTCCTGGGCCAGCAGACCCCGCCGTACCGGCGGGCGGTGAGCGTGCAGAAGTGCATCCGTACCCCGGACATCGACGAGGTCGGCAAGACCAGCCGGCACGGCACGTTCTTCCAGATGAACGGCAACTTCTCCTTCGGCGACTACTTCAAGGCGGGCGCGATCCCGCTGGCGTGGGAGCTGTCCACGAAGCCGATCGCCGAGGGTGGTTACGGGCTGGATCCGGAGCGGATCTGGCCGACGATCTACCTCGACGACGACGAGGCGTACGAGATCTGGCGCTCGGTGGGTGTGCCGCCCGAGCGGATCGTCCGCCGGGGCAAGGCGGACAACTTCTGGTCGATGGGCATTCCCGGGCCGTGCGGTCCGTCGTCGGAGCTGTTCTACGACCGGGGCCCGGAGTACGGCCGTGAGGGCGGCCCGGCGGTCGACGAGGACCGCTACATGGAGTACTGGAACCTCGTGTTCATGCAGTTCGAGCGGGGGCCGGGCACCACCAAGGAGGACTACCCGATCCTGGGTGACCTGCCGGCGCAGAACATCGACACCGGCATGGGCCTGGAGCGGATGGCGTCGATCCTGCAGGGCGTCGACAACCTGTACGAGATCGACGAGGTCCGGCCGATCCTCGCCCGCGCGGCCGAGCTGACCGGCAAGCGTTACGGCGCGCACTCCGGGCACGTGGCCAGCGAGTCGCACCCGGACGACGTCCGGCTGCGCGTGGTCGCCGACCACGTACGGACCGCGCTGATGCTGATCGGCGACGGCGTGACCCCGAGCAACGAGGGCCGCGGCTACGTGCTGCGCCGGATCATGCGCCGGGCGATCCGGTCGATCCGACTGCTCGGGTGGCAGGACCGGGCGCTGCCCGAGCTGCTGCCGGTCGCGCGGGACTGCATGGCGCCGTCGTACCCGGAGCTGGCGACCGACTTCGACCGGATCGCGCAGTACGCGTACGCCGAGGAGGAAGCCTTCCTGTCGACGCTGCGTGCCGGGACGACGATCCTGGACACGGCGATCGCCGAGACCCGCACGGCGGGCGGCACGGCGCTGTCCGGCGCGAAGGCGTTCCAGCTGCACGACACGTACGGCTTCCCGATCGACCTGACCCTGGAGATCGCTGCCGAGCAGGGCCTCAGTGTCGACGACGAGGGCTTCCGGCGGCTGATGGCCGACCAGCGGACCCGGGCGAAGGCGGACGCGCAGGCCCGCAAGACGGGGCACACCGACGTGTCGGCGTACCGGTCGGTGCTCGACGCCGGTGGCCCGGTGACGTTCACCGGCTACAGCGAGGTGGCCCGCGAGTCGCGGGTGCGGGCGCTGCTGGGTGCCGACGGTCCGCGCCAGGCGGCGACCGAGGGTGAGACCGTCGAGTTGGTGCTGGACACGACCCCGTTCTACGCCGAGGGCGGTGGCCAGCAGCCCGACCACGGCATCATCACCGTCGGCGACGGTCAGGTCGAGGTGCTCGACGTGCAGCAGCCGGTGCCCGGCCTGATCGTGCACCGGGCCCGGGTCATCCGGGGTGAGGTGCACCCGGGCGACACCGGCTACGCCGAGATCGACACCACCCGTCGGCGGGCGATCTCCCGGTCGCACACGGCCACCCACCTCGTGCACCAGACCATGCGCAACTTCCTCGGCGAGTCGGCCACCCAGGCGGGTTCGCTGAACGCGCCGGGTCGGCTGCGGTTCGACTTCAACACCCCGACGGGTGTGTCGCCGACGGTTCTGCGGGACGTGGAGCAGCAGGTCAACGAGGTGCTCCTGGCCGACCTTGAGGTGCACGCCTTCATCACCTCGCTGGACGAGGCGCGGCGGATCGGCGCGATGGCGCTGTTCGGCGAGAAGTACGGCGAGGAGGTGCGGGTCGTCGAGGTCGGCGACTACGCCCGCGAGCTGTGCGGCGGCACGCACGTGGCCCGCTCGGCCCAGCTCGGCCTCGTGAAGATCCTCTCCGAGTCGTCGATCGGTTCCGGTGTCCGCCGGGTCGAGGCGCTGGTGGGCATGGACGCCTTCGGCTTCCTGGCCCGGGAGCACCTGCTGGTCTCCCGGCTGGCCGAGCTGTACCGGGTGCCGAACGACCAGGTCGCGGACCGGGTGGAGCAGACGGTCACCCAGCTGCGGGACGCGGAGAAGGAGTTGGAGAAGCTGCGCGCCCAGCTGGTGCTGGGCGGGGCGGGGGCGCTCGCCGCGCAGGCCAAGGATGTGCGCGGGGTGGCGTACGTGGGCACCGAGGCGCCGGAGGGCGCGGCCGGTAACGACGTACGGACCCTGGCGCAGGAGATTCGCGGCAAGATCGATCCGGCACGGCCGGCGGTGGTCGCGGTGGCGGCCCGCGCGAACGGCAAGGCGTCGCTCGTGGTGGCGGTCAACGCGGCCGCCCGCAGTCGGGGCCTGGCCGCCTCTGACCTGGTGAAGGCGGCGTTCTCCGGGCGCGGCGGGGGCAGCCCCGACCTGGCCCAGGGTGGCGGCCTGCCGGCGGCCGAGGCGCCGAACCTGCTGCTCACCGTCGAGAAGGCGATCACCGAGGCGTGAGAGACGGTCATCGTCGACCAGGGCGGACCGATCGGTCCGCCCTGGTTCGTCGACAGGCGAGGGGTGACCGTCGGTGAGCGGCTTCACACGGGGCGTTCGCATCGGCGTGGACGTCGGTCAGGTGCGCGTGGGGGTGTCCCGCTCGGATCCGGACGGGGTGCTGGCGACGCCGCTGGTCACTCTCGCCCGCGATCTCACGGCCGCTCCGGACGCGGTGCCGAGCGACATTGCCCAGCTCGCGGCGCTGGTGGCCGAACATGAAGCGGTAGGCGTCGTCGTCGGCCTTCCGGTCAATCTGGCCGGCAGACACGGCCCCGCGGCGGTCGGAGTGAAGGCGTACGCTGACCGACTGGTCGATGTGATAGCGCCCGTACCGGTAACGCTTACCGACGAGAGGATGTCGACCGTGGTCGCTTCTCGTAGGCTTGCCGAACGTGGCGTCCGAGGTAAACGTCAACGTGCGGTTGTCGACCAGGCGGCCGCGGTGGAGATCCTGCAGAGCTGGCTGGACGCGCAGCGGAGGCGGACGTAATGATCGACGATCTGGATCTTGGGTTTGACGAGCCGGAGCGGGGTGAGAAGGGCCGGCACCGGCGCGGCTTCGTCCGTAAACGCAATGGCGGCTCCAGCTCCGGGGGGCGCGGCAAGACATTCCTCGCGCTGCTGATGGCCCTGCTCCTGTTGGGCGGCATCGGTGGCGGCGCGTTCTACGGGTTCGACCGGATCCAGAACTACTTCGTCACACCCGACTACGACGGCAGCGGGTCCGGCGAGATCACCGTCGAGATCAAGAACGGCGCGCTGATCGCCGACATGGCCGACGCGCTGGTGGCCGCCGACGTGGTGAAGAGCCAGAAGGCGTTCATCGAGGCCGCCGAGGCCAACTCGCGCAGCAAGAACATCCAGCCGGGCACGTACAAGCTGCGCAAGCAGATGAGCGGCGCGAGCGCCGTGACGGCGATGCTCGACCTGAAGAACAAGATCGTCAACGGGCTGACCATCCCCGAGGGCCGCACCAGCAAGAACATCTACAAGCTGCTCTCCGAGAAGACCAAGATCCCGGTCAAGGAGTTCGAGGCCGCCGCGAAGGACCCGGAGGCGCTCGGCGTTCCGGACTGGTGGTTCAAGCGCGACGACGGCAAGAAGGTCGTCAAGTCCGTCGAGGGCTTCCTCTACCCGGACACGTACGAGATCCCGCCGAAGGCCACCGCCGAGAGCATCCTCAAGCTCATGGTGGACAACTTCCTCTCGGTGACCGGCGAGATGAAGTTCGCCGACCGGGTGCAGAAGGAGCGCAAGGTCAGCCCGTACGAGGCGCTGATCGTGGCGTCACTCGCGCAGGCCGAGGCCGGTAACAAGGACGACCTCGGCAAGGTCGCCCGGGTGGCCTACAACCGGGCGTACGGCGAGTTCCCGTGCAACTGCCTGGAGATGGACGTCACGGTGAACTACTACCTGGAGTCGATCGGCAAGCCGACGAAGTCGTCCAAGCAGATGACGGCTGCCGAGTTGGACGACCCGAAGAACCCGTACAACCGCAAGCTGCCCGGCATGATCCCCACCCCGATCAACAACCCGGGGAAGCAGGCCCTGGAAGGGGCGATGGACACGCCGGTGGGTAAGTGGCTCTATTTCGTGGCGATCGACAAGCAGGGCCACTCGGCCTTCGCCGAGACGTATCCCGAGCACCAGCGCAACGAGGCCAAGGCCCGCGAGGCCGGCATCATCTGACGATTTCCCGACCGCGAAAAGGCTCCCTTCCCGATGCGGGGAAGGGAGCCTTTTCGTCAGCCCGGAAACACCATTTACGGTGCCGTTGTCAGTGGCTGGTGCCGGTCCACGAACCGGTGCGCGGGTTGAGGAACGTCCACACCCCGTTGCTGTTCTGCTTGCGCAGCGCGAACGTGCGGTTGTATCCGTAGTAGAAGTACCCGGTCTGGGTGCTGGTGTCGTAGCCGGTGTTGCGGTTGACCGCACCGTACGCCTTGCCCCAGGTCTGCGGGCCGACCGACCCGTCGACGCCGATGTTCATCACGTCCTGCCAGGTCCTGGTCTTGGCGGCGGTGTTGGAGCCGTACTCGCCGTCGATGAAGCTGGTGCCGACGGTGCCGCTGAGGTCGTCGGCCCAGATGATGGCCTGCCAGAGCCGCACGATGTTGCCGGCGCGCACACACGAGCTGGACGCGCACAGCTCGTGGTTGTCCGACCAGCTGCCGGCCGCGCTGTCCGCACGCGCGGGTGCGGCGGCCAGCAACGACATGCTGAAGGCCGCGGCAATCGCGATGAGGACGCGCAGAATCCGTTTGTTCATTGTTCCCCCCTGTTTCCGATCGATCGTCCTGCGCCGAATGCTTTCACCGACGTCGATGGAACGTCAAGCGAACATCGTGGGCGCGGTCGGCGGCGGGTGGTGCGGTGATCGGTGCGGTGGGTAGGGTCGAGGCGACGTGTACGGGGGGCGGGACATGACGCGGACCGTGGTGGCCCGTCGGGCGGCGGTGCTCGGCAAGCCCATCGCGCACTCCCTCTCGCCGGTGATCCACACCGCCGGCTACGCCGCCGCCGGGCTGACCGGGTGGTCGTACACCCGCATCGAGTGCGCGGCCGCGGAGCTGCCGGCCCTGGTCGCCGACCTGGGCCCGGAGTGGGCCGGGTTGTCGGTGACCATGCCGGGCAAGGAGGCGGCGCTCGCCGTGGCCGACGCCGCGTCGCCGGTCGCCGTCGCCGTCGGCGCGGCCAATACGTTGGTACGCCGTCCGGACGGCTCCTGGTACGCGGACAACACCGACGTCGGCGGCATGGTCGAGGTGCTCACCGAGGCCGGGGTGCTGCCCGGCGCGGCCCTGACCGTCGTCGGCGCGGGGGGTACGGCCCGCGCCGCGCTGGCCACCGCCGCGCGACTGGCGTGCTCGTCGGTGACGGTGGTGGCCCGCCGGCCCGAGGCGGTCGACGAGCTGCGCCCGGTGGCCGACGCCCTCGACGTGGCGCTGACGGCTGGCGCCTGGGCCGACGCGCCCCGGCACCTGGCCGTCGCCGACGTGGTCGTCTCCACGGTGCCCAAGGGTGTCGCCGACCCGCTCGCAGACGCGGTGACGTGGCGGCCTGGTGCTGTGTGTTTCGACGCGCTGTACGACCCGTGGCCGACACCGCTGGCCGCGTCCGCGCGTGCGGCAGGTCTGCGCGTGGTGTCCGGACTGGACCTGCTGCTGGCGCAGGCGGTCGGCCAGTTCGAGCAGTTCACCGGCGTTGCCGCGCCGGTCGGGGCGATGCGGGAGGCGCTGGCGGCGGCCCGCCGGAGCGCCTTTCTTAGCTGACGGTTAAGACGCGCTTACGGGAAACTGTCCTGCCCACGACATGCCCTGGTCGTCGATACGCTGCTCTCGGTTATCGCAGCAGACACAGGGAGTTCTCCTTGACCAGGCATGGACTGCACCGCATCACCCGGCTCCGCAACGGCCCCCGGCGCAAGGCGATCGCCGTCGGCGTGGTCGGCGGTGCGGTGGTGGCCGGCATCGTGGCGACAATGATGCCGCTGCTGGCCAGCGACGACCTGTCGATCCGCGCGGTGGCGGACACCACCGCGACGATGGTGTCGCAGGACGGCGACAACGCCACCAAGGGAACCCTCGCGACGTGTCCGGCGCGCTGCGACGGCAACCCGCGCGGCGGCCGGGAGGCGGTCGTCGAGTTCGCGGTGACCACTCTCCCCGCCGCCGCCGTCAACGTCCGGGCGACGCTGCGCATGCACGCCTGGCAGCAGTTCGCCGCCACGGTGACCGCGCACGCCTCATCGGTGAGCGCCCGCGAGGCGCGACCGGTCCCGGTGCAGGTGGGGACCGCGTTGGACACCGTGACCGGTGTGGCCAAGGGCATCAACGAGTGGGACGTCTCCAAACTGGTCACCGGAAACGGCACCTGGACGGTGTCGCTCGCCCAGACCGGTCTGGAGACCCGTGTCTACTGGGCGTCGGTCGAGAACCGCAATCCCGATCTGCGTCCCAGCCTGGTAATCAGCTACGACCTCGGCAGCGGGCCGACGTCGGCGCCGACCACCAAGCCGGCGCCGCCCTCGCCGACCGTCGCGCCGACCACCGCCGCGCCCCGGCCCACGCCGACTGTCGCGCCGACCCGTACGCCGACCCCGACGCAGAGCCCCACCCTCCCGTCCGGCAAGTGCGGCCAGGTGTCCGACACGCTCGTGCCCTCCTGCGGCGCCTGGTGGGGGATGTACTCACCCGCCAACGCGGGCAGCGGCTGGGACCACGGCAAGGCGATCACCGACGTCGAGGCGCAGGTCGGGCGCAAGTTCGACATCGTGCACCGCTACCACGACTTCTCCAACGCCGGCAGCAACGGCGCCTTCCCCGACGCGTACGAGGCCCAGCAGATGCGCGAGGGCCGGCTGATGTTCTTCGCGTGGGAGTCCCGCGACTTCTCCGCCGGCACCACGCTGAAGTGGTCCGACATCTACGGTGGCCGGCAGGACGCCACGATCGACGCGGTCGCCGGTCGCATCCGCGACGCCAAGGTGCCGGTGTTCATGGGCTTCGACCACGAGCCGGAGGACGAGCCGGGCAAGGGCAGCGACGCCGACTTCGTCCGGGCCTGGAAGTACGTGTACGAGCGGTTCGCCAAGGCCGGCGCGGACAACGCCGTCTGGGTCTGGACGATGATGGGCTGGTCGGGGCACTACTCCCGGTACGCCGGCCTCTACCCCGGTGACCGGTACGTCGACTGGGTGGCCTACGACCCGTACAACTTCCACGTCTGCAACGGCAGCACCGTGTGGAAGAGCCCGAGCACCACTGTGGACGGCTTCTACCGCTGGCTCGACGAGAACGGCATCGGGGCCGGCAAGCCGCGGATGCTCGCCGAGTTCGGCACGAACTTCGACGCCAAGGACCCGGGTGCCAAGCAGCGCTGGTTCCAGGAGTTCCCGGCGGCCCTGAAGGCGCACCCGAAGATCAAGGCCGCCATCTACTTCAACTCGCCGGGCATGACCACCCGCACGGCGACCTGTGACATGACGATGAACCACGACGCCTCCGCGGTGGCCGGCTTCACCCAGGCCGGCAAGGACGCGTACCTGCGGCAGCCCACCGGAGGCAGCCGCTGACGAGATGACGACACCGTGACGACACGCGCCGTTCATCGAGGAGCAGCCATCTGATCCTCCGGCGTTCTGTCGGCTAGCAGATTCATGCACCGCCCAATCGGCGGATGCGCCTACCAGGCTGGGCGAGGCACGCTACCTCGGGTTCTCATCCATCTTGGAGGCGCAGCGTGCCCAAACTCTCGCACTCGTGGCGTTTGTCAGTACGACGTCGTACTCGGGCGGGGGTGGTCGCTCTGGCGGTCGTCGCCGCGGTGCTCAGCGTGCCCTCGGTGTCCTCGGCGGCAGTGGTACCGGTGCCCGAAACCGCGACCCTGGTGTCCGCGAATCCCAGCGACTCGACCCCGCACGCCCGTGACGGCGAGACCCGCGCCTTCGCGCAGGTCGGCAACACCGTCTTCGTCGGCGGCAGCTTCACGCAGCTCCGACAGACCGCCAGCTCCGCGTGGGTCACGCAGCGCTACCTCTTCGCGTACGACCGCACCAGCGGCACCATGTCCACGACCTTCCTGCCGGTGCTCGACGGCGCGGTCAACACGTTGCTCGCCGGCCCCGGCGGCACGTTGATCGTCGGCGGCGCCTTCAAGACCGTCAACGGCGTCTCCCGCAAGAACCTGGTCGCGCTGAACCCCGCGACCGGCGCGATCGTCGACAGCTGGGTCGGGCGCTCCGACGGCGGCGCCGTCCGCGACCTGGTCCTGTCGGGCAACTGGCTCTACGTGGCCGGCGCGTTCAACTGGCTCAACGGCACCGCGCACGCCGGCCTCGCCCGGCTCAACGCGACGACCGGCGCGATCGACCCGACGTTCGCCGTCGACGCCACCGTCGGACGCAACGGCACCTCGTCGTACGTGTGGACGATCGACGTCACGCCGGACGGCCACACCCTGGTGCTGGGCGGCAACTTCACGCTCGTCAACGACCTGCCGCGCAACCAGATCGCGCTCGTCGACCTCACCAGCACGCCGACGGTGCTGGACTGGAGCACCGAGAAGTACGTGTCGCCGTGCGCGTCCCCGGCCACGTTCGTGCACTACGTGCAGGACGTGAAGTTCGGTGAGGACGGCAGCTGGTTCGTGGTCGGCTCCAACGGCGGCGGTGGCTGGCCGACCGCCTACTGCGACGCCCTGGCCCGCTTCGAGACCCCCGCCCGGGGCGCCGGCCAGCTCGCCACCTGGCTCGACTTCACCGGCAACGACACCATCACCTCGGTCGAGGTGGCCGACAACGTCATCTACCTCGGCGGTCACTTCCGGTGGCTGAACAACCCGAACGCCAGCGACACCGCAGGCAACGGCGCCATCGACCGGCTCGGCATCGGCGCGGTCACCCCGGCCACCGGCCTTCCGGTCAACTGGAACCCGCGCCGCAGCGGCAGCGCCTCGATGCCCGCCGGCACCACCGCCTGGGGCTCCGCCGTGCCGGTGCTCTGGCGCGGCTCGGACGGCCTCTACTTCGGGCACAACTCCGACGGGATGGGCGAGGAGTACCACGGGCGGCTCGGCATGTTCCCGCTCGCCGGCGGGCGTACGTTCACCGCGAAGAACCCGCCGTCGGCGACCACCGGCAACCTCTACCTGGGCACCGCACCCGGCGCCGTGACCAAGGTGCCGTTCGACGGCGCCGCGCTGGGCGCCTCGACAGCGGTCAGCCAGCCCGCCTACACCGCGGCCGGCGCGACCTGGCGGGTCGACGACCGGATCTACTGGGCGCACACCGTCGCGGGTACGCCCACCGGCAGCCGGATCGACGTCTCGCTGTTCAACGGCGGCGCGATCGGGTCGCCGTGGGAGGCGTCCGGCTACAACGACTGGTACAACCCGGCGTTGCTGACCGGGGCGTTCTATCTCGACGGTCGGCTCTACTACACCCGCACCGGCACCAACAACCTCTACTACCGCTACTTCGAGATCGACGGCAACTACCTTGGCGCCACGGAGTTCGCGCTGCCCACCACGGGTGTCACCTGGTCGAGTGTGCGCGGCATGGCCTGGGTCGGCGGTCGAATCGTCTACGGTGCGACCGACGGCGCGCTGCGCAGCGTGCCGTTCGATCCGACGGCCGCGCCGACCGCCGTGGTCAACGGCGCCACGGCGACAGTCATCGCCGCAGCGACGCCCGAGTTGTCCTGGTCTACCCCCTCGATGTTCTTCTCCGTGCAGTAAGGGTCAACCGTTTGTAACTGAACATCGGTAGATTGTTCGTGTTGGGTCGGCGGCGGGAGCACCGTCGCCGGCCCCACGATGTGGGGGAGGGGTCGTTGGTCGGCGCCGCTGGCATCCGCGCGAAACGCGCCGTGCACCTGGTCTTCGCGCTCAAACGCGTGTGGTACAGGCTGCGCTACCGACGGCTCACGCTCGGCCGGGACGTGGAGATCCGAGGTCGGATCCGGCTGCGCCGGGGCGTACGGGTCAGCATCGGCGACCGGAGCCGACTCAACAAACTGGTCCGCTTCGCCGGCCCCGGCGAGGTGCGCATCGGCGCCGACTGCCTGCTCAACGCCACCTGGATCGGCACCTGGACGTCGGTGACGGTGGGAGACAGGTGCCTTCTGTCCGACTGCGAACTCCTCGACAACGACTTTCACAACCTGCCGCCCGGGCAGCGGCACGCCCCGCCCGGCCCGGCCACGCGGGCCCCGATCGTCCTCGAGGAGAACGTGTGGGTCGGCGCGCACGCCCTGGTCCTCAAGGGAGTCCGCGTCGGCCGGGACAGCGTCGTGGGCGCGGCGACGGTGGTGCGCGCGGACGTGCCACCGGGCGTCGTCGTCGTCGGCAATCCTCAACAGACGGTGAAGAAGTTCCATGACTGACACGACACCCGCACCCTGGCCGCCGGACGGCCCGTCCGCCGGCACCGCCCGTGCCGTCACGCTCACCGACCTGCTGCGGGTGCCGATGCACCGGCTGCGACTGGTGGTAGCGGTAGCCCTGGTCGGCCTGCTCGCCGCCCTCGGCTACGTGCTGCTCGTCCCGGCGGCGGTGAGCGCGAACGCGGTGGTGGCGGTCCGCCCGGTGGTCACCGACGCCTTCACCCCCAGCGGCGCGGGCGCCGACCGCGCCGTCAACATGAACGTGGAGAGCGGCCTCGCCACCGGCACCCAGGTGGTCCAGCGTCTCGCCGACGCCACCGGCGGCGAGCCACGCGACATCCGCAACGCCCTCGAGGTCGAGGTGCCCACCGGCGGGCAGATCCTGCGCTTCACCTATCAGGCGTCCAACGCGCAGCGGGCGGTGCAGGGAGCCAACCTCGCCGCGCAGGCGTACCTCGACGTGCGGCGCACCATGTACGAGCAGCAGCGCGCCGAGATGCTGCGCTCCTACGACGCCAGCATCACCAAGGTCGCCGCCCAGCAGGCCGCCGTGCAGAAGCGGGTGAGCAGCGCCAAGGGCACCGCTGTCGGCGACGCCGCGCTTGCCGAACTGTCCGGAATCAACAACCAGCTCACCCAGCTCAACGCCGCCCGCACCGAGATCGCCGCGGTCGACGTCAATCCCGGCTGGATCACCCAGACCGCCGAGCGGGCACTGGCCACCTCCGCCGGGCACCGGCCGCTCTACCTGGTCGCCGGCCTGCTCGGCGGCGCGCTGATCGGTGTCGTGCTGGCGTACGTCTGGGAGTCGACCGACCGGCGGGTCCGCTCGGTCAGCGACGCTCGGGATGCCAGCGGCCTGCCGCTGCTCGGCACGGTGCGCCGGGCCGGTTTTCGGGGCAGCCCCCGGGCCGTCGACGCGGACATCCGCTACGTGGCGATGGCGGTGGCCGAGCGGGTCCGCCAACCGGCCCGGGTCGCGCTGGTCACCGCCCGCGAAGACGCCACGGCACTCACCGCCGGGCTGGCCGTGGCGCTCGCCGCGGACGGCCGGGAGGTCTTCGTGGCCGACGACAGCGGGCGCGTGGAGCGCCTGCGCGCCGTCGTCCTCGCCGACCGTGGGCGGCTGCCCATCGACCCGTCCCGGCCGCTGGTGCCCAAACCCCGACCGGCCGGCACGCCGAGCCCGGCCGGCGCCACCGCGGAGAGTCCGGCGCCTCGGCGGCCCTCCCCGCACCCGCCCGGCGCCCGCCCGTCCACCGACCCGGACGCCACGCTGACCCTGCCCCGGGTGGCGTCCGGCAACTCCGAGAACGGCCGGCCGGCGTCTGCGGACGAGGTGACCGTGGGGGTCGGCAGCGTCCGCTTCGGCACCTGGCGCCAGGGCGCGGACCACGGGCTGGTGCTGTTCAACGCCCCACCGGCGGAGTCCGACGAGCGTGGCGTGGCGGTGGCCCGCCAGGGCGGCGCCGTGGTGGTGGTCGAGCGGGACCGCACCCGCCAGAGTGATCTGCGGCGGCTCGTCGAGCGTCTGCGCGCCGCCGGGGTCACCCCGCTGGGCTTCGTGCTGACCCGCAACGGCCGGGCCTGATCCGTGTCGGTCACCCGCGCTCCGGCCACCGAGCCGCCACCCGGCGAGGCCGCCGCCCCCCTCGGGCCGGTGCCGCCGCCCCCACCCCCCGCCCGGCTGCCGCTCTGGCCGCTGGCGCTGACCTTCGGGCTGGTGCCGCTCTGGTGGTCGCTCGGGGCCTTCTACCTGGGCTGGCCGCTGCTGGGCGCGCTGCTGCTCGCGTTGCTGCTCACCCGGGGTCGGGTGCCACTGCCGCCGGCCGCCGGCATCTGGCTGCTGTTCCTGGCCATCGTGGTCGTCAGCGCCACCCAACTGGCCTCGCCGGCCTCGCTGCTGACGTTCGCCCTGCGGTTGGCCTTCTACCTGACCGCGCTGGTGGTCGGGGTCTACGTCTACGCCGCCGCCCGGGAACGCGCCGACCTGGTGGCGGTGCTCACCCCGCTCTGCGCGTTCTGGTTCGCGCTGGTGGTGCTGGGCTGGCTCGGGGTGCTGGTGCCCCGACTGGGGATGACCACCCCGATGGAGGTGCTGCTGCCCGGCGGAGTGGCCCGTACCCCGTTCATCCGGGACATGGTGCACCTGAGGACCGCGGAGTACAGCGAGCGCTCGCTCAACCCCATCTACCGGCCGGCCGCGCCGTTCTCGTACACCAACAACTACGGCAGCGCGTACGCCATGACCCTGCCCTGCGTGGTGGCGTACACGATGCTGCGCCGCCGGGGGCTGCTGCGCTGGATGCTGCTGGCGTCCCTGCCGCTGTCGCTGGCACCGGCGTTCCTCACGCTGAACCGGGCGATGTTCCTCAGCCTGGGCGCCGGGCTCGCGGTGCTCGGGGTGCGGGCCAGCCTGCGCGGCAACGTCCGGGTCGCCGCGTCCATCGTCGGCGTGGTCGTGATCGGCGCGCTGGCCACCCTCTTCATCCCGATCACCGACCTGATCAGCCAGCGCGTCGACTCCAGTGACACCAACACCGACCGCCTGTCGCTCTACACCGAGGTGATCCGCCGCGTACAGGATTCGCCGTGGCTGGGCTACGGCGCTCCGGTGAACGTGGACACGGTCTCCGCGGCCGCGCCGATCGGCACCCAGGGGCAGCTGTGGATGGTGTTGTTCAGCCACGGCGTACCGGCGCTGGTGTGTTTCCTGGGCTGGTTCGTCGCCGCCGCGGTGATCTGCGCGCGGGCGACCTCGGCGGCGGGGCAGTGGCTGGCGGTGGTGCCGGTGGTCTGCCTCGTGCAGGTCCCGTTCTACGGCATGGCCAACCAGAACCTGTCGGTCGCGTTCTTCGCTGTCGCCTTCGCCATGGCGCTCGCCGAACGGGAACGGCTGGCGAGCGGGCAGCGCCGACGCCTGCCGCGTCCGCCCGCTACGGCGGTGCCGGCATGACCGCCGCCACCCGACCGCCGGCCGGCGCCGGCTCCGACGGCCCGCACCGCTCGGGGGCGCTCGCCGAGAGCACCGTCGACATCGGCGCGGCGGAGACGCGCCGCAGCGCACGCAGCGGCGTGGCCGGGCTGCTCGGCGCCGCCACCAGCGGACTGTTCGGCTTCGTGCTGGCCGTGGTGATCACCCGGGGGTACGGGACGGCCGGCGCGGGCGCGTTCTTCGCCGCCATCGGCGTGGTCACCGTGGCCACCGCGGTCTGCACGCTGGGCGCGGAGACCGGTCTGATGTGGGCGCTGCCCCGGCGTCGTCTCGGTGTCCCCGGGGACGCGGCCCGGGTGCTTCCGGTGGCGCTGATCCCCCCGCTGCTGGCCGGGCTCGTGGTCGCCGGTGTCGGAGCGCTGAGCGCCGACGCGCTCGCCCCCCGACTCCTGCGGGGCTCGGGCGACGGCGGCCACGCGTTGCTGACGCTCACCTTCGCCGCCGTGCCGGTGGTGGTGGCGATGACGCTGCTGCTGGCCGCGCTGCGCTGCGTACGACCCATCCGCGCGTACGTCGGCGTGCAGTTCCTCCTGCTGCCGGTGGCCCGCCCGGCGCTGGTCGGCGCGGCCGCGCTGGTCGGCGGCGGCCTGCTCGCCGGGATGACCGGCTGGCTGGTCCCGGCGGCGCTGGCGCTGCTGGCCTGTCTCACCCTGGTGGCCGGCCCGCTCGGCCTGGGCCGGGGCGCGGCGCTGCGACCGGGCCGGGCCGACTGGTCGACGTTCTGGCGGTTCGCGCTGCCCCGGGCCGCCTCGGCGGCCATCGACGCGGGCAGCATGTGGGTGGGGGTGCTGCTGACGTCGGTGCTGGCCGGGCCGGCCGACGCGGGCGTGTTCGGCGCGGTCGGCCGGTACGTGCTGGCCGGCCAGCTCGCCATGCAGGGGTTGCGGGTGGCCGTGTCACCGCAGCTGTCCCGGCTGCTGGGCCGTGGTGAGCGGGCCGCCGCCGCGGCGGTGCACCGGCAGTTGACCACCTGGGGGCTGGTGCTGTCCTGGCCGGTGTACCTGCTGCTCGCGGTGTTCGCGCTCGCGTTCCTGCAACTGTTCGGCCCGGAGTTCACCGCGGGCGTGCCGGCGATGACTGTGCTCGCGCTGGCGATGCTGGTGAACACCGGCGTGGGCAACGTGCAGAGCCTGCTCCTGATGGGCGGGCGCAGTGGGCTGCACCTGGTGTCCACCCTGGCCGGGCTCACCGTGACCGTCTCGCTCGGGCTGTGGCTGATCCCCGGGCACGGCGCGACGGGCGCGGCACTCGCCTGGGCCGCCGGCATCGCCACCGAGAACCTCACGGCCGCCGCGTTCGCCCGTGCGGTGGTCGCCGAGCCGCTTGTCGACGCCGCGACGCTGCGCGCGGCGGCGGCCACCCTCGGCGGCGTCGGCCTCGCGGCGGCTGTCGGCGTGCTGGCCGGTGGGCGCGGCCTGCCGGGCCTGGCGGTGTCGCTGGGCGTGCTGCTGGCCGGTTGCGTCGGCTTGTTGACGTTGCCCCGGGTGCGCGCCGGCATCCGGGTGACCATGAGGCAGATCCGTGGATCCGACGACGCGGCCACGGCCGCCGGGTCGGCCCGGAATCGACGAGAGGCAGGTGAGGGCCATCGTGGCGTCCATCCGTGACCGGGTGAAGCAGTTGGTGCCGACCCAGGTGACCACCCGGGTGAAAGAGTCCCTGGTCGACTACGGGGTGCGCACCAGTGACCGGCGACCCCTGCCGGACTTCCTGATCATCGGCACCAAACGGGGCGGCACCACCTCCCTGTGGAACTACCTCATCCAGCACCCCCTGGTGCCCCGGCTCTTTCCGGCGTGGAACACCAAGTCGGCGCACTACTTCGAGGAGCACTGGGGTCGCGGCGAGGCGTGGTACCGCTCGCACTTCCCGACCGAGCGGCACCGCGAGGCCCTCGCGAAGCGGCACGGCGGGCCGGTCCGGGTCGGCGAGGCCGCCCCGCTCTACATGTTCCACCCGCTCGCCGCGCAGCGGGTCGCCGCGCTGATGCCGACCGTGAAGCTGATCGTGCTGCTGCGCGACCCGGTCGAGCGGGCGTACTCGCACTGGAAGGAGCGCCGCACCCACGGCATCGAGCCGCTGGACTTCGCCGCCGCGCTGGCCGCCGAGCCGGAGCGTACGGCGGGGGAGCGGGAGCGGCTCATCGCCGAGCCGGAGGCGTTCAGCGAGGCGTACGACTGGTACACGTACCGGGCGCGGGGGCGTTACCTGGAGCACCTGGAGCCGTGGCTGGAGCGCTTCGACTCCGAGCAGATCCTCTTTCTGCCCAGCGAGGACCTGTACCGCGACTCCCGCGCCACGTACCGGCGCACCCTCGACTTCCTCGGTCTGCCGCCGTACGACCTGCCGAACTTCAAGGTCTACAACGACCGGCGCTCCGCGCCGCTGGAGCCGGCGGTCCGCGCCGAGCTGACCGACTACTACCGCCCGTACAACGACGCGCTGCGTGAGCGGCTCGGGTTGGACCTCGACTGGGCGGACCGGGCGGCGTGAACACCGGGGTCACCCCGGCCACCGATCCCCGGTCCCGGGTGGACGGGCTGGGCTGGGTGAGCCGCGCGGTGTTCCCGGACGACCGGGTCGGCCTGACGGTGGGTGGCGCGCTGCCGGCCGGGCATCGGGCGGTGGCCCGGTACGCGGTGGTGCCGTCGGTGGCCCGGGCCCGGTTCCTCGTGCCGCTGGGCGCACCCCGGGCCGGTGCGGCGTCGTTGCTGGCGTACAACGCGTTGCGGCCGCCGAAGGTGCGGGCGCTGCGGGCCGCGCTCGGTGGGCTGGCCCGGTTCGGCGGGGCGGGTCTGGCGCCGTTTCCGACGTTGACCGTGTCGGTGCCGGTGGGGGCGCCCGTGACCGAGCTGCTGCTCACCGAGCGGCTCGCCGACGCGCTGGGCGGTACGCCGCTGCTGGCGGCGTGCGGTGTCCGTCCGCCGGACCCGAACGTCAAACCGACCCTGCAACTGTTCACCGTCGACGGTCGTCCGCGCGGCTACGCGAAGATCGGCTGGAACGACGCCACCCGGGCGCTGGTCACCGCCGAGGCCGCCGCGCTGCGGGCGTTGCGCGCGGTCAGTGGCGTCGTCGACCATCCGGCGCCGCCGGGGCTGCTCACCGAGACGGCGTGGGCCGGTCAGGCGGTCGCGGTGATCGAACCGCTACCACCTGACGTACGCGGCGTGCCGGCCGACGACCCGCCGCGGATCGCGGCGTTGCTCGCGGTCGCCCGCCGCGGGGCCCCGGCCGGGGTCCCGCGAGCGCTGGGCTCCTCGACGTTCCTGACCCGGTTGGCCGCCCAGGCCGAGCGGGCCGCCACGGCCGGAGCGGCCGGGGCGCGGGCGGTCGCCGCGGTAGCCGCGCTGGCCCGCCGGCACGGCGACACGGCTGTCGAGTTCGGCCACTGGCACGGCGACTGGGTGCCGTGGAACCTGGGCACGCACGACGGCCGCCTCGTCGCCTGGGACTGGGAGCACAGTGGCCCGGACGTGCCGGTCGGCTTCGACCTGGCGCACGACGCCTTCCAGCGGTCGCTGGTGCTGCGCGCCGAACCGGCCGCGGTGGCGGCCGTGGCGGTGGACGGGCAGTTGGGTCGGCACGGTGCGCGGCTCGGCCTGGGCCCGGCACAGTGCCGGCTGGTGGCCGACGCGTACCTGCTGGAGATGTGGCTGCGGACGTGGCGGCTGGCGGACGCCGGCGCCGGGTGGAACGGCGCGCTGCATCCCGCACTGTTGGACGTCATCGAGAAACGACATAGCGACTGAACTGGAGAAAGCGCGACGCCGGGTGCGCGTCGTAGAGTGACGACAAAATGGCAGGTCGTGACGACGATCGATGGGCTGCGGGGCCGACAGTGGGCCTGACCATGCCGAGTGGAGATCGTCGCCGCGCTCCGGTCGCAGTATTCAGCGACCGGGAAACCTGTGATCTGCTTCTGCCTGGCGTGAATCGGAATTCCAAGCGAACTTGTGGGGAGTCGCGTGGACACGAACAACGACGACGAGTCGCCGGTGTTGCTGCTGGTGGGATCCAGCGGCGGCCACCTGGCCCAACTACTTGCCCTGCGGCCCTGGTACGAACGGTGGCGGCGCTGCTGGGTCACCTTCGACACCCCGGAGGCGGTGTCGCTGCTGACCGGTGAGGATCTGGTGCCGGCGCACCACCCGACCACCCGCAACGTGCCGAACCTGCTGCGCAACGCGCGACTGGCCTGGCGGGTGCTGCGGGGCCGGCGGGTCGCCGCCGTGGTCACCACCGGCGCCGGGGTGGCCGTGCCGTTCGTGGTGCTGGCCCGCCTGCGTCGCATCCCGACCGTCTACATCGAGGTGTACGACCGGATCGACACCCCGACGCTGACCGCCCGGCTCTGCCGGCCGTTCCTGTCCGCGATGCTCGTGCAGTGGGACGAGCAGCGCCGGCAGTATCCGGAGGCCATCGTCGTCGGGACTCTCCTGTGAGGCCGGAGACGGGCACGGCCCGCCGCGACACCGTTTCCGGCCCGTCCCGGCTGCCGCGCCAGCGCGACACCACTGACGTCGAGCAGACCCGGCTGCTCGTCGCGGTCGGCACCGACAAGCATCCCTTCGACCGGCTCGTGGACTGGGTGGCCCAGTGGCACGCGCAGGCCGGGCCGGTCGGGTTGACAGTGCAGCACGGACACACCGCGGCGCCGCCCCTGCCGGGCGCGGTGCCGTTCCTCGGTCACGACGCCCTGCAACAGGCGATGGCCGACGCGGACCTGGTGGTGTGTCATGGCGGCCCGGCGACGATCCTGGAGGCCCGCCGGCACGGGCACCTGCCCATCGTGGTGCCCCGCGACCCGTCGCTCGGTGAGCACGTCGACGACCACCAGCAGCTCTTCGCGCGCCGGCTCGGCGCGGCCGGGCTGGTGGCGCTCTGCGAGACCCGGGAGGCGCTGCACGACGCGCTCGCCGCCGGGCAGGCCGACCCGTCCCGGTACGCGGTCGCCGCCGACCCGGCCGCGCACGAGGCCCAGCGCGCGGCCGTCGCCCGGGTGGGGCAGATCGTGGACGACCTGGTGGCCCGCTCGGCCCGGCGCCGACCCCGCTGGCGGACCTGGTCGCGATCCGGCCAGAGCACGGAGGAGACCCGATGATCCGACAGCCGAGCGTCAGCGTCGTGGTGCCCACGCGGGACCGCCCCGAGCTGCTGCGCGCCGCCCTCGCGGCGATCCTCGCCCAGGAGTACCCGGGCCGGATCGAAGCAGTTGTCGTGTTCGACCAGTCCACGCCCGACGAGTCGCTGACGGCCCTCGCCGGGCCGGACCGGGCGGTGCGGGTCATCAGCAACGGGCGCGCGCCGGGGCTGGCCGGGGCGCGCAACAGCGGCACCCTCGCCGCCGAGGGTGAGCTGATCGCGTTCTGCGACGACGACGACGAGTGGTTGCCGGGCAAGCTGGCCGCCCAGGTCGACGCCCTCGCCGCCGACCCGGCGGCCGAGTTCGTCTGCTGCGGCATCCGGGTCAGTTACGACGGGCACACCGTCGACCGGGTGCTCGACAAGGACCGGATCACCCTCGACGACCTGCTGCGGGACCGGTTGACCGAGCTGCACCCGTCCACCTTCCTGATCCGCGCGACGGCGCTGCGCGAGGGCTTCGGCCTGGTCGACGAGGAGATTCCGGGCAGTTACGCGGAGGACTACGAGTTTCTGCTGCGGGCCGCCCGCAGCGCGCCTCTGATCAACCTGCCGACGCCGGCGGTGCTGGTGCGCTGGCACAAGCGCTCGTACTTCGCGCAGCGCTGGGACACCATCTCCGAGGCGTTGCAGTGGCTGCTGCGGCGCTACCCGGAGTTCGCCACCCAGCCGGCCGGCGCGGCCCGCGTCGCCGGTCAGATCGCGTTCGCCCAGGCCGCCTCCGGTGATCGCCGGGGCGCGCTGCGCTGGGCGCGACGGACCCTGCGCAGCAATCCCCGCGAGCCGCGGGCCTACCTGGCGCTCGCGGTCGCCGGTCGCGTGGTCCGGGCCGACGCGGTGCTGCGCACCCTGCACAAACGCGGCCGGGGCATCTGATCCCCCGCGCGAAGCCGCCCTGCGGATGGTTCCGGCCGTCCGCAGGGCGGGACGAGGCGGGCAGCGCGACGCGCCCGTCGCGCGCCGTGACAGACTGACCGCTGTGTTGCGCTGGCTGACTGCAGGTGAATCGCACGGTCCCGCCCTCGTCGCGTTGATGGAGGGGGTGCCGGCCGGCATCGAGGTGAGCACCACCGAGATCGCGGGCGAGCTCGCCCGCCGTCGGCTGGGCTACGGCCGTGGTGCCCGGATGTCGTTCGAGCAGGACGAGATCGAGGTGATCGGCGGGCTGCGGCACGGCGTGACCCTGGGCAGTCCGGTGGCGATCCGGGTGGGCAACTCCGAGTGGCCGAAGTGGCGCACGGTGATGGCCGCCGATCCCGTCGACCCCGACGAACTGGCCCGGCAGGCCCGCAACGCGCCGCTGACCCGCCCCCGGCCCGGCCACGCCGACCTGGCCGGCATGCAGAAGTACGGCCACCACGACGCCCGGCCGATCCTGGAGCGCGCCAGCGCCCGGGAGACCGCCGCCCGGGTCGCCGTCGGCACCGTCGCCAAGGCGTTGATCCGCCAGGCCCTGGGCATCGAGATCGTCTCGCACGTCGTCGAGCTGGGGCCGGTGGCCGCGAAGCCCGGGCTGCGCCCGACCCCGTCCGACGCCGACCGCATCGACGCCGACCCGCTGCGCTGCCTCGACCCGGAGGCGAGCGCCCTGATGGTCGCCGAGGTGGACGCCGCGAAGAAGGCCGCCGACACCCTCGGCGGCGTGGTGGAGGTCCTGGCGTACGGGGTGCCGCCGGGTCTGGGCAGTCACGTGCAGTGGGACCGCAAACTCGACGCCCGGTTGGCCACGGCGCTGATGTCGATCCAGGCGATCAAGGGAGTGGAGATCGGCGACGGGTGGCAGCAGGCCCGCTCCCGCGGCTCCGAGGCGCACGACGAGATCATCCCGTCGGCCACCGGTGTCCGTCGGGTCACCGACCGGGCCGGCGGGCTGGAGGGCGGCATCACCACCGGCGAGCCGCTGCGGGTGCGCGCCGCCATGAAGCCGATCTCGTCGCTGAACCGTGCGCTGGCCACCGTGGATGTCGTCACGGGCGAGCCGGCGACCGCCATCAACCAGCGTTCCGACGTCTGCGCGGTGCCCGCCGCGGCGGTCGTGGCCGAGGCGATGGTGGCGCTCGTGCTGGCCGAGGCGGCCACCGAGAAGTTCGGCGGTGACTCGGTCGCCGAGATCCGTCGCAACCTGGCCGGCTACCTCGACGCGTTGGTCATCCGCTGATGGCGCCGGTGGTGGTCCTGGTCGGGGTGCCCGGTTGCGGCAAGACCACAGTGGGGCAGGCGCTCGCCGCCACCCTCGGCGTGGAGTTCCGGGACACCGACGCCGACATCGAGCAGTTGGCCGGCAAGACCATCCCGGAGATCTTCATCGACGAGGGCGAGGACCACTTCCGGGCCCTGGAGCGGGCCGCCGTGGCGGCGGCGCTCGCCGCCGGCACCGGTGTGCTCGCCCTCGGCGGCGGCGCCGTGCTGGCCGAGGAGACCCGGGCAGCCCTGGTGGGGCATCGGGTCGTGCACCTCTCGGTGGAGCTGCCCGACGCGGTGAAGCGGGTCGGGCTCGGCGCGGGCCGGCCGCTGCTGGCGATCAATCCGCGCGCCACCCTCAAGCACCTGATGGACCAGCGCCGGCCGCTCTACGCCGAGGTGGCCACCGAGACGGTGAGCACCGACGGTCGGACGCCGGCGGCGGTCGTCGCCGAGATCGCCGCCCTGCTTCCGCGCTGACGCCGGCCCGCCCGTACCGGGCGGCCGGTGCGCCCGCCGCCCGGTGCGGGCCTCCGGTCAGGTACGCGCGATCAGGTCGAGGACGTCGGCCAGCGCCTTCGGCTCGCTGAGCATCGGCCAGTGCCCGGTGGGCAGCTCGTGCAGCTGGCCGTCGGCCAGGCCGGTGAAGAACGGGTGCCCCTCGTCGATCATCTGCCGCACCACCGCCAGTCCGAAGGTGCTGGCGACCAGCGCGGTCGGCACCGGGCGGCCACCCGTGCGGCGCACCGGATCGGTAGCCGTCCGCAGGGGCTGCGCGGTGGAGCGTTCGCGCAGGAGGGACAGCGTCGGCTCGTCCAGGCCGGCCAGGTTGGTCGGATCGGCCGTCGGGTCCCAGGGCGGCGGTGGCAGCAGGTGCCCGTCGCCGATCGCCGCGCGCAGCCGCTGCTGCTCCTGCGGCGGCACCGTGTCGAACTGCGCCGTGCCGTCCGGTAGCGGCCCGCTCTCCACGTAGACCACCCGGGCGATGCGGTCCGGGATGAGGTCGGCCGCCTGGGCCACCGGCATGCCGCCGCCCGAGTGCCCGACCAGCAGCACGTCGCGCAGATCCTCGACCTCGATCAACCGGACGATGTCGGTGGTGTGCGTCTCCAGGGTCACCTGTGGCCCCGCGAGGTGGTGGCGCTCGGCCAGCCCGGTCAGCGTCATCGGGTGGACGTCGTGCCCCTGCGCGCGCAGCTGACCAGTCACCTCCCGCCACGCCCAGGCGCCCAACCAGAACCCTGGCACCAGTACGAACGTCGCCATCTGTGGCTCCTTCTCTCGGTTACCGACCGACCGTACGATCGAAACCGGACAGGATCCGCCCGGTTTGAAGGAGTGACCCGTGTCTCATCCCGCCGGCCGGGTGCTGGCCCTGCTCGAGCTGCTCCAGGCCCGGCACCGGGCGACGGCCGGCGACCTCGCCAGCCGGCTCGGTGTGGACGAACGGACCGTGCGCCGGTACGCGGCCACCCTGGTCGAGCTGGGCATCCCGGTGCTCGCCGACCGGGGCCGGCACGGCGGCTACCGGCTGCATCCCGGGTTCAAGCTGCCGCCGCTGATGCTCACCGACGACGAGGCGGTGGCCGTGCTGCTCGGTCTGGTCGTCGCCGAACGGGTCGGGCTGGCCACCGAGCTGCCGGCCACCGCGACCGCGCTGGCGAAGATCCGCCGGGTGCTGCCGGCGGCGCTCGCCGACCGGCTGACCGCCGTGCAGGAGCACCTCGGCTTCACCCTGCGGCGCCCCGAACCCCAGTCGCGACCCGCGTCGGGCACCCTGCTGGCCCTGGCCGCGGCCGCCCGGCACCGGCAGCGGGTGAGCCTGGACTACCGCTCGTGGCGCGGTGAGCTGTCGCATCGTGACCTCGACCCGTACGGGCTGGTCTTCCACGCCGGCCGCTGGTACGTCACCGGCCACGACCACCGGCGCGGGGAGGTGCGCACGTTCCGCCTGGACCGGATCGGCGCGGTCACCCCCGGCGCGGCGACGTTCACCGTGCCGGACGGCTTCGACGCGGTGGCGTGGCTGACCCGGTCGCTGGCGGGCGTGCCGTACCGGCACGAGGTGGAGGTGCTGCTGGAGACCGACCTCGTCGCCGCCCGGCGGCGCATCCCGGCCAGTGTGGCCGAGCTGACCGCCACCGGCGACGGGGTGCTGCTGCGGGCCCGGGCGGAGAGCCTTCCCGGCATGGCGGCGCTGCTCGCCGGGCTGGGTTGCGCGTTCACCGTGCGCCACCCGGAGGCGCTGCGTGCCGCCGTGGCCGAGCACGCGCGCCGGCTGGCCGACTGGGCCGCCCGGCCAGCAGGTGGACAGACGCCGTCGCCACGCCGTCCGCTGGACTAGGCTGCCGGCGATGGACGAGGTGACCCGGATTCCGGTCGGCGGCGAACGGCCGTACGACGTGCTGGTCGGGCGCGACCTGCTGGACGCGCTGCCCGGGCTGCTGCCCGGCGCGACCCGGGCGGCGGTGCTGCACACGCCCCCACTCAAGGCCCTGGCCGACGCGATCGGCGAACGGCTGCGCGCGGCAGGCGTCGAGCCGCTGCCGATCGAGGTGCCCGACGCGGAGTCGGGCAAGCAGATCGAGGTGGCCGCCGCCTGTTGGGACCGGCTGGGCGCGGCTGGTTTCACGCGTACCGACGCGGTGGTAGGCGTCGGCGGCGGCGCGGTGACCGACCTGGCCGGCTTCGTCGCGGCCTGCTGGCTGCGCGGCGTGCGCTGGGTGCCGGTGGCCACCTCGCTGCTGGGCATGGTGGACGCCGCCGTGGGCGGCAAGACCGGGATCAACACCGCCGCCGGCAAGAACCTGGTCGGCGCGTTCCACCCGCCGGTCGGCGTGCTGGCCGACCTCGCCACCCTGGACAGCCTGCCCGCCGTCGACCTGGCGGCCGGGCTGGCCGAGGTGGTCAAGTGCGGCTTCATCGCCGACCCGGTGATCCTGGATCTCGTCGAGCGTGACCCGGCGGCGGCCACCGACCCGCGCGGCCCGGTGACCCGGGAGCTGATCGAGCGGGCCATCCGGGTCAAGGCCGACGTGGTCGCCGGCGACCTGCGCGAGTCGGGCCTGCGGGAGGTGCTCAACTACGGCCACACCCTCGCCCACGCCATCGAGCAGGTCGAGGGTTACCGCTGGCGGCACGGCCACGCCGTCGCCGTCGGCCTGGTGTACGCGGCCGCGCTGGCCCGGCTCGCCGGCCGGCTGGACGTGCCGACCGCCGAGCGGCACCGCCGCACGCTGACCGCGCTCGGTCTGCCGGTGAGCTACCCGGCGGACGCCTGGGAGCGGCTGCTGGCCGTCATGCGGGTGGACAAGAAGGCCCGGGGCAGCAAGCTGCGGTTCGTGGTGCTGGACGCGCTGGCCCGCCCCGCGATGCTGGAGGGCCCGGACGACGCCCTGCTCGAAGCCGCCTACCGCGAGCTGGCGATCTGATGAGGGTGTACGTGTTGAACGGGCCGAACCTGGGCCGCCTCGGCACCCGGGAGCCGGCCGTGTACGGCTCGACAAGCTACGCCG
The DNA here is from genome assembly GCF_040648635.1 of Micromonospora sp. NPDC049114. Classification (NCBI taxonomy): domain Bacteria; kingdom Bacillati; phylum Actinomycetota; class Actinomycetes; order Micromonosporales; family Micromonosporaceae; genus Micromonospora; species Micromonospora sp. NPDC049114. The sequence goes on along the minus strand of NZ_JBEZEA010000015.1, from coordinate 75,681 downwards.
ACCTGGTGACGCTCTGCGAGACCACCGGCCGGGAGCTGGGGCTCGACGTGAGTGTCCGGCAGACCGACGCCGAGCACGAGTTGCTCGGTTGGCTGCACGCCGCCGCCGACGAGGGCGCCGCCGTGGTGCTCAACCCGGCCGCCTGGTCGCACTACTCGTACGCGGTGCGCGACGCCTGCGCCATGCTGCGCGGGCCGCTGGTGGAGGTGCACCTGTCCAACATCCACGCCCGCGAGGAGTTCCGGCACCACTCGGTGGTCTCCGCGGTGGCGACCGGGGTGATCTGCGGTCTCGGCATCGACGGCTACCGCCTCGCCCTGCACCACCTGGCCGCTCGCGTCGGCTGACCGCCCCGTCCTGAAGTTTCACCCACCGTAATGTCGTGGAATGTCGGCGGCGTCACCGATGGTGGTCGGCTCCTCGCCCGCTGAAGGGGAGCGCCCTGCTGCTTCGCGTCCTTTGCTCTGCTTCAGCAGAGGAAACAGGTGCCGTGAGCTGCTGATCTCTGCGATGGGTCGAGGTGGGGCGCCGATCATGGTGCGCCACGGACCGTGACTGTTGCCTCCGCTGAAGCAGAGCAAAGGACGAAGTATGGGCGCGCGGTGGTGAAGCGGCGATGACGGAAAGTTATCAAGGGTAGGCGTCGGACGCCTGGTTGCGCGGGTGGCGACCACGGCGGGTAACGCGTCTCGGCGCAGCTTGTAGACTTGCCAGGTCTGTCCGCCAATTGATGATCAAGGCAGGAAATGGCCTCCACCAACGACCTCAAAAACGGCCTGGTACTCAACCTGGACGGCGAGCTCTGGGCCGTCGTCGAGTTCCAGCACGTCAAGCCCGGTAAGGGTGGCGCGTTCGTGCGCACCACGCTGAAGAACGTGCTGTCCGGGAAGGTGGTCGACAAGACCTTCAACGCGGGCACCAAGGTCGAAACCGCGACCGTGGACAAGCGCACGATGCAGTATCTGTACGCCGACGGCGAGGACTTCGTCTTCATGGATCTGGAGACCTTCGACCAGATCACCGTGCCCGGCGGCACCGTCGGCGAGGCAGCCAACTACCTGCTGCCCGAGGCGGAGGCGACCGTCGCCCAGCACGAGGGTGTGCCGCTCTACATCGAGCTGCCCACCAGCGTCGTGCTGGAGGTCACCTACACCGAGCCCGGCCTGCAGGGCGACCGTTCGACCGGCGGCACCAAGCCGGCGACCGTGGAGACCGGCGCCACCGTGCCGGTTCCGCTGTTCATCACCACCGGTGAGAAGATCAAGGTCGACACCCGCGACGGCCGTTACCTCGGCCGCGCCTGATGGCTGAGGGTCCCAAGCAGCAGATGCCGGCACGCCGCAAGGCGCGCAAGCGGGCGCTGGACGTCCTCTACGAGGCCGACCTGCGGGACCGGCCGCCCGTCGAGGTCCTGGCCGGCTACCTCCAGCGCATCGAACAGCCCCGCCCGGAGCACCTGGGTTACGCGGTGGGCCTGATCGAGGGGGTCGCCGAGCACCTCAACCGCATCGACGAGCTGATCGCCAGCTACGCCGAGGGTTGGACGTTGGAGCGGATGCCGGTGGTCGACCGCAACCTGGCCCGGATCGCCGTCTACGAGTTGCTCTACGTCGACGAGATCGACGACGCGGTGGCGATCAGCGAGGCCGTCGAGTTGGCCCGGCAGATGTCCACCGACGATTCGCCGCGGTTCCTCAACGGCGTGCTCGGCCGCATCGCCGAGTACGCCACCCGCTGAGCGGCCCGCGTACCCGCACGACGAAGAAGGGCCCGTGCCATCGGCACGGGCCCTTCTTGCGGTGAAGCGACAGCTCAGGAGGCGAAGAACGCCCGGGGGTCGGCCACCAGCACGCCGTGCTCGGTGAGCCGCTCGATCAGACCCGACGGTGAGGCGTCGTAGACGATCGCGAGCGCCCGCAGGTCGTCGGCGCGGATGGAGAGCACCCGGCCGTTGTAGTCACCGCGCTGCTGCTGGATGGCGCGGGCGTAGCGGGCGACGTAGGCCAGGTCCTCGGAGGCCTCGTCGTAGAGCCGCTCCAGGTCCAGGACGATCTTGCTGGTGGGCTCGTGCCGGACGCCGCTGCCGTCGGGCAGCAGTTCCGAGACGGGCACACGGTAGAACTCGGCCAGCTCGGCCAGACGGGACACCGTCACGGCCCGGTCGCCACGCTCGTACGAGCCGACCACCACGGCCTTCCACCGCCCGTTCGACTTCTCCTCCACACCCTGCAGGGAGAGGCCCTGCTGCTGGCGGATGGAGCGCAGGCGTGCGCCCAGAGATTTGGCGTATTCAGAGGGCATTCGGACACTCCCAGTGCTGCTCGGGGTTCTCCCGTCGATCGCTACGGAGCGTGACGGTACGGGGAATGCGACACGTGGTCAAGTGGTCGTGACCTTACCGTTGGGGAGCACCGAGGGAGTTATCCCCATTTCGTCGGCCTGATCCAGTGGTCAGCAGCCGCCGTCCGTCGGCCTGGTGACCACTGGTAACGTGGCGTGAAGCCTCGGTCGGTCTGCTCGCGCTCACCGGCCGGAGGTGCCCGACATCCTTTAACGACCCGTCCCGTGAGGCGGGGAAGGAGGTCCGCCGTGGCATACCCACCGGCTGCCCGCTCGTCACCACCGCGACAACCCTCGGTGAAGGTGATCCTCGCCAGCGCCGACGTGCAGCGCGTGGTCGACCGCATCGCCCACCAGATCCTGGAGAAGACCCAGGGCGCCGCCGACACCGTGCTGCTCGGGATTCCCACCCGGGGTGCGCCTCTCGCGCGGCGGCTCGCCTCCCGGATCAGCACCTTCGAGGACGTCGTCGTCCCGGTCGGTGTGCTCGACATCACGCTCTACCGCGACGACCTGCGCCGGCACGCCACCCGCGCGATCGGCCCGACCCAGGTGCCCAGCGGCGGCATCGACGGCAAGCGGGTGATCCTCGTCGACGACGTGCTCTTCTCCGGGCGCACCGTGCGGGCCGCGCTCGACGCGCTCAACGACGTGGGCCGCCCGGCGTCGGTGCAGCTCGCCGTCCTGGTCGACCGCGGCCACCGCGAGTTGCCGATCCGCGCCGACTACGTCGGCAAGAACATCCCGACGGCGCTCGCCGAGAGCGTCAAGGTGACGCTCGCCGAGACCGACGGCGCCGACGAGGTCAAGTTGTACGGGGGAACCCACTCATGATCAGGCACCTGCTCTCCGGCGCGGACCTGGACGCCGACACCGCCACCGAGATCCTGGACACGGCCGCCGAGATGGCCACCGTCGCCGGCCGCGAGATCAAGAAGCTGCCCGCGCTGCGCGGCCGGACGGTGGTGAACCTCTTCTACGAGGACTCCACCCGGACCCGGATCTCGTTCGAGGCGGCGGCGAAGCGGCTCAGCGCCGACGTGATCAACTTTTCCGCGAAGGGGTCCAGCGTCGCCAAGGGCGAGAGCCTGAAGGACACGGCGCTGACCCTGCAGGCCATGGGCGCCGACGCGGTGGTCGTGCGGCACCCCGCCTCCGGCGCCCCGCACCGGCTCGCCAACTGGGTCGACGGGTCGGTGGTCAACGCCGGCGACGGCACCCACGAGCACCCCACCCAGGCGCTGCTCGACGCGTACACCATGCGGGCCCGGCTGGGCCGCCTCGCCGGCCTGTCGGTCGCGGTGGTCGGGGACGTGCTGCACTCCCGGGTGGCCCGCTCCAACGTCCTGCTGCTGTCCACCCTCGGCGCGAAGGTCACCCTGGTCGGTCCGCCCACCCTCATCCCCGTCGACATCGCCGGCGCCCTCGCCCCGGGCACCGACGTGTCGTACGACCTCGACGCCGTGCTGCCCGACGTCGACGTCGTGATGATGCTGCGGGTGCAGCGGGAGCGGATGAAGGACTCCTACTTCCCCTCCGCGCGCGAGTACTCCCGCCGTTACGGGCTGGACGGCCCGCGCATGCGCCGGCTGCCCGAGCACGCGATCGTCATGCACCCGGGCCCGATGAACCGGGGGATGGAGATCACCCCCGAGGTGGCCGACTCACCCCGCTCCACAATCGTCGAACAGGTCACCAACGGGGTCTCCGTGCGGATGGCTGTTCTGTACCTGCTGCTCGGAGGGAACAACCGGTGACCGCGTACCTCATCACCAGCGTGAGCATCGTCGGCGCCGCGCCGACCGACCTGCTGATCCGCGACGGCGTCGTCGCCGAGGTCGGTCCGGGGCTGTCCGCGCCGGACGCCGTGGTGGTCGACGGCGCCGGGCTGGTCGCCCTGCCGGGCCTGGTCGACCTGCACACCCACCTGCGCGAGCCCGGCCGGGAGGACGCCGAGACCGTCGAGTCCGGGTCCCGGGCGGCGGCGCTGGGCGGCTACACGGCGGTCTGCGCGATGGCGAACACCTCGCCGGTCGCGGACACCGCAGGCGTCGTCGAGCAGGTCTGGCGGCTCGGCCGGGAGGCCGGGCTGGTCGACGTGCAGCCGGTGGGCGCGGTCACCGTCGGGCTGGCCGGCGAGCGCCTCGCCGAGCTGGGCGCGATGGCCGACTCCGCGGCCCGGGTGCGGATCTTCTCCGACGACGGGCACTGCGTCGCCGACCCGTTGCTGATGCGCCGGGCCCTGGAGTACGTCAAGGCGTTCGACGGGGTCATCGCCCAGCACGCCGAGGAGCCCCGCCTCACCGAGGGCGCCCAGATGCACGAGGGTGAGGTCTCCACCCGGCTCGGCCTGATCGGCTGGCCGGCGGTCGCCGAGGAGGCGATCATCGCCCGGGACGTGCTGCTCGCCGAGCACGTGGGCAGCCGCCTGCACGTCTGCCACGTCTCCACCGCCGGCAGCGTCGAGGTGCTGCGCCAGGCCAAGGCCCGTGGCGTACGCGTCACCGCCGAGGTCACCCCGCACCACCTGCTGCTCACCGACGAGCGCGCGGAGAGCTACGACCCGGTCTTCAAGGTGAACCCACCGCTGCGCACGGCCGCGGACATCACCGCCCTGCGGTCCGCGCTCGCCGACGGCGTCATCGACATCATCGCCACCGACCACGCCCCGCACGCCGTGGAGGACAAGGAGTGCGAGTGGGCGTACGCCCGGCCGGGGATGCTCGGCCTGGAGACAGCGCTGTCCATCGCGCTCGACGTGTTCGGCCCCGAGTGGGACCTGATCGCCGAGCGGATGTCCCGCACCCCCGCCCGGATCGCGGGGCTGACCGGGCACGGCATCGACCCGGCGCCCGGCGTGCCGGCCAACCTGACAGTGATCGACCCGGCCGTCCGCCGCACCATCGAGCCGGCGGAACTGGCCAGTCGCAGTCGTAACACCCCGTACGCCCGCATGACGCTGCCGGGTCGCATCGTGGCGACCTTCCTGCGCGGCGAGCCGACGGTCCTGGACGGAAAGGCTGTCAAGTAATGGTCAAGCGCAGACCCGCGATCCTCGTCCTCGAAGACGGGCGCACGTTCCCCGGTGAGGCGTACGGCAGCGTCGGTGAGACCTTCGGCGAGGCGGTCTTCAACACCGGCATGACCGGTTACCAGGAGACGCTCACCGATCCGTCCTATCACCGGCAGGTGGTGGTGCAGACCGCGCCGCACATCGGCAACACCGGCGTCAACGGCGAGGACGACGAGTCCGGCCGGATCTGGGTGGCCGGCTACGTCGTCCGCGACCCGGCCCGGATCGGCTCGAACTGGCGGGCCACCGGCAGCCTGGAGGACCGCCTCGCCACCGAGGGTGTGGTGGGCATCAGCGGCGTGGACACCCGGGCGTTGACCCGGCACCTGCGCGAGCGGGGCGCCATGCGGGTGGGCATCTCCAGCGTCGAGAAGGACCCGCAGAGCCTGCTGGCCCGGGTCCGGCAGTCGCCGCAGATGGTCGGCGCGGACCTGTCCGCCGAGGTGACCACCGCCCAGCCGTACGTCGTCGAGGCGCTCGGCGAGCACCGGTTCACCGTGGCGGCTCTGGATCTGGGCATCAAGCGCAACGTGCCGCGCCGGCTGGCCGCGCGCGGGGTGACCACCCACGTGCTGCCGGCCTCGTCGAGCATCGAGGACCTGCTGGCCACCGGCGCCGACGCGGTCTTCCTGTCGCCCGGCCCCGGCGACCCGGCGACGGCCGACGGCCCGGTGGCGCTGGCCCGGGAGGCGCTGCGGAGGGAGGTGCCGCTGTTCGGCATCTGCTTCGGCAGCCAGATCCTCGGCCGAGCGCTCGGCTTCGGCACCTACAAGCTGGGCTACGGCCACCGGGGGATCAATCAGCCGGTGCTCGACCGGGCCACCGGCAAGGTCGAGGTGACCAGCCACAACCACGGCTTCGCGGTCGACGTGTCGGGCCGCGAACAGCGGCTCGGCGCGGTCAAGGTGCCCGGTGCGGGGCCGGGCGCGGTGGTTCCCGACCAGGTGATCGACACCGACTTCGGCGGCGTGCGGGTGTCGCACGTCTGCCTCAATGACAACGTGGTCGAGGGGCTGCGGGCCGTGGACGTCCCCGCCTTCACCGTGCAGTACCACCCGGAAGCGGCAGCCGGCCCGCACGACGCCGACTACCTCTTCGACCGTTTCGCCGAGCTGATCGAGGGCCGTGGCCTCGACCTGAATCGCAGTGAGGGCGCCAAGAATGCCTAAGCGGACCGATCTCAAGCACATCCTCGTGATCGGCTCCGGGCCGATCGTCATCGGGCAGGCCTGCGAGTTCGACTACTCCGGCACCCAGGCGTGTCGGGTGCTGCGCAGCGAGGGCATCCGGGTCAGCCTGGTCAACTCCAACCCCGCCACGATCATGACGGACCCCGAGTTCGCCGACGCCACGTACGTCGAGCCGATCACCCCGGAGTTCGTGGAGCTGGTCATCGCCAAGGAGCGCCCGGACGCCATCCTGGCCACCCTCGGCGGGCAGACCGCGCTGAACACGGCAGTCGCCCTGCACGAGGCCGGCGTCCTGGACAAGTACGGCGTCGAGCTGATCGGCGCGAACATCGACGCCATCAACCGGGGCGAGGACCGCCAGCTGTTCAAGGAGATCGTGGCGAAGGCCGGCGTACGCCTGGGCGTCGACGACCCGGCCGCTCTGGTGCCCCGCTCCCGGGTGTGCCACTCGATGGACGAGGTCGAGGCGACAGTCGCCGAGCTGGGCCTGCCGGTGGTGATCCGGCCGTCGTTCACCATGGGCGGCCTGGGCTCCGGCATGGCGCACACGCCCCAGGACCTGGCCCGCATCGCCGGCGACGGCCTGACCGCCAGCCCGGTGCACGAGGTGCTCATCGAGGAGAGCGTGCTCGGCTGGAAGGAGTACGAGCTGGAGCTGATGCGCGACCGGCACGACAACGTGGTGGTCGTCTGCTCGATCGAGAACCTCGACCCGATGGGCGTGCACACCGGCGACAGCGTCACGGTGGCCCCGGCCATGACGCTCACCGACCGGGAGTACCAGCGCCTGCGTGACCTGGGCATCGCGGTGCTGCGCGAGGTCGGGGTGGACACCGGCGGCTGCAACATCCAGTTCGCGGTCAACCCGGTCGACGGCCGGATCGTCGTGATCGAGATGAACCCGCGGGTGTCGCGTTCCTCGGCGTTGGCGTCCAAGGCGACCGGCTTCCCGATCGCGAAGATCGCCGCGAAGCTGGCCATCGGCTACACGCTCGACGAGATCCCCAACGACATCACGCTGAAGACCCCGGCGGCGTTCGAGCCGACCCTCGACTACGTGGTGGTGAAGATCCCCCGGTTCGCGTTCGAGAAGTTCCCCGGCGCGGACCCGGAGCTGACCACCACCATGAAGTCGGTGGGCGAGGCGATGAGCCTCGGGCGCAACTTCACCGAGGCGCTGAACAAGGCGATGCGCTCGCTGGAAACCAAATCATCTGGTTTCTGGACCGTCCCCGACCCGGCCGACGCGACGCGGGAGAACACCCTCGCCGCGCTGCGCGTCCCGCACGACGGCCGGCTCTACACGGTGGAGCGGGCGCTGCGCCTCGGCGCGTCGATCGCCGAGGTCGCCGAGGCGTCCGGCGGGATCGACCCGTGGTTCCTGGACCAGATCGTCGCGCTGATCGAGCTGCGCGCCGAGATCGTCGACGCGCCGGTGCTCGACGCCGAGCTGCTGCGTCGTGCCAAGCGGGCCGGCCTGTCCGACCGGCAGCTCGCCGCGCTGCGTCCGGAGCTGGCGGCCGAGGACGGCGTACGGACCCTGCGGCACCGCCTCGACGTACGCCCGGTCTACAAGACGGTGGACACCTGCGCGGCCGAGTTCGAGGCCACCACGCCGTACCACTACTCCACGTACGACACCGAGACCGAGGTCGTGCCGTCGGACCGGCCGAAGGTGCTGATTCTGGGCTCCGGTCCGAACCGGATCGGGCAGGGCATCGAGTTCGACTACTCGTGCGTGCACGCGGTCCAGGCGTTGCGGTCGGCCGGTTACGAGACCGTCATGGTCAACTGCAACCCCGAGACGGTCTCCACCGACTACGACACCGCCGACCGGCTCTACTTCGAACCGCTGACCTTCGAGGACGTCCTGGAGGTCTGGCACGCGGAGGACTCGTCCGGCCGGGCGGCCGGCGGGCCGGGCGTGGTCGGGGTGGTCGTGCAGCTTGGCGGGCAGACCCCGCTGGGGTTGGCGCAGCGGCTCAAGAACGCGGGCGTGCCGATCGTCGGCACCTCCCCGGAGTCGATCCACCTGGCCGAGGAGCGGGGCGCGTTCGGCGCGGTGCTGGCCCGTGCCGGGCTGCGCGCGCCGGCGCACGGCATGGCCACGTCCTACGACGAGGCCAAGGCGATCGCCGACGAGATCGGCTACCCGGTGCTGGTCCGCCCGTCGTACGTGCTGGGCGGGCGGGGCATGGAGATCGTCTACGACGACCCGACGCTGCGCGACTACATCGGTCGGGCCACCGACATCTCCGGCGACCACCCGGTGCTGGTGGACCGGTTCCTCGACGACGCCATCGAGATCGACGTGGACGCCCTGTGCGACGCCGACGGCGCGGTCTACATCGGTGGCGTGATGGAGCACATCGAGGAGGCCGGTATCCACTCCGGCGACTCGTCCTGCGCGCTGCCGCCGATCACCCTCGCGGGGTCGCACCTGGCCGAGGTCCGCCGCTACACCGAGGCGATCGCCCGCGGTGTCGGCGTGCGCGGTCTGCTCAACGTGCAGTACGCGCTCAAGGACGACGTGCTCTACGTCCTGGAGGCCAACCCGCGCGCGTCGCGGACCGTTCCGTTCGTCTCGAAGGCGACTGCCGTTCCGCTGGCCAAGGCCGCCGCCCGGATCGCGCTCGGCGCGACGATCGCCGAGCTGCGCGCCGAGGGCCTGCTCCCGGCGACGGGGGACGGCGGCACGATGCCCGCCGACGCGCCGATCGCGGTCAAGGAGGCGGTGCTGCCGTTCAAGCGCTTCCGGACCCGGGCGGGCAAGGGGATCGACTCGCTGCTCGGCCCGGAGATGAAGTCGACAGGCGAGGTGATGGGCATCGACACCAACTTCGGGCACGCCTTCGCCAAGAGCCAGTCGGCCGCGTACGGGTCGTTGCCGACCGCCGGGAAGATCTTCGTGTCGGTGGCCAACCGGGACAAGCGCGGCATGATCTTCCCGATCAAGCGGCTGGCCGACCTGGGCTTCGAGATCGTGGCGACCACCGGCACCGCCGAGGTGCTGCGCCGGCACGGCATCGCCTGCGAGCAGATCCGCAAGCACTACCAGGCGGGCGAGGGAGACGACGCGGTGTCGCTGATCCTGCGCGGCGACGTGGCTCTGGTGATCAACACGCCGCAGGGCTCGGGTGCCAGCGCCCGCTCGGACGGCTACGAGATCCGCAGCGCCGCCGTCACCACCGACATCCCCTGCATCACCACGGTTCCGGGCGCGGCTGCCGCGGTCATGGGCATCGAGGCGCGCATCCGGGGCGACATGCAGGTGCGCCCGCTGCAGGACCTGCACGCCACCCTCCGGGCGGCCCAGTGACCCTGTTCGAGCGGGTCGTGCGGCCGGGGTTGTTCCGTCTCGGCGGCGGCGACGCCGAGGCGGCGCACGAGTGGACGCTGCGGCGGTTGGCCGGGCTGTCGCGGCGTCCGGTGGCCCTCGCGGCCCTGCGGGCCCGCTACGCCGTTCAGGCGCCCCGCACGGTGTTCGGCGTGCGGTTCCCCAACCCGGTCGGCCTGGCCGCCGGCATGGACAAGGACGGCGCCGCGCTGGCGGCCTGGCCGGCGCTCGGCTTCGGCTTCGTCGAGGTCGGCACGGTGACGGCGCACGCCCAGCCGGGCAACCCCCGGCCGCGGCTGTTCCGGCTGCCGGCCAGCGAGGCCGTGGTCAACCGGATGGGCTTCAACAACGCCGGGGCCGCCGCGCTGGCCGCCCGGCTGGACGCGCTGCCGCGCCCCATCGGGGTGCCGCTGGGGATCTCGCTGGGCAAGTCCAAGGTGACCCCGCTCGACGAGGCGGTCGAGGACTACCTCGCCTCGTACCGGGCGCTGCGCGGGCACGGCGACTACTTCGCGGTCAACGTGTCCTCACCGAACACCCCGGGCCTACGGTCGTTGCAGGACCGCGCGCACCTGGACGCGCTGCTCGGCGCGCTGGTGGGGGAGAAGCCGGTGCTGGTCAAGATCGCGCCGGATCTGACCGAGGCGGCGATCGCCGAGCTGCTGGAGGTCTGCCTGGCCCGGGGTGCCGCCGGGGTGATCGCCACCAACACCACGCTGGCCCGTACCGGGCTGGCCACGGCCGACTCCGAACGCGGCGCCCAGGCCGGTGGCCTGTCCGGTCGACCGCTGACCGGGCGGGCTCGGGAGGTGGTCGCGTTCGTCCACCGTGAGACCGGCGGCCGGCTACCGATCATCGGAGTCGGCGGGGTGCTCGATCCGGACGACGCGGCGCGGATGTTCGATGCCGGCGCCGCCCTGGTGCAGCTCTACACCGGCTTCATCTACCGCGGCCCGGCCCTGGTGCGCGCCGCCGCCCGCGCGAGCGCCACCGCGGCGACACCGGATCCGGTCGCCGGCCGGTGAGCAGCCCTCGGCCCGGCGGCACCGCCGGGTCCGTGTGTCGGTCGGCCGAGGACCCCGACCGGTCACTGCCGCCTTTGCACTGCTTCAACCGAGGAGACAGTGGGCGTCCGATACCCGGACACCCACTGTTGCCTCCGCTGAAGCAGAGCAAAGGCGGATGGGGAGAGGTGCCGCCCGGCCGCGCGGCCCGTCGTCCGGCCCACCGCCTGGTCCGCCGTCCGGTCCGGAAGGAGCACGCATGACGCCCGAGGAGATTCTGGCCACCGACCGGGCGCACGTCTGGCACCCGTACGCCGCCCTGCCGCCGGCGAACCCGCCGTACGTGGTGCGGAGCGCCGAGGGCGTACGGCTGACCCTGGCCGACGGCCGCGAGCTGGTGGACGGCATGTCGTCCTGGTGGGCGGCGATCCACGGCTACCGGCACCCGGTGCTGGACGCGGCAGTGACCGACCAGCTCGCCCGGATGAGCCACGTGATGTTCGGTGGCCTCACCCACGAGCCCGCGGTGCAGCTCGCGCGGACCCTCGTCGAGCTGGCCCCGGAGGGTCTGGAGCACGTGTTCCTGGCCGACTCCGGCTCGGTGAGCGTCGAGGTGGCGGCGAAGATGTGCCTGCAGTACCAGCGGGCCGTCGGCCGGCCGCAGCGGCGCCGGCTGGCGACCTGGCGGGGTGGTTACCACGGCGACACGTTCCACCCGATGAGCGTCTGCGACCCGGAGGGCGGGATGCACCACCTCTGGGGTGACGTGCTGCCGCGGCAGATCTTCGCCCCGGTGCCGCCCGGCGGCTTCACCGACCCGCCGGACGAGGCGTACGTGGCGGCGTTGGTGGACACCGTCGAGCGGCACGCCGACGAGCTGGCCGCGGTGATCGTCGAGCCCGTCGTCCAGGGCGCCGGCGGGATGCGGTTCCACCATCCGGGTTACCTGCGGGTGCTGCGCGAGGTGACCCGCGCGCACGGGGTGCTGTTGATCTTCGACGAGATCGCGACCGGGTTCGGCCGTACCGGCGCGATGTTCGCCGCCGAACACGCCGGGGTGGCCCCCGACGTGATGTGCGTGGGCAAGGCGCTCACCGGGGGCTACCTGACCCTGGCCGCGACGCTGTGCACCGCCGAGGTCGCCCGGGGCATCTCCGCCGACGGCGTGCTGGCGCACGGGCCCACGTTCATGGGCAACCCGCTGGCCTGCGCGGTCGCCAACGCCTCCATCGGGCTGCTGCGGGCCGGGGACTGGGCGGCGCAGGTGTCCCGGGTCAACGCCGGTCTGCGCGCCGGCCTGGAGCCGCTGCGCGCCGCGCCGGGCGTGGCGGATGTGCGGGTGCTCGGGGCGATCGGGGTGGTCCAGCTCGACCACGAGGTCGACCTCGGCGCGGCCACCGCGGCGGCCGTCGAGCGGGGCGTCTGGCTGCGGCCGTTCCGCGACCTGATCTACACGATGCCGCCGTACGTCACCGACGACGCCGACCTGGCCCGTATCGCGGCCGGGGTGGCGGCGGCGGTGGCGGCCGGCTGAGCGGTCCCGGTCAACGAGTACGCCCCGAGGCGGTCCGCCGCCCGGACGAGTAGAGGGGAAGTGCACAGATGGAGAGCTTCGGCACCCGACTGCACCGGGCCGTCAGCGAGCGCGGACCGCTCTGTGTGGGCATCGACCCGCATCCCGGTCTGCTGGCCCGGTGGGGCCTCGCGGACGACGTCGACGGCCTCGAACGGTTCTCCCGGACCGTGGTGGAAGCGCTCGGTGACCGGGTTGCGGTGGTCAAGCCTCAGTCGGCCTTTTTCGAGCGATTCGGATCCCGCGGTGTGGCGATCCTTGAGTCAACTATCCGACAGTTACGAGAAGCCGGTTCGCTCGTTCTTCTGGACGTCAAGCGTGGCGACATCGGCTCAACGGTCAGCGCGTACGCCTCCGCGTACCTTGATCCATCCAGCCCGCTGTATGTCGACGCGGTCACGGCCAGTCCCTACCTGGGAGTAGGTTCGCTGGCGCCGATGTTCGAGTTGGCCGCCAAACACGGCGGCGGGGTCTTCGTGCTGGCCCTCACCTCGAACCCCGAGGGCGCGGCCGTGCAGCGGGCCCGCACGGCCGACGGGCGGACCGTCGCGCAGACCGTGATCGACGAGATTTCCCAGCTCAACAGGGGTGCGACCCCCCTCGGCAGCTTCGGTCTGGTGGTCGGCGCAACCATCGGTGACACCGGTCATGACCTCTCCGGCGTGGGGGGTCCGCTGCTCGCTCCGGGGCTCGGCGCGCAGGGTGCGGGCGCCGCGGATCTGCGCACCGTCTTCGGTTCCAGCCTCGCTTCGGTGCTCCCGTCGTACTCCCGGGAGGTCCTGTCGGCGGGACCGGACGCGGACGCCCTGCGGGCCGCCGCCGACCGGGTCTCGGCCGAGTGCCGGGCCGTTCTGGCTGCCCGGTGACTGACTGACGGCTCGGTCACTTTGCGATGATCATCGCGCGCCCACGTTGCCGAAAGCTCCGTTGACCGCTAGTTTTCCCCGCGCTGGGAACCACGGACCCCTTGGTTCACAGCGACACCACGTTTCACAGATGCGGCGGTGCGCCCCGCCCGCCGCGATAGGGACCTGAGGAGAACTGGTGCCGCTCCCGTCACTGACCCCCGAACAGCGCGCTGCCGCGCTCGAGAAGGCCGCGGAGATCCGCAAGGCCCGTGCCGAGCTGAAGGAGCAGCTCAAGCAGGGCAAGACCACCCTTGGTGCCGTCCTCGAGCGCGCCGAGAGCGACGACGTCGTGGGCAAGCTCAAGGTTTCGGCCGTCCTGCAGGCGATGCCGGGCATCGGCAAGATCCGGGCTACCCAGATCATGGAGAAGCTCAAGATCGCTGACAGCCGTCGCCTGCGTGGCCTCGGCGAGCAGCAGCGCAAGGCACTGCTTGGAGAGTTCGCCGCCAACTGAACCTGGCAGCGTGTAGAAACAAGCAGTGAGCACGGATGGCGAGACGCGCCCGGCGGCTCGGCTCACTGTCCTGGCTGGACCTTCGGGTTCCGGCAGGGAGAGTGTCGTCGAGCTCGTTCGGGCGCGTTTCCCGTCCGTGTGGATCCCGGTGCCGGCAACGACGAGGCCGCGCCGGGAGCCGGAGGTGGACGGTGAGCAGCGGGTCTTTCTCGCCCCGGCCGAGTTCGAGCGCCGGGTGGCCACCGGAGACCTGCTGGAGTGGTCCCGGATCGGCGCGTACCACCGGGGCACCCTCGACCCGCCGCTGCGCGCCCGGCTCGACGCCGGGCAGCCGGTCCTGCTCCCGCTCGACGTCCCCGGCGCCCGGCTGGTGCGGGCGCGAGTGCCCGCCGCGCGGCTGGTGCTGTTGATCCCACCCGGGCACCGACCCGACGCCGCCGTGGCCGCCGCCTTCGCGCACACCCTGACGCACGACCACACCGATCGGGTCGCCGACGAGCTGGTAGGCTTACTCGGTTCTTCTTATCCGGATCCGGCCTGGTCGCGTGTACGCGGCTGACGGCCGGCCGCCGTTGAGACTCAGCACCGCGTCCGCGCGGCTCGAAAGACGCAGAGGTTAATTCGTGGGATCCATCGCCAACCCCGAAGGCATCACCAACCCGCCGATCGACGAGCTCCTTGAGAAGACGACGTCGAAGTACGCGCTGGTCATCTTCGCCGCCAAGCGCGCGCGCCAGGTCAACGCCTACTACAGCCAGCTCGGTGAGGGCCTCCTGGAGTACGTCGGTCCGCTCGTCGAGACCACCCCGCAGGAGAAGCCCCTCTCCATCGCCATGCGCGAGATCAACGCGGGCCTGCTCACCGCCGAGCCGACCGACCAGCCGTAAGCCCGCACCCGTCGATGTCCGCCTCGATCGTCCTCGGGGTCGGCGGCGGCATCGCCGCCTACAAGGCGTGTGAGCTGCTGCGACTCTTCACCGAGTCGGGCCACCGGGTCCGGGTCGTGCCGACCGCGTCGGCGCTGAAGTTCGTCGGGGCGCCGACCTGGGCGGCGCTCTCCGGCCAACCGGTCGCCGACGACGTCTGGTCCGACGTGCACGAGGTGCCGCACGTCCGCCTCGGCAAGCAGGCCGACCTGGTGGTGGTCGCGCCGACCACCACCGACCTGCTCGCCAAGGCCGCCCACGGGCTCGCCGACGACCTGCTGACCAACACGCTGCTGACCGCCCGCTGCCCGGTGGTGCTGGCTCCGGCCATGCACACCGAGATGTGGGAGCATCCGGCCACCGTCGCCAACGTCGCCACGCTGCGGTCCCGGGGCGTGCGGGTCATCGAGCCGGCCGTCGGGCGGCTCACCGGCGCCGACACCGGCAAGGGCCGACTGCCCGACCCGGCGGAGATCTTCGCGGTCGCCCGCCAGGTCCTGGCTCGGGGCGGGTCCGCCCCCGCCGACCTGACCGGCCGCCGGCTGGTGGTCACCGCCGGCGGCACCCGCGAGCCGCTGGACCCGGTCCGCTTCCTCGGCAACCGCTCGTCCGGCAAGCAGGGCTACGCCTTCGCCCGGTCGGCTGTCGCCCGGGGCGCGCGGGTCACGCTCATCGCGGCCAACGTCTCCCTCGCCGACCCCGCCGGGGTCGACCTGGTCCGCGTCGGCACGACCGCCGAGCTGCGCGAGGCGACCCTGCAGGCCGCCGCCGAGGCCGACGCGGTCGTGATGGCGGCGGCTCCGGCCGATTTCCGACCGGCGACGTACGCGCCTGGCAAAATCAAGAAGTCGGACGACGGTGTCGCTCCCACCATCGAGCTCGTCACGAACCCGGACATCGCGGCGGAGCTCGGCCAGCGCAAGCGACCGGAGCAGGTGCTGGTGGTGTTCGCCGCCGAGACCGGCGACGCGGAGGCCAACGGCCGGGCGAAACTCGCCCGGAAGCGGGCCGACCTGATCGTGGTCAACGAGGTCGGTCCGGACCGGGTCTTCGGCGCCGACACCAACACGGTGACGGTCATCGGCGCGGATGGCTCGGTGAGCCGTCTGCCGGAGCAGGCCAAGGAGGCCGTGGCCGACACCGTGTGGGACCTCGTCGTGGCGCGGTTGGCCAACCGCTCCTGACGGGTGGAACAGCGCGCGACCGATCCCGACACCGGCCGCAGCGGTGACTAGACTGCCGCGGAACGACCTCACACGCTTAGGAGTGCCGTGACACGCCGCCTCTTCACGTCCGAATCGGTCACGGAAGGCCACCCGGACAAGATCGCCGACCAGATCAGCGACGGCATCCTCGATGCGCTGCTCGCCGAGGACCCGCACAGCCGGGTCGCGGTCGAGACCATGATCACCACCGGCCAGGTCCACATCGCCGGTGAGGTCACCACGAAGGCGTACGCCGACATCCCCACCATCGTCCGGCGCACCATCCTCGACATCGGCTACGACTCGTCGAAGAAGGGTTTCGACGGCGCGTCCTGCGGGGTCAGCGTCTCCATCGGCGCGCAGTCCGAGGACATCGCGCAGGGCGTGGACAACGCCTTCGAGCTGCGCACCGGTGCGTCGGAGAGCGCGCTGGACGCGCAGGGCGCCGGCGACCAGGGCATGATGTTCGGCTTCGCCTGCTCGGAGACCCCCGAGCTGATGCCGCTGCCCATCGCCCTCGCCCACCGGCTGGCCCGCCGGCTCGCCGCGGTCCGCAAGGACGGGACCATCCCGTACCTGCGCCCGGACGGCAAGACCCAGGTCACCATCGAGTACGAGGGGCTCCGCCCGGTCCGCCTGAACACCGTCGTGGTGTCCAGCCAGCACGCCGCGGACATCTCGCTGGAGTCGCTGCTCACCCCGGACGTGCGCGACTCCGTCATCGCGCCCGAGCTGGAGAGCCTCGGTCTGGACACCGAGGGCTACCGGCTGCTGGTCAACCCGACGGGCCGGTTCGAGATCGGCGGCCCGATGGGTGACGCCGGCCTGACCGGCCGCAAGATCATCGTCGACACCTACGGCGGGTACGCCCGGCACGGCGGCGGCGCGTTCTCCGGCAAGGACCCGTCCAAGGTGGACCGCTCGGCCGCGTACGCGATGCGCTGGGTGGCCAAGAACGTGGTCGCCGCCGGCCTGGCCGAGCGGTGCGAGGCGCAGGTCGCCTACGCCATCGGCAAGGCGCACCCGGTGAGCCTGTTCATCGAGACGTTCGGCACCGAGACCGTGCCGGTCGCCTCGATCGAGAAGGCCGTCTCCGAGGTGTTCGACCTGCGCCCGGCCGCGATCATCCGGGACCTCAACCTGCTCCGCCCGATCTACCAGCAGACCGCCGCGTACGGCCACTTCGGCCGGGAGCTGCCGGACCTGTCGTGGGAGAGCACCGACCGGGCCGCCGACCTCAAGTCGGCCGCGGGAGCCTGACCGCCACCAGGCGTAGCGACCGGCGACCCGCGGACGGGTCGCCGGTCGCGCGCGTCTGCGTGGACGTTCCGCTGGCGCACCTGGACCGGCCGTTCGACTACCTGGTGCCGGCCGACCTGGCCGACGTGGCGGTGCCCGGCACCCGGGTGAAGGTGCGCTTCGCGGGGCAGCTGGTCGACGGCTGGCTGCTGTCGCGGGCGGACGACTCCGGGCACACCGGCCGGCTCGCCTACCTGGAGAAGGTGGTCTCGCCCGAGCCGGTGTTGGCCCCGGAGATCACCCGGTTGGCCCGGGCGGTCGCCGACCGGTACGCGGGCAACCTGGCCGACGTGCTCCGGCTCGCCGTGCCGCCCCGGCACGCCCGGGTCGAGAAGGAGCCCCACGAGCAGCCGTCGCCGGCGGCCGAGTCCGGCGCTGCCGGCGACGCGGTCGGCCCCGTTGTGCCGGGAGAGCCCCCCGCCCCGCCGGGGACGACCTCCGCCCCGCCGGGGAAGGCCCCCTTCGTCCCGCCGGGGGAGGCCCCCGCCGTGCCGGCGACGGCCCCCGCCCTGCCGGCGACGGCCCCCGCCGTGCCGGGGGAGGCTGTCGACCCGCGCGGCTGGCGGGACTACCCGACCGGGCCGGCGCTGCTGCGGGCGCTCACCGACGGCCGGGCGCCCCGCGCGGTCTGGTCCGCGCTGCCCGGCGAGGACTGGGCCGCCCGCTACGCCGACGCGGTGGCCGCCACCGTCGCCGGTGGGCGCGGCGCCGTCGTCGTGGTCCCCGACGCCCGCGACCTCGACCGCCTCGACGCCGCCCTGACCGTCGTGCTGGGCCCGGGCCGGCACGTCAGCCTCTCCGCCGCCCTCGGGCCGGCCCGGCGCTACCGGGCGTTCCTCGCCGCCCGGCGCGGGCAGGTGCCGGTGGTCATCGGGACCCGGGCCGCGATGTTCGCCCCGGTGCCCCGGCTCGGACTCGTCGCCATCTGGGACGACGGTGACGACCTGCACTCCGAACCCCGGGCGCCCTATCCGCACGCCCGCGACGTGCTGCTCACCCGCGCGCAGCTCGGCGAGGCCGGCGCGCTGGTCGGCGGGTACGCCCGGACGGCCGAGGCGCAACTGCTGCTGGAGACCGGCTGGGCGCGGGAGGTGGTCGCCGACCGGGCGACGGTGCGGGCCCGGATACCGGCCATCGCGCCGACCGGTGACGACCCCCAGCTCGCCCGTGATCCCGGTGCGGCGACCGCTCGGCTGCCCAGCCTCGCGTGGACGGCCGCCCGTGACGCCCTGCGGGCGGGGTTGCCGGTGCTCGTGCAGGTGCCCCGGCGCGGCTACCTGCCCTCGATGTCCTGCGCCGACTGTCGTACCCCGGCCCGCTGCGCGCACTGCGCCGGGCCGCTCGCGCTGCCGTCGGCCGGCGGCACCCCCGCCTGCCGGTGGTGCGCCCGGGTCGCCGCGGCGTACGCCTGCCCGCAGTGCGGCGGTCGGCGGCTACGGGCCGCGGTGACCGGCGCCCGGCGTACCGCTGAGGAGCTGGGCCGGGCCTTTCCCGACGTGCCGGTGCGGACCTCGGGACGGGAGGAGGTGCTGACCGACGTGCCCGGCGGTGCGGCCCTGGTGGTCGCCACCCCCGGCGCCGAGCCGGTCGCCGAGGGCGGCTACGGCGCGGTCCTGCTGCTCGACTCGTGGGCCCTGCTGACCCGGGCCGACCTGCGGGCCGGCGAGGAGGCGCTGCGCCGGTGGCTGTCCGCAGCGGCCCTGGCCCGCCCGGCGCCGGCCGGCCGCGTGGTGGTGGTCGCCGACGGCGCGCTCGCCCCGGTGCAGGCGCTGCTGCGCTGGGACGCCGCCTGGTTCGCCGGCCGGGAGTTGGCCGAGCGCCGCGAGCTGGGTTTCCCGCCGGCGGTGCGGATGGCCAGCGTCACCGGCCCGGCCGAGGCGGTTGCCGACCTGCTCGCCGCGGCCCGGCTGCCCGGTGACGCCGAGGTTCTCGGGCCGGTGCCCGCTGACGAGGGGCGCGAGCGGATGCTGGTCCGGGTGCCCCGGGCGCGGGCCGCGGCGCTCGCCGAGGCCCTGCACTCGGCCGCCGGGGTGCGCACCGCCCGCAAGGCCGCCGACCCGGTTCGTCTCCAGGTCGATCCGCTGAGCCTGTTCTGACCGTTTTCCCCGGAGAGTGGGCCGCTCTCGCGGGCGGGCGGTACCCCGCCCGACGGGCGCCGCCCGCACACCGCGTCCGGCAAAGCGCTGGCGTCGAGGTGGTAGCATCGCCCGTCATGCTCGGGCGTACGACGGCCCCAGGTCACGGCACCGCCGAAGCGGGCGGGCCGGGAACGCGTCGGTCGGACGCGATGTCGATGATGTCAGGAAGCCGGTTATCAGGGGTGGACCAGTCGTGACCGTTCGACAATCGATCGTCTTCAACGGCGACCTCGGCAGCGGCAAGAGCACCGTGTCGGTGGAGATCGCCAAGCGGCTCGGGATGCGCCGGGTCAGCGTCGGTGACCTCTATCGGGAGATGGCGCAGCAGCGGCAGATGACAGCCCTGCAGCTCAATCTGCACGCCGAGCTGGACCAGGCCGTCGACGGTTACGTCGACCAGCTCCAGCGCGACATCGCCGCCTCCGGCGAGCATCTGATCATGGATTCGCGGCTGGCCTGGCACTTCTTCACCCACGCGCTCAAGGTGCACATGATCACTGAGCCGGGTGAGGCGGCCCGCCGGGTGCTGGCCCGCCCGTCCGGCCCGGCGGAGAGCTACGCCTCACTGGATGAGGCGAAGGCCAAGCTCCGTGAGCGCAGCGAGAGCGAACGCAGCCGGTTCATCGTCCGCTACGGGGTGGACAAGGCGCGGCTGCGCAACTACGACCTGATCTGCGACACGACCCGAGCCTCCGCCGCCGAGGTGGTCGAGCACATCATCGCCGCGTACGAGGGCACGCTCGGTGCCGACGTGCTGCGCGACGGCCCGCCGCTGCTGCTGCTCGACCCGGCGCGGGTCTACCCGACCGAGGACATCGCGACGCTGCGCGGGCTCTGGGACAGCGAGTTCGTCGGCGACGTGGCCGAGGCCGGCGACGAGTCCCTGGAACCGCTGAAGATCGGCTTCACCGGGGAGTACTTCTTCGTCGTCGACGGTCACCGTCGGCTCAGCGCCGCCATCCAGAACGGTTTCTCCCTGGTCCCCGCCCAGCTCGTCGCCGAGGTCGACGAGCCGGTGGTGGGTGGGATGAGCGCCGTGGACTACTTCGCCGCGCAGGTGCGCCCCGGCCTGGTCTACGACTGGGAGGCGGCCCACAAGATCCAGTTGCCGCTGCCCGAGCCGGCGCTGCTCGGCGGCGACGCCGTGCTCGCCGCGGACCGGGGCGTCGGCGCCTGAGCCCAGCGCGGAACCGGACCGGCGCGCGGGGTGCGCGCCGGCCCGGCCGTCGGGTCGACCGACGGAACGCCCCGAGGCGTCAGCCCAGGACCACGCCCGAGGCGCCGACGCCGGCCATGCCGGAGAAGATGTCCTCGTAGTAGAACCGCCAGGCGCACACCCGCCCGGTGGGGACGTAGCCGGTACACGCCGTCGAGGTGTTGGTGTCGTCGATGGCGGTGTTGGTGCCGGTCGCCCAGACCTGGAGGGTGTTCGCCGCATTCACGATCTCCACCGGGCCGCCGCTGTCACCCTGACCGACACCGTTGGTGTGGGTGGTGTTCTCGGCCTGCACCTGGCCGCAGACCGTGCCGAAGTTCCGCACGTTGATGCACAGGTTGCGGGCCTTCACCTGGATCGAGCACCGGGTGCCGGAGTACGCGCCCGAGCTGCACACCCAGTTGCCGACCTGGCTGGCCTGCGCGCCGATCACCTGGTTGCTGAACTCGCTGACCACCGCGCCGGCCGCGTCGGTGCTGTTGTTGAAGACCCGGCCGCCGGAGCTGCCCGCGATGAGCAGGGTGTCGCTGCTGACGTTGCGGCTGATGACGGTGCCGATGGTCTGCCCGGTCGGGTCGGCCGCCACCACGTTCAGGTTGGCGCAGTGCGCGGCGGAGAGCACCCGCGACACCCCGCCCGCAAAGACGCCGAAGCCGGTCGAGCAGCCGCCGCCGGTGGCGGTGTTGCGCCACGCGGCGCCACCCCACCAGGGCGGACTGTCGTCCCAGCGGGTGGCGGGAGCGGCGGCGACGCCGGTCTGCACGGTCACCGGAACGCCGGCGAGAGCCGTCGCGCCGAGCAGCCCGCTCTGCGTACCGACGAGCAGGCCGGCGCCGTCGGCGCGCGGCCCCACCGTGGTGATCCTGTCGCCGGCCGAGGCCCGCAGCCGGTCGGCCGCGACCATCAGCTCCCGCTGCGAGTACGCGGCGGGCAGCACCGTCGTCGCGACGGTGGCCCGGGCGTTGGCCACGAGGCGGGCCGGCGGCTCGCCCTTCCAGTAGACCTGGAGCTGGCGGGTGGTGGGATCGGCGATGATACCGGCGAAGCCGGAGTTCGCGCTGCGCTGCGCGGCGTTGGTGATCTGGGCGGCGGCGGTGTTCATCCGCTGCTGCAACTCCAGCAGCTCGGACCAGGAGGCGAAGCCGCCCGGCACCGCTGTGCTGTCGACGAACGATCCGGCGGTGGTGGCCTTGCCCTTCGGCGCGGCGGTGGCCGGTGCGCCGCTCACGCCCGCGACGAGCAGCGTGAGGCCGCACGCGGTGACGGCGATGCGACGCAGCATCGTCGTGGACCGTCGGGCGGTCGGGTGTGGACGGATCATCTGTACCCCTTCCCCAGGGTTTCGTGGCGCGGGCCGAACCCGCACCAGGGACGGTGGCACGAGACGTCGGTTCAGCACGGCGATCCTGGACGGGACTGGACACGGTCGGACACCGCCGGACGGGGGCAAAGGTCCGATGTGAACTGTCAGACATCGGCTGCCTCCTATCTAGCGGAGTGTGACCGCAACTAGCCTGCCCGTGTCGGCACCCGGGGCGGCCGGGTGACCGGTAGGGGGTGGGGGCCGCATGTCCGACCAACGGGTACCGTCCGGCGTTCGTCGAGCACCGCAGGGGCCGCCCGCGGCGTTCGACGTGGCCCGCGGCGGCGTCGAGGCGCAGACCCTGCCGGAGCTGGCCGGCCTGCTGCGCCAGCTGCGCCGCCGCGAAGCCCGGCAGCAGGGGGAGACGCAGCTGACGTACCGGCAGTTGGCGGCGAAGACCGGCTGGTCGCGCGGGATCATCGGGGAGTACTTCGCCGGCAACATCCTGCCTCCGCCGGAGCGGTTCGACGCGCTCATCCGGCTGCTCGGCGCGACCCCCGCCGAGCAGGGGGTGCTGGCCACGGCGCGGGACCGGATCGAGGAGCGACGTCGACGTGCGACCCGGGACCACGCCGCCACCGGCCGGGCGGGAGCCGGGGCCGTACGGGGCCGCAGCGGCGGGACGCGGGCCGCCCCGGCTCCGGCCCGCTTCCCGGTGCCCCGCCAACTGCCCCCGGCGCTGCCCGGATTCGTCGGACGTGCCGCCCAGCTCGCGCAGCTCGATCTCGCCTGTGCCGACCCGGACAGCGCCGGCGACGGCGGCCGGGCGCCGGCGACGGTGGTGACGCTGTCCGGCACGGCCGGGGTGGGCAAGACGACGCTTGCGGTGTACTGGGCGCACCGGGTCGCCGACCGGTTCCCGGACGGCCAGCTCTACGTCGACCTGCGCGGATTCGACTCCACCGGAACGGTGGTGACGGCCGTCGAGGCGGTACGGGGTTTCCTGGAGGCCCTGGAGGTGCCGCCCGAACGGATCCCCACCCACCTGCCCGCGCAGGTGGGTCTCTATCGCAGCCTGCTCGCCGGTCGCCGGATGCTGGTGCTGCTGGACAACGCCCGCGATGCCGACCAGGTCCGGCCGCTGCTGGTCGGCAGCCCGACCTGCCTGGTCCTGGTCACCAGTCGCAACCGGCTGGCCGGCCTGGTCGCCACCGAGGGCGCCCGGCCGGTCGGCGTCGACCTGCTCAGCGCCGCCGAGGCCTGGCAGCTGCTGGCCCGGCGACTCGGGGCCGAGCGGTTGGCGGTCGAGCCGCAGGCCGTGGACGAGATCATCGAGCGGTGCGCGCGGCTGCCGCTGGCCCTGGCGGTGCTCGCCGCGAGGAGTGCGGCGAATCCCGCGTTCCCCCTGGCCACCCTCGCCGCCGAGCTGCGCGGGGCGCCGCGTCCGCTGGACTCCTTCGACGGTGGCGACGCGGGCACCGACGTACAGGCCGTCCTCTCCTGGTCGTACCGGAGCCTCACGCCCGCGGCGGCCCGGCTGTTCCGGCTGTTCGGCTGCCACCCCGGCCCGGACATCGGGGTCGCCGCAGCGGCCAGCCTGGCGGGGCTGCCCCGGCAACAGGTGCCCCGACTGTTGACGGAGCTGGCCCACGCCCATCTCGTCAGCGAGCACGCTCCCGGCCGGTTCGGCGCGCACGACCTGCTCCGGGCGTACGCCGCCGAGCAGGCCGAGCGGCGTGAGCCGGCCGAGGCGCGGCGGGCCGCGATCCGGCGCGGGCTGGACCACTACCTGCACACCGCCCACGCGGCGGCGCTGCTGCTGCAGCCGGGTCGCGATCCGGTCACCCTGACGGCGGCCCCACCGGGCGTGGTGCCCGAGGAGATCACCGACCACGCTGAGGCGCTCGCCTGGTTCACCGTCGAGTACCCGGTGCTGCTGGCGGCCGTCGGGCACGCGAAACGCGCCGGGTTCGACGGCCACGCCTGGCAGCTCGCGTGGACGCTTGTGGACTTCCTGCAACGCCGGGGACGGTGGCCGGACCTGGCCGTCGCCCAACGGACCGCCCTGGCCGGGGCGCGGCAGGCGGGGGACCGACTCGGGCAGGCCAACGCCCACCGCGACCTCGCCCGGGTGCTGTCCCGGCTGGGCCGGGTCGACGAGGCGGCGAGCAACTACCGGCAGGCCCTGGCGCTCTTCGGGGCGCTGGGTGACCACACCGGGCAGGCGCGTACCCACCGGGCGTTCGGCGCGATGCTCGACGGCCTCGGCCGGTACGCCGAGGCGCTGGACCACGTGCGGCGGGCTCTCGCGCTGTACCGGGACGCCGGCCATCTGGCCGGGGAGGCCAGCGCCCGCAACGCGGTGGGTTGGGCGCACGCCCAGCTCGGCCAGTACCGCCCGGCGCTCACCCACTGCGAGCAGGCGTTGGCGCTGCTGCGCCGGACCGGCGACCGGCACGGTGAGGCGAACACCTGGGACAGCCTCGGCTTCATCCACGCGCGCCTGGGCGACCACCGGGAGGCGATCCGCTGCTACGGGCGGGCGCTGCGGCTGTACCGGCGGATCAGCGACCGCTACGACGAGGCGGACACCCTCTCCCGGCTGGGCGAGAGCCGGCACGCGGCGGGCGACCCGGCCGGCGCGGCGCGTACCTGGCGGCGTGCCCTGGGCATCCTCGACGACCTCGGTCACCCCGACGGCGAGCGGGTCCGCGCCCTGCTGAGCCGGGCGGCGGCCACCCCGGGCTGACGCGCGTGCCGGGCGGGGGGATGCCGGCTGCCGGCGGCACCGGGATGATGGAGCCTCCGACGCATCGACGGGGGAGGCCAGTCATGGATGCTGCCGAGGCGCTCACACTGCTCATGTCGCCGCAGGGACGCGTCGATCCGTACCCGACGTACGAGCGGCTGCGCTCGCACGGCCCGGTGGTGCAGGCGTTGCCCGGCATGTACGTGGTGACCGGCTACCCGGAGGTCGACGAGCTGCTGCGCGACCCCCGGCTCGGGGTGCTCGACGACGCGCTGCGGGACCAGGTCTGGCCGAACTGGCGACAGAGCCCGGCGATCACGTCGATCGCCCGGTCCATGCTGCGGACCAACCCGCCCGATCACAGCCGGATGCGCCGACTCGCCGCCGGCGCGTTCAGCCCGCGCCGGATCGCCGGGATGCGCGACGTGGTGCGCGCCCAGGCCGAGGAACTGCTCGACGCGATGATTGCCCGCGCCTCGGACGGCGAGCCGGTCGACCTGCTGGCCGACTTCGCGTACCCGCTGCCGGTCGGGGTGATCTGCGCGCTGCTCGGCGTACCGGCGGCCGACCGGCCGCTGTTCCGCCGCTGGGCCGGCGACCTGACCGGGGTGCTGGAGCCGGAGATCACCACCGAGGAGCTGGCCGTCGCCGACGCGGGCGCCGCCGAGCTGCGCGACTACTTCGTCGAGCTGATCGTCGCCCGACGCCGGGCACCGGCCGACGACCTGACCACCGCGCTGGTCCAGGTGCACGACGCCGACGGCGCCCGGCTCACCGGCGACGAACTGCTGGCCAACCTGGTCGTGCTGCTGGTCGCCGGCTTCGAGACCACCACCAACCTGCTCGGCAACGGCCTGGTCGTGCTGCTGCGCCACCCCGGGGCCGCCGACGCGCTGCGCGCCGACCCCGGGCTCGCCCCGGCGTACGTCGAGGAGCTGCTGCGCTACGACTCCCCGGTGCAGCTGACCACCCGGACGAGCACCGCGCCGGTGCGCTGCGGCGGGCTCGACCTGCCGGCCGGCAGCACGGCGCTGCTGCTGCTCGGCGCGGCCAACCGCGACCCGCGCCGGTTCCCCGAGCCGGGGCGCTTCGATCCGACCCGCGAGCAGGCGCATCCGCTGTCCTTCGGCGCCGGCCCGCACTACTGCCTCGGCGCCGGTCTGGCCCGGCAGGAGGCGCAGCTGGCGTTCCCGATGCTGCTGCGCCGCCTGCCCGAGCTGGCCCTGGCGGGGCCGCCCCGGCACCGGACCCGCCTGACCCTGCGCGGCTACGAGAGCCTGCCGGTGACGCTGGGCACACCGGCGGTGGCCGATCGAGGTACGCCGGCCGGGTCACTCGGAGGCACTCCGTAGACTGGTACGGCACCGCTCGCCCACCTGCCGAAGGAGCCGTCCCGCGTGACCGTCCAGCCCATCCGTCTTTTTGGGGATCCGGTGCTGCGCACGCCGGCCGATCCGGTGGTCGACTTCGACGTTGAGCTGCGAAGGCTCATCGCCGACCTCACCGACACGATGCGGGGGCAGAACGGCGCCGGCCTGGCCGCGCCGCAGCTCGGTGTCAGCCTGCGGGTGTTCGCCTTCGACGTCGACGACGTGCTCGGGCACCTGGTCAACCCGGTGCTGGAGTTCCCCGACGAGGAGGAGCAGGACGGCCCCGAGGGCTGCCTGTCCATCCCCGGGCTCTACTTCGACACCAAGCGCCGGCAGAACGTCATCGCCAAGGGCTTCAACGGCTACGGCGACCCGCTGCAGATCGTCGGCACCGGGCTGATGGCCCGCTGCGTGCAGCACGAGACCGACCACCTCGACGGTGTGCTCTTCCTCGACCGTCTCGACGCCGCCGGTCGCAAGGAGGCCATGAAGGCCATCCGCCAGGCCGAGTGGTACGACGCCGCCGCGCCGCCGGTGGTCAAGGTCAACCCGCACGCCGGCGGCAGCCCGTTCGGTCTGGGTCGGTGACCGGGATGCGTGTGATCTTCGCCGGTACGCCGGCGGTGGCCGTACCCGCCCTGGCCGCCGTCGCCGCCTCCCGGCACGAGCTGGTCGCCGTGGTCACCCGGCCCGACGCGCCCGCCGGGCGGGGCCGTGGCCTGTCCCGCTCCCCGGTCGGCGCGTGGGCCGACGAGCACGGCATCGAGGTGCTCACGCCGGCCCGCCCCCGCGACCCGGAGTTCCTCGACCGGCTGCGCGAGCTGTCCCCGGACTGCGTGCCGGTGGTCGCCTACGGCGCGCTGGTGCCGCCGGCGGCCCTGGAGATCCCCCGGTACGGCTGGATCAACCTGCACTTCTCGCTGCTGCCCGCCTGGCGGGGCGCCGCGCCCGTGCAGCACGCGGTGCTGCACGGCGACGAGCTGACCGGCGCCAGCGTCTTCCAACTGGAGCAGGGCCTGGACACCGGCCCCGTCTTCGGCACCCTCACCGACGAGATCCGCCCCGGCGACACCTCCGGCGACCTGCTGGAGCGGCTCGCCGACTCCGGCGCCGGGCTGCTGGTGGCGGTGCTCGACGCGATCGCCGACGGCACCGCGCGGGCCGAACCGCAGCCCGCCGACGGGGTGTCGCTGGCGCCGAAGCTGACCGTGGAGGACGCCCGGGTGCGCTGGAGTGACCCGGCCTTCGCCGTGGACCGGCGGATCCGCGCCTGCACGCCCGCCCCGGGCCCGTGGACGACCTTCCGGGACGAGCGGGTCAAGCTCGGCCCGGTCGCACCGGTGCCCGACGGCCCGGACCTCAAACCGGGGGAGCTGCTGGTGGAGAAGACCCGGGTGCTGGCCGGCACGGCCACCGTGCCGGTGCGCCTCGGTGAGGTCCGCGCCGCGGGCAAGCGCGCCATGGCGGCCACCGACTGGGCGCGCGGCGTCCGCGTCAGCGCCGGCGAGGGCCTCGCGTGACGGCCCCGGAGGGGACGCGTCCGTTCCGCGGCGGTTCGTCCGCCGGCCGCGGCGGCGACCGCCGGCCGACCCGGCCACCACTGGACCGGCCACGACGCGTGGCGTACGAGGCGGTGGCGGCCGTGCACCGCGACGACGCCTTCGCCAACCTGGTGCTGCCCACCATCCTGCGCGAGGAGGGGCTGTACGGCCGCGACGCCGCGTTCGCCACCGAGCTGACCTACGGCACCCTGCGCCACGTCGGCACGCTCGACGCGATCCTCAGCGACGCGTCCGGGCGGGACGTGGCCCGCATCGACCCGCCGGCGCGCGACGCGCTGCGGATCGGGGCGTACCAGCTGCTGCACACCCGGGTGCCCCCGCACGCCGCCGTGTCGTCGACGGTGGACCTGGTCCGCTCGGTCGCGCCGGGCGCCGCCGGGTTCGCCAACGCGGTACTGCGCGAGGTGTCCACCCGCGACATCGACGCGTGGGTGGCCAAGCTCGCCCCGCCGATCGAGACAGACCCGGTCGGGCACCTGGCGCTGGCGTACAGCCACCCGCAGTGGATCGTGCGGGCCTTCTCCGAGGCGCTCGACGGCGACCTGGGCGAGACCGCCCGGCTCCTGATCGAGGACAACGAGCGTCCCCCGGTGCACCTGTGCGCCCGTCCCGGCCTGATCGACCCGATCGAGCTTGCCGACCAGGTCGGCGGCGCCCCCGGCGCCTTCTCGCCGTACGCCGTCTATCTGCCCGGCGGTGCGCCGGGCGACGTGCCGGCGGTGGTCGACGGTCGCGCCCACGTCCAGGACGAGGGCTCCCAGCTCGTGGCCGCCGCGCTCGCCGACGCGCCGCTGGACGGCCCGGACGGGCGCTGGCTGGACCTGTGCGCCGGTCCGGGTGGCAAGGCCGGTCTGCTCGGCGCGTTGGCCGCGCAGCGCGGCGCCCGCCTGACCGCCGTGGAGGTGGCCGAGCACCGGGCCCGGCTGGTGTCCCAGGCGACCCGGGGTCTGCCGGTGACAGTGGTGGCCACCGACGGTCGTGAGGTCGGCGCCGACCCGAAGCTGCCGGAGGGCCACTTCGACCGGGTCCTGGTGGACGCCCCGTGCACCGGGTTGGGCTCGCTGCGTCGCCGGCCCGAGTCGCGCTGGCGCCGCCAGCCGTCCGACCTGCCGCCGCTGACCCGGCTCCAACGGGAGTTGCTGGGCGCGGCGCTGCGGGCGGTCCGACCGGGTGGGCTGGTCGCGTACGTCACCTGCTCGCCGCACACCGTGGAGACGCACGTGACGGTCACCGAGGCGGCTCGCCGCAGCGGCGTGTCGGTGGACTTCGTCGACGCCCGACCGTTGCTGCCGGCCGGCATGCCCGGCCTGGGCGACGGCCCCACCGTGCAGCTCTGGCCGCACCGCCACGGCACCGACGCGATGTTCCTCGCCGTCCTGCGCAAGGGCTGACCCGTCCTGCGCGAGGGCTGACCCGTCCTGCGCGAGGGCTGACCGCCGGCCCGCGTACGGGCTGAACGCGACACCGCACCCGGCCGAGTCGGCCGGGTGCGGTCGTGTCGGTCGGGGTCAGGTGACCGGGAGGCCCTTGTCTCCGGCGTTCTTCATCGAGCGGGTCAGGTTCCGGTCGCTGATCCAGAGGAAGCACTGCACGCCGCGGTTGCCGTTGCGCCACTCCTGCTCGTACGGCTGGTAGTAGATCGTTCCGGCGCGGAAGTCGAGCTGCGAGTTGTCGGGCACCTTGGCGTACTTGGCCGTCACCGACTGGCACGCGCGGTGGGTGCGCTTGGTGGTGCGGTTGAACTCCGCGTAGCTGATGTCCGGGGCCTGCCAGATCCCGACGAACTCGGCGTGGTGCTTGGCGGTGCAGGACACCGCCACCATCTCCTCGATCTTGTCCTTGTCCAGCTTGGGGTTGAAGCAGCGGTACGCCAGCGGCGACGCGCCGGTCAGGGCGCCCCGCAGGCTGCCGGTGCGCAGGTCGACGGCGGTGTCGTCGATGCTGGCGATCTCGGTGACGTCACAGCGGTACCAGCGGGCCCCGCCGGCCCAGGCGGCCGGCGAGGGCAGTACGACGGCCAGCCCGAGGCGCCCGGAGCGCCAGTTGGCGCCGAGGGCCTTGTTGACCTCCGTCTCGCAGCCGGCCTGCGCGGCCCGCATGCCCACCGAGCCGGGCGGCGGAGGTGTGCCGCGGTCGGTGCCGGGGCCGGTGAGCGTGCCGACGTGCAGGGTCTCCACCCGGTGCGACTCGGCGCACTCCATCGGGTTGTAGCCGCTCAGGAAGCCGACCTGCTGGGAGGAGTGGTGGCAGACGCCGGCGGTGGGGACGAACTGCTGCGCCGCCACGGGCGCCGGCCAGTCGTCGATGAGGTCACTGTCGACTCCGGCGGGTGCGCCACAGCCGGTGAGCGCCAGGGCCACCGCAGCGCCCCCGGCAATCGCCGTCAACCACCGTCGCATCGTCGACCTCCCGCCGCTGGTGAGCTCCGGACGGCCCCCAGCCGGCCGGTAGCGCCACGGCGCAGCAGCATACGGCACCGTGACTCAGATCGCCGGCAGTCCCTCGGGGCCGACGCCGCGCATCGAACGGGTGAGTTTGCGGTCGTCGCTCCACAGGAAACAGCGCACCCCCCGGTCACCCTCCTCCCATTCGCGCTGCGACGGTGGGTAGTAGATGGACCCGGCCCGGTACGGCAGGTCGCTGTTGTTCGGCACGGCCGCGTACGTGGCGATCAACGCCATGCAGCGCCGGTGCGCCTGCTCGCCCGAGCGGGTGAACTCGGCCCAGCTCATGTCCCGTTCGGAGTAGACGCCGACGAACTCGGCGCGGTGCGGCTCGGTGCAGAGCACCGGGGCCATGTAGTTGAGGTTGTCGCCGATCAGCTTCGGGTCGAAGCAGCCGTGGGTCAGCGGGGTGTCGCCGATCAACGCGCCGCGCAGGCTGCCGACGCGGTTCACCGGCCGGGTGTTGTCGATGCTGTCGGTCTCGCTGAGGTCGCAGCGGAACCAGCGCGCCCCGCCGGTCCAGGCCGGGCCGCTGGGCAGCGAGAGCGTCAGGGTGAGCCGGGCCGTGTGCCAGTCGCCGCCGAGCACCTCCCGGGCCCGCTGGTCGCACTCGGAGCGGGCGGCGCGCAGCGCTGTCGAGCCCGAACCCGGTCGGGTGCCGGCCTGCGCGGCCGTGCCGGTGAACGTGCCGACGTGGATCGCCTCGGCGAGGTGGCTGCGGGCGCAGTCGACGGTCTCGTACGTGCTGGCCTGCACGACCGAGGTGATCCGGGGCAGGCAGGTGTCGGTGGCGGGGGTGAACGGCCGCGGAACCCGCAGTGCCGGCCAGTCGTCGGTGAGGTCACCGTCCGCGCCTCGCGCCGGCCCGCAGCCGGCCAGCAGCATCGTCGTGATGCCGATCAGCGCCAGCGCTGGAAGCCACCGTCGCATCGTCCGCCCTCCCGCGAGCTGGCGACCGGTCACCGCGCCCCGCGGCGCGACCCCGGCGGGCGTGCAGCCTACGGCACCGTCCCGCTTGGAGTGTCGTCCCGTTTGGGTCGATCGGCCAGCCACTGATGTCTGTTCGTCCGAATCGATGGCCCGGACCGGCTCATTCTGCACTACTGGTCACTGCTGGGTCACAGCGTGTCGGAGTTGGTGCCGTGCTGCGGGCGGCGGGTGGCCGCGTTCGTACACTGGCCCCGTGACCGTACCGCCGCCGATCGTCGCGCCGAGCATCCTGGCCGCCGATTTCGCCCGCCTCGCCGAAGAGGTCCGTGCCGTCGAGGACGCCGCGGACTGGTTGCACGTGGACGTGATGGACAACCATTTCGTGCCCAATCTGACCATCGGGCTGCCCGTGGTGCAGAGCCTGCGAGCCGCAACCACGATGCCGTTCGACGTGCACCTGATGATCTCCGACCCGCGCCGGTGGGCCCCGGGCTACGCCGACGCCGGGGCGTACAACGTCACGTTCCACGTCGAGGCGGCCGACGACCCGGTGGCCCTGGCCAAGGACCTGCGCTCGGCCGGCGCGAAGGCCGGGCTGGCCATCGACCGGGACACCCCGATCGAGCCGTACCTGGAGCTGCTGCCCAGCTTCGACACCCTGCTGATCATGACGATCAAGGCGGGCTTCGGCGGGCAGCGGTTCATCCCGCAGCTGTTGGACAAGGTCCGTGCCGCCCGTCGACACGTCGACGCCGGCCATCTGGAGCTGCGCATCGAGGTGGACGGCGGGATCGCCGCGGACACCATCGAGCAGGCGGCCGCCGCCGGGGCCGACGCGTTCGTGGCCGGCACCGCCGTCTACGGCGCCGCCGACCCGGCCGAGGCGGTCCGGCACCTGCGGGCTCTCGCGGAGCGCGCGGCGCCCGGGGCCTGAGGTGGAACCCGAGGTCGACCGCAAGGACATCATCCTCGTCGTCGACGACGACGAGGACATCGCCCGGTTCGTCGAGTTCAACCTGCGGCTGCACGGCTTCGAGGTGATCCACGCCAGTGACGGCCAGGAGGCCCTGGAGGTCATCGAGCGGCAACGGCCGGACCTGGCCGTGGTCGACCTCATGATGCCCCGCATCGACGGTCTGGAGCTGACCCGACGACTGCGCGCCGACCCGATGACCTCCGCCCTGCCGGTGATCATGTTGACGGCGAAGGGGATGACCGTGGACAAGGTCCACGGCCTCAGCGCCGGCGCCGACGACTACCTGGTCAAGCCGTTCGACACCGCCGAGCTGGTGGCCCGGGTGTCCTCGACGCTGCGCCGCAACAAGGAGTTCCGGGAGGTCTCCCCGCTGACCGGGCTGCCCGGCAACAGCCGGATCCGTCGGGAGATCAGCGACCGGGTCCGGCACGGGGTGGACTACGCGGTCGGCTACATCGACATCGACCGGTTCAAGAGCGTCAACGACCGGTACGGCTTCGTCCGCGGCGACGACTTCATCTCGGCGCTGGCCCGCAGCCTGCACCGGGCGGTGGTGGCGGTGGGTCTGCCGCCGGCCTTCCTCGGCCACGTCGGCGGCGACGACTTCGTGATCGTCTGCGCGCCGGACCAGGTCCGCCCGCTGACCTCCCGGGCGGTGGTCGACTTCGAGAAGTCCGCCGACACGCTCTACGACCCGACCGACCGGGAGCGGGGCTTCGTCGAGCTGAAGGACCGGCGGGGCACCATCCGCCGGGCGGCCCTGGTCACGCTGTCCATCGGGGTCTCCCTCTCCGACGCCGGCAAGCGGTTCACCGACCCCCTGGAGGCCATCGCGGTGGCCTCGGAGATGAAGACGGTCGCCAAGAGCCAACCCGGGTCGTACGTGGCGGTGGACCGGCGGCGCGGCGTCACCTGACGCGTGATCCCGCTGTGAAGTAGCTCGCCTGGATAAGGACACACCGCGTTCGGCGTGTAAGACTGCGAAGTACCCACCACGCGCTGGCGGGACTCGGTGAAATTCCGAACCGGCGGTGATCCACGGTCCAACCGTGGTCAGCCCGCGACCCGGACGGCTCTGCCGCCCGGTGGACCTGGTGAAAATCCGGGGCCGACGGTTGGGGGCGGTTCGTCCGCGCCCAGACAGTCCGGATGGGAGACAGCGCGCGGGACGGACGGGTCCGAGCCGGCCGCTGGCTTCAGCGTGCCGTGCCGCCCATCCGGGTCGGCTGTGCCGTACCCGGACTCCGCCGCCGCCTGCCCGCGGCCCATGCCGCCTCCCTGACCGCCCGCGCGCGGACCGGCGAGTGAGAGGGCAGGGAAAGGGCGATGGCCAGCGTCTCCGTCGATGAGGCGATGCGGCGTGCGATCGAGCTGGCGGCTCGCGGGCTGGGCACCACCAGCCCCAATCCGGTGGTCGGGTGCGTGCTGCTCGACGCCGACGGCGAGGTCGTGGGGGAGGGTTTCCACGCCTACGCCGGTGGGCCGCACGCCGAGATCGTCGCGCTGGCCCAGGCCGGCCCGCGCGCCGAGGGCGGCACCGCGGTCGTCACTCTGGAACCCTGCGACCACACCGGCCGCACCGGCCCCTGCAGCACCGCGCTCGTCCAGGCCGGGGTGTCCCGCGTCGTCATCGCCGTACCCGATCCGAACCCGGTGGCCTCCGGTGGCGCCGCCACGTTGCGCGCCGCCGGGGTCCAGGTGGATCTGGGGGTACGCGGCGACGAGGCCGAGGCCGGCAACGTCGCGTGGTTGACCTCGATGCGCCGGGGCTGGCCGTACGTCATCTGGAAGTACGCCGCCACGGTCGACGGCCGGTCCGCCGCCGCGGACGGCACCAGCATGTGGATCACCTCCGAGGCGGCCCGGATGGACGTGCACGCGTTGCGCGGCACCGTCGACGCGGTCGTCGCCGGGGTGGGCACCGTGCTCGCCGACGACCCCCGGTTGACCGCCCGCAACCTGCGTGACGGCAGCCTGGCCATCCGGCAGCCGCTGCGGGTGGTGGTGGACAGCTCGGGGCGTACCCCGGCCGACGCCCGGGTCCGCGACGGCGCCGCGCGGACGTGGGTCGCGACCGCGGCCGAGGTGGGCGCGGGCCCGGACGGCCGGGTCGACCTGTCGGCGCTGCTCGCGGCGCTGCACCAGCGTGGGGTCCGCGCGGTGCTGCTGGAGGGCGGCCCCCGGCTGGCCGGCGCGTTCCTGGCCGCCGGCCTGGTCGACAAGATCGTCGGGTACGTCGCGCCCCGGCTGCTCGGCGCCGGCCCCACCGCCCTGGTCGACGCGGGAGTGACGACCATCGCTGAGGCAATCGATCTGGAGTTCGTCGACGTTACGCAGGTCGGTCCGGATCTCCGGATCACCGCTTTGCCCCGCAAAAGGGAGGGCTGACATGTTCACCGGCATTGTCGAGGAGTTGGGGGAGATCGTCCGGGTCACCGCCACGGCTGACGATTCGGCGCTGGTCGCCGTGCGCGGTCCGCTGGTCACCTCGGACGCCCGCCACGGCGACTCCATCGCCGTCAACGGTGTCTGCCTGACGGTGGTGGACGCGACCGACGGCGTCTTCACCGCCGACGTCATGGGCGAGACCCTGCGCCGCTCCGCGCTGGGCGCGCTGCGCCCCGGCGACCCGGTCAACCTGGAGCGGGCGGCGGCGCTGGGCAGCCGACTCGGCGGTCACCTCGTGCAGGGCCACGTCGACGGCGTCGGCGAACTGATCTCGCGGGAACCGGCCGAGCAGTGGGAGACGGTGCGGTTCCGCCTGCCCGCCGCCCTGGCCCGGTACGTGGTGGAGAAGGGCTCGATCACCATCGACGGTGTGTCGCTGACCGTGGCCGAGGTCGGCGCGGACGAGTTCGCCGTCGGGCTGATCCCGACCACCCTGAAGCTGACCACGCTCGGCGCGAAGGGCGTCGGCGACCAGGTCAACCTGGAGGTCGACGTGGTGGCCAAGTACGTCGAGCGGCTGCTCGGCGCCCGGCTCACCGACGCCTCCGGGGCGACCCCGAGCACACCCGGGGTGGCCTGATGGGCCCCCTCGGCTGGCTGCTCGACGCCCAGGTGCAGGTGGCCGGCTCGCCGGTGCTGGCCCGGGAGATCGTCGGCAACGTGTTCGGGCTGGTCTCCGCGCTGCTCGGGCTGCGCCGGCTGGTCTGGGCGTGGCCGGTCGGCATGATCGGCAACGCGCTGCTGTTCACCGTCTTCCTCGGCGGGGTGTTCGCCACCCCGCAGGCCCACGACCTGTACGGGCAGGCCGGCCGGCAGGTGTTCTTCTTCGCAGTCAGCGTCTACGGCTGGTGGCGGTGGCGCCGCAACAGCCGCCTGGACGCCGACCACGCCGCGGTGCTGCCGCGCTGGGCCACCGGGCGGGAGCGGCTCGTGCTGCTGCTGGCCGCCGTCGTCGGCACCGCAGTCGCGTACCCGGTGCTCAAGGCGCTGGGCTCGTGGGGCCCGCTGCCGGACGCCTGGATCCTCACCGGCAGCCTGCTGGCCACCTACGGCATGGCCCGCGGCTGGGTCGAGTTCTGGCTGGTCTGGATCGCGGTGGACGCGGTCGGCGTGCCGCTGCTGCTGCGCGGCGGGTTCTACCCGTCGGCGGCCATGTACCTGGTCTACGGCGCCTTCTGCGCCTGGGGCTTCGCCGCCTGGTGGCGCACCTCGCGCGCCACCCGCCCGGCCGCCGCACTCCCGCCCACCTACACGGAGGCCGTCGCATGAGCAGCTTCGCCGATATCGACGAGGCGATCGCCGAGATCGCCGCCGGGCGGCCGGTCGTCGTGGTCGACGACGCCGACCGGGAGAACGAGGGCGACCTCATCTTCGCGGCCGAGCGGGCCACACCGGAGCTGATGGCGTTCATGGTGCGCCACACCTCCGGGTACGTGTGCGTGGCGGTGACCGAGAGCGAGGCCGACCGGCTCGACCTGCCGCCGATGCACCACACCAACCAGGATCGGCGCGGCACCGCGTACACGGTGACGGTGGACGCCCGCGAGGGGATCAGCACCGGCATCTCGGCGGCCGACCGCGCGCACACCAGCCGGCTGCTCGCCGGCGCGGCGACCGACCCGACCGACCTGGCCCGGCCCGGGCACGTGGTGCCGCTGCGCGCCCGCGAGGGCGGGGTGCTGCGCCGACCCGGGCACACCGAGGCGGCGATCGACCTGACCCGGCTCGCGGGTCTGCGCCCGGCGGGCGTGCTCTGTGAGCTGGTCAACGACGACGGCACCATGATGCGATTGCCGGACCTGGAGAAGTTCGCCGCCGAGCACGGCCTCACGCTGATCACCATCGCCGACCTGATCGCCTACCGGCGGCGTACCGAGAAGCAGGTCGAGCTGGTCGCCGACGCCCGGATGCCGACGCGGCACGGGGTGTTCCGGGCGCTCGGCTACCGCGCCGAGCACGACCCGGCCGAGCACGTCGCGATGGTGCTCGGTGACCTCGGCGACGGTCAGGACGTGCTGGTCCGGGTCCACTCCGAGTGCCTGACCGGGGACGTGTTCGGCTCGCTGCGCTGCGACTGCGGGCCGCAGCTGGACGCCGCGCTCGCCCGGGTCGCCCGCGAGGGCCGGGGCGTGGTGCTCTACGTGCGCGGGCACGAGGGACGCGGCATCGGCCTGCTGCACAAGCTGCAGGCGTACCAGTTGCAGGACCAGGGACGCGACACCGTGGACGCCAACCTCGACCTGGGTCTGCCGGCCGACGCCCGCGACTACGGCACCGGCGCGCAGATCCTGTACGACCTGGGCGTGCGCTCGATGCGGCTGCTGACCAACAACCCGGCCAAGCGGGCCGGGCTGGAGGGCTACGGGCTCACCGTCACCGGCCGCGAGAGCCTGCCGGCCGGCGCGCACCCGGAGAACCTGCGCTACCTGCGCACCAAGCGGGACCGGATGGGTCACCTGCTGGACGAGTTGGACGAGGTGTCCGAGGCGCCGCTGGGGCGTCCGGTCGCCGACGACGAGATCGGAGCATGACGATGGCGGGTTTCGGCGAGCCGGGAGTCGAGGCGGTCGACGCCGCGGGGCTGACCGTCGGGGTGGTGGCCGCACGCTGGCACGGCGACCTGACCGACCACATGCTGGAGCGTGCGGTCGCCGCCGCCGAGGCGTGCGGGGCGCGGTCGGTGGTGGCGCGCGTCGCCGGCTCCGTCGAGCTGCCGGTCGTCGCCCAGGCCCTCGCCCGCCGCTGCGACGTGGTGGTCGCGCTCGGCGTGGTCGTGCGGGGCGCCACCGCCCACTTCGACTACGTGTGCCGGTCGGTCACCGACGGGTTGACCCGGGTGGCCCTGGACGAGGGCAAGCCGGTGGCGCACGGCGTGCTCACCGTGGAGACCATCGAGCAGGCCCGGGACCGGGCCGGGCTGCCCGGATCGGCGGAGGACAAGGGCTGGGCGGCGACAGTGGCGGCGCTCGACGCGGCCCTGGCCGTCCGGACCGTGGCCGCCGGCAACGCCCAGCGGGTCGGCTTCGGCGGCTGACGCCGCCGGCTCCGGTGCCGGCGAACCTCACAGGCGGCCGGCCTCGATGATGCGGCGCAGGAACTGACGGGTCCGGGCCTGCGTCGGCTCGCCGAGCACCTGCTCCGGTGGGCCGCTCTCGACGACGCGCCCCGCGTCGAGGAAGCACACCTCGTCGGCGACCTCCCGGGCGAAACCCATCTCGTGGGTGGCCAGCACCATGGTCATCCCGTCGGCCTTCAGGTCCCGGATCATCGTCAGCACCTCGCCGACGAGTTCCGGGTCCAGGGCCGAGGTGACCTCGTCGAGCAGCATCAGGCGGGGCGCGTTCGCCAGCGCCCGGACGATCGCCACCCGCTGCTGCTGCCCGCCGGAGAGCGCGTCCGGGTAGGCGTGCGCCTTCGCGCCCAGCCCCACCCGGTCGAGCAGGTCGCGGGCCTGGGCCTCGGCCTCGGCGCGGGCCCGCCCGTGCACCCGCCGGGGGGCGAGGGTGATGTTGTCCAGCACGCTCAGGTGCGGAAACAGGTTGTACGCCTGGAACACCATGCCGATCCGCCGGCGGACCCGGTCGGCGTCCACCCGAGGGTCGGAGATGTCCTCCCCGTCCAGCTCGATGGTGCCGTCGTCCACCTCCTCCAGGAGGTTCACGCACCGCAGCAGGGTGGACTTGCCCGACCCGGACGCCCCGATCAGGGCCACCACCCGGTGCTCGTCGACTGTCAGGTCGAGCCGGTCCAGCACCACGTGCCCGGCGAACTCCTTGCGCAGACCCCGGCAGCGCAGCAGCGCCATGGTCAGCCTCCCGACTGGCGACGGGCCGAGCGCAGCGTCACCCAGTCGGTGACGGCGATCAGCGGGATCGCGAGCAGCACGAACAGCACCCCGGCCACGACGTACGGCGTGTAGTTGAACGACTGGGCGGTGGCGATCTGCGCGGCGCGGACCGCGTCGATCGGGCCGGCGAGCGAGACCAGCCCGACGTCCTTCTGCAGGGCCACCACGTCGTTGAGCAGCGGCGGGGCCACCCGGCGCACGGCCTGCGGCAGGACGACGTGCCGCATCGTCTGCCGGTAGGTCAGGCCCAGCGAGCGGGCCGCGGCGAGCTGGCTGGGGTGCACCGACTCGATGCCGGCCCGGAACACCTCGGCCAGGTAGCCGCCGTAGGTGAGCACCAGCGCGAGCCCGCCGAGCACCAGCACCGACGGCATGCCCCGCAACCGCAGCCCGGGCACGCCGAGGGTGAGCAGGTAGAGCACGATGATCAGCGGCAGACCACGGAAGGTGTACGTGTAGCCGGCTGCCAGCGCCCGCACCGGGAAGAAGACCGGGCCGCGCAGGGTCCGCAGCACGGCGATCACCAGCCCGAGCAGCAGCGCGCCGGCCGCGCAGCAGACCAGCAGCCGGACGTTGAGCCAGAGCCCGTCCAGCACTGCCGGCAGCGCGTCGGCGCCGATCTCCGGGTCCAGGAACGACTGCCGGACCCGGTCCCAGCCCGGAGCGCCGGTCACGGCGACGACGAGCAACGTGCCGAGCGCCGCCGTGGAGAAGGCGGCGATCAGCACGCTGCGCAGGCTCTGCCGACGCCGGTACGCCGACCGGCGCAGCTGCGCCGCCGACGGGGTGTGCTCCCGCGGCGTCACTTCAGCTCGGCCGCCCCCGCCACCTGCGCGAGCCACTTCTGCTCCAGCTCGGTGAGCGTGCCGGCCTCGCTGAGCTGACCGACGGCGCCGCTGACGCAGCGGGTCAGCGGCGAGTTCTTGTCCAGCAGCAGCCCGAACGCCTCCGGTACGCCCACCTGCGGCACCTGACCGACGATCGTCGCGTCGGTGACCTCCGCGCCGGTGATGTAGAAGGCGGTCGGCAGGTCCACCACGAGCCCGTCGATCTGACCGTTCTGCAGAGCCTTTTTGGCGTCGTCGTTGCTGTTGTAGACCTGCGGCTTCGCGGTCGGCTTGATGACGTCGGTGATCGCCTGGTAGCTGGTCGTGCCGACCTGGGCGCCGAGCCGGGCGCCGCGCAGGTCGGCGAGCGACGTCTTGCCGGCGATCTTGGAGGATTTCAGCGCGATGACGGTCTGCCGCACCAGGTAGTACGGGGCGGAGAAGTCCACCGCCTGCTTGCGCTCCTCGGTGACGGAGAACTGGTTGATGTCGAAGTCGAAGTTCTTGGGGCCGGGCGCGATCGCGGTGTCGAACTTGACCCGGGTCCAGGTGACGTCGCCCCGGGCGTAGCCCAGCTTGTCGGCCACCGCGTACGCGACGGCGGCCTCGAAGCCCTCGCCGCTGTCCGGCTTGTCCTGGCGGAACCACGGCTCGTAGGCCGGCTGGTCGGTGGCGATGGTGAGCTTGCCCGGCGTACGGGTGGGCAGGCTGTCCTTCGTGCAGGACGCCGAGGCGGTGACGGTGGGTGTCGGTTCCTCGTCCTGTGGCGCGCATCCGGCGGTGGCGACGACGGCGCCGGCGAGGGTGAGCGCGACAAGGTGTGAGCGGCTGGCCATGGCGGACAGCGTAGAGGTCCATGGGCGTCGATCGAAGATTTTCCCACCATGATGGTAGGGAATTGTCCGCCTGCTGGGTCGCGGTGGACCCGGACTCGGGGCGCCGGCCCGGCGGCTGGAAGAATCGCCTCCCGTGAAGACGTTCGAGGAGTTGTTCGCCGAGCTGCAGGCCAAGGCCGCCGCCGGCACCCCGGGCTCGGGCACCGTCGCCGCGCTGAACAAGGGCGTGCACTTCATCGGCAAGAAGGTTGTCGAGGAGGCGGCCGAGTCGTGGATGGCCGCCGAGCACGAGGGGCCGCAGCGCACCGCCGAGGAGATCTCCCAGCTGCTCTACCAGGTCCAGGTGCTGATGCTCGCCAGTGGTCTCGAACTGAAGGACGTCTACCGACATCTGTGAGTGCGCCCCGTCGTTGATCAGACCCGATCGAAGGAGCACTCCGTCATGTTGCGTGTCGCCATCCCCAACAAGGGCACCCTGGCCGAGCCGGCCGCCCAGATGCTGCGTGAGGCGGGCTACCGCCAGCGCACCGACCCCAAGGACCTCGTCTGCCGCGACGAGGCCAACGACGTCGAATTCTTCTACCTGCGTCCCAAGGACATCGCCACCTACGTCGGCTCCGGTGACCTCGACCTCGGCATCACCGGCCGGGACCTGCTGATCGACTCGGCCGCGCCCGCCGAGGAGGTCGTCGACCTCGCCTTCGGCCGGGCCACCTTCCGCTTCGCCGCCCGCCCCGACGACATCGCCTCGGTGCGGGAGCTGGGCGGGCACCGGATCGCCACCGCGTACCCGGGGCTGGTCGAGCGGCACCTCGACGAGGTGGGCGTCAAGGCCGAGGTGATCCGCCTCGACGGCGCCGTGGAGAACGCCGTACGCCTCGGTGTCGCCGACGTGATCGCGGACGTGGTGGAGACCGGCGCGACCCTGCGTCAGGCGGGCCTCGTGGTGTTCGGCGAGCCGCTGCTGCGCTCGTCGGCGGTGCTGGTCCGTCGCGCCGGCGCACCGGCGCACGCGCAGGCCGAGCAGTTGCTGCGCCGCCTGCACGGCGTGCTGGTGGCCCGCCGCTACGTGATGCTCGCCTACGACGTCCCGGCCGGTCTGCTGGACCGGGCCAGCGGGCTGACCCCTGGCATCGAGTCGCCCACCGTGTCGCCGCTGCACCGGGAGGGCTGGGTGGCCGTGCAGGCCATGGTGCTCCGCGACGACGTGCACCGGATCATGGACGAGCTGTACGACCTGGGCGCCCGCGCCATCCTGGTGACCAACATCCACGCCTGTCGCCTCTGAGCGCCCCGGGACCGCTGGAACGGGGGTGTCCGCCCGCCCGGGACACCCCCGTTTCGTCGATCTCGAGTGGATCACCCGCGCCGCGCCGGCACTGGCGCGTCGCGGGATGCTGAGTGGTGGCTCGGCGGGTGGTGCGTCTGCGGGGCGAGCACGGGTGGCAGACTGGTGGGGTGAGTGACACCGAGCTGGTCCGTCTCAAGCCCCGCCGGATCCGGGTGGTGTGCTGGTCGGCGGCGGTCGCGCTGGTGGTGGTGTTCGCCGTCGTCGCCACCTCGCTGAGCGGGCCGACCGGCGACGGCTACGGCAGCTTCCAGCGCGGCGATCAGATCGCCATGATCGGCCTGGGCATCTTCGGGGCGCTGGGTTTCCTGCTGTTCACCCGCCCCCGGGTGGAGGCGGACGCGCGGGGCATCCGGGTGCGTAACGTGATCAGCTCGTACGAGCTGCCCTGGGAGGTTGTCCGGGGTGTCCGTTTCGACAGGGGTGCGCCGTGGGCGAGCCTGGAGCTGCACGACGACGACCTCCTGCCGATGGTCGCCCTGCAGGCGGCCGACAAGGAGCTGGCAGTCGACGGGGTCCGTGCCCTGCGCCGGCTGCACGAAGCCCACCTCAACCGCCTCGCCCAGCGCGCCGCCGGCAGCTGACCCCGCCGCTCGGCGCCCGCCACCGTCGGCCCTGCTCCAGACGCGCCACTGTCGGCGCTGCTCACGGGCCGGGTGCCCGGTTTGGGGGCGAGCGAGGCGGCGGTGTATTGTTGTCGAGTCGACCAGGCTGTCTCCGCATGCGAGCAGACAGCATTGAAAGCGGAGCGCCTGCTCCCACCCGAGTCGCCGCCACGGTGGCCGGGTCCGGTCACCGGTTCCGGGCACGTCCCGGTTCCGGACGTGTGATCCTGTGATCGCGCCGACCGGTCGAGCGGGCCCTGGCATGCGCCGGGGCCTTCTGCTTTCCGGGTCGGTTCCCACCCGGGAGCCGCAGGGGTCGGCGACAGAGCAGAAACGACTCGAGGAGGCCCCATCAGCGTCGAACCACGCGTGAACGAGCAGATCCGGGCACGTGAGGTCCGACTGGTCGGCCCCGAGGGTGAGCAGGTGGGCATCGTCCCGCTGGAGCGCGCCCTTCAGCTGGCCGCGGACGTCGATCTGGACCTGGTCGAGGTTGCGCCGATGGCGCGCCCGCCGGTGTGCAAGCTCATGGACTTCGGCAAGTTCAAGTACGAGAGCGCACTCAAGGCGCGCGAAGCGCGGCGTAATCAGCAGCAGACCGTCATCAAGGAAATGAAGCTCCGTCCGAAGATCGACCCGCACGACTACGAGACCAAAAAGGGTCACGTGGTGCGGTTCCTCAAGGCGGGCGACAAGGTCAAGGTGACGATCATGTTCCGCGGTCGCGAGCAGAGCCGCCCGGAGCTGGGTTACCGGCTCCTG
Source organism: Micromonospora sp. NPDC049114 (assembly GCF_040648635.1). NCBI lineage: Bacteria > Bacillati > Actinomycetota > Actinomycetes > Micromonosporales > Micromonosporaceae > Micromonospora > Micromonospora sp. NPDC049114. The sequence continues at coordinate 33,011 of NZ_JBEZEA010000015.1, read as the reverse complement.
CGCCGGCTCGAATCCGAGATCACGGACCTGGGATACGTCGAGGCCGCTCCGAAGCAGGACGGTCGAAACATGATCATGGTTCTCGCTCCGCATCGGGCCGTCAAGGCCTCCGCGGTCGCCGCTACGGCGTCCCGCGGTGCACCTCGGGACCGGGGGGCGGACGAGTCCGCGCCGGTCACCGATGAGACCGCGGCGGCCGGCGAGACCGCAGCAGCCGTTGACGGTGGCACCGCCACCGAGACCAGCGGCGAGTAACAGGGGAGAAGACGTTCCACATGCCGAAGATGAAGAGCCACACGGGTATGGGTAAGCGGGTCAAGGTGACCGGCAAGGGCAAGATCGTTGCCCAGCAGGCCGGCCTCCGCCACAACCTGGAGAAGAAGCCCTCCACCCAGACCCGCCGGCTGACCGGCACGGTCGTGCTGGCCAAGGCCGACGTCAAGCGCATCAAGAAGCTGCTCGGCCGCTGACGCGCGCCACCTTTACGTAAGAAGGAGTTGAGATGGCACGCGTCAAGCGGGCTGTAAACGCCCAGAAGAAGCGTCGTACCCTGCTGGAGACCGCGAGCGGTTACCGCGGTCAGCGCTCCCGCCTGTACCGCAAGGCCAAGGAGCAGGTGCTGCACTCGATGCAGTACGCCTACCGGGACCGTCGCGACCGCAAGGGCGACTTCCGGCAGCTGTGGATTCAGCGGATCAACGCGGGCGCCCGGGCCAACGGGATGACCTACAACCGTCTGATCCAGGGCCTGCGTCTGGCCGGCATCGAGGTTGACCGCAAGATCCTGGCCGACATGGCCGTCAACGACGCCGCCTCGTTCGCGGCGATCGTCGAGCTGGCCCGGGCCGCGGTCGCGGCCGAGGGCACCGGCGGCGCGGCGGCCCAGGCCGCCTGATCCCCACGCACCAGAGCGAGGCGTCTCCCGCGTCGGCACCGCCGTCCGGGGGGCGCCTCAATCGTGCCGGAGGAACACACACCATGGCCTTCACCCCGCGTACCCCCAGGGTTGTCGCCGCCCGCCGCCTGCAACGCCGCCGGGACCGCGACGCCGCCGGCCGTTTCCTGGCCGAGGGCCCGCAGGCGGTCCGCGAGGCCCTGGCCCGGCCGGGCGTGGTCACCGAGCTGTTCGGTACGCCCGCCGCGCTGGACCGGTACCCGGAGCTGGCCGCGACGGCGGCCCGCGCCGACGTGCCGGTCTCCGAGGTGACCGACGACGCGCTCGCCGCGCTGGCCGAGACCGTCGCCCCGCAGGGGCTGGTCGCCGTCTGCCGGCACCTCGACGTGTCGCTGGAGCAGGCCCTCGCCGGCGGCCCCCGGCTGGTGGCGGTGCTCGCCGAGATCCGCGACCCGGGCAACGCCGGCACGGTGCTGCGCACCGCCGACGCCGCCGGCGCGGGTGCGGTGGTCTTCGCCGGAGACGCCGTCGACCCGTACAACGGCAAGTGTGTGCGGGCCTCGGCCGGCAGCCTCTTCCACGTGGACGTGGTCCGCGCGCCCGACCCGGTCGCGGTGGTCGACGCGCTGCGCGCCGCCGGGCTGTCGATCTTCGCCACCACGGGGTACGGCGACGACGACCTGGACGACCTGACCGACTACGGCCGGCTTGTCGCGCCCACCGCGTGGTTGTTCGGCTCGGAGGCGCACGGCCTGCCCGAGGAGTTGACCGCCGCCGCCGACGCCCGGGTGCGGGTGCCGCTGTACGGGCGCGCGGAGAGCCTCAACCTGGCTGCCGCCGCGGCGGTCTGCCTGTACGCTTCAGCGAGAGCGCAGCGCTGACGGTGACCTTGTCGGCGCGACTGACAGCAGGGGAGAGCATCCGCCCATGAACGCGACACGGCGTTCGTTTAGCCAGCCCGCCGGTGTCGGCGGGCGGCGGGCCTGACCTGCTCCCTGCGCAACTCCTACCGGCGGGCTGCGGCACAGCCGCGCGTCCGTAGACTCGCCTAGCCGCCCGTGGAGGGCTGGCGCCGCCGTGAGGGAGTGCCCGTACGCCATGAGCTACCGCAACGATCCGTACGACCCGAAGCAGGTCGCCCTGCTCGACCCGGCCGCCCTGGCCGAGGCCGTCGCCGACGCCACGAAGGCGTTCACGGCCGCCGCCGACCCGGACGCGCTGACCGCGCTGCGGTCGGTGCACCTGGGGGACCGGTCACCGGTCTCCCTCGCGCGCCGCGAGATCGGCGCGCTGCCGCCGGCCGCGAAGTCCGACGCCGGTAAGCGGGTCAACGAGGCCCGCCGGGCGATCGAGGCCGCGTACGCCGACCGCGCCGAGGTGGTGGAGCGCGAGCAGGCCGAGCGGGTGCTCGTCGAGGAGCGGGTGGACGTCACGCTGCCCTTCAACAGGCGTCCGCGGGGCGCCCGGCACCCGTTGAGCACCCTGATGGAGTCGATCAGCGACCTGTTCGTCGGGATGGGCTACGAGGTGGCCGAGGGGCCCGAGGTCGACCTGGAGTGGGTCAACTTCGACGCGTTGAACATCCCCGCCGACCACCCGGCGCGCGGGCTGATGGACACGTTCCACATCGCACCGGAGGGCTCCGGCCTGGTGCTACGTACGCACACGTCGACGGTGCAGACCCGCACGATGCTCAGCCGCAAGCCACCGATCTACGTGATCGTGCCCGGCCGCGTCTACCGCACCGACGAGATCGACGCCACCCACAGCCCGGTGTTCCACCAGGCCGAGGGTCTGGTGGTCGACAAGGGCATCACGATGGCGCACCTGCGGGGCACGCTGGACCACTTCGCGCGGGCGATGTTCGGGCCGGAGGCGAAGACCCGGTGGCGGCCGCACTACTTCCCGTTCACCGAGCCGTCGGCGGAGTTCGACGTGTGGTTCCCGGAGCACCGCGACGGCCCGCAGTGGGTCGAGTGGGGTGGCTGCGGCATGGTCAACCCGCGGGTGCTGCGCGCCTGCGGCGTGGACCCGGAGGTCTACTCCGGATTCGCCTTCGGCATGGGCATCGACCGGACCCTGATGGTCCGGCACGGGGTCAGCGACATCCGCCATCTCTTCGAGGGCGACGTGCGGTTCAGCCGCGCGCTCGGGACCGGGGCGTAGGCGATGCGGGTACGAGACACGGGAACGGTGGTCTGAAGTCATGCGAGTTTCTGTCAGTTGGCTGCGGGAGTACGTCGACCTCCCCGCCGACCTGCCCACCGGTGACCTGGAGCAGGCCCTGGTCGACCTCGGCATCGAGGTCGAGTCCGTGGTGGACCTGCGCGAGAGTGTCACCGGCCAGCTCGTCGTCGGCGAGGTGCGTGAGATCGAGGAGCTGACCGGCTTCAAGAAGCCGATCCGCTTCTGCCGGGTGGACGTGGGCGCCGCCAACGGCACCGGCGACCCGCAGGAGATCGTCTGTGGGGCGCGCAACTTCGCCGTCGGTGACCGGGTGGTGGTGATCCTGCCCGGCGGTGTGCTGCCCGGCGGGTTCGCGATCGGCGCCCGCAAGACGTACGGGCACAACTCGGCCGGCATGATCTGCTCGGCCAAGGAGCTGGGCCTGGGCGACGACCACTCGGGCATCATCGTGCTGCCGCCGGACGGGTCCGCCAAGCCCGGCGACGACGCGCGGCCCGTCGTGGGGCTCGACGACGTCGTGTTCGAGCTGGAGATCACCCCCGACCGGGGGTACGCGCTGAGCCTGCGCGGCCTGGCCCGGGAGCTGTCGCACGCCTTCGACGTGCCGCTGCACGACCCGGGGATGGCGCCCGCGCCGGGCGGCACGCCGACGCCGGCGTACCCGGTGGAGGTCCGCGACCCGGTCGGCTGCGACCGGTTCACCGCCCGCCTGGTCCGCGGCGTCGACCCGAACGCGCCCACCCCGTCGTGGATGGCTCAGCGTCTCGTCACCGCCGGCATCCGCAGCATCTCGCTGCCCGTCGACATCACCAACTACGTGATGCTGGAACTGGGCCAGCCGATGCACGCGTTCGACGCCGACCGGATCGCCGGGCCGCTGGTGGTCCGCCGCGCCGAGGCGGGGGAGAAGCTGACCACCCTGGACGGCGTCAACCGGGTGCTCACCGCCGACGACATGGTCATCTGCGATGACACGGGTCCGATCTCCCTCGCCGCGGTGATGGGTGGCGAGACCAGCGAGGTCGTCACCGGCGGCACCACGAACGTGCTCTTCGAGGCGGCCCACTGGGACCCGGCGATGGTCGGGCGCACGGCCCGCCGGCACAAGCTGTTCAGCGAGGCCGCGAAGCGCTGGGAGCGGGGCGTCGACCCGGCCGTGGCACTTGTCGCGCTGGAACGTGCCGTGCGGCTGCTCACCGAGCACGGCGGCGGCACGCCGAGCGCCGAGATCCTGGACATCGACCACGTCCGGCCGCGTACCCCGATCACCCTGCCGGCGGACCTGCCGACCCGCCGGGTCGGCGTCGAGTACCCGCCGGCGCGGGTCGTCGCCCTGCTGGAGCGGGTCGGCTGCACCGTCGCGCAGGGCGCGGACCGGTTGTCCGAGGACCCGGGCGCCGTGGGCGTGGCCAGCGGCGCGCAGGTGGCGCTGAGCGTCACCCCGCCGACCTGGCGACCCGACCTGACCGACCCGGCCGACCTGGTCGAGGAGGTCGTGCGCCTCGACGGGTACGACCGGGTGCCGTCGGTGCTGCCCACCGCGCCCCCCGGTCGCGGCCTGACCCCGCGCCAGCGTCGCCGCCGGACCGTCGCCAATTCGCTGGCCGAGCGGGGGTACGTCGAGGTGCTCGCGCACCCGTTCGTGTCGCCGGAACTGGCCGACCAGCTCGGCCTGCCGGCCGACGACAGCCGCCGGCCCGCGGTGCGCCTGGCCAACCCGCTGTCCGAGGAGGAGCCGCTGCTGCGCACCACGCTGCTCGGCCCGCTGCTCGGCATCCTCAAGCGCAACCTCGGCCGGGGTCACCGCGACCTCGCCCTCTACGAGATCGGCGCGGTCTTCCACCCGCGCCTCGGCGCCGGCAGCCCGCCCGCCATGGGGGTGGACCGCCGCCCGACCGACGCGGAGTTCGCCGCCGCCGACGCGGTGGTGCCGGCGCAGCCGGTGCACGTCGCGGCGGTGCTCACCGGTGACCTCGACCCTGCCGGCTGGTGGGGCGCGGGTCGACCGGCCGGCTGGGCGGACGCCATCGAGACAGCCCGCGACGTGCTCGACGCCGCAGGTGTCACCGGCGAGCGGGTCGAGGTGCGGGCGGCCGAGTACGCGCCGTGGCACCCCGGCCGCTGCGCCGAGGTGCGCGTCGACGACGCGGTCGTCGGGCACGCCGGCGAGCTGCACCCGACGGTGGTGGCTGCGCTGGAGCTGCCCCGGCGCACCTGCGCGCTGGAACTCGACCTCGACGCGCTGCCGCCGACCCCGGTGACGCCCGCGCCGACGGTGTCCGGCTTCCCGCCCGCGTTGATCGACGTGGCCCTGGTGCTGGACGACTCGGTGCCGGCGGAGCAGGTGCGTCGTGCGCTGGAGGCGGGCGCCGGTGAGCTGCTGGAGGACGTCCGGCTGTTCGACGTGTACTCCGGCGCGCAGCTCGGCGAGGGTCGCCGGTCGCTGGCGTACAAGCTGACGTTCCGGGCGCCGGACCGGACGCTGACCGTCGAGGAGGCGGTCGCGGCACGGGACGCGGCGGTCGCCGTCGCGGCGGAGCGCCTCGGCGCGACGTTGCGCGGCGCGTAACGGGATCGGCCCGTCCCCACACCGCGATCGCTCTGCCGGCGCACCAACGATCAAGGCCCTGACCTGGTGGTTCACACCGGGTCGGGGCCTTTTTCGGGTAAGGCTGCGGCGGTTCGGCAGCCGGTAGGTTGCGGTGCAGGTGCCCGGGGGATCCGGTGGCCTGCCGCTATGCTTTGACAATCGTCAATTCCGTCTCCGGGTGCGGCCACCCGGGGCGTCGTCCGGCGGCCGGTGCCGAGTGACGTCCAGCGGACCGGGGAGGCCCCTCGAATGAAGATCGTTGCGTTGTCCTGCACCCAGAAGCGTCTGCCGTCGCTGACCGACGCGCTGCTGGAGGCGGCGGTCACCGGCGTCGTTCGGGAGATCGATGACGCGGAGATCCAGCGGATCCGGTTGATCGACCACCGCATCGCGATGTGTGAGGGCGAGGACACCTGCCTCGACCCCGAGGTGGGCCGGTGCACGATCGACGACGACTTCGAACGGGTCGTCGAGCTGGCCGAGGGCGCGCGGGGGATGCTGCTCGCCATGCCGGTGTACGCGGGCAACGTGCCCGCGGTGCTGAAGATCTTCCAGGAACGTCTGAAGAGCTCCATGAACGCCCGGCACCGCCCGCTCGGCAACCTGCTGGTGGGGACCATCGTCCATTCGCGCACGATGCTGACCGAGCCCGCCCTGGGCGCGCTGTTCCCGTGGTATCTGCGGCTCCGGAACAAGAACGTCGCCTCGGCCTGCTTCACCCAGAACGATCACCCCGACCTGACCCGCACCGCTGCGTTCGACCTGTGTGTGGCAGTGGGCAGGCAACTCGGCATGTCGCTCGCCGGCAGCCGGTCGCCGGGCGACGACCGCCCGGCGCTGCCGTTGGTTCAGCCACCGTCACGTCCGCGCTGCGGTGACCCGGTCGTGCCCTCTCCCGCCGCGTGACGAGACTCCGCGCGCCACGTGCACCCGTCGCCCGCCTGATCGCACGACACCGTGACGTCCGGCTCCACGTAGCGGGCGGCGATGGCGGTGTGGAGTTCCTGGCAGTACGAGCACGGTGACGAGAACGTCAGGACGACGCCGGCACGGGCGGCCTGTCGGCGGTAGCGCAGGATGCCGCAGTCGGCGTTGCGCAGGACGGTGCCCGAGGGCTCCGGCTCCCTGGTCACCGCCGAGTCGTACAGCAGCAGTTGACGCTGAAGCCGGGTCATGAAGTGGTCGGTGGCGGAGACCCCGGCGGGCCGCTGCTCTCGCAGCAGCTTGGCGGTGATCCGGGAGTTCGCCCGGATCCAGGCGGCCAGGCCTTCCTCGCCGTGCTCTCCCAGGATGAACTCCTCCGCTGCCGCCTGGGCCTCGAAGAACCGCTGGCGCCACAGGTCGACCTTCTCGGCCGGGTCGAGGGGGAGCGGCTCACCGGTCATCGTCGGCGGCCGTCCCGTTGTCGCCGTCCAGTTCGGCGAAGACCTCCTGGGCGACGCGCAGCCCGTTGTTGGCGACCGGCCAACCACCGTAGTAGGCGAGCTGGATGATGACTTCGACGATCTTCTCCCGCGACATCCCGAGGTGCAGCGCCGCGCCGATGTGGCCGCGCAACTCCCAGTCGGTCCGTGCCAGCGTGACCGCTGTCAACGCGACGAGTTCGCGCTCCTCGACGCTCAGGTGCGGACGCGTCCAGATCTCACCGAACAGGTGGTCGACAGTGATCCGCAGGAACTCCGGGTAGGAACCCGGGCGCGGCTCGCGGCCGAAGACCTGCTGAAACATGGCCTCACCACGCTGGTGTCGGGCCGACGGCTGAATCATCGATCAACTCCTTCGGATGGTCGAGCAGTTGTCAACGTGCACGACGCCACGAAGGCGACGACCAGCAGCACCGCGCCGCTGGCGAAGGCGGCCGGAACACCGACCCGCTCGGCGACGAGCCCCACGACCACCGGTCCGACCACGGCGCCGACGTCGGTGCACATCGAGAAGGCGGCGACGCCACTGCCGGCCCGGCCGGCGACGACGTCACCGACCAGCGCGGCAGGTGCGGCGTTGAGCAGCGCCGAGCCCGCCGCGTACACACAGAGCAGGGCGACGAGCCAGGCGTACCGGTCCACGAACACCAGGGCGGTGATCGCCGCCGCGGCCACACCGGTGCCGGCGATCATGGCGGGTCGGCGGCCGGCCCGGTCGACCACCCGGCCGGCCGGCACGATCAGCAGCGCCTGGACGGCGGCGGAGATGGTGAAGGCCCACCCGACCCACGCCACGTCACGCAGCCACGCCACCACCACCACAGGGACCAGCGCGCTGCGCAGCCCGAACAGGACCCACCCCTGCGCCAGCGCGGCGAGGCAGGCCACCAGGTAGCGCCGATCCCGCAACAGGACCGGCAGGTCGACCACCGTACGGCCGAGCGCCGCCCCGGTGCTCCGGCCGGTGTCGAGCACCGCCAGGGTCAGCACCGCGGCGCCCAGCAACAGCGCCGCGTACGCCACGAACGGCGTGGACAGGGCGACGAGCGCGAGGAGCCCGCCCAGCGCCGGTCCGCAGATCCCGCCGAGCAGAAAGCCCGCCTCGAACACGGCGCTGGCCCGGCCCCGCTGGTCGGGCGGCGCGATGGCCAGGAGCATCGCCAGCGCGGACACCGAGAACAGCACCGAGCCGGCGCCGCCGAGCGCGCGGAACACGAGTAGCTGCCCGTAGGACCCGGCGAACGCCGTCAGGGCCGAGGAGAGCGCACAGAGCATCAGGCCGGCGACCAGGACCCGCCGCTCCCCGAACCGAACCGCCAGCCGGCCGCAGAACGGGCTGGTGGCCAGCCGCATCATCGCGAACAGGGCGACGAGTAGTCCGATCCGGGTGGGCCCGGCCCCGAACGTCGCCGCGTACACCGGAAGCACCGGGAGTACCAGCCCCAGGCCGAGCATGACGCACCCGCCGACGACGCTGAGGACGTAGACCTCGCGCGGGAGACCCGGTGGGGCGGCGACGGGTGGGGCGCTGCCGGTGCCGGCCGCCTTCACAGGCCGGTCACAGGATGATGCTGAGCTTTCCATGCTCGACCAACGTCTCGTGGTCGAGCACCACGACCCGTCTCCGGATCCGGAACGACTCCCCGTCGACGACGAGCGCGAACCGGTACTTCCCGACGTACACGTCGGAGCGCCGGTGCCCGAACCGGTGGACGACGACATTCGCCACCACGTCGAGGTGCGTGCCCCGATCGATGAGCACCTCCACGTTGCTGATCATCCGATGCGTCCGCGAGCGGGGGTTCTCGCACCACACCTCACCGGCAAGGAGTTGTTCGACCCGCTGGCGCAGCCGGGCGGCGTCGTCGTCGATGAGCCCGAGCGCGTCGGCCTCGTCGCGTACGTCGGTGGCGGGGACCGAGTAGCGGATGTCGTCGGTCAGCATCTCGTCGTACCACTCGAGCAGGCGCCACTCATCGAGCAGCCGCGCCTCGCGGAAGAGGAACTGGCTCACCCGGTGCCACAACCGCACCTGGGCCGTGTCGTCGACAGTCAGCTCGATGGTCATCGCACCTCCACCCCTTGCCGCTGCGCCCGCTGAACGACCTCGGGGTGCTCGTCGTCGCCGTACATCAGCCGGTCCCACTGCCGCCAGAACTCACGGGCCGGAAGCTCGTCGGTCGTCTCCGGGACGGCCTTGTTCATGCCGCGGGACAGGTCCGAGTAGCGGACCGCGCGGTTGAGATAGCCCCGCTGACACGATTCGATGATCTCGATATCGTCGGGGGTGGCGAAGCCGGCGGGGCCGAGGAACGTCAGGTAGTGACTCTTGCGGAGCTCCCGGATGTCCGGATCCTCGTCTTTGGGGGCCAGGGCGACCGAGGTGATGGCCATCTGGCCGGCGCCGATCGGGTCGATCTTGCGGATGGTGATCGCGATCGCGTCGATGATCATCAGGTTGGGGAAGATCAGCAGCGCGCGGTTGGTGCCGGTGATCCGCTCGGCGCGTTCGGCACCGAACCGGTCGACGAACCGTGCGGCGGTCGCCTCGATCCGTGGCCGGACCTCGGCGCCGAACATCGGCGTCCAGTACGCGAGCGGGCGGGCCGCCGCCGGCGGTAGCTCGTTGGCGCCGTGGCCCCACCCGAGCGCGCGGCCGAAGCCGCCCCGACGTCGTGGCGGCACCGATCCCAGCGACTCCATGTAGCCGACGTAACGCTTGTGCAGGGCCCGGAAGTGGTAGATGTCGACGCTGTTCTCCATCATGAGCTTCCAGTTCGCCCGCGCCCCGTGCAGCTGCGCGCCCTGGATCACCTCCATCCCGACCTCGGACTGGTCGTCGATCAGATCGAGGTACTCCGTCGCGCCCGCCAGGTACTCGGTCAGGGTGCGCGGCTGCCGGGGGTCGAAGGTGACGAACACGAAGCCGCGGTAACCGTCGCTGCGGTGCTGCGCGAGGCCGAAGTCGGCCTTGCGGAAGCTCGGCCCGTACCCGTCCGGGATCGGAACCCCGACCAGGTCGCCCCGGTTGGAGAACGTCCAGTCGTGGTACGGGCACCGGAACGACCTGGCCCGCCCGGCCGGCTGCGAGCAGATCAGCGCCCCCCGGTGCGGGCAGCTGTTCGCGAACACCCGGATCACCCCGTCGGATCCGCGCGCCATGACCACCGGACGCCCGCCGACGTCACGCGCGACGTAGGAACCCGGCGCGGGAACCTCCGACTCGTGCCCGACGTACAACCAGCAACGGTCGAAGATCCTGGTCATCTCCCGTTCGGCCAGGTCGTCGTCGGTGTAGGCGCGGCGATCCACCCGGAACGAGAGGCGCTCGCGATCGTCGAGCACGATCGGGTCACCCACCGGCCACCGCAGTTCGGTACTCACCGCACGTCCTCTCGCCGTAGCGTCCTGACCGTGCCGACGACCAGCTCCGCCGTCCGTGCCGCGGAATCGCCGCACTCCGGCTGCGCGGCGCGCAGCCGCGCCCGGTAGCCCCGGGCCGGATCGAGCAGGTCGGTGACGGCGCCGGCGACCGCCTGCGCGGTGACACCGGCTGGCTCCAGCGCCGTCCCGAAGCCCGCCCTCTCCACGAAGTACGCCTGAATCGGCTGGTCCACGGCCAGCGGGATCACCAGCATCGGTGTCGCCGCCCGGATCGACTCCGCCACGGAGTTGTAACCGCCGTGGGTGACGAAGACGTCGGCGCGTTCCAGCACCGCACGTTGCGGCAGATATCCAGCGGTGAGCACGTCGTCGGGCAGGGCGAGTTCCGCGGCGAGATCGCCCACCGCGGCGATCACCTGCGCGCCGGTCGCCGCCGCGCCGGTGACGACCGTGCGCAGCAGGTCCGGCCGCCGGTAGAAGATCGTGCCGAAGGACACGTACACCAGCGGTCGGTCGGGGTCGATCCGATCCAGCGCCGGGAAGTCGACCTCGTCGCCGCGCGTCCCCGCCGCACCGGGCAGTCCCACCAGCCGCACACCGTCGTCAGTGACCGCGTCGGCCCGGACGAGGGCGGGAATCGTCGGCATCAGATTGAGAATCGGTGAACGCGCCGAATGGGTCCGGGTCGACCACCCCACCCCGTGCCGGGTCAGATACTCGCCGACCTGCTCGTCGTACGCCCAGCGGCCCCGTCGGTGCTCGCGCGGGCACACTCCCCCCAGGTTTGCCCAGATCATTCCGTACGGGATTCCGGAAGCCTCGGTGCCGACCATGGCCGACGCGGTGACCGGCAGCGAGTCGACGAGCACGAAATCCGCTGCCGTCGCGCGCAGCGCTTCACTCGTCTGTTTTGCCACCGGTGACGCCTGGAGCATCGGGCCGATGTTCGCCGGATCGCCGCTCCACGGCCCCATCTCGACCTGCCCGATCAGGTGGACCCGCGCCTTGCCGAGGGCTTGGCGGCGTTGCTCGTCGAGCACGCCCCCGTCGGCGGACAGCAACAACAGCGTGACCTCGCTTCCGGCGGCTCGGAGGGCGTTGACCACCGGAACGTACGGGTTGAGATGACCATGCTGCGTCGTGGTGAGAAGGGCGACGCGCATCAGCTCTCCGATCCATCGGGAAACGGCCGCAATCCGCCGCGGGCGGACGATAAGAGCCCTGCGGAGTGAAGGGAGCCATCGATTTGCAAAGCCTGCCCGGCGACACGATCGATGTCAATGCCTAGTGACTGCTTATCGTCTTTGACCGACGACCGGCAATGGGTTTCTCCGAGGTTGCGGAATGTTTGTCACCTGAGCGTTTAAGGTGAGTCTGAGTGGTTGGAGTGGCCGGTCTGTTTTCGGCTGTTGTGGACGGTCGATTCCGAGGCTCGGCGTCGATGGTGGTAAATGCCTTATACGGCGGAAAGGGTGAGAGGGGAAGTCGACGTGCAATCCGTGGCGACTACGGGAGCCTCCGCCCGTTCCGTTGCCGTTCCACGCCGGACCTGCTCGGTGTGCAGAGGGTGGGCGCCCAGGAGCGCGACCGGCTTGCGCCCGGCCCCACCAGGGGCTCGGGCGCCCGGTGCAGGCTCAACGTCTCGAATCCGGCCCAGAGTGCACCCCGGTGCGCCCGGTCCCGGCTCTGCCGGCGGCCCGAAGGAGCCGGAAGTAGGGGTCCCCCTGTTCATTAGCATGCACTACTCTGCATGAACTTGCACTCATGAGTCGTCCTTGTTAATCTTTCCTGCATAGTCATGCGGAGGTGAGTATGGGGATCCGAGTCGCGGTCGCCGGAGCGAGCGGGTACGCCGGAGGCGAGCTGCTGCGCCTGATCGCCGGGCACCCGGAGTTCGACCTGGTCGCCGCCACCGCGCACAGCCAGGCCGGGCACCGCGTCGACGTGGTCCACCCGCAGCTCACCGGGCTCGACCTGGTGCTCGGCGAGACCGACCCGTCGACCCTGGCCGACGCCGACCTGGTCTTCCTGGCGCTGCCGCACGGCCAGTCGGCGGCCCTCGCGGCCCAACTGCCGCCCGAGGTACGCATCGTCGACCTGGGCGCCGACCACCGGCTGGCCGACCCCTACGCCTGGGCGCAGTACTACGGCGGCACCCACGCCGGGCAGTGGACCTACGGGCTGCCCGAGCTGCCCGGCCAGCGGGAGCTGATCGCCAGCTCCACCCGGGTGGCGAACACCGGCTGCTACGCCGCCGCGATCACCCTGGCGCTCGCGCCGCTGATCGCCGACGGCGCGGCCAGCCCCGCCGACGTCGTGGTGGTCGCCGCCTCGGGCACGTCCGGCGCGGGCCGGGCGGCGAAGCCGCACCTGCTGGCCAGCGAGGTGCAGGGCGACCTGTCGCCGTACCGGGTCGGCACCCACCAGCACGTGCCCGAGATCAAGCAGGCGTCCGGGGCGACCGCTCTGTCGTTCACCCCGGTCCTCGCGCCGATGCCGCGCGGCATCCTGGCCACGGTCACCGCCGTGCCGGCGCGCGGCGTCGACCCGCAGCAGGTGCTGGCGCAGGCGTACGCGGACGCGCCGTTCGTGCACGTGCTGGCGGAGGGACGCTGGCCGCACACCGCCGCCACGCTGGGTTCCAACTCGTGTCACCTGCAGGCCACCGTCGACGTCGACTCGGGTCGCCTGATCGTGCTCAGCGCACTGGACAACCTCGGTAAGGGCGCGGCCGGCCAGGCCGTGCAGAACGCCAACCTGATGCTCGGCCTGCCGGAGACGACGGGCCTGTCGATCTGGGGAGTGAGCCCGTGAGCGCGAGGGGTGCAGCAGTCGCGACGGAAAGGCAGGCGCCGTGAGTGTCACGACCCCTCGGGGTTTCCGGGCGGCCGGGGTGGCCGCCGGTCTGAAGGCCAGCGGGGGCGCGGACGTCGCCCTGGTGGTCAACGACGGCCCGGACGCCGGTGTCGCCGGTGTCTTCACCACCAACCGGGTCAAGGCCGCTCCGGTGCGCTGGAGCCAGCAGGTCGTGCAGGGCGGTGTGGTCCGGGCGGTGGTGCTCAACTCCGGTGGCGCCAACGCCTGCACCGGCCCGGCCGGCTTCCAGGACACGCACGCCACGGCCGAGCACACCGCCTCCGCGTTGAGCGCGGTCAGCCCGCGGCTGCTCCTGGGCGCCGGTGAGGTGGCGGTCTGCTCCACCGGCCTGATCGGTGAGCGGTTGCCGATGTCGAAGCTGCTGCCCGGCGTCCGTACGGCCATCCGGGGTCTGTCGCGCGACGGCGGTCCGGCGGCCGCCGAAGCGATCATGACGACCGACACCCGGCCGAAGACCACTGTGGCGCGGGGCAGCGGTTGGACGGTAGGCGGGATGGCCAAGGGCGCCGGGATGCTCGCGCCGGGGATGGCCACCATGCTCTGCGTGCTCACCACCGACGCGGTGGCCGGGCCGGCGGCGTTGGACGAGGCGCTGCGCGCGGCCACCCGGGTGACCTTCGACCGGGTCGACTCCGACGGTTGCATGTCCACCAACGACACGGTGCTGCTGCTGTCCAGTGGCGCGAGCGGCATCGAGCCCACCCCGGCCGAGCTGGCCGCCGCGGTCACGACGGCCTGCCACGACCTCGCCCAGCAGCTCATCGCCGACGCCGAGGGTGCCACCAAGCAGGTCGCCATCGACGTGGTCGGCGCCGCCGACGAGGACGACGCGGTCGAGGTCGGCCGCTCGGTGGCCCGCAACAACCTGGTCAAGACCGCGCTGTTCGGCAACGACCCCAACTGGGGCCGGATCCTCGCCGCCGTGGGCACCACCGCCGCCGCGTTCGAGCCGGACGAGGTGGACGTCGCGGTCAACGGAGTGTGGGTGTGCCGGGGTGGCGCCGCCGCCGAGGACCGCTCGAAGGTCGACCTCACCGGGCGGGACGTGACGATCCGCATCGATCTGCACGCCGGTGACGCGGTGGCGACGATCTGGACCAACGACCTGTCCCACGCGTACGTGCACGAGAATTCGGCGTACTCAACATGAGTCTCAGCGGTGATCTCACCCGCGCCCAGGTCAAGGCGGAGACGCTGATCGAGGCGTTGCCCTGGTTGGCGCGGTTCTCCGGCTCCACCGTGGTGGTCAAGTACGGCGGCAACGCCATGACCGAGCCGGCGCTGCAACGGGCGTTCGCGGCCGACATGGTGTTCCTGCGCTACGCCGGTCTCAAGCCCGTCGTGGTGCACGGCGGCGGCCCGCAGATCTCGGCCATGCTGGGCCGGCTCGGCATCGCCAGCGAGTTCCGGGGTGGCCTGCGGGTGACGACCGCCGAGGCGATGGACGTGGTCCGGATGGTGCTGGTCGGGCAGGTGGGCCGGGAGCTGGTCGGGTTGATCAACTCGCACGGTCCGTTCGCCGTCGGGCTCTCCGGCGAGGACGCGCGGCTGTTCACGGCGGTGCGCCGCCCGGCGTACGTGGACGGGCTGCCGGTCGACGTCGGGCAGGTCGGCGACGTCGAGTCGGTGGACGTGTCCGCGGTGACCGACCTCATCGACGCCGGCCGGATCCCGGTGATCTCCACCGTCGCGCCGGACGCGGACGGGGTCCTGCACAACCTCAACGCGGACACCGCCGCCGCCGCCCTCGCCGTCGCGTTGCGGGCCCGCAAGCTGGTTGTGCTCACCGACGTGGCCGGCCTGTACGCGGACTGGCCGGACACCACCAGCCTGGTCTCCGAGATCACCGCGGACGACCTGGCGAAGCTGCTGCCCAGTCTCGAGTCGGGGATGGTGCCCAAGATGGAGGCCTGTCTGCGGGCGGTGCGCGGGGGTGTGCCCGCCGCGCACGTCGTCGACGGCCGGGTGGCGCACTCCACGCTGCTGGAGGTCTTCACCTCGGAAGGGTTCGGAACGATGGTGGTGCTTCAGGACGGGATGGTCGGGGCATGAGCAGTCTGGCGCAACGGTGGACGCAGTCCATGATGGACAACTACGGCACGCCGCCGCTGGCGCTGGTCTCCGGCGCGGGCGCCGTGGTGGTCGACGACACGGGCCGCGAATACCTGGACCTGGTCGGCGGGATCGCGGTCAACGCCCTCGGTCACGCCCACCCGGCGGTGGTGGCTGCGGTGTCCCGGCAGGTCGCGACGCTCGGGCACGTCTCCAACCTCTACATCGCCGAGCCGCCGGTCGCCCTCGCGGAGCTGCTGCTGGCGCTCGCCGGCCGGCCCGGCCGGGTCTTCTTCGCCAACTCCGGCGCGGAGGCGAACGAGGCCGCGTTCAAGCTGTCCCGGCGCACCGGGCGCAGCCACGTGGTCGCCACCAACGGGGCCTTTCACGGTCGCACCATGGGTGCCCTCGCGCTGACCGGTCAGCCCGCCAAGGCCGACCCGTTCCGGCCGCTGCCCGGCGAGGTGACCCACGTCGACTTCGGCGACGTCGCCGCCCTCGAGGAGGCGGTCACCGACGCCACCGCCATGGTCATCCTGGAGCCCATCCAGGGCGAGAACGGTGTGGTCGTCCCGCCGGCCGGCTACCTGTCGGCAGCGCGGCGGATCGCCGACCGGCACGGCGCGCTGCTGGTGCTCGACGAGGTGCAGACCGGCATCGGCCGCACCGGGCACTGGTTCGCCCACCAGGCCGAGGGCGTGGAGCCCGATGTGGTGACCCTGGCCAAGGGGTTGGGTGGCGGGCTGCCGCTCGGTGCGACGCTGGCCTTCGGCCGTGCCGCCGACCTGCTCACCCCCGGCTCGCACGGCACCACCTTCGGCGGCAACCCGGTGAGCTGCGCCGCCGCGCTCGCCGTGGTGGCCACGATCGCCAACGAGGGGTTGCTGGACCACGTCAAGCGCGTCGGCGAACGGCTGCGTCGGGGCGTCGAGGCGCTGGGCCATCCGCTGATCGACGGCGTACGCGGGGCCGGGCTGCTGCTCGGCGTGACCCTCACCGCGCCGGTGGGGCCGGTGCTCGCCGAGACGCTGCGCGACGCCGGTTTCCTGGTCAACGCGGTGCAGCCGGGGGTACTCCGGCTCGCTCCGCCGCTGATCCTCACCGCCGACCAGGTCGACGCCTTCCTCGCCGCGCTCCCGGCGGCCCTGGACGCGACGGCCGCCGGCAGCGACCGGACGCCGGCCACCACGACGACGCCGGCCACCTCCACGACGCCGACCACCACCACGACGGGAACGACCGCATGATCCGGCATTTTCTGCGCGACGACGACCTCTCGCCCGCCGAGCAGTCCAGCGTGCTCGACCTGGCGGCGCGGATGAAGGCCGACCGCTTCGGCCACCAGCCGCTGGCTGGCCCCCGCTCGGTGGCGGTGCTGTTCGACAAGCAGAGCCTGCGGACCCGGATCTCGTTCGACGCCGGCATCGCCGAGCTGGGCGGGCATCCCCTGGTCGTGGACACCCAGGTCACCCACTTCGGGCGGGGCGAGACGCTCGCCGACGCGGGCCGGGTGCTGTCGCGCTACGTCGCGGCGATCGTCCTGCGCACGCACGGCGACGACCGGATCGCCGAGGTGGCGAGCGGCGCGAGCGTCCCGGTGATCAACGCGCTCACCGACGGTTTCCACCCCTGCCAGCTGCTGGCCGACCTGCTCACCATCTCCGAGCGGTGCGGTGGCACGGCCGGCCGCACCCTCACCTACGTGGGCGACGGCGCCAACAACATGGCGCAGTCGTACCTGCTGGCCGGTGCGACGGCCGGGATGCACGTGCGGATCGCCGGCCCGGCCGGGTTCGCGCCGGACGAGGCGGTGGTGCGGCAGGCCGCCGGGATCGCCGCCGGCACAGGCGGCTCGGTACGGGTGCTGACCGACCCGGCCCAGGCGGTCCGCGACGCCGACGTGCTGGCCACCGACACGTGGACGTCGATGGGCCAGGAGGCCGACGGACTGGACCGGGTCACCCCGTTCCTGCCGTACCAGGTCAACAAGGAGCTGCTCGGCCAGGCCGCACCGGACGCGATAGTGCTGCACTGCCTGCCCGCCCACCGGGGTGAGGAGATCACCGACGAGGTGCTGGACGGCCCGCAGAGCGCGGTCTTCGACCAGGCGGAGAACCGGCTGCACGCCCAGAAGGCGCTGCTGACGTTCCTGCTCGCGGCGTCCGGGACGACGCGATGACCGCCCCGCTGACCCGCGCCGCCCGGCACGCCCGGATCGTGGAGCTGATCCGGGACCGGCCCGTGCGCTCGCAGACCGAGCTGGCCGACCTGCTCGCCGCCGACGGCGTCGGGGTCACCCAGGCCACCCTCTCGCGCGATCTGGAGGAGCTGGGCGCGGTGAAGGTGCGCGGCGGTGACGGCCCGGCCGTCTACCTGATCCCCGAGGACGGAAAGCGGCCGCTGCGCGATGCCGAGGCGGCGCCGGCCCGGCTGGTGCGGTTGCTGCGCGAACTGCTCAACGGGGTGGACGCCAGCGGCAACATCGCCGTGCTGCGCACCCCGCCGGGCGCGGCCCAGTACCTGGCCAGCGCGTTGGACCGGGCGGGCCTGCCCGAGATCGTCGGCACCATCGCCGGCGACGACACCATCCTCGTCGTGGCCCGCGAGGCCGTCGGTGGGGCCGCGCTCGGTGACAAGCTCGCCGGCTGGGCCCGCCGGGACGACACCGTTGAAGGGAACACCACGTCATGACCGAGCGGGTCGTCCTCGCGTACTCCGGGGGGTTGGACACCTCCGTGGCGATTCCCTACCTGGCCGAGCAGACCGGCGCCGAGGTGATCGCGGTGGCGGTCGACGTCGGGCAGGGCGGTGAGGACCTCGACGCGATCCGGCAGCGCGCCCTGGACTGCGGCGCCGCCGAGTCCGAGGTCGTCGACGCGCGCGACGAGTTCGCCGCGGACTACTGCGTGCCGGCGATCCGGGCGAACGCCCTCTACATGGACCGCTACCCGCTGGTGTCGGCGCTGTCCCGGCCGCTGATCGTCAAGCACCTGGTGGCGGCCGCGCGCAAGCACGGCGGGACGATCGTGTCGCACGGCTGCACCGGCAAGGGCAACGACCAGGTCCGGTTCGAGGTGGGCCTGGGCGCGCTCGCCCCCGAGCTGAAGATCATCGCCCCGGCCCGCGACTTCGCCTGGACGCGGGACAAGGCGATCGCGTTCGCCGAGGAGAAGGGGCTGCCGATCGACGTGTCGGCGAAGTCCCCGTACTCGATCGACCAGAACCTGTGGGGCCGCGCGGTGGAGACGGGTTTCCTGGAGGACATCTGGAACGCCCCGATCGAGGACCTCTACTCGTACACCGCCGACCCGGCGGAGCCCCGCGACGCCGACGAAATCGTGATCACCTTCGACGGCGGCGTGCCGGTGGCGATCGACGGTGAGACAGTCACCCCGTACCAGGCGATCCTGGAGCTGAACCGGCGCGCGGGCGCCCAGGGCGTGGGCCGGCTCGACATGGTCGAGGACCGCCTCGTGGGCATCAAGAGCCGCGAGGTGTACGAGGCGCCCGGCGCGATCGCGCTGATCACCGCCCATCAGGAGCTGGAGGCGGTGACCGTCGAGCGGGACCTGGCCCGGTTCAAGAAGAGCGTGGACCAGCGCTGGGGTGAGCTGGTGTACGACGGCCTGTGGTTCTCGCCGTTGAAGGACTCGTTGGACGCGTTCATCGACGACGCGCAGCGGCACGTCAGCGGCGAGGTGCGGCTGACGCTGCACGGCGGCCGGGCCACCGTCACCGGCCGGCGCTCCGACGAGGGCCTGTACGACTTCGGGCTGGCCACCTACGACACCGGCGACACCTTCGACCAGACCCTCGCGAAGGGCTTCGTGCAGCTGTGGGGCCTTCCGAGTCGGATGTCCGCGGCCCGCGACGCCCGGCTGGGTGGCTGACGACCATGGGGACCACAATGGGCGGCGTGGACGACAAGAGCCTCACCGAGAACAGCGCCGGCACCAACCGGACGAGCCTGTGGGGTGGCCGGTTCGCCGGCGGCCCCGCGGAGGCGCTCGCCCGACTGTCGGTGAGCGTGCAGTTCGACTGGCGCCTGGCCCCGTACGACATCGCCGGTTCCCGGGCGCACGCCCGGGTCCTGGCCGGCGCCGGCCTGCTCGACCCGGAGGAACTGGGACGGATCCTGGCGGCCCTGGACGACCTGGAGGCGGCCTGCGCCTCGGGGGCGTTCCGGCCCACGGTCGACGACGAGGACGTGCACACCGCGCTGGAGCGGGGCCTGTTGGAGCGCCTGGGCAGCCTCGGCGGCAAGCTGCGCGCCGGCCGGTCCCGCAACGACCAGGTCGCCACGGACCTGCGGCTCTACCTGCGCGACCACGCGCGGGGGGTGGCCAGTCGCCTCGTCGAGCTGGCCGAGGCGTTGGTCGAGCAGGCCGAGCGGCACATCGACACCGCCGCGCCCGGCATGACCCACCTGCAGCACGCCCAGCCGGTCACCTTCGGGCACTGGCTGCTCGCCCACGTGCAGCCGCTGCTGCGGGACCTGGAGCGGCTGCGCGACTGGGACCACCGGGCGGCGATCAGCCCGCTCGGCGCGGGCGCCCTCGCCGGGTCCGGGCTTCCGTTGGACCCGGTGGCGGTGGCCAAGGAACTGGGCTTCCGGACGTCGTTCGCCAACTCGATGGACGCGGTCGCCGACCGGGACTTCGTGGCGGAGTTCCTGTTCACCACCGCGCTGATCGGGGTGCACCTGTCCCGTCTCGGCGAGGAGGTGGTGCTCTGGACCTCGCACGAGTTCGGTTGGGTGGAGCTGGACGACGCCTTCGCGACCGGTTCGTCGATCATGCCGCAGAAGAAGAACGCGGACATCGCCGAGCTGGCCCGGGGCAAGTCCGGGCGGCTGGTCGGCGGCCTGATGACGGTGCTGACCATGCTCAAGGGCCTGCCGATGACGTACGACCGGGACATGCAGGAGGACAAGGAGCCCGCGTTCGACGCGGTCGACACCCTGGAGCTGCTGCTGCCGGCCCTGGCGGGGATGATCTCCACGATGACGGTCCGGGTGGACCGTCTCGTCGCCGCCGCCCCGGTCGGCTTCTCCCTCGCGACCGAGGTCGCCGACTGGCTGGTCCGGCGCAACGTGCCGTTCCGCGACGCGCACGAGATCACCGGCCGGCTGGTGGCGCTCTGCGCGGCCCGCGAGTGCGAGTTGGAGGACGTCTCCGACGCCGACCTGGCCGCGGTCAGCGAACACCTCAACCCGTCGGTGCGCGACGTGCTGTCGGTGCGGTCGGCGCTCGCGGCCCGGACCACCCCCGGCTCGACCGGCCCCGGCCCGGTCGCCGACCAGCTCGCCGCCGCGGCGGACCGGCTGGCCGGCTGGCGGGACTGGGCCACCGAGCGGGTCGTACCCCGCTGAGGTCGCCGTGGCGTCGGCGCCAGCCGCCGGCGCCACTGTCGGTTCAGGCCGTCGGGCGCTCCCGCTTGGGGAGCTTCGCCACCACCATGTCGTACGACGCGTCGACCGCCTCGGTCAGCTCGTCGCCGTCGATCCCGCCGTCGAGGCGCAACGTGTTCCAGCCGGACCGGCCGATGTAGGCCATCGGGCGGGCGTCGTCGGGATGGCGGTGCAGCCACTCGTCGGCGATCTCCCGGGTCTGGCCGCACTTGATGCCGACAGTGGGTTTTCCGTCGCCGTTGCCGAGGAACGCGAAGATCCGGCTGCCCACCTTCACCACCTCGTCGCCCTCCCACGGCCGGTCCAGCCACGCTCCCGGCTTCGCCAGGCAGTACGTCAGCATCTCCGCGCGGTCCATGGGTGCCTCCTCGTCGTGCGCACAGTCTGCCCGCCCGGGCGCCCGCAGGCACGCCCTCGCCGATCTTGCACTTTCGGTCACCGAATCGTGAGGTATGCCCCTTATGCCGCGACAGAAAGTGCAAGATCGCGGGGTGGTTGCCGATCGACGGGGCGCGACGGTGTTGTCGTGGTTCGGTTGCGCGTCGCGGTCATTACTTCGCTGTTCGGGCGTGGTCTGGTGATTCGGGCGCCTCGTGCGGGTTGGGTGTCGGCTCAGCGGAGCGGGCGGCCACCCGTTCGTAGCGTTGGCGGGCGGCCTGCGCGCTGCCCAGTCCCAGCCCGTACGCGATGGACTGCCAGGTCAGCCCCCGGTCGCGGGCCAGCGTCAGCAGCCCGGCCTCCAGGGCGTCCAGCTCGGCGCGCACGTGCGGCAGCAGGGTCAGCGCGGCGGTGAGGTCGGCGGCGTCCACCGGTTCCTCGGTGGGCTCCCGCTCGGCGCCGCCGGCGGCGAGGGCGGTGACCAGGGCCACCGCCTCCCACGGGTCCAGCACGTACGGGTGGGCCCAGCGTCCTCGCCGGGCATCGGAGCCCGCGTGGCGTTCGCTGATGCGATGCAGCGCCTCGTGGGTGCGGTGGGCGCGGGCCCGGGCCGGGTCGGGCGCGCTGAACAGCTCCTCGGTCGTCATGCTCCGAGCACACCCCATCAACGCAACATTGTCAACAGATTGTTGAAGCTCGGCGACGGGATGACCAGGATGTGGCCTGGGTACCGTTCGGGCATGGACGTCCTTCCGGATGATCACGCCGCCAACCCGGACCTCGGCGCGCTCGCGGACCTGCTCGCGGGTCCACTGCTGCCGGCCGCGCGGGGCCTGCTGGGCTGCCGGCTGTCCGCCGGCGGGGTCACCGTCCGGATCACCGAGGTCGAGGCGTACGCCGGCACGGCAGGTGACCCGGCCTCGCACGCCCACCGGGGCCGCACCGCCCGCAACGTCGTGATGTTCGGTCCTGCCGGGCACGCCTACGTCTACTTCACCTACGGCATGCACTGGTGCATGAACGTGGTCACCGGGTTCGAGGGGGAGGCCGCCGCCGTGCTGCTGCGCGCCGGTGAGGTAGTCGAGGGCCTGGACGCCGCGCGGGCCCGCCGGCCGGCGGTACGGCGGGACGTGGACCTGGCCCGGGGCCCGGCCCGGCTCTGCGCCACGCTCGGCATCGACCGCGCGGCGTACGGCGCGTACCTGCTCGGCGACGGCCCGGTCCGGTTGCGTCCGCCGGTCCGGCCGGTGGCGGCCGAGGCGGTGGTGGCGGGACCCCGGGTCGGCGTGACCGGCGCGCACGATCTGCCCTGGCGGTTCTGGCTCGACGGTGATCCGACGGTCAGCGCGTACCGGCGCCACGTGCCCCGCGTCCGGCGCTGAGGGCGGCTCCCGGCGTGTGGCCGTCAGGGTCTGTCGGGGGATGTGGCCATAATCACCCCACCTGCCCACCGACGGCTCGGAGGACCTCCATGGCAACGCTGCTCGCGATCGGCACCGCGAAGGGGTTGTTCCTCGCCACCAGCACCGACGACCGGCGCACCTGGGAGGTCAGCGGTCCGCACCACCCGCGCACGAGCGTCTACGCGGTGGCGATCGCCACCCGCCCCGGCACCCCGCGGCTGCTCGCCGGGGTGACCAGCTCACACTTCGGCCCCAGCGTCGCGACAAGCGACGACCTCGGCGCGTCCTGGGACGAGCCCGACCATGCGCCTGTCGCCTTCCCGGCCGACACCGGCGCGAGCCTGGGGCGGGTCTGGCAGCTGACGCCGGGTGGCGCCGACGAGCCGGACGTGGTCTGGGCCGGCACCGAGCCGTCGGCGCTGTTCCGCTCCACCGACGGTGGCCGCAGCTTCGAGCTGGTCCGCGCCCTCTGGGACCACCCGCACCGCCCGCACTGGCAGGCCGGGTTCGGTGGCCAGGCGGTGCACACGGTGCTGCCCCACCCGCGCGACCCGGCCCGGGTGCTGGTCGCCATGTCCACCGGCGGCGTCTACCGTTCGCAGGACGCCGGGGCGAGCTGGGCCCCGGGCAACGTGGGCATCCGCGCCGCCGGCCTGGCCGACGAGTGGCCGGAGTTCGGCCAGTGCGTGCACAAGGTCGCGCGGGACGCCGGCAACCCCGAGCGGCTGTACGCGCAGAACCACTTCGGTGTCTACCGCTCCGACGACGACGGCCGCACCTGGTCGTCGATCGCCGACGGGCTGCCCAGCGACTTCGGCTTCCCGATGGTGTCGCACCCCGGGCGGCCCGGCATGGTGTGGACGTTCCCGCTGGTGGCCGACGTCGAGCGGTTCCCCACCGACCACCGCTGCCGGGTGTACCGCTCCGCCGACGCCGGTGACAAGTGGGAGCCGCTGTCGGTGGGCCTGCCCGAGGGCCCGTTCTATCCAGCGGTGCTGCGCGACGCGATGTGCGCCGACGACGCCACACCGGGAGGCGTCTACTTCGGCACCCGCTCCGGCGAGGTCTACGCCAGCCGGGACGAGGGCGACTCCTGGTCGCAGGTGGCCGCGCACCTGCCCGACGTGCTGTGCGTCCGGGCGGCGGTGGTCTGAGTGGTCACCGTGCTGTTGCCCGGCCCGCTGCGCGGCGAGGCCGGCGGCGCCAGCCGGCTCAGTGTCGACGCCTGCGGCACGCTGGGCGCGGTCCTCGACGAGCTCGCCGCCGATCATCCCCGGCTGGCTCGGCGGATCCGCGACGAGCGCGGCGAGCTGCGCCGGTACGTCAACGTCTACGTCGACGGGGAGGACTGCCGGCACTCCGGCGGGCTGGCCACGCCGGTCGGGAAGGGCGCCCAGGTGCAGGTGCTTCCCTCGGTCGCCGGGGGCTGATTCCCGAGGGTGACCGGCGCCACTGCCAGACCGGCCGCCGACGGAATAGTTGACTCGTCAAATAAGTTGTGAGCTGCGTCCGGGTACCACGACGGCACCCGGTTGACACGCGAGGAGCTGGTCATGCAGTTCGGAGTCTTCACCGTCGGTGACGTCACGGTCGATCCGACCACCGGTCGGGAGCCGACCGAGCATGAGCGGATCAAGGCGATGGTCGCCATCGCACGCAAGGCCGAAGAGGTCGGGCTCGACGTCTTCGCCACCGGTGAGCACCACAACCCGCCGTTCGTCCCGTCGTCCCCGACCACCATGCTCGGTCACATCGCGGCCCGCACCGAACGGCTGCTGCTGTCCACCGCGACCACGCTGATCACCACCAACGACCCGGTGAAGATCGCCGAGGACTACGCGATGCTCCAGCACCTGTCCGACGGCCGGGTGGACCTGATGATGGGTCGCGGCAACACCGGCCCGGTGTACCCGTGGTTCGGCAAGGACATCCGCGCCGGCATCCCCCTCGCGATCGAGAACTACGACCTGCTGCACCGGCTGTGGCGCGAGGACGTGGTCGACTGGAAGGGCAAGTACCGCACCCCGCTGCAGTCCTTCACCTCGACGCCCCGCCCGCTCGACGGCGTGCCGCCGTTCGTCTGGCACGGCTCGATCCGCAGCCCCGAGATCGCCGAGCAGGCCGCGTACTACGGCGACGGTTTCTTCGCCAACCACATCTTCTGGCCGAAGGAGCACACCCAGCGGATGGTCGGGCTCTACCGCCAGCGGTACGCGCACTACGGCCACGGCACCGCCGACCAGGCCATCGTCGGCCTCGGCGGCCAGGTGTTCATGCGGCGCAACTCGCAGGACGCGGTCCGGGAGTTCCGGCCGTACTTCGACAACGCCCCGGTCTACGGGCACGGGCCGTCGCTGGAGGAGTTCACCCGGGAGACCCCGCTGACCGTGGGCAGCCCGCAGCAGGTCATCGACCGCACGCTCGGCTTCCGCGAGTACGTCGGTGACTACCAGCGGCAGCTGTTCCTGATGGACCACGCGGGCCTGCCCCTCAAGACGGTGCTGGAGCAGCTCGACCTGCTCGGCGAGGAGGTCGTGCCGGTGCTGCGCAAGGAGTTCGCCGCCCTGCGCCCGGCGCACGTGCCGGACGCGCCCACGCACGCCTCGCTCGTCGCCGCCGCCGGTGGCGCGAAGGACAGCACCGTGCACGCCGTCGACGACGTGACGGGCAAGGCGCCGGAGGGGGCGACCCGATGACCCGCCGTACGCTCGCCGTGGTCTCGGCGGGGCTGAGTCAGCCCTCGTCCACCCGACTGCTCGCCGACCAGCTCGCCGGGGCGACCCGCGACGAGCTGGTCCGGCGGGGCGCCGAGGTGGAGCTGCGGGTCGTCGACCTGCGCGAGTACGCCCACGACGTGGTGAACAACATGCTCACCGGGTTCCCGCCGGCCGCGCTGCGCGAGGCCATCGACGCGGTGACCGGTGCGGACGGCATCATCGCCGTCACGCCGATCTTCAACGCGTCGTACAACGGGCTGTTCAAGTCCTTCTTCGACGTGCTGGAGGCCGAGTCGCTCGTCGACCGGCCGGTGCTCATCGGGGCCACCGGCGGCACCGCCCGGCACTCCCTCGCCCTGGAGCACGCCCTGCGCCCGATGTTCAGCTACCTGCGGGCGGTGGTGGTCCCGACATCGGTCTTCGCCGCCCCGGAGGACTGGTCCGGTGGCACCATCGACGGCGCCCTGCGCGGCCGCATCCGTCGCGCCGCAGGCGAGCTGGCCGACCAGGTCGAGCGCCGGCTGCCCGCCAGCGGCCCCGCCGACCCGTTCGCCCTCACCACCGACTTCCTGCAGATGCTCGGCGGGGGCGACGACGCTCCGGTCACCTCGGCGGGTCGTACGGATGCGCGACCAGCACCGGGCAGCGCGCGTGCTGAATCGCAGCCTGGCTGACCGAGCCGAGCAGCAGACCGGTGAACCCGTGCCGGCCCCGGGTGCCCACGACCAGCAGCGACGCCGTGCCGCTCGCCTCGATGAGCCCCTGGGCCGCGCCGGCCGCCCGGATCGGATGCTCCCGCACCACCAGATCGGGGTGCTCGGCCCGGACGGCCGCGGACGCCTCGGCCAACAGCCGCACCGCCTCCGCCTGGTACGCGGCCTGCGCCTCGTCGACCTCGTCCGGCAGCGGCCGGCCCCCGTCCAGCGGGCTGACATGCACGAGCACCAGCGGGACGTCTCGTAGCGCCGCCTCGGTGGCGCCGTAGCCCACGGCCAGCCGGGACGATTCGGACCCGTCCACGCCGACCAGCACCGGCGCGTCCGCGTCGATCGGCTGCTCGTCCGGTCGGATCACCAGGACCGGGCAGTGCGCGTGCGCGGCCACCTGCGCGCCGACCGAACCGAGCAGCAGACCCGTGAACCCGCCCAGACCGCGGCTGCCCACCACGACGAGATCCGCCCGTCGTGACTCCTCGACCATCGTCGCGCCGGGGCCGCCGGCGACCTGACGGGCCTCGACGTCGAGGCCGGGCCACCTGTCGACCAGGTCGGCCGCCGTCTTCTCCAACATCTGGCGCGACTCCTCGGTGGGCGCCGGCACCCCGAGGTCGTACGGGTTGAGGGGCACGCCGTAGCCGAGCGGGTGCAGGTAACCGTGCACCAGGAGCAGCGGCCGGGAGCGGAGCAGGGCGGCGCGGGCCCCGTGCTCCGCGGCGACGAGGCTGGACGGCGATCCGTCCACACCCACCACGACAGGTCGGTTCATCGGCTCTCCCAGGGTCGGTCGACTCATTGTCTGCGGCGCGGGGCCGGCGGTGGCGCCGAACGCGCCAGCCGGTCAGTGCCCGCCTTCCTCGCGGTGGTGCCGGACGATCGCCAGCGGACCGTGCGACTGGTGCAGGACCGCGTGGCTCACCGAGCCGAGCAGCATGCCGGCCAGGGTGCCCCGGCCGTGCCCGCCGACCACGGTGAGCTGGGCGGTGGCCGATTCGCGGACCAGCACCGACGCCGCCGCGCCGTACGCCACGTGGTGCCGCACCGGCACGTCCGGGTACCGCTGCGACCACCCCGCGAGGGACTCGGCGAGCACCCGCTCCTCGTCTTCGGCAAGCGTCTCGACGCCGTACGCCAGCGGCAGGATGTCGCCCGGCATGGTGGGGGTGGGGGTGATCCAGGCGTGTACGGCCACGAGTTCGGCGCCTCGCAGCGAGGCCTCCTCGAAGGCGAAGCCCAGCGTCTGCGCGGACAGGTCCGAACCGTCGACGCCGACCACCACCGGCCCGTCGGCCCGGACCTCGCCCTTGACGACCAGCACCGGGCAGTCCACGCGGGCGCAGACCTGCACGGCCACCGAGCCCATCAGCAGCTCCGCGAAGCCATCGAGTCCCCGGCTGCCGAGCACCAGCAGCGCCGCGTCCCGGGATTCGCGCAGCAGGACCGGCGTGGCCGGGCCGTCGACGACCGCGGCGGTGACGGCGAGGTCGGAGGCGGTCTTGTGGGCCTCGGTCACGGCGTCGGCGACGATCTGTTCGGCCTGCTCGCGAAGTCCGGCGTCGAGCACCGGGCCCTGCACGGGAATCAGCGGCATGTCGTAGAGCGGCCAGACGAACGCGTGCACCACTCGCAGTGGGCGGCCGCGGGTGGCGGCCTCGCGGGCGGCGACCCGCACCGCGTCCAGCGCCGTCGTCGAACCGTCCACCGCCACCACCACGGGGGCACCAGATCTGATGGTCATCACGTCCTCCTTCGTCCGTCTTCATCCTCATCCGGCGGCATCCGCGGGATCAGAGGCGGACGGCGGCCGCCGGGGGGCCGTTGGGCCCGTCCATCCGGCCTCTGGCCCCCACGGCGCGGGGGTCGCGACACTGTCGCAGTCGCTGCGTACCCTCGCCGGATGACCTCCGACGTGCGGCTGCGGCCGGTCCACGAGGACGATCTCGTGGAGTTCTTCCTGCACCAGCAGGACCCCGAGGCCAACCGGATGGCCGCGTTCGGCCCCAAGGACCCGTCCGACCACCGCGAGTTCGCCCGGCACTGGGCCCGGGTGCTCACCAACCCGGCGAACCGGGTCCGCACCGTCGAGGCCGACGGCGAGGTGGTCGGCTACGTCAGCGCCTTCCCGGTCGACGACCAGACCGAGGTCAGCTACTGGATCGACCCGGCCCGCTGGGGCCGGGGCCACGCCACCGCGGCCCTCGCCGCCCTGCTGCGCGAGCTGCCCCGGCCGGTGCACGCCCGCGCCGCCAAGGACAACGCCGCCTCCCTCGCGGTGCTGCGCAAGTGCGGGTTCGTGGTGGTCGGCGAGGATTCGGGGTACGCCAACGGCCGCGGCGCCGAGGTGCAGGAGTGGCTGCTGGAGCTGCCCGCCGACGCCCCTGACCTGGGCGGGCACTAGTCTCGCGGGGTGAACTGGTTGGATCTGGTCGGCTGGGCCGGCTCCGCGGTGCTGGTGTGGTCGCTGTTGCAGTCGCGCATCCTGCGGCTGCGCGCGCTCAACCTCGTCGGCTGCGTCGTGCTGATCGGCTACAACGCCGCTCTCGAGGTCTGGCCCATGGTGGGGCTCAACATCGTCCTCGCGGTGATCAACATCTGGTACCTGCGGGGGATGCTCGCGACCCGCCACGACGAGCAGACCTACCAGGTGGTGGAGGTCGGCGTCGGCGACCAGTTCCTGGCGCACACGCTGCGGATCCACGCACCGGACATCGCCCGGTTCAACCCCGACTTCCACTGGGATCCGGCCGCCGCCGACCGGTCGGCCTTCCTCGTGGTCACCGCTGACGAGGTGGTCGGGGTGGTGCTGTCGCACGCCGAGGCGCGCGGGGTCGCCCAGATCGACCTGGACTACGTGACCCCGAAGTTCCGCGACTTCACCCCCGGCGAGTTCGTCTACCGACGCAGCCGCCTCTTCACCGAGCGGGGCTTCCACCGGGTGGTCAGCCCGCCGGGCATGGTCGCTCCCTACTACCACCGGCTCGGCTTCCGCCCCCAGGGCGACTCGTACGTCCTCGACCTGCCCGCGTCACCGGCCACCGATTCCGCGTAGCGTCACCCGAGCAGGATTCGGCCAAGGCCGCACGGGGCACAGAAGCGCGTACGCCGGGCGGGCTCACCGACCGGCGGGCGCCGTGCGTACTCGCCGGTGCCACCACCTCCGAGGGAGCGAACCGGGCGTGCAGAGCTACGGGAGCCAACTGGCCCTGGTCGGGATCCTGGTCGTCATCAACGCGCTCTTCGCCGGCAGTGAGATGGCGCTGGTGTCGCTGCGGGACAGCCAGATCCAGCGGTTGGAGCGCACCAGCCGGGCGGGGCGGGTGCTGGCCCGGCTCGCCAAGGACCCGAACCGCTTCCTGGCCACCATCCAGATCGGCATCACCCTCGCCGGCTTCCTGGCCTCCGCCGCCGCGGCCGTCTCCCTGGCCAAGCCCCTCGTCCCGCTGCTCGGGATGTTCGGGAGCGCCGCCGAGACGGTGGCGATCGTGGTGGTGACCCTCGCGCTGACCTTCGTCACCCTCGTCTTCGGCGAGCTGGCCCCCAAGCGGATCGCCATGCAGTCCGCCGAGCGGTGGGCACTGCTGGTGGCCCGCCCGCTCGACCTGCTCGCCAGTCTCACCCGCCCGGCCGTCTGGGCCCTCGGCGCCACCAGCGACCTGGTCGTACGCCTGTTCGGGCTCAACCCGAAGCACCAGCCGGAGGAGATCGGCCCGGACGAGCTGCGCGACATCGTCGCCGGCAACCACGGCTTCACCAAGGAGCAGCGCACGATCATCGCGGGCGCCGTGGAGATCGCCGACCGGCGGTTGCGGGCTGTGCTCGTACCCCGGTTGCAGGTGTTCACGCTCGACAGCGGGACCACCGCGGAGGCCGCGCGGCTCGTGCTGGCCGCCACCGGGCACTCCCGGGCGCCGGTGGTGCGCCACGGCGGCCTGGACGACACCGCCGGTGTGATCCACCTGCGTGACCTGGTCGGCGTGCCCGACGACCGGCCGGTCGACGAGATCGCCCGCCCGCCGATGCTGCTGCCCGACTCGCTGCCGGTCGTGGACGCGTTGCGCCAGTTCAAGGCCGAGCGGCAGCACATCGCGCTGGTCGTGGACGAGCGCGGCGCGGTCGACGGCATCGTGACGCTGGAGGACATCCTGGAGGAGATCGTCGGGGAGATCTACGACGAGACCGACCGGGACGGCTACTCGGTGCGTCGCGAGCCGGACGGCGCGGTGGTGCTGCCCGGCACGTTCCCGGTGCACGACCTTCCGGACATCGGCGTCGAGCTGCCCTCGCGCCCGGCCGGTGACTACACCACAGTCGCCGGGCTGGTGCTGGCCCGCCTCGGGCACATCCCCACCGTCGCCGGGGAGGACGTCACCCTGGACGGCTGGGTGCTGACGGTGGCCGGCATCGACCACCGGGCCATCACCGAGGTACGCGTGAGCCGGGTCCCCGCCGAGGACGGCGACGACAACGGTGACGACGCCGACCAGTCGATCGAGCCGTTGCTGGACGAGGCCCGCAGCTGAGCACCCGTCGGGCGAGCGAGCGCACCACGCCGCCCGCCGCGCAGGCTGTGGGGTCGGCGTGGTGATCGCCGGGGTCGCCGCGGCCGGGCCCGACGGTCAGTCGCGGGACAGGTTCTGCAGCCGGACCTGACCCCGGGCGACCAACCGCTCGTCGGCGTCGCTGATCTCCACCTGCCAGAGCTGCTGGCTGCGACCCCGGTGCACCGGGGTGCCGACCGCCCGCAGCTCGCCGTCCCGGACGGCCCGCAGGAAGTCGGTCTGGTTCGACACGCCGACCACCGTGCCCCGGTCGGCCAGCCAGAGCGACCCCCCGACGCTGGCCGCGGTCTCCACCACCGAGCAGTACACCCCGCCGTGCTGGATGCCGAACGGCTGGTGCAGCTCCGGGCGGACCTGCCAGCTGATGACGACCCGGTCGGCGGTCGCCTCCTCGAACTTCAGGCCGAGCAGGGCGACGAAACCACCCGTCAGATCCGGCATCTCCACGGCGAAACCCTCCTCGATCAACGGGGCGCAAGCCTAACCGGAGCGGGTTGCGCCAAACCCGGTACGGGTCGGTGCCGGCGATGGGGGAGAATCGGTGACCGTGACCGACAGCAGCCTCCCGCCGCCGACGCGGTACTCCCTGACCGACGACCTGCTCTGGCGTGGCCTGATCCAGGACTCGACAGGCCTCGACGAGCTGCGCGAGCTGCTCGACGGCGGGGAGGCCACCACCTATTACGTGGGCTTCGACCCCACCGCGCAGAGCCTGCACGTCGGCTCGCTCATGCAGGTCACCACTGCCCGCCGTCTGCAACTCGCGGGTCACCGCCCGTTGCTCCTGGTGGGCGGGGCGACCGGGCAGATCGGCGACCCGAAGGAGAGCGCCGAGCGGACGCTCAACCCGCCTGAGGTGATCGCCGGCTGGGTCGAGCGGATCCGCGAGCAGCTCGCGCCCTTCGTGTCGTACACGGGTGAGAACGCGGCGCAGCTGGTCAACAACCTGGACTGGACCGGCGAGATGTCAGTCGTCGAGTTCCTCCGCGACGTGGGCAAGCACTTCCCGGTCAACAAGATGCTCGCCCGGGAGGTGGTGCGCGCGCGGCTGGAGACGGGGATCAGCTTCACCGAGTTCAGCTACCAGCTGCTGCAGGCCAACGACTTCTTCGAGCTGCACCGCCGGCACGGCTGCCAACTTCAGTTCGGTGGGTCCGACCAGTGGGGCAACATCACCGCCGGCGTCGACTACGTCCGGCGCCGGGGTGCGGGGCCGGTCCAGGCGTTCACCACGCCGCTGGTCACCAAGGCCGACGGCACGAAGTTCGGCAAGACCGAGGGCGGCGCCGTCTGGCTCGATCCCACCCTGACCAGCCCGTACGCCTTCTACCAGTTCTGGCTCAACGTCGACGATCGGGAGGTCGACCGCTACCTGCGGTACTTCAGCTTCCGCTCCCGCGACGAGCTGGAGGAGCTGGCGAAGGCGACGGCCGAGCGGCCGGCGGCCCGGCTGGCCCAGCGGGCGCTGGCCGAGGAGCTGACCACCCTGGTGCACGGCCCCGAGGAGACCCGGCAGGCGGTCGCCGCCAGCCAGGCGCTGTTCGGGCGCGGTTCGCTGGACGATCTGGCCCCGGAGACGCTGCGCGCGGCGCTGACCGAGGCCGGTCTGGTGCGGATCCCTGGCGAGCTGCCGGATGTGGCGGGCCTCTTGCGGGACTCCGGGCTGGTGACGGGGCTCAAGGAGGCGCGGCGCGTGATCGCCGAGGGCGGTGCCTACGTGAACAACAACCGGGTGACCGAGGTGGACGCCACGGTGTCCACGGACGACCTGCTGCACGGTCGGTACCTGGTGCTGCGCCGGGGGAAGCGGTCGTTCGCAGGCGTTGAGCTGGGCGAATAGTCGGTTGTCGACGATGTGACGGGGGACGCGTCCGGCTGATTTGACGATCATCGGGCCGGACGCGTAACTTTCTCTCTGCCAGCGCGGACCGGACGAAACAGGCGAAAGCCTGAAGCGGCCGGAGCGCGGCGACGACCTCGGGGTCGGGCTGGTTCGCCGGCCGGATCCCGCCGGGTGGTGCCCACGGAAACGCCGCGAGGCGGATTTGGTGCGGCGGAACCGACCGGGTAAGGTAGTTAGCCGGCAGGGAAACGGGCGAGCAAGCGGGAAACCGCTGCGGCCGGCCTGCCACCACCGTGACGAGAGCGGCGCAAGCCGGTCGAGACATGGTGCCCGCAACACGGTAGAAAGCACGACGAACCGCGAAACACCGGTTTGACACGGCAGAAACCAGCGGGTAACGTAGTAAAAGTGCCTGGCGCTGGAAAGCGCTGAGCACCGGAACGAAAAGCCCCGGGATGGTGGCCCACTGGTTGGGTCTTCTGATCGGTGTGTGGTTGTTCTTTGAGAACTCAACAGGGTGCTTGTAAAGCCAGTGCCAATTATGATTTATACCCCGGACTGGTCGAATCTTTGTGG
>NZ_JBEZEA010000014.1:88329-136278 GCF_040648635.1 Micromonospora sp. NPDC049114 | reverse complement strand
TGGCAGGACATGCCCCTGACCGACGCCGCGCAGACCGTGCAGGTCTCGGCCTACCCCGACGCGTACGCCCAGTGGGAGCAGCAGGCCACCGACCTCGTCGCCCAGCACTGGAACAGCTGACCCACCGCACCGACCGATGGCCGGCACCCGACAACGGGTGCCGGCCATCGGCATACCCGGCCGGCACCCCGAACCCCGGGGTGCCGGCCATCGTCGTGCCCGAGAGAGATCTTGGACAGTTCCCGTCACCAGCTGACGGAAACTGTCCAAGATCTAGGGGCGGCCGGCGTCAGGCGTTGTTGTGCCCGGCCAGTGACTGACCGGCGACTGGCATGACGGCCCGTGGGGCGCGTCGGCCCGACCGGCATGCTGGCCCGTCGGGCCGGGCGGCATGTCGGCCTCTGTGGCGCGTCGGGTCGGGCGGCGCGCGTACCCCCGGGGTTTTTCAGTCGTGGTTGCCGCGGAAGATGTCGATCAGCGCGGCTACCAGCGCGAGCGCGATGATCCCCGTGGCGAGCAGGAGCGATTTCTCGAAGGCCGACGTCCAGTTGCCGCGATTGTCGGCGAGCGAGGAGAAGAACATCGAGCCGACCGCGGCGATGCCGGCCGCCGCTCCGATCCGCTGGCCGGTCTGGAGCATGCCGGCTCCGCTGCCTGCCTGGTCGACCGGCACCTGGGCGAGGGTGAGCGTCTGGTTGGGGGCGATGACCAGTCCGCTGCCGATGCCGGCGACGAGCAGCGGCGCGGCGGTGACCCAGGGCGCGGGGGCGTCCGGCGCGAGGTGCAGTGCGAGCACTGTGGCGGCCAGACCGATCACCACGGCGAGCAGTCCGATGGCGACCAGGGGACGACCGAAGCGGTTGACGATGCGTCCCCCGAGTGCGGACGCGGCGGCGGACCCGAGCGCGAACGGGGTGATGGCGAGACCGGCGACGAGCGCGCTGTAGCCGAGCCCGTTCTGCAGGAACAGGGTGAAGATGAAGAAGATCGCGGTGAATCCACCGAAGTAGACGAGCGCGATGAGCGCTCCGAGCGTGTACGACTGGAAGCTGAACAGGTGCAGGTCGAACAGGGGTTCGTGGTGCCGCGCGTACCGCCGTTCCCACAGCCCGAAGGCGACAAGCACCGCCAGGCCAGCGGGGATGAGCGCCCACTTCCACGGCGTACGCCACTGCTGTTCCTGGACGAGTGGCAGCAGGATCAGCACCACGCCGACGCCGAGCAGCAGCACACCGATCGGGTCGAGCCGGCGTCGGCCGGGCTGGCCGTCGGGTCGACCGGGCAGCAGCCGCCACCCGAGGATCACCGCGACGATGCCGACCGGCACGTTGACGAAGAAGACCCACCGCCAGCCGTGCTCCTCTCCGCCGAGGGCGATGAGCAGCCCGCCGAGCAGCGGCCCGACGGCGGTGGAGATGCCGATGGTGGCGCCGAGGATACCGAACGGGCGGGCTCGTTCCGGCCCTCGGAACAGCTGTTGGATCAACCCGATCACCTGTGGGTTGATGATGCCGGCGGCGGCGCCCTGGAGCAGTCGGGCGGCGACCAGCCAGGTGGGGGAGGTGGCCAGGCCGGCGAGCGCGCTGGTCAGGGTGAACAGCGCGATGCCGAAGACGAACGCGTTGCGCCGTCCGCGGAAGTCACCGAAGCGGCCGGCCGGTACGAGCACCAGCCCGAAGGTCAGCGCGTAACCGGAGAGGACCCACTGCAGGTCGCTCGGGGAGGCGTGCAGCGCCCGGTCGATGGAGGGCACCGCGACGTTGACGATGCTCACGTCGAGCAGCGTCATGAACGCGGCGACCAGCCCGACCCCGACGGCCTGCCAGCGCCGGCGGTTCTCCGCCGCGTCGACCGGCTGCGGCTCGCGCGCCGCGCTCATGGTGCCCCCCGTTGACGGTCGATCATGCATCCCTGACCGCTACCCCGGCAGGCGGGGGCCAATCGTCGGGGGTCACGCCATCTGGCGGGCGCAGAATCGGGGGCCGAAGTCGAGGCCGGCCATCGGCGAGTCCTCGCGGTGCAGCAGGCCCTTCTCGGTGAGTTGGTGCAGTGGAGTGTGCACCTGCTCCTCGGTCAGACCGGATCCCTCGGCGATCAGTTCCGGATAGGGCACCTGGCCACGTGCTTCGAGGGCGGTGACCGCCTGGTACACGCGCTGCTCGACGTCCGACAGCTGCACCCGCTGCATGATCTCCTCCTTTGCCCGCCCGCTCGGCGCGGACGGTCGCGCCAGGCCGGTTACCCCGTGCCTGACCGAAGATGCCCACCCGATCGGGCGGTTGGCAGCGCGCCGTGCCGGGGCCGCCCGGCGGAGGGTGCCCTAGGCTGCAACCGTGATCGTCTGGGATCTCGTCGTCGTCGGCGCCGGCCCCGCCGGACTCTCCGCGGCACACGCCGCGGCCCGCGCCGGCGTTCGTACGCTGGTTGTCGAGCGGGCCGCGCACCCGCGGTACAAGACGTGCGGCGGTGGGCTGATCGGCACGTCGCTGGCGGCCGTGCGCGGCCGCATCGAGGTGCCCGCGCACGACCGGGTGGACCGGGTGACGTTCACCCGCGACGGCCGGCGTGAGTTCACCCGCCGCAACGGCAGTCCGGTGGTGACCATGGTGCGCCGCGAGGAGTTCGACGACCGGCTGCGCGCGGCGGCGGTGGCCGCCGGCGCGCAGATGCGCGAGCAGGTCGCGGTCCGCGCGATCGAGCAGGACCCCGAGGGGGTACGCCTGCGGTTGGCCGACGGTACGACGCTCACGGCCCGCACGGTGATCGGCGCGGACGGTTCCTCGGGGGTGACCGCCCGACATGTGGGTGTGCGCTACCGGCAGGTGGACCTGGGGCTGGAGTTGGAGGTGCCGGTGCCGCCCGCCGAGCAGGAGCGCTGGCGCGGGCGGCTGCTGTTGGACTGGGGTGCGATGCCGGGTTCGTACGCCTGGGTGTTTCCGAAGGGCGACCGCTTGACGGTCGGTGTGATCGCGGGTCGGGGCGCGGGGGAGGGGACGCGGGCCTACCTGCGGCAGTTCGTCGACCGGTTGGGGCTGACCGGGCTGCCGGCGGAGCACGACTCGGGTCACCTGACCCGTTGCCGCGCCGAGGACTCCCCTCTGCGCAACGGCAGTGTGCTGGTGGTGGGGGATGCCGCCGGGCTGCTGGAGCCGTGGAGCCGCGAGGGCATCAGCTTCGCGCTGCGCTCCGGGGAGATGGCCGGCGCGGCGGTCGCCGACGGTGACCTGGCCGGGTACGAGCGGGCGGTGACCGAGCGCCTGACGCCGGAGATGCGGGCGGGGTTCCGGCTGCTCGACCTGTTCACCCGCCGACCGGAGGTCTTCCACGCCCTGTTGGCGACCCCGCCGGGTTGGCGGATGTTCGTCCGGTTCTGTCAAGGGCGGGCGAGCTTCGACGACATGCTGCGACGTCGACCGGTCCGGGCGGCGCTCGCGGTGCTGGACCGGCTGCCCGCCCCGCGCCGGCCGGCCGCCAGCATCCACCCCTGACCAACGCCTGCCGATGGCGCATCGGCCCACGCCATACACCCAGGATCCTAGGATGCCTTACGCGGTGTGTCGGCTCGCACCGACAGCCGATGGACCGTCAGCCGACAGACCGGTGCCGCGGGCGACCGGCCGTCAGACAATGGCGGAGTAGGAGGGGGTGCCGATGGCCGAGCAGCCGTTCACCGAGGACGAGTACGCGTTCCTGCGCCACATCCGGTTCGGGGAGTTGCCGCCCGCCGTACGCCCGGACGAGCGCGTCGCGCTGACCGAGACCGATCCGGGGCGGGACCGGCCGGAGAAGGCCGAGGACCCGATCCGCTGGAACGTGCAGGGCTGAGACCGGAACGGGCCAGGCCGGGAGACGAACGGGCGGGCCGGGGTGTCGCCACCCACGGCCCGCCGACGTTCTGCGGTCAGAAGACCGGCACGCCCTCGCGTACCAGTCGCCAGTTCGGCTGGAAGAAGTCGTCCGGGTTGATCGTCCCCTTGGCCTGCGCCCAGTCGATCAGCAGCTGGCGGATCTCCTGCTGCGCGTTGTAGACCTGGGTCTTCACGATGCCGGGGAAGTTGCCGCCGCCGCTGCGCCGGTAGTTGTTCACCGCCACCACGAACTGCGCGTCGTCCGCCACAGGGGTGTCGGTGCCGGGCAGCACCAGCCGGGTGATCCGCTGGCCGACCGGCTTGGAGATGTCGATGTCGTAGTCCAGGCCGGAGATCACGTCGTAGTTGTAGTCCGGCACGGCCGGGTCGCTGATCTGCTCCGGGTCCACGGGGGCTCCCGGGGCGAGGGTGCGGAAGTACTTCGCCGAGTACTCCAGGTACGCCCGGACCTCGGCGCCGCTGAGCACGACCGCCTCGAGGGTGTTGTCGTACACGTACAACCCGGCCACGTCACGGATCTTGACGTCGCCGGCGGGGAAGACAGCGGTACGGCTGAACGGCGCCGCGATCGACAGCACCGGCAGGTCGGCGTACGCGGTGCCGGCCAGCGCCGCGTCGACGACCTCGGTCTGCACGTGGTTGATGAAGTCCAGGATCGGCGTGTCCTTGTACCGCGACTCCGCCGCCGACAACTCCACGGTGGACTGCGCGACCACCTGGTTCACGTACGCCACTGTCTTCTGGTGTTGGGTGCGCACCGCGGCCAGGACCTTCGGGTCCTCGACCACCGAGTTGGTGTTCAGCATGGTGGCGGCCTTCTTGGTGATCGTCCAGCGGCCACGCTCACGG
Source organism: Micromonospora sp. NPDC049114 (assembly GCF_040648635.1). Taxonomy (NCBI): domain Bacteria; kingdom Bacillati; phylum Actinomycetota; class Actinomycetes; order Micromonosporales; family Micromonosporaceae; genus Micromonospora; species Micromonospora sp. NPDC049114. The sequence goes on along the minus strand of NZ_JBEZEA010000014.1, from coordinate 131,560 downwards.
GCGAGGGTGAAGTCCATCCGGGTGAGCCGCTGGCCCCACTTCGACGGCTCGGAGAGCAGCACCTGCGCGCCGGTCCGCTCGTTGGTGACGAACCGCTCGACCACCTCGTTGTGGGCGTGCCCGAAGAGGATCGCGTCGATCCCGGGCACCTGCTGGGCGATCAGGGCCACCGGGTTCTCGTTGGGCAGCTCCGGGCCGTAGCTGGAGGTGCCGCTGTCGCCGCCGTGTGCGGAGATCAGCACGAGGTCCGCGCCGCGCGCCCGCATGATCGGCACCCACTTCGCGGCGGTCGCCACCATGTCGTCGAAGCGCAGCCTGCCCTCGACGTTGCCCTTGTCCCAGATGGCCACGCCGGGGTTGGTCAGGCCGAGGATGCCGACCCGCAGGGTCGGCGCCGCGAAGCCGAGGGAGACCTTCTTGATGACGTACGGCAGGAAGGCGGGCTTGCCGGTCTTCGCGTTGATCGCGTTCGCGGCGAGCGCCGGGAAGCCGAGTTGACGGATCCACAGGTCCAGCAGCGGCAGGCCGTAGTTGAACTCGTGGTTGCCCAGCGTCACGGCGTCGTAGTCGATGACGTTCATGGCGCGGGCCATCGGGTGCTTCTCGCCGGTGGCGGTGATCGGCTCCTGCTTGGCGTAGTACGTGGCGAGGGGAGTGCCCTGGATGGTGTCGCCGGCGTCGAGGACCAGCGTGGCCTTGCCGCGCCGCTCGGCGCGGATCTGGTTGATCAGGGTCGCCAGCTTCGCGACGCCGATGTCGTTGTGCTTGCTGTCGTCGTACTCGGCGTCGCGGTAGTAGTCCCAGTTGTAGACGTTGCCGTGCGTGTCCGACGTGCCCAGGAGGGTGAGGTCCCAGGTGCGCGACCGGGCGGCGCCGGCCGCCTGCGCGGGGGCGGCGGCGATCAGCGGGGCGGTCGCCGCCGCGGCGGCGACCGCGAGCACCTGGCGACGCGACGGGCCGGATCCAGAGGTCATGACGTGCCTTTCCATGGGGGTGGACGCGCCTCGTGAGCGCCTCGCGCACCATAACCAGCGCCTGTCACTTGCGCCACGCCAGCCCCGGTTTCCGCAGGTCGTTGCAGGGTAGGGCGTTCTGGACGAGGTCACGGGGGAGTAGTCCGCACAGTGCGAGGAGATGTCGGTGAGCGAGGACCAGCACACCCAGCAGGACCCGACCAGCCAGTACGGCCAGCAGTCCGGTTCGCCGGGCCAGCAGCAGTCGCCGCCCGGTTCGACGGGGGAGATGACGCCGAAGCCGGACCACGGTGAGGAGTCGTACCGGGGGAGCGGGAGGCTGGACGGCAAGCGGGCACTGATCACCGGAGGTGACTCGGGGATCGGTCGGGCCGTGGCTATCGCGTTCGCCCGTGAGGGCGCCGACGTGCTCATCTCGTACCTCAGTGCCCAGGAGGACGCCGACGCCCGCGAGACCGTCCGGCTCGTCGAGGACGCCGGTCGGCGCGGCATTGCGGTGCGCGGCGACATCACCGACGAGGCGCACTGTCAGGAGCTCGTCGACCGGGCGGTGCGTGACCTGGGCGGGATCGACATCCTGGTGAACAACGCGGCGTACCAGATGTCGCAGGACAAGGGCATCCTCGGGATCAGCACCGAGCAGTTCGACCGGGTGCTCAAGACCAACCTGTACGCCATGTTCTGGCTGTGCAAGGCCGCCATCCCCCACCTGGCGGAGGGCTCGGCGATCATCAACACGGCGTCGATCCAGGCGTTCGACCCGTCGCCGCAGTTGCTGGACTACGCCACCACCAAGGCGGGGATCGCCAACTTCACCAAGGCTCTCGCGGCCGACCTCGCCGAGCAGGGAATCCGGGTCAACGCGGTGGCTCCCGGCCCGGTCTGGACGCCGTTGATCCCGTCGACGATGCCGAAGGAGAAGGTGAAGCAGTTCGGCACCGACACCCCGGAGGGCCGCCCCGGTCAACCGGCGGAGCTGGCGCCGGCGTACGTCTTCTTCGCCTCCCAGGAGTCCAGCTACGTGACCGGCGAGATCCTGGGGGTCACCGGCGGTCGACCGACCAAGTGATCCGGCCGCCGGGTGGTCGCCGTGGCGGCCACCCGGCGGTGCGTGTTCGTGCTCAGCGAGGCCAGGTGGCGAAGCGGTGGCGCACCCGCGCGACGTCGTCGGCGCCCAGGCCGTAGCGGCCGAACCGTTTGTCGGACAGCCGGTCCAGGTAGCGGCCGGCGGCCCGCACGTCGGCCGGGTCCAGGGCGGGGTCGACCTGCCGGGCGAGCACCAGCAGCTGCGTCACGTCGTAGTGCTCCAGCGCCGCCGCCACGTCGATGAAGTCGCGGACCTCCCGCCGGTTGACCAGGGCCGCGATCTTGTTGGCGACCAGGTCGCGCACGTCCATCACCGGGCCGAGGTCCATCACGACCGGGCTCTGCTGCCGGTCCAGCCGGGCCAGGCTGAGCCGGATCTCCCGCCCGTCGCGGCTCACCACGAAGTCCTTCATGTCCTGGCCGTACCCGTCGAACAGATCGGCGAGCTCGCTGTCCGGGTCGGCGTCGGTGACGGTGAACCCGGCCCGCTCCAGCGCCCCGCGCACCCCTGCGGTGGCCGCCGCTGCGGCGCCCTCGACGTCGGCGAAGAGGTCCACGTCCTCGGTCGGCCGGGCGACCAGGCCGTGCGCGGCCCAGGCCACCCCGCCACCGAGCACGAACCGGTACGGCCCGGCGGCGGTCAGCGCCACCCGGGCCACCTCCCGGTAGAACTCGTGCAGATGGGGTGCGATCACGCCGCGCGCAGGCCGCGGTGCCGGCTCTCCCAGGCGAGGCGGACGCCCCGGGGCAGGTTGAGCAGCCGCCACACCCGGCGCAGTGTCCGCCCGTTGATCAGGACGCGCAGGTCGTCGGCGCTGGCGGTCTCACGCAGCACATTCTCGTACATCCAGAGCAGCTGGTCGGGGTCGCCGAGGTCGAAGGTGCGCTCGGCGTTCCACATCAACCGCACCGGCAGCTCGACCACGCCGCGGGTGGGGCCGGTGAGCTCGGTGAGGGTGCGCGCCACGACGGCCGGACGACCCGGGCGGGCCAGGAAGGCCACGCCGGTCGCGGTGGGCGAGACGGCCTGCATGCTGTCAGGGTAACGCCCGCCGGACCCGGTGTCGCTCAAGCGACCTTCCCCGGGCCTCGGCGCCCGCCCGGCGTGGCTCGCGGAAGCTGCCGGACACGTGCCAGCTCGTCCGGTTCCGCAGGGCTAGGGTGGCCGCTTCCCGGCGTCGTCCGAAGTAATCGTCCGACCCGGTGATGAGTTGTCGGGCCCGCACCCGTCATACCTGCGACGGGACACGACGAGACGGGAGCATGACGTGACGAGTGCGCACACGGACGAGCAGGTGGGCGAGGGCGGTCTGGACGGGGTCGACGAGTCGGCCTTCGCCGGACTGGCGGGTCGGCACCGGCGGGAGCTGCACGTGCACTGCTACCGGATGCTCGGGTCGTTCGAGGATGCCGAGGACACCGTTCAGGAGACGTTGCTTCGCGCGTGGCGGCGGCGGGAGACCTTCGCGGGGCGGTCGTCGTTCCGGGCCTGGCTGTACCGGATCGCCACGAACGCCTGCCTGGACCTGCTCGCCCGACGCCGTCCCGAGCCTGCGACAGGTGGCGAGGTGCGGTGGTTGCAGCCGTACCCGGACCGGCTGCTCGACGAACTGCCGGCGGGTGACGCGGACGAGCCGGAGGCCGTTGCCGTCGCGCGGGAGACGATCGAGCTGGCGTACCTGGTGGCGGTCCAGCACCTCGCGCCGCGCCCACGGGCCGTGTTGATCCTGCGGGACGTGCTGGGCTGGCCGGCCAAGGACGTCGCGGAGCTGCTCGGGGATTCCGTCAACTCGGTGAACAGCGCGCTGCAACGGGCCCGCGCCGGCATGCGCGAGCACCTGCCCGCCGAGCGGCAGGACTGGACCGGCGGTGCGGAGGACGTCGGGACGCGCGAGCTGGTACGCCGGTTCACCGACGCGAGCGTGGCCAAGGACATCGACGCGCTCGCCGCGATGCTGCGCGACGACGTGCGCTGCTCGATGCCGCCCACACCCGGCGTCCACGTCGGCCGCGACGCGGTGCTGAACGACTGGCTCCAGGATGGCTTCGCCGACCTGGGACGCCTGCGCGGCGTCCTGACGGCCGTGAACCGGCAGCCCGCCATCGCCTTCTACCTGTGGCGGGAGTCCGAGGGCGCGTACCTGCCGTTGACCATCGACGTCCTGCGGGTCACCGGCGGCGCGGTCGCCGAGATCGTCATCTTCCACGACGACCAGTTCCCGCGGCTCGGGTTGCCGCAGCGCCTGCCGGCGGACGGTGCCCGGTGACCGCCGCGGCCCCGGCGTCGGGCCGGACCAGCCGTGTTCACCGACTGCGCGGGCTCGCCGGTGTGGGGCTCCTCGCCACGCTCGCGGCGATGCTGGCCACGACAGTCGTCGCCGCGCTCGCCCGGGCCGCCGGCGTCGACTTCGCGGTCCCCGCCGGTGGCGAGACGATCCCGATACCCGGGTTCGCCGTGGTGACCGGCGTCTTCTCGGTCGTGGGCATCGTCATCGCCGCCGCTCTGCTGCTCTGGAGCACGCGTCCCGCCGCGCGGTGGGTGTGGACGGCGGTGTCGCTGACCGCGATCTCGTTGGTTGCGCCCCTGCTCTGCGGGGGCACCGCCGCCACCGTCACCGCCCTTGTTGGACTGCACCTCGTTCCCGCGGCCGTGATGATCCCCGCGCTGAGATGGAGCCTGCGCGCCGAGTGACGATGCCACGACGCCCCCTCCCCGATTAGCGAAGAGTCCTCATCTGACCTATGTTCGTGAGGTCGCTCGCGTGGGAGGGGGTGTCGGAGATGGGTCTGCGGACGTTCATCGAGGGTTGGCCGGTGTATCGGCAGCTCACCGGCACGGACCCGTTGGGCCGGGGCGCCGCCGCCAAGTCCGCGCGCTCGGCCGGCCTGACCGCCCGCACCGACACCGCCGACAGCGTGGCCCGCTCGGTGTGTCCGTACTGTGCGGTGGGTTGTGGCCAGCGGGTGTTCGTCAAGGACGGGCAGGTCACGCAGATCGAGGGCGATCCGGACAGCCCGATCTCGCGGGGCCGGTTGTGTCCGAAGGGTTCGGCGAGCAAGAGCCTGGTGACCAGTCCGCTGCGGCAGACGACGGTCCGCTACCGGCGGCCGTACTCGACGCAGTGGGAGGACCTGGACCTCGACACCGCGCTCGACATGATCGCCGACCGTGTCCTCGCCGCCCGCGAGCAGACCTGGGAGGACGTCGACGAGCAGGGCCGGCCGCTCAACCGGACGTTGGGGATCTCCAGTCTGGGCGGGGCGACGCTGGACAACGAGGAGAACTACCTCATCAAGAAGTTGTTCACCGCGATGGGGGCCTTGCAGATCGAGAACCAGGCCCGTATTTGACACTCCGCCACCGTCCCCGGTCTGGGGGCCAGCTTCGGTCGTGGCGGTGCGACGGATTTCCAGCAGGACATCGCCAACGCTGACGTCATCGTCATCCAGGGCTCGAACATGGCTGAGGCGCACCCGGTGGGTTTCCAGTGGGTGATGGAGGCCAAGCGCCGGGGCGCGAAGGTCTTCCACGTGGACCCGCGGTTCACCCGGACCAGCGCGGTGGCCGACGCGTACCTGCCGATCCGGGCCGGCACGGACATCGCCCTGCTCGGCGGCGTGGTGCGCTACATCCTGGACAACGAGCTGGACTTCCGCGAGTACGTGCTCGCCTACACCAACGCGGCGACGATCGTCAGCGAGCGGTTCAGCGACACCGAGGACGGCGACGGCTTCTTCTCCGGCTTCGACCCCGAGACCGGCAGCTACGTGCAGGACAGCTGGCAGTACGAGGGCCACGAGGACTCCTCCGGCAGCGGGCACACCGCCCAGGAGCGCGACAACGCCGCGGGGTTGGCGCACGAGTCGCACGGCGCGCAGGTCGGCGGGCAGACCCAGCGGGACGAGACGTTGCAACACCCCCGCTGCGTCTACCAGATCCTCAAGCGACACTTCTCCCGCTACACCCCGGAGATGGTGGAGCGGGTCTGCGGCATTCCGCAGGAGAAGTTCCTCGAACTGGCCCAGGCGTGGACCGCCAACTCCGGCCGGGACCGCACTGGCATGCTGATCTACTCGGTGGGGTGGACGCAGCACAGCGTGGGCGTGCAGTACATCCGTACCGGGGCGATCATCCAGCTGCTGCTGGGCAACATGGGCCGCCCGGGCGGCGGGGTGATGGCCCTGCGCGGTCACGCCAGCATCCAGGGTTCGACGGACATCCCGACGCTGTTCAACCTGCTGCCCGGCTATCTGCCGATGCCGCACCACGCCGAGCACCCCACGTTCGACGAGTGGGTGGAGAGCATCCGGCACCCGGGCCAGAAGGGCTTCTGGGGCAACGCCCGATCGTTCGCGGCCAGCCTGCTCAAGGCGTACTGGGGTGACGCGGCGACACCGGAGAACGACTACTGCTACGGCTACCTGCCCCGACTGACCGGCGATCACGGCACCTACCAGCAGGTGTTGAACATGATCGACGGGAAGATCAAGGGGTACTTCCTGCTCGGGCAGAACCCGGCGGTCGGCTCGGCGCACGGCCGGGCGCAGCGCCTGGGCATGGCCAACCTGGACTGGCTTGTCGTCCGCGACCTGTTCATGATCGAGAGCGCGACCTTCTGGCAGAACGGTCCCGAGGTGGCCACCGGCGAGATCGTGCCCGAGGAGTGCCGTACCGAGGTGTTCTTCCTGCCCGCCGCCTCGCACGTGGAGAAGGAGGGCTCGTTCACCCAGACGCAGCGGTTGTTGCAGTGGCGGGAGAAGGCGGTCGAGCCGCCCGGCGACGCCCGCTCCGAGCTGTGGTTCTTCTACCACCTCGGCCGCAAGCTGCGCGAGAAGCTGGCCGACTCGACGCTGCCGCGCGACCGGGCGCTGCTCGACCTCACCTGGGACTACCCCACGCACGGTCCGCACGCAGAGCCGAGCGCCGAGGCGGTGCTGCGCGAGATCAACGGGTACGACGTGTCGACCGGCCGTCCGCTGTCCAGTTTCGCCGAGGCCCGCGCGGACGGCTCCACAGCGATCGGCTGCTGGATCTACACCGGCGTGTACGCCGACGGCGTCAACCAGGCCGCCCGCCGCAAGTCCCGACACGAGCAGGACTGGGTGGCCGCCGAGTGGGGCTGGGCCTGGCCGGCGAACCGCCGCATCCTCTACAACCGTGCCTCCGCCGACCCGGACGGCAACCCGTGGAGTGAGCGCAAGCGCTACGTGTGGTGGGACGCGGAGAAGGCCGAGTGGACCGGCTACGACGTGCCGGACTTCGAAAAGACCAAGCCGCCGTCGTACCGGCCGCCGGCCGGCGCGTCCGGGCCGGAGGGGATCGCCGGCGACGACCCGTTCGTCATGCAGGGCGACGGCAAGGGCTGGCTGTACGCGCCCAGCGGTGTGCTGGACGGGCCGCTGCCGACCCATTACGAGCCGGTGGAGTCGCCGGTGCGCAACCCGCTCTACCGGCAGCAGGCCAACCCGACCCGCAAGTCGTACGCGCACCCGGTGAACTCGGTCAACCCGAGCCCACCCGAGGACCACAGCCAGGTCTTCCCGTACGTGTTCACGGTCAGCCGGCTCACCGAGCACCACACCGCCGGTGGGATGAGCCGCACGGTACGCCCCCTCGCGGAGTTGCAGCCGGAGATGTTCGTCGAGGTGTCACCCGAGTTGGCCGCCGAGACCGGGTTGGCGCACCTGGGGTGGGCGCACCTGATCAGCGGGCGCGCGGTGATCGAGGCGAAGGTGCTGGTGACCGACCGGCTCACGCCGCTGCGGGTGGACGGTCGGATCATCCACCAGGTGTGGCTGCCGTACCACTTCGGTTACGAGGGCCTGGTCACCGGCGACTCGGCCAACGACCTGTTCGGCATCACCCTCGACCCCAACGTCCTCATCCAGGAGAGCAAGATCGGCACCTGTGACGTCCGGTCGGGCCGCCGTCCCACCGGGACGGCGTTGCTCGACCTGGTCGCCGACTACCAGCGGCGGGCCGGCATCACACCGGGCGGACACGCGCCGGCCGTCACCACCGACCAGGACGTGGAGGGGCGCGATGGCTCCTGACCCGAACAGCCTCTACGGGCCGCTGGACCCGGCGCCGGACGCCGGTTATGTGGATGCGCCGCCGCGGATGGGGTTCTTCACCGACACGAGTGTGTGTATCGGGTGCAAGGCGTGCGAGGTGGCCTGCAAGGAGTGGAACGGTGTTCCGGGCAGTGGCCTGGATCTGTTGGGCATGTCGTACGACAACACGGGGGCGTTGACCGCGAACTCGTGGCGGCACGTCGCGTTCATCGAGCAGCCGCGTCCGGCAGGGCACGGCGGCGCGGCGTTCGCGGGCACGCCGACCGGCGCGACGGTCAGCGCGGCGTCGGCGGCGGTCGCCGCCGGCACCGGCGGCCCGACCGGCACCGACCCCGGCCTGCCGCCCGGCTCCCCGTCGGCCGCCGCACGCATGGTCACCGGCACCCCGACCACCGCAGGGCCGGCCCCCGGCGGCCGGCTCGACGTGCTCGGCGACCCGGCCGCCGCACCCGGCCCGCACCTCACCGTCACGCGCGACGCCCCCGACGACGGCGCGGGCCCGCAGTTCCTGGGGATGCCGGGTGGGCAGCCGCCGGGGCGGGGTACCGGTGTGGAGCAGCGGTCGGATTTTCGGTGGTTGATGATGTCGGATGTGTGTAAGCACTGCACGCATGCGGCTTGTTTGGATGTGTGTCCGACGGGCTCGTTGTTCCGGACGGAGTTCGGGACGGTGGTGGTGCAGGAGGACATCTGTAATGGGTGTGGGTACTGCATTTCGGCGTGCCCGTACGGGGTGATCGATCAGCGCAAGGGTGATGGTCGGGCGTGGAAGTGCACGTTGTGTTATGACCGGTTGGGTGCGGGGATGACGCCGGCGTGTGCGCAGGCGTGTCCGACGGAGTCGATTCAGTACGGGCCTCTGGAGGAGTTGCGGGAGCGGGCGGCGGCGCGGGTGGCGACGTTGCATGAGCGGGGTGTGCCTGAGGCGCGGTTGTACGGGGAGGATCCGAACGACGGTGTCGGTGGTGATGGTGCGTTCTTTCTGTTGTTGGATGAGCCGGAGGTGTACGGGTTGCCGCCGGATCCGGTGGTGACGACGCGGGATCTGCCGGCCATGTGGAAACGCGCCGGCCTCGCCGCGCTGGCCATGACGGCGGCGACCGTCGCCGCGTTCGTCGTCGGAGGATCCTCGTGAGCCCGGAGCGACAGCCGGTGGGCGATCGGTTCCGCCGGTTCACCGACGCCCGCGACGAGACGGCCGCACGGCAGTCCGGCGGTGACGCCGTCGCGCGATCGTCCGGTGCCGACCCGGCCCGGCGGTCGGGTCGGCGGCGCGGTCGCGGCGGCGGCGAGGAGCTGCGGGTTCCGGAGGCCGAGTTCACGTCCTACTACGGTCGGCCCATCCTCAAGGCGCCGGTCTGGAAGTGGGACATCGCCGCGTACCTGTTCACCGGCGGGCTGGCCGCCGGCTCGTCGCTGCTCGCCGCGGGAGGGCAGCTCACCGGCCGGCCGGTGCTGCGCCGCGCCGGTCGGGTCACCGCGCTGGGCGCCGTCAGCGCCAGCGCCGTCTTCCTGATCCGCGACCTGGGCCGGCCGCAGCGGTTCCACCACATGCTGCGGGTGGCGAAACCGACCTCGCCGATGTCGGTGGGCACCTGGATCCTCACCGCGTTCGGACCGGCCGCCGGGGTCGCCGCGATCGCCGAGGGCGCCGGCCTGCTGCCCCGCCGCGGGCTGCTCGGCGTGGCTGGCCGGGCACTGCCGCCGGTCGGGCACGCCGCCGGGCTCGTCGCCGCCGCCACCGCGCCGGCGCTGGCCACGTACACCGGGGTGCTGCTCGCCGACACGGCGGTGCCGTCGTGGCATGAGGCGTACCCCGAGTTGCCGGTCATCTTCGCGGGCAGCGCGCTGGCCAGCGGCGCCGGCGTGGGTCTGCTCGCCGCGCCACCCGCGCAGGCGGGGCCGGCCCGCCGGATGGCGGTGGCCGGCGCGGCCCTGGAGCTGTACGGCGCGCACCGGGTGGAGACCCGCCTGGGGCTGCTCAGCGAGCCCTACCGGTCGGGGCGACCCGGTCGGCTGCTGCGCGCCGGTCGGCTGCTGACCGCCGCCGGGGTGGCCGGGGCGCTGCTCGGCCGGCGCAGCCGCGCGGCGGGCGCGCTGTCCGGGGTGGCGTTGCTGGCCGCGTCGGTGGCCACCCGGTTCGGCATCTTCTACGGTGGCGTCGCGTCGGCGCGCGACCCCCGCTACACGGTGGTGCCGCAACGCGAGCGGGTGAACGCTCGACGGACCGGGGTGGATCCGGCGGCTGACTGAGCGGCCGCTTCGGCGTTGTGATCGAATGTCCGACGGAGGCGTTCAGGCGGCTGGTGCCCCTCCCGGTCTTCAAAACCGGTGTGGTCCGGGACCCGGGCCAGGCGGGTTCGATTCCCGTCCGTCTCCGCCAACGGCGGCAGGAGTGAGCGATGCGCGACGGCAGCGTGGACCCGCGACGCCGGGTGCCCCGCACCGACACGCTGCTCGCCGACCCGCGGCTGGCGGAGGCCGTCGCGACCCTCGGCCGGGACCGGGTCAAGGCCGCCGTCGTCCAGGCGCAGGAGCGGGCCCGTCGTGGCGAGATCGAGCCCGACGAGGTCCCCGACGCCGTGGTCGCCGGGTTGCCCGCCCCCGGTCCGCGTACGGTGCTCAACGCCACAGGCGTCGTGCTGCACACCAACCTGGGTCGGGCGCCGCTGTCACCGACCGCAGTCGCCGCGGTCGTGGCGGCCGCCGGACACACCGACGTCGAGCTGGACCTGCGCACGGGACGACGCGCGCGCCGCGGCCGGGACGCGATGGACGCGCTGGCCGCCGCCGTGCCGGACGCCGCCGCCGTGCACGTGGTCAACAACGGCGCCGCCGCGCTGGTGCTGGCCGCCACCGCGCTGGCCGCCGGTCGGGAAATCGTGGTCAGCCGGGGCGAGCTGGTCGAGATCGGCGACGGCTTCCGCCTGCCGGACCTGCTGGAGAGCACCGGCGCCCGCCTGCGCGAGGTGGGCACCACCAACCGCACCACGCTCGACGACTACGCCGCGGCCGTCGGCCCGCAGACCGGCTTCGTGCTCAAGGTGCACCCGTCGAACTTCCAGATCACCGGCTTCACCTCGGCCACACCGGTGCGCCACCTGGCCACGCTCGACGTGCCGGTGGTAGCCGACATCGGCTCCGGGCTGCTCGCGCCGGATCCGCTGCTGCCCGACGAGCCGGACGCGGCCGGCACCCTGCGCGCCGGCGCGGCACTGGTCACCGCGAGCGGCGACAAGCTGCTCGGCGGCCCCCAGGCCGGGCTGCTGCTCGGCGACGCCACGCTTGTCGAACGGCTGCGCCGCCACCCGCTGGCCCGGGCGCTGCGGGTGGACAAGCTGACCCTGGCCGCGCTGGCCGCCACCCTGCACCGCCCGGACACGCCGACGCGGACCGCGCTGCACGCCGACCCGGCCGCCCTGCGCCGCCGGGTGAGGCTGCTGCGGGACCGGCTCGGCGCCGACGGGTGCAAGGCGGAGGTCGTCCCGGCCGTCGCCGTGGTCGGCGGCGGCGGCGCCCCCGGCGTCGAGCTGGACTCGTGGGCGCTGAGCCTGCCCGAGCGGTACGCCGTGCCGCTGCGCACCGGCGAGCAGCCGGTGCTCGGCCGGGTGGTGCGGGGCCGGCTCCTGCTCGACCTGCGCTGTGTGCCAGCCGACGCCGACGAGGCCGTCCTGGCGGCCGTGCTGCGCGTCGGAGGGGACGACTGATCATGTTCGTCGTCGCCACCGCCGGGCACGTCGACCACGGCAAGTCGACACTGGTCCGGGCGCTCACCGGGATGGAACCCGACCGGTGGGCCGAGGAACGCCGCCGGGGCATGACCATCGACCTGGGTTTCGCCTGGACGACGCTGCCGTCCGGCGCGACCATCGCCTTCGTCGACGTGCCCGGGCACGAGCGGTTCGTGCCGAACATGCTCGCGGGGGTCGGCCCGGTGCCGGCCGCGCTGCTCGTGGTCGCCGCCGACGAGGGGTGGATGCCGCAGTCCGCGGAGCACCTGGCCGCGCTCGACGCGCTCGGCGTCGGGTACGGCCTGCTGGTGGTGACCCGCGCGGACCTGGCCGACCCCGCGCCGGCGGCGGAGCGGGCCCGCGCCGAGATCGCGGCGAGCAGCCTCGGCGCGGTGGAGACGGTGGCGGTCAGCGGGTTGACCGGCGCCGGCCTGCCGGAGCTGCGCGCCGCGCTGGACCGGCTCACCGCCCGGCTGCCCGCCCCCACAGTGGACGCGCCGGTGCGCCTCTGGGTGGACCGCAGCTTCACCGTCCGGGGCAGCGGCACGGTCGTCACCGGCACGCTGGGCGCGGGCCGGTTGCGCGTCGGCGACGAGTTGGAGCTGGCCGGGGCCGACGAACCGGTCCGGATTCGGGGCCTGCACTCCCTCGGCGAGGCCCGTCCGGAGGCGGCGGCCGTGGCCCGGGTGGCGGTCAACCTGCGTGGTACGCCCCGTGACCGGCTCGGCCGCGGCGACGCGCTGCTCACCCCGGGCCGGTTCCACCACACCGACGTCATCGACGTACGGCTCACCGGCGACCCGGCCGCCGACCTGCCCGCCACACTCACCCTGCACGTGGGGTCGGCGGCGGTGCCGGTGCGGGTACGGCCACTCGGCGCGGACACCGTCCGGCTGCGGCTGGCCCGCCCGTTGCCGCTGCTGGTCGGCGACCGGGCATTGCTGCGGGATCCCGGCCGACACCACGTCGCTGGTGGCGTCCGGGTCCTCGACGTGGCGCCTCCGCCGCTGTCGCGCCGGGGCGCGGCTGCCGCCCGCGCGGCGGTTCTGGCCGACCTCGACGGTCGACCCGACCTGGCCGGTGAGCTGCGCCGCCGTCGGCTGGTGCGGGCCGGCGCGCTGCGGCGGATGGGTGTGCCGGTGCAGGCCACACCGGTGGCCGGTGACTGGCTGGCCGACCCCGCGCACTGGCGGCGGCTCGGCGAGCAGCTCACCGACGAGGTCGGCCGGTACGCCCGGGAGCACCCGTTGGAGCCCGGCATGCCGGTGGACGCGTTGCGTCAACGCCTCGCCCTGCCCGACCGGGCGCTGGTCGAGGCGCTGATCCGCCCGCCGCTGCGGGTCCACGCGGGGCGGATCGGCACGGCCGCCGTCGACACCCTGCCGGAGCCGGTGGCCCGGGCCGTGCAGCGGGTCCGCGCCGAGTACGCCGACCGGCCGTTTCGCGCCCCCGAGGCGGACCGCCTCGTCGACCTGGGCCTGGGCCCGCGGGAGATCGGTGCGGCGGTGCGCGCCGGCGCGCTGCTGCGGCTGGCCGACACCGTGGTGCTGCTGCCCGATGCGCTGGACGCGGCGGTCACCGTGCTGGCCGCGTTGCCGCAGCCGTTCACCCTTTCGGCGGCCCGGCAGGCGTTGGACACCACTCGCCGGGTGGCGGTGCCGCTGCTGGAGTTGCTGGATCGTCGCGGCGCCACCCGCCGCCTGCCCGACGACGCCCGGGTCGTCGTCACCTGAGCGCGCCACCCGCGATGGTCGGGGGCGGCCGGGATTGCGGCGGGCTGCCAGGGTGGAGCGATGGCCGAGCTGTCCGCGTCCCCGTCCGTCTCGCGGCCGTTTGGTGACCGGTGGCGTGGTGTCGTTTCGATCGCGCTGCGCTGGGGGTTGCCGCTGCTGTGGGTGCTGTGGGCTGCGCTGGCATGGTGGGTGGCGCCCCGCGAGGCGACGGCGGGCCAGCTCGACCGGGATCTGGCGGCGGGCCGGGTGGTGACCTTCCAACGGGCGTCGGGCTGGGCCGACGACGACGCGTACTGGGGCAGCCGACCGCAGCCGCGGTACGACCCGCAGGGCGCGATGATCGCCTGGAGCGTGCCGAACGGCCACGTCCGGTACGCCTTCGTCGAGCCGCCCGAGGAGCAGGCGGAGCCCACCGGGTCGCAGTCGACGGATCGACCCACCGGGTTGGACGCGAGACTGGCCGCGTCGGCGGGTCCGTGGCAGTCGGCCGGCGCTGTCGCGCACCGGCTCGCCGACGCCGCCGGGCTGCTCGCTGGCGCGGTGACCCTGCTGTGGCTGGTCCGGCTGGCCGTTGGCGCCCCGCCGCTGGTCGGCAACCGGTGGTTCTGGTACTGGATCGGACTCCTGCCGTTCGGGGTGGGCGTGCTGGCCTGGTCGTACCGTGAGATCTGGCGACCGCCGCCGGTGCCGCCGGCCGTTCGCGGCTCGGGGTGGCGCGGCGCCGGTTGGCTGCTGCTCGCCGGGGTCGGCATCGTCCTGTTGGTGTCGGTGGCGCGTGCTCTGTTCGGCGGCTCGGTGGTGCCGGGCTAACCGGCCCCCCGACCGTCGGCGGTCACCTACGGTGACGCCATGGACCCTTCGGCCATCTGGCGGGACCGGCAGCACCAGTGGCGGATCGAGGCGTACCGCGCGCCGGATCTACGGTTTGCCATCTACGCGACCAACGGCCCCACCGAGTCGGTGCCGCTGTGGCTGTTCGGCATGTCGGCGCTGGCCCGGTGGTTGATGACCCACTCGATCTCGCTGGACGACCTGGAGGTCGACTGAGCGCCCCCGGCCGGAAACGGGACCCGGAGCCGGGTGCGCTGCGGTTAGGTGACCTGAGGCGGTCAACGGGGGTGGGCGGTGGGCGGTCAGCTGGGGCAGTTGGCGCTGGTGGCCGTGCTGGTGCTGGTCAACGCCGCGCTCTCGGGCAGCGAGATGGCGCTGGTGACGCTGCGGGAGGGGCAGCTGCGCCGGTTGGGTCGGCGGACCCGCGCCGGTGACCGGCTGGTCCGGCTCTCCCGGGACCCGAACCGCTATCTGGCCACCATCCAGCTCGGCATCACCCTGGCCGGGTTCCTCGCCTCGGCTGCCGCGGCGGTGTCGCTCGCCCAGCCGTTGGTCGGCCCGTTGGGTTTCCTCGGCGCGGCGGCCCGACCGGCCGCGGTGCTGCTGGTGACCGTGGCGCTGACCTTCGTCACGTTGGTGCTGGGCGAGTTGGCGCCCAAACGCCTCGCCATGCAGCGGGCCGAGCGGTGGGCGTTGCTCAGCGCCGGGCCGCTGGACCTGCTCGCCCGGGTGTCCCGCCCGGCGGTGTGGCTGCTCAGCGCGGCCACCGACGTGGTGGTCCGGCTCGCCGGCGGGAACCCCCGGGCCAGCCGGGAGGAGATGACCGAGGAGGAGTTGCGGGAGATGCTGGTCAGTCAGCGTGGCCTGTCGGCGCAGCAGCGGGAGATCCTGACCGGCGCGTTCGACATCGCCGGCCGGACGCTGCGGGAGATCCTGGTGGCCCGCCGGGACGTGACGACGCTGCCGACCGACCTGGCCGCCGACGAGGGGGTACGCCTGCTGGCCGCCGCGGGCCGGTCCCGCGCCCCGGTGACCGGCCCCGGCGGTCTGGACGAGGTGACCGGCGTGGTGCACATCCGCGATCTGGTGCGGGCCGGCACCGGGACGGTGGGGGAGCGGGTCCGGTCGCCGTTGCTGCTGCCGGTCACCCTGCCGGTGGCCGACGCGTTGCGCCGCTTGCGCCAGGAACACCAGCAACTGGCCCTCGTCGTCGACGAGCACGGCGGCATCGACGGCATCGTCACGCTGGAGGACCTGCTGGCCGAGGTCGTCGGCGAGTTGTACGACGAGACCGACCGCGACGTGCGGGACGTGGCCCGGGAGCCGGACGGGTCGCTGCTGGTGCCCGGTGACTTTCCCCTGCACGACCTGCCCGATCTGGGGGTGCGACTGAGCTTCCCGCTGTCGCGGGAGTACACGACCGTGGCGGGGCTGGTGCTGGCGCGGTTGGGGCACCTGCCGGGTGAGCCGGGCGAGACGGTGCGGTTGCCGGGCCTGACCATCGAGGTGGTGGAGGTCGCCGACCGGGCGGTGCGGCGGGTGCGGCTGCTCGGCTTCGTCACCGAAACGTGAGCGCGTCGCCCAGAAGAGGGACAAGACCCACGAAAAGCCGCCCAGCGGATGCTCCTCGCCTAGCGTGCGGTACGTGAAGGACCGAGGGTTGCGTACGTTCGTCACCGTGCTCGCCGGTCTCGCGGTGATCTACTTCGGCAGCGCGGGCCGCAGCCCCGAGGAGGGCCGCGGCCTCTCCGGCGGGGTCATCGTCCTGGCGCTGCTCGCCGCGCTCGGCGTGTGGCACCTGACCCGGCCGGGCGACAAGACAGTCAAGTGAGCGCCTCACCCGGCGGCGACGCGGGTGACCTCGCCGGCGGACTCCTCGCCGAGCGCCACCCGCACCAGCGCCGAGGCGAGCCGACCGAAGTCCGGTTCGTCGACCAGCGAGGCCAACCGGTCCGGTGAGCCCGGCAGGCCCAGCCGCTTCGCGCCGGCGAGGGCCCGACGGTCGGCGTACGGGCGCAGGTCGGACCACACCGTCTGGGCCTCGCGCAGGTAGATGTCGGCGCCGGTGGGCCCGATGCCGGGAAACTCGGTGAGCCGTCGGCGCAGCCCGGCCGGGTCACCCTGGGCGTCCCGGTGCAGGCGCCGCAGGTCGCCGTGCCAGCGGTCCAGGCACAGCCGGGCGCCGGTGCCGAGCATGGTGGCGGTGCGCTCGTCGTAGCGGCGGTAGTGTCCGCGGCCCAGCGCGTCGACCCGCTGCTGCCAGCTCGCCGCCTCCATCGCCTGCGGTGTGCGGTAGCCGGCCGCGAACAGCTCCCGCGCGGCGTCGACAGCCACGCACGCCCGGATCCGGGTGCTCAGCAGGGTGGCCAGCACCAGCAGCTGGTACAGCGGGCCGGGGCGGTCGGAGAGCCGGATACCGGCCTCCTCGGCGTACGTGTGGCTGCGCCGGTCCAACAGGACCCGCACCACCGCTTCATCGTCACCCACACCTCGTGCGTACCCACCCCGCGACCGGCTAGCCCTCCCACGTGTGACCGGGGCCGGAATGCCCTCGGGCGGGGCGGGTATGCGCACGGTGGAGGCGGTCGATGCCGTCTGCCGTACCCGGAGGGGAGACACCTCGTGACGAACCCGCAGCAGCAGGAGTTCCGGCGCAACGCACTCGGTGGGACCAGCCAGGACAACAAGGGCCCCGCCCCGGGCGGGCACCCGGCCAACCGTGGTACCTCGCGGGGTGACCAGGGTCGACCGGTGCCCAAGGGCCAGGTGTCGCCGTACGGCCCGGCGGGTGAGCCGGTCGCCGAGGACGACAGCGACACCCGGGCCTAACGAGCGTGACCTGACGGCCGCCGCAACCTGTTCCAGGTGGCGGCGGCCGTCAGTCCGTACGCCAGGTGCGGGACGATGTCGGAGATCCAGTCGGAGCGCCCCCAGGTGCGCGGATCGCTGATCCCCAGCACGGTGATGGACCCGTCGGTCATCGTCATGACCCCGGCGCCGAGCACGCCGGTGGCCATCGGCAGTGGCTGGCGGCGCCCACCGGCGTAGAGCGCGAACGCCACGCCGGCGGCGATGCCCAGCCCGTAGCCGATCAGGGCCCCGAGCCCCGAGCGGCGGTTCGCCGCCCGGGGCCCCGACCCCAGGTCCACGTGCGCGATGCCGGCCAGCCGGTCGACTGTCTGCTCCGGTGTGCTGCTCGCCGCTCGTGCCCGCAGGGCGATGTCCAGGTAGCCGACCACGTTGAGCGCGGTGGTGCCGACGGCGCCCGCGATGGCGCCGTCGGCCAGGTCGACCCCCCTCACTTCGGATCGCCCGGTTCGCGTTCACTCTTGGGTCCGTAGGTGCGCTCGCCGCGTACGACGCCCCGTTGGCCGCGATCCTCCTGCAGGATCCGGTTCGCTACCTGGTTGGCCTTGCCGTCGGGCACCCGTCGTCCGGAGTCGTCGATCGCGTTGCGCAACCGCGCCCGCTGCTTGTCGTACGCGTTGCTGCCCGGCCGTGGTCCTGGCATCTGCTGCCTCCTTCGTCGCCGTTGGCGTACCGCGGCCGTCTACCCGTCTCGCGGCGGGCCAACCCCGGGGGTCAGCGGGGGCCGCGCACCACGGCGACCGGGCACCGGGCGTGGTGCAGCACCGACTGACTCACCGACCCCAGCAGCAGGCCGGTCACCTCGCCGCGCCCCTGCCCCCCGACGACCATCAGTTGGGCGGAACGGGACGCCTCGGCGAGCACCGCGCCGGTGCGCCCGTGCGTCGCCCGCCAGGTCAGCCGCAGCCCCGGGTGGCGGTCGGTCAGCCCGTCCAGCCAGCCGGTGAGCATCCGCTCCTGCTCAGCGTGCAGCTGCGCCTCGTCGTACACCAGGGGTTGCATGTCACCGGGGCCGCTGCTGCCGGGGTGCCGGTAGGCGTGCACCGCGCGCAGCGGCACGCCGCGCGCCACGGCGGTCTCGGCGGCGAAGTCGGCGGCGAGCCGGGACGCCGCCGAGCCGTCCATCGCCACCAGCACCGGCTCGTCGGGGCGTTGGTCGCCGCGGGCGACGAGCACCGGGCAGTCGGCGTACGCGCAGACCTGCACCGCCACCGAGCCGACGACCAGCGCGGAGAAGCCGCCCAGCCCGCGGTCGCCGAGCACGATGAGCGCGGCGGTGGGGGACTCACCCACCAGCACGGCGGAGGCCTCGCCGTCGATGATCTCACCGGAGACCGTGAGCCCGGGTGTGGTCGCCTCGGCCTCGGCCACCGCGGCGGCCACCAGTTCCTCGGCCCGGTGGCGCAGTCCGGCGCCGGGCGGCGCGTCGGGAGCGGGGGAGACCGGCACGTGCAGCAGCGGCCAGATGAACCCGTGCACGACCCGCAGCGGTCGGTGCCGGCGGACGGCCTCGGCGGCGGCCAGGCGCACCGCGCGCAGGGACGACTCCGAGCCGTCCACGCCGACCACCACCGCCGCGCTGTCCGCCGAGTTCACCCGTGTCACCTCCCGCCGGGCCAGTATCGCGGGCGTGGCGGCGCGGCGGAGCGATACCGCCGGTCGGGCCCGGGTCGGTACGCTGGCGGCGACCGGACGGGGAGGAGCGTCGTCGATGGGTGAACCGGACGAGCCGAGCACCGCCCGCATGATCGACTTCTGGCTCGGCGGGGAGCACCACTTCGACGTCGACGTGGCCGCGGCGGGCGCCTTCGAGCAGGCGTACGGGCCGTGCGCGCCGGTCTTTCGGGAGCTGCGGGCGTTCCTCGGCCGGGCGGTGCGGGCGATGGCCGAGCAGGGCGTGGACGGGTTCCTGGTGTTCGGCGCGGGCGTGCCGACGATGGGCAACGTGCACGAGGTCGCCGCCGAGGCCACCGTGCTCTACACCGACGTCGACCCGGTCACCATCCGGCTGGGGCAGCGGATCCTCGCCGACAGCGACCGGGCGGGCTACGGCTACGGCGACGCCACGGACATCGGCACTGTCGACCCGGCCCAGCTGCACCGATTCGTCCCGGGGTGGGGGCGGCGGCCGGTGGGGGTGGTCTTCCTCGGGCTCGCCGCGTTCCTCGACGACGCCACGCTCACGCGCACCCTCGACGAGCTGTACGCCGCAGCGGCGCCGGGGAGCCTGCTGGCCGTGGACTTCGACACCGAGGAGTTGGCCGCCCACCCGCAGGCGCTGGCGATGATGGGGCCGGCGTTCCGGATGCGTCCCCCGGCGGCGTTCGCCCCGCTGCTCGGTAGGTGGACGCCGACGGCGGACGGGATCGTCCCGGTCCACCGGTGGCGGCCCGCCGGCCCGCCCGCCGACGTGCCGGACGCCTTTCACGGCGTGCTGGCGACACGGGGCGCCGACTGACCCGCGACGACCGGTTGTCCGGGGGCGTCCGTATGATGCTTGCCCTGTAGCAAGTTTCTGGAGGGACGACCAACCATGGTGGACGCGCCGGACGGGGTGTCGCGCGCGCTGCGCGAGGCCGCGCCCGACCAGCTGGCGGAAGCGGCGGACCGGGCGATCCGGTCGGCGTTGGGCGCGTTGCGCACCGACGTGTTCGTCGCCGACTACCGGATCAGCGGTCTCTGGCCGGTGCTGGATCCCGACCTGCCTGCGGCCGGAGCCCTGGCCCGGCACACCGTGGCGCAGCGCTGCTTCTCCAGCCAGCAGCCGGTGCGCGACGGGCTGGACGACGGCGCGTGCCGGCTCTACCTGCCGCTGACGGTGTGGGGGGAGCGGCTGGGTGTGCTGCTCATCGAGCTGCCGACCGTCCCGGGCCCGGCGGTCACCGGCCACGCCACCGACATCGCCGGCGACCTGGCGGTGGCGATGCGGGCAGCGGACCGCGAGACCGACCGCTATCGCCGGGCCCGTCGCCGCGAGCGGCTCAGCATGGCCGCCGAGATGCAGTGGGACCTGCTGCCCGGTCGCAGCGTGTCGCACCGCGCCTTTCACCTGGCCGGGCAGTTGGAACCGGCGTACACCGTCGGCGGGGACCACTTCGACTGGTCGTTGGACGGTGACCGGCTCACCCTGACGGTGCTCAACGGCGAGGGCACCGGCCTGGCCGCGTCGCTGCTGACGGCGGTCACGGTGAACGCGATGCGCAACGCCCGCCGCTCCGGCGGTGGCCTCGTGGAGCAGGCGGAGCTGGCCTCGGACACGGTCTACTACCAGCACCGGGGGCGTCGGCACGTGGCCACGCTGCTGCTCGAGCTGGACATCCGCACCGGGCGGGTGCGCGCGGTCGACGCCGGTTCGCCGCACCTGCTGCGGATGCGTGGCGCGACCGTCGAGCCGGTGAAGCTGGAGCAGCAACTGCCGTTGGGCATGTTCGCCGAGACCCGCTACGAGCTGCAGGAGTTCACGCTCGCGCCGGGTGACCGGGTCTTCGTCGTCAGCGACGGGGTGTGGGCGGCCGAGCCGGCGGGGCGGGAGCCGTACGGGCAGCGGATGATGGCCCGATCCCTACGGGCCACACGGTTGCAGCCGGCGACCGAGGCGGTTGGTACGGTGATGCGCGAACTACACGCCTACCACGCGGATTCCGATTTGCGCGACGACGCCGTCGTCGTCTGCCTCGACTGGCATGGTCCGCGTGAGCGGGACGGCGGATGAGGGTCGCCGCCGCCGCGCCGGGCGGGCACCAGCGCGACGACGGCAGGGGACATCGGGTGGAGCGACCTGGGGATCTCGCCTCGGCGATCGACGCGGCCGCCGAAACGCTGATCGCCGTGCTCGACTCGGCGGCGTCGCGGCATCAGGTGCCACCGACGCAGCTGCGGGTGCTGATGCTGATCAGCGGCCGGCAGGAGACCAACGTCAACGGCCTCGCGGAGTTGCTGGACGTGGTGCCCTCCTCGGCCAGCCGTCTCTGCGACCGGCTGGAGGCGACCGGTCTGTTGCGCCGGGTGGCCGACCCGCGCGACCGGCGGGAGGTGCGGTTGGTGCCGACCGCCGCCGCCCTGACCCTGCTGCGGGAGCTGGCGGAGCGGCGCCAGCGCGCGGTGCAGGCAGTGCTGGACAGGATGCCCCCGCGGATGCAGCACGATCTGTTGCTGTCGTTGCTCGCCTTCGGTCGCGCGGCGACGCAGACGGTGCCGGAGCAGCAGAGCGATCAGGCGGTTCAGACGGCCTGAACCGCCACGCTCCTTCCACTAGTATCCTAGGACGCCTTAGACGTCGTGATCCACGCCACAGTGCGGCACAGCCGCACCAACGGCACGCGGCGGCGACCGAGGAGCGCGGGGGAGCCCGATATAGTGGCAGCGCACTCAGCCGGCCCGTGATCATCGAGATCACGGGCCGCATCAGGGCAGAGGTCCCATCCCGGGGCCGCAGGGGAGCCGGCGGTTGCCGGCCCGACAGCGCGTACGACCTCCGCCGCGCCCGTTCACGGTCTGGCGTCGGGGCGTGCGGTGGAGGAGGTTCGGTGTCGCGTCGGCCGGCTCGGGCAGAGCATCCGCGGGACACCGGTGACCAGGCTCCCGGCGACCAGGTGCTCACCCTGCCCAACCTGATCAGCTTCGGGCGCCTGCTGGGCGTACCCCTGTTCCTCTATCTGTTCCTGGTGGCCCGCGCGGACGTGGCGGCGGTGGTGGTGCTGGCCATCGGCGGCACCACCGACTGGGTCGACGGTTGGATCGCGCGCCGGCTGCGTCAGGTGAGCCGGCTCGGAGAGCTGCTCGATCCCCTCGCCGACCGGCTCTACATCCTCGCCACGCTGCTCGCCTTCACGGCCCGGGAGGTGGTGCCGTGGCAGTTCACGGCGGCGCTGCTGGCCCGGGAGGCGCTGTTGCTCGGCTCGCTGGCGGTGTTGCGCCGCTACGGGTACGGGCCGCCGCCGGTGCACTACGTGGGCAAGACCGCCACGTTCCTGCTGCTCGCGGCGTTCCCGGTGCTGTTGCTGGCCACCGAGTGGAGTGCGGCGGCGACGGCGACGGCCGCGATCGGCTGGGGGCTGGCCTGGTGGGGGCTGGTGCTCTACTGGGTGGCTGGCGCCATGTACGTGGTGCAGGCGGCGCGGCTGGTGCGCGCGGCGCGCGGCCCGGGAGCGGCCACGTGAGCGCGACGCCGCCGGAGCGTCCCCGCACGGATCGGGTGTACGCCCCGGACTTCCTCACCGAGCTGTTCCGCAACCCCCTGGATCCGGGGTACGCGGACGCGGCGGCCGCGTGCCGGCGGGCGGCGTCGTCGCAGGACGACGCGTCCCCGGGTTGGCCGGCGCGGTCGGTCAGTCTGGTCGTGGTGGTGGTGCTGGGCTTCCTGTTCGCGGTGGCGTACCGCCAGACGATGGCGGACGAGCCGGGGCGTGCCCAGGCCCGCTCCGGGTTGGTGGCGCAGATCAAGGAGCGGGAGGGCCAGACCGACCGGTTGTCGGCGCGCGCGGACCAGCTGCGCGAGGAGGTCAGCCGCCAGCGGGACGCGGCGTTGAGCGGGTCGACCGCGGCCCGTCTGCGGGACCTGGAGGCGGTCACCGGGCTCGGCCGGGTGCGGGGTGACGGTGTGGTGGTGCGCCTGGCGGACGCGCCGGGCAACGCGGATGCGGTGACCGGTAAGGGCGCGGGGCCGTCGCAGGTGCTGTACAGCGATCTGCAGGGTGTGGCGAACGCGTTGTGGAGCGCCGGCGCGGAGGCGATCTCGATCAATGGGCAGCGGTTGACGTCGACGTCGACGATCCGGACGGCGGGCGAGGCGATCCTGGTGGATTTCCGGCCGGTGACGGGGCCGTACGAGGTGTCGGCGATCGGGCCGGGGTCGATGCGGCGCAAGTTCGAGGACAGCCGGAACGCGGCGGTGATGCGGGAGGTCGCGCAGAAGACCGGCCTGTCGTTCGGTGTGCGCAAGGCGGAGGACCTCACCCTGCCGGCGGCTCCGGAGCCGCAGCTACGCTACGCCAAGCCGTCGGTCAGTCCGAGCCCTTCTGGGTCGGGTGTCCGGTCCGGCAGTCCTGGGTCGTCGGGTTCGCCGGGGACCGCTAGTCCTTCCGGAGGTGGCGGATGATCGCGGTGCTGGCGTTGCTCGCCGGTGTGGTGCTGGGCGTGTGGCTTGATCCCACGGTGCCGGCGGCGTTGCAGCCGTACCTGCCGATCGCGGTGGTCGCCGCGTTGGACGCGGTGTTCGGTGGGGTGCGGGCGAAGTTGGACCGCATCTTCGACGACAAGCAGTTCGTGGTGTCGTTCATCTCGAACGTGCTGGTGGCTGGTCTGATCGTCTATCTGGGGGATCAGTTGGGGGTGGGCGGGCAGTTGTCCACAGGTGTGGTGGTCGTTCTGGGTGTGCGGATCTTCGGGAATGTGGCGGCGATCCGTCGGCACCTGTTCCGGGCGTAGGTTTGACAGCGATGAGCGACGAGCAGGCGGAGACGGGGACGGGTTGGCCGCAGCCGGCGGGGCCGGGGCGGCCGGGTGGGCCGGCTGGTGAGCCGGATCCGCGGCCGGACGCGCCGGACCCGGACGAGTTGAGTCCGTTGGCGCCGCACGGTCCGACGGAGGAGCCGGAGTCGCCGGACGCGGAGCCCGGGGTGGCCCCTGTCGATGACGGCGCGACGGTGGACCTGAGCGCGATGTCGCGTCCGGCTGAGCCGGCGGACGAGCCGGTGGTGGAGTCGGCCCCCGCGGCGTCGGTGCGGTCGCGGTTCAGCGCGGCCGGGGTGATGATCGCGGCGTTGTTGGCGTTGCTGGGGTTCACGCTCGTCGTGCAGTTGAGGACGACGTCGACGGATCCGACGTTGGGGGCGACGCGTCAGGAGGACCTGGTGCGGATCCTGTCGGATCTGGATGCGCGCGAGAACCGTCTCCAGCAGGACATTCGGGCGTTGGAGGACAGTCAGCGGCAGTTGGCCTCGGGTGCGCAGGGTCGGCAGGCGGCGTTGGACGAGGCGACTCGTCGGGCGGACGAGCTGGGGATTCTGGCGGGTACGTTGCCGGCGGTGGGTCCGGGGTTGACTGTGCAGTTCTCCAGCAACGGGATCAAGCCGATCACTGCGGACCGGGTGTTGGACGCGGTGCAGGAGTTGCGGGGCGCGGGCGCGGAGGCGATGCAGATCTCCGGTGGTGACCGGGAGACGGTGCGGGTGATCGCATCGACGTACTTCCTTGATGGGGACAACGGGTCGTTGGTGGTGGAGGGGCGTCGGTTGACGGGTCCGTTCACCATCACGGTGATCGGTGATCCGGCGACGATGCGTACGGCGTTGAACATTCCTGGTGGGGTGGTCGCGTCGGTCCGGGGTGACGGCGGTAACGTGACGTTTGGGGAGCGTGAGGTTGCCGAGGTTTCGGCGCTGCACGTGCCGACCAAGTAGGAACACGCCCGTCCGGTCTCCTGACCGGCGCGGCCGCGCCGGGCCCGGGTGGTCCGGGGCACCGATGGATGAAGGACGCGTCTGGTGATTCCCGAGGATCTGCGATACACCGCCGAGCATGAGTGGGTGGCGGGTGACGGTACCGGCTCGGTCCGGGTCGGCATTACGCACTTCGCGCAGGACGCGTTGGGTGACATCGTGTACGTGCAGTTGCCGGAGGTGGGTGCGGCCGTCGCGGTCGGTGACTCGCTGGGTGAGATCGAGTCGACCAAGAGTGTGTCGGAGATCTACGCGCCGGTTGCGGGCACGGTGGCGGCGCGTAACGACGCGCTGGGTGACACTCCTGAGCTGATCAACACGGATCCGTACGGTGCGGGTTGGCTGGTGGAGATCACGCCGAACGATCCGACGGCGACGGACGGGTTGCTGACGGCGGGCGCGTACCAGAAGATCACCGAAGGCTGAGTGTGCTTGATCCGGTGTGCGGGATGTCTGCGCGCGTCCGGTTGCCCTGCATTTCGGCGCTGGCTAGGCTCGCCCAGTCGACCGAGAAGAACCCATTAGTTGAGCGTTGTGGAATTGCCTTCCCGGGCACGGGGAGCCAGCCGCCGGGTGGACGAGCGCCCGGCGGCCAGACCCGCCATTACCCGACGCCGACCGAACAGATCCGTGAGGTGGTCCCATGACGCGCCCAGACGACGAGTTCCCCCCACTCGACGTCACCTCGACGCTCAATCTCGGCTCGCTCGACGAAGTGCTGGAAGGGCCGGACACCGATGTGGTGCCGAGCCGGATGTCCGGTTCGTTGCCGCCGGGTATGGCGTTGCTGGTGGTTCGTCGCGGCCCGAATGCGGGTGCCCGGTTCCTGTTGGACCACGATGTGACGACCAGTGGCCGGCACCCGGACAGTGACATCTTCCTCGACGATGTGACGGTGTCGCGCCGGCACGCGGAGTTCCACCGTGATGGTGGGACGTTCACGGTGCGGGACGTGGGTAGCCTCAACGGCACGTACGTGAATCGTGAGCGGGTCGAGGCGGCCACGTTGAGCAATGGTGACGAGGTACAGATCGGTAAGTTCCGGGTGGTGTTCATCGCCGGTCCGCGCCCGGAGGAGGAGGCCGGCCGGGGGTGAACGAGCCTGCGGCCTCCACGCCACCCGGGGCGGCCCGGTCCCAGCCGCTGATGAGCATCGGTGAGGTGCTGGGGCAGTTGCGGGTGGATTTCCCGGACACGACGATTTCGAAGCTGCGGTTCCTCGAGGCCGAGGGGCTGGTGGAGCCGCAGCGGACGGCGGCGGGTTACCGGAAGTACAGCTGGGACGATGTGGCGCGGTTGCGGTTCGTGCTGACCGCGCAGCGGGACCGGTACCTGCCGTTGCGGGTGATCCGTGAGCAGTTGGCGCAGTGGGATTCGTCCGGCGAGCAGCCGGAGCGGTCACGGCCGGCGTTGGTCGCGGTGGGGCCCGATGGTGAGGTGCCGGGTCGGGAGTCGGCGGAGCCGGCCGAGTCGTCGCAGGTGCGGCTCGGCCGGGCTGAGCTGGTGGCCCGCAGTGGGATCGACGAGTCGACGCTTGTGGAGTTGGAGCGGCTCGGTGTGCTGGTGTCGGATCCGCCGGGGTGGTACGACGCGGATGCGTTGATCATCGCGTCGGCGGTGGCGGGTTTGGCGGCGTACGGGTTGGAGCCGCGGCACCTGCGGGGTTACCGGAGTGCGGCCGATCGTGAGGTCGGGTTGTTCGCGCAGTTGGTGGCGCCGTTGGCGCGGCAGAGTGATCCGGCGGCGCGGGCGCGGGCGGCGGAGACGGCGCGGGAGTTGGTGGCGTTGTCGGAGCAGTTGCACGCGGCGTTGGTGCGGGTGGGGCTGCGGTCGACGTTGGGTCGGTGAGGGTGCCCGGCAGGTGGCGGTGGAGCGGAAAGATCTCTTCTGCGAAGCGTGCCGTAGGCTTGCCGGGGTAACCCCTCTCTGGCGCGGGCGTGGTGCTGTAGCGCATCGGACGACCGTGTTGCGGTCCGTGTACCGTGCAGGGAAGGGCGCGGTGCGGCGTAGGTGACAACGACACGGAGGCGGCGGTGCGCGAGCTGAGCGTGGTCGGAGTTCGGGTGGAGCTGCCCAGCAACCAGCCGATCGTCCTGCTCAGGGAGGTCGAGGGCGACCGCTATCTGCCGATCTGGATCGGCGCGGTCGAGGCCACGGCTATCGCTTATGAGCAGCAGGGGGTCAAGCCGGCCCGTCCGTTGACGCATGATCTTTTGCGGGATGTGTTGGCGGCGTTGCAGGCGCCGTTGCAGGCGGTGGAGATCACCGAGCTGAAGGAGAACGTGTTCTACGCGGATCTCCTGATCGGCGATGGGGTGCGGGTGTCGGCGCGGCCGAGCGATTCGATCGCGTTGGCGTTGCGCGTCGGTGCGCCGATTCGTTGTGCGGAGCAGGTCCTCAGCGAGGCGGGGATCGTTATCCCCGATGAGCAGGAGGATGAGGTGGAGAAGTTCCGCGAGTTCTTGGAGCAGGTGCGTCCGGAGGATTTCGCGGGCTGAGCGGCTTCGGTTCCGCGTTGGCGTCACGGTGGGTGACGTCGGCGCGTGGTGGTGATCTTTCTCGGTGGCTGCGCGGCGTGTCGCGTCGGTTCCTCCGTGGTAACCCCTGAAGGTGGCGTTAGGGTTGCCGTGTCGAGGGGTGCGCGTCGGACGAAACGATGCGTCGCCGCACTGACGGGGAGGTTGTCCGGATGCACGAGCCGCAGGATCCTGATCCGGGTACACAGGTGGGTGAGCCGGGCGCGTCGTCGCCGGGTGTGGCGACTGAGGGTGACGGCTCGGTGGGCTACCGAGGTGTGACGGCCTGCCACGCGGTGGGCATCAGTTACCGGCAGTTGGATTACTGGGCGCGGACGACGCTTGTGGTGCCGAGTGTGCGCGACGCGTCGGGTTCGGGGACGCAGCGGTTGTACTCGTTCCGCGATCTGGTGGTGTTGAAGGTCGTGAAGCGGTTGTTGGACGCGGGGGTGTCCCTGCAGAACATCCGCAAGGCGATCGAGGCGTTGCGGTCGCGTGGTGTGGAGGATCTGGCGGGCATCACGTTGATCTCCGACGGGACGACGGTGTACGAGTGCCGGTCTCCGGAGGAGGTGGTCGACCTGTTGCAGGGTGGCCAGGGCGTCTTCGGGATCGCGATCGGTGGGGCGTTCAAGGAGATTCAGGGGTCGTTGTCGCATCTGCCGGCGGAGCCGGCGGCGAGCGGCCCGGCGGAGCCTGCGGTGGGGTCCTCGTCGGATCCGGTGGGTGACGAGTTGGCGGCGCGGCGGGCGAGGCGTCGGGCCGGCTGAGTCGCGGTGCGCGTCCGTTGGCGTGCGGTCCGTTGATACGGGTGACTTTTTTGGCTGCGGCCGCCTGGTGACTGTGGGTCAGGTCGTGGTGTCCGGGTGCGGGTTCCCCGGGTGGCCGATTCCACTGTGGACACTGTCGGTGCTCTTCTGGTTGCCGTCGGTGGATTTCGGGTTCCCTTGTGATGACGGTGCGTGTGCGTCAATTGTCGGGAAACCGATAGGGGGGCCCTGACCGGAGGTCGCGGGCACGCTATGGTCCGTCACGGTCCCTGGCGTGCCGCCGTGGCATGACGGTGTGGCGTCGGTGGCCGTTGCCCCTGCGCGTCACCGCGCGCGCGACCTGTCACCCCGGAAGGAACGACCGTGACGGTTACGGAAGAGACCGCTCCAGCCTCGAATTACGACCGCATCGGCGGTGCGAGTTCGGTGAAGGCGGCCGTGGAGCTGTTCTACGACAAGGTGCTCGCCGATCCGGAGTTGGCGGGTTATTTCGCCACTGTGGACATGACGGGTCAGCGTCGGCACCTGGCGTTGATGTTGACGGTGGTGCTGGGCGGCCCGAACGAGTACACCGGTCGCGGGTTGGCCGAGGCGCACCAGCCGTTGGGCATTCCGGTGGCGCACTACGCCAAGGTGGGTGAGTACCTGATCGCGACGCTGGCCGAGCTGGGCGTTCCGGCCGACGTGCAGGACGACGTGCGGGCGGTGCTGGTGCAGGTGCAGGACCAGGTGGTGGCCACCGGAGAGCGTCCGGGCGTCTGAGCGTGGACGCGGCCCGACTCAAGCAGAGTTGGTCCCTCGTCGCCGGGCACGGCGACGAGGTGCCGCTCTACTTCTATTCAACGTTGTTTCTGGCGCATCCCGAGACGCGGCAGATGTTCCCCACGAACATGGCGGGGCAGCGGGACCGTCTGGTCACCGCGTTGGGTCACATCGTGTCCCACGTGGACCAGGTCGATCGGCTGGTGGGTTTCCTGCAGGACCTCGGCGCGGATCACCGTAAGTTCGCGGTCCGCGCGGAGCACTATCCGGCGGTCGGTGAGGCGCTGCTGGCGACGTTGCAGCATTTCCTCGCCGAGCAGTGGACCGATGAGCTGGCCCAGGACTGGGCTGCCGCGTACGGGCTGATCGCGCAGGTGATGATGGAGGCGGCGCAGGCCGCCGAGGCGGTGAACCCGCCGTGGTGGGTGGCCGAGATCGTGGCCCATGAGCGGCGGGCGTTCGACGTGGCGGTGTTGACGGTGCGTCCGCAGTACCTTTTGCCGTTCACCCCGGGTCAGTCGATCGGGGTGTCGCATCCGTCGGTGCGGTCGTGGCGGTACTACTCGCCGGCGAACGCGCCACGCGCGGACGGCACGCTGGAGTTGCATGTGCGGGCCGCGCCGGGTGGCGCGGTGTCGTCGCGGCTGGTGTACGGCTCGGCGGTGGGGGACCGCGTGCATCTGGCCGCTCCGGTGGGGGACCGCCTGTCGTTGTGGTCGGCGGGTTCCAGTGATCTGTTGCTGCTGGCGTCGGGCACCGGCTGGGCGCCGGTGAAGGCGCTGGTGGAGCAGGTCGCCGCGGAGGGGTCGGGTCGTCGCGTGGATCTGTACGTGGGTGCGCGGTCGCGCAGCGAGTTCTACGACAGCGACGCGATCGACAAGTTGGCGTCGTCGTATCCGTGGTTGACGGTGACGTACGTGGTGGGCGCGGACGTGAACCGCCCGGGTGAGTTCGTGTACGCGGTGGACCGGGCGTTGGCCGATGGGGACTGGCGTTCGCGGCACGTGTACGTGTGCGGGTCGGACGAGATGGTGTCGCACGCGGTGCAGTCGTTGGCTCGGGCGGGTTACCACGAGGGTCAGGTGCATCACGAGGGTCTGGGCAAGCAGTGGTACGGCCCGGCGTGGCGTACGGCGGTCCAGCAGTCGAGTGAGGGGGGTGACCGGTGAGCGCGAGGAGTGAGCTTGCGAGCCCCGCAGTCGCGAAGGAAGGGCGTGAGCGGTGAGCGCGACCCCGATCAGCCGGTACGACGGTATTCAGGTGTCCGGCGGTGTGCAGGTGCGGATGACCTCCGACCGGGTTCGGCGGTGGGAGTTCGGGACGGCGCCGTTCGCGCGGCGTGGCTACGACAACGCGGACGTGGACCGGTTCCGGGTGCAGGTCGCCGACGAGTTGGATCTGTTGGCGACGCAGATCGCGAACCTGCGGGCGGAGAATGAGCGGCTCACCGACCGGGTGGAGTTGCACCGCCACGGGGTGATCCCGAGTACGCCGGCGGCGGCGAAGGTGCCAGCGGCCAAGGAGGTGAATCTGCTGTCGGCGGCGCAGCGGGAGGCCGAGCAGATCATCGCGCAGGCGCACGACTACGCGCGGCGGGTCGCCGAGTACGCCCGGATGCAGTACGAGAGTTACATGCGGGCGGCGGCGGAGGAGGCGAAGCAGGAGGCTGAGCGGGCGGTCACGGAGTACCGCAGTTCGGCCGGGTCCAGCTTCGACGACACGGTGGCGACCCGGGAGGCGTTGCGGATCTTCGGCGAGATGATGGTGTCGCACATGCAGGCGGCGGCGCGGCATCTCGACGACGGCAGTGAACAGTTGGCGCGCACGATGGACCGGATCGCGAAGGAGACGCCGGGGGCGCCCTTCGTGGGTGGCGCGGCCGGGCAGGCGGCGTTGCCCCGTCACCACCAGCGGTGAGTTGTCAGGGGTGGGGTTCGCTGCGGTGGACCCCACCCGGCGCGCTGGCGGCGGTGGCATAGTCGAAGGGGCCAGGCGGGGCTGATATCGGTGGCCCGCCCCGGGGAGAGGCGCCGTCGTGTCCGTATCACCCTCACCGGATCCGCTGGCCGCGTTGGAGGCTTCGGCGTGGGCTCTGGCGGCCGCGGTCGGCACCATGAGTGACGCCCTGTCGGCCCCGCTCGCCGAGGTCCTCGCGGCGTCGCCGCACCGCAGCGCGGTGCTGGAGGCCGCTGGTCTGCTGTCCTGGGATGCTGGGGTGCCGGTCGCGCACCCGTCGCTGTTGGCTGCCGACGGGCCGACCGGGCGCAGCGCGGTGCAGGCGCGGTTGAGTTCGCTGCGCCAGGCGGTCGCCGCGGCGGCGCAGGAGCCGTCGGGGCCGGGCGGGACCGGTTGGGCGGAGCTGGGCGACGAGGTGTTGCTGCATCAGGGTCGGGCGTCGGCGGCGACCGGCCGGGCGTTGGCCACCCGGGTGGTGCCCGAGTTGCCGGGGCTGGCGCGGCGCCTGGGCTCGACCGACGGCCGGGTGCTGGACGTGGGCACCGGTGTGGCGGCGTTGGCGGTTGCCCTGGCCCGGGCGTTGCCCCGGGCGTCGGTGGTGGGGATCGACGTGCTGCAGCGGGCGTTGGACCTGGCCCGCGGGGAGTTGGCCGCAGCGCCCGACGTCGCGGATCGGATCAGTCTGCGCCGTCAGGACGTCGCGGAGGTGGCCGAGCCGGGCGGGTACGACCTGGTGTGGCTGCCGGCGCCGTTCCTGCCCCAGCAGACGTTGACGGTGGCGTTGCCCCGGCTGGTGCAGGCGTTGCGGCCAGGCGGCTGGCTGGTGGCGGGCACCAACCCGCCGGCGGCTGATCCGTTGCGGGCGGCGGTGGGCCGGTGGAACGCGGTCCGTAACGGCGGCAACGCCTTCGACGCGGACCGGATGGCGCAGGTGCTGGCGGGGGCGGGGCTGGTGGATGTCCGTCGTTTCCCGACCGTGCCCGGCGGGCCGGTGCTGGTCGCCGCGCACCACCCCGGGGGCTGACCGCCGCCGACCGGGGGTGCCCCTCGACGGTTGGGTCGGTCAGGTGGCGGCGGCGCGGATGGCGTCGGCGATCGGGGTGGGGCCGTCGACGAGTTCCAGGGTCGTGCCGGCGGTGCGGGGTTCGTCCAGGAGCGCGGCGAGGACGTGGGCGACGTCGGCGCGGCTGATCGCGCCGCGGCCGGCGTGTGGGGTGAGGGTGACCTGCCCGGTGGGTTCGTCGTCGGTGAGCCGGCCGGGGCGCAGCACCGTCCAGGCCAGGTCGCGGGCGCGCAGGTCGTCCTCGGCGGCTCGTTTGGCGCGTAGGTAGGCGGCCCACACGTCGTCGGTGCCGGCGGCGGGTGGCTTGTCCACGCCCATGGAGGACACCAGCAGGTAGCGGTGGACGCCGGCGCGGGTGGCGGCGTCGGCGAGCAGCGCGGCGGCGCCCCGGTCGACGGTGTCCTTGCGGGCGGCGCCGCTGCCGGGGCCGGCGCCGGCGGCGAAGACCACCGCGTCGGCGTCGCGCAGGTGCGCGGCGACCTCGTCGACGTCGACGTGTTCGAGGTCGCAGACGACCGCTGTGGCGCCGGCGGCGCGCAGGTCGTCGGCCTGGTCGGGGTTGCGGATCAGGCCGACGGCGGTGTCGCCGCGGTCGGCGAGGTGCCGCTGGAGCAGCAGGGCGATCTTGCCGTGGCCTCCGGCGATGACAACACGCATGTGTCCAACCTACCGCTGTCGCCAGGCTTGACCTTGACCTGCGGGCAACCCCCAGGCTGGTGTGTGCCGGTCACCGTGACCGGCGCGAGGAGGAAGCCGACGTGGGGTTGTTGACCATCGGGGCGTTCGCCCGGGCGGCGGGACTGACGCCGAAGGCGTTGCGCCTGTACGGACGGGTGGGGGTGCTGGCGCCGGCCGCGGTGGATTCCGAGTCGGGATACCGGCTCTACGACCCGCGGCAGGTGCCGCTGGCCCGGCTGGTGGCCCAGTTGCGTCGCATCGGCATGCCGCTGGCGCAGATCCGCGCCGTGTGCGAGCTGGAACCCGCGGCGGCGGCGCAGGCCGTCACCGCGTACTGGCGGCAGGTGTCGGTCGACACCGCGGTCCGCGCCCGGCTCGCCGGCCTCCTCGTGGATCACCTGTCCGAGGGGAGCGCCACCGTGTCGAGAACGAACCGCACCGTCGCCGTCCGCTACGCCGCCGGTTGTGACACCGGGACCGTGCGGGACAGCAACGAGGACGTCGCGTACGCCAGTGAGCGGTTGCTGGCCGTCGCCGACGGGGTACGGGGGCCCGGCGGCGGGGCGGCGAGCGCCGCCGCCGTCGACGCGCTCACCGCGTTGGAACTCGCCGACGGGCCGGCCGTCGACCTGCTGACGATGCTGGCGGGGGCGGTCACCGACGCGGACCGGGTCGTGCGCGAGTTGGCGACCGACGACCACCAGCCGGCGACCACGCTGACCGCGCTGCTGCGCAGCGGCACCCACCTGGCGCTGGTGCACGTCGGTGACACCCGCGCGTACCTGCTGCGCGACGGTGAGCTGTCCCTGTTGACGCAGGACCACACGTGGGTGCAGGCGCAGGTGGATCAGGGCCGGCTCGACCGCGACGAGGCGGGCGCGCATCCCCAGCGGGCGGTGCTGGTGCGCGCGCTGGGCGGCGGTCAGCAGGTCGAGGCCGACCTGGCGTTGCGGGCGGCGTTGCCCGGTGACCGGTACCTGCTGTGCTCCGACGGGCTGTGGGCTGTCGTCGACCGGGTCGCCCTGTTCTCGACACTGACCGCGGCGGCCGATCCGGAGCACGCGGTGCGGGCCCTGGTCGACGCCGCGCGGGCCGCGGGGGCGCCGGACAACATCGCCTGCGTCGTCGCCGACGTCGTCGCGGTGTAGGAGCGCGGCGGGGTGGCCGTCGCGCGGGTGCGGTGCCGGCGGCCGCCGGCACCGGACGAGGCTGCTGCCGGGCGTACGGCGTCGCACGTGGCCGGCTGCCGGCGGTGTTCGGCATCGGCGGGCGCGCTGAGGCAGCATGAAGGGGTGACGAAGAGCCTGGAGGCGTTGACCTCGCTGGTGGCCGGCGGCGGAGTGGTGGTGCTCAGCGGGGCGGGGCTGTCCACCGAGTCGGGTATCCCGGACTATCGGGGGCCCAGCGGGGTGGCCCGCCGGCACACCCCGATGACCTTCCAGGCGTTCACCCGGGATCCCGTCGCTCGGCGGCGGTACTGGGCGCGCAGCCACCTGGGGTGGCGGTTGATCGCCCGCGCGGCACCGAACGCCGGGCACCGGGCGGTGGCGCGGCTGCAACGCGCCGGTCTGGTCGACGCGGTGATCACGCAGAACGTCGACGGGTTGCACGGTGCCGCGGGCAGCGACCGGGTGGTCGAGTTGCACGGGCGCCTCGACGAGGTGGTCTGCCTGGACTGCGGCAACCTGACCTCCCGGGAGGAGGTGGACCGGCGGCTGCGCGAGGCCAACCCGGACTTCGTGGCCCGTGCCGCCGCGGTCAACCCGGACGGTGATGTGGATCTCCCCGATGAGCAGGTGGCCGGGTTCCGGCCGGTCGACTGCGGGATCTGTGGGACGGGGATGCTGAAACCGGACGTCGTGTTCTTCGGTGAGACGGTGCCGCCCGAGCGGGTGGCGCGGTGTTTCGCGCTGGTGGAGCAGGCGCGGGCGGTGGTGGTGCTCGGGTCGTCGTTGACTGTCATGTCGGGGCGCCGGTTCGTGATCCGCGCGGCGAAACACGGCATTCCGGTCGCGATTGTCAACCAGGGGCCGACCCGGGGTGACGGGTACGCCACGGTGTGCCTCGACGCGCCGCTGGGAGCGCTGCTGCCGGCGCTCGCCGACCGGGTCGCCGGCGAGGCCGCGCCGCTGGCCACAGCGGCCGGCGTGTGACGTCACAGGGGTAGGACATGAGCCGGAAACACCGGCGCTGGTAGCGTTGACCATGCCGGTACCACCCACGTGGGAGAGACCGCCCGAGAGCAGCAGGGGCGGCGCCGAAGGGGCAAATCCTCCCCGGAACCTCTCAGGCAAAAGGACCTCGTGGGCAGGCACTGTGGAGCGCTGTGCGGGCGCGACAGAGGGGGAGGCCGATCCGTCGACCTCGCCCGGGAGCGCCAAAGATGTCCGTAGAGCAGTTCGCCACCCGTCACATCGGTCCCGGCCCCGACGATGAGCGTCGCATGCTGGAGGTCGTCGGCCACGACTCGATCGACGAGCTGATGGACGCCGCGATCCCCGAGGTGATCCGCTGGCACGGCACTCTCGACCTGCCGGAGGCGGCCACCGAGGCCGAGGCGATCGCCGAGCTGCGGGCCCTCGCGGCCCGCAACACCGTCGCCGTGTCGATGATCGGCCTGGGCTACCACGGCACGCACACCCCGGCGGTGATCCGCCGGAACGTCCTGGAGGACCCGGCCTGGTACACGGCGTACACGCCGTACCAGCCGGAGATCAGTCAGGGCCGCCTCGAGGCGCTGCTGAACTTCCAGACGATGGTCACCGACCTGACCGGCCTGGCCACAGCGAACGCCTCCATGCTCGACGAGGGCACCGCCGCCGCGGAGGCGATGACCCTCGCCCGGCGGGCGTCCAAGAGCAAAAGCGGGGTGTACGTCGTCGACGCCGACGCCCTGCCGCAGACCATCGCGGTGATCACCAGCCGGGCGGTGCCACTCGGCATCGACGTGCGGGTCCTCGACGTCGAGCGCGACGAGCTGCCGGCCGAGTTCTTCGGCCTGCACCTGCAGTACCCGGGCGCGTCGGGCGCGGTGCGCGACCACGCGGGTCTCGTCGAGGCGGCGCACGCCGTCGGGGCCCTGGTGACCGTCGCGGCGGACCTGCTGGCGTTGACGCTGCTGCGGGCGCCGGGGGAGATCGGCGCGGACATCGCCGCCGGCACCACCCAGCGCTTCGGCGTACCGATGGGCTTCGGTGGGCCGCACGCCGGTTACCTGGCGGTGCGCTCGGGCCTGGAGCGGATGCTGCCCGGGCGCCTGGTCGGGGTGTCCCGCGACGCGGACGGCAACCCGGCCTACCGGCTGGCGTTGCAGACCCGCGAGCAGCACATCCGGCGGGAGAAGGCGACCAGCAACATCTGCACCGCCCAGGTGCTCCTCGCGGTGATGGCCGGCATGTACGCCGTCTACCACGGCCCGGACGGGCTGCGCGCCATCGCGGCGCGTACCCACCGGATGGCGGCTTCGCTCGGGGCGGTGCTGCGCGGCGCGGGCATCGAGCTGGAACACCAGCGGTTCTTCGACACGATCACCGCGATCGTGCCGGGACAGGCCGCGGAGGTGGTCGCGGCCGCAGCGGACGGCGGCGTCAACCTGCGGCTGATCGACGCCGACCGGGTGGGCATCTCATGCGACGAGACCACCACGGGCGCACACGTGAAGGCGGTGGTGGCCGCGTTCGGTGTCGAGTTCCGCACCACCACTCCCCGCGACTTCGACGAGAGCCCAATCCGGGGGGCCCTGGCCCGTACCAGCGACTTCCTGACCCACCCGGTGTTCCGTAGCCACCACTCGGAGACGGCGATGCTGCGCTACCTGCGCCGGCTGTCGGACTTCGACTACGCCCTGGACCGGGGCATGATCCCCCTCGGCTCGTGCACGATGAAGCTGAACGCCACCACCGAGATGGAGCCGATCAGCTGGGCGGAGTTCGCGCACATCCACCCGTTCGCCCCGGACGACCAGACCGCCGGGTACCGGGAGATGATCGGGCAGCTGGAGTCGTGGTTGGCCGAGGTGACCGGTTACGACGCGGTGAGCGTGCAACCCAACGCCGGGTCGCAGGGTGAGCTGGCCGGTCTGCTGGCCATCCGCTCCTACCACGCGTCGCGGGACCAGGCGCACCGCGACGTGTGCCTGATCCCGTCGTCGGCGCACGGCACCAACGCGGCCAGCGCGGTGATGGCCGGCATGCGGGTCGTCGTGGTGGCCTGCGACGACGACGGCAACGTCGACCTCGTCGACCTCGACGCGAAGATCGACAAGCACCGCGACGCGCTCGCCGCGATCATGGTGACGTACCCGTCGACGCACGGTGTGTACGAGACGGGCATCGCGTCGCTGTGCGCGAAGGTCCACGACGCCGGCGGCCAGGTGTACGTCGACGGGGCGAACCTCAACGCCCTGGTCGGGTTCGCCAAGCCGGGCAAGTTCGGGGCGGACGTGTCGCACCTGAACCTGCACAAGACGTTCTGCATCCCGCACGGCGGCGGTGGCCCCGGGGTGGGCCCGGTGGCGGTGCGCGCGCACCTGGCGCCGTTCCTGCCCGGTGACCCGCTCGGCGCGCACGCCGACGCCACCCCGGCGATCTCGGCGGCGAAGTACGGGTCGGCGGGCATCCTGCCGATCCCGTGGGCGTACCTGCGGATGATGGGCGCCGAGGGCCTGACCCGGGCCACCGGCGTGGCGGTCCTCGCCGCGAACTACGTGGCGGCGCGGCTGCGCGGGCACTACCCGGTGCTGTACGCCGGCAACAAGGGCCTGGTGGCCCACGAGTGCATCCTCGACCTGCGGCCGTTGACCAAGGCGACCGGGGTGAGCGTCGACGACGTGGCGAAGCGCCTGATCGACTACGGCTTCCACGCGCCGACGATGTCGTTCCCCGTCGCCGGGACGCTGATGGTCGAACCGACCGAGAGCGAGGACCTGGCCGAGCTGGACCGGTTCTGCGACGCGATGATCGCGATCCGCGCGGAGATCGACCAGGTGGGGTCGGGGCAGTGGCCGGCGGGGGACAACCCCCTGGCGAACGCGCCGCACACCGCGGCGATGGTCAGCGGCGACGAGTGGCCGCACGCGTACCCGCGTTCGGTGGGCGCGTACCCGGGCGGGGTCGACCGGGCCGGGAAGTACTGGCCGCCGGTGCGGCGCATCGACGGCGCGTACGGAGACCGGAACCTGGTCTGCTCGTGCCCGTCGCCGGAGGCGTTCGAGGACTGACGTCGGCAGGCCGGGGCGGGCGGTTTCGGGCCGCCCCGGCTACGCCGCGACCTGGGCGCAGACGTCCCGTACCGGGGGACTAGCCTGGGTCGACGGCGGCTGGTGTGGTGACGCTGGGTGGTCGTTCAGGCCACGAGAGCGTGTCGGGCGGGGCCGCGGTGCGGTGCGATGCTGCTGCCGTCGGGAAGCAGCTCGCCGGTGTCCTCGAAGACGATCACACCGTTGCAGAGCAGGCTCCAGCCCTGCTCAGGGAAGCAGGCGAGGACCCGGGCGGCTTCCCGGTCGGTGGCTTCAGCTAAGGGGCAGGTCGGTTGGTGCTGGCACATCGGGTTCTCCGGACTGTGGGGGCACTGTGTCATGGTTCACATGACCAGTGACGCACAGTACCAAGCGAAAGTGTCCAGCATCG
The DNA here is from genome assembly GCF_040648635.1 of Micromonospora sp. NPDC049114. NCBI lineage: Bacteria > Bacillati > Actinomycetota > Actinomycetes > Micromonosporales > Micromonosporaceae > Micromonospora > Micromonospora sp. NPDC049114. The sequence goes on along the minus strand of NZ_JBEZEA010000014.1, from coordinate 93,451 downwards.
AGCAGGTGCCGGCCTGGCGTACGGGAAATCCACTGAACGGATGAGGAAGGTCGGACCATACGGCGTGGAAACGCTCCCACAGGTGCCTGTCGATGTGCCGGCGGCACCCACCGCGTGTCGCGACACGCTCGCTGAACGCGCCCGCCTGCACTGGCGCCGCACCGACGGCGGCGACCCCGCGGTCCTCGCCGAGGAGTTCCTCGCCGCGCACGGCCTGAACCTACGCGACCTCACCCGGCCCACCCCCACCCACCACGACACCCGCGCCTGCGGCGCCGCCCTCTACCTGTCCGCCGCCGCCGGAGCACACCTGGCCGGCGCCCCCACCGCGGCGCCCGAACCCGCCCCGACCCTGCCCGACCTCGCCGTCGTCGTCTACGACCACGCTCGGACCCGACGCGCCCCCGCCCGCACGGCGACACCCTGGTGGCTCGGCGACTGGACCGACAGCTGGACACCCGAGCAGCACGCCGCCGCCGTCGACGCCATCCGCGCCGCCATCGGCCGCGGCGACGTCTACCAGGCCAACCTCGTCGGCCACGCCGCCGCCCCCTACACCGGCGACCCCCTGCCCGCCCTGCGCCGCCTCGGCGCGCTGCCCGGCGCCCGCTACGGCGGAGTCCTCACCGGCCACGGCTGGGCCATCGGCTGCGCCTCACCGGAAACCCTCATCGAGGTCCGCGACGGACACCTGATCACCCGACCCATCAAGGGCACCCGCCCCGCCACCGCCGCCGGCCGCGCCGAACTACTCAGCAGCGCCAAGGAACGCGCCGAACACATCATGATCGTCGACCTGGAACGCAACGACCTCGCCCGCATCGCCCGCACCGGCACCGTCACCGTCGACGACCTGTTCGCCGTACGCCGCTGGTGCGACCTGTGGCAGGCCGAGTCGACAGTGCGCGCCACCGCCGCCGACGGCCTCGGCCTGGCCGACCTGCTGCGCGCCACCTGCCCCGGCGGCTCCGTCACCGGGGCGCCAAAACTCGCCGCCCTGACCCACATCGCCGCCGGAGAACCCGTCGGCCGCGGCGCCAGCATGGGCGCCCTCGGCTGGGTCGCACCCGGGCACGTCGACCTCGGCCTGACCATCCGCACCGCCGCCACCGACGGCGACATGATGCACACCTGGGCCGGCGGCGGCATCACCTGGGACAGCGACCCCGCCGCCGAGGTCGCCGAAGCCGCAGCGAAAACCGCGCCCATCCGCGCCACCCTGGCCGGACGCTGACCCGGCCACCGGCGGCGATACGCTGACCCCCATGACCATGCGGCCCATCCGGATCATCGGCGACCCCGTCCTGCGCACCGAATGCGCGCCGGTCACCACCTTCGACGCCGAGCTGCGCGCCCTGGTCACCGACCTGATGGACACCCTGCTGGGCGAACCCGGCCGCGCCGGCGTCGCCGCACCGCAGATCGGCGTCGACGCCCAGGTGTTCGTCTACGACGCCGACGGCCACCGCGGCCACCTCATCAACCCCACCCTGGAACTGTCCGACGAACTCCAGGACGACGAGGAAGGCTGCCTGTCCATCCCCGGGCTGTACTTCCCGACCGTACGGGCCCTGCACGCCACCGCCCACGGCGTCGACCAGAACGGCGAACCACTCACCATCAGCGGCACCGGCTTCCTCGCCCGCGCCCTGCAACACGAGACCGACCACCTGCGCGGCACCCTCTACGTCGACACCCTGCGCGGCGACACCCGCCGCCGGGCCCTGCGCGAGATCCGCGCCGGCCGCTTCGACTCACCCAGCCGCCGCGCCTAGAGCCCCCGCACCCGGGCCCGCCCGGTCAGCGGGCCACCCACTGGTCGTGACCCAACTTGGCGACCAACGCCAGCACCACGACCAGCAGCACCACCCGCACGAACCCTGACCCGCGCCGCAACGCCATCCGCGCACCCAGCACCGCGCCCGCGACGTTGCACACCGCCATCCCCGCGCCCAGCAACCACCACACGTGCCCGGTCACCCCGAATACCACCAACGCGCCCAGGTTCGTGCCCGCGTTGATCACCTTCGCCATCGCCGACCCGTGCACGAAGTCCGCACCGATCAGCGCCGTGAACGCCACCACCAGGAACGTCCCCGTACCCGGCCCGATCAACCCGTCGTACAGGGCGATACCGACACCGGCCACACCGATCGCCACCGCGACCCGCACCGGCGTCCGCCGCGCCGGGACCGCCACCACCCCCAGCCGCGGACGCAGCAGCACGAACGCCGCCACCGCCACCAGGACCACCAACACCACCGGCCGGTACGCCGACGCCGGCACCGCCCCGGCCAACGCCGCACCCACCCCGGCGCTGAGCACCGCCAACCCCGCCGCCGGCCCCACCATCCGCCAGTCGAGCTTCGTGCGCCGCGCGTACGTCGCCGCCGCCGTCGTCGTACCGAAGATCGCCGCCAACTTGTTCGTGCCCAACGCCGTGGCCACCGGCAACCCCGGCGCGGCCACCAGCAACGCCGGCAACAGCAACAACCCACCACCGCCGACCACGGCGTCCACCCACCCGGCCATCGCCGCGGCGACCAGCAACGTACTCAGCGATACGGCGTCCACGGGCCGCAATTCTTCCCACCCGACGCGCCCGACCGGCCCCCGAAGTGGCAAGACTCACCGCTCACCGACCCCGCGTACGCCGCAACCACACCCCCAACGCGCCAACCGCCACGAACACCAGCATCGAACACAGCAGCACCTTCACCACACGGCAACCCTCCCACGGGGACGTAAGGTGCAGGAGTGCGCCTGGCCACCTTCAACCTGCTGCACGGCCGATCCCTGACCGACGGACTCGTCAACCCCGACCGCCTCGCCGCCGCCGTACGCGCCCTCGACGCCGACGTCCTCGCCCTGCAGGAGGTCGACCGCGACCAACACCGCAGCGGCAACCTCGACCTCACCGCCATCGCCGCCCGGGCCCTCGACGCGCCACACCACCGCTTCGCGGCAGCCGTCGTCGGCACCCCCGGCGAACAGTTCCGCCCCCTGCGCCACGACGACGACGGCCACGGCGAACCCTGCTACGGCATCGGACTCATCAGCCGCTACCCCGTACGCAGCTGGCACGTCACCCGACTCAAGCCCGCCCCCGTGCGCTCACCGGTCTACGTCCCCGGCCCCGGCGGCGGCCTCATCCTGCTGCACGACGAACCCCGCGTCGTCCTCGCCGCCGTCCTCGACACCCCACACGGCCCCCTCACCGCCGCCGCGACCCACCTGTCCTTCGTGCCCGGCTGGAACGCCCGCCAACTCCGCCAGACCGTGCGCGCCCTGCGCGCGCTACCCGGCCCCCGCGTCCTGCTCGGCGACCTCAACCTGCCCGCCGGCCCCGCCCGGTTCATCTCCGGCTGGCGCCCCCTGGGCCGACGGCCCACCTACCCCTCCGGGCAGCCCCGCGTCCAACTCGACCACGTCCTGGCCGACCGGCACGCCCTCGGCCAGTTCCCACCCGTACGGGCCGTCACCGCACCACCGTCCACCATCTCCGACCACCGCCCCCTGCTGGTCGACCTCGGCTGACGACCGACCCCGACTCCACGCGGCCAGCGCCGAGCCGCAAGATTCCCTCAAGATCATTGCATCGACGAACCCCGACGATCATGCTGGGCGGGTCGCGCCACGATCACGTCGGAGGCCACATGAGACGCCCGCGAACCACCCTCGTCGCCGCAGCCACCCTCATCGCTCTCACCCTCACCACCGCACCCACCCCCGCCAACGCCCAGAGCGCCGCGCAACCCAACCAGGTCGCCGACCTCACCGTCCGCCAGGCCGACGGGTACGCCACCCTCGCCTGGACACCCGTCGACGGCGCCACCGACTACCAGATCGAACGCACCGCGGTCGACACCAACGGCACCCCCACCGGCGCACCGACAATCGTCGGCGTCTGGCGCCCCAACCGCCAGATCAACCAGCAGGCACCCACCTTCGCCGACGCCGGATTCAACCCCGGCGACAGCTTCCAGTGGCGCGTACGCGCCCGCACCGGCACCACCGAACAGCCCTACTCCGACCCCGTCACCGCCACCACCACCGCACCCTGGGGCAACCCCGACACCCCCGGCCAACAACTGCGCACCCAGTGGGAGACCACCCACGCCGCGCAGTACACCAGCGACACCGACGAGTACGCCTACACCGCCGCCATCGACGCCCTCAGCGACCGCGTACGCGTCGTCGAACTCGGCCGCACCGTCCAGAACCGACCCATCAACATGCTGGTCATCGGACACCCCACCCCGGCCACCACCCCCGAAGCCGTCGCCGCCACCGCACCCGTGGCCATCAACTGCAACGTGCACGGCAACGAACCCGGCGACCGCGAAGCCTGCCTCATCATGGCCCGGCAACTCGCCTTCAGCACCGACCCCCGCATCACCGACCTGCTCAGCCACACCACGGTCCTGATCGTCCCCACCATCAACGGAGACGGCCGCGCCAACAACACCCGCGGCAACTCCACCGGCCAGGACCTCAACCGCGACTACTCCCTGATCCGCCAACCCGAAACCGCCGCGTACATCAGGATGGTCCGCGACTACCGACCCGTCGCCGGCTACGACGGCCACGAGTTCGGCAACTCCCGCGCCGGCGACCTGCCCATGCTGCCGCCCCGGCACCAGAACGTCCCCCAACCCATCTTCGACCAGTCCCAGGACATGATCGAAGGCCACATGTACGCCAAGGGCGCCGAAGCCGGCTGGTGGCCCTGCCCCTACGGCTGCGAAGGCGGCGGCAACGTCGGCCTCAGCGAAGAGACCATCCTGCGCAACACCCTCGGCCTCAAGAACGTCACCAACTCCCTGCTGGAACTGCGCAGCTCCGGCGGACAGACCCGACCCGACGAGGGCAACACCGCCAACAACCGGCGCCGCAAGACCTACTCCGCCCTCTGGACGTTCCACCAGTTCCTCGACTACCACCGCGCCGACCGCGCCAGCATCCTCACCTCCCGCGCCGAGGCCATCACGATCCAGGCCGCCAACACCGGCCGCCTCGTCTTCCGCGGCTCCCCCCCCCAAACCCCCCCCCCCCCCCCCCCCCCCCCCCCCCCCCCCCCCCCCCCGGGGGCCCCCCCCCCCCCCCCAAAAAAACCCACCAA
>NZ_JBEZEA010000014.1:0-88319 GCF_040648635.1 Micromonospora sp. NPDC049114 | reverse complement strand
GACTCCCCGGCCCCGCCCCCCACCCCCGCCCCCCCCCCACCCCCCCGGGCCCACCCCCCGCCGCCGGTGGACGCGCCCCCGGCCAACCTGATCCTCGACAACGCCCCCTGCGCCTACAAACTCACCGACGCCCAGTACAACGGCGCCCGCACCGACGGACCCGGCGGCGTCGGCACCACCGTCGCCCAGCGCATCGCCGCCCACGGCTGGAAGGTCATCACGACCACCGACGGCTACTACGTCCCCCTCAACCAGCCCGAACGCGGCCTCATCCCACTGCTGCTCGACCCGCTGGGCGTGGAGAAGCTCACCGACGGCGAACGCGTCTACCCGACCCTCACCGGCCGCCGCAACGGACCACTTGTCGTCACCGGCTTCACCTGCGCCGCCAACGCCACCGTCAACGGACCGGTCACCGTCCGCGCCGGCGCGGCACTCGTCACGACCGGCACCACCATCAGCGGCCCGATCACCGCCAACGGCGCCGCCGGCGTCCTGCTCGCCGACAGCACCGTCAACGGCCCCGTCCAGATCACCAACACCACCGACGCGGTCTCCATCATCGACGTCACCGTCGCCGGCCCGGTCAACCTGACCGGCAACACCACCGGCACCGACATCCCACTGCTGGCCGGCTCCACCATCCGCGGCCCTCTCACCTGCACCGGCAACAACCCCACGCCGACCAACCTCGGCGTCGCCAACACACTGCACGGCCCCCGCATCACCCAGTGCGCGGCACTCTGAGCCCCACCTGACCGCACCGGCGGCGCGGGCCCCCCACCCCGCGCCGCCGGTGCACCCCGAACCCCTGGAGGCCGTCGTGTCGCACCCCGCCACCGCAGCACGACACCCCCGACCGCGACGGCTCGCCCTCCTCGCGGCGACACTGCTGCTGGCCGCCTGCACCGGCACCGCGTCACACACCACCGCACCCCAGGTCACCGGACCCCTCTGCGCCGCCCTGCCCACCGGCACCGACCCCGGCAACCCGACCTTCCTCGCCGGCCAACCCGTCGACGAGGCGTTGCGCTGGATCCCCACCCTCACCACGTTCGAAGCCGCCCTGCGCGCCAGCGGCGTCCTGGCCGACCTCCCCGCCGGCACCGCCCTGACCGTCCTCGCACCCACCGACGACGCCTTCGCCGCCACGTTCTCCGAGGACAACTGGGACGACCTCATGACCCACCACACCGACCAGCTCCGCACCCTGCTCAAGGCCCACCTCAGCACCGGCGCCCACCCGATCGACGACCTCGCCACCGCCGGCTCGACCACCACCCTCGACGGCGCCACCATCACCGTCACCCGTACCGGAACCACCACCCGCCTCGCCGACCGCGCCGACACCGTCTGCGCCGACTACCAGGCCACCAACGCCCGCATCCACATCATCAACGCGGTCCTCGGCCCCCTACCCGTCACCGCCGACGGCACCGACCACCGCGCACACTGACCCCGCTCAGTCCCGCTCCACACCGACCAGAGCAGCCAACGCGCGATTGGTGCGGTTGGCCCGCACCGCGTCACGCTGCTGCCCGGCCGTCACCTCGATGTACGTCTGCGACGACGCCAACGACGCGTGCCCCAGCAACCGCATGATCTCCGCCGCGCTCGCCCCGTCCTCCGCCAACCGGGTGGCGAACGTGTGCCGCAACGCGTGCAGCCGCGCCCCCCGCGGCACCCGGTCACCGATGCCCGCCCGCCGATAACAGGACTCCACCAGATACTGCAGACCACCGCGGCGCAGCGGCTCACCGCTTCGGTCCACCAGCAACGCCGAATCCGGCCGCACCGACCGCGAACCGAAACGGCGCGCGCGACTGTCCAGGTAGTCCCGCAGCACCCGATCCAGGTCCGCCTCGATCGGCACCACGCGTGGCCGCCCGCCCTTGCCGACCACCTCGATCCGCCGTTCACCCGGCCGACCCGCCAACGAACCGACCCGCAGCGCCAGCAGCTCCGACAGGCGCAGCCCCGCGCACAGCGCCACCGCCAGCACCGCCACGTCCCGCTCCGGCCACGGGTCGCGCTGGCGTCCGTCGTCACGGGCGACCGACGCGAGCAGCACCTCGGGGGTGTCCGCGCCGCGCAGCGGTTTCGGCTGGGGGAGTAGCGCCCGGGGACGACCCACCGCAGGCATCGGATTACCCGCCACCAACCCGTCGGCGACCAGGAACGTGAAGAAACTGTTCCAGGTGGACCAGGCCCGGTGCACCGAAGCGGGCGCCCGCGGCGCGGCGAACCGGGCGAACGCCGCCCGCATGACGCGAGGGGAGAGGTCGGTGATCGACAACGCGTCCAGGGGGAGGGGAGTGGTGTCACCCTCGGCGACCAGGGCGGCCACCGCGTACAGGTCTCGCCGGTAGGCCGCCAGGGTGTGGGGGGAGGGCTTGCGGGTGGCGCGGGCGGTCAGGAACTCCTCGATCAGCGCCCCGAGCGATTCGTCCTTTTTGTCATGCATAAGGGATATTATGCAGCATTTTCGCGTTCCCGGGAAGCGGGGGGAGAGGAGAGAGAACATGCCCGAACCACGACGGTATGTCCTGACCGGAGTACCCGGTGCCGGCAAGACGACCCTGCTGGAGGCGTTGCACCACAGGGGACACGTCACGGTCCGAGAGGCCGCCACCGACCAGCGGTCGGTGTTCCTGATCGGCCCGCTGGGCTTCATCCACCACACGGCCGCACGCCGGATCAGCTACGCCGATTCGCTGGCCTTCGTCCGCGTGCACGAGCAGGTGTACGAGGCGTACGGGCACCACCTGGTCCACGTGCCGGCCGGGCCGGTGTCGCAACGGGTCGCGCTGATCGAGAGGAGCCTGGCCCGCCTCTGACCGCTGTGGAGGGGACCCCTCGAATCGGCTTACTTTACATAATGTGCATTATCGAAGGTGTCGCGTGGCGCCCGGGAGTGCTGGCGTGCCGTCGATCTACCTTGCTCTTCGCACGATGCCGTCAGGTGCCGGTGCGATCGGTGCTGCGCGGATCGCTGACCCGGCGGTCGACGTAGATGTCACCCGCTCGGGCCGTGTCCCGCCACGGTCGCGCCTTGTTCAGCGCGACGTCGAGCGCCGGGTCCGCGCGGTCCAGGTCGACGCAGATCACGTCGGGCCCGTTCGTACGGGTGTGCCGCAGCAGATGCCCGTGCGGGCCGATCACTGCCGACGGCGTGGTCGCTGCGCACTGGGCGGGCACCGCGATGCTGACCCACAACCCGTTGAGGGCAGCATGTGCGCGGGCGATGACCTCGAAAACCGGATCGTCGGAGAACGTGGAGAAGAGCACGCAGTCCACGCCGAGTGCTCGTTGTTCCATCCACAGCTCGGGAAAGTTCACCTCGATGCAGATCAGGCACCCGAACCGGAAACCGTCCACGTCGAAGGTGCAGACGTGGTCGCCGGGTGTGTAGAAGCCGGTGAGCTCCGCGTGTGACAGCAGCCGCTTGTCGTATCGATCGATCAGCTCGCCGCGGTCGTTGATGACCCACAGCGAGTTGTGTGGTCGATGAGCGCCGGTCAGCCGGTGGTTGCCGCCGACGACCACCCAGACGCCGAGTTGTGCGGCGAGGGTCATCGTGCGGTGCAACTGTTCGGTGACCGGCGCCCAATCGATGCGCCATCCTGAGTAGTACGGCTTGGCAGCGCCGGCGTAGCCGGACAGGGCGCCCTCGCTGAGGTGAACCAGGCGGGCCCCCTGGTCAGCGGCCTGCCGCATCGCGGTGCGTATCGCCGTGCCGTTGGCACCCGGATCGGTGGTGACCGCTGTTTGAGCGACGGCGATCCGAATCCGTACAGTGGCGCCCATCGCGGCACCGTAACGGACGGATGGCGTCGCCTCTCCCCCGGCTCGGATCGGCCATGATCGCCTTTCCGGGGGTGCCGTGCGCGGGCGGTCACTCGAAGTGGTCGGCCAGCTTTCGCAGTTTGCTGACGTACGCCGGCCAGTCGTGCCCGTCGGGGGCGGCGGTGCCGTCGCGGTGCCAGCCGATCGCGCCGTCGTGCTGCTCGCGCATGATGTCCATCTGACCGGCGTGCCGGGCGAGGTCACCGCTCACGTGCAGGATGATCCGGTACAGGGTCACGTCCTGGTGGCCCGGCTGCCACCAGGGCACCAGCCCGGGCGCGTCGATCGGCAGCTGGTCGATCGTCTCGTCGGCGAACACCGCGACGCGGCGGTACAGGTCGATCAGGCCGTCCTTGGTCTCGTCCTCGCGTGCGTACCAGTCGGCCTGCGGGTCGTCGTCGAACGCCTCCAGGGGAACCAGTTCCTCGGGCGTCGGGAACTGCCGGTCGAAGGCGAGCCCGAAGTAGCCGGCTTCGACGTTGAGGCAGTGTTTGACGACGCCGAGCAGGTTGTTGCCGGTCACGGTGCGGGGTGTCCTGGCCTCGCGCTCGCTCAGACCGTCGAGTTTCCAGACGAGGTCGGTGCGCGTCCGCCGCAGGGAGTGGTGCAGCGCGGCCTTGATGTCGCTCAGGTCAGCCATGCCGGCCATTGTCGCGCAGGCGTTACGTGGTCGTGTGCCCTGGCAGGGGCGCGGTCAGCGTCCGGTGTAGCCAGTCCTGGGTGAGCGCGCGCAGCAGTGCCGGTTGTTCGTAGGGCAGGTAGTGCCCGGCGGCGTCGATGGTGGTGTAGGTGCCGCGGGGGTAGCGGCGCATGGCGTGGAACTGGTCGGTGTAGCCGACGATGCCGTCCTGTCGGCCGGTGAGGACGCTGACGGGGCCGTCGTACGGGGTGTCGGCGGTCTCGTCGGGAAGCGCGTACCCCGGGCCGGTGCGCAGTGTCTGCAGGAAGGTGTCGTCGCCGGGGCCGCCGGAGTGCAGGGCGGCGAGCACTGTGGCGACGACGGTCGGGGTGCGGTGGCCGAGCGCGGTGTCGAGGTGGGTGCGCAGGTCGGTGGGGGCGTCGTCGAGCCAGCCGGCGGGCCCTGGGGGTGGGCGGTGGTCGGGCAGGGTGCGGCTGGCCGGTGCGATGGTGATTCCGGGGCAGACGAGGAGCAGGCCGCGGACCAGGTCGGGGCGTTGGCGGGCGATGCCGGCGGCGAGGTAGGCGCCGTAGGAGGCGCCGGCCAGGAGGACCGGTGCGTCGGTGTGGTGGTCGAGCCATGCGCAGACGGTGTCGAGTACGGCCTGGGAGGTGGGTGGGCAGGTGGCGGGGGTGTCGCCGTGGCCGGGCAGGTCCAGGTACGTCTCGCGCAGGTCGACGCCGGCGAGGGCGGGGCTGAAGGCGGCGGCGGTCGCGGTGCGGGTCATGCCGAACATCGGCAGGCACACCACCTCGGGGCCGGCTGCGGCGGATCGGTCGACTGCCAGGTTCATTCTGGGATCCTCCCCTGTTGCGCGGACCTTTGCTGCGCGTCTTCGGTCGTGGCAGATCTGCGGGAGAGGGTGGAGCGTCAGGGTTGGCGGGCCATAGGATGATCGAGATTTGTCGATCAGGGTGTGCGCCGTCGCTGTCGCCGACCTCACGTGCGTCGTTGCCGGGGAATTCCTCCAGTGGGGCGCGCGGTTGTCCGTTCGGAAGATCAGGTTTCCACATGATCGGATGGAAGTGCCATGCACGTGCGCTCAGACGCGGTAGTGCTGTTCGGCGTGACAGGTGATCTCGTCTCGAAGAAGCTCTTTCCGGCGCTGTACGAGTTGACCCGGCGTGGTCGGCTCGATGTGCCGGTGATCGGGGTGGCCCGCTCCCCCTGGGATGATCAGCAGTTGGTCGCGACGGCTCGCAAGTCGGTGGCCGAGGCGAGTGACGAGGTGGACGACGAGGCGTTCGACGCCCTGGCGGGCAACCTGTCGATGATTTCCGGGGACTACGCGGACCCGGTGACGTACGAGCGGTTGGCGGAGCGTCTGCGCGACGCCGAGCGTCCGGTGTTCTATCTGGCGATTCCGCCGATGGTGTTCGGTTCGGTCGTGCAGGGGCTGGCGGCGGTCGGATTGGCCGATCGTGGTCGGGTGATCGTGGAGAAGCCGTTCGGGCGTGACCTGGCGTCGTCCGCGGAGTTGGATCGGACGTTGCAGAGGGCCTTCGATCCGACGCGGGTGTTCCGGATCGACCACTACCTGGGCAAGGAGGCCGTGGAGAGCCTGTACGCGTTCCGGTTCGCCAATCGGCTGTTCGAGCCGTTGTGGAACAGCGAGCACATCGACAACGTGCAGGTCACGCTGGCCGAGGGGTTTGGCACGCAGGGTCGTGCCGGGTTCTACGACACGGTGGGCGCGATTCGTGACGTGTTGCAGAACCACATTCTTCAGGTGGTCGCGTTGATCGCGATGGACGCGCCGGCGGGTGACGACACGGACGCGTTTCGGGAGGCCGAGGCGGCGGTTCTGCGCCAGATCGAGCCGTTGTCGCCGGAGTTCACGGTGCGGGGGCAGTACGCGGGTTACCGCGACGAGCCGGGTGTGGCGCCGGATTCGAACACGGAGACGTTCGTGGCGACCCGGTTGACTGTCGACTCTCCCCGTTGGGCGGGTGTGCCGTTCCATCTGCGGACGGGTAAGTCGCTGGCGGGGACGGCGACGGAGGTGGTGGTGGAGTTCAAGCAGCCGCAGCGTCCGTTGATTCCGGCCGCGGGTGGGGTGGCGGCGCCGGCGAATCTGCTGCGGTTCCGGCTGGGTCGTGGGGACGGCATCACGATGTCGATTCAGGCGAAGAGCCCGGGTGCGGAGGTGGCGAGCCGTCCGGTTGACCTGTCGGTGGACTTCGGGGCGGTGCTGGGTCGCCGTCAGGAGGCGTACGAGCGGTTGCTCGACGATGCGATGGACGGGCAGCATCTGCGGTTCGCGCGGGCGGAGACGATTCGGCAGGAGTGGCGCATCGTCGAGCCGATCCTGGATCTGGCGACGCCGGTGCGGCCGTACGACAGGGGTGGTTGGGGTCCGGCGGAGGCCGACGCGTTGGTCGGCGGTTGGCACGTGCCCGACCTGGGGTAGCGGGCGGGGTGGGCTGAGTGACCGCTCAGCTCACGGATGGGACCGTCCGGCGACGGTGAGGTTTGCCGCGTGCGTGCGATGTGGGCATGTGGGGGTGTCTCACGTCCTCGTCGGAGAGGAAGCAGCGCATGCTTTCCGCACTCGATCGTCGGCACACCGTCGCGCCGCCCGGCTACAGCCGGTGGCTCATTCCCCCGGCGGCGTTGGCCATCCATCTCTGCATCGGCCAGGTCTACGCCACAAGCGTCTACAAGAACTCGTTGATCGCCCACTTCGACACCGGTCAGACCGCGATCGGGGTGATCTTCAGCATCGCGATCGTGATGCTGGGGTTGTCCGCTGCGGTGGCGGGGACGTGGGTGGAGGCGAACGGGCCGCGTAAGGCCATGTTCGTCTCGGCCTGTTTCTGGGCGACGGGCTTTCTGGTCGGGTCGCTGGGCATCGCCACGAAGCAGCTGTGGCTGCTGTATGTGGGTTACGGCCTGCTCGGCGGCATCGGTCTGGGCATCGGGTACATCTCCCCCGTCTCGACGCTGATCAAGTGGTTCCCGGACCGGCCGGGCCTGGCCACCGGTCTGGCGATCATGGGGTTCGGTGGTGGCGCGATGGTGGCCTCTCCCCTGTCGCGTCAGCTTTTGTCGTTCTACGACAGCGGTTACGACCCGTCCAACGCGGGCTCGACGGCGTCGGGCAGCGCGTTGGTGTGGCTGTTCGTGACGCTCGGCCTGGGCTACTTCGTGATCATGATGTTCGGTGTGGCGAACGTGCGGGTGCCGGCCGACGGGTGGCGTCCGGCCGGGTTCGATCCGGCGGCGGTGGCGGCGAAGCCGCTGGTGACCACGGCGAACGTGTCGGCGGCGAACGCGGTGAAGACCCGTTCGTTCTGGCTGCTGTGGGTGGTGCTGTTCTGCAACGTCACTGCCGGCATCGGCATCCTGGAGCAGGCCAGCCCGATGATCCAGGACTTCTTCCGGGACAACGGCACGTCGGCGGTGTCGGTGGCGGCGGCCGGCGGGTTCGTGGGTCTGCTGTCGCTGTTCAACATGGCGGGCCGCTTCGTGTGGTCGTCGACGTCGGACGTCATCGGCCGCAAGCCGATCTACCTGGTGTACCTGGGTGTGGGCATGGTGCTGTACACGCTGCTGGCCGTGTTCGGGCAGACCGCGACGGCGCTGTTCGTGCTGTTCGCCTGCGTGATCCTGTCGTTCTACGGCGGCGGGTTCGCCACCGCGCCGGCGTACCTGCGGGATCTGTTCGGGACGTACCAGGTGGGTGCGATCCACGGGCGGCTGCTGACCGCCTGGTCGGCGGCGGGGATCGCGGGGCCGCTGATCGTGAACGGGTTCCTCGACGCGCAGGGCAAGCCGGGCACGTTGACGGCGGCGGCGTACCGGCCGGCGCTGTTCACGATGGTGGGTGTCCTGGCGGTGGGCTTCGTGGCGAACCTGCTGGTGCGGCCGGTGCCGCAGCGCTATCACGAACCGGCGGCGGAGCAGGACGTGGACGGGGACGCGACGGTCGAGAGGAGTGGTACGCGATGAGTGACGACGGTCGGCACGGGCAGCAGGCCCGGTTGTGGATTTCCTGGCTGGTGGTGGCGGTGCTGCTCGGCTACGGGGTCGTGCAGACGGTGATCACGGCGGCGAAGCTGTTCACGCACTGAGCGCTGTGAGCCGGGGCGCGCGCCGCGTCCCGGCTCACAGGCCGCCGGAGACGCGCAGGACCGTGCCGGTGGCGTAGGAGGCGTCCGGGCCGAGCAGCCAGGCGATGGCTGCGGCGATCTCGTCGGGTTCGCCGGCGCGGCCCAACGGGATGCGGCCGGCGGCGCTGTCGGCGCGGTCGGGTACGCCGGAGGTGGCGTGGATGTCGGTGCGCACGAGGCCGGGGGCGACGCCGTTGACGCGGATGCCGCGCGGGGCGAGTTCCTTGGCCAGGCCCACGGTGAGGGTGTCGGTGGCGGCCTTCACGGCGGCGTAGTGCACGTACTCCCCCGGGCTGCCGAGGGTCGCGGCGGCGGAGGACACGTTGACGATGGCGCCGCCGTCGGTGAGGCGGCGGGCGGCCTGCTGGGCGCAGAGGACGTACCCGATGAGGTTGACGTCGACGACGTGGCGCAGGTCGTCGACGCGCAACTCGGTGAACGGGCCGATGAGGCTGGTGACGCCGGCGTTGTTGACCAGGCCGGTGAGCGGGCCGAGCTGCGCGGCGGCGTCGAACAGGGCGGCGACCTGGTCGGGGTCGGTGGTGTCGGCGCGTACGGCGATGGCCTGCGCGCCGGCGGCGTGCAGGTCGGCCAGGACGGTCGCGGCTGCGGTGTCGTCGCGGCGGTAGCACAGGGCGAGGTGGTGGCCGGCGGTGGCGAGGCGGCGGGCGGTGGCCGCGCCGATGCCGCGACCGCCGCCGGTGATGACGGTGACGGGTGCCACGATGCCTCCGGGACTGTCGGGTGGGGTGAGCCGACGCTACCGTGACCGGCGCGGGTCAGTCGTCGTAAGGAGGGTCACATGCGGCGGGCGTTGGTGCTCGGTGGTGGCGGGGTGACCGGGGTGGCGTGGGAGTTGGGCCTGCTGGCCGGGTTGGCCGAGCGGGGCGTGGCGGTCACCGAGGCGGATCTGGTGGTGGGCACGTCGGCGGGTTCGGTGGTCGGCGCGCAGGTGCGTTCCGGGGTGCCGCTGCGCCGGTTGTACGAGGAGCAGTTGGCCCCGCCCACGGGCGAGGTGGCGGCGCGGTTGGGGTTCTGGGCGGTGGCGCGGCTGGTGTGGGCCGGTGGTCGTACGCGGGACGCGGCGCGGTCGAGGGCGCGGATCGGGGCGATGGCGGTGGCGGCGCGTACCCCGTCTGAGGCGTCGCGGCGGGCGGTGATCGAGGCCCGCCTGCCGGCGCGGGAGTGGCCGGCGCGGCGGCTGCTGGTGACGGCTGTCGACGCGGCGTCGGGTGAGTTCGTGGTGTTCGACGGCGCCGACGGGGTGTCGTTGGTGGACGCGGTGGGTGCGAGCTGCGCGGTGCCCGGGGTGTGGCCGCCGGTGACGATCGGGGCGCGTCGTTTCGTCGACGGTGGGATGCGCTCGTCGGTGAACGCGGACCTGGCGGCGGGCGCGCGGCGGGTGCTGGTCCTCGCGCCGACGTCGGCGGCGTTCGGGCCGATGCCACGGTTGGCGGCGCAGGTGGCCGAGCTGCGCTCGGGCGGGTCGCAGGTGGTGGTGGTGACGCCGGACGCGGCGGCGCGCGCGGCGATCGGGCGCAACGTGCTGGATCCGGCGCGGCGGGCCGGCGCGGCGCGGGCGGGGTGGGCGCAGGCCGCGACGGTGGCCGACGAGGTGCTGGCGCTCTGGGTCTGATCGCTTACGCTCACCGCGCGTTCGATCGGACAACGGAGGTGCGCGGTGGCGGGTGTGGGTGTCGGCGATGTGGTGCAGGATTTCGAGCTGCCGGATGAGACGGGCACGCCGCGGCGGCTGTCGGAGTTCCTGGCGACCGGGCCGGTGGTGCTGTTCTTCTATCCGGCGGCGATGACCCGGGGGTGCACGGCGGAGAGCTGTCACTTCCGGGACCTGGGCGCGGAGTTCACGGCGTTGGGCGCGTCGCGGGTGGGCATCAGTCGGGATCCGGTGGCGAAGCAGGCGGAGTTCTCGACGCTGCACGGTTTCGACTATCCGTTGCTGTCGGACGCCGACGGGACGGTGGCGCAGGCGTTCGGGGTGAAGCGGCGGGTGCCGCTGGGGCCGCTGAGCACGAAGCGGATGACGTTCGTCATCGGCGCCGACCGGCGGGTCATCGAGGTGATCCACAGTGAGGTCAGCATGAACGACCACGCGGACCGGGCGCTGCGGGCGTTGGGCGGCTGAACCCCCTTGCGGCGGCTGTCGCAGCCGACTGGTATCAAGACAGCAATCAAACAGGTGTACGGAAGAGGGTTGTGATGGATGCCGGCCAGGGTTTGTCCACTGACGAGGTGCAGAGCATCCGGGAGGCGTTGGCAGCCGGTCGTAAGCCGCGGGTGGTGTTCACCGCGGCGGCGGGGCAGATCGCCGGTCAGGTCGGCCAGGTGGTCGAGCTGACCGATCCCGAGGTGTCCGACGAGTTCGTGGTGGTGCGGTTCGGTCGTGACGAGTTGCCGTTCTCCCCTGCCGATCTGGCGGTGGCGCCCAAGGGCGCGGGTCGTCGGGTGGCGGAGCCGAAACCGGAGCCCGAGCCGGAGCCGGCGGCGGTGGCCGCGCCGGAGTTCGTGTTGGACACGCCGCGGGTGCCCGCGCCGCGACAGGAGGAGCCGAAGGTGGAGCAGACGGAGAAGCCCACGCCGGCCCGGCGGGCGGTCAAGGCCGCCAAGCCCAAGAGCCCCGCGGGCCTGACGGTGACCCTGGCGTACGCCGACGGCGAGTGGACGGTTGCCGCGCAGCAGGGCAGCAAGGCTCTCGCGAAGCCGTACGTGGTGAAGCCGGCCGAGGCGTTGAAGATGGTGGCGCTGGTGGACGTGCCGGGTGTGCAGGAGGCGGTGGAGCAGATCCTGGGCGCCGAGCGGGCCGAGGCCGAGCAGCAGGCGGAGAAGCTGCGCGCGGAGCTGGCCGAGATCGAGGCCCGGTTGGCGGAGCTGCGCGAGGCGAGCTGAGGCTGTCCGCCGGGGCCAGGGTGGCAGTTGCGGTGTAGGTCACCATGGACCTGGCGGATACCCCAGGGGGTATAGTGGTCCCGTGATGCCGGGTACCCCCCGGGGTATGCTTGCGGTGGAGGTGGCCTGATGGAGATGAGCCCGGTCCTGCTCAAGGACGCGTTGACCCGTTTGAAGCGGGCGCAGGGGCAGCTTGGCGCGGTGATTTCGATGATCGAGAACGGTGAGGACTGCAAGCGGGTGCTCACCCAGTTGTCCGCGGTGTCCAGTGCCGTCGACCGGGCCGGCTTCAAAATCATCGCCACGGGGATGCGGGAGTGCCAGAGCGCCCGCGAGCGTGGCGAGGAGCCGCCCATGAGCGAGGAAGAGCTCGAGAAGTTGTTCCTGTCGCTGTCCTGATTCCGACCCCTCGCCTCCCCTGTCGCACGACACGGGAGGCGGGGGCTGGATTCCTGTCATGGCCGCATCATGCCTTTCATATACCCCCCGGGGTATTTACCTGATGGAGTTTTTCAGTGACTTCGAGTGAGATTTCCGTCGGTCGACTGACGTCAAGCGGCGTCGCCGACGTGCCGCTCGATCGTTGGGCCGGCCACCCGGTCGAGAACAGTCGCTGATCCGCACCCACAAGCGAGGAGATGATGATGACTGAGGTGAGCGTGGAGGTCGTACAGACCTCGTCCCTGGGAGACCGCAGCTACCTGGCCCACGACGGACAGGTCGCGATCGTGGTCGACCCGCAGCGCGACATCGACCGGATCCTGGCTCTCGCGGGCCGGCTCGGTGTGCGGATCACGCACGTCGCCGAGACCCACCTGCACAACGACTACGTCTCCGGCGGCCTGGCCCTGGCGAAGCTGACCGGCGCGCAGTACCTGGTCGCCGCCGACGACGAGGTCGGCTTCGACCGGCGGCCGGTTGCGGACGGCGACGAGATCGGCGTCTCGGCGGCCATGCGGCTGCGGGTGGTCGCCACCCCCGGGCACACCTTCCACCACCTGTCCTACGTGCTCGACGACACCGGCGAGCCGGTCGGGGTGTTCACCGGCGGATCGCTGCTGTTCGGCACCACCGGGCGCACCGACCTGCTCGGCAAGCAGCACGCCCACACCCTCGCCGAGCACCAGCACGCCTCCGCCCGCCGGCTGGCGGACCTGCTGCCCGACGGCGCGCAGGTGTGGCCCACCCACGGATTCGGCAGTTTCTGCTCCGCCACCCAGGCCGACGCACCGGAGTCCACGATCGGCCGGGAACGCACCGCCAACCCGGCCCTGCGCCTGGAGACCGACGACTTCGTCCGCGAGACCCTGGCCGGACTCGACGCCTACCCGGCGTACTACGCGCACATGGGCACCCGCAACACCGCAGGCGCCGACCTGATCGACCTCACCCCGATCGCCGCCGCCGACCCGGCCGAACTCGCGGCCCGGATCGAGGCCGGCGAGTGGGTGGTCGACCTGCGCTCCCGCAGAGCGTTCGCGCACCGGCACCTCACCGGCACCCTGAGCTTCGGCCTGGACGGACCGATGTCCACCTGGCTCGGCTGGATGGCACCGTGGGGCACGCCGATCACCCTGCTCGGCGACAGCGAACAGCAGGTCGCCGACGCCCAACGCGAACTGGCCCGCATCGGCATCGACCGGCCCGCCGCCGCGGCCACCGGCGGCTACGAGCAGTGGGCCGGCGGCGACGAAACCCGCCTCGCCCACCTCACCACCGCCACCTTCGCCGACCTCGCCGCGGCCCGCGCCAGCACCCCGTCGCACGGGCTGCCCGAGGTCGGCGTGCTGCTCGACGTGCGGATGAGCAACGAGTGGCGCACCGACCACATCGACGGCGCCGTGCACATCCCGCTGCCCGACCTGCCCGCCCGGCTCGCCGACGTGCCCCCGGGCACCGTCTGGGTGCACTGCGGCTCCGGCTACCGCGCCGCAGCCGCCACCAGCCTGCTGCAACGCGCAGGCCGCCACGTCGTGCACATCGACGACGCCTACACCGACGCCGCCGGCGCCGGCCTGCCCATCGTCTCCGGCAACTGACACCGAACAGGAGCACGTCACCCCATGCCCACCCCGCCGACCGGCACCCCAGCCGCCCTCGACGTCTCCGCCCTGCGACACCTGCTCGCCACCGGCCACGCGCCACGGCTGATCGACGTGCGCACCCCGGCCGAGTTCGAGACCGCGCACATCCCCGGCTCCTACAACGTGCCCCTCGATCTGCTGCGCGAGCACCGCGCCGAACTGCGCGACCACCTCGACGAGGAGGTCGTGCTGGTGTGCCGCTCCGGGCAGCGCGCCGGCCAGGCCGAACAAGCGCTGGCCGGGGCGGGTCTGCCGAACCTGCGAGTGCTCACCGGCGGCATCACCGCCTGGCAGGGCGCCCACGCACCAGTCACCACCGGCACCCCGCGCTGGGACCTGGAACGCCAGGTCCGCCTCGTCGCCGGCAGCATCGTGCTGCTCGCCGTGCTCGCCAGCACACTGTTCGCCCCGCTGAAGTGGGTGGCCGCGTTCATCGGTGCCGGGCTGACGGTCGCCGCGCTGACCAACACCTGCGCCATGGGCATGATGCTGGCCAAACTGCCGTACAACCGGGGCCCGCGCACCGACCTCGACCAGGTCGTCACCGCGTTGACCGGCGATCGGCGGTAGCCGTCGTGCCAGGTCACCCCACTCGGCTCCGACCCTCGGGTGCGGGCCGGCCGATCCGGAGCCGGCGGTGATCGCCGCGATCGGGTTCGGCACGCTCATCGGGATCCTGCTCGGCCTGCTCGGCGGCGGCGGCTCGATCCTCGCCGTACCCGCCCTGGTCTACGGCACCGGCTTGCCCCTCGCCGTGGCCGTACCCACCTCCCTGCTGGTGGTCGGCGTCTCCGCGGCCGCCGCCCTGCTCGTGCGGCTGCGGGCCGGCCTCGTCCGGTGGCGCATCGCCGGCATCGTCGGCGGCGCCGGCGCCGCCGCCGCGTTCGGCGGCGCCGCGATCAACCGGCTGCTCGAACCCCGCCTCGTCCTGATCGGCTTCGCCGCCCTGATGGTGCTCGCCGGATGGCGGATGCTGGCCGGCACCGGCGACGCCGGCGGCGACTGCGCCCTGCCCGGCGGCGGCATCAACTGGCGCGGCTGCCTTCCGAAGTCCGTCGCCGCCGGCCTCGGGGTCGGCTTCCTCACCGGCCTGTTCGGGGTCGGCGGCGGCTTCCTCATCATCCCCGCCCTGGTGCTGCTGCTCGGCCTGAGCCTGCCCGCCGCGACCGCCACCTCACTGGTCATCATCGTGGTCAACTCCGCCGCCGGGTTCGCAGCCCACGCCGGCGACGCCACCATCGACTACCGCATCGTCGCGGCGTTCACCCTCGCCGCCATCGCCGGCTCCCTCGCCGCCGGGCGCATCGCGCCCCGGCTGCCCACCCGGTGGCTGCACCACGCCTTCGCCTGGCTCGTCTTCGCCATCGCCGCCTTCGTCGCCATCCAGGCAGTCATCAACCCCGTCACCGCCTGACCGGCCCCACCACAGCTACCCCCATCACGACCCTCCGGCGGCGGCCGTGGGTCGTCCATCGCCGGGCCGCGGTGCTGAAGGCCGCCCTGCGCGTGTGCCACGTTGTCGTCGGTCTGGAAACGACGGCTGGGCCGGTGGGGGTGGGCCGGCCGTGGCGGTGTCGGGGTCAGTGGCCGCCGTGGTGCTCGAGCAGTCGGGTGAGCAGGCGGGTCAGCTGGTCGCGTTCGGCGCTGGTCAGGGGTGCCAGCAGGTCGTCCTGCACGCGGGCGACGGTGTCGGCCATCCGGTGGGCTTCGTCGGCGCCGGCCTCGGTGAGGCTGATGACGTTGCGGCGGCGGTCGTCCGGGTCGGGGGCGCGCACCACGAGTCCCCGGCCGGCCAGGTCGTTGACGGCGGCCACCACGTCGCTGCGGTCGATGCCGCAGCGGCGTCCCAGGTCGGCTTGGCTCGCGGGTCCGCTCTCGGTCAGCGCGGCGAGGAGCCGGTAGTGGTAGCCGCGCAGGTCGTGCGTGGCGAAGCCGGCGCTGATGAGCCGGCCGGCGTGGGTGGCGACCTGGTTGAGCAGCCAGCTCGGGGTGGTCCGCAGCCCGGCGGGTGACTGCGGGGCGGTGGCGTCCATGGCGGCAGCCTACCAGCAATCGTTGGCACGACCCACGAATCGTGTTACGTTGGCTTCACCAACGTTGGTGAAGCCAACGTTTCAAAGGAGGCATCGTGTCCACTCTCAACGGTCAGGTCATCGGCCAGGCCCACTTCGCCACCCGGGCCCTGCTCGAACGCGCCGTCGCGCCCCTGGGCGTCGACTTCGGCCAGGTCCTCACGCTCAACGCCCTCGCCGCCGGCCCCGTCGCCCGCACGCGTCTCGTGCAGCGCATCGCCACCACCCGCAAGGTCGACGAGTCCGCCGTGCACGAGATGATCGCCAGCCTCGTCGACGCCGACCTGGCGCGGCTCGACGACACCGCCGACGACCCGCAGGTGCGGCTCACCGACGCCGGCCACGCCGCGCAGGCCCACGTCGCCGACGCCGTCGGGGGCATCACCGCCCGGCTGTACGGGGACCTCCCGGCCGCCGAGGCCGACGCCGCCGCCCGCGTCCTCACGCTCATCACCGAGCGGGCCAACGCCGAACTGGCGGGCATCGCCTGACGCCGAAAAGCGGTGCCGCGCGGGCGGTCAGAAGTAGTCGAGCAGCTGCGCCGGACCGCCAGCGCCCAACAGGTCCAGGGCCGCCGGATCGACACCGCCGGGGTGGTGCAGCAGACCGGCCTGCGCGACCGAGCGGGCGTGCGCCGCCCCGGCGTACAGCAGCGCGAACCCGCGGACGTCCAGCCGCAGGTCCGCCTCGCCGTCGATCCGGGTCAGCTCGGCGGCGCCGTCGGCGACAGCCAACCGCCATGCGCCGGTGTTCCAGTCGGCGAGCGGGTCGGTGAGGTGAAAGTCGACGGCGCCCCGGACATGGGCGGGCCAGCCCCGCGCGCTCACCGCGCGGGCCACGTCCACCGGCCGGTGCATCCACAGGTCCCGCTCGTGATCGCGGGCCGCCTCCAACGGCAGGTGGGCGCTGACGGCGTCGCCGTCGAGCGGGCACAGCCGCAGCGTCGGCGCGACGCTGGCCCAACTGCCCAGCACACCGACGAGTTCCCGGGCCGCGTCGGCGGTGACGGCCAGGGCCTCGTCGACGGTGAGCACCGAGTCGGCGCCGTAGCCGCGGCCCCGCTGCCAGGTGGCGTAGCCGACCAGGTCGCCATCGGCCTCGACGAGGGTCACACCGTCGCCGGGCAGCTCCCCCGTGGCGTTGAAGTGGTCGTACAGCTTCCCCTGGCGCGTCAGCATGCCGTTGCGGTGCCGGGTGACCCGCTCGTACAGGTCGGCGACGGCGGCCAGGTCGGCGGGCGTGCCGGCCCGCACGCTCAGGTGGGCGGCGGGCCGGTGCCGGGGCAGCGCGGCGGTGGCGAGGTTGACGGTGCGCAGCACCCCGGCGGCCTCCCAGCCGCAGGAGCGGTAGGGGGCGGCGATGGTCGGGTACAGGGCGCTGACCGCCGCGCCGCGTTCGTGGGCGCCGGCCAGCAGGGCGGTGAGCAGGGCACGGGCCACGCCCCGGCCCCGGGCCTCGGGGGCGACAGCCACCCCGGCGACGTCGGCCGCCGGTACGGCCCGACCGGACCACCACTGGTCGTGGTGCAGGTCGACGGCCTTGCCGACGAGGCGACCGGCGTCGTCGAACGCGCCGTGGCGGGTCATGCCGGGCACCACGACGCTCGTACTGGCGGGACGCTCCGGGTTGCCGCCGAACGCGAACCGGCTCAACTCCCAGGCGGCGTCGAGGTCGTCGGTGGTGAGTTCACGCACGTGCACAGTGGCGGGCATCGGGACAACCTAGCGGCACGGGTCCGCGCGGACCGCCGATTTTCCGGCACCGGCCGCGCGGCCGGCGTCGATCACGGAGTTGTGGTGGGTGACGAAGCTGCCTTCACTGCCCAAGTCGGGCACCACTACTTCATGATCGACGCCGGCGGTGTGCGCCTCGGCCGGTCAGTGCTGCGGGATGTTGGCCACCCCGATGCGCTTGCGGAACACCCAGTACGTCCACCCCTGGTAGGCCAGCACGATCGGGGTGAAGATCACCGCCACCCACGTCATGATCTTCAGGGTGTACGGGGTGGAGGCGGCGTTGGTGGTGGTCAGCGTGCCCGCCGCGTCCAGCGTGGACGGCATGACGTTCGGGAACAACGCCGCAAACAGGGTCGCCACGGCCAGGCCGATCGCCACCGCGGTGCCGGTGAAGGCCCAGCCCTCCCGGCGTACCCGGGCGGCGGCCAGAGCGCCGAGCAGGGCGAGGGCCGCGCCGACGGCGAGCACGACGGCGGCCGCGCTGGAGCGGATGTTCAACGTCCAGACCAGGAACCCGACCGCGAGCACCGCGGCGCCCGCGCCCAGGCGCACCGCGAGGGCGCCCGCGCGCTCGCGGATGTCGCCGGTGGTCTTGAGGGCGAGGAACACCGCGCCGTGGGTGAGGAACAGCGCGAGGGTGGTCGCGCCACCCAGCAGGGCGTACGGGTTGAGCAGGTCCAGCAGGCCGCCGACGTACTCGTGGTCGGCGTCCAGCGGCACGCCGCGCAGGATGTTGGCGAAGGCGACGCCCCACAGGATCGCCGGCACGAGCGACCCGACCACGATCGCGGTGTCCCAGCGGCGCTTCCAGGACGCCTCGGGGCGCTTGTGCCGGTACTCGAAGGCAACCCCCCGGGCGATCAGGGCCAGCAGGATCAGCAGCAGCGGCAGGTAGAAGCCGGAGAACAGGGTGGCGTACCACTCGGGGAACGCGGCGAACATGGCGCCGCCGGCGGTGATCAGCCAGACCTCGTTGCCGTCCCAGACCGGGCCGATGGTGTTGATCAGGACGCGGCGCTCCCGGTCGTCACGGCCGAGCACGGGCAGCAGCATGCCGACGCCGAAGTCGAAGCCCTCCAGGATGAAGTAGCCGGTGAACAGCACGGCGACGAGGAGAAACCAGATGGTGGTCAGGTCCACGATGGGCTCCGGGATCAGTAGGCGAAGGCGAGCGGGCGCTCGGCGTCGTCATGGGTGTCGTCGATGGGGTGCTCCTCGTTGACGTCGGGCACTCCGGCCCTGGCGTAGCGCAGCAGCAACTTGACCTCGATCACCGCGAGGGTGGCGTAGATCAGCGTGAAGGCGGTGAACGAGGTGAGCACCTCGGCCAGCGAGACGCTGCGGGACACGCCGTTGCGGGTGAGCATCTCGCCGAACACGATCCACGGCTGGCGGCCCATCTCGGTGAAGATCCAGCCGAAGGAGTTGGCCAGCAGCGGCAGCACCGGCATGGCCAGTCCGGCGCGCAGCAGCCACTTGCTGCTCGGGGTGCGGCCCTTGCGCTGGCTCCAGAGCACCAGCAGGGCGATCGCGGCGGCCGCCATCCCGAAGGCGATCATGAAGCGGAAGCTCCAGTAGGTGACCGGGATGATC
Organism: Micromonospora sp. NPDC049114; assembly: GCF_040648635.1. Lineage (NCBI taxonomy): Bacteria > Bacillati > Actinomycetota > Actinomycetes > Micromonosporales > Micromonosporaceae > Micromonospora > Micromonospora sp. NPDC049114. The sequence continues at coordinate 69,293 of NZ_JBEZEA010000014.1, read as the reverse complement.
GGGGTGTAGCTGCCCGCGCCGTACTGGGTGGCGTACTGGGCCTGCAGGTCGTTGATGCCGTGCACGGTGCCGTTCGGGTCGCCGGTGCCCAGGTACGACAGCAGGTACGGGATCTTGAGGGCGAACACCTCGCGGCTGCCGTCGAGGCTGCCGATGGTGAGTACGGAGAACGAGGCGGGGCTCTCGGTGGTGTAGAGGCCCTCGGCGGCGGCCATCTTCATCGGCTGCACGTCCGTCATGATCTTGCCCTGGATGTCGCCGGTGAACAGCACGGCGGCGGAGGCGACCAGGACGACCCAGGAGCCGAACTTGGTGGCGAAGCGGTACGCGCCGGTGTCGGCGGAGTCGCGGTTGCGGATCACGTGGTACAGGCCGACCGCCACGACCAGCGACCCGGCGACCAGGAATGAGCCGGCCAGGGTGTGCGGAAAGGTGATCAGGGCGACCTTGTTGGTCAAAACGGCCGGGAAGTCGGTCAGCTCGGCACGCCCGCTGTCCGGGTTGATCCGGAAGCCGACCGGGTTCTGCATGAACGAGTTCGCCGCGAGGATGAAGTACGCGGACAGGTTGGTGCCGATCGCGGCGGCCCAGATGCTGGCCAGGTGGGCGCGCTTGGGCAGCCGGTCCCAGCCGAAGATCCACAGGCCGATGAAGGTGGATTCGAGGAAGAACGCGACAAGCGCCTCGATCGCGAGGGGGGCGCCGAAGATGTCGCCGACGAAGCGGGAGTAGTCGCTCCAGTTCATGCCGAACTGGAACTCCTGCACGATGCCCGTGACCACGCCCATCGCGAAGTTGATCAGGAAGAGCTTGCCGTAGAACTTGGTGAGCTTGAGGTAGCGCTCGTTGCCGGTGCGGTGCCACATCGTCTGCAGGATGGCCACCAGCACGGACAGGCCGATGGTCAGCGGCACGAAGAGAAAGTGGTAGACGGTCGTGACACCGAACTGCCACCGGGCGACGTCCAACGCGTCCACCTGTTACCCCCAGCTATGCGTACTACGAGACGTAGTAAATACTACTGCTCGTCGTAGAGAATGCGGCAGGGCCGGGCGGCCCAAAGCGGCCCGGGACCAATGACCCTGATCACCCCGGGCATCCGGCCGACCCGCCCGCGCCACCGGGCCGTCGCGTGCGACGATGGCGCGCTGATGAACACCGCGCACTCCCCCTGGCAGCCGCCACTGATCTGGCGTGCGGCCCTCGTGCTGGCCCGCGTCCTGGTCGGCCTGCTCGCCCGCCTCGAGGTCACCGGCGACGTCCCCGCGCACCTGCGCCGCGGCCCGCTCGTGCTGGCCGCCAACCACATCAGCCCGTTCGACCCCGTGGTGATGATCGCCGCCTGCCAGAACCGCGGCGTCGCCCCACGGATCATGGCGACCGCCGGACTGTTCCGCGCCCCGGTGCTCGGAGCCGCCATGCGCCACGCCGGGCACATCCGGGTCGACCGGGGCACCAGCGCCGTGCACCGGGCCCTCGACGACGCCGCCACCGCCGTGGCGGCGGGCTCGGTGATCCTCATCTACCCCGAGGGACGCATCGGCCTGGACCCCGGCATGTGGCCCGAACGCGGCAAGACCGGTGTCGCCCGACTCGCCCTGGCCTGTGGCGCCCCCGTCATCCCGGTGGCCCAGTGGGGCGCGCACGAGGTGCTGCCCTACCGGGCGCCCAAGGGAATGCTGCGCGGCGTCGCCCGCGCGCTGTGGCGCCGCCCGGTGATCCGGGTGCACTTCGGCACGCCCGTCGACCTGGGCGAGGTGAGCGCCGTGAACCCCGGTGCCGCCCGCCGGGCCACCGACCGGATCATCGACGCGCTCACCGACGCCCTCGCGCCGCTGCGCCCCGACGAACCCGACCTGCCTCGGCACGTCGACCCCGGCCGCCCGAGCGACCCCAGTCGCGCGCACCGCCGCCGGTTGGGCTGAGCGCGGCGTCGTCGACGCGGCCGTGCACTGTGACGCCTGACAATTTGAGCGATTGTCGGAAACTTGTCTACGATGTCTACCGTGGACACGCTGGAACTGCTGCACGAGAACCCGAAGCACAATGCCGTCTTGGAGGCGGCGGTCGCCGTGTTCGGACGGTTCGGATTCCAGAAGGCCTCCATGGAGGCGGTCGCCAGAGCCGCCGGCATCTCCCGACCCGGCCTCTACCTGATGTTCCCCAACAAGGAGCAGTTGTACCGCGCCACCATGCAGGGCGTCCTGGAGCGGGCCCAGCGGGCCATGCAAGCGCGCCTGGCCGACCAGTCGCTGAGCTTCGACGAGCGGATCGTGGCGGGAATCGACGCGCTGATGGGTCCGTACATCGAAAACCCGGTGGCCCGCGACCTCAACGAACTGCTGGAGAACAGCCGGTCCCAACTGGGCTCGATGCTCGACGACTACGAGAGCAAGGCACAGGCCACGCTGAGCGCCTACATTGCCGAACACGCCCCACCCGGCCTGCTCGAGGCCGACCTCACCGCGCACGACGTGATGGACCTGCTGCTGTCCGCCGCGATCACCTGGAAGGCGACCTCCAGCAGCCGGGACCAGTACCGCGACCGGATCCGCCGCAGCCTGCGACTGATCCACCGCCCGGCGCGCTGAGCGCTGGCGCGGGGCCGGACGACCACCGACCGACGAATGTCGCCGGCAGGCCACCGCAGGTCCACCGGCGGCAGGCATACTGCCTCGCGTGCTGAACCGATTCGGCTTCCTGGACGCGCCCGCGCCGCTGGCGTTCGCCCACCGCGGCGGCGCGGCCGACGGCGACGAGAACACCACCGAGGCGTTCGCCCGGGCCATCGGGCTGGGCTACCGGTACGTGGAGACCGACGTGCACGCCACCGCCGACGGCGTCGCGGTGATCTTCCACGACCCGACGCTTGAGCGCGTCACCGGCGAGCCGGGGCGCATCGCCGAGATGAGCTGGGCCGACCTCGCCTCGGTACGCGTCGGCGGCGCGGCCGTCGTACCCCGGCTCGACGAGGTGCTGGGCGCCTGGCCGCAGGTCCGCTTCAACATCGACGTCAAGGCCGACGGCGGCGTCGCGCCGACGGTCGCGACGGTGACCCGGGCAGGCGCCGCCGACCGGGTGCTGCTCGCCTCGTTCAGCGACGCCCGCCTGATGCGGCTGCGGGCTCTGACCGAGGGCCGTGTCGCCACCAGCCTCGGCATGCGCGGCGTGGCCCGGCTGCGGCTCGCCTCCCTGCACGGAAGGCCACTGCGACTGCCGCCGTCGGTGGTCGCCGCGCAGGTGCCACCCCGTTACGGGCGGGTGCCGGTGGTGGACCGCCGTTTCCTCGACTACTGCCACCGACTCGGCCTGCAGGTGCACGTCTGGACGATCGACGAACCCGACCAGATGCACGACTTACTGGATCGTGGTGTGGATGGCATCATGACCGATCACGTCGGCGTGCTGCGCGACGTCTACCGCAGCCGCGGCCACTGGGCCGCCTGAGCGTCGAAGGACCTTCGATGGCCGAGACCGTGACCCCCACGGTGGACGACACCCCGCCCCCGGCGAGCACCCGCCGGGAGCGGCGCGGCTGGTACATCTACGACTGGGCGAACTCGGCGTTCCAGACCACGGTGATCACCGTGTTCCTCGGCCCGTTCCTGACCACCGTCGCCGAGCTGGCCGCCGGCTGCGAGCTGGGCGCGGACACCTGCGACGGGTACGTGCACCCGCTGGGCATCCGGGTGGCGGCCGGGTCCTACTACCCGTACCTGATCTCGCTGTCGGTGTTCCTGACCGTGTTCGTGCTGCCGGTCATCGGGGCGATCGCCGACCGGTCCGCGCACAAGAAGCGGCTGCTCGGCGGTGCCGCGTTCACCGGCGCCGCCGCGACCATCGCGATGGCCTTCGTCACCGGCGACCGCTACCTGCTCGGCGGGGCGCTGTTCCTGATCGCCAACATCTCCTTCGGCGCCGCGATCGTGGTCTACAACTCGTTCCTGCCGCAGCTCGGCGGCCCCGACGAACGCGACGGCATCTCCAGCCGCGGCTGGGCGCTGGGCTACCTGGGCGGTGGCGTGCTGCTGGCGCTGAACCTGGTCGCGGTCACCCTGCTCAGCGAGGACGACAACCCGCAGCGCACCCTCGACCTGGCCCGCTGGTCGATCGTCTCCGCAGGGGTGTGGTGGGCGGTGTTCACGCTGGTGCCCCTGCGGTGGCTGCGCGAACGCCCCAGCGCGGCGGCCCTGGTGGCGCGCGGCAACGTGCTCACCGACGGGTTCCGGCAGCTCGGCCACACCCTGCGCGAGGTCAAGGCGTACCCGCTGACGTTGTTCTTCCTGCTCGCGTTCCTGGTCTACAACGACGGCATCCAGACCGTCATCACCCTCGCCAGCCAGTACGGCACCGAGGAGCTGCGCCTGGAGCAGGGCACCCTGATCGTCACGATCCTGCTGGTGCAGTTCCTCGCCTTCGGGGGCGCGTTGGGCCTCGGCGCCCTGGCCCGGCGCATCGGCGCGTGGAAGACCGTGCTGCTCAGCCTGGTGCTGTGGACCGGTGTGATCCTCGGCGCGTTCCGGCTGCCGGCCGAGGCGCCGGTGCCGTTCATGATCCTCGGCGCGGCCATCGGCCTGGTCCTGGGCGGCAGCCAGGCGCTGAGCCGTTCGCTGTTCAGCCAGCTCATCCCCGCCGGCAAGGAGGGCGAGTACTACGGCTTCTACGAAATCAGCGACAAGGGCACCAGCTGGCTCGGCCCGCTCGCGTTCGGCCTGGTGTTCCAGCTCACCGCCTCGTACCGGGTGGGCCTGGTCTCACTGCTGATCTTCTTCGTGGTCGGGTTCCTGCTCCTGGCCGCCGTGCCGATCCGGCGGGCCATCGTCGCCGCCGGCAACACCCCACCCCGGGTGCTCTGAGCACCCGTCCCGCACCGGACAGATCCGGGTCGGTCGATCGGCTAGGCTGCCCGACCGTGACTCACGACGCCGCTGCCGCACCGACCTGCCTGGCCCACCCGTTCCCCGGCCAGCCGCACGCTCCGGCGGGGTGCGCGGCGGCGCGGGGGCTCGACGGGCGGCCGGTGCACGCGGCGGCGTTGAAGTTCTTCTGGGGGCCGATGGACTGCGGCAAGTCCACCATGGCGTTGCAGATGAACTACAACCACGCCCGGCAGGGCCGGCGCGGGCTGGTCACCACCCGCATCGACAGGTCGCTGGGCCCGCAGGTCACCACCCGCATCGGCCTGGCCCACGAGGCCATCGAGGTCACCGACGACCTGGACCTGCGGGCTCTCGTGCGGGGCCGGTGGGCCGACGGGGTACGCGTCGACTACCTGATCTGCGACGAGGCCTGCTTCTACACCGTGGAGCACGTCGAGCAGATGGCCGAGCTGGTGGACAGCTACGACGTGGACGTGTTCGCGTTCGGCCTCGCCACCGACTTCCGGTCCCGCGTGTTCCCCGCCGCGCAGCGCCTGTTCGAGCTGGCCGACGAGGTGGCCCGCATCCAGGTCGAGGTGCTGTGCTGGTGCGGCCGGGAAGGGCTGCTCAACGCGCGCGTCGTGGACGGGCGGGTGGTGCGCGAGGGCGCGCAGGTCGTCATCGGCGACACCGTGGAGACCGCCGACGTGCGCTACCAGGTGCTGTGCCGCCGGCACTACCGCAGCGGTGACCTCGGCCCCCGCGACTGAGACGCCCGCCGACCCGACATCCAGTCGGCCACGATCACCGCGACGGTGACCAGCAGCGCCGCGCCGGCGGCCACCGCGACCTGCGTGCCCAGCGCGACCGCTGCGGGGATCAACGCGAGCAGCACCAGCGTCGCCGTGACCCGGCCCGCCACCCCGGCGAAGCCCAGCACCATCTGGTAGGCGGCGTGCCCAGCCAGGAACAACGCCGGGCCGCCGAGGACGACAAGCGCGTCCGCCCACCCGAGGGCGTGACCGGGGGCGTGCAGCAGCCGTTCGTCGCCGACCGCGGTGACCACGATGCCGCCCACCATCACCGGGTGCAGGTAGTTGAACACCAGCCGCGACAGTCGCCCGGCCCGCTCACCCGCATCGGCCAGGGCCCGCATGACGGCGTCCGCCCGGTCGAAGTACACCCACCACAGGGCCACCGACCCGGCGAAGGCGAGCAGGAACGCGAAGACGCCCACCCGGTCCAGGCGCTGCGTCAGCGTCCCCCCGGTGACGAGGATCGACTCCCCCAGCGCGATGAGGACGAACGCCTGACAGCGCTCGGCGAGGTGCCCACCCTCCACCTGCCAGCGTTCGGGGGTGCTGCGGCCCAGACCGGGCACCGGGAACCCGGTCGCCAGCCCGAGCGCGTCGACGGCGATCACGCCGATCCAGATCAGCTCCCGGGCCGGGCTCTGCGTCAGGCCGCCGACGAGGGCCAACACTCCGGTGGCGGTGATCCAGACGACGCACTGGCGGAAACTGTCACTGACCCACCGTTGACCACGGATGGCCCACATGGCGAAGAGCGTCCGACCGATCTGCACCGCCGCGTACGCGCCGGCGAAGAGCAGTCCGTCGCCACCGAACGCGGTGGGCAGCGCCGCCGCGAGCAGCAGACTGCCCAGCGTCACCACCAGCAGCGTGGCGCGTACCGGCGCCCGGTCCGGGCGCAGCCAGTTGCCCATCCAGACGGTGTAGATCCAGACCAGCCAGACGATGCCCAGCAACACCGCGGTACGTCCGACGCCCGGCCAGTCGAGGTGCTCGCTGAGGTACCGGGACAACTGGGTGATCGTGAAGACGTAGACCAGGTCGAAGAAGAGTTCGGTGGACGTGGTCCGCTCCACACCGCGACGCGGCCGCAGCAACCGCGGGTGGACCGGCCCGGAGCGGGTCACGGCGCAGCCCGCCGTACCCGGAGCCGGTCGGCGATGATCACGGCGACGGTCACCGCCACCGCCGCCGTGGCGCACGCCGCGACGGGCGCCGCCAGGGCCACACCGACAGGTATCGCGGCCAGCAGCACCAGCACCGCGGCGATCCGGCTGCTCGGCACCGCCCGCCACAGCACCGCCTTGTAGGCGGCGTGCCCGGCGAGAAACAGCGCCGGGCCGCCCAGGATGAACAGGGCGTCGACGGTGGTGGCCGCCGCGCCGGGGGCGCGCAGCAGCCGCTCGTCGCCCGCCGAGGTGACGACGATGCCGGCGACCATCACCGGGTGCAGGTAGTTGAACGCGAGCCGACTCAGCGCCCCGGTACGCGTGCCGGCGCGGGCGATGACCTCCGTCGCGGCCGAGGCCGACCGGGCGAAGTACACCCACCACAGCGCCACCGAACCCGCGAACGCCACCACGAACGCCCCCGACGTCACCAGGTTCACGTGCGACGTGAGGGTGCTGCCGGTGACCAGGATCGACTCGCCGAGCGCGATCAGGACGAACGCCGCGCAGCGTTCGGCCAGGTGCCCACCCTCCACCATCCACCGCTCGGGGCGGCTGCGTTCCCGCCCTGGCAGCGGGTAGCCGATCGACAGGCCGACGACATCGAGCACGATCACCGCCGCCCACACCACCTCGCGGGCCGGGGTGTCCACCAAGCCGCCGACCACCACGAGCACCGACGTGGCGCCGATCCACGGCAGCGACTTCTGGAACCCGTCGACAAGCCACGGGCTGCCCTGCGTCGCCCACAACGCGAACATGGTCCGGCCCACCTGCACGCTCACGTAGACCACCGCGAAGAGCAGGCCGGTCCCGGCGAACGCCTGCGGGATCGCCGCCGACAGCAGCAGGCTGCCCAACGTCACGCCGATCAGCATCGCCCGCACCGGGCCCTGGTCCGGTTGCAGCCAGTTGGTCACCCAGGTGGTGTAGACCCAGACGAACCAGACCAGCGCCAGCAGCAGCGCGGTACGGGCGGCGCCACGCCAGTCCGGGTGCTCGATCAGGTAGTGCGACACCTGCGTGATCGTGAAGATGAAGACCAGGTCGAAGAACAGCTCGGTCGAGGTGGTCGGCTCGACCCCCTGCCGCCCGCGCAGCAACCGGGGATGCGTCAGGTCGGCGACCGGCGGCTCAGAAGGGGTCACCGCACACCCGCCAGTCGCCGTTCTCACGGACCACCGGCAGTCGGCGTTCCTCAGTGATGCCGCCGTCGCGGGTCAACCGCACCGTCACCGTGCCGCGCGGTCGCCCGCCCTTGGTGGCCACCGACACGTCGGTGATCTCGTAGTCGGTCACCATCGGTGGCGTCCGCACCCAGCTGGTGAACCCGATGGCGCTCCACCGGGTCCGCGCGTCCGAGCAGAGCTTCTCGTACGCCTGGTCGCTGTCGCCGAGAGTCACCTCGCTCAGGAAACCGTCGGCGGTCTCCCGGATCGGGCCGGCGGCCTGCCGCACCGTCTGCAGGTTCCACGCCCCCAGCCCGGCCACCCCGACGCAGCACAGCGCCATGCCGAACCCGGCGAACGCCAGCCCGGTGCGCATCGGGCGGTGCCGCCGGGCCGGTCGGCTCCACGACTGGCCGGCACCCACGACTACCGACCGTAGAGAACACCGTCGCGGTGAGGCAGGACAAGCGGGAAACTGGGTGCGCCCGAGGCACTGTTCGCGGCGGCGACGCATCGTCTACCGTCGGCGCACACCCCCAGCAGCGCCAGGAGTCGATCGATGAGCCGCTTCGTCCAGCCGGTACCACCCCCCGCCGACCCGTACGCCGGGGACGCCCTGCTGCGATCCTGGCTGGAGCGTCACCTCGGCCCGGCCGGACACGCGGCCGCCAAGAGTCGCCTCGCCGACCTGGCCGCCGAGGTCACCGGGCCGCTGCGCGCGGCGCACGCCGACGCCGAGGCGCACCCGCCGACGCTGGTCCGCTACGACCCGTGGGGCGCGCGGATCGACCGGATCGAGGTGTCCGCCGGCTGGCAGGCGCAGCGGGCCGCCGCCGCCCGGCACGCCGTGGTGGCGCTGCCCTACCTGCCCGACGCGCGGGGCACCTGGGGCGCCGCCGCACGGGTCGTGCAACACGCGCTGCTGCACCTGTACGGGCCGGAGTCGGCGACGTTCTCCTGCCCGGTGGCGATGGCCGACGGGGCGGCGGCGCTGCTGAGCATGCCGGACGTCGACGCCGGGATCCGCGACGCGTGGCTGCCCCGGCTGATCTCCACGGACCCGGCCACGGCGATCACCAGTGGGCAGTGGATGACCGAGGCGCAGGGCGGCTCGGACCTGGGCCGATCGAGCACGGTGGGCCGGCCGGCGGCGGACGGGTCCTGGCGGCTGACCGGCGAGAAGTGGTTCTGCTCCGCCGCCGACGCGGCGATGGCTGTCGCGCTGGCCCGCCCCGACGGCGCCGGTCGGGGCAGCCGGGTGCTCGCCCCGTTCCTCGTCCCCCGGTACGCGGTCGACTCGCCGCTGGCCATCGGCGCGGCGCCGGACGCGCCCGCCCCCGGCGTGACAGTGCACCGGCTCAAGGACAAGCTCGGCACCCGGGCGCTGCCGACCGCCGAGATCGGCCTGCACGACGCGTACGCGCTGCCGTTGGGTGACCCGGCGGTGCCCGGCCTGGTCCGGGCGATGACCCTGGTCGTGGTGACCCGGGTGCACAACGCCGCCGCCGCGGCCGGCGGAATGCGACGGGGGCTCGCCTACGCCCGCGCGTACGCCGACGCGCGGCACGTGGCGGGCGGCGCGTTGGCGTCCTCGCCGTTGCACCGCGCCACGCTGGGCACCCTCGCGGTCGACGCGGCGGGCGCGTTCGCCCTCGCGGGACACGCGTTCGCGCTGCTCGGGCGGGTCGAGGTCGGCGCCGACCCGCAAGCCGCCGCGGAGCTGCGCATCGTGGCGCCACTGGCGAAGCTGGCCACCGGTCGGCTCGCCGTCAGCTCGGCCAGTGAGTACGTGGAGAGCTTCGGCGGCGCGGGCTACGTGGAGGACACTGGCGTGCCCCGGCTGCTGCGCGACGCGCAGGTGCTGCCGATCTGGGAGGGCACCACAAACGTGTTGGCCCTGGACGTGCTGCGCGCGCTGAGCCGCGAGGACGCCGGGACGCCCCTGCTGAGCCGCCTCGGCGCCGCCGTCGACCTGGCCCGGCCGCTGTCGCCCGCGCTGGCCGACACCCTCGCCGGGGCCGCCGGGCAGCTGCGCGACACCATCGCGGCGGTGACGGCCGACCCGGGCGCGGCGGCGGTGCTCGCGGGCGCTCGCGGCCTGGCGCTGCGCCTGGCGTACGCGCTGACCGCCGCCCTGCTCGTGGAGCACGCCGCGTGGGGTGACGAGCAGGCGGAGCTGGCCGCCCGGCTGTGGGCGCGGCGGTGGCTGCGGCACGAGGACATCGCCGAGGACGCCCACCACCACCTGGACCTGCTCTGCTGAGCGTCGCCAGGCCTAAATCGAGGAACCGCCGACGTACCTGACACTGGTTGGCAGGTACGTCGGCGCAGACTGCCGGCATGACAACAACCGCCGACCTCGCGATGGTCAACCTGGACAGCTCCGACCCGGCCGCGCACGCCGCCTTCTATCACCGGGCGTTGGGCTGGGAGATCACCCACAGCCAAGCCGAGTACGCCATGATCAGCGGCGGTGGCGCCTCCATCGGCTTCGGCCTGGTCGAGGGCTACCAGCCGCCGTCCTGGCCGGACCCGACCGGGCAGAAGCGCTACCACCTGGACCTCTACGTCGACGACCTGGCCGTGGCCGAGAAGGAGTTCGTCGCCGCCGGCGCGTCGAAGCCGGAGTTCCAACCCGGCGGCGACAAGTGGGTGGTGCTCCTGGACCCGATCGGGCAGCCGTTCTGCATCTGCCCCCGCCCGCAGAGCTGAGCCGCGGGCGCGGCTTTCAGCGCAGCGGGCCTCGGGCCACCGCCGCGCGCATGGCCGCGGGGTCGCCGACCGGGACGTACTCCAGCCACCAGGTGGCCCCGGCGGCGGCCACCTCGCGCAGGTGGGCGCGTTCGGCGCGCTCGTCGGGGCGGCGGCGTCGCCCGCCGATCGCCACGTCGAACGGCTGACCGTCGGCCCGGGTCGGCGGCATGGCCGCGACCAGGTCCCGGACCTCGTCGGGGGTGAAGTCGGCCCAGCCGTCGGTGTCGGTGAGCTTGTACGGAACGATGCCGTCGGCGCGGGCCGCGCGGCGTCGCACCGCCCCGGCCTGGGTGCTGCCGCCGACCCAGACCGGCACCCGGGGCGACTGCACGGGCGGTGGCCGCAGCGCCACGTTCTCGGCGCGGTAGTGGGCGCCCCGATGGTCGACACGCTCACCGCCGAGCAGGCCGGTCAGCAGGTCGAGGCCCTCGTCGAGCATCGCGGCGCGCACGGCCGTCTCGGTCGGCTCGCCGAACGCGACCAGGCCCCGGTCGCCGGGGTCGCCGACGCCAACCGCCACTGTGGCGCGGCCCGCGCTCAGGTGGTCGAGCGTCAGCACCTCGCGGGCCAGCTTCGCCGGACGGCGCCGGGGCAGCGCGGTGACCGTGGTGCCCAGGCGCACCCGCTCGGTGCGCCCGGCGATCGCGCCGAGCACCAACCAGGGGTCGTAGGTGAACGGGTCGTCGCCGGAGTAGTGGATCAGGTAATCCTCCAGGAACACCCCGTCCCATCCGGCGTTCTCGGCAAGCTCACCCAGCTCGACCAGGGTGGTCACCGAGACGTCGCCGCCACCGCAGGGGATCTCCAGACCGTGTCTCATCCGCCGAGGCTAGGCCGCGGGTGGGACGGTTCAGCCGCGGCGGCGGGACCGGGCGGCCCACACCGCGTACGCCGGGTCGCGGTCGAGGTTGTGCCGGTCCCGGTCGTAGCGGCGGGTGGTGCGCGGGTCGGCGTGGCCCATCGCGTCCTGCACGTCTTCGAGGGGGACGCCCTCGGAGCGGGCGGTGGTGGCGAACGCGTGTCGCAGCGAGTGCGGGGACAGCCGCGCCCAGGCGGGGATGCCGGCGGCGCGGGCGAGTCGGCGGACCATCCGGAACACCGAGTGCCGGTCGAGCCGCGCTCCGCTGGCGGTCACCAGCAGGGGTCCGGTCAGGTGTGTCACCGGCACGCCGGTGGTGGCGGCCCGCTGCGTCAGGTACGCGTCCACCGCGTACGCGGTGCCTGGCGTGAGGGCGCGGCGGCGCTGCTTGCCGCCCTTGCCGATGAAGCGCACGCTGCGGTGCCCGCGTTCGGTGCCGAGGTCGGTCAGGTCCAGCGAGACCAGCTCCCCCACCCGCAGGCCCAGATCGGCAAGCAGCGCGATCGCCGCCCGGTTGCGGGCCGCCGTCGGGCCGGTCTCCGCGTCGGCGGCGGTGAGCAGCGCGTCGACCTCCTCCGGGGTGAGCCCGACGGTGGCGGAGTGGTCCCGGTCGACGCGGGGCCGGTCCGCGCCGGAGACCGGGTTGGCCGGTACGCCGCCGAGCTTGACGAGGAAGTCGTACCAGCTGGACAGCGCCGACAGGCGGCGTGCCACGGTCGCCGGGGTCAACGGTCGGCCGCTGCGGGCGACGAGAGTGGACTCCAGCGTGCGGGCGTACTCGTTGATGTGCAGGAAGGTGGCCCGCAGCGGATCCAGGTCGTGCCCGGCGCACCAGCCGAGCCACGCGGTGACGTCACGTCGGTAGGCGTCGCGGGTGTGCTCGGACAGCCGGCGGTTGCGCAGCCACGCCTCGGTGACGTCGACCGGCCCGGTCGGCAGGGCCGGTCGGGCGGTGGGGCGGGCGAGCACGGGAGCGTCGGAGGACACCATGTGAAAAAGGTTCTCAGAGGCGGATGGGATTGCCACGCAGGCACGCCGACGACGGCCGGCGCGGCGGCGCGGACGGTGTCGGCTACGGTCGCACGGTGCGTGCCAGCCGGCTGGTCTCCCTGCTGCTGCTCCTGCAGGCCCGGGGGCGGATGACCGCCGCCGAACTGGCCGACGCCCTGGAGGTGTCGGTTCGCACCGTGTATCGCGACGTGGAGTCGTTGGGTGCCGCCGGTGTGCCGGTGTACGCCGAGCGCGGCCCGGCCGGCGGCTACCGCCTGCTCGACGGCTACCGCACCCGGCTCACCGGCCTGACCGCCGGTGAGGCCGAGGCGTTGTTCCTGGTCGGAGTGCCCGGCCCGGCCGCCGAGCTGGGCCTGGGCTCGGTGCTGGCCACTGCGGAGCTGAAGCTGCGTGCCGCCCTGCCGGCGGACCTCGCCGACCCCGGCGGCAGGATCCGGCAGCGGTTCCACCTGGACGCGCCGAGCTGGTTCCGCGAGCCCGAGCCGACACCGCACCTGGCCGCGCTGGCCACGTCGGTGTGGGAGGACCGTCGGGTCCGGGTGCGGTACCGGCGGTGGCAGGCGCCGCGGGAGGTGACCCGGACCCTCGACCCGCTCGGCGTGGTGCTCAAGGCCGGCCGCTGGTATCTGGTCGCCGCCGCGTCCGGGCAGGTGCGCACCTACCGGGTGGGCGCGATCCTGGAGCTCACCGTGCTGGACGAGCCCGCTGAACGGCCGGCCGGCTTCGACCTGGCGGCCTGCTGGCAGGAGCACGCCGAACGCTACGAGCGGGGCGTCTATCGCGCCGAGGCCCGGGTGCGGATGACCGTGGCGGCGCTGGCGCAGACGACGCACCTGTTCCCACCGGCGATGAGCCGCGCGGCGCAGGACCACGCCGGTGCCCCGGACGCGGACGGCTGGGTCACGACGACAGTGCCGATCGAGTCGGTCCGACACGGCCGCGTCGAAATGCTCAAGCTCGGCGCGCAGGTGGAGGTGCTCGCCCCGCCCGAGTTGCGGGAACTGCTCGCCGGCACCGCCCACGCGCTCGCCGCCCTCTACCCACCGCCCGGCGACGCGCCCGCACGAGACCAGAAGCCCGACAGACCCGCACGAGAGCCGGGGCCCGACGCGCCGGCGCGAGAGTCGACGCCGGGCGACGCGGAAGCCGGGGAGTCGGAGTCTGGCGACGCGCCGACGGCCGGCACCTCGGCACGGGTGCCGGCCGTCGAGGCCGTCGCGGTCAGGCGTTGATCTGTCGGCGTGCGTCGCCGTTGGCGGTGATGGTCACCCGGCGGGGCTTGGCGCGCTCGGCGACGGGGATGCGCAGCGTCAGCACCCCGTTCTCGTAGCCGGCCTCCAGCTTGTCGGTGTCCAGGGTGTCGCCCAGGAACAGCCGCCGGGTGAAGGTACCCATCGGGCGTTCGGCGGCGACCAGCTCGACACCGTCGCCGGTGGGCCGGCGCCGCTCGGCGCGGACGGTGAGCACGTTGCGCTCCACCGTGCAGTCGATGGTGTCCGGGTCGACGCCCGGCAGGTCGAACGCCGCGTAGAAGTGGTCCCCGTCGCGGTAGGCGTCCAGGTGCATCATCGCGGGACGGGCTGCCGTACCGAAGAACTGCTCGGCGAGCCGGTCGATCTCGCGGAACGGGTCGGTACGCATCAACATCGCTGTGCCTCCTCGGTTCTCCTGGCCGAAGGTGATGAGTTGAGTCGTAGTGACTCAACTTCCTGCTTCTTATTTACCGCGCCCGGCGGCGGCCGTCAACTCCTGCGGCCCAGCCGTTTCTCGAACCAGTGCTCGGCGTACCTGCCGTGCGAGTAGGCGGGGATCTCGGCGTAGCCGTGTCGGGCGTACAGGGCGCGGGCCTCGACCAGGTCGGAGCGGGTGTCGAGCCGGATCCGGTCCGCCCCGACCGCCCGCGCCCGCTGCTCGACGGCGGCCAGCAGCGCGGCGCCTCCACCGGCGCCCCGGTGCGCGGGCCGCAGGAACACGCGGGTCAGCTCGGCCCACCCCGGACGCCATCGCAGCCCGGCACAACCGGCCAGGTCCGCGTCGCGGTGCGCGAGCAACAGCAGACCACCGGGGTACGCCAGGTCGTCGCTGGGCATCTCGGCCAGCGCCGCGTCGACCTCGCCGGGTCGGGCCGGGCGGCGGTGGTAGCGCACCACCATCTCGGTCATGTACTCGCGCAGCAGGACTGTCGCGTCCGGATGGTCGGGACGGACGGTGGAGGTCACCCAGGCGGGCCGCAGGGTCGTGGTCACCCGTCGATCGTCACTGCCCGGTCAACGGATTTTCGGCCTCCGTCAGCTGGTAGACACCCTGCTCACGGGTGAGCAACCGCTCGTCCACCAGGTAGCGGCGCAGGGTGGCGTGGTCCGAGGCGCCGGCGGCGCACCACGGTGTGAGCGCGTCGTCGACGGCCCGCTCCGGATAGCGCGTGCCCGGCTCGAACGACTGCCGCGCGACGTGTGCCAGCAGCACCCGCCGCCGCGCGAGCTGCGCCGGCATGCCCGTCAGGACGCCACCGCGCAGGAACGTGCGCAGCACCGGATCGTCGGACGGCGCGTCGTCGTCGGCCGGGCGGCTGTCGCGCGCCGCCGCCCGCAGCGACGCCTCGTCGACCGCGAGCGCGCCGTCAGCGCCGGTGACGAGACCCGCGTCGGCGAGCCGCCGGAGCCCGGTGAGCACGACCCGCGCCGCCAAGCCGGAGCGCTGCACGACCTCGGCCACGCTTGCCGATCCCAACGCGACCGCCGCGAAGACCCGTCGCCGTCCGTCGTCGGCCAGGGCCCCGGCCAGAGCGTGCGCGATCATGCCGGTCACCCTCCCATCGGCGTACGAGGGCCGCCAGGCGATTTTCGGAGTACGCGCCCAGGCCCGCCGTCGCCGGCCTCCTGGTCCGCACCTCGAGGTTGGTCAAGATCGGGTCAGCGATCAGCTGGGGAATTGATCCTGGCGAGAGGTCCACCGCGACGACGTGAACGCCGCAGGCGCCGCACGGCCTGCATGGCAGCGGTGGAGGCGAGAAGACGACTGAAGCGTCGAATTCGACGGCAGGAGTGTCCGTGCGGGCGAAGGCCCGCACACGGATATGGCGGGAGTTATTCATGGTTCCGGCGATTCCAAGCTCTCGGCAGGAGGCACTGGGGGCCTCCCGGATCCAGTGACGGATAGCCGGCGTCTCGGCGCGGAGGGCAGACGGGGAGGTGACTCGAACCCGTCCTCATCGCGCACGTGCGCCACTGGTCACTGATCCATGCGCGTCAGCATGGTCGACCCCTGACTCGCGGGCAACGGATTTCCGGGCGGCCCCGCCGTCGGGGGCGCGACGTACCGCCACCGGTTGCTCGGCGACGTACCGCCAGCCGGCTACGGTGCGTCGGCCGGCTGTTCGGCGACGAGCAGCACCCGGCGCAGCAGGTCCGACAGCAGCCGCCGCTCCTTCGGCGTCAACGCGCCGAGCAGTCGCTGCTCCTCGGCGCCCTGGCTCTCCATCGCCGCGCGCCACGCGTCCATGCCCTCGTCGGTGAGTTCCACGTCCACGCGACGACGGTCGACCGTGGACGGGATGCGGCGCACGAAGCCCCGCCGCAGCAGGGTGTCGACGCGCGCGGTGATCGAGGCCGGGGCCACCGTCAGGTCCGCGGCCAGGTCGGAGGGCGCCGCGCGGCCGCGCCGGCCGGCGAGGGCGTGCAGGGTCTCGTACTCGTGCCGGGGCAGGTCGAAGTCGGCGAGGACCCGTTCCTTGACCGCGCGCAGGTGCCGGGTCAGGCGGATCATCCGGACCACCGCGCCCTCGATGTCCCTGTCGAGGTCGGGCACCACAGGGAGCCAGCGCTCGATGTGCTGGTCGACGACATCTTCGGTGGCGGTCACGACGCCAGCCTAGCTCAGCACCGAAATATTCATTGCCGAAAGGTTCGGTGTCTAAGTACATTGCGGGTATGGCTCATCCCCTGCGCACCCGCCCCTTCCGGCTGCTGTTCCTCGGCCGCACCGTCTCGGCCGTCGGGGACGCGGTGGTGCCCGCCGCCCTGGCCCTGGCCGTGCTGCGGGCCACCGGCTCGACCGCAGCGTTGGCAGTCGTCCTCGCCGCGGCGATGGTGCCCCGGTTGCTCCTGCTGCCCCTCGGCGGTGTCGTCGCCGACCGGTTCGCCGCCCGCCGCGTCGCCCTGCTGGCCGACCTCGTCCGCTGCGCGACCCAACTCGCCGTCGGCGTCGAGTTGCTCGGCGGCGACCCGGCGCTGACCACCGTCGTGGTGGCCTCCGCGCTCGGCGGCACCGCGTCGGCGTTCGCCATCCCCACCGCGTCTCCCCTGGTCGCCGGCACCGTCGCGCCGGCCGAACGGCAACGCGCCAACGCCCTGATGGGAGTCACCGCCAACGCCAGTCGACTGCTCGGCCCGGCGTTGGCCGGCGCGCTGATCTGGGCCGCCGGCCCCGGCTGGGCGTTCGTGATCGACAGCGCGTCGTTCGCGCTCAGCGCCGCCCTGCTCGCGCTGGTCCGGGTCCGACACGTGCCGGTGCCCCGCCGCAGCGTCCTCGCCGACCTGCGGCACGGCTTCGGCGAGGTGCGCGCCCGCGACTGGTTCTGGACGAGCCTGCTCGGGCACGGCGTGTGGAACGGCGCCGCCGCCGTGCTGATGACCCTCGGCCCGGCCGTCGCCATTCACCGCCTGGGCGGGGAGGCGACGTGGGTGCTGCTGTTGCAGGCTGGCGCAATCGGCATGCTCACCGGCTCACTGCTGGCCGGGCGGGTCCGGCTCCGCCGGCCGGTGCTGCTGGCCAACCTCGGGCTCGCCGCCTACGCCGTGCCGCTGTTCCTGCTCGCCGTCGCCGCGCCCGCCCCGGCCGTGATCGTCACGTACGCCGTGGCGCTGACCGCCCTGGGCTACCTCAACCCGGTCTGGGAGACAGTCGTGCAGCACCACTTCGCACCGGAGGTCCTGGCCCGGGTCACCTCGTACGACTGGCTGGTGTCGCTGGCCGCGATGCCGCTGGGCTACGCGCTGGCGCCGCTGGCCGCCGACGCGTTCGGCGCTCCCGTACCCCTGGCGGTCGCCGGCCTGCTGGTCCTGGCCTCCTGCGCCGGCACCGCGCTCGTGCCCGGCGTACGACGGCTCACCTGGCCGACCGCCCCGCAACCGCAACCGGCCGAACCGGCCGGCGTGCGCTGACCAGGTCGGGCGATGTGGACGGTCAGCGGGCGTCGCGTGCCAGGGCGACGAAGCGGCGCCACGACTGCGGGTTGAACGTGAGCGTCGCGCCGTCGCGATCCTTCGAGTCCCGCACGAGGACCACGCCCGGGAGATTGTCGGCGACCTCGACGCAGTCGCCGCCGTTGCCGCCGCTCTTCGTGCTCGTGCGCCACTGCGCCCCGGTCAGGTCCATGATGCCGCCGCTTCTCTGAGAAGGTCCAGGGAACGCCCCCGGGGCAGCGCCTCGCCGCGAATGCGCTCCCACCGCCGCTCCAGGCTAACAAGCTCCGATGTCTGGTCGAGGATCTGCGCCTGCGCGGCGCTGTCGACGTGCGCGACCCGCGAACCGTCCGGCAGGTCGGCGATGGTGAACGGCCCGTCGAGCCCGGGATAGCTGGGCGCGTCCGCCGGGACGATCTGGAGCTGGACGGTGTCGGTCTCGACGTACCCGAGCAGGTGCGTGAGCTGCGCCGCCATCAACGCGCGGTCGTCGCCGACGCGACGGCGCAGCACCCCCTCGTCCAGCACGGCGATGAGCAGCGGCCCGTCGCCGTCGCGGTCGAGAATCGACTGCCGGCTGATCCGCGCCCCGGTGAACTCGTCGACCGCGTCCGGCGTCAGGACCCCGCCGGCCAGGGTCGCCCGGGCGTACGCCTCGGTCTGGAGTAGACCCGGCACCCACGCCAACTGGAACGACCGCAGCGTCAGCGC
Source organism: Micromonospora sp. NPDC049114 (assembly GCF_040648635.1). Taxonomy (NCBI): domain Bacteria; kingdom Bacillati; phylum Actinomycetota; class Actinomycetes; order Micromonosporales; family Micromonosporaceae; genus Micromonospora; species Micromonospora sp. NPDC049114. Next base: position 50,766 of record NZ_JBEZEA010000014.1, on the reverse strand, counting down.
CTCGCGTTCGAGGTCGACCCAGGGTCGGAACCACACCGGTTCGCGGCGCCGCAGGGCATCCGGCCACAGCGCGTCGGCGTCGCGGGCCAGCAGCTCCGCGACTGTCGTGCGGTGCCGGCTCTGGGGAACGTGGCCCGGGTTCGCCCACCGGGCGACGGTCTTCGGGTGCACGCCGATCCGATCGGCGAGGCTCTCGGCCGTGTGGCCCGCTTCGGCGAGCGCTGCGACAAACGCGTGATTCATGCCGTCCCTTCCCCGGGGCAAATGGGCTGCGCCAAGGAGATTACGTAACGCTGTGTGCTTGTCCAGCGACTCCCGGGAAAGTGGGGTATCGACGGCGCGGCTGGCAGGGACCCGAACCCGGCGGACGCGTTCGTGGCGGGGCCGCTTGCGCGACCGCAAGCGGCCCCGCGTCCAGCAGCCGACCAGGAGGAAGACCGTGGCACACACCGAAGGAACGGCCCGGAGGCCGACGCACTCCCCGCTGCGGCCGTCGTGGCGCTGCCCGGTCTGCGGCATCCTGTGGCCGTGCTCGACCGCGAAGCTGCGCCTGCTCGGCGAATACCGCGAGGATCGCCCGGGTCTGTTGACCCACCTGGCGACGGTGCAGCAGGAGGCCGAGGCCGACCTGACCGCGCTCAACCCCGGCGTGGCGCTACCCGACCTGACGCCGCGTTTCGTCGGCTGGGCGCAGGCCCGCTGAGCGGAGACTGGGCGGCGCCAACCATGGACCTGGCCATGTCGGCGACCTCACGGAGTGATCGCAGGAGGCCCGTCGGTGCGCAGGCGCGCGTGCTGATGCATGTCGTGCCAGCCGTCGGCGTGCCGCACCGACCCGCGCGCCACTCCCTCCACGGGGAAGCCGGCGCGCGTGGCGACCCGGCACGACGCCCCGTTGGCCGTCGAGTGGTGCAGGGCCAGCCGGTGCAACCCGGCCCGGGTGAAGCTCCACCGGGTCAGCGCCCCGAGCGCCTCGGTCGCGATCCCACGACCACGGGCGGCGGGCAGCAGCCAGTACGACACCTGCGCCGACCCCTCGGTCAGCAGCACGTCCCGCAACCCCGTCTGACCGACCGGCCGGTCGTCGTCCCCCACGATCGCCCAGCTCACGGCGGTCTCGGCGCTCCAGCGGGCCGCCCACTGCGCCGTCCAGGCCCGCGCCTCGTCGTCGCTGTCGAGACGACGGGCGTGCCACCGCTGGATCACCGGACAGTCGAAGGCGGCGCGTACGGCAGGGGCGTCGTCGTCGCGCCACGGCCGCAGCGCCAGCCCGGGGCGTACCGGAAGGTGGGGTTGCTCCTGGGCGGCGAGGCGCCCGGCGGGCACGGCGGGCGTGACGAGCAGCGGCATCGGTCCATTATCGAGCGGACGGCCTCATTCTCCGGTCGGCCCACCCGCCAGCTCGGCCACCACGTCGAGGTGCCCCAGGTGGCGGGCGTACTCCTGCACCAGGTGCAACAGCACCCGTTCCAGGGACGCCGGGTCGGCGCCGTTCCAGCGCGGGCCCGGTGCGCCGATCTCCGCGAGGTCGTGCGCCGAGACCACCGCGCTGGTGTGCGCGCCCTGGGCACGCAGCGCCGCCACCAGGTCGGCGAGGGTCTCGTCGGGGGCGACGTACCACCTGTCGTCCCGACGGTCACCCCACGGCTCGGCGACGTCCCGGCCCTCGAAGCCCCACTCGATCCAGCGCAGCTCGACGTGGCGCAGGTGCGTGAGCAGCTCCAACGGGGTCCACCCGGACGGCAGACGGCTGTGCCGCAGCTCCGGCGCCGCCAGCGCCGACACCTTGGCCACCACTGACTCCCGGAAATAGTCCAGGTAACGCAGGAAGACCTCGGTGCGGCTGCCGGCGACGCCGGTGGGCTCGGGGAAGGGGATCACGGCCCGGTCGGCAGGTCGCGGCCACGCTGACGCACACCCGCGCCGCCGTACGGGTAGTCGCCCACCAGCGGTGCGCTCGCCTCGTCCAGCAGCCGCATCTGCTCCGCGTCCAGGACCAGGTCGGCGGCGGTCAGGTTGTCGTCGAGCTGCTCGGTGGTCCGCGCGCCGAGGATCACCGAGGTGACCGCCGGTCGGGCCGCCAGCCAGGCCAGCGACACCGCCGACATGGAGGCGCCGTGTTCCCCGGCGACCTGGCGGACCGCGTCGAGCACCCGCCAGGTGCGCTCCTGCGCGTTGCGACCCGCGTACGCCTCGACGCCGCGCTGCGGGTTCTCGCCGAGCCGGGTGGCGCCGGTGGGCGTGCTGTCGCGCTGGTACTTGCCGGTCAGCCAGCCGCCGCCCAGCGGCGACCACGGCAGGATGCCGATGCCCTCGTTCTCGCAGACCGGCACCAGCTCGAACTCGATCTCCCGGGCCAGCAGGTTGTACTGCGGCTGGAGGGTCACGATCGGGGTGAGGTTGAGGTGCTGGGTGAGCAGGGCGGCCTTCTGCAACTGCCAACCGGTGAAGTTGCTGACCCCCGCGTAGCGGATCTTGCCGGCGCGGACCGCGTCGTCGAAGAAGCGCAGCGTCTCCGGCAGCGGGGTCAGCGGATCCCACGCGTGCGCCTGGTAGAGGTCGACGGCCTCCACCCCGAGCCGCCGGAGGCTGGCGTCCAGGGCGCGGGTGAGGTGCACGCGGGACAGGCCGGCGTCGTTCGCCCCGGGGCCCATCGGGAACCGGCCCTTCGTGGCGATGACGAGGCGGTCGCGCAGGTCGGGGCGGGAACGCAGCCACCGACCGACGATCTCCTCGGAGACGCCCGTGGAGTAGACGTCGGCGGTGTCGAGGAAGGTGCCGCCGGCCTCGACGAACCGGTCGAGCTGGGCGAAGCTGCCCTCCTCGTCGGTCTCCGCGCCGAACGTCATCGTGCCCAGACACAGGGTCGACACCACCGTGCCGGTGGCGCCCAGAGTGCGATATCGCATGTCGTCCTCTCGGTCCGAGTTACGAAGCTGATCTTCGCACCTGGTCAGAACACCTGCACCCGCAGGCGCGGGGGCACCCACGCGGCGGCTTCGCGGGCGATGATGAGTCGGTGAGCGAGCCCGCCATCGACACCGATCGACCACACCGGCCGGCACGGTCGTCCGCGCCGGCCGAGCTGCCGCAGCCCGGTCCCCGTGCGCTCGGCCCGTGGCTGGTCGCCGCCGCCACCAGCGTGACGCTGCTGCTGCTCGCCGGCCGCTACGGCTACCACCGCGACGAGTTGTACTTCCTGCTCTGCGGCCGCCACCTGGCCTGGGGCTACGTCGACCAGGGCCCACTCGTCCCGGCGCTGGCCCGGCTGCTGGACACGATCGCGCCTGGCAACCTGGTGGTGCTGCGTACGCCGTCGGCGCTGCTGGCCGGCGTCGCCGTCCTGCTGGTCGCCGCCATCGCCCGCGAGCTGGGCGGTGGCCGGGGCGGGCAGAGCTTCGCCGCGGTGCTGGCCGCGCTGTCCGGCATCGTGCTCGCCGGCGCCCACCTGCTCAGCACCACCACCGTCGACCTGCTGGTCTGGCTCGCCGTGGTGTGGTGCGCGGTGCGGCTGCTGCGCACCGGGGACAGCAGGTGGGCGCTCCCGCTCGGGCTGGTGCTCGGCGTGGGCATGCTCAACAAGCTGCTGCCCGCGTTGCTGGCCGTGGGCCTTGTCGCCGGGGTGGTGATCGCGGGGCCACGTCGGCTGCTGCGCGACAGGTGGGTGCTCGCCGCCGCCGGGATCGCCGCGCTGCTGGCCGCGCCGAACCTGATCTGGCAGGCCGCGCACGGCTTCCCGCAGCTCGGTGTGGCGGCCTCCATCTCCGGCGGCGACAGCTCCTACAGCAGTCGCCTCGACGCGCTCACCCTCCAGTTCGCCATCATCAGCCCGTACGCCGTGCCGATCTGGATCGCCGGCCTCGTCGCGCTGCTGCGCCGGCCGGCGTGGCGGGGGTACCGCGCGGTGGGTTGGGCCTGGGTGGTAGTTGTCGGCATCGTCCTGGTCGCCGGCGGCAAGGGTTACTACGACGCGCCTCTGCTGCTGGTGCTCACCGCCGCGGGCGCGGTGGTGACCGCCGCCTGGGCGTCGCGTGGCGCGGCGTGGCTGCGTCGCGGGGTGCTCGCGGTGGGCGCGGTGCCGTTCCTGCTGCCCACGGTCGTGCTGTTGCTGCCGGTGCTGCCGGCCGACCGGCTGCCCAGCTTCGTGGTCGACGTCAACTACGACGCCGGCGAGACCATCGGCTGGCCGGAGTTCGCCGACTCGGTGGCCGCCGTCCACCGTGGCCTGCAGCCGCAGGAACGCTCGCGGGCGGTGATCCTCACCGGCAACTACGGAGAGGCCGGGGCGATCGCCCGGTACGGGCCGGCCCGTGGGCTCCCCCGCGCCTACTCCGGGCACAACAGCATGGTGGATTTCGGCCGGCCACCCGCCGACGCGGACGTGGCGATCGTCGTCGGCTGGGAGCGCCCCGACGCGCTGAACGCCTGGTTCACCGAGTGCACGCCCGCCGGGCGGGTGGATCAGCGGGTCGAGGTGGACAACGACGAGAACGGCGGCCCGATCCTCGTGTGTCGGGGGTTGCGGCGGCCGTGGGCGCAGATCTGGGACACCGAGGTACGCCACACCGGCTGAGCGCGGTCAGCCGGCGCTGTCGCCGGTGAGCCAGGCGCTGACGCCGGCCAGGGCCTCGGGGCCGGAGTCGACGTCCACGTCGCGGGCGAGGTCGGCGATGGTGATCCCGGCCAGGGCCTCGCGCCACGCCTTCTCGGCCGTCGCCATGGCGCGGGCGATGGGACACGCGCGGGTGCAGGCGTCGGGTGGGGTGGCCAGCGGGCCGCGCTGGCGGATCTCGGTGCAGACGAAGGCGGGGCCGGGCCCGTCGACGGCGTGGACCACGTCGAGCAGGCTGATGCTCTCCGGAGCGCGGGTCAACGCGTAGCCGCCCGCCTTGCCCTGCACCGAGTGGATGAGCCCGGCGCGGGCCAGCGACTGGAGCTGTTTGGCCAGGTAGCTGCCGGAGACGTCGTGCAGCTCCGCGAGCCGGGCCGCCGGGACGGGCCTGCTGCTGGCCGTGAGCACGACGCAGCAGTGCAGCGCCCACTCCACCCCGCCGGACATCTTCATCGCCTCACCCTAGCCACCCCGTTACTCGGACCTGTCGTGTCCGAGTATAGTTCTCGGACATAGGAAGTCCGAGTTACGTGCCGCCAGTGGCACGGCGGACAAAACAGACAGGGATGGTGGAACGGACATGAAGATCGCCGTGATGGGCGGGACGGGCCTCATCGGGTCCCAGGTCGTCCGGATCCTGCAGGCGGCCGGGCACGACGCGGTGCCGCACTCGCAGTCGACCGGAGTCGACCTCCTCACCGGGCAGGGCCTGCCCGAGGCGCTCAAGGACGCCGACGTCGTCGTCAACCTGACCAACTCGCCGACCTTCGACGACGCGTCGCCCGCCTTCTTCCAGACGACAATGGACAACCTGCTGACCGCCGCCGAGCGCGCCGGCGTCGGCCACGCCGTGATCCTGTCCATCGTCGGCGTCGACCAGGTGCCCGACCTGGCCTACTACCGCGCGAAGGTGCTCCAGGAGGACATCCTCAAGGCCAGCAAGGTGCCGTACTCGATCGTGCGCGCCACCCAGTTCTTCGAGTTCGTCGACGCAGTCATCTCCTGGACCGCCGACGAGAACGGCGTCCGCCTGCCCAGCACCCCCGTGCAGCCGATGGCCGCGGCCGACGTGGCCCAGGCCGTCGCCGACGTCAGCGTGGGCACCCCCCTGCGCGGTGTGCGCAACGTCGCCGGCCCCGACGTGTTCACGCTCGACGAACTGGGCCGGATCACCCTCGCCGCGCACGGCGACAAGCGCACCGTCACCACCGACGACAGCGCCGGCATGTTCGCGGCCGCCCCCGGCGACGTGCTGATCGCCAAGGAGGGCGCGGTACTCGCGCCGACGTCCTACCGGGAGTGGCTGGCGCGCTGACTTTCCCCAGGCGGTGTTCCGGCGTACGCCCCCCGCGCCGGAACACCGCACCCCCGTGCGGCGGTGTCCACTGCGCCCCGCTCGTGCCGTAGGCCGCCTCCCGCGGTTCACCTCTTCGGGCGGACCGGCCCGGGATGCTGGACGCTCAGGTGCGAACGGGGCGACCGGCGCGCTCCGGCCCGGCGTCGGGACAGTGAGCGGATCAGGCCCGCGTGCACCCGCTGCTCGTCACGGGTGCTGAGCCCGAGCTGATTGTGCAGCAGGTGGACCAGGTCGAACGTCATCCTGCCGTCGTATCCCGGTGCGCGGCGGCACGCCTCCAGCAGGTGTGACCAGCAGGTCAGCGGGTGGCGTTCGGTCTTGAGCGCGGTGGCGATCCGCTGCCAGCGGACGCTCGGCAGGGCGGCCGCGGCGTCGGACGGAACGTGCTCGTTGTCGCCCCGCAGGGCGGGGCAGGTGTGCACGGCCGCCACCATCGCCAGGTCCACGGCGGCGCCGAGGCGGGCCTGCCGCCCCGGGGTCATCCCGATCAGGTCGACAGCCACGTCGACCAGCCGTGGATCGCGCGCTGGCGGAGCGGCGAGGTGCGGCACGTGCACGGGGCCCTCCGCCCCGACCGCCGCACAGAGCCCGGCCAGTCGGGCCGCCAGCAGGCGCGGCGTGCTGCCGAGCAGGTGCAGACAGACCACCCGTGGCGACTGGCGGGTGAACGACCAGGCGGACAGCTCGCCGACAGCCTGAAGGCCGTGCAGCAGTGGACTGATGCCCTGGGTGAGGAACGCGTCGGCCACCGCGGCCCGCGGCGGCAATAGACACTGAAATGCGTGCCATCGTTCCGACTCGCTCAGCATCACCTCCGCATCTGACGAATTGTCCAGATAGGATCGATAATGAACGGTCATCCGAAGTCCCCCCAGAAGGCGTCGCACCGCCGGGGTCGACATTAAGCGACGGGGAACGATGCGACAGTAGGGGAAACCCCACATTGTCGTGAACTCACCGCAACCTCCAGTGTGCGCTGTGTCAAGAACCAAGTACGCTATTTCGGTTTTTGGACAGCAACATTTGCTCTCTTCGACAATAGGACCAACCGGTCCCGCGATCGCAGTTCTTGTCGTGCGGACCTAGAGTTGCATCTGCCGCTCGCCCGAGCGCCGGCAATTGGCACCGCCGGCATCGGGCACGCCGAGAGGCCCGAACGGGACAGATCCTGGGGGTGGCAGTTGAAGCTGGGCCAACACTCGCCGTGTGCTCGCGTCCGACCAGGCCGTCGGGCCGCCGCCGGGCCGCGTCCGACCGCGACCGGCCGATGGCGTACGCCGACGGGCCGGGACGCCCCGGTGCCCGTCGTGGGGCGCCGATGAACATCAGCGAGGAGGAGTTCGCCCCGCCGCCGTCCGGCGACCCTCTCGACCCCCTGGTCGGGCGCAACTGCGCGCTCGACCTGTTCGACCGCGCCCTGGCCGGGGTCCGCGACGGCCAGCCCGCCATGATCGAGTTCGTGGGTGACCCCGGCACCGGCAAGACGCGGTTGCTGCGCGAGGTCGCCACACGAGCCCGACGAGCCGGGGTGCGCGTGCTCGCCGCCGCCGGCCGCGACGGCCACCAGGTCGGGCAGGCCATCGCCGCGCTGACGGATGAGCCGGGCGAGGCGGTCCGCGCCGGTGGGCCGCTGCTGCTGCTCCTGGACGACCTGCACACCGCGTCATCCGCGACGGCCACGCTGCTGCGTCGGCTCGCGCAGGCACCACCCCCGGGTCTGCTGTGGATCACCGCGTACCGGCCACGGCAGATGCCGTCGTGCGTGACCACCGCGCTCGCCGCCGGCATCCACCTGAGCCGCCGGGCGGTCACCCTGACACCGTTGGATCCGGCCAGCGTCGCCGCGCTGCTCGGGCTGGTGGAGGGACGCGCCGCCCAGCGGGTGCACGTGCTCTCCGGCGGTGTTCCCCGCTACGTCCTCGCGTACCGACCGGGCGCCCTGGACGGCCCGGTCGCGGCACTGCGGGGCCTGCCCGCCGAGTTGCCCGTCGACGTCACCGGCGCGGTTCAACTCGACCTCGACGCGCTCACCGACGAGCAGCGGCAGATGCTGGAGGCCGTCTCGGTGTGCCCGGACGGGTTCGAGCCGGCGCTGGCCGCGGCGCTCGCCGACCGCGGCCCCGAGGTCACCAGCGACCTGCTCGACGCGCTGGTCGCCGTCGACCTGCTGCGCACCGACCCCACCGAGGCGTCGACCCTGCGGTTCCGCCACGAGGTGGACCGCACAGTCGTGTACCGCGCGTTGTCCCCCGGCCGGCGGCGACGCCTGCACGCGACGGCGGCCCGCGTCCTGCGCGAGCTCGGGCATCCCGTCGGCCGGTACGCCGAACACCTGTCGGCCAGCGGGCAGTGCGCCGAACCGGCGACCGCCGATGCACTGATCGAGGCGGCGGAGAGCGGTCTCGTGCCCCGGCTCGACGCGATCCGGTGGTTGACCAACGTCCAGCGGCTGCTGCCCGCCGCCGAGGTCACCGAGCCACGGCGTACGCGGCTGGAGTTCGCGATGGCCGACGCGCTGGTCGGCGCAGGTCAACTGCGCCAGGCCCGCACCCTGTTGCAGGAACTCACCCGCCGTCCTCTCGCCGACTGCGACCAGCGGCTGCGGGCGGTGGCCGCACGGGCGCGGGTGGAACGCCTGCTGGGCCGGCCGTTCGACGCGTACGCGCTGCTGCTGCCGTACCGGGACGGGCGGGTGGAGCCGCGCAGTCGCTTCCTGCTGACCGTCGAGGCGGCGATCGCCGGCGCCCTCTGTGGAGCGCCCGACGCGGCCGAGCACGCCCGGAGTCTGAGCCCGCTGGCGGAGCGGACCGGCTCGGCGGTCTGCGCGACAACTGCCGCGGTGGTGCAGTCGTTCGTGGCGGCGTACACCGACTGTGGGATCCGGGTGCCCGAGACGCTGGACCGGGCGTCGTCCGAGGTGGACGCGTTCGCCGACACCGACCTGGCCCGGCACCCGGACCTGTTGGCCCTGCTGGGCTGGGCCGAGTACCTCCACGAACGGGAGCGCTCGGCCCTGCACCACTTCGACCGTGCGCTGGACATCTGCTGCCGTGCGGGTCTCGTGGCGCTGACCCCCTGGCTGCTGGTCGGCCGTTGCGCGGTGACCGCCCGACTGGGCAGCCTGGAGCGGGCCCGGGTCGAGGGCGAGGACGCCGAGGAGGTCGCCGTCGCCATGGGCATCGACCCGCTGGTGGCGCTGGCCCGCGCGTACCGGGCCATCGCGGTGGCATGGCGCAGCGGCCCGAAGGCGGCCCGCCACCTGGCCGACACCGCAGTGCTGGACGCCAGCACCCGCCGCGAGAACTGGTACGACGGGGCGAGTCAGCGCGTGTCGGTGCGTCTGCGCTTCCTCGCCGGGGACCGGGCCGGCTCCACGTCGACGTTGCTGCGCGCCTGCGGTGGGGATGGTCTCGACCGGGTCGAGGTGACCAACCGGGCCTGCTGGGCCTCGGCGCTGGCCGAGATGGCCCACAAGGCCGGTCGGTGCGACGAGGCCGCGCGCTGGTTGGACGTGGCCGAGGGGTACGCCGCGCGGCTGGGGCTGCGGGGGCAGAGCGCGCTGACCCGGATCGCCCGGGCGCGGCTGACCCTGGAGGCGGATCCGCGCTGCGCCGCCGAGCTGGCCGCCGCGGCGGCGGACACCTTCGCGAGTCTGGGGTGGAGGCTGGAGGAGGCGTCGGCGCGGTTGGTGCGGGCGCGGGCTCTGTGCGAGGCCCGGGAGTGGTCGGCGGCGGAGGTCGAACTCGCCGAGACCCGCCGTATCGCGGAGCTGGTGGACTCGCCGCCGCTGCGCCGCTCGGTGGCCGGCGAGCAGAGCCGCGCGGCCGGGGCGGCGGGCCGTCTTCCGGCCGGGGCGACGGGTGGGGAGCTGACCCTGACGCGGCGGGAGTGGGACATCGCCCGGCTGGTGGCGGCCGGTGCGAGCAACGCCGAGGCGGCGGACCAGGTGTACGTGACAGTCAAGACGGTGGAGGCTCACCTGACCCGGATCTTCCGCAAGACGGGTGTGTCGTCGCGGGCCGGGTTGGCCGCGCTGCTGGTGTCCCGGGCTGTCGACCCGCGATCCGCTACCGAGGATCGAGGGTCTGGGACCCGCAGGGCCCGTTTTGACCGTTGATGCCCGCAATAAAACGGAGATGAAGGATAGGCGTCCCGTGGCGAGTGTCGGATATCTCGCCTTCTGCCTGCGGGAATCTGATATCTTGTCTCCCACCACCGGTCAAACCCGACAGGGTTGACCGGGGGGCCGGAAGCCGCACTGGCTCGCCCGGAGATGCGCAGGGAAGGCATCGTCGTGAGTCAATACATCATCACCATCGTGCCCGTGGAGGACGACGGTGAGGAGATCACCGGCCCGGTGGCCCAGACCGTCGTCCGTCTGGAGACCGGCAACGGCCACCCGGTCGTGCGGGAGCTCACCGTCCGCGCACCGCAGAGCGCCGGTCTGACCGGCGAGCTGCCGTACGTCGACTTCGATGCCCTGCTGCGCGCCTTCATCCCCCCGCAGGACCGGGACCGCAGCCGCGCCGAGGCCGCGCCCCGTCCGGCCGTGACGGTCGGGCCGGTCCCCGCGACCACCGCCACCACCGCCGCCGCGCCCCGACCGCAGCCGCCCCGACCGGCCCGCCGGGCCGGCGAACCGGAGCGGCTCAGCCGACTCAAGGCCGGTCGCGCGTACCGCCGGGCACCCGACCCGGCGGACCTGGAGGCGGTCTACGAGCAGGTCGGCACGATCAGCCGCGTCGCCGAGCACTTCGACGTTCCGGTGCACACGGCACAGGGCTGGATCAGCCGGATGCGCCGCAAGCACGACGAGGTCAACGCCGGCTGACACCCGGCTCGGCCGGCACACCGGTCAGCACGGCCAGCGCGTCCACCACCGCCGGCGTCGCCCGGTCCAGCCAGCGCTCGATGCCGACCTCCGCCGTGTCGAACTCGCGCTCCAGCACGCACAGGCCGGCCGTGGGCACGCACGCGCCCACCTCGGCCAGCAGGGCACCCAGGTAGGTGTCGACGACGTGCCGGTGACCGGACCGGGCGGCGGTCATCAACGGCACCGCCACCACCCCGGTCAGCGCTCCCCGGGGCAGCACGTCGACGAAGAGCTTCAGCAGCCCGCTGTACGCCGCCTTGAACGTGGGGCTGGCCACCAGCAGCAGCCCCGGTCGGCGTACCGCCTCCAGCACCTCGTCGAGGGTCTCCGGCCGGCTGCCCTGACCGACCAGTTCGGCCGTCAGCTCGGCCAGGTCGATCACCGTGGGCGCGGCGACGGGGGTCGGGCCGTGGGTCAGCCGGGAGTGCAGTGCCTCCGCGGTGGCCAGCGCGACGGTCCGCGTACGGGAATGGGGTTTCGGGTTGCCGATCAGCGCGGTCATCGGCAGCTCCGCGACGGGCCCGGTCATCGGCCCACCGCCAGCTCCGGCGTCCGCCGGCCGCCCTCGGCGTGCGTGCCGTCCCCGTCGGTCCCGCCATCCAGGAGGCCGTCGTGGCGCAGCAGCGGCAGCACGCCCTCGCCGAACCAGTACGCCTCCTCCAGGTGCGGCTGCCCGGACAGGATCAGATGGTCCACCCCGGCGGCGTGGTACTCGGCGATCCGCTCCGCGACCTCTTCGTGACTGCCCACCAGCGCCGCGCCGGCACCGGGCCGGATCAGGGAGTAGCCCGCCCAGACGTTCGGGTACACCTCCATCCGGGCGTTGCCGTCGGCGTGCAGCGCCGCCGCCCGCCGCTGGCCCTCCGAGTCGGTACGGGCGAAGCGCTGCCGGGCGGCGGCGATCCGCGCCTGGTCGACGCCGGCGAGGAGTCGGTCCGCCTCGGCCCACGCCTCCCGCGCGGTGTCCCTGGTGATGACGTGGAGTCGACTCCCGGTGCGCAGCGTGCGGCCGGCCTCCGCCGCCTGCTCACGTGCCCGACCCAGCAGCTCGCCGAGCTGGGCCGGCGTCTCACCCCAGGCCAGGTACACGTCCGCGTGCCGGGCGGCCGCCCGCTGCGCCGCCGGCGACGAACCGCCCAGGAACACGGCCGGAGCGGTGGCCGGCGGCCGGGCCAGCAGGGCGGACTTCACCCGGTAGTGCTCGCCGTCGTGGTCGACCGGCTGACCGGACCACAGTCCACCCAGGATGGTGAGGAACTCCTCCGCGCGGGCGTAACGGGCGTCGTGGTCCAGCCAGTCGCCGTAGCGGCGCTGCTCGTCCGGGTCGCTGCCGGCCACGATGTTGAGCAGCACCCGGCCCGCCGAGACACGGTGCAGCGACGCGGCCATCTGGGCGACGAGCGTGGGCGAGGCGAGCCCCGGCCGTAACGCGATCATGAACTTCAGCCGCTGCGTCTGCGCGGCCAGCGCGGACGCCACCACCCACGGGTCCTCGCAGAACAGCCCGGCCGGCGTGAGCACACTGGCGAAGCCCAGCCGGTCGGCGGCGCGCGCCACCTGCGCCAGATAGCCGATGTCCGGCGGCCGGCGGGTGATCCGGGCCGGCCGGCTCCCGCCACCCCGGGCGGGCTCGGCCAGGTCACGGCCATCTCCGTGCGTCGGCAGGAACCAGTGCAGGTCCAGTGGCATGGGGTCACTCCCCTTCCGGCGCGACGTCGAAACGCGCGGGCATCGCGGTGACGGCGTTCATGAAGTTGGTCCGCATCCGGCGTACCGGCCCGGTCAGTCGGAGCCGGGCCAGGTGCGGACGGATCGCGGTGAGGAAGGCCGCCATCTCCAACCGGGCCAGGTGCGCGCCCAGGCAGAAGTGCGGACCGATACCGAACGCCAGATGCGGGTTGGGATCGCGGGCGAGGTCCAGCCGGTCGGCATCGGCGAACGCGGCCTCGTCCCGGTTGGCCGAGACGTAATAGACGACCACCTTGTCCCCGGTGGCGATGCGGGTCCCGTCGAGGACCGTGTCGCGGGTGGCGGTGCGGCGGAACTGCATGATCGGCGTGACCCAGCGCAGCAGCTCCTCGACCGCGCTCGCGGTCAGGTCGGGCTCGGCGATCAGCCGGTCCCGCTGCTCGGGGTGCTCCAGCAACGCCTGCACCCCGTTCGAGATGAGGTGCCGGGTCGTCTCGTTGCCGGCGATGACCAGCAGCAACCACAGCTGACACAGCTGCGCGTCGGTCAGACCCCGACCGTCGGCCTCGGCGTGCACGAGGAGGCTCAACAGGTCGTCGCCGGGCGCGGCCCGTCGCTGGGCCGCCAGCTGCCGCACGTACGAGAAGGCCGCCGCGAAGGTGTCCCGGTAGCGCTGCACGCTGGCACCGCCGTAGCGGGGATCGTCGAACCCGACCAGGTTGTTGCTCCACTCGAACAGCAGCCGCCGGTCCGCCCGCGGTACACCGAGCAGGTCGGTGAGGACGAGCAGCGGCAGCTCGGCGGCGAGGTCCGCCACCACGTCGATGTCCCGCGCGGCCACCGCCCGGGCGACGACCTCCTCGGCATGGCGGGTCACCAGCTCACCGAGGCGGCCCACCGCGCGGGGCGTGAACGCCCCCGCCACCAGCCGCCGCACCCAGGCGTGCTCCGGAGCGTCCATGTTGATCAGAAGCTGGCGGTTGCGGTCCAGATCCTCCGGGGTCCGGGGGTCGGCGAGGAACGCCCCGCCGGCCGCCGACGAGAACGTCGCCGGGTCGCGGGACACCGCGGACACCGCCGCGTGGCGGGTGACGGCCCAGAAGCCCGGACCCCGGGACCGCACCGACCGGTCGTGGTCGGTGCGGGTCAGCTCGACCTCCTCGACCCAGGCCACCGGCGCCTCCCGTCGACGGCGGGCGAACTCGTCGTACGGCACGCCGGCCAGGAAGGTCCCCGGGTCCGCCAGCAGACCCGGCGACACCGGGGCCGCCCGGTAGCGGTCCCGCAACGCCCGGCGGGGCACCTTGCCGGTCGGCTCGCGCGGGATCCGGTCGATCACCTCGTACGAGCGCGGCACCTTGAAGCCGGCCAGGCTGGTCCGGCAGTGCGCGTCCAGGACCTGCTCGATGCCCCGGGCCGGCCACGCCGGGTCGAGCTGCACCACCGCCCGGACCTGCTCGCCGAACTCCTCGTCGGGCACGCCGATGACCACGCTGTCCCGCACGGCGGGGTGCGTCGACAGCACCGCCTCCACTTCGGCGGGATAGACGTTCACGCCGCCGGTGACGATCAGCTCCGCCGAGCGGCCGGTGAGGAACAGGTAGCCGTCGGCGTCCAGGTGGCCCAGGTCGCCGACGGTGAAGGTGTGCGGGGCGACGTGCGCCTTTTCGGTCTGCTCCGGAGCGTTGTGGTAGTGGAACCCCCGGCCCGGCGGCCGCCGTACGGCCACCCGGCCCTCCTGCCCGGCGGGCACCGGCCGGCCCTCGTCGTCGACCACCACCACCTCGGTCGGCGGCGCCGGCCGGCCCACCGTGCCCGGCCGGGCCAGCCAGGTGTGCGAGTCGGCGAGGGTGACGATGCCGGCCTCGGTCGCGGCGTAGTACTCCACGAACACCGGCCCCCACCACTCGATCATCGCCCGCTTGGTCTCCGGCGGGCACGGGCCGCCGCCGTGCCAGATCCGGGCGAGGCTGGCCCCGGAGAACGCCGCCCGGGTCGCCGCGTCGACCCGCAGCAGGCGGATGAACTGGGTCGGCACCAGATGACTGATGGTGATCTTCTCGTCGTCGATCACGCGCAGCACCTCGACCGGGTCGAACCCGCGGCGCAGCACCAGCCCGCACCCGCGCAGCAGCGGGAACTGGGCGAAGAACAACTGCGCCGAGTGGTACCAGGGGCCGACCAGCAGCGCCTGCCCCTGCGTCGGAATGCCCAGGCCGCCGCCGAGCGCCTCGGTGGTGGCGGCCACCCGGTCGATCGGGGCACCGACCTTCAGCAGCGGGTTGACCACCCCCTTGGGGCGTCCGCTGGTGCCCGAGGTGTAGAGCAGCACGCCACCGGAGAGCGCCGGAACGCCCGGGCCCGCCGGCAGGTCGTGCACCGGCGTGAACCCGTCCCCGCCGTCCACAGTCACCAGCAGGTCGGGGCCGCCCGGCGTACGCGCCACCGCGTCGCGCACCGTCGACGCGTACGCCGCCTCGGTGAGCACCGCCCGCGCGCCGCAGTCGGTCAGGATGTGGGCGATCTCCGGCGCGGTGAGGTGCCAGTTGACGGGCACCGCCACCAGACCCGCGTGCACGCAGGCGAGCAGCGCCTCGAACGTCTCGTGCCGGTTGCCGAGTACGAACGCCACCCGGTCACCGACGTCCAGGCCGGCCCCGCGCAGCACGCCGATCCACCGGTCCACCGACCGGTCCAGCTCCGCCCACGTCCGGGTGGTCCGCTCGTCGGTCAGCGCGACGTCGCCGGCCCGGTCCCGGACCATGGTCTTCAGCAGCTCGGCCACTCGTCACTCCTGTCTGGGCGTGGTGCCGTGCGTGAGGTCGGGGCTGACGGCCAGGACGTGCTCCGCGACCGGCCGGAAGTTCAGTCGGGCGATCTGCGCGGTGCCGATGTCCGCCCGCGCCGCCCGGGCCGCGTCGGCGGGAATCACCACCAGCTCGCCGGCTGCCTGGGCGAGCAGCTGCACCTGGCAGCAGCGGTCCATCGCCAGGAACCACCAGGCCGCCTCGGCCACCGAGCCGCCGACCGTCAGCAGCCCGTGGTTGCGCAGCACGACGGCCTTGCCGGCGCCCAGCGTCGCCGCGATCCGGTCCCCCTCCGCGCCGTCGAGGACGACCCCGCCGTACTCGTCGTGGACCTCGTGATCCTCGAAGAACGCGCACGCGTCCTGGGTGATCGGCGCGAGCGGCCGGCCGAGCGCCGAGAACGCCCGACCGTGGATCGAGTGGGTGTGCGCGGCGGCCACCACGTCCGGGCGGGCCTTGTGGATGGCCGAGTGGATGGCGTAGCCGGCGGGGTTGATCCGGCCGAAGCCGTCGACCACGTCACCCGTGTGGTCGACGCGCAGCAGGTCGTCGTCGCGGACGTGGGCGAAGTGCCGGGCGAACGGGTTGATCCAGAAGGTGTCCGGCTCGATCGGGTCCCGGGCGGTGACGTGGCCGCCGGCGCCCTCGTCGAACCCCGCCAGGGCGAACGCGCGCAGCGTCAGGACCAACTGCCGGCGGCGGTAGGCGCGTTCCTGTTCCGGGTTTCGTCGCTCAGCCACAGCCGCCTCCGGTGTCCGTGTCGTACCCGCCCACGCCCGCCGGCACCGCGGGCGGCGCGACAGGAGTGCCGGTCCGCTCGGCGTACGCGGCGAGGAAGTCGTCGACCCGGTCCACGCCCCAGAACCGGTGTGGGCCCAGCCGCAGGTAGGGGATGCCGAAGATGTCCTCCTCGTACGCCCGCAGCAGGCAGTGCGCCCCGGCCGCCCGGACGCCCTCGTCCTCGACCGCGCCGAGCACCACTGCCGGGTCCACCCCGGCCCGCTCGGCGACCTCCGCGATCACCTCGGGGGTGCAGACGTCCTCGCCCCGCTGCCAGCGGGCGGCGATCACCTCCCGGTAGAACGCCTCCCCCGCGCCCTGGTCCCGGGCGGCCAGCCACCCCAGGTGCGGGACCTCCCACCACGGGTCGATGTCGATCGGCCAGCGCATCGGCAGGCCCAGCCGCTGGGCCTGCCGCTTGGCGTCCTGGAGCAGGTACAGGTGCTTGGGCTTGCTCATCTGCACGTAGTGGAAGGCGCCGCCCCGGGCCGTCAGCGCCGCCTCGGTCCGCGCGTCCGGGTCCCAGTACGGGATGAACTCCAGCACCTCCTGCGGCCGGCCCAACGCCCGGGTCAGCCGCTCCACCGCCAGCCAGCTGTACGGGCTGCGGAAGGAGAAGTACAGGCGGGGCGGCTTGGCGGCCATCACCGCCGCCCGCCGGTCAACGCCGCCACGGTGTCCCCGTCCAGGGTGGCGAGCCGGCCCGCCTCGGGGCCGCGGCTGACCGCGTACCCGTGCAGGATGCTTGCCGTCGCCACCCGGACCAGGCGACCGTCGCGCACGACGTGGCAGTTCATCCGCGCGTCGTACGTGACGTCCTTGAGCACGTCGGTGACGGTGAAGGTGACCCACACGGGCTCGTCGAGGTGGGCGTCGCCGAGCACCTCGACGCGGGCGCGGGACACCACCGGGATCCAGCCCCGCTCGCGCAGCATCCGGCCCACCGACACACCCCGGTCGGCGAGGTAGCGGTCGACCACCTCCTCCAGCAGCCGGACGTACCCGGAGTGCTGCATCCGCTGCGAGTACTGGCAGTAGAAGTAGGGCACCCGCCACTGCCACACGAACCCCGCTCCGGCGGCGCGCAACTCATCGGCCGGGTCCACGCCGGCGGGGGCGCCCGGCTCCCCGGCGGCCGGCTCCTCGACCAGGCCGGCCAGCTCCGCCGGCAGCGGCGTCGCCTGCGGTACGTCCGCCTCCCGCACCAGGGCCACCCGCACCCGGGCCCGGCACACGGTGACGTCGGCGTCGCGGTGCACACCCATCCGCACCGCGAACCGGCCGTTGGCGGCGGGGGTCGCCACCACCGTCGCGGTGTCGTCGACGTCGAGGACGGCGGGCAGCAGCAGCGAACAGTCCCGGATCGACAGCCCCACCCCGTGCTGGTGGTAGAGCTGGCCGGGGCCGTGCCCCCGCTCCCGGAACCACTGCAGGACACCCTGCTCCACCAGGTACGCGAAGTGTTTGAAGCCGATCCAGGTGCGGATGTTCGCGCCCTCGAACCCGGGCCGGGCCGACAGCGTCACGGATGCGTTCTCAACCGCCGTGGTCACGGCGTACCTCCTCGGATCGCGGGGTCGGGGCAGACCTTCTCGACGAAGCCCGCGACGTGTCGGGCCACCTCGGCCGTCCGGTCGAGATGACAGAAGTGGTGAAAATCCGGCTCCACGACGACGTGCGCGTCGGGAAGTTCGGCCCGCAGCGCGCCGACGCGCGGGCCGTCGAGGCCAGGGTCCCGGCCGCCGGTGAGCACCATGGTCGGCACGGTCACCGCGTGCAGCGGCAGGCCGGCGGTCGCGGTGAAGTGGTCGAACAGGGTGGTGAAACCGACGGGGCCGATCCGGTCCACCATGATGTCCCGCATGGCGGTCAGGGTCTCGGCGTCCAGGTCGGCCAGCCGGGGGCCGAGGCGGTGGCGCAGCCCCTCGTCGATGATCTGGACGAAGTTGGCCTGCGCCCGCTCGTGCACCGCCCAGGTGATCGGCAGATCGGGCGGGCAGTAGAACGGCGCGATGAGCATGGCTCCGCGCGGGGCGACGTCCGGTTCGGTGGCGAGCATCTCCAGCACCGCGTTCGCGCCGAGCGAGTGGCCGACCACGACGTCGGGAGGTGTGGCCAGGGCCCGGACGGCGGCGGCGAGCCAGGCGCCCGGGGTGCCCCGACGCCGCCAGCGGTGATCGGTGCCGGCCTTCCACGGCAGCTCGGCCGCGAGCAGCCGCCAGCCGGAGGGCAGCCGCTGCGCCAGGGGCCGCCAGCTGCGCCAGGCGTCGGACATGCCGTGCGCGAGCAGCACTGTCGGCGTCCCGGTGTCCGGGCCGGCGAGCCGGTGCACGGCGACCGCCGGTGGCGTGCCGCTCATCGCCGGGCCGCCCGGACGTCGAGTTCGCGCGTGCCGTCGACGGGGTCGCCGCAGCGGACCGTGACTGTCGCGTTGGCGGCGGCGAGGCGTACGGCCAGCGCCGTGTGCACGACCCCCGCCGCGCCGTAGTGGTCGCCCGCCACAGCGTCCGCGTCGATGAGCAGGCCGCGAGGTGTGCCGTCGACGGGAACGCCCGCCCGCACGGGCCCCAGCAGGGCCAACGGGTGCGGCGCGGCGTCGACCCGGCCGAGCAGCAGGCAGGCCGCCCCGGCGCGCAGCGGCAGGCCGGCGGTGGCGCCGTCCCGGGCGGCGTGCAGGGCCTGGGCCTGCGGGTCGTCCGGCTCGGTGCCGACCACGACGACCCGGTCGGCACGGCCGGTACGCAGCAGCAGCCCGGCCAACCAGATCGCGTCCAGGCCGGCGGTCGCGCCGGAGCAGACGGTGAGGTTGGGGCCCCCGAAGCGGAACCAGATCGCGATCGCGCCGGCGGTGACGTTGCTGGAGGCGTTCGGCGCCTCCAACGGGCCGACCTCGCGTGGGCCGCCCTCGCGCAGCCGCCGGGCGATGTCGCCGACGGTGGCGACGTTGCCGAGGTTGGAGCTGAGCACCACCGCGGTACGCGGATCCGCCGGTCCGCTCGGGCGGGGTGCCTTCGGCGCGAGGCCCAGCGCCCGGTGCACGGCGCAGAGGGCGAGTCGGGTGGCCGGCTCCTTGGCCAGCAGACCCTTGCGGCCGAGCAGGTCGGCGGCGCGCTCGGGTGGGCAGGCGGGTTCCTCGTCGGCGGCCCCCGCATCGACGGCACCGGCCGGCAGGTCGAGTCCGCGCACGTCGACTCCCGGCAGGTGCAGTGCCGCCGCGAGAACGGCGGCGACCGGTGGATCCGGGTCGGCCCCGGCGGTGCGGTCCCGGTTGGTCATGGCCGGGTTGTCCACCGTGGACCGATTCGGGCGGGTCACCTGGCCCGGGCGGCGGGACGCGGGCGGTGGCACGCCGCGATCCGGTGGCGGCGCGAGGTGCCCGGCGTGGACGCGGTCCGTCATCGCAGCGCCTCCAGGAGGGTGACGGCGTTGAGACCGCCGAAGCCGAACGCGTCCACCTGCGCCACCCGCACGTCCGTCCGTGCGGCCGTCTCGCGGACCAGCCGCAGCGCGGCCGCCTCGGGCGCCGGCCGGGTCAGGCCGACCACCGGCGGCACCCGGCCGGTGCGCAGGATCTCGACGGCGACAGCGACGCTGAGCAGCGCCGAGCCTCCCGACGTGTGGCCGACGGCGCCCTTGAGGGCGGTGACCAGGGGGCCGGGCTCGCAGCCGGCGAACACCTCGGCGATGACCCGCGCCTCGGTCTCGTCGTTCAGCGTCGTGCCGGTGCCGTGCGCCAGGACCAGGTCGACCTGCTCGGGCCGGCGCTCGGCGCGCTGGTGGGCGTCGCGGACCGCCCGCAGGATGCCCGCGGGGTCGGGCGCCGTCTCGTGCCCGGCGTCGCAGGACAACCCGGTGGCGAGCAGCCGGGCCAACCCACGGCCGGGTCGCTCCGGCTCGACCACCAGCACCGCCGCGCCGTCGCCGAGCAGCACACCGGCCCGGTCGGCGTCGAAGGGCCGCACCCGGCCGGTCGGCCGGGCGGCCACCCGGCCGATCATCGCCAGCATGGAGGCGCTGCTGCCGTCGGTGCCGCCGACCAGCACGGCGTCCGCCTCGCCGGTCTCCACCAGGTCCTGTGCCAGGGCGAGGGCGGAACCGCCGGCGCTGCACGCGTTGGCCAGGGTGACCACCCGCTGCACGCCGGGTGCCGCGCTGGCGACGGCGTCGGCGAAGTGCAGCCGCTCGGCCGGAAAGTCCACCGAGCCCGCCAGGGCCGCCCGTTCCACCTCTGCCGACTCGCGCAGCCCGGTGCCGACGAGGCTCACCACCCGCTGTCGACGTGCGTCGAGGCCGGCGGCGGCGACGGCCTCGGCCACGCAGTCGGTCAGCCAGCGGCTCGGGCCGAACGGCGCGTCGTCATCGATCGGGTAGCCGTGGCCGACCCCCACCCGGGCCGGGTCCGACCGCCGCAGCCCGGCGGCGCCGCACGCGCCGCGCAGCAGCGCTGCGACGGTGGCCGGGCCGTCGCCGAAGCAGGTACGGACGGCGGTGGCGGTGATGGTGGCGGACATGTCCTACCCCCGCACCACTGCCGCGGCGACCGCGCCGTCGCGGGACCGCCCGACGATCAGCGCGGGCCGACCGCGCGCGGCCGGGTCCTCGGCGTAGCGGCCCAGCAGCACGCCCAGCGCCAGCGCGCCGGTGGCGGACTGACAGTCACCGAGCGCCGGACGCACCGACAACCGCTGCGCGGCCGCCGGCACCACCTCGGACAGGCTGTCGGCGTCGAGATCGCCGCTCGCGACCGCCCACACGTCGGCCGGGCGGACCTTCGCCGTGGCAAGCGCCCGGCGTACGCAGCCGGTGAGCCCGTCGACGCCCTGCTCCGGCTGGAAACCGGTGGCCACCGCGAGCACCTGGGCGCGCGGAGCCCCGGTGAGGCCGGGCGTCGGGCGGCGCAGCAGGTAGACCGCCGCGGCCTCACCGGCCGGGCCGACGCCGGTCAGCTCCGCCGCCCACGCCGTGTTCGGCGTGTACTCCTCGACCCCGCCGACCAGCAGGGCGTCGACGTATCCCCGACGCAGGGCGTTGAGCGCGTAGCGCAGCGCGTACAGGAAGGCGAGCGGGCCGCCGGCCACTGTGGCGTTGACGCCGCGCAGCCCGTAGCGGATCGCGGCCTGCCCGCTGGCGCAGTTCATCACCGTGTTCGGGAACAACACCGGGTTGACCAGGTACGGCTTGTCCTGCACCAGCGTCTCGCGGGAGAAGTCCATCGTCGACTTCAGGCTGCCGGTGGTGGTGCCCAGCACCACGCCGACGCGGTGCCGGTTGTCGTCGTCGGGGGTGAACCCCCCGTCGGCCAGGGCCCGCCCGCAGGCCACCATCGCCAGCGCGGTCGCCCGGTCCAGGAAGCTGGTGCCCTTGCGGCCCAGCAGTCGGCGTACGTCGAAGTCGGCGATCGCCGGGGCCTGCGCCGTGGGCAGCGGCTCGTCGAAGCGGTCGCGCACGTCGACGCCGACGACCGTGCCGGCGCGGACGGCGGCCAGCAGCTCGGTGACCGACTCCCCGGCCGCGCTGAGCACTCCCCAGCCGCTCACCAGGGCGGTCACCGGATCGCCCCGAAGATCGTGATGGCGTTGTTGCCGCCGAACGCGAAGCCGTTGTTCTGCGCCACCCGCACCGTGGCCGGGCGGGCCGTGTTCGGCACCGGATCGATCCACGACAGCTCCGGGTCGGGGTTGGCCCAGTTGATGGTCGGAGGCAGGAACCCGTGCCGGATGCCCAGCGTCGTGGCGATCGCGCCGAACCCGCTCGCCGCGCCCATCGTGTGCCCCAGCATCGACTTGATCGAGCTGACCGGCGGCACCCGGTCGCCGAACACCGCCCGGATGGCCCGCGCCTCGCACAGGTCGTTGGCGGGCGTGCCGGTGCCGTGCGTGCTGATGTAGTCGATGTCCTCCGGTTTGACCCCGGCGTTCTCCTGCGCCAGCCGCATGCACGCCGCGACGCTCTCCTCGTTGGGCGCGACCATGTGGTGGGCGTCGCAGTTGACGCCGTACCCGAGCACCTCGGCGTAGATCCGGGCACCCCGGTCCTGCGCGTGCTCCAGGGTCTCCAGCACCAGGGCCGCGCCGCCCTCACCGGTGAGGATGCCGGAGCGGTCCCGGTCGAACGGCCGGCACGCCCGCTCGGTCAACGCGCCGAGCCGGTAGAAGCCGGCGTGCGCCCACCGGCACACCGAATCGGCGCCGCCGGCCAGCATCACGTCCGCCTCACCCCAGCACAACAGGTCGTACGCGTACCCGATGGCGTAGTTGCTGGCCGAGCAGGCGGTGGTGAGGGTGACCGACTCCCCCGCCAGCCCCAGCTCCGCGCTCACCGCGTAGGACAGCCGCTCGGCCGGCGCCTGGCGCAGCGCCTCGGCGGACATGGCCGGGTAGCCACCGGCCACCAGCTCGGCGGTGAGCTGCTCCACCACAGTAGACTCGCCGCTGGTGGTGCCGACGACCGCGCCGACGCGCGCCGGGTCGGTGGCCGGCAGCGACAGACCCGCGTCCATCGCGGCCAGCCGGGCCGCCGCCGCCGCGAACAGCGCCGAGCGGCCCCACTCGTCGACCCGCAGCCGCCGCAGCAGCGCCTCCGGCCGGAACGCGGGCACCTCACCGGCGAAGTGGTGCGGGAACCCGCTCGCGTCGAAGCTCGTGATGGGCGCGGCGGCCGAGCGGCCGGAGCGCAGCCCGTCGGTGAACTCGTTCACGCCGATGCCGATGCCGGACACCGGTCCGAGCCCGGTGACGACCACGCGGTGCACGGTCAGTCCTGCCAGCCGGCGTGTCGCGCCACCACCTCGTGGACGGCCTTGAGGCTGCGCATCTCGTTCAACTCGGCCTGCGGGATCTCCACCTTGTACTTCTTCTCGATCCGGGCCAGGATCTCGATCGCCCGCAACGAGTCCGCCTCGTACTCCTCGACGAAGTCTGCGGTGTCGGCGACCTCCTCGGGTTCCAACTCGAGCACCTCCGCCACGATCTCCCGCAGCTCCGCCATGTGCGTGTCGCGTTCACTCATCGGTGTTCCCTCTTCCTCTCATCGTTTCCGCTCCGCGATGGCGTCGGCCGGTCGGACGACGGCCATCATCGAGCCGAACTCCGCCACCTGGTCGGTCCCCACCCAGCTGGATCCGGCGGCGAACGCGGCCCCGTGCACGACCTGTTCCAGGCGCACCCGGTGCCGGATCACGTCGCCCGGGTACACCTGGCGCAGCAGCACGCAGTCCCGGGCCGCGGTGAACATCGGCAACCCGGTCGTGCCCGGCCCGCGCGACAGCAGCCACAGCACCGCCGCGCCCTGACCGAACGACTCGATCAGCAGCGACGCCGGGTACGCGTACCGGTCGGGGGCCTGCCCCTCGGCGATCCCGGAGTAGCAGGGCTCGCAGCCGGTGACCGCCTTCACCGCCTCCAGGCTCACCCCCGGCTCGACGCTGTCGACCCGGTCGAGCAGCAGCATCGGATACCGGTGCGGCAGCAGGGCCCGCAGCTCACCGTGCTCGATTCGCATCAGGCGGTCCCGCCGTCCGCGCTCGGCCAGCGGTAGACCGCGCGCACCGTCGCCGCGTGGACCCCGTCGCCACGTACGCACCGGGCGGCGACGTCGAAGGACTGGTCGTCGCCGACCGGGCCGACCGACGCCTCGACGGTGAGCGTGTCGCCGGCCAGCAGCGGGGCGAGGAACCGGGCGGAGCGCAACCGGTGCAGCTGGGGCAGCCGGCCGGCGCAGTAGCCGACGGCCGACGTCACGGCCTGCCCGATCGTCTCCAGGGTGAACACGCCCGGATAGACGGTCAGCTCGGGGAAGTGCCCGGCCAGGTAGACGTCTGCGGCGTCGACCGTGGTGCCGGCGCGCAGGCTGATCCCGCCGCGCGGACCGGCGGACACCTCGACCCACTCGATCGCCGGCAGCGGCGCGGCAGCGGCCTCGTACGCGTCGGCGGGCCGGGTCGCGGCACTGAACGCGGGTGCGGCGGTCACAGCACGATCCCCCCGTCGACGCGGATCACCTGGCCGGTGACGTAACCGGCGCGTTCGGAGAGCAGGAACTCGACCAGGTCGGCGACGTCGGCGGGGGCGCCGAAGCGGCCCAGCGGGATCTGCCCCAGCGCCTGCTCGCGCAGCTTCGCCGGCAGCGCGGCGGTCATGTCGGTCTCGATGAAACCGGGGGCGACGACGTTGACCCGGACGCCGTACCCGGCGACCTCCTTGGCCAGCGACAGGCTGAGCCCGATGATGCCGGCCTTGCTGGCGGCGTAGTTGGTCTGCCCGGTGTTGCCGGTGACCCCGGCCACCGAGGACAGGTTGACGATGGCGCCGCGGCGTCGCTTGAGGAAGCGGAACGCGACCGTCCGGCAGGTGTTCCAGGTGCCGGTGAGGTTGGTGCCGATCACGTCGTGCCACTCGTCCGGCGCCATCAGCACCAGCGGCCGGTCCCGGGTGATGCCGGCGTTGTTGACCAGCGCGGTGAGCGGCCCGAGGTGCCGTTCGGCGGCGGTGACGAACGCGTCGACAGCGTTCGGGTCGGTCACGTCGCACGGCCCGAACCACGACCCGACCCCGTACGCCTCGACCTCCGCCCGGGTCTTGTCCGCTGCCTCGCTCGGTGCGCTGTAGCAGCCCGCCACCGCGTACCCCTGCGCCGCGAGCCGCAGCGCCACGGCCCGGCCGATTCCCCGGGACACGCCGGTCACCAGCGCGCAGCGCGGCGCGTCGCCTGCCGTTGTCATGTCATCCCCTGCTCATCCGATGGCCCGTTGCGCGCGCAGCCGGTCCCGCGTGGCCGCGTCGACGCCCACCTCGTCGAGGACCCGGTCGGTGTCCGCGCCGGGCTCGGGGGCGCCGGAGCGGACGGCTGTCGGTGTCCGGGAGAACTTGACCGCCGGCCCGGTCAGCGGCGCGGTGCTGCCGTTGGACAGCACCGTCTCCTGCACCATGGCCCGGGCGTGGACCTGCGGGTCGGTCGCGGCCTCGGCGAAGGTCCGTACCCGCTCGGCGGTGATCCCGTTGGCGTCGAGGGTGTCGACCACCTCGGCGCACCTCCGCCCGGCGCACCAGTCGGCGACCACCGCGTTGACAGTGGCGCGGTTGTCGCGGCGTTCCTCGTTCGTCGCGTACCCGGGTGCCCGGGCCAGTTCCGGACGGCCGACGACCTCGGCCAGGCGACGCCAGGAGCGGTCCAGGGGGACCGCCACGTAGACGTGGCCGTCGGCGCACCGGAAGCAGCCGGCGGGCACCACGAAGTCGGCCTGGTCGCCCCAGCGGCGCAGCGGCACCCCGGTCGCGCCGAGGGTGAGGTAGCCGTTGCTGGAGAACAACAGCGAGTCGAGCATGCTCACGTCGACGTGCTGACCCTCGCCGGTGTGGTCGCGGTGGCGCAGCGCGGCGAGCGCGCCGATCACCGCGTGCAGTCCGGCGAGGTCGTCGGCGAGGAACGTGGGCGCCTTCAGCGGAGCGCCGTCGGGTTCGCCGTTGAGCGCCATCCAGCCGGCGGCGGCCTGGGTGGTCGGGTCGTACCCGGGTCGCTGCGCGTCGGGGCCGTACTGGCCGTAGCCGGAGACGGAGACCAGCACCACGTCCGGCCGGACGGCCCGGCACGCCTCATAGCCGACGCCCCAGGCATCCAGGGTGCCGGGCTTGTAGTTCTCCACCACCACGTCGGCGGTGGCGACGAGCCGCAGGAAGACCTCGGCCGCGCCGGGGCGGCGCAGGTCGAGCCCGATGCTGCGCTTGTTGCGGTGCACGCTCTGGCGGAACCAGGACAGGCCGGTGCCGGGAATGTCCGGGGGCATCAACCCCTCCCGATTGCCGGGCATCTCCACCCGCAGGACGTCCGCGCCGAGGTCGGCCAGGACGCAACTCGCGATCGGGCCGGACCAGACCTTCGTGACATCCAGGACGCGTACGCCGTGCAGCGGCCCGGTCAGGTCGTGGCGGGCGTCGGCGTAGAACGCCGCGGCGTCGCGGACGGGCGCGGTGCGCGTCTCGGTGTCCATGGCGGCTACTCCCGCACCAGCAGCGACGCCGTGCCGAGCGAGCCGCCGCAGCACATGGTGACCAGGGCGGCCTCGGAGTCGGCGCGTTCCAGCTCGTGCAGGGCGGTCACCAGCAGCCGGGTGCCGCTGCTGCCCAGCGGGTGCCCGAGCGAAATCGCGCCGCCGTTGACGTTGACCCGGTCCAGGTCGGCGTCGTGGTGCGCGGCCCAGGACAGCACGACCGCCGCGAAGGCCTCGTTGACCTCCACGACGTCGATGTCGTCGAGGGTCATGCCGGCGCGCTTGAGCAGCTTGCGGGTCGCCACGGTCGGACCGTCGAGCAGGAAGTAGGGGTCGGCGCCGGTGACGACCTGGTGCGCCAGCCGGGCCCGGGGCCGCAGGCCGTGCGCGTCGGCCCGCTCCCGCGACATCCACAGGATCGCCGCGGCGCCGTCGGAGATCTGCGAGATGGTACCGGCGGTGTGGATGCCGTCCGGGAGCACCGGCCGCAGGGCGGCGAGCCCTTGCGCGCTGGTGTCGCGGATGCCCTCGTCGGCGTCGACCGACGTGCCGTCGGGCAGCGGCACCGGCGTGATCTCCCGGTCGAAGCGGCCCTCGGCGCGGGCCTGCGCCGCACGCTGCTGCGAGCGCAGCCCGTAGGCGTCGGCGTCCGCGCGGGTCAGCCCCTGCCGGGCCGCGATCCGCTCGGCGCCGCCGAACTGCGCCTTCGGCGGATCGTCGTACGGGTAGTCGGGTGTCTTGTAGTGGCCAGGCCCCTGGTAGAGGTTGGTGCCGACGGGCACCCGGCTCATCGACTCCACGCCGCAGGCGATGCCCACGTCGATCGCGCCGGCGGTGATGAGCGCCGCGATCAGGTGGTTGGCCTGCTGCGCGGAGCCGCAGGAGGTGTCGACTGTGCTCGCCGCGACCTCGTAGTCGAGGCCACTGTTGAGCCAGGCGTTGCGGGTGACGTTCAGGCTCTGCTCGCCTACCTGCGTGACGCAACCGCCGATGATCTGATCCACCTCGCCGGGGGCGACGCCGGAGCGGCGCAGCACCTCGACCTGCACGTGTCGCAGCAGCTGCACGGCCTTGAGGCCGGACAGCGCACCCTCGCGCCGGCCGATCGGCGTCCGCACCGCCTCGACGATCACCGCCTCCGGCATGGACTCCCCCTCCTGGTCGGCGCGTGGTGGTTCGCGGGTGCTCAGGCCGGTACGAGCCGGACGCGCAGCTCCTCCAGGCCCCGGAAGGTGCTGCTGTGCCGCCATTCGAGGTCGATCTCGTCGGCGTCCGGGTCGGCCAGCTCGATGACCGCGAACCGGTCCACCAGGCGGCGGAAGGCGATCTGCCCCTCGGCCCGGGCGAGCTGCGCGCCGAGGCAGTGGTGTGGCCCCCAGGCGAACGACAGCGGCGTCTCCGGCGGTTCGGCGCCGGCGAAACGGGCGATGTCGAGCCGGTCCGGGTCGGCGTAGCGGGCCGGGTCACGGTTGGCCGCGCCGATCAGGGTGATGACGTGTTCGCCGCTTTTGAGCGGGGTGCCGTCGACGAAGGTGGTGTCCTCGAAGGCGGCACGCCCCAGCACGTGCACCGGGGAGTCGAAACGCAGCAGCTCCTCGACCGCGGAGCGGGTCAGCTCCGGTTCGGCGCGCAGCCGCTGCAACTGCTCGGGGTTGCGGCACAGCGCGTGCGTGCCGAGCCCGATCAGGTCGGTCATGGTCTGAAAGCCCGCGCCGAAGAGCAGCACGATCACCTGGATCAGCTCGTCGACCGAGAGCCGGTCACCGTCGATCTCGACCTGGCCGAGCGCGGACGCGAGGTCGTCGCGGGGATCCTCGCGGCGCTTGCGGACCAGGTCGGCGAAGTACTCCTCCATCTCGCCGAGCGCCTGGTCGGACGCCTTGAGCACCTCCTCGGGCGCGAAGATCTCCAGTCCGCCGGACGCGGCGCGGGTGAGCCGGCGCAGCAGCGGCCAGTCCTCCGGCGGCACGCCGACCAGCTCGCCGATCACCATGACCGGCAGCGGGAAGCCGAACGAGCCGACGATGTCGACCTCGCCGCCGCCGGGGCCGATGCGGGCGGTGATGTCGTCGAGCAGCCCGTCGACGAAGGTGGTCAGTCGGGGGCGCAGGGTCTCGGTGCGTCGCGGGGTGAACACCCGGCTGACCAGCCCGCGCAGCCGGGTGTGCTCCGGCCCGTCGAGGAACAGCAGGGTGCGGGCGCCCTCGCGGCCCCGGGAGTCGCCCATGCGGGGGCGTTGCGCGGACTTGTCCAGCGACGGGTTGCGCAGCGCGGCCCGGCAGTCGTCGTACGCGGTGAGCACCCAACCCACACCCTGACCGGGCTGTTCCATCCGGTACTTCGGCGCCGCGGTCCGCAGCGCGTGGTAGTGCGGGTACGGGCTGCTGACGGTGGCCGGGGCCTTCATCAGCAACTCCATCGCGATGATCCGGGGGTCAGCGCTCACCACGGTCTCGGTCATGGCTCGGAAGCCTAATAGTGTTTCGCGTATCTCGGAAGTACTTGTTTCTCGTATCTTTGGTTGCGCATACTGGCGGGCATGACCTCGGCCCGTACCGGCATGCCGCCGAGATTCGACGCCCGTGACCCCGCAGTGGTGGCCGACCCCTACCCCACCTACGCGGCGCTGCGAGCGGCCGGCCCGCTGTGCCGGATGGGCCCGGGCAGCTGGGGTGTCACCCGCTACGCCGACGTCGCCCGGCTCGTCCGCGACCCGCGCCTGGGCAGCGAGTTCCCGGCCGCCTACCACCGGATGTCGGCCGGCGACGGCGCGGCCGGCGACTTCTTCGGCAGCATCATCCTCTACCGCGACCCGCCCGAGCACGGTCGACTGCGGCGCCTGATGGCCAAGGCGTTCAGCCCCGCCCTGGTGCGCCGGCTACGCCCCCGCATCGAGCAGATGGTCACCGAGCTGCTCGCCCCGGCGAGGAGCACCGGAGGTTTCGACGCCGTCTCGGATCTCGCTTTTCCCCTGCCGGTGATGGTGGTCTGCGCCCTGATGGGCATCCCGCCGGCCGACCACGAGCGCATCCGCCCGTACGCGCTGGACCTGAGCAAGGCGTTCGCCGCGATCGTGCCCGACGACGACCGGCCGGCCGCCGACCGGGCGGTCGAGTGGCTGCGCGGCTACCTCGGTGAGATCCTGCAGCGGCGTCGCGCCGAACCCGGCGAGGATCTGCTGTCCCGGATGCTGGCCGCGACCGACGACGACGGCGCCGTGCTCGGCGACGACGAGATCGTGGACAACGCGGTCTTCGCCTTCTTCGCCGGCTTCGAGACCACCACCAACCTGATCGCCACCGGGGTGGCCGCCCTGCTCGACCACCCCGACCAGCTCGCCCTGCTCCGGTCGGACCCGACCCTGACCCCCCGGGCCGTCGAGGAGTTCCTGCGCTACGACGCCCCGATCCAGGGCGTCGCCCGCCTCGCCCGCGAGGATCTGGACGTCGGCGATCGCACCATCCGCGCCGGACGCGTGCTGATCCTGCTGCTGGGCAGCGCCAACCGCGACCCCGACCAGTTCGCCGCGCCGGACCGCCTCGACATCACCCGCGCCCAAAACCCGCACCTGTCCTTCGGCGGCGGCATCCACCACTGCCTCGGCGGCTACCTGGCCCGGGTGGAGGCACAGGTCGCGTTCGAGACCCTGCTGCGCACCTTCGGCACGCTGACCCCGGCCGGCCCGGCCCGCCGGCAGACCGACGGGACGCTGCGCTCGTACGCCAGCGTGCCCGTGGCGGTGCGGCCGTGAGCCCCGCCGGTCGCGTCCTGCCGGCGCGGATGGACCCGCTCGCGCCCGAGGTCGTCGCCGACCCCTACCCGACGTACGCGCGGATGCGCGCGGCCGGCCCGCTGTGCCGTTTCGGGCCGGCGAGCTGGGGCGTGACCCGGCACCGGGACGTGGCCGCGCTGCTGCGCGACCGCCGACTGAGCAACACCTTCCCGGAGGACGACCCGCAGTTCCGGATGGCGCAGGACCTCTCCCGCGAGGTGTTCCGCCGCATCATCCCCACCCGCGACCCGGACGACCACAGCCGGCTGCACCAGCAGATCGTCCGCGCGTTCAGCCCCGGCGTGGCCCGGCGCACCGCCAGCCGCATCGGCGACCTCGTCGACGAGCTGCTCGCCCCGACCCTGGACACCGGCCGCCTGGACGCCGTCGCCGACCTGGCCTTTCCGGTCGCCGCGACAGTCGTGTGCGAACTGATCGGCCTGCCGGCCGCCCGCACCCGCGCCGAGGTGTGGCCCCGCTCGGCGGCACTCGGCCGGGCCTTCACGCCGTTCCTGCCCGAGGCCGACCGCGCGGCGGCCGACGAGGCCCTCGCCTGGCTGCGCGGGTACGTCCGCGACCTGCTCGCCGACCGACGCGCCGACCCCGACGGCGACCTGCTCGACCGGATGCTCGCCGTGGCCGACCCCGCCGAGGGCATCGAAGAGGTCGTCGACAACATCGTCTTTCTCTGCTTCACCGGCTACGAGACGACAATGAACATGGTCTGCACCGGCAGCATCGCCCTGGCCGACCGGCCCGACGAGTGGCGTCGGCTGCGCGCCGACCCGTCGCTGGCCGCCACCGCCGCCGAGGAGTTCGTCCGGTTCGACGCCCCGATCCAGTACACGGCGCGGCTGGCGTTGGCGCCGATCCCGGTCGGCGACCGGGTGATCCGGCCCGGCCGGTCGGTCTTTCTCCTGCTCGGCTGCGCCAACCACGACGAGGACGTCTTCGCGGACCCCGGTCGCATCGACATCGGCCGGCACCCCAACCCGCACGTCGGCTTCGGCGGGGGCGTACGCGGCTGCCTCGGTGCCGCGCTGGCCCGCATCGAGGGAGCTGTCGTCTTCGAACGGCTCGCGCGCCGGCTCACCGACATCGACCTGGCCGCCGAACCGGTCCGCGAGCCCAGCGCCCTCTTCCGGTCGTACGCGTCGATCCCGCTCGCCGTCACCCCTGCCTGAGCGGGCGGAACCAGGAGTCGCAGATGTCACTGATCGGACGACCGGTCCGGCGCACCGAGGACCGCGCCCTGCTCACCACCGGCGGCACGTACGTCGACGACGTGCTCGTGCCCGGCTCGCTGGAGCTGGTCGTCGTCCGCTCGACGGTGGCCCACGGCCGGTTGCGGCGCGTGGACACCGAGGCCGCGCGCCGGGCGCCCGGCGTGGTCGCGGTGTTCACGGCGGCGGACGTGGACCTGGCGCCGCTGCCGCCCGAGGCCGGGGTGCTGAACCAGAAGATGACCACCCCGGTGCTCGCCGACGACGTGGTGCGCTTCGTCGGCGAACCCGTCGCCGCGGTGCTGGCGACCAGCCGCGCCGAGGCGGTCGACGCCGCCGCCCTCGTCGCGGCCGACATCGCGCCCCTGCCGGTGCTCGTCGACCCCGAGGAGGCCGTCACCGACGAGCTGGTGCTGCACCCCGAGGCCGGCACGAACATGGTGCTCAAACTGGGCTTCCGACGCCCGGCCGGCCGCGCCGAGCTGCACGAGGGCGCCGAGGTGGTCGTCCGGCAGCGGATGCGCAACCCCCGGGTGGCGCCCTGCCCGCTGGAGGCCCGCGCCGGGCAGGCCGAGTGGGGGCCGGACGGACTGCGCTACCGCGCCGGCAGCCAGGCCGTGCACCTGTGGCGGGGCCAGCTCGCGGCGGCCCTCGGCGAGCCGGAGGACCGGGTCCAGGTGGTCAACGGCGACGTCGGCGGGGCGTTCGGCTCCAAGGCGTTCGCCAGCCGGGAGGACGTCCTCGTCGCCTGGGCCAGCCGTCGACTCGGCCGCCCGGTGCGCTGGGCGGAGACCCGCAGCGAGAGCATGACCGCCGCCGGGCACGGCCGCGCCCAGCACCAGAGCGCCGAGCTGGGCGGCACCCGCGACGGGCGGATCGTGTCCTACGCGCTGGAGGTCGTGCAGGACGCCGGGGCGTACCCGCGCATCGGCGCGATCCTGCCGTTCTGGACCCGGACGATGCTCACCGGCCCGTACGCGATCAGCCGGGCGAAGTTCAGCTCGTCCAGCGTCACCACCACGACCACCCCCGTCGTGTCGTACCGGGGCGCCGGGCAGCCGGAGGCCGTCGCCGCGCTGGAGCGGATGGTCGACGTGTACGCGGCGGAGATCGGCCTGGACCCGGCCGAGGTGCGCCGGCGCAACCTGCTGCCGCCGGAGAGCTTCCCGGTCACGACGATCACGCGCGCCCGCTACGACACCGGCGACTATCCGGCGGCGCTGGAGCGGGTGCTCGCCGAGGCCGACTACCCGGCGTTGCGCGCCGAACAGGCGGCCCGCCGCGAGCGCGGCGACGTCCAGCAGCTCGGCATCGGCCTGTCCACCTTCGTGGAGATCACCGGCGCGGACACCCGCAGCGAGTACGCCTCGATCCGCGTCGACGACACCGGCCGGTTCACGGTTGGGTCCGGCACCTGCCCGCACGGGCAGGGCCACGTCACCGCGTGGGCGATGCTCGCCGCCGACGTGCTCGCCGTGGCGCTGGCCCGCGTCGACGTCCGCCACTCCGACACCGCGACGATCGGCGCGGGCGGCGGCACCGGCGGGTCCCGGTCGTTGCAGACCGGCGGCATGGCCGTCCGCGAGGCGGCCCTGGCCCTGGTGGAGCGGGGCCGGGACGCGGCGGCCGGACACCTGGGCGTGGCCCGCGACGAGGTGGAGTACACCGCGGGACGTTTCCGCTCGACGGCCGGGCACGTCGTCTACTGGGCCGAGCTGGCCTCCGCCAACGACCTGTCCGTGGAGGCGACCTTCCAGCCGTCCGCCGCGACCTGCCCGTTCGGCGCGCACCTGGCGGTGGTGCTGGTCGACACCGAGACCGGTCAGGTGACCCTGCGCCGGGCGGTGGCCGTCGACGACGCGGGCGTGCTGCTCAACCCGCTGCTGGCCGAGGGGCAGGTGCACGGCGGCCTGGCGCAGGGCGCCGGCCAGGCGCTGGTGGAGGAGATCCGCTTCGCCGCCGACGGCACACCCCTGCACGGTGACCTGCACCGGTACGCCATGATCGGCGCGGCCGAGCTGCCCTCCTTCGAGACGGTCGCGATGCAGACCCCCACCCCGGTGAACGCGTTGGGCGCCAAGGGCCTGGGCGAGTCGGGGGCGGTCGGGTTCCCGCCGGCGGTGCAGAACGCCGTGGTCGACGCCGTCCGCCACCTGGGCGTGCGGCACATCGACATGCCGATGACCGCCGAGCGGGTCTGGACGGCCATCCAGGAGGCGTACGCCGTCCGCTAGCGCCGACGCCACCGCGCTCCGCGGCCGGCGGGCGGCGGACGGCGGCGGGCGGGGGATGCTCAGGCCCGTCCTTTGCTCTGCTTCAACCCACGCAACACCACGCGTCCGGTATCCGGACACCGGGTGTTGCCTCCGTTGAAGCAGAGCAAAGGATCCGATGCGCAGGCGTAGCCCCTACGTCCTCGACCCGGTGCAGGCACCGGGCGTGCCGGGCTCGGGCGTGCCGGGATCGGACGTGCCGGGATCGGACGCGTCGTCAGTCGTCCACGACGGACAGCGCCTGCTTCGGGCAGCGGCGGGCGGCCTCGCGTACCCGGTTGGCAAGCGAGCCTTCCAGCGGCTGTTCGGTGATGTGCAGACGGTCGTCCTCACCGACGTCGAACACCTCCGGGGCCTGCCCCACGCAGACCGCGTTGCTCTCGCAGCGGGAGAAGTCCACGACCAGTCGCATCGCTCACGCCTCCGTCTTCGCGATGATCTCGAGGATGGGGAACATCATGGTGGGCACGCTGCGCGCCAGCCGCAGGTCGGCGGCGTCCAGCAGCCGTTCGATGTGCTCGCGCGAGCGCGCGCCACCGCCGACCATGGCCAGCAGGAGCAGGTCGTAAAGGCGGCCCACGTCGAAGCGGTCGCCGGCCTCGACCACCGGCTCCAGCACCAGCAGCCGGCTGTCGGGCCGCATCGCCGCGCGCACGGCGCTCAGCAGCCGTACGGCGTTGTCGTCGTCCCAGCCGTAGAGGATCCGCTTGAGCAGGTACGCGTCCGCGCCGGCCGGGATGGTCTCGAAGAAGCTGCCGCCGGTCACCGTGCACCGCTGGGCCACGCCGAGCTTCTGCAGCACCGGTTCGGCCTCGGCGACCACGTGTGGCAGGTCGAACAGGGTGCCCTGCAACTGCGGGAAACGGGCCATGATGCCGCCGAGGAAGGCGCCGTTGCCGCCGCCGACGTCGACGACTGTGGTCAGCTCACCCCACGGGTACGCGGGCAGCGCGGCCCGCAGCTCCAGCCGCGTGGCCGCCTGCTGGGAGGCGTCGAAGCGGGCGCTGTCGTGCGGATGGGCGGCCATGTACGGCCAGTAGCCCTCGGGGTGGACCTGGTCGAACGACGCCTGACCGGTGCGGATGCTGTGGTCGAAGTGGGCCCACGCCTCGATGTCGGGTTCGAGCAGCGGGTACGCGTCGCGCAGCGACAGCGGGTGGTCGGTGCGCAGCGGCTCGGCGAGTTTGGTCAGGCCGAACACCTCGGGCTCGACCTCGGTGAAGATGCCCTTGCCGGCCAGTGCCCGCAGGGCGCGCAGCAGCGACGGGGCGTGCGCGCCGGTGGCCTCGGCCAGCTCGCTCACCGGCCGCGGCCCGTCGACGAGCTGGTCGGCGACGCCCAGCTCGGCGACCGCGCGCACGGTGAACGGCACGATGTAGTCGGCCAGCTCGGTCAGTCGGAACACCGACTCGATGTCGATCCGGGGTCGGCTCGGGGCCATCGATACCTCCTAGGGGGATGTCAGCTGCGGCCCGGCGGGACCGGCGGCGATCACGGTGAGCGTGGGTGTGGCGACGACCCGGTCCAGCCGCAGGCCGGCGCCGGCCAACAGGTCGACGAGGTCGTCGCGGGTGCGGTGCCGACCGCCGGTGAGCACCAGGGTGTGCAGGTCGACGAGCTTGGCGACGTCGAAGACGTCGCCGGTGGGGATGATCGCTTCCAGCAGCAACAGCCGGCTCTGCGGGCCCATCGCCGCGGCGATCCGGCGCAGGATGGTCGTGGCGTCGGCGTCCTCCCAGCCGGGCAGGATCGTCTTGAGCACGTACAGGTCGGCGCCGGCCGGCAGTGGATCGAAGAAGCTGCCGGCCACGATCCGGCACCTGTCGGCCACCCCGGCCCGGTCGAGCAGGGCCGGCGCGGCCGCCACCACGTGGGGCAGGTCGAGCAGGGTGCCGTTCAGGTGCGGGCAGCGGCTGAGCAGGCCGGCCAGGAACGCGCCGTCACCGCCGCCGACGTCGACGACGTGGCCGGCCTGCGCCCACGGCCACGCCGGCAGCACGGTGCGCAGGTGCAGCCGGGTCAGGCTCGACATCCAGCGGTCGACGGCGAGGCTGTCGGCCCGATGCCCGGCCAGGTAGGACCAGTAGTCGGTGCCGTGGACGCGGGGGAAGGCGGCCTCCCCGGTGCGCAGGCACCGGGTGAGCCCGGCCCAGGCGCGCACATCCGCGGCCATCAGGGGGTACGCGTCGCGCAGCGACAGCGGGTGGTCGGTGCGCAGCGGCTCGGCGAGTTTGGTCAGGCCGAACACCTCGGGCTCGACCTCGGTGAAGATGCCCTTACCGGCCAGCGCCCGCAGGGCGCGCAGCAGCGACGGGGCGTGCGCGCCGGTGGCCTCGGCCAGCTCGCTGACCGGGCGCGGCCCGTCGACGAGCTGGTCGGCGACGCCGAGCTGGGCGATCACCCGGATGGTGAACGGCACGATGTAGTCGGCGAGTTCGGTGAGCCGGGTCAGCGCACCGAGGTCGGTACGGGGCCGCGCCGCCAGCATCAACCGCCTCCACTATCACGTGTCTTGTATCTCGTGTATCTGCACACTAGCTTGTGAGCGGGTCGCTGTCACCGTCGTTCACGGGAGGCACGGGATGCTGGACGGATGTGTGAGCTGGCCGCGGGAGCTGGCCGAGCGCTACCGCGCGCAGGGCTACTGGCGCGGCGAATCCCTCGCTGACCTGGGCCGGGAGTGGGCACGGACCGACCCGGAGCGCGCCGCGCTGGTCACCGACGGGCAGCGGCTCAGCTACGGCGACCTCGACCGCCGGGCCGACCGGATGGCCGCCGGGCTGCGCGCCCACGGCATCGGCCGGCACGACCGGGTGGTGGTCCAACTGCCCAACAGCGTCGAGTTCGTGGTGCTGTGCCTGGCCCTGTTCCGCCTGGGCGCGCTGCCCGTGCTGGCCCTGCCGGCGCACCGGCGCGCGGAGATCGGCCACCTGTGCGCCCACACCGAGGCGGTCGCGTACGTGACGGTCGACCAGGTCCAGGGCTACGACCTGCGCAAGCTCGCGGCCGACGTACGGGCCGAGACGCCGTCGCTGCGGGAGGTGTTCGTCGTCGGGGACCCCGGCGAGTTCACCGCCCTGTCCGACGTGGACGCCGATCCGGTGCCGCTGAGCGCCCCGGACCCGTCGGAGGTCGCGTTCTTCCTGCTCTCCGGGGGCTCGACCGGACTGCCGAAGCTGATCCCCCGCACCCACGACGACTACGCGTACCAGCTGCGGGCGACCGCCGCGGCGATGGGTTTCGGGCCGGACGGGGTGTACCTCGCCGCGCTGCCGGTCGCCCACAACGCGGCGCTCGGCTGCCCCGGCGTCCTCGGTGCGCTGCGGGTCGGCGCCACCGCCGTGCTGGCCGGCAGTCCCAGCCCGGATGAGGCGTTCCGACTGATCGCCCGCGAGCGGGTCACCCTGACCACGCTGATGCCGCCCTTTCTGCCGCTGTGGGCCGACCTCGCGCCGGTGCTCGGCGCCGACCTGAACGGCCTGGTGGTCGAGGTCGGTGGCGCCAACCTCAGCCCGGCGGTCGCCGAGCGGGTGACCCGGGAGCTGGGGATCCGGCTGGCGCACTTCTTCGGCATGGCCGAGGGCCCGATCTGCTGCACCCGCCCGGACGACCCGCCGGAGCTGGCCGCGCACACCCAGGGGCGGCCCCTGTCGGCCGCGGACGAGTTCCAGGTGGTCGACGACACCGGCCGGCAGGTCGCGGCCGGCGAGGTCGGTGAGTTGATCGTGCGCGGCCCGACCACCCTGCGCGGCTACTACCGGGTGCCGGAGTACAACGCGCACACCTTCACCCCGGACGGCTTCCTGCGCACCGGTGACCTGGTCCGCTGGACCCCGACGGGTGAGCTGGTCGTGGTCGGCCGGATCAAGGAGGTCGTCAACCGGGGCGGCGAGAAGGTGCCGGCCGGCGAGGTCGAGGAGCACCTGCTCGCCCACCCGGCGGTCCGCGAGGTCGCCGTGCTCGCCGTCCCCGACCGGGTCCTGGGCGAGAAGACCTGCGCGGTGGTGGTGCCCCGCGCCGACGCCCCCACCCTGGGTCAGCTGCGGGACTTCCTCACCGGGCGGGGGCTGGCCGCGTACAAGCTGCCGGACCGGTTGGAGCTGCGCACGGCGCTGCCGCACACACCGGTGGGCAAGGTGGACAAGCGGGCCCTCGGCGCCGAGCTGGCGGGCTGAGCCGGGGCGGGGGACGGCGTCGCCGCCCTCCCCCGCCCCGCTTCAGCCGCTCAGGTGGTACAGCCGGTGGAACCTGTCGTCCACCGGCACGATCTGCACGTCGGCGAAGCCGGCCTCGGTGGCGAACCGGCGGACCTGCGCGGGGCGCAGGACCGTGCCGCTGGCCGTCGAGTCGGGTCCGGCCAGCCCGGCCGGTAGGCAGTGCAGCACGCTTGTGGCGTACTGGAAACGCTCGATCTCGTCGCCGGGTGCGACGAACCGGTGCGCCACCTTGGCGTCGAGCACCAGCACCGCGCCGCCGTCGGCGCGCAGCCGCCGGCACGCCCGCAGCACCGACACCGGCTGACTCATCTCGTGCAGCGCGTCGAAGACGCAGACCAGGTCGTACCGGCCGGCCAGCTCCGGGTCCACGGCGTCGCGCCGGTGGAACCGCACCCGGTCGGCCACGCCGGCGGCCGCGGCGTTCGCCTGCGCGGCGGCCACCGTCGGCGCGTCCAGGTCGTAGCCGTCGACCTCGGCGAGGGGGTACGCGCCGGCCAGCGCGATCGCCGCCCAGCCCGCGCCGCAGCCGATGTCGGCGATCCGGCCCGGCGCGGTGGCGAGCCGCTGGTGCACCTGCGGCAGCGCCGAGGAGAGCCAGCCGGGCAGGGAGTACGTGAACAGCGCCCGGTTGGCGCCCGAGTGCCCGTGCCGCCAGTCGTCGCCGTACACCTCGTCGGGCACCCCGGCGCCGGTGCGGTACGCGTCGAGCAGCGCGGGCAACGCGCCGGCCACCCCGCCCAGCGGCAGCATGGTCAGCGACACCAGCGACAGCGGGCTGTCCGAGGCGAGCAGCACCTCGGCGTGTCCCGGCGGCAGCCGGTAGACCCGCCGCTCGGGAGCGGCCGTCACGTCGTCCACCTCGATGAACCCGGCGACGGCCTGCTGTTCCAGCCACTCGCGCGCGTACCGGCTGTCGATCCCGGTACGCGCGCACAGCTCCGCCACGTCGGCCGGACCGCGATCGAGCGCCTCGTACAGCCCCAGGCGGGCACCGAGGTAGCCGGCCAGCAGCTCCTGGGTGTGCAGCATGGCCAGGAACAGCCGCAGCGACAACGCCCGGGCCCGCTGGTCCGACTCACCAGGCGTCGGAGGGCGCAGTGTCGCCGCGCCCGGTGCGTTCCCCGGGCGGCCGGTCAACTGGCCAGCTCGCCGCGCGAGCGCAGAATGTCCTTCACGTGCTCCACCACCGCGTCGATCGTGACGATCTTGCGGGCGGTCGTCTCGTCGATCGGCGGCAGCTCGAACTCGTCCTCCAGGGTGAAGGCCAACTCCAGCAGCGCGAGGGAGTGGAAGCCGAGGTCCTCGACCAGCCGCGAGTCACCCGCCCCCTCGGTCTGCTCCGGGTTGGGCGCCAGTTCGGTGACGATCGCCGTCACCGAGTCCCGCACCTCCGCCTCGGTCCGCACCTCGGCTGTCGTCGACCTGGTCGCGTCGGTCATTCCCTGCCTCCTGTCCGAACGTCCCTCAGGACGCCGTCGTCGTCTGCTCGGTCTGGTCCCGCTGACCGGCCGCTCCCGTGGTGACCACGGTGCCGGGCAGCCGGTCATCGACGAACGCCTGCCACAGCTGGCGTCGTTTGGGTTTGCCACTGGAGGTGCGGGCGATGGTGCCGCGTGGCGCGTCCACGATGACGACCTGCGCGCCCTCCGCCCGGCGGCGCAGCTCCCGCTCCGCCTGGGCCAGCCACTCCGGCTGGGCCTGCTCGAACACGGCCACGACTGTCGCGGTGCCGCCCCGGTGGCCCAGCAACGCGGCCATTCGCTGCGCCGGCACGCCGGGGCGGCAGATGGCCCATTCGAGGTCCTCGGCGAAGACCGCCCGGCCGCGTACCTTCATGCTGTCGCCGAGGCGGCCCAGCACGTGCAACTGCCCGTCGTGCAGGAACCCGGCGTCGGCGGTGCGCAGCACCCCACCGCCCAGCGCGGTCTGCGACGCCGAGTCGTCGGTGTTGACGTACCCCTGCGCGACGGACGGGCCGTGCACCTCGATCTCGCCGACCACACCGTCCGGCAGGGGCGTGCCGGCCTCGTCCACGATCCGCACCCGCACCCCGGTCAGCGGTCGGCCGCAGCCCACCACCGGGTACGCCTCGACGCCCCCGTCGACGTCCTCGCCCGGCTCCGGGACGGCCCGTGCGCCCAGCCGTAGCCGGTCGGGGCGCAGCTCGACGGCGTGGTACAGCTCGTCGAGCGGCAGCCCGGTGACGGCCAGGGTCGCCTCCGCCAGCCCGTACGCGGGCAGCAGCGCGCGGCTGTCGAAGCCGTGCGGGCCGAGCAGCGCGCAGAAGCGGCGCAGCGCCTCGGCGTCGACGCGTTCGGCGCCGACGATGACCGCGCGCCAGGCGGAGAAGTCCAGCCCGGTCAGCGCCTCGGGGCGTACGCGGCGGGCGATGTACTCCAACCCGAAGTTCGGCATCGACGTCAGCCGCGCGCCACGCTCCCCGAAGCAGCGCAGGTAGCGCCCGGGGTTGCGGACGA
Source organism: Micromonospora sp. NPDC049114 (assembly GCF_040648635.1). Classification (NCBI taxonomy): domain Bacteria; kingdom Bacillati; phylum Actinomycetota; class Actinomycetes; order Micromonosporales; family Micromonosporaceae; genus Micromonospora; species Micromonospora sp. NPDC049114. Next base: position 10,701 of record NZ_JBEZEA010000014.1, on the reverse strand, counting down.
ACTCCTCCGGCGGCATCAGCCACAGATCGCTGGTGTTGACCACCGGTGTGACGAGGCAGCCGATGAGCCCCATGTCGTGGTGCACCGGCAGCCAGGACGCGGTCGGGTCGTCGGAGGTCATCGCCAGCCACCGTCGGATCGCCGCGACGTTGGCGGCCAGCGCGGCGTGCGGCACCTGCACGCCGCGGGCGCGGCCGCTGGAGCCGGACGTGAACTGCAGCAGCGCGAGCGGGCCGGGCGCCGCGACCGCTGCGCGGGAGCCACCGGCGGCGTCGGCCAACTCGTCGGCGCTCAGCACGCGCCCGACCCCGGCGGCGGCGGCCAGCGGCGCGATCGCGGCGGTGAGGGTGGACGCGCACACCACGACCCGGGGCGCGGCGGCGCGCAGGAGGCCCGACACGTGCTCGCCGTAGACCGCGCGGTCCTGGAAGTTCAGCGGCGGGGCGATCGGTGAGGGCGCCGCTCCGGCGGCCATCGCGGCGAACAGCGTGGCGACGAAGTCGGGGCCGGCGGGCTCGACGATGGACACCACGTCACCGGGGACCACCCCGACCGCCCGCAGGCCGGCCAGGATCACCCGGGTCCGGTCGGCCAGCTCGGCGTACGACAGGAAGGTCCAGTCGTCCCCGCCGGCGGCGAAGTGCACGCCCCGATCCTGCCGGGGATGCTCCAGCCAGCTCAGCAGCGGCGATTCCGCGGCGGCGCGTTCGGTCATCGGCCCGTCACCTCCTCCCCAGTACGTCTATCCGAGATTGATAGCAGATACAAGGCTAAACAAGATACGAGGAAGGCGATAGAGTCCAACCGTGACCAGTACGCTTCCCCGCGTCGACGGACTGCTCCCCGCGCTCGCCGAGCGGGCGGCCGAGATTGACCGGGCGGGCCGGGTCCCCGAGGACGTTCTCGCCGAGCTGAGCGCCGCGGGCTGCCTGCGGATGCTGGTGCCGGCCGCGTACGGCGGCGCGGACCTGCCGCTGGCTGAGGCGCTGCGCGTCATCGAGCAGCTCGCCACGGCGGACGCCTCCACCGGCTGGCTGATCGGCCAGGTCGGCCTGGCCCACCTGCTGTTCGCCTGCTTTCCCGAGGCCGCCCGCGACGAGATCTACGCGCACGGCCCGGACGTGCTGGGCGCCGGCGCGGTCGCGCCGAAGGGCCGGGCCGCCCCGGACGGCGCGGGCGGCTGGCGGGTCAACGGCCAGTGGCCGTTCGTGACCGGCAGCCCCCAGGCCAGCTGGATCTACCTGAACTGCATCGTGCTCGACGGTCGGACCCCCCGCACCCTGCCCAACGGGGCTCCGCTGACCCGGATGGTGCTCTTCCCCGCCGCCGAGCTGGAGCAGGTCGACACCTGGCAGGTGCTGGGCCTGCGCGGTACGGCCAGCCAGGACGTGCGGGCGGCCAGCCGGATCTGCCCCGAGCACCGCGGCTTCAGTCTGGTCGGCGACGGCGACGACGTGCGCCGCACGGTCTTTCGCATCGCCCAGGCCGGGCTGCTCATCGCCGCCGTCGACCTCGGCATCGCCCAGGGGGCCGTGCACGACGCGGCGGCACACGCCGCCGCCGGCCGCCGCCGGACGTTCAGCACCCGCTCGCTGGCGGACTCCCCGGTGTTCCACGACCGGCTGGGCGAGGCCCACGTGGCCCTGCGCGCGGCCCGGGCGCTGCTGCACCGCGAGGCGGCCGGGGCCTGGGAGACCGCGCGGCGCGGCGAGGTGCTCAGCGCGCTGGACCGCGCCTGCCTGCGGGCCACCGCGACGCAGGTCACGGCCACCGCGCTACAGGCCGTGCAGACGGCGTACGCGCTGGCCGGGGCGTCGACGGTGTTCGACTCGTCGCCGCTGCAACGGCGGCTGCGCGACATCAACACCGCTACGCAGCACTTCGTCAACAGCCGCGACAGCTACGCCACGGTCGGCGCGCTGCTGGCCGGCGCGGACGTCGACACCACGATGTTCTGACGGCGCGACAGCTGGCGACCCTGCCTTCCGCGGGTCCGAACTGGCCGTGAACTCGGCGGGTCAGCCGCGCGCCGGCGCGGGTTCGGCCGGCGCCTGCGGGTCCCGGGCCGGCACCCGGGCCGGCACGGAGGCGCCCGCGCCGAAGTAGCGCTCCCGCAGCGTCCGCTCCGCCGGGTCGTACGCGGTGCGGAACAGTCCTCGGCGCTGCAACTCCGGCACCAGCAGGTCGCAGATGTCGTCGATGCCCTGGGTCGTCGGGCACGGGATCAGGTTGAAACCGTCCACGTCGGCCACCGCGCACCACTCCTCCATCCGGTCGGCGACCTGCTCGACAGTGCCGAAGAGGGTCACCGGCGCCCCGGTGCGGGGCCGGCGGGCGGTCGCCACCAGGTAGCGCACGTCGCCTACCGTCCAGGTGCGCTCGGGCCCGAGCCGGCGCAGGAAACCCACGAAGCTCTGGCTGCCCTGCCCGGCGATCTCCGCCACCGGCGTCTCGTCCGGGTACGCCGCGAGGTCCACGTCCATCCAGCCGCACCACTTGGCGAGCTGGCCCTCGCCGCTCCACAGCGCCACGTACTCCTCGGCACGCCGGCGGGCCTCCGCCCGGGTCGGCGCGACCATCACCATGCTGCCCTGCAACGCCTTGACCGAGCGCGGGTCGCGGCCGTGTGCGGCCACCTCGGCGCGCAGCCGGGCCACCTGCGACGCGCCGCTGGCCGGATCCGCCATGGTCAGGAAGACCACCTCGGCGTGCCGGGCCGCGAAGGTCATGCCCCGCCCGGACGCCCCGGCCTGGTAGAGCACCGGGGTGCGCTGCGGCGACGGTTCGCACTGGTGCGGGCCCCGCACGGAGAACCAGCGTCCCTCGTGGCCGATCTCGCGCACCCGGTCCGGGTCGGTGAAGACGTTCGCCGCGACGTCGCGCCGGACCGCGTCGTCGTCCCAGCTGTCCTCCCACAGCCGCCGGGCCACCTCGACGTACTCGTCGGCCCGGTCGTAGCGCTCGTCGTGGTCCAGGTACGAGCCGAGCCCGTTCGCGGACGCGGACCGCAGATACGAGGTGACGATGTTCCAGGCCACCCGCCCGCCGGTGAGGTGGTCCAGCGAGCTGAACACCCGGGCGCACTCGTACGGGGCGTGGTACGTCGTCGAGTAGGTGACGGCGAGGCCCAGCCGGGAGGTGGTGGCCGCGATCGCCGGCAGCACCAGCAGCGGGTCGACCGACGGGATCTGCACCGCGTGCCGCACGGCGGCCTTCCAGGAGCCCTGGTAGACGTCGTAGGTGCCGTGCACGTCGGCGAAGAAGAGCGCGTCCAGGCAGGCGGCCTCCAGCCGGCGACCCAGCTCGACCCAGTAGCCGAGATCGCGGTAGCCGGTGGCGCTGCGGTCGGCGGGGTGCCGCCAGAACCCCTTGAACTGCGGTGACGGCGAGCACTGGGTGAACAGGTTCAGATGCACGTATCAAGTGTCTCGTATGCTATCTGGTATCGCAACGCTCGACCGGATACCGTACGAACATGCCCGTGACGCCTCGCATCGACCTCGCGTCGGTCACCCGCCTCACCGAACTGGCCGACTACATCGTTCCGTTCACCATCCGGGTCATGTGTGACCTAGCGGTCGCCGACCAGCTCATCGAGGGTCCGTTGCCTGTCGACGTGCTGGCCCGGCGCGTCGGCGCCGACCCCGGCGCGTTGACCCGTGGCCTGCGCGCGCTCGCCGGCCGGGGCATCTTCACCGAGGTCACTCCCGAGGTCTTCGGGCTCACCCCACTGGCCGAGCCGCTGCGCAGCGACCACCCCTTCTCGGTACGCGAGTGCTTCCCCCTCATGCCGCCGGACATCTACTCGTGGGCGCGGCTGACGCACAGCCTGCGCACCGGCGAGACCGCGTTCGGGCACGTGCACGGCGGCACGCGCTACTACGACCACTTCGCCGAGCACCCCTACGAGTGCGTCCGGTTCGAGCGGTCGGCCGAGAGCGTCAATCCGTTCGTGCTGCGCACCGTGGCGCCGGCGCTGGACCTGGGCACGGCCCGGACCCTTGTGGACGTGGGCAGCGGGCACGGCACCTTCGTCGCCGGCCTGCTCGCCCGCCACCGGGAGCTGCGCGCCATCCTGCTCGACCTGCCGCACGTGGTGACCGAGGCGCCGGCCGTGCTGGCCCGCGCGGGTGTCGCCGACCGGTGCGAGGTCCGCGGCGGCAGCTTCTTCGACCCGCTGCCCAATGGCGCCGACGTGTACCTGCTCAAGACGATCATTCACGACTGGCCGGACGAGCAGGCCGCCGCGATCCTGCGCAACGTCCGCGCCGCCGCCCGGCCCGACAGCCGGCTGGTCATCGTCGAGTCGGTGAGCCGCTACGGCAACCACGACGACACCGGCAAGGTGATGGACGTCAAGGCACTCGCGCTGTTCGGCGGGCGGACCCGTACCGAGCCGGAGTTCCGCGCGCTGCTCGACGACGCCGGGTTCCGGCTGTCGCGGATCACGCCGACCTCGTCGATGTCGGTCCTGGAGGCCGTGCCTGCGGTGCCCGCGCCCGACGCCGACCGGGGCACCGGCAGACCGGCCGTCGCGGCGGCCGGCCGGACGGCCTGAGGGGACCGGCGATGCCACGCCTGGACGGCCGCAACCACATCAACCTCACAGTCGTCGACCTGGAACGCAGCACCGCGTTCTACTGCTCGGTGTTCGAGATGGTGGTGGTCAACGACGTCACGCCACCCGAGTCCGGCTTCCGCTTCCGCACCCTGCTGCACACCGCGTCGTTCGCGTCGGTGGTGCTGGGCTGCGTCGAGGGCCAGGCCGAGGGTGACGTCGACGCCGACCGCTTCGACGAGCGGCGGCCCGGGCTGCATCACCTGGCCTACCACGTGCCCGAGCGCGCCGACCTGGACGAGTGGGTGACCCACCTGAACGCCGTCGGCGTCGCGCACTCCGGCATCACCACCTCCAAGCACGAGGCGGGATCGCAGATCTGGCTGCGCGACCCGGACAACATCTGGCTGGAGTTCTACTGGGTGAACCGGGACTTCTTCGTCGACCGGCTCCGCCAGGTGTGGCGGCGCGACCGCCGAACGACCCGCGCCTGACCCTGCCTCCACCCCGCGATCTTGCACTTTCTGCCCCGACATCCGGGGTGTTCCGCGCATATCCGCGACAGAAACTGCAAGATCGCGTGGGGGTGGAGGGCGTGGGGCCGCCCGGTCGGGCGGCCCCACGCACGTCACGCCGGCAGGTCTGCCTCGCTGCGGGCCACCACCGCGTCGCCGAGCACCAGCAGGTCGATCTCCTTGGCCCGGACGAAGGTGTCGACCGCGTCGGCTGCCGAGTTCACGATCGGGTCACCGGCCAGGTTGAACGACGTGTTGACCACCGCGGGTACGCCGGTGAGCTGCCGGAACTGCTCGATCAGCGCCCAGTAGCCGGGGTTGGTGTCGCGGTGCACGGTCTGCGGGCGGGCGGAGCCGTCCACGTGGGCCACCGCCGGAACCCGCAGCCGGGCGTCCGGGCGCAGCGACGCGGCGGCCAGCATGAACCTCGACGGTTCCCCGACCGGCCCCTCGATCAGCTCCGAGATGTGCTCGGCGAGGATGCTGGGCGCCACCGGACGCCACATCTCCCGGCCCTTGAGCACGTTCAGCCGTTCCAGGTTGCGCCGGGCTCGCGGATCGGCCAGCAGGCTGCGCGCGCCGAGCGCCCGCTGCCCGATCTCACCCCGGCCGCGCGCCCAGCCCACGATCCGGCCCCGGGCGAGTTCCCCGGCGACGCAGCGGGCCAGGTCGTCGTCGCCGAGGCGGCGGTGGGCCATGCCGGCGCGCGCGGCGGCCGCCTCGCCGGCCTCGGTGGTGATCGGCTGACCCCAGTACGCGTGGTCGAGGCGGGTGGGCGTGAACTCGCCGCACTCCCGCGCCGCTACCAGCGCCGCCCCCAGGGACACCCCCGCGTCGGTGGGCACCGGCGGGACGTAGACCCGGTCGAAGAGTCCACTGCGCACCAGCACGCCGATCATCGTGCAGTTCATCGCCACCCCACCGGCGAGCGCCAGGACCGGCGTGTCGACCCGTCGACGCAGATCCGCGGCCAGGGACAGCACCGTCTCCTCCAGCCCCTGCTGGATCGTCGCGGCGAAGTCCGCGTACGCGATGGGTTCCTCGCCGGTGCGCGGCGCGTACGGGAACAGCTTGCCGAACTCGGGTTTGAGCGACTCGGCGACGGCCGGGTAGTAGGCCATCAGCGGGCCGAGCGTCGCGGCGCGTCGGGTGGGGACCTCGGCGGTGGGTGTGCCGCGGACCAGCTCGTACCCGCCGGGAACTCCGCGCACCGGCGCACCGGGACCGGGCCTGCCGTAGGCGGCGAGGCCCATCAGCTTGCCGGTGCCCCAGTAGCCCAGCCCGGCCCACTCGGCGGCGGCGTTGTAGTAGAAGCCCAGCGACTGCTCCACGGGCCACTCCCGCAGGATCTCGATCTCGCCGTCGGCGTACCTGCCGATCGAGGTCGACTGCGTCTCGCCGGCGCCGTCGAGGACCAGGACCGCCGCCTCGTCGCAGTCGCAGCTGTACGCCGCGCTGGCCGCGTGCGCGACGTGGTGCGGCACCCAGCGGACCGCCGGCATGGTCAGGCCCTCGTCGTCGGGAAAGAGCATGGCCCGCAGCCCTTCGGTGGTGAACCGGCGGTTGCGGCCCAGCGGGATGTCCCGGAAGTCCCAGCCGATGGCGACGGTGTCCACCTCCTGCGGGCTGATACCCGCCATCGCCAGGCACGCGGCGATCGCCTCGGCGGGCGGCTGGCCCACCGCGTGCTTGCGGCGGCTGACCCGCTCCTGCTCGACCAGAGCGCAGAGCGCGCCGTCGCGGACCAGCGCGGCGCTGGAGTCGTGGAAGCCGATGTTCACCCCGAGTACGTAACGCGCCGACATGGTCGGCCTCCCTTCCGATCTCTGGCGGTCAGCCGGCCTGTCGGGCCCCGTCGAGGGCGAGCACGGCACGGACGATGTTGTGGTAGCCGGTGCAGCGGCACAGGTTGCCCTTGAGGGCGTGCCGCACGTCGTGCTCGGTGAGCGGCCCCGGGTTCTCCGCAAGCAGGCTCACCACCGCGAGGACCATCCCCGGGGTGCAGAAGCCGCACTGCAGGGCGTGGTGCTCCCGGAACGCCTCCTGCACCGGGTGCAGCCGGTCGCCGTCGGCGAGCCCCTCGGCGGTACGGATGTCGGCGCCGTCGGCCTGCGCGGCCAGCAGGGTGCACGACTTGACCGACCGTCCGTCGAACAGCACGGTGCAGGCGCCGCAGGAGGAGGTGTCGCAGCCCACCGTCGCGGCGGTCAGCCCCAACTCCTCGCGCAGCAGGTGCACCAGCAGGGTGCGCGCCGGCACCCGGCGGCTCTCCGGGCGCCCGTTGACGGTGGCGCTGACGGCGACGGTAGTCGTGCCGGGCCGGGCGTCGATGCTCATCGTGGTTCCTCCACCGTGGTGCCGGGATCGGTCAGGGCACGGGCCACCAGCACCCGGCTGAGGTGCCGCCGGTACGCGACCGCGGCCCGCGCGTCGTCGGGCGGGTCGCACCCCTCGTCGGCCCGCGCCGCCGCAACCGCGACACCGGCGCCCTGCGCGAGGGCCGACTCGACCCCGTACGCGCGCCGGATGGTCGGACCCATCCCGGCCAGCGCCACCCGGGAGTCGGCGACGGCGACGGCCACCAGCGACCACTCCAACGCCGGCCGGGCGAACGTCAGGTAGCGCCACCGCGCCGGGCCGGGCAGCGGCACCCGGACCTCGGTGACGAGTTCGTCGGGCCGACAGACCGTCACACCCGGCGCGACGGCCAGCTCGGCGACGGGCACCTGCCGTACGCCCGTCGCGCTGCGCAGCACCACCACGGCGTCCAGCGCGACCAGGGCCAGCGGCACGTCCGCGGCCGGGTCGGCCTGCGCCAGCGCCCCACCCACGGTGCCCAGGTGTCGCACCTGCCGGTCACCGACCGCCGCGGCCGCCACCGCCAGCAGCGGGGCGTGCCTGTCGACCAGCGGGTCATCCAGCAGCCGGTGATAGCGGGTCAGCGCGCCGACGGCCAGGTGGTCGTCGCGGTACGCCACGTACGACAGCTCGGTGACCCGGCCAAGGTCCAGCAGGGTGTCGACGCGGTCGCGGCGCAGCTTGAGCGCCGGCAGCAGCGACTGCCCGCCGGCCAGTGGCCGCAGCTGGTCGCCGTACGCCTGGCGCAGCTCCAGCGCCTCGGTGAGGTCCCGGGCGCGGTGGTAGTGCACGCTCGCCGGGATCACGGGCCGGCCGCCGACCAGGTGGGCACCGGGCTGCGGTGCGTGGCGCGCAGGATGGTGTCGATGAGCTGGTTGCGGCGTGCCAGCAGGTAGAAGTGCCCGCCGGGGAAGGTGTGCAGGGTGAACCCGCCCCGGGTGCGCGCCGCCCAGTCGCCGGCCTCGTCGGCGGTGACCTCGGGGTCGTCCGCGCCGACGCAGGCCAGCACCGGCGCGCGCAGCGGCACGGGTGGCTGCGGGCGGTACGTCTCGGCGATCCGGTAGTCGGCGCGCAGCACCGGCAGCGCGATGGCGCGTACCCCCTCGTGGTCGAGAGCCTCGCGGCCGGTGCCGCCGAGGCGGCCGGTCTCCGCCCACAGCGTGTCGTCGTCGGCGAGGTGCACGCTCGTGGCGCGCAGCCGACCCGGCCCGGGGCGACCGGACACGACAAGCGCCCGCAGCACGCTGCCGGGCCCCTCCAACCGGCGGGCCGTCTCGTACGCCACCGACGCGCCGAGGCTGTGCCCGAACAGGACCACCGGCGCGTCGGCCGGCAGCGCCCGCACCGCCTGCGCGACACCCTCGGCCAGGCTCGGCAGGTCGGCCGCGAACGGCTCGCCCGACCGGTCCATCCGGCCCGGGTACTGCACGCCGTGCACCTCGACGTCGTCGGGCACCTGCGCCGACCAGGACCTGTAGAACGCGGCGTTGCCGCCGGCGTGCGGGAAGCAGACCAGGCGCAGCCCGGGCCAGCGCAGCGGCCGGAAGCAGCGCAGCCACGTCCGCGCGACGGGGGTCACGGGCGCGCGCCGATCCGCTGCGGCGCCGCGCCGACCGGCGGGTCGACCGCCCCGGCCGCCGCGTCGGCCAGCTCGGCCACGTCGGACGCCACGAACATCCGCGGCGGTACGGAGTGCACCAGCTCGGGTGGCCCCAGCCGGGCCGTGACGTCCTGCCACAGCTGGCACAGGCTCAGGTGGTACTGGCCGTGGCGGGCCAGCTTCCTCCCGCCCAGCGCCGCGGCGTGCAGGTTGCCCAACGCGTACCCGACGCCGGCCGGCCAGACCTCCTCGAACACGCGGCGGTAGCTGGGCGCCACCGCGTCGGCCAGCGGCTGCGCGCTCGGCACGTCCAGGTGGTCCGGTTCGTCGCCGTCGCCGTCGCCGTCGGCGAAGTGCGGCCGGCCCACCCCCCGGTCCTGCACCTGCTGCGGGAAGTCCGGCCGGGGGCTCCACACCGTGGGCCCGTGCGTGCCGACCAGGGTCAGGTTGCCGGCCTCGGTGCCGATGGTCACCCGGTGCAGCAGGTGCGCGTAGTTGTCCGGGTCCGCCGGGTCCATCTGGTTCTGCACCCGCAGGGTCAGCGGCACACCGGCGAGCACCCCGTCGAGGCTGCGGAACGGCACGTCCACCCGGGACAGCCGGCGTACCTGCTCGGGCAGGTCGACCGCCGGGCCCAGCCCCCACGGCCGGACGCCGCCGAGGGCCTGACCGAGGATGTCCAGCAGCGCGTACGCGACCTGGAAGCCGCAGGCCGCGTCGACGTACCGGGCCGGCTGGCGGGCCAGCAGCGCCCGGGCGGCGGCGAGGAACCGGCGCACCGGCGCGGTGTGCACGTAGAACGAGTTCAGGTGGTAGACGACCCCGGCCCGGCCGGCGGTGCGCAGGCACTCGACCAGCTCGTCGTGGTGCAACGGATGCTCCTGCAACACGTGCAGGCCCCGCTGCATCAGTGCCCGGGCCACCTCGCCGCCCGGCCCGCCCAGCAGGCCACCACGGATGACCACGCAGGCCAGCGTCACGTCCTCGGGCACCTGGGCGACGTCGGTCCACAGCGGCACCCCGTAGTGCCGCGCGCAGGCCACCGACCGGGCGCTGCCCCCGGCGAGGATCCCGGCCAGCTCGAACGGGAAGTCCGGCTGCCGGAACGCCTGCAGGTACACCTGGCCGAACTTGGTGCCGGCGACCAGCACTCTCGGTTTCACGCCACCCCCTCCTCGATCAGGTCGTACGACCCCAGCGGGCCGTCCTCGACGCGCAGCGACGTGACCGCCGGACTCGTGCGCAGCACGTCCACCGCCCAGGCCGGGTCCACCGCCTCGGCCAGGTGGTGCACGCCCGGTGGCACGTCGCCGGCGGCGACCGCCAGGGCGCCGAGGGCGACCGCCGCGCCGGTGAGCGCGTTTGCGCCGGTCCCCCGGCAGGCCAGCACGCGCGCGCCCGCCGGGCCGGCCAGCTCGACGACCAGCACCTGGTAGCGGGGTCGACCGAAGGTGTCCAGCTCGGCCGCCCGGCACAGCTCGGCGGCCGCGTCGGCGAGCTGCGCCGCCGTCGCGCCGTCGCGCGCCCGGCGGGCGCCCGCGGCGAGCGCCGCCGGCAGCCGGCGGCCGGCGAACGCCGACCCCCCGGCGACGGCGGTGGGGCCGAGCCGGCGGGCGGCCCGCGCGGGCTCGGTGCTCAGGTACGGCGGCACCCGCACCGGCGCGTCGGAG
>NZ_JBEZEA010000013.1:0-140491 GCF_040648635.1 Micromonospora sp. NPDC049114 | reverse complement strand
CCGGCGCGGGGGTTGTGCGTACCCCGGGGCCGCCTGGCCCTGCTTGGCCGGCTCCCGCGCCGCCCGCCGGGCGGGGGGGGGGGGGCGCCGCCCCCCCCCCCCCCCCACCCCTGCGCTCAGCCCCCGTCGGTGTTCTTCGGCGGGTTGGCCTTGACCCAGTCCGCCATGGTGTCGGCCGACATGGCCTGGTACATCGCCAGCGCCTTCTCCCGGTCCGACACCACCACCGACTCGCCGTTGATGGTGTCGCTGCCCGAGTTCGGGCTGGTCAGGAACGTGAGGTTCTGCCCGCGCAGGTTGCGGAACTGCACCGCCATGTCCGTCACCGAGAAGCCCTGGTCGACGGTCACCGCGGCGGTCACCGACTTGAGGAAGTCGTTGAGCTTCTTCGGGTTCGCCAGGGTGCCGGTGCTCGCCGCCTTGTCCATCAGCGCCCGCAGGAACTCCTGCTGGTGCCGCATCCGGGCGAAGTCGCCGTCCGGGAACTGCTTGCGCTGCCGGATCCAGTCCAGCGCCTCCGCGCCGTCCATGTGGTTGGTGCCCTTGGTGAAGGTCCGGTACGGCTTGTGGATCGAGGTGATCGTCCGCTCCACCTTCAGGTCCACCCCGCCGAGGGCGTCGGTGACCTCCTTGAACCCGCCGAAGTCGATAGCCATCACGTGGTCGATCCGGACGTCGGTGAAGCACTCCACGGTGCGGACCGCCAGCGGCAGGCCGCCGAACGCGAACGCCGCGTTGATCTTCGCGCGCTGGCCGGAGCCGCAGTCCGCTCCGGCGCTCTGCGGGATCGGCACGTACAGGTCACGCGGGATGGAGACCAGGTACGCCGACTGGTGGTCGGCCGGGATGTGCATGACGATGACCGTGTCGGCCCGCCACTGGCTCTTGGTGTCGACAGGCGCGTCCGGGTCCCGGGAGTCGCTGCCGACCAGCAGGATGTTCAACGCGCCGTCGACGGGCTTCGCCGGCCGACCTCCGGTGATCTCCGCGAACGGGTCGGTGCGGGCCAGATCGTTGTTGAGGTTGCGCGCGTACAGCCAGGCGCCCAGGCCGCCGAGCAGCGCCAACACCAGCACCGCGACCCCGGCCACCAGGCCGATCCGCCCCCAGCGCGGCCGGGGGCCACGCCGTCCCGGCCCGCCGGCGCCACCGGGCCGGCCAGGTCCCGTCGGCCCTCCCGGGCCGCCCGGGCCGGGCTGCTGCTCGTCGTGCGACGGATACCAGCGCGCCTCGGCGGGACGCGCGCGTCCGGAGGCGCCCCGGTCGGGGCCGGGCACCGAAGCGCGCCCGGTGCTGCGGTGCAGGTGCGGGTGAGGAACGCCGGCAGAGGTCGCTGACATGTAACTCAGGGTACGTAGCGGGAGCCACTACCGCCCTCAGGCGACACTCAGCGACCGGTGTTCCGCCGTGACCTGGTTACCCTAGCCGCGCCCGGAAGTACTCGATCGTGCGTCGCAGGCCGTCTTCGGGCGCCACGGTCGGCTCGTATCCGAGCAGTTCACGGGCGAGGGTCAGATCGGGGCGCCGCATCTCCGGGTCGTCCGAGCTGCGGGTGATGTACGTCACCTGCGAGCTGCTGTCGGAGAGCGACACGATCAACTCGGCGAGTTGCCGCATGGACAGCTCGTGCTCCGTGCCGCAGTTGACCGGGCCGGTCTCGGTCGAGTCGAGCAGCAGCAGGATGCCCCGCACCAGGTCCTCGACGAAGCAGATCGACCGGGTCTGGTTGCCGGTGCCGTGCACGGTGATCGGCTCGCCGCGCAGCGCCTGGGAGATGAAGGTGGGGATGGCCCGGCCGTCGTCCGGGCGCATCCGCGGGCCGTACGTGTTGAAGATCCGCACGATCGCCGCGTCCAGCCCGCGGTAGCGGTGGTACGCCATCGTCGCGGCCTCGGAGAAGCGCTTCGCCTCGTCGTAGACGCTGCGAACGCCGATCGGGTTGACGTTGCCCCAGTAGGTCTCGCGCTGCGGGTGCTCCTTCGGGTCCCCGTACGCCTCGGAGGTGGAGGCCATCAGGAACCGGGCGCCGTCGGCGACCGCGCGCTCCAGCAGGTGCAGGGTGCCCACCGAGCCGACCCGGAGGATCTCCACCGGCAGTTGCGCGAAGTCGGTGGGGCTGGCCGGCGAGGCCATGTGCAGGATCGCGTCGAACCGCTCGGCGAGGGCCGGGTGGTGCGTCGGCAGGCCGTCGGAGATGTCCGCCTCGACCAGGGTGAAGGTTGGCCGGTCGAGCAGGTGGGCGACGTTCTCCTTGGAACCGGTGACGAAGTTGTCCAGCGCCACCACCGTGCAGCCCCGGGCGATCAGGGAGTCGACCAGGTGCGACGGGACGAAACCGGCGCCGCCGGTGACGAGAACGCGGTGACCGGGACCGAAGCGCTCAGCAACCTTCATGCCGGTCAGCCTACCGACCCCCGTTTACCGCGAGAGGCCCCCTGTCGACGCGTAGCGTCGACAGGGGGCCCCGTGTCGAGGGTCAGTGGGCGCCCGAACCGGTGAGGGCGCGCACCTCCAGCTCCGCGTACTTCTCCTCGTCGTGCTCCTTGGAGATGAGGGTGCCGATCCACCCGCACAGGAAGCCGAACGGGATGGACAGGATGCCCGGGTTGGACAGCGGGAACCACTGCCAGTCGTGGTCCGGGAACATCGACGTCGCCGCGCCCGAGACCACAGGTGAGAAGAACACCAGCACCACTGCCGAGAGCAGACCGCCGTAGATCGCCCAGACCGCTCCGGAGGTGTTGAACCGCCGCCAGAACAGGCTGTAGAGGATCGCCGGCAGGTTGCCCGAGGCGGCGACCGCGAAGGCCAGCGCCACGAGGAACGCCACGTTGAGGTTCTGCGCGAAGATCGACAGGAGGATGGAGATCGCGCCGATCACCAGGGCGGAGATCCGGGCGACCCGTACCTCCTGGCGCTCCGACGTTTCGCCCTTCTTCAGGACGTTCGCGTAGAAGTCGTGCGCCAGGCTGGACGAGGAGGCCAGGGTCAACCCGGCGACCACGGCCAGGATGGTGGCGAAGGCAACCGCCGCGATGATCGCCAGCAGGGCCGCGCCGCCCAGGTCGCCGCCGAAGAACTCCAGGCCGAGCGCCTCGGCGAGCTGCGGTGCGGCAGTGTTGCCGGCCTTGTCCTGCGCAGTGATGGCCTCACTGCCCACCAGTGCCGCCGCACCGAAGCCGAGGGCCAGGGTGAGCAGGTAGAAGGTGCCGATGATGCCGATGGCCCAGAGCACGCTCTTGCGGGCCGCCTTGGCGGTCGGCACGGTGTAGAAGCGGATCAGGATGTGCGGCAGACCGGCCGTGCCGAGCACCAGGGCGATGCCGAGCGAGAGCAGGTCCATCTTGTTGTAGAAGGTCTGCGTCGCGTTGCCGGCGACCTCCACGCCGTAGCGCAGGCCCGGCCCCAGGAGCTTGTCGCCCTTGCCGGACGACGAGGCGGCGGCACCGAGCAGCTCGGACAGGTTGAAGTGGAACTTGGCCAGCACCAGCACGGTCATCAGCAGCGCGCCGGTCATCAGCAGGAACGCCTTGACGATCTGCACGTACGTGGTGCCCTTCATGCCACCCACGGTCACGTAGATGATCATCAGGGCGCCGACCATGATGATGGTCGCCACCTTGGCGGTGGCCGCGTCCATGCCGAGGAAGGTCGTTCCCGGCTTGATGCCGAGCAGCAGAGCCACCAGCGCGCCGGCGCCCACCATCTGGGCCAGCAGGTAGAAGATCGACACCGTGATGGTGGAGACCGCCGCCGCCGTCCGCACCGGGCGCTGCCGCATCCGGAAGGCCAGCACGTCGGCCATCGTGTACCGGCCGGAGTTGCGCAGCAGCTCCGCGACCAGCAGGAGGGCGACCAGCCAGGCGACCAGGAAGCCGATCGAGTAGAGGAAGCCGTCGTAGCCGTAGAGGGCGATGATGCCGGCGATGCCGAGGAACGAGGCGGCGGACATGTAGTCGCCGCCGATAGCCATGCCGTTCTGGAAGCCGGAGAAGGAACGACCGCCCGCGTAGAAGTCGGTGGCCGTCTTGGTCTGCCGGCTGGCCCAGATGGTGATGCCCAGGGTCACCGCCACGAAGACCAGGAACAGCGTGATCGTCAGGTTGCGGGCCGTGTGGTTGGGGGCCTCGGCCGCGAGGATCAGGTCAGCCGCGTGGACCGTTGTCATGGGTCACCTCCCCGATCTCGGCACGGATCCGGTCGGCGACCGGGTCGATCTTCCGGTCCGCGTACCGGGAGTAGAGCCAGGCGATCACGAACGTCGAGACGAACTGGAGCAGGCCGAAGACCAGCGCAACGTTGATGTTGCTGCCGAACAGCTTCGTGCCCATGAAGTCCCGGGCGTAGGCGCAGAGAATGACGTAGAGCGCGTACCACAGGAAGAACGCGACGGTCATCGGGAAGACGAAGCCGCGCAGCGCGCGCCGCAGCCCGGCGAACTCGTCCGACCGTTGCACGGCCAGGTACTTGTCCGGCTGGGAAGCGGTAGGCGCGGGTGTGTCCGTGGACATCTGTGGATCACCACCTTCACAGGCGTCGGGGGTAGTTTCCGCGCACCGTAGAGAGCACGCTCCCGAACGGGGAAGGCCGAGATCGACGCCGGTCGTCGAGTGCGCCGAGCGGTTGGCTGGCTGCGCCGAGTGACCCAGGTCACTCCGGTGACCGGTCGGTTCGCGGGCCGCCCAGGTCAGCCCGGCAGCTCGTGGTAGCGACCCCGGTAATGCAGCAGCGGTGCGGCCTCCTCGGCCAGGTCGACCGCCTCGATGGTGGCCTCCACCAGCAGGCCCCAGCCGTACTCCCGGGCGGTGTCCAGGCGACAGCCCACCCAGCCGCCGGCGTCGCTCGGCACCGGCCCGTACGGCGTCTCGGTCCACGTGCCGGTGGCGAACAGCCCTCCCGGGGCGGGGAAGAGGCCGGCGAACCGGTCGGCGAGCTGGCGGTGCGCCGGTCCGAGCGGCGCTACCGCGAAACGGCCCGCCTCCTCGACAGCGGCCCAGAGGTCGGACTCCGCGTCGATCAACCCGAGCAGCCGATCCGGCTCCCCCTCGGCGATCAGGGTGGACGAGACGGTCAGGCCCGCCGGACCGGGCGCCGTCCAGAGGGTCACCGGCGCCGCAAGCCGACCCCGCAGCCGGCGGACCGGCGACCGCTGCCCGGTCGGCACCGCGAACGGGTCGGTGTGGTGGATCTCGGCACCCGGCTCATGATTCACGTGAAACATTGTGCCGCCCCGGACCCGCGCCCAACCCAGGAAGCGCTCGTGCAGGTCGGCGGGTCGTCCGTTGAGCCGGGCGAGTTGATCGCCCGCCTCCACCATCAGGGTGCCCAGGTGGACCAGCAGCGCGGTGCGGTCGTGCCGGTAGTCCGCGAGCAGCGCCAGCCGCGCCGGCTGGCACGGCCAGAGCGCGCCGCAGCCCCGACACCGCCACAGCGGCCGCATCGGCACGTGCGGCCGGCTCACCGCGCACCGCCGGCGGTAGGCGTCGGGCGCCCCGGGCCGCGCGGTCGCTCGGCCGCCGGGGGGTAACGCTCGAATAAGCGTGATGCCTGTGAGTCATCAAAATGACTCAGAGGCATCACGCTCGTTGGCATGGCACGCTCCCCGGCCCGACTCGCCGCGCCGCCGCGTGCCGGCTGGATCGCGCCCGGCACGGCCGTCGACGCCATGATCCTCAGCGGATACGACCACCGCGCCCCGTTCCCAGCGAGGACTGACCCGAGCATGAGGAATCCCTCCCGGTCGACGAGGGCCGCCCCGATCGGGGGATGACCGGGGCGGCCCGACGCAGGACCGACCGCCGGGACGTCGCCTCCACCGGCCGGGCCGCGCGTTCTCCACCCTGGACTCCCGGCTGTGGGCAGGGGAGTATTCCAGGGCTTACTACGCAGCGCGGTCACGTACTTACCGGGAAGGTAAGGATGAACATCGAGATGTGGGTACGGGCGTTGAAGGCCGCCCGGGCTGGTGCCGAGGTCTCCCAGGAAGCGCTGGCGACCGTCATCAGGTGGAGTCCGTCCACGGTGGCCGCCATCGAGACCGGCCGCCGCCGGCCAACGATGGAGTTCGCGGTCGCCGCGGACGAGGCTCTCGCCACCGGGGGCCTCCTCGCCGAACTCCTCAGGGCCGCCGACCAGGATCGCGGTCCGTCCTGGTTCGCACAGTGGCGCGAATACGAGCAGCGAGCCCTGCGCTTGCGAGCCTTCGAGGCATGCCTGGTTCCCGGACTGCTCCAGACCGAGGCGTATGCCCGCGCCGTCATCTCGGCCGGTGGGCTACATGCGCCGAACATGGTCGACGAGCTTGTTGCGGTCCGGCTGGAACGTCAGAAGCTGCTGGTCCGGGAAGTGCCGCCGCACTGCGTCTTCCTGGTGGACGAAACGGGCCTTCGTCGCCCCGTCGGTGGTCCTGCGGTGCTCGACGCCCAGCTCGGTCGACTACAGGAAGTGGCAGACCTGCCATTCGTCCGGCTGCACGTCATTCCGCTGGCGGTGGGCGAGCATGTAGGCCTCGGTGGTGGCTTCGTGCTCGCCGATCTGCCGGACAGGGAAAGGGCGCTCTACCTGGAGAATGCCGTTCGGGGACACGTCATGGACGACCCCGAAATGATCGCCTTGATCGATCGCAAGTGGGATAGCCTGCTCGGCGAAGCACTCTCCACCGGCGCCTCGCTGGATCTGATCCGGAAGCTGAAGGTGACGCAATGACGATGAGCGAGCCAGCCTGGCGCACGTCGACCCGGTCGACCGACTCTGGCGGCAACTGCGTCGAGGTGGCGGACAATCTGCCCGGTGTCGTGCTGGTGCGGGACAGCAAGGATCGCTCCGGTCCGACGCTCACCTTCGCTCCGGCCGCGTGGCGTGACTTCGTCGCCCAGGCCGCTCTGACCGCCCAGGGCGCCGGCCGGAACGCCGGTTAACGACGTGGGGTGACAGTGGCCAGCAGTTCCGGCTGACGGCGGTCCAGCACGTCGCCGGCCAGGTACGCGCCGAGCAACGCCGCGCCCAGCCCGTACGCCGCGCCGACCGGCAGGGCCAGCCAGAGCCAGGCGCTGCCGAGCAGCGCGGCAGCCACCACCATCGGCACCCCGATGACCGTCGTGATGATCATGGACAGCAGGGTGAGCAGGCCCTTCGCCACGCCCGCGCCGCTGTTCATCGCGAACGGGTTGCTCGTCTCCGGCAGCGAATACGCCGCGAGCACCGAGACGAAACTGTTCACCGCCAGCCCCGCGCCGTAGGTGGCGGCCAGGCTGCCCAGCATCAGCCCGATCCATCCCGGTCGACCAAGGAGTGCCGACAGCACCACCGCGACGACAGCCAGCATCGGCAGGACGTACAACGAGAATGCGGTCATCCGCGCGCGCAGCTCGACCCGACCGGGCACGCCGGCCACGACGTTCGCCGCGTACGCGTTGCCGTCGAAGCCGAACTGGTTGGCCAGGGTGACCGAGGCGAGTACGCCGACGAAGAGCATCGAGACGGTGACCACGACGGGGGAGCTGTCGCCGACAGCCGCCGTGAACCCCGCGCCGTCCTCGGCCGCGAAGTCCCCGCCCGTGACGTTGATCAACACGGGTACGAAGATGCCGACCACCGCGATCGTGATCAGGTTGGCCCGGCGACGGGCGTCCCGCCACCAGTAACGGGCCTCCCGGGCGACCAGCGCGCCGAACCGGTCCCGCCGGACCCAGCCTGCGGCCCGGGGAAACAGCTGGGCGACCGCCCCACCTGTGACACCGCGCTGCGCGGGGGCCTTGCCGGTGCTCGCCGTGCCCACCATCGCCGACTCCAGCGAGCGGGACCACCAGGCCAGCAGGGCGACGATCGCCGCCACCGTGATCAGCAGCTTGAGCGGGGCGGCCCACACCCGCCCCTGCGCCACGTCGATGCCGACGGTCCACGGGGCTCCGAACGGCGTCCACCCGAGCACCGTCGCGGCACCGGTCAGCCGGGTCCAGTCCGTCTCGCGCAGCGCCGCCAGGCCGACGATCTGCAACGGCCCGAGCAGCGCGGCGGCCACCGCCAGCAGCACGGCCGCCAGGTCCCGCACCCGGCGGGACCGCAACATGCTGGCGAAAGCGCTGGTCACCGCCCGGCTGGCGGCCACACAGAGCAACAACCCGGCGAGTACGCCGACCACTGCCACCAGGCCGGCGGACCAGCCGCCCAACGCCCAGGCGGTCAGCACCAGCCCCAGCACGGCGACCGACATCGCCAGCACCGGCACGCTGACCAGCGCGGCGGCGAACAGGCCGGTGACCAACGTGCGGCGCGGCAGCGGCAGCAGCGCGAACCGGGCCGGGTCCAGCGTCTCGTCCACGCCGAAGAAGACCAGGGGCAGCAGCAGCCAACCGAGCACCAGCAGGCCACCGCCGGCGGCAGCGATCAGCACCGCGTACCTGCCGTTGTCGGCCAGGCCCGGCGCGGCGAAGAGGAAGAAACCGCTGGCCGCGAACCACAGCCCGACCAGCGCGCCACCGATGAACAGCGCGACCCGCCAGCCCTGACCCCGGAAGTTGTTGCCCATCACCCGCAGCTTGAGGCGCACGAAGTGGCGGGCGGAGACCGTCCGCGCCGGACCGGCGGGCGCGGCGGCGACGTTCACCGGGAGAGCCATGACAGCTCGTCACCGGTCGCGGTGCGCCCGCCGACCACCTCGACGAAGACCTGCTCCAGCGAGCGGCCGCCGCGGACGTCCGCGATCGTGCCGACCCGCTTGATGGTGCCCTGGGCGAGGATCGCCACGTGCGAGCACAGCCGCTCGACGACCTCCATGACGTGACTGGAGAAGATGACCGTGCCCCCGCCGGCCGCGTAGCGGGTGAGGATGTCGCGGATCAGCGCCGCCGACACCGGGTCGACCGCCTCGAACGGCTCGTCCAGCACCAGCACCCGGGGGCCGTGCAGCAGCGCGCAGGCCAGGCCGATCTTCTTCTTCATGCCCGCCGAGTAGTCGACCACCAGCGTCCGGCCGGCGTCGCCGAGCGCCAACACGTCGAGCAGCTCCGCGGCCCGCTGGTCGACCACCGCCGGATCCATCCCCCGCAACAGCCCGTGGTACGCCAGCAGCTCCGCACCGGTCAGCCGGTCGAACAGGCGTACCCCGTCGGGCATCACGCCGAGCAGCCGCTTGGCCGCGACCGGATCGCGCCACACGTCCTGGCCGAGCACCCACGCCGAACCGGCGTCCGGCCGCAACAGCCCGACCGCCATCGACAGCGTGGTGGTCTTGCCGGCGCCGTTCGGGCCGAGCAGTCCGTAGAAGGAGCCGGCCGGTACGTCCAGGTCGACGCCCGCCACCGCGATCGTGCCGTCGAACCGCTTCGCCAGGCCACGCAGCGCGAGCGCGGGGTGCTCACCAGTCATGGGCCCGACGTTATCCGCCGACCGCCAGTTCCGCCGTCCGGCCGCGGATGGACCCGGGGTCATCCCCGAGGCGGAGTTCGTAGTCTTCCCTCGACTTCTGAAGTAGTGTTGAAGTCGTGTCCATGCCCGTGGAGTCCGTGCCGTTCTCGGAGCTGCTGCGGCAGCCAGCCGAGACAGCCGAGCGGCTGTCCCGCGCCCGCGCGGTGCGGCTGCGCCGCCGCGATGCCGCTGACCTCGTGTTGATGTCCGCCGATCGGGCGGCGGCTGAGGGTGAGGTGGTGGACCTGACCGCCCGGCTGCTGGCCAGCGTCGTGCGCCGGGACCCCACCCTGGTGCGTGAGGCACTGCCGACCGTGTTGCCGTGGGTGCGGTTGCTGCCCCCCGATGACCGTGAGCAGATGGCCAACGAATTCGTCGAGACGGCGGAGGCCGCCGCGGCGGTGGGAAACACCGCCGCCGTGTCCCAGTTGCTCGCCGAGTGGCGGCACACAGCCGAGATCCACGCGGACCCCGACCTGCACCGGGTCCTGGCCGCCCCCAGTTCCGGCGACTTCGGGGCGGTGCCCCGCCCGGACGCAGAGTGAGCGCCAAGCGAGGCGATCGGGCAGCGCCGCCACCCCGCCCCGGTGGCTACGTCCTGCGATTCGCCACGAACGACGCGGCCAAGGGCTGGGAGGAACTGTGTCGCCAGGCCGCGGCCAACACCCGCGCCGCCTTCGACGCCATCGAATCCGACCCCTGCCCCTCCCCGCCGACCAGCAGGCAGCACCCGCTGAAGGGCTCTCTCTCCACTGCGGCGCACAACGGGAAGACACTGCCGCAGTGGCAGTACGAGGTCACCGCTGGCGGCCGCATCTGGTATCTCCCCGACCACGACACCCGCACCTGCTGGGTCAAACACGCTGGCACGGGTCACCCCAGGGCAACCGACTGAGCCTGGGCTGCGCTCACAGGCGCAACGCTTCGGGGGTGTGCAGGCGCAGCATGGTGGCGGCGACGTCGGCCGGTGCGCGTCGGCGGGTCGCCATGGACACCGCGACCATCACGGTGAACGCCAGCGGCACCGTCCAGGCGGCCGGCTGCTCGGTGAGCGTGGCGGGCCAACCCGACAGCGGCGGGCCGAGCACCGTGACCAGCACCGCCCCGATCGCCGCCCCGCCGCCGGCCAGCACACCGGCGGCGGCGCCCAGGTCGGTCAGCCCTCGCCACCAGATGCCGAGCACCAGCAGCGGGCAGAAGCTCGACGCGGCGACCGCGAAGGCCAACCCGACCACCTGGGACACGTCCAACCCGGAGACGTGCAGGGCCAGCGCCGTTGGCACACCCCCGGCGATGATGGTCGCCAGGCGGAAGCCGCGCACCGAGCCCCGGCCGAGCACGTCCGTCGAGATCACCCCGGCGACGCTGGTCAGCAGCCCCGACGAGGTGGAGAGGAAAGCCGCGAACGCTCCCGCCGCGACCAGCGCGGCGAGCAGCCGCCCGACCAGCCCGTTCCCGAGGGCGGCGCCGGGCAGCAATACCACCACCGCGTCGGTCTGCCCACTGATGAGCAGCTGTGGTGTGTAGATCCGGCCCAACACCCCGTACAGGGTGGGCAGCAGATAGAAGGCACCAACCAGCGCCAGGACCACAAGCGTCGTCCGCCGCGCCGCCGCGCCGTCGGGATTGGTGTAGAAGCGGACCAGCACGTGCGGCAGGCCCATGGTGCCGAGGAACGTGGCCAGGATCAGGGAGTACGTCGCGAACAGGCCCCGGTCGTCGTCGCCGGCCGCGCTGGGCAGCAACCAGTCCCCCGCGTCGGTGGCCACCCCGGACACCTCCGGCACCGGGTCACCGGCGGCGAAGGACAGCTCGTCGCCGGGGCGTACCTCTCGGATGTCGCCGTCGGCCAGTGTGAGGGTCGCGCGGTGCTCGACCACGACCGTGGTCGCGGCCCGGAACGTCGGCCCGTCGGGCGGGGTCACCGCCGGGCGGCCGTCGGCCTGCCACTGCAACGCCAGGAAGATCACCGGTACGGCGAGAGCTGTCAACTTGAGCCAGTACTGGAACGCCTGCACGAAGGTGATCGCCCGCATGCCGCCGAGCGCCACGTTCGCGGTGACCACGGCGGCCACCAGAAGGGCACCGACGGGGTACGGGGAGCCGGCCACCGTGGCCAGGGTGAGCCCGGCGCCCTGCAACTGCGGCACCAGGTAGAGCCAACCGATGAAGATCACGAAAGCCGTGGCGAGGATGCGCAGGCGACGGGACCCCAGCCGCAGCTCGCAGAAGTCGGGCAGCGTGAACGCGCCGGAGCGGCGCAGCGGTGCGGCCACGAACATCAGCAGGGCCAGGTAGCCGGCGGCGAACCCGACCGGATACCAGAGGACGTCCACGCCGTACTTGAGGACCAGGCCGGCGACGCCGAGGAAACTCGCTGCCGACAGGTACTCCCCGCCGATGGCTGCGGCGTTCCAGGTCGGACTGATCGCCCGGGACGCGACCAGGAAGTCGGAAGTGGTCCGCGCCAGCCGCAGCCCGTAGAAACCGATCCCGACGGTGACCAGGGTGACCGCGACGATGGCCGGAACCACGTAGTCGTTGCCCACGTCAGCGCTCCGGCCGCTGCACCAGGTCGGTGAAGTCCTGCTCGTTGCGCTCGGCCAGCCGCACGTACGCCCAACCCACCGCGATCAGGAACGGGAACGAGACCAACCCGAGCAGCAGCCAGGGCAGGTTGACGCCGACCACTGTGGTCCGGCCGAGCGACGGTGCGATGGCGAACAGCCAGGGCAGCCCGCCCAGCCCGATGACGACCACCAGTGACAGCCGCAACGCCAGCGCGAGCTGGGCGCGGACCAGGCCGCGAACCAGCGCCTCGCCGACCTGGGTCTGCTGGGCCAACTCGGCGCGGGTCCGCTCGGAGCGGGTGTCCCGCCGGGTGATGTCGGCCAACACGATCCGGGCCCGCCGGGGCGGCGGTACCGCACCGCCCGACCCGACGTCAGACAGTTGCTCGGCCACCCCGGCAGTCTTGCCCGCCCAGCGCGATTGTCAAGCGTTCGCGCTCACCAGCGCACCTCGGCGACACAGTTCGTCGTGCTGCTGGTCACCTGTGTCGCGTCCAGGACCGACCGGGCCCGTTCCCGGCCGAGGTTCGTCGCCCAGAAGCCGTCGTCGGGCAGCTCGAAGGCGATCTCCCGAAGCGCGCACGTCCGCATCGGCTCGGGCAGCCGGGCCAGGGCCGGTACGGCGTCGGCCGACAGCCCGGAGAGGTAGGTGAGATCGACGCGGCCGGTTTCGAGGTACCTGTCGACGTTCCGGTCCGCGATCAGCCGATCCGGGTTGACCAGCGCCAACCCCAGCAGCGCCAGCACCGCGGTACCGATCACCAAGCGAGGCAGCCAGTCGGCCCGTAGCCGCGCCACGGCCACGCCGACCAGAACGAAGAGCACCCCGAGCGACAGCTCCACGGTCGCCACGAAGAGCCGCAGCCGGGTGGCGCCGTACGCGTCGGCGTAGACCTGCATGCGGTAGAGCGACGAGGCGACGACGACCAGGCTGAGTGCCGTGAGCACACCGAGCAGAGTCCGGACGAGCAGCCGGTCGGCACGGGTCGCCTTCGGTGCCCGGCGGGCCGCGACGGCGATCACCAGCAGGGTGAGCGCGGTGACGGCGAGCAGTTGCCAGAACCCGCTCCGGGCGTACTCGGCGTAGGTGAGGCCGGCCGTGCGCAGCACGTGCCCCGCGCCGCCGAAGAACACTGTCAACTGCACCAGTACGAAGGCGGCGAACAGGGCGTCGAGCAGCACCAACGGCAGGGCCCATTCCAGCCGGTGCACCGGCCGGCCCGGCTTCGCCCGCAGGCTGTTCAGGTCGGGCGGCCGGCTGACCAGGTACGCGCCGCCGAGCAGGCCCAGGCCGATCAGCCCGAGGCGTACCAACCAGCCGACCACGCTGCCCGGCGAGATGTCCGGCAAGAGGCCCGCCAGCAGGTCGGCGAAGACCGCGTCGGCGGAGGAGAACAGCAGGCCGAACAGGGTCAGCAGACCTACCGAGATCGCCAGGCTGGCCACGATCCGCCCGATCCCGGGCCCGGACGAGCGGGTGCGGTGCAGCCCTCGTACCGCCCAGGGGAGCGCTCGGACCGTCGCGGCCGGCGGCAACGTCGCGGCCAGCAGCATCCCGAACGGGGTCCGGCCACCGGTCACCGCGAGCGTCGCGGTCACCGCGGCGGCGAGCAGGCAGAGCACGAAGAGCCAGCCGGCGGCCCGGACCGTGCCGACGGCGACCAGCGCGACAGTCGCGGCGGCCCAGGCGACCTGCGCCGCCCGCCCCGGTGCCCCCGTGGCACCGGGACGGACGGTGGTCGCGGCCCCCGGCGGAACCGGTGCCGGGGTCGAACCCGGCACAGCGGTTGGCGCCGCCGGAGCGGTCGGAGTCGGTGCAGCGGTTGGAGCCGGTGCTGCGGTTGGAGCGGGCGCTTCGGGTGAAGCCGGCGCTGCGGTTGGAGCCGGCGTAGCGGTTGGACCCGCCGGAGCGGTTGGCGCGGCGGCGACGGGAGTCGGCGCGGCCGCGGCCGGCGCGTCGGGCAACGGTGTCGGCGCTGGGGCCGATGCGCCGGGCGGCGGTCCCGGTCGGGCATCCGGTGCGGTGGACGCGGTGCGCCCGGTCGGGTCGGTTGCAGAGGACGACGTGCCGGACCGGACGACACCGGCGGTGGCGAGCGCGGCGGTGGCCGCCAACGCGGCGACCAGCCAGCCCAGTCCCGGCCGGACCACAGTCAGTGCCGAGGCGCCGACGACCGCCGCTGCCGTCAACACGCCCAGGAGCAGCGGATGGGCGGCACCGGTCGGACCCGGCCACCGCTGCGCGAGCAGCGACGGTGGCCGTGGGGCAACGGACTGGGACGGCCAGGGCTGCGGTGGCCACGGTTGGGGCCGGCCGGCCGTCGGCGGAGGCGTCGGGCCGGGGCCGAACCAGGGCTGGCCGGGCTGAGCGGCCTGGCCGGGGTGCGCGGGCTGAGCGGGCTGGGTGGCCTGGCCGGGCGGGGTGGGCTGCGGTCCGGTCGGTCTGTCGGCCGGTGCGGACGTGCTGCCGGGGCTGGTCATGCGGCCTCTTCTCGGTGTGGCCCGTTGCTCGGGATGGTGACCCGGATGCGACAACCGGGCTGGGAGTTCCTGGCGGCTCCGGCCGGATCGAGAACCCCGATCTGACCGCCGTGCAGTTCGACTACCCAGCGGGCGATGGCCAGGCCCAGGCCGGTCCCACCGCCGGCCGCCCGGTCGCCGCGGGTGAACCGCTCGAACACGCGGGAACGCTCGGCCGTCGGAATGCCCTGCCCCTCGTCGCTCACCTCGAAGTGGAGTTGGCCGGCGTGTTCCTCGGCGCTCACCCGCACGGTGCCGCCGGGTGGGCTGTGCCGTGCCGCGTTGTCCAGGAGGTTCGCGAACACCTGGTGCAGCCGCCACGGGTCCGCGCGCACGGTCAGTGGCACCGCCAGCTCGCGGAGCTGGAAGTTCACGTCGAGTCCCGCTCCGGCGGCGCTGGCGGTGGCGTGTTCCACCGCCTCGTCCAGGAAGTCCCCCACGTCGATGCGGACCCGGCGCAGCGGCACCACCCCGGCGTCGAGACGGGACAGGTCGAGCAGGTCGGCGACGAGGTGGCCGAGCCGTTCGGTCTGGGACAGCGCCGCGCGCAGGGCCGCGGGCTCCGGCTCGGCGACCCCGTCCACCATGTTCTCCAGTACGCCCTGCAACGCGGTGATCGGCGTACGCAGCTCGTGGGAGACGTTGGCGATCAGCTCGCGCCGGCGCTGGTCCGCCGCGTGCAGGTCCTCGGCCATCTTGTTGAACGCCTGGGCCAGCTCACCCACCTCGTCGCGGGAGGTGGCGCGCACCCGACGGGTGTAGTCGCCGCGGGCCATCGCCCCGGCGGCCGCCGTCATCTCGCGCAGCGGCGAGGTCATCCCGTGGGCGAGCACCTGCGAGGTGACCAGCGCGATGCAGATGACGGTGATCGAGGTGCCTGGCGGGAGCCAACCGATGCCGTACCAGAAGTAGCCGATGGCCACCGCCCAGGAGGCGACCAGCAGGACGCCGAGCTTCATCTTGATCGAGCGGACCGGGTCCAGCGGGCGAGGCAGCGCACGGTCCAGCCAGTCCACCACTCGGTGGTTGGTCACGCGGGCACCTCCAGGGCGTACCCGACGCCGTGCACGGTCCGGATGAGATCGGCGCCGAGCTTGCGCCGCAGGGCCTTGACGTGGCTGTCCACGGTGCGGGTGCCGGTGCCTTCGGCCCAGCCCCACACGTCGGCGAGCAGCCGTTCCCGGGGCAGCACCGTGCGGGGCCGTCCGGCGAGGTGGATCAGGAGGTCGAACTCGGTAGGTGTGAGGTGCACGTCCGCGCCGGAGCGCCGAACCCGCCGCTCGGCCTCGTTGATTTCGATGTCGCCGAGCCGGATGGCGGGTGGCGCGGGCGTCGCGGCACGTTCCATCCGGCGCAGCAGCACGTGTACGCGGGCGGCCAGCTCGCGCATCGAGAACGGCTTGGTGAGGTAGTCGTCCGCGCCGACAGCGAGCCCGACCAGGAGATCGGTCTCGTCGTCGCGGGCCGTGAGCATCAGCACCGGCACCGGCCGGACGGCCTGGATCCGGCGGCACACCTCCAGGCCGTCGAAGCCGGGCAGCATCACGTCGAGGACGACGAGGTCGGGCTGCCCGGCCCGGAACCGCTCGACCGCGCTGGGGCCGTCCGTGGCGATCTCCACGGCGAAACCTTCGGCGCGGAGTCGGGCGGCGACCGACTCGGCGATGGTGCGTTCGTCCTCGACGACCAGGACGCGGCGTTCCTTCATGGGGTCTGACTGTAGGGAGCCACCGTGGAGATCAGTGGGTGGCATTGTGAATAACCTGTGGAGAACGGTTCACCCCTGTGGATAACCCGGGGGTCACGAGGGCTGGCCTCGACGAACCCCCGAGCCTCCGTGTGGACGAACCGAGCGAGCCGTGGCGGCGGCCCGTGCGCGGTTACTCCAGACCGACGCGTACCGGGCGGGCCGAGGCGGAGCCGAGCCAGGTGTGCGGGTTGCCGTACCAGCACCAGCCCAGCTTCGGCGCACCCTGGCTGATCCACAGCGCCGGCACCCGCTTGTCGCCGCACCGCGAGCCGACCAGCGAGAAGCACCTGTTGCTGGCCAGCGCCTCCGGGTGGAGCGTGATGAAGGCGAGCCCCTCGTCGATGGTGAGCGGCAGCCGGTCCTGTGCGGTCATGCCCTCCATCGCCGCGGCCGGCGCGAGGTTGCGGAACTCCTCGCCCCGGTCGACGTCGAAGAGCAGGTACGCCGGCCCGACGGGCACCTCCAGTTCCTTGATCGGGTCGAAGCGCGGCAGGTCGTCCTCGGCATAGTGCCGGTCGAGGAAGCCGGGCTTGCGCTTGCCGGCCAGGGTGGTGAGTGCGAGCCGGGGCTCCACCCCGATCAGGTCCCGCGTAATGACCAGCAGGAACGGCACCCGGGCGTCGGTGGGCGCGCTCAGGCCGGCGGCGCCGTCGACCGCGCGGGCGCGCAGCGGCGCGACCAGGTCGCGGAAGGCGCTCTCGGGCATCCCGGCCAGGGCCGGATAGCCCAGTCGCACCAGCTGGTCGAGTTGGGTGTCGAACTCGGTCTCGGCGTCGAACGGAGTTTCGTGCACGGCGGCCTCCCGGGTTGTCGTATCGGCTATCGTACAACGTACGGGAGGGTCGGGAGCATTCCCGCCTCAGCGACTCCAGTCCTGCTTCGCGGCCCTGACCAGCTTGTCCTTCAACTCCCGGGTGTGCCGCCGGCTCACCGGCAGCTCGGTGGAGTCGACCACCACCACGTACCCGGAGTTCACCAGGCGCAGCTCCGCGATCAACTTCAACTGCACCAGGTACGACCGGTGCACCCGGACGAAACCGGCATCGGCCCACCGCTCGGCGAGCGTGGCCAGCGAGACCCGCACCAGGTGCGACCCCTCGGCGGTGTGCAGCCGGGCGTAGTCGCCCTGCGCCTCCACCCAGCGCACCGCCGAGCGGGGCAGCATCCGGGTGGTGCCGGCCAACTCGATCGGGATGGTCGGGTCCTCCTCGGCGCGGGCCAGCGCCGCCGGATGCGACGGCACCACCCGTGAGCCGATCACCCGGCGCAGGGACTCGGCCAGCCGTTCGGCGCGTACCGGTTTGCGCACGTAGTCCGTCGCGCCCAGGTCGAACGCGTCCACCGCCCCGTCGTCGTACGCGGTGACGAACACGATCGCCGGCGGCCGGGCGAACCGGCGCAGCACCCGGGCCAACTCCATGCCGTCCAGGCCGGGCATCCGGATGTCCAGGAAGACCACGTCCACGTCACCGTCGCGCAGCAGCCGCAGCGCCTCGGTGGCGTCCCCGGCGGTGTGCAGGCGGGCCACCCGGGGGTCGGCCCGCAGGTGGTACGCCAACTCGTCGAGCGCGGGCGGCTCGTCGTCCACCGCCAGCACCCGCAGGAAGCCGGTGGTCACGAGCCGGCCCGTACGCCCGGGTGGAACTTCGGCACCCGCATGCTCACCCGGGTGCCCGAACCCAGCCCGGTCTCGACGACCAGACCGAACCGGTCCCCGAAGACCGACCGCAGTCGCTCGTCGACGTTGGAGAGGCCGACGTGCTGGCCCGGGTCGTCTCCCGGATCGCCGGTGCTGCGGGCCAGCTCGGCGATGCCGGCGGTCAGCGTGGTCGGGTCCATTCCCACCCCGTCGTCCTCCACCGTGATGTGGCATTCGGCGCCCGCGTCCCGGGCCTCGATGCTCACCATGCCCGTGCCCGGCTTGCGGGACAACCCGTGCCGGACGGCGTTCTCCACCAGCGGCTGAAGGCAGAGGAACGGGAGCGTCACCGGCAGCACCTCCGGGGCGATCTGCAACCGCACCTGCAGCCGGTCGCCGAACCGGGCCCGCTCGATCGTCAGGTACCTGTCGATCGAGCGCAGCTCCTCGGCGAGGGTGGTGAACTCCCCGTGCGCCCGGAACGAGTACCTGGTGAACTCCGCGAACTCCAGGATCAACTCCCGGGCCCGCTCCGGATCGGTGCGGACGAACGAGCCGATCGCGGTCAACGCGTTGTAGATGAAGTGCGGGCTGATCTGCGCCCGCAACGCCCGGACCTCCGCCCTCGCCAGCCGCTCCCGTGACGAGTCCAGCTCGGCCAGGGCGAGCTGGTTGCCCGCCCAGTGCGCCGTCTCCAGGGTGGCCTGGACCAGTCCCGGCGCCGGCGCGCTGTCGGCGATCGCCACCAGCGCGCCGACCACCCGCGCGTCCGCGCCGTGCAGGGGCGCGACCACCGCACCGCGGATCGGGCAGTCGACCCGGTCGCACCGCAGGTCGGACTCCCCGAGCACCGTCGAGCGCCCGGTGGCCACCGACCGCTGGGCCGCCGCGAGCAGTTGCTCACCGTGGTGCGTGCCGCGCCCGTCGAGGGCGAGCACCTCGTCGGCGTCCGTGAGCGCCAGTCCGACCGCGCCCACCAGGGCCCGCAGATGGCGTACGGCTTTCGTCGCGCCGGCCGCGCTCAGTCCCGCCCGCAGCGGCTCGGCGGCCAGGCCGGCGGTGTGCAGCACCTCGTAGGTGGCCCGTTGTGTGGCGGTGGCGATGCCGCGCCGGGCGCGCAACCGCAGCACCGCCAGCAGAGCCGCGGTCAACGCGGTGACCAGCGAGACGACGCCGACGACGGCGGAGAGGTTGCCACCCACGCAGCGATCCTGACGGCTCGCCGCCCTTAGCGCTAGTACGCGCCCTTGCGGGCGAGCACCACGCCGACGGTGCGCCAGAGGATGCTCAGGTCGTACGCCAGCGACCAGTTGTCGACGTAGTAGAGGTCCAGCCGGACGGCCTCGTCCCAGGAGAGGTCGGAGCGGCCGGAGACCTGCCAGAGACCGGTCATGCCGGGGCGGACCAGCAGGCGGCGGCGCACGTCGCCCAGGAAGTCACCGTCGTCGGCCGGCAGTGGGCGGGGCCCGACCAGCGACATCTCACCCCAGAGCACGTTGATCAACTGCGGCAGCTCGTCCAGCGACGAGGCCCGCAGGAAGCGACCCACCGGGAAGACCCGGGGATCCTGCTTCATCTTGAACAGCATGCCGTCGGTCTCGTTCTGGTCGGTCAGGCTGGCCAGTCGGTCCTCGGCGTCGACGTACATGGTCCGGAACTTCCACACCCGGAAGGTGCGCCCCTCGTGCCCCACCCGGGGCTGGCGGAAGAACACCGGCCCGGGGTCGGAGATGCGGATCGCGACGGCGACGGCGACGAAGAGGGGGATCAGCAGCAGCAGGCCCAGGCCGGCGGCGACCCGGTCCATCAGGTTCTTGGCCAGCAGCGCCGGCCCGGAGAGGGTCGGCTCCTCGACGTGCAGCAGCGGCAGACCCTCGATCGGCCGGATGTGCACCCGAGGGCCGGCGATGTCGGTCAACTGCGGTGCGACCACCAGGTCGACGCCGGAGCCCTCCAACTGCCAGGCCAGCCGGCGCAGCTCGCCCGGCTCGGCGCTGGCCGACCCGCAGACGGCGATGGTGTCCCCACCGACCTCGCGGACCAGGGCCAGCACGTCGCGCCCGGCGTGCACCGGCACCGGCGTCGGCATCCCCCGCGCCGCCGCGTACCCGTCGGTGATGTGGATGGCGACCGGGACCAGCCCGGCGTTCGGGCTGCGGGTGACCGCCGCGTACACCTCCAGGCACTCCGGCAGGGTGCCGACCAGCACCATCCGGTGCGCGGCCTGACCGGCCCGCCGGCGGATGTAGTGCAGCGCCCAGCGGGCCACGAAGCGGCCCCACAGGATCAGCAGGAGCGCCCCGAGCAGTGCCGTGCCTACCGTCCACCGGGACAGCGCGGTCTTGGTGGCGAACGCGAGGAAGGAGACGCTGGCCGCGACCGTGACGGCGGCCCGGATGACCCGCTTGAACTCGTCCGGCCCGAGCCCCAGGTAGCGCCGGTCGTACGCCCGGTTGCTCCAGAGGATGACCACCCAGCCCAGCGGCAGCAGCAGGTAGGAGACGGTGTGGAACCAGGTCGGGTCCTGGTTGGTGCCGGAGAAACCGGAGGCGGCCTGGTCGAAGAGCTGGATCGCGATCCAGCTGGCGAACGCCGCTGCGCCGAAGTCGAGCAGCAGCAGGATGGCGGTGTAGGGACGGTGCCAGCGGGAGACACGGCGTCGCGCCCTGGCCCAAGCCGACCGGGGGACGCCGTTGTGGGACGGCGGCGTCGGCGGCTGGATCTCGAAGCTGTCGACGTGCCGCACGAGTCTGCTCCGGCCTTCGTTGGATACCGGGCGCTGGAGGCTTGCCGTCACCTCACCCATGTCCTCCCGCATGACACGGGCCGCTCACTCGGCGTGAGGGCCCGGGTCGCCCACCGTCCCAGTCTCCCACGCGGGCTCCGACCGGTCGTCGCCCCGAAGGAGATTGGCGACCGATGGTGCCGGCGGGATCTGGCCGGCTCCGCACCATTTCAGAAGCCGGGGACCGGGCCACTATACCGATGGATGTGCGTGTGGCGAGAACGGTGGACGGGAGCTTCGGCGCACTCTGGCCGATTCCGCTCCGTAGTCGCCGAGTGGAATTACTCACCGTACAAGGCGGGACAACCGTCGGTCAGCCAGCGGCTTGCCGCCCGTCTGGCACGTCGCGCAGTACTGGAGGCTCGAGTCGGCGAACGACACCTCCCGCACGGTGTCCCCGCAGACCGGGCAGGGCAGCCCGGTGCGGGCGTGCACCTTCAACCCGGACCGCTTCTCACCCTTCAGCTCGGCGGCACGCTGGCCGAGGGACCGCTCGACCGCGTCACCGAGCACCTGGCGGGTCGCCGCGTGCAGGGTGGCGAGCTGGGCGTCGGTGAGCCGGTCGGTGATCGCGAACGGCGACAGCTTCGCGGCGTGCAGGATCTCGTCCGAGTACGCGTTGCCCACCCCGGACAGCACCGACTGGTCGGTCAGCACCCCCTTGACCTGCCCACGCCGACTGCGCAGCCGCTCGGCGAAGGTGGGCAGGTCGGCGGCGAGCGCGTCCGGGCCCAGCTTGGCCACCCCGGGCACCGTCGCCGGGTCGGTGACCAGGTACGCGGCCAGCTTCTTCTGGGTGCCGGCCTCGGTGAGGTCGAAGCCGGAGCCGTCGTCGAGGCGGACGCGTACCGCGATCGGGCCCTTGCCGGGTCGCAGCGGCGTCGTCGATCCAAACGCCTCCCGGTAGTGCAGCCAACCCGCCCGGGCCAGGTGGACCACGAGGTGCAGATCACCCTCGACGACCACGTCGAGGAACTTGCCGTGCCGTCGGGCGTCGACCACCGCCCGACCGGCGACCGCGGCGGGTGCCGGGTCGTACGTCTTCAGGGCGCTGATCGCGGCGATCTCCAGCCGGTCGACACGCCGCCCCACCGCGCGCTGCCGCAGGTAACCTGCGAGCGCCTCAACCTCCGGTAGTTCGGGCACCAACCAACGGTAGCCTTCTTTCCCGTGAGAATCGTGGTGGCGCACAACCGGTACCGGGAAGCTCAGCCCTCCGGCGAGAACACGATGGTCGACTCGGAGATCGCTCAGCTCACCGCTGCCGGCGTCGAGGTGCTGCCCTTCATCCGCAGCTCGGACGAGATCCCGTCGATGTCGAAGGCCGCCAAGGCGCTGCTGCCGATCTCGCCGATCTGGGCGCCGCGTGCCCAGCAGGACCTCAGCCGGCTGCTCACGGAGCACCGCCCGGACGTGCTGCACCTGCACAATCCGTACCCCCTGATCTCGCCGTGGGTGGTGCGGACCGCGCACCGGCACGGTGTGCCGGTGGTGCAGACGGTGCACAACTACCGGCAGGTCTGCTCGTCGGGGATCTACTTCCGCGACGGGGTGATCTGCCAGGACTGCAAGGGTCGGGCGCTGGGCGTGCCGGCGATCAGGCACCGGTGCTACCGCGACTCGACGGCGCAGAGCGCACTGATGGCGACCACACTGGCCGTGCACCGGGGCACCTGGCGCTCGGTGGACCGGTTCATCGCGCTCACCACGGCCATCGCCGACCACCTCCGCGATTACGGCATTCCGGACGATCGGATCGTCGTGAAGCCGAATGCCGTACCCGATCCGGGCCGGCCGACCCCACTGGGTGACGGCTTCCTCTACATGGCCCGGCTCTCGCCCGAGAAGGGTGTCGACCTGCTGCTGGACGCCTGGCGTCGGCATCCGGTGGGCACCCTGGGCACGCTGCGCGTGGCAGGTGACGGCGAGCTGCGCCCGCTGGTGGAGGCCGCGGTCGCCGAGCGACCCGACGTGGTCTACCTCGGTCAGCTCGACCGCGCAGGGGTACGCGCCGCGGTCGAGGCGAGCGCCGTGGTGATCGCGGCCTCGATGTGGCACGACGTGCTGCCGACCGTGATCATCGAGGCGCTGGCGAGTGGCCGGCCGGTGCTCGGCACCGCGTTGGGCGGCATCCCGTACCTCGTCGGAGCGGACGCCCCGCACGAGCCCGCCGGCACCGGCCCGGCCGAGACCGCCTCGGCGGTCGCCGGCGGAGGCGGTGGGCCGGTCATGCCGGCCGGGATCGGCCTCGGCGAGGCCGGCTGGGTGGTGGCTCCGGAGCCGGCCGCGCTGGCGGCGGCCCTGCCGGTGGCCCGTGCCGGCGCGTCCGGGTTGGCGCTGGCCGCCCGCGCCCGCTACGAGCGGACCTTCCACCCCGACGTGGTCACCAAGCAGCTCATCGACATCTACGCGGGGATGGCCCACGCCGTAACGCCGTAACGCCGTAACGCCGTAACTCCGGAGCGCGGGAGCGCGGGAGCGCGGGAGCGCCGAAATCCGGGAGGAGAGCACCTACTGTTCGCTCCCTTTGCTCTGCTTCAGCGGAGGAAACACCCGGTGTCCGGATATCGGACGCCACGTGTTTCCTGGGCTGAAGCAGAGCAAAGGACGATTCGAACAGCCTTGGCGCCGGTCTGGGAGCGGCGCGGGCGGGGCATCAGCGCAGCGAGGCGCGGGCGGAGAAGGCGATGCTGGCCAGCAGGAAGCCGCCGTTGACGATCGTGAACGCCACCAGCACCCAGAGGACCAGCGCGGGGGCCACGGCCAGCACCACTGCGGCCACGAAGACCACCGCGCCATAGTCGCGGACCAGCTTGGCCAGGCGTACCGGCAGCGAGGTCGAGGTGACCATGCTGGCCGCGTTCGGGCCGGACTGCATCACCGACGTGACCAGGTTGACCATCCAGGTGCCGGCGAAGGTCGCCACGAGCCAGGTAGGCGTCGACGTCTCCTGCGCCACGGCGGTGGCGGCCAGCGCGGCCACCAGGGCGATCTGCGCCGCCACGTCGCAGAGGATGTCGATCCGTGCGCCGGCCGGGCTGCCCTGGCCGGTCACCCGGGCGAGCTGCCCGTCGGCGCAGTCCAGGGAGTACGCGACCTGCCAGCCGATCAGGGCGAGCAGGCCGACTACCCAGGCCGGTACGTCCCCGTCGGCGACCGGCCCGGCGAGCGCCACAACGGTGACCGAGGTGGCCAGCCCGAGCACCAGGTTGGTGAGGGTGAGCGCGGTCGGGCGCAGCCCGAGGCGTTGCGCGACCAACGCGAAGACGGCCCCGAGCCACTGGCTGATCGACTCGCTGAACAGGCCGCCACCCCGGTTCACCCGGTGGAAGTCGGCGACGGTGGGACGGGGGTCAGCCAAGCTGGTCGCGGATTGCACCGGCGTAGTCTGCCAGCCGCTCCCGCGTCTCGGTAGGCGACAGGGCCAGGTGCTCGAGGATCGTGTACCGGTCCGGTCGGGTACGCGGCGCGAACTGCACCGCCTCGATGAACTGGTCGTCGGTGAGCCCCACCTCGGCGGGCAGTCGGGGCAGACCGTGCCGGGCGAGGCAGGCCGACATCTCCCCGAAGCGGCGCAGGTCTCCGCGCAGCCAGGTGCAGAACAGCGCGCCCAGCCCGGCCAGCTCACCGTGCGAGGCGGTGCCGGGGAAGAGCGAGTCGACGGCGTGCATGATCTCGTGGCAGCCGCCGCTGGACGGACGGCTGGTGCCGCAGACCGCCATGGCCAGACCGCTGGAGATCAACGCCTCGGCCAGCACGGTGACGAAGGCGTCGTCGGTCATGTCGCCGGGGTGGTTGAGCACCGCTTCGGCGCCCGCCCGGGCCAGCGAGGCGGCCAGGCCGTCGACCGGTTCGCCGCGTACCCGCCGGGACAGCTCCCAGTCGGCCAGTGCGCTGATGTTGCTGATCACGTCGCCGATGCCGGCCCGGTTGTGCCGGTCCGGGCCGCTCTCCACGAAGTCCAGGTCGACGATCACCGCGATGGGGATGTGTACCCCGTAGGAGCCCTTGATCCCGTCGGTGATCAGGCTGGCCACCGGGGAGCCGATCCCGTCGTTGGCGAGGCTGGTCGCCACCGACACCATCGGCAGCCCGCGCCGGGTGGCCGCGTACTTGGCCACGTCGATGGTCTTGCCGCCGCCGATGCCGACCACCGCGTCGTACGACCGGGCGCGGAGTTTGCCGCCCAGGTCGTCGGCGGCGTCGAGGGTCGCCCCGGCGACGGTGAACACGTCGGCCGAGCGCAGCGACGGTCGGATCAGCTCCGCGATCTGGGCGCCCTGACCCGGGCCGACCACCACCGCGACGTCGCCGCCGGCGGAGATCCGCCCGTCGGCGAGGATCGCGGCCAGGTCGGCGACCGCCCCGCGCCGCACGTCGATGTGCAGCGGGGTGAGGACGCTCCGAGCTAGTAGCGGCACGCGATCTCCCGCGCGCGGGCCAGGTCGGCGTGGTTGTCGACCTCGACCCAGGGGACGTCGCCGATGGGCGCCGCCCGCACCTCGCCGCCACGGTCGGCGAACTCCTGGTAGCCGTCCTCGTAGTAGAGGTTCGGGTCCCGCCGCCAGGTCGCCTCCAGGGCGTCGGCCAGGGCGTCGGCGACCTGCGGCTCGATAAGCGTCGCGCCGATGTACTCCCCGTACGCCTCGCCCGGGTCCATGATCTTGGTGATCCGGGTGAGCTGGCCGGCGGCGTCGAAGGTGGTCTTCATCTCCTCCTCGGCCAGCGGCTTGAGGGTGTCCACCGCGAGCAGGATGCCCGGGCCGCGCTCGGCCAGCAGCGTCTTCTCGATGCTCACCGGGTGCACGGTGTCCCCGTTGACCAGCAGCACCCCGCGCGCGAAGTACTCCCGGGCCAGCCAGAGGGAGTAGGCGTTGTTCCACTCCTCGGCCTTGTCGTTGTGCACCAGGGTGAGCGTGACCCCGTACTTCTTCTCCAGGTCGGCCTGCCGCTCGCGGACCGCGTCCGCCGCGTAGCCGACCACGATCACGATGTCGGTGAGCCCGACCTCGGCCAGGTTGCCCAGCGCGATGTCCAGGATCGTCGTCTCGCCGTCCACCGGCACCAACGCCTTGGGCAGGGTGTCGGTGTACGGGCGCAGCCGTCGTCCCGCGCCGGCCGCGAGCACCATTCCGATCATCGCGACATCCTCCCTCGTCCTG
The DNA here is from genome assembly GCF_040648635.1 of Micromonospora sp. NPDC049114. NCBI lineage: Bacteria > Bacillati > Actinomycetota > Actinomycetes > Micromonosporales > Micromonosporaceae > Micromonospora > Micromonospora sp. NPDC049114. The sequence goes on along the minus strand of NZ_JBEZEA010000013.1, from coordinate 114,660 downwards.
CTCCCCGTCACCGGTGGAGGATAGCGCCGGGCGGCCGTGCCGCTCCGGCCAACCGGGTCAGCCGGTTCAGCCGGGCAGCGCGGCCAGGTCGGCGAGCATGGTCAGCCGCTCCTCGGCGTCGAGCGCGTCGTACGGGCCGGCCGCCCGGCGGTCGGTCTCCAGCTCGATGGCCAGCCGCTCGGGGCCGGGAGGCAGGGCGGCGACGCTTGACGCGGTGTGCCCGGCGGCCGTCCAGGCGGCGGCGTGCGCGTCGGCCCGGTGGTAACGCAGCGTGCCGAGCCGGTTGAGCAGCAGGACGCCGGGCGGGGTGCCGTCCGGCTCGTGCGGGGGCGCCAGCGCCGCGAACGCTGACCCGTTCCGGTCGCCGTCGGCGTCGGCCAGCACCAGGGCGTACGTCAGCAGCCGGCCGAGCGCCGCCACCAGCCGCGTGACCCGTTCGTCGTGCCCGGCCCACAGTTCCTCGGTGACCTCGGCGTGCACCTGGTACAGCTCGGTGAGGAACGCGGCCCCCCGCTCGGTGGCGGAGAGGGATCCGTCCGGACGGCGGTGGAGCATGCCGTACGCCACCTGCTTGTCGACCGCCCGGCGGACCGCGACCGGGTCGGCGTAGCGGGTGATCGCCGCGAAACCCGGCCCGTCAACGGTGCCGCCCGGCGCGGCGAGCCGGGTGCGCAGGTCCACCAGGAAGCCGTTCGCCGTCGGCCCGCCGTACCGCTGGCTCAACTCGGCGCCGCCACCGTCGCGGCCGGCCAGCATGCCGGCGCGGAACGCCCGGTCCACGGCCGGGGCGAGCAGCCCGGCGATCCGGTACGGCGCCAGCTCGACGGTGTTCACCGATCGATCGACCGCAGGGTGGCGAAGCCCTCCTCCGCGATCTCCTCGCCCGGTTCCAGGTGGCCGCCGACGACGTCCCAGCAGTTGGGAAACAGGCGCCGGTGGGGTGAGCGGCGCTGGAAGAAGATTCGGCCGTCGTGGTCGACGATCAGCGCGCCGGCGCAGCGCAGGGGCTCGGTGGACACGCTTCGACAGTAGCGAGCGGCCCGGCATCGCGACGATGCCCGGTCTTGTCCCGGAAACATCCACCGACGACCATGTGCGTACCGAATGCCACCGTCCCAAAGGGGTGATGTGTGATGCAGGTACGGGAAGCGATGTCCAGCCAGGTCCTCGTCGTCGGTCCGGAGCACACGCTGCGTCAGGCGGCCCGGATGATGTCGGCCCGCGGTGTCGGGTCGGCGGTCGTGATCGACCCCGAGTCCGAGGGAATCGGGATCATGACCGAACGCGATGTGTTGAAGGCCATCGGCGCGGGCCTCGACTGCGACACCGAACGCACCGGCGCCCACCTGACCTGGGACGTGGTCTACGCGGGGCCGGAGTGGACGGTCGCCGAGGCCGCCGCCGCGATGGCCCGCGGCGGCTTCCGGCACCTGGTGGTGCTCGACGGCCGGGAGGTGGCCGGGGTGATCTCGGTCCGGGACATCATGCGGGTCTGGGCCGAGAGCCAGGTGGCCGCCACGACCTGACCCCGCGAGGTGTGCCAGGCCGGATCGACGGGTAAGGATCCCTCGCGGGCGCGGAGATTCCGTGTCCCGTGGGGGAGGGCCCGATGCGTGACGCGGAGCGCCTGGTCGAGCAGCAGTACGCGATGCTTCTGCGGCGGGACGTGGCCCGACTGCCGGACCTGTACGCCCCGGAGGCGTTCTACGCCATGCCGGGTGTCACGGTCCGCCCGATCGAGCTGCCCGCGCTGCTGCGCACCTGGACGGGTGCCTTCGGAGATCTGCGGGTCGATCCGCTGGGCTCGGTGCGCACGTCCGGCGGCGCGGCAGTGGAGCTGCGCCTCAGCGGCACCCACACCGGCACGCTGCACACGCCGTACGGCACCGTCGCTCCGACCGGCCGGTCGGTGAGCTGGGAGGTTGCCGACATCGTCCGGGCACGCCGGGGCCGGATCGTCGCGTGGCGCTCCTACTTCGACTGGAGCCAGCTCCTCGACGCGCTCGGCGTGCAGTTGGAGGGCCTTTCCCGCGCGCCGCAGCACGACTCGCTCGCACTTCCGGTCTGATCTGACGGCGACCGGCCGACCCGGGTCACCCGTCCCGGTGGCTCAGGATGCGGACATCGCCGTGCCGTCCGCGCGTCGCCCGCCGCCGCCCGTACGCTCAATATCCATGACCGCCGAGCAGCTGATCTCCTTTGCCCGTGGGGCACCCTCGCTGGACATCGTCGATGTCGAGGGGCTCAAGGCCGCCGCCGTACGCGCCTTCGACGCCGACCCCGCGGGGGTCACGGCGTACGGCACCTCCGTCGGTTACCTTCCGCTGCGAAAGTGGATCGCCGAGAAGCACGGGGTCGAAGCCAACCAGGTGCTGGTCACCAACGGCTCGCTCCAGGCCGACGCCTTCCTCTTCGACCACCTGGTCCGTCCCGGCGACGCGGTGGTGGTGGAGCGTCCGACGTACGACCGCACGCTGCTCAACCTCCAGCGGATGGGCAGCGAGCTGCACGGCATCTCGGTCCAGCCCGACGGTCTGGACACCGCCGAGCTGCGCAAGCTGCTGGAGTCCGGGGTCCGCCCCCGGCTGGCCCACGTCATCCCGAACTACCAGAACCCGGCCGGCATGACCCTGTCGCTGGAGAAGCGCCGCGAACTGCTCGACCTGGCGGCCGAGTACGAGTTCACGATCTTCGAGGACGACCCGTACGCGGACATCCGCTTCCGCGGCGAGGCGCTGCCGTCGATGCTCTCGCTGGACACCCGCAACGTGGTCGTGCACGCGTCGAGCTTCACCAAGACCGTCTGCCCGGGCGTGCGGGTCGGCTATCTGGTCGGTCCGGCGGATCTGATCGCCGACATCGCCAAGAACGCGACGAGCCTCTACATCTCGCCCGGCATGGTGTCGCAGGCGATCGTGCACCAGTTCTGCGTCTCCGGCGACATCGACCGCTCGATCGAGACCGTCCGGTCGGCGCTGGGCGAACGCGCCCGGGTGCTGGCCGAGTCGCTGCGCCAGCACCTGCCGCAGGCCCGGTTCGTGGAGCCCGACGGCGGCTACTTCCTGTGGGTGGAGTTCCCCGAGGACGTGTTTGTCGATCAGCTCGCCCCGGCTGCGGCCGAGCGCGGTGTCGCAGTGGTCAAGGGCAGCGACTTCGTTCTCGACGGTGGGCGGCACGCCCTGCGGCTGGCCTTCTCGGCCGTGACGGCCGACAAGATCGACGAGGGTGTCCGCCGGCTGGCGTCGGCTGTCGAAGCCATTCGGAGCTGATTTTCTGTCGGGTTCCCGACAGAACGACGATGCCGGCCGTCCCGGGACTCCCCAGCGGGCGGCCGGCGGCTCACAATGCTGCGAGCGTCACCCGTCAGGTGCAGCGAGGGTCACCCCGCCGCCACCTCGGGCCACGCGTGCAGCACAACCCCCGCCCCCACGGGCGCCGGGTGGGCCGTGTCGTCCTTCACCCCCCGATGCGGCCCGGCCCGCCCGGCGCCGCACCCGCGACCGCCGTCACACCTGCCGGTGGCGACCATCGGCGTAGCCTGCAAGCCGCAGGCGAGCGCGGGGAGGTGTCGCGATGACGGATCGGGCAGAGCAGGGCCGGACGGCCCCGCTGAACACGTCCCGGGTGCTGCGACCCCGGGCCTGGCCGTCCCCGGTCCGGGCGGTGACCAGGATGCTCAACGCCGACGGATCGCCGCCCACTCCGGCCCCCACCGGCACCGGCCGCAGCGGGGTGGTCGACTGCGCGCTCTACATCGACGGCAAGCGGCAGCCCGGCGACTGGACCTACTCGGAGGCGCTGGAGGCGGCACGCCGCGAGGAGCACGGCTTCGTCTGGATCGGGCTGCACCAGCCGGAGCTGGCCGAGATGACCGCCATCGCCGAGACGTACGGCCTGCACGAGCTGGCCGTCGAGGACGCGGTGAAGGCCGAGCAGCGACCCAAGCTGGAGCGGTTCAACGACGTCAGCTTCCTGGTCCTGCGCACCGCCCGCTACTGCGAGCACACCGAGCTGACCGAGACCTCCGAGGTCGTCGAGACCGGCCAGGTGATGCTCTTCATCGGCCCGAACTTCCTGATCAGTGTCCGGCACGGGGACGCCTGCCGGCTCTCCCCGGTCCGCGCCGACCTGGAGACCAAGCAGGAGTTGCTGCTCCAGGGCCCATGGGCGGTGGCGTACGGCGTGACCGACCGGGTGGTCGACCTCTATCTGGAGGTGGCCGAGCAGCTCGAGGACGACCTGGATCAGTTGGAGGCCGAGGTCTTCGACCGCAACAGCCACGGCCGGATCCAGCGGATCTACCAGATGAAGCGGGAGCTGGTGGAGTTCAAGCGTGCCGTGGTCCCGTTGCAGCGGCCGCTGATGAACCTGACCTCCCAGGTCAACCGCGACGTGCCCAAGGAGATCCGCAAGTACTTCCGGGACGTGCAGGACCACCTGAGCCGCACCGTCGAGCAGGTGAACTCGTACGACGACCTGCTGAACTCGATCCTTCAGGCGCGGCTGGCCCAGGTCACCGTCGACCAGAACAACGACATGCGCAAGATCGCCGCGTGGGCGGCCATCGCCGCGGTCTGGACCTCCATCGCCGGCGTCGAGGGCATGAACTTCGACAACATGCCTGAGCTGAAGATGACGTACGGCTATCCGGTGGCCCTGGCCCTGATGCTCGGTGTCTCCCTGGCCCTCTACCGCTGGTTCCGCCGCAACGGCTGGCTCTGACCCGCGACAGCGCGGGCCGGCGTCGAACGGCTCTGACCCGCCAAAACGCCGGCAAGAACCGCCGAAGCGCCGGCGAGCGGGGTGAACCCGCGTCGCCGGCGCTCGCTGCGTTGCTGTGCCGGGGGTCAGCGGCGGCCGTTGGTGCGGGCGGTGTCCTTGCCCAGGGCCTTGGTGAGGTCGTCGGTCGGGCGCCCGGAGACGTCAGTGGCTCCCTCGGCGACCGACGGGACCTTGTTGGTCGGGCGGACACTGCTCGGCTTGGCCGTGCCGGTGGTGCTGGCGCTGTCGCCGCCGGCCACCGCCGAGCTGCCGGCGCCGGTCATCCCGGCCATGGCGGAACCGTCGGTCCCCTTGGTCGCGGTCGGCGCGGCCGGCGTACGCACCTCGATCGAGTCGACCTCGTCGCGCATCGGCTCCAGGGTGCGGGTCGGGTCGTACTCGGCCCACTCCTGCTGCTCCCGGCGGCGACGCAGGGCGACAGCACCGGCCAGGCCCGCGATGGCGCCCGCGGCCAGCAGGCCGGTCATCATCGAGCCGCGACGGCGCGACTGCTTCTTCTTACCGGTGATCCGCATGGTCTTCGACTTGGCCTTCCTGGTCAGCGGCCCTGCCTGCGTGGCGCCGTCCCGGGCCGCCGCCGCCAGCGGTGCCAGCGTGGTGAGTGTGGTTCCCCAGCCGGTCGACGCGCGGTCGCGCACCTTCACCGCGGCCGGCCCGACATAGCCCCGGGCCACCTGGACCCGCGGACCGACAGTCGCGCCCGCGCCCTTGGCGGCGTGGTTGGCTGCCTGCATCAGGTGGCTGATGCTCTGGTTCAGCTCTGCCTTGGCGAGCTGGCCCTGGGACTGACGCCGCCCGATTCCAAACACGGTCCTACCTCCTGGGAGTTGTTCCTTCGTCATCCTCCACCTTCGGATGCCTCCGCGATGCCAGATCGGGCACATGGGAGGATCCGCATGGAACTGACCAACGAGTGAGGAGTACCCGTGGCCGAGGCTGTCTACGCCACCCTGCACACCAACGCTGGCCCGATCCGGCTGGAGCTCTTCGAAAACCACGCTCCGAAGACGGTCCGCAACTTCATCGACCTGGCCGAGGGCAACCGGGAATACACCGACCCGCGCACCGGTCAGCCGGGCAGTGGGCCGTACTACGACGGCACCATCTCGCACCGCGTGATCAGCGGTTTCATGGTTCAGATGGGCGACCCGACCGGCACCGGTCGGGGCGGGCCGGGCTACAAGTTCGCCGACGAGTTCCACCCGGAGCTGCGCTTCGACCGGCCGTACCTGCTGGCGATGGCGAACGCCGGACCGGGCACCAACGGTTCGCAGTTCTTCATCACGGTGTCCCCGACCCCGCACCTCAACAACCGGCACACCATCTTCGGTCAGGTCGCCGACGAGGAGTCGGTGAAGGTCGTCGACTCGATCGCCAACACCCCGACCGGCCCGAGCGACCGTCCGCTGCAGGACGTCGTCATCGAGCGGGTCGAGATCGAGCGGTCTGCCGCCTGACGAACCCGCGAGGTACCTTTGCTCGCATGATTGAGCGCTCCGGAGCACCGCGCCGGCCAGCGTCGGTGAGCCGCGCGGTGGCGGACGGAGGACCGGCCCGGTGAGCGAGTCCCCGCCGACCACCCCGGTCTGCTACCGGCACCCTGGCCGGGAGACCTACGTCCGGTGCACCCGCTGCGACCGGCCGATCTGTCCGGACTGCATGCGGGAGGCGTCCGTCGGGCACCAGTGCCCGGAGTGCGTCAACGAGGGCCGTCGCACCGTCCGGCCGGCACGTACCGCCTTCGGTGGTGGTACGGCCGGCCGGCACGGCTACGTCACCAAGGGCATCATCGCCCTGAACGTGCTGGTCATGCTGCTGTCCATCGCCTCCGACCGGGGTGGGGACGCCGCGCTCGGCGGCTCCGGCTTCGGCGGGCTGATGGGCGGCGGGACCCCGCTCACCAACTGGGGTTCGGTGCTCGGGTTGGCGGTCCTCCCCGACGGCACGCTCGGCGGCATCGCCGAGGGTCAGTGGTATCGGCTGATCACCGCGATGTTCCTGCACTACGGCGTCATCCACCTGCTCCTCAACATGTGGGCGCTGTGGGTGCTCGGCCGGTCGCTGGAGGCCAACCTCGGGCCGCTGCGCTTCGGCGCGCTCTATCTGGTCGCGGGCCTCGGCGGCAACGTGGCCGCCTATCTGTTCAGCGCCCAGAACTCGGCGACGGCCGGCGCGTCCACTGCCGTCTTCGGCCTCTTCGCCGCGCTGATCATCATCGAGCGCAAGCTCGGCCGGGACATCTCCCAGGTGATCCCCATCCTGGTGATCAACCTGGTGTTCACGTTGACCGTGCCGGGCATCTCCATCCCCGGGCACCTCGGCGGCCTGGTGGTCGGCGGCGCGATGGCGGCGGTGCTCGCGTACGCGCCGCGTGGTCGGCGCACGCTGGTGCAGGCCGTGGGCGGCGCGATCATCCTGCTGATCCTGCTCGGCCTGGTCCTGTTCCGCACCGCGCAACTGCTGAGCTGACGCTCAGGGGTGTCGGCGGGCGGCGCGCAGTTCGGCGGCCACCTCCTCGGGGGTGGCGCCGAGGTCGTACCTGCCGAACAGGTGCAGCGACTCGCCCGCGTCGATCTCCAGGACCTCGCCGGTCAGCCCCCACCGCTGCCGGCGGTCCACGGTGATCGCCTCGACCGTCGGCCACGGCAGCAGCCGCCGGCCGGCGAAGCCGTGGATGACGGTGAGCCCCGCCGGATCGACGGTCAGGCGGACCGGCGCGACCAGGTCCCGTACCGCCCAGGCGGCCAGTGCGGCGGCGGCCACACCGGCCACGACCAGCCGGATCGGGTCGCCGTCGGCGAAGAGCAGACCGAGGGCGACCAGCAGGACCGCGCCGGCCAGCTTGGCCACCGGCAGGTTCGTCGGCACCCGCCACTGCCGCACCGGGGAGATCTCGTCCACCCGCCCAGCATGCCAGCGGTCGGCGGATGCCGGGAGTAGCGGCACCTCGGCCCGTGGGCGGACGAGGGTTCCACGGACGACGTAGGATCGGGGCAGCCCAAGTTACCGGGGAGTAAACATGAGTGACGCGGTCATCGTCGGCGCGGTACGCACCCCGGTCGGGCGGCGCAAGGGCAGCCTCGCCGGTGTCCACCCGGTCGACCTGTCGGCGCACGTGCTGCGCGCCCTCGCCGAGCGCACCGGCCTGGACCCGGCGCAGGTCGATGACGTCTTCTGGGGCTGCGTGTCCCAGGTCGGCGAGCAGTCCTGGAACATCGCCCGCAACGCGGTGCTCGCCGCCGGCTGGCCCGAGACGGTGCCCGGCACCACGCTGGACCGGCAGTGCGGCTCCAGCCAGCAGGCCCTGCACTTCGCCGCCGCGACAGTCCTCTCCGGCCAGGCCGACCTGGTGGTCGCCGGCGGTGTGGAGTCGATGACCCGGGTGCCGATGGGCTCCAGTGTGGCCGGCGGCATGCCGTTCAGCGACCAGCTCCGCGCCCGCTACCGGGGTGTCGAGGGCTTCGCCGACGACGCGCCGCTGCCGTTCAACCAGGGCGTCGGGGCCGAGCTGATCGCCCGCCGGTGGCGCCTCTCGCGTACGCAGCTCGACGAGTTCGCGCTCGCCAGCCACGAGAAGGCCGCCGCCGCGCAGGACGCCGGGGCGTTCGACCCCGAGCTGACACCGGTGCCGCTCGCCGATGGTGGCAAGTTCACCGCCGACGAGGGCATCCGTCGGGACACCTCGCTGGACAAGCTCGGTGAACTGGCCACCCCGTTCCGCGCCGACGGCGTGGTCACCGCCGGGTCCGCGTCCCAGATCTCCGACGGCGCCGCCGCGCTCGCGGTGACCACGTCCGACTGGGCGAGCCGGCACGGTCTGCGCCCGCTGGCCCGCATCCACACCGCGGTGGTCGCGGCCGACGACCCGGTCACCATGCTCACCGCGCCCATCCCGGCCACCGCGAAGGCGCTGCGCCGCGCGGGGCTGGGCATCGAGGAGATCGGGGTGTACGAGGTGAACGAGGCGTTCGCCCCGGTGCCGCTGGCCTGGCTGGCGGAGACCGAGGCGGACCCGGAGCGGCTCAACCCGCGCGGTGGCGCGATCGCCCTCGGGCACCCGCTCGGTGGCTCCGGCGCCCGGATCATGACCACGATGCTCCAGCACATGCGGGACAACGGGCTCCGCTACGGCCTGCAGACCATGTGCGAGGGCGGCGGCATGGCCAACGCCACGATCGTCGAGCTGGTCTGACCCGCCGCCGGCCGGAACCGTCGCGCCGGTCTGACCCGGCGGTTCGGCCGCCAGCCCGAGGAGCACCGCGGAAATGGTCTCGCCCCGGTCAGGCACGCCGCCTAGGGTGCCCATCGTGACGACGATCGCCGACGAGCGCGCCCCCGACTGGTCCAGCGTGCAGTGGCAGCAGGAGGCCCGAACCTGGGTCGACGAGCAACTCGGCAACGCCGGTCGCCGGGCCACCGGGCCTGTCGAGCCCCGAGTCCGGCCGTGGTCGCTGGTCTGGCGGGTACCGACCGACGGTGGGCCGGTCTGGTTCAAGGCCAACAACCGGGGCACGGTCCACGAGGCGGTCCTCATCGCGATGCTGGCCGGGCTGACGCCCGAGCGGGTGCTGACCCCGATCGCCGTGGACCGGGAGCGGGGCTGGTCGCTGCTTCCGGACGGCGGCGAGTCACTGCGTGACGTGCTGGGCCGCGACCCCGACCTGGCGCACTGGGAACGGGCGTTGCCCGGGTACGCGGCCCTTCAACTCGCCACCACACCGCACGCCGACGAGCTGGTCGCCCTCGGCGTACCGGACCACCGCCCGGAGGTGCTGCCCGGACTGCTCGCCGAACTGCTCGACGATCGCGATTCGCTGCGCGTCGGCGCGGAGGGCGGGCTCGCCGTCGAAACGTACGAGCGGCTGCGGGCGGAGGTTCCGGCGTACGCGCAGCGGTGTCGCCGGCTCGCGGACATCGGCATCCCGGCGACCGTGCAGCACGACGACCTGCACGACGGGAACGTCTTCGCCGGGCCGGCCGGGTACCGCTACTTCGACTGGGGCGACGCCTCGGTGGCGCACCCGTTCGGCACGCTGCTGGTGACCCTGCGCTCCATCCGGTACGCCAGCGCGTTGTCGGCGGACGACGCCAGCCTCGCCCGGCTGCGCGACGTCTACCTGGAGTCGTGGACCGACCGCTACGACCGCCGTACCCTCGTCGAGGCCGCCGACCTGGCCATGAACCTGGGCGCGGTGAGCCGGTCGCTCTCCTGGCGGCGGGCCCTGGACACGGCCGACCCGGCCCGGGCGGAGTACGCCGAGGCGGTGCCCGGATGGCTCGCCGAACTTTTCGCCGCCTCCCCTCTCGCGCCCGAAGGCTGACCGACATCCGTCCCGGTCGGAAGTCGGACAGGCGGTGCGACGCGCCGCGTGGAACTTCCAAAAGTCCGACGTGACCCACGTCACCGGTGCGGGGACGTCGTTGGGCAGGTCATGGACGTCTTCTCTCGAACGTTCCTCCCGGCCGCCACCGAGGCCGGCCTGGCCGTACAGACGGTGAGCCGGCACATGCCGGTCTTCCGCCGCTGCGTGGGCTCGGGTGACGCCACCATCCTGGTCACCCGGTGCAGCCGCCCCGACCGTCCGGTCACCGGCGACTACCTGTTGCTGCTCACCCACCGCCGACTGGTGGTGACCCAGCAGACGAGGCTCCTGCACCGGCTGCGCCTGCACCTCAACACCGAGCTGCGCGAGCTGAGCAACGTCACCTGGAGCCCGGACCCCCGGCTGGGGTCGGTCGAGCTGGCCGCCACCGCGATCGACGGGATCCGCGAGCGGTTCCTCATCCGCACCAGCCACCCGAAGCAGGTGTGGCAGCTCGACGCGCTGCTCAACCACGCGTTCCGGACCCGCCTGCGGGCACCCCGCGAGCGGATCGTCGCCACCATCGGTGACGCGCCGGCCGCCGTCCGACCCAGCGCGTTCCGCCCCGCCGTGGCGCGCTGACGCCCGGCGGGCCGGTCGCCGTTCACGTCTCCTTTACCGAACTCGAACACGCACCGATCGCGCCGAACCGACCGGGTCGGCAATCATGGGCCGGTGACAGTCGAACCGCCGCACCGCGGGCTCGTCCTCGTGGTCGAGGACGAGCCGGCCATCGCCGACCTGGTCCGGCTCTACCTCACCCGCGACGGGTTCGGCGTCCACCTCGAACGCGACGGCGAGGCCGGCCTGAGCGCCGCCCGCCGGCTGCGGCCGGTCGCCTGCGTCCTGGACATCGCCCTGCCCGGTCTCCCCGGCACCGAGATCTGCCGCCGGTTGCGCGAGGCCGGTGACTGGACGCCCGTCATCTTCCTCACCGCCCGCGACGACGAGGTGGACCGGATCGTCGGCCTGGAGCTGGGCGCCGACGACTACGTGACGAAGCCGTTCAGTCCGCGCGAGCTGGTCGCCCGGGTCCGCGCGGTGCTGCGCCGCACCGCCGGTGGCCCCGAGGGCGCGGAACGACAGCGCATCGTCGGCCCGGTGACCCTCGACCCGGCCCGGCGGACGGTCACCGCCGGCGGCGTACCGGTGCAGCTCACCTCCACCGAGTTCGACCTGCTGGCGCATCTCATGGCCCGGCCGGGCCGGGTCTTCACCCGGGAGGAGCTGCTGGCCGGCGTCTGGGGTTACGCCGCGCACGCCGGGACCCGCACGGTGGACGTGCACGTCGCGCAGGTGCGGGCGAAGCTCGGCCCGGCCAGCGTCATCCGTACCCACCGGGGCGTGGGGTACGCGGTCGATGCCTGAGCAGCCGGTGCGCGCCGAGTCGCCGACCATGGCACTGCCGGTGGTCGGCGCCCGCCCGCCGGCCGCACCCCGGCGCAGCCGTCTCGGCCGCACGCTTACCGCCCGCGCGGTGCTGGTCACCTGCGCGGTGGCACTGGTGTCGGTGCTCGTCACGGCAATCGTCGCGGTGCCACTGGCGATCCGCGGCGCGGAGCGACGCGACCAGCAGGCGCTCGCCGCGCAGGCCCGACTCGCCGCCGAGGTGCTGCGCACCCGGCTGGACCGGGGTCGCACCGTCGACGAGGAGCGGCTCATCCAGCAACTGCGCGACCAGGGCATCGACGCGTACCTGATCCGGCGCGGGACCGTCGACCGGTCGGGCCTGCCGCCGCGCGTGGTGCAGCGGATCGGGCAGGGCCGCAACGTGTCGGCCCGCCGCCCGGTCAATGGCCACCGCGCCCTGGTGGAGGGCCGGGCGCTGCCGGGCGGCAACGGGGTGGTGCTGTCCCGCGCCTCGTCGAACGGGTTGTGGGCGCAGGTGCTGCTCAGCCTCTGGTTGCCGCTGCTGGCCGGGTTGGCCGCCGGCGTGGTGGCCGGTCTCCTGCTGGCCCGCCGACTGGCCCGACCGATCCGCGTCGCGGCCACCGCCGCCGCCCGACTGCGGGCCGGAGACCGCGCCGTCCGGGTGCCTGTCGAACCGCCGGACGAGGTCGCCGACCTGGCCGAGGCGCTGAACGGGTTGGCGGCGGCCCTGACCACCAGCGAGGGCCGGCAGCGTGAGTTCCTGCTCTCCGTCTCGCACGAGCTGCGGACCCCGCTGACCGCGATCCGGGGGTACGCCGAGGCGCTGGCCGACGGCGTCATCGACGCGGACGGCACCGCCGACACCGGCCGGACCATGCTGGTCGAGGCCCAGCACCTGGACCGCCTGATCGGCGACCTGCTGGCGTTGGCCCGGCTGGAGGCCGCCGACTTTCCGCTGGAGCCGGTGCCTGTCGACCTGACCCGGCTGGCCGCCGACGCCGAGCCGACCTGGTCGGGTCGGTGCGCCGCGGTGGGTGTGTCGTTCCGCGTGGAGGCGCCCGCTCAGCCGGTGTCCGCGTACACCGATCCGGGTCGCATCCGACAGGTGCTGGACGGGTTGCTGGAGAACGCGCTGCGGGTCGTACCCCCGGGGGCGCCCGTGGTGCTCGCGGTCCGGCCGGTCGGTGCGGACCCGGCGGCCGGCGGTGTGCTGGAGGTCCGCGACGGCGGGCCCGGCTTCACCGACGACGACCTGGCGGTGGCGTTCGAGCGGGGGGCGTTGCACGAGCGCTACCGGGGGGTGCGCAAGGTGGGCAGCGGGCTGGGCCTGGCACTCGCCGCCGGGCTGGTCCGGCGGCTGGGCGGCGAGATCGTCGCGGGCCACGCGCCCGAGGGCGGCGCCGCCTTCACGGTCCGGCTGCCCGGTGATCCTTACCTGACCCGAACATCGGCCTGACGGTCCGCTCGTCCGCGCGGGGAAGGCTGAGGGCTCCACGGACGAGAGGGAGAGTCATGCCACGTTGGGGATTCGTCACCGGCACCACGGCACTGCTCGCGGCGGTCGCGCTCGGGGTCAGCGGCTGCGGCGCGGCCGAGGTGGCCAGCCAGCCCGCGCGGGACGCCGCGGTCGAGGTCGCCGCCGCGATGGGTGTGGAGGGCCAGGCGCTTACCGCGATGGGCTTCGACGCCACCGACCTGGACGTGCAGACCGTCGCCGCCCCGGCCACTCCGACGCCGGGCGCCTCCCCGACGGCTCGCGACAAGGACCGGCAGAAGCGCGGCGAGGAGTGGCGCAAGCGCCACCAGGCCCGCGTGCAGCTGCGCAAGAACACCCTGCACGGCGAGGCGGTGGTGCAGACCAAGGACAACGGTACGCAGACCGTGGCCGTGCAGCGCGGCGAGGTGACCGCCATCGACGGCGACTCGATGACCGTCAAGTCCACCGACGGGTTCACGATGACCTGGACCTTCGGCGACGACCTGCGGGTCGTCGAGCGACGCGCGACGGTGCAGCCGAGCGAGGTCAAGGTCGGCGCGAAGCTCGGCGTCGCCGGTGCCAAGGACGGCGACAAGGGCGTCGCCCGGCTCATCCTCATCCCGCGCGACAAGTGAGCGACGGGCCCCCGGGTGTACGCCCGGGGGCCCGTCCCTGCGCGGCTGCGCCCGAGCGGCAGGCGATCAGCGGCCGGGCGGCAGGGCGTAGCCCACGTACCCGCGGAACTCCAACCGCCAGCCGGCCGGGACCAGCTTGGCGCAGGCCGGCTGACTGCCGGTGCAGACGATCGCGTCCATCGAGGCCGGGTCGGCCGGCGGCCGCTCGGGCAGGACCGACTGCAACGACACCAGGTCCGGCGAGCCACCGTCCGGCTGGCGCAGCAGCAGCCACCACGGGTACTCCCAGTTGTCGTTCTGCTCCACCAGCCCGATCCGCCGCGCGCCGCTGTCGCGGACCGCTGTCGCGGCCCATTGGAACTCGTCGGCCCACTGTGGCCGGCGCAGGAACCGGGTGTCCCAGTCCGAGGTGGTGAAGACCGAGCCGGAGCCGACGAGCCGGCGCGGGAAGCCGTACGACAGCGCCAGCACCCCGGCCAGCGCCGAGGTGGCCAACACGGCGACGGTCGCCACGGTGGCCACGGACCGCCGCCGTGCCGGCACTGAGGGCTCCGGGTTCGTGTGGCGGCGCAGGAGCGCGTCCAGCCACAGGCCGGCGAGCGGCACGGCGAGGACCAGGGCGTAGAGCAGCAGCCGGTTGCCCCACGGCTGCCACTTGAGCATCGACGTGTGCAGCAGCACGGTGGTCAGCACCACCACGGCGTACGAGCGCAGCGGCCCCACCGGCCCGAGGTCGAGCCGACGCGGGCGGACGAGCGCGACGAGCGTGCCGAGCACCGCGAGTGCCCCGGCGATCGGGAACGCCACCCGGTCCTCGTCCGGGTACCAGGCGGGCACCGGAAAGACCTCCCGACCGAAGGTGATCGCCCGGTCCTGGGGGTCGACACCCAGCACGTCCGCGCCCTCGATGATCGCGTCCGCGCTGGCGCTGCGCAGCGGCGCCAGCGGCGTGTCGAACGCCGTGTGCCCGATCCGCAGGGCGTTGACCAGGATCGACGCCGGATCGTGCCGTTCCATCGGGATCGACTCCCGCAGCCGTGGGGGGCCCAGCGGATTCCCGAACTCGGCGGTCACCCGGGTCAGGAACGGGCCGACCACCAGCGCCGCCACCACCAGGATCAGCGCCGAGCCACCGACGACGCGAACCACCGAACCGATCGACCGAACGCGACCGGCGGCCGGCGCGCGACCGGCGGCCGGCGCGCGACCGGCGGCCGGTGCCCGGTCGGCGGCCGGTGCGCGGTCAGCCAGGGCCAGCCGGAGCTGGGCCAGGCCCCACAGCAGCAGCAGCGGGCCCACCGCGAGCAGGCCACTGGTCTTGGTCACCGCCGTCAACCCGGTGGCCGCGCCCAGGCCGAGCAGCGTGCCCCAACCGGTCCGCCGACGCAGCCCGTCCAGGGCGAGGGTCGCCGCGCACGCCACCCACGCCGCGCAGACCAGGTCGGTCTGCGTACTGGTCGCCTGTAGTACCACCATCGGCGTGGTGGCCAGCACGAATGCGGTGATCAACTGAGCCCGCCGGCCGCCGCCGAGCTGCGCGGTGATCCGCGCGACCACCAGCAGGCAGAGCACCCCGGCGGCCCACTGCACCAGGTTGTGCAGCGCGTCGGAGCCGGTGAGCAGGCGCAGGTGCAGGAGCAGGTACTCCGCGCCGGGTGGGATGGTCACCTGCCGGTGGATGGCGGTGGGCCAGAAGTCCAGGTCACCCTGGGCCACCCAGTGTTCGACCTTGGGCAGGTGGTAGGTCTGCGAGTCGAAGTTGTTCGGCTCGGCCAGCAGCGCGACAAGCAACTCCAGCAGCACCAGCCCGCCGATGCCACCGCCGAGCAGTCGCTCGCCCCGACTCGCCGTACGCCAGATCTCGGCTGCTCTGCGCAGGCCGGCGCGTACCTCACCGGTCCGGACCGGCGTGGCGTCGCGCCCGCCGGACGGGCCACGGTCGGCGAGCGGGACGGACGTCTCCGGGCCCGCGCCGGCGGTCACCGCCGCGCCGACCGGCACCCGCCGGGCCGTCGCGGCCGGCATCTCGGCGGGCACCTCGGCGGGCGGAGTGTCCCGGTGCCAGCGCAGGCCCACCGCCGTCGCGGTGGCGAGCAGGAAGAGCAGCCAGGCGGCGACGAACGCCGGCCGGGTCAGCGCGTGCAGCGCGCCGAGCACCTCGACGACGAGCACCGCGTACGCCCCGGCGACCACTGCCGCGCGCACCACGGCGAGCCGTGACGGCCCCACCGCGTCGGCCCCGCGGGGCTTCGTCGCGACCGTGAGCAGGAGCAACGAGGCGGCGGGGAGCACCGCGAGCAGGGAGCCGGCAGCCGACATGGCCGGAAGTAAACACCATCTGGCTGAATCGTCGCGCCGGTTGTCCGACGGTGGCGGCAACCGTCGGCCTGACCAGTCGGGCTAGGCTATGCCCGACGTGTCGTCGCCCCCGTGGAGATTCCCGTGAAGCTCTCGATCCTCATGCCTGTCTACAACGAGGAAGAACGCATCGCAGACGCCCTCAAGCAGGCGTTGGCGGTTGACTACCCCTGCGAGATCGAGTTGGTCGTTGTCGACGACGGCAGCCGGGACGGCACCGGCGAGGTCCTCGGTCGCGTTGACGACGCCCGCCTGCGGGTCATCACCCACCCGCGCAACGCGGGCAAGGGCGCGGCCATCAAGACGGCGGTGGACAGCGCGGAGGGCGACTTCATGGTCATCCTCGACGCCGACCTCGAGTACGACCCGCAGGACATCCCGAAGCTGCTCGACCCGGTGCTCGACGGGCGGGCCACGGTGGTCTACGGCAATCGCACCTTCGGCAGCCACAGCGCCTACAGCTTCTGGTACGTGATGGGCAACAAGGGCGTCACAATGGCGGCGAACGTGCTGTTCAACTCGTACATCGGCGACCTGGAGACCTGCTTCAAGCTGATGCCGGTGGAGCTCTACCGGTCGCTGGAGGTGCGCTCGCGGGGCTTCGGCATGGAGGCCGAGGTGACCGGCAAGCTGCTGCGCCGCAAGATCCGCCCGTACGAGGTGCCGATCAGCTACCGGGCGCGGGGCCGCGAAGAGGGCAAGAAGATCACCTGGAAGGACGGCGTCGAGGCGATCTGGATCCTCGGTCGCGAGCGCGCTCGCCGCCGTCCCGCCGTGTCATCCGCGCGCTGATCCCAGGAACGCGCCGATCATCCGCCGCAGACCTGCGGCGTCCAGGCCGTGCCAGCGGGCGTGGTCGGCGGCATCGCCGTAGCGCCGCAGATCGGTCCGGCCCACCCCGAGCGTGAGCAGCCGGTGCGGCACGTCCGCCAGGGCGTGCCCGGCGACCGCGCTCGACGTCCCCGCCAGGTACGGCTCGACCAGCACCACGTCCGTCCCGGCCAGCGCCCGCAGCCCGGCCGTGTCGAAGGGCCGGGGGGTGTGGGTGTACGCGACCGTCACGTCCATTCCCTCGGTCGCGTCGAGCGTGGTGTCGAGCATCGGCCCGACGGCAACCACGAGAGGTGCGTCCGGCCCGCCCCGCCGCAGCACCCGTAGTCGGTCGGCGTCCGGATACGCCTCGGCGTTGCGCTGCTCGGTGAGCCGCAGGTAGACCGGATCGTCGCCCGCCGCGGCGTCCCGGAGCAGCGGCGCGACCTCGTCCGGGTGACCGGGCACCCGCACGGTCCAGCTGTCGCCGAGCGAGTCGAACAGCGCCACGTCACCTGGTGACTGGTGCGTGCGGCCCTCCTCTGCGGCGTCGTACGAGGCGCCGATGCTGACCAGCACCGCGCTCACGCCCTGGTGGTCCAGATCCAACTTGATCTGCTCGTACGCCCGGTCGACGAGGAACGTCGCGTACGAGTGCACGATCGGGCGCAGCCCGGTCAGAGCGAGGCCGCCGGCCACGCCGATCATCAGTTGCTCCCGGATGCCGACGTTGAGCACCCGGTCCGGGTGCCGCCGGCCCGCCGGGGCGAACTGGCTGACCGAGATGTCGGCCAGCACGAGGGCGGTGCGAGGGTCCTCGTCGAGCAGGGCAGTGGTGGTGTCGATGAAGGCGGTACGCATGACTGTCATCCCTTGCTCTCGACGCGGGCGACCACCAGGTGCGGCTGTCCCGGCCGGTGCCCGGTCAGCGCCGCGTACAGGGCGGTGTGGTCCCGGCCGTCGACCGTGTCGGCGGTCCACCCGTTGACGGTGAACCGACCGGCGATGCCACCCGCCCAGCCGTGGGTCGCCGACGAGTTGTCCACCACGATCGCGGTGAGGCTGTCCAGACCGGTCGCGCCCGCGTACGCGATGGCCTCGTGGTTGGACCCCTCGTCCAACTCGGCGTCGCCGAGCAGCACGTACACCCGGGGGGCGAGCAGGCCCTGCGCGCGCAGGCCGAGGGCGGTGCCGACGCCCAACCCCAGCCCGTGGCCGAGCGAGCCGGAGCTGATTTCCACGCCTGGCACCAGCACCCGGTCCGGGTGGTGGCCGAGCCGGCTGTCCGGCCCGCCCAGGTCGTCGAGCCAGGCTTCCGGGATGAACCCGTGTGCGGCGAGCACCGCGTAGTACGCGGCCGGCCCGTGCCCCTTGGAGAGCAGGAACCGGTCCCGGTCCGGGTCGTCGACGGTGTCGGGGGTGACCCGCAGCACCCGGTCGTAGAGGACCTGGATCACGTCGATTGTCGAGTGGGCGCTCGGCGCGTGTTTCTCGTCGCCGGTCAACCGCCGGATCAGGCCGGGGAGCCTGGCACTGCTGTCGGTGGTGAGTGTGGTTGCCATGCCACTAGCGTGTGAGTTGAAGTGCACTTCATTTCAAGGACCGTGATGCAGGACTCATTGACCATCGGCGAACTATCCGTCCGCTCCGGCGTGGCGCCGTCGGCGCTGCGCTACTACGAGCGGCTCGGTCTGATCCGCGCCAACCGCACCGGCGGAAACCAGCGCCGCTACGCCCGCACCGAACTGCGGCGGGTCGCCTTCATCCGGATCTCCCAGCAGGTCGGCGTCTCGCTGGACGAGATCCGCGAGGCGTTGGAGTCGCTGCCCGACCGCCGTACGCCCAGCCCGCAGGACTGGGAGCGGCTCTCCGCGAGCTGGCGCGGCCGCCTGGACGAGAGGATCCGGCTGCTCACCAAACTCCGCGACGACCTGGACGGCTGCATCGGCTGCGGCTGCCTGTCCCTGCAACGCTGCACCCTCTACAACCCGGGGGACGCGCTGGCCGGCGAGGGCCCCGGCGCACGCCTCATGCTGCCCCGCGCCTCACCCGACGGTGAGTAGCACCTTGCCGACGTGGTCGCTCGACTCGACCAGCCGGTGCGCCTCGGCAGCCTCGGCCATCGGCAGCCGCCGGTCCACCACCGGGCGGACCGCGCCGGCCTCGACCAACGGCCACACCTCATCGCGTACGCCCCGGACGATCTCCGCCTTCTCGGCCAGCGGTCGGGAGCGCAGCGCGGTCGCCGCGACGCTCGCCCGCTTGGCCAGCAGCGCCCCGAGATCCAGCTCGGCCTTGCGACCACCCTGCATCCCGATCACCACGAGCCGGCCGCCGGTCGCCAGCGCGGCGACGTTCCGGCCCAGGTAGGACGCGCCCACGATGTCGAGGATGACGTCCGCGCCGTGGCCGTCGGTGACCTTGCGGACCTCCTCGACGAAGTCCTGCTCCCGGTAGTCGATCGTGTGCGCTGCGCCCAGCTCGCGCAGGCGGGGGTGCTTGGCCGCGCGGGCGGTCGCCAGGACCGTGGCGCCCAGGGCCGCCGCAAACTGGATCGCGAACGTGCCGATCCCGCTGCCCCCGCCGTGCACCAGCAGCGTGTCACCCGAGCCGAGTCGGCCCACCCTCACCACGTTCGACCAGACCGTGCAGG
The DNA here is from genome assembly GCF_040648635.1 of Micromonospora sp. NPDC049114. NCBI lineage: Bacteria > Bacillati > Actinomycetota > Actinomycetes > Micromonosporales > Micromonosporaceae > Micromonospora > Micromonospora sp. NPDC049114. Next base: position 95,211 of record NZ_JBEZEA010000013.1, on the reverse strand, counting down.
CCACCTCCGGCAGCGCCGCGGCGTCGACCAGGTCGACGCCGGCCGGCACCGGCAGCAGCTGCCCGGCGGGCACTGCGACACGCTCGGCGTACCCGCCGCCGGCCAGCAGCGCACAGACCTCCTGGCCGACGGCCCAACCGGTCACCTCCGGCCCGATCGCGTCGATCACCCCGGAGCACTCCAACCCGAGGTACGCGGGCGCACCCGGCGGCGGCGGATAGTGCCCCTGCCGTTGCAGCAGGTCGGCGCGGTTCACTCCGCTGGCCCGCACCGCGACGATCACCTCGCCCGGGCCGGGCTCCGGGTCGGGGACCTCGGCCCACACCAGCGCGTCGGGTCCACCGGGCTGCGGAACGGTGATGGCTCGCATGGCCTCAGTCTTACCCGATACGCCCGTGGGCCGCAGACGCACCCCGCGGCGCGCTCCGGTCGTCGTTGCTCGCCCGGGTTCCAGGAAAGCGGGGCATCCATGACGATCTGATGCCCCGCTTTCCTGAAACGCGAGTTGATCACGACGCTGCACGCTGGCGACGCTCGCCCGATGCCCATGAGTGACGCCGGTCCGCGCCACAGTGGACGCAGCGGCGCCCGCCTGACCGGCGCTTCCGGGAGGGACGCCGAGCCGTCCGACGGGTGGCGTGGCAGACTGTTCACGGCCGCGCACCCATGGGTGGCGGTCCAGGAGGGTTCGCCTAGTGGCCGATGGCGCTGGTCTTGAAAACCGGTAAGGCAGCGATGTCTTCGTGGGTTCGAATCCCACACCCTCCGCACAATGCCGTGGGCGTCACGTCACTGGCAGGTAGGTGGCGATCCAGTCCCTCAGTCGCTTCAACACCAGGGGATGAACGTCGACCATCTCGATCCGTTCCGCGACCACTGCTGAGTCGACGAGCCCGGCCCGGATCAGCGCGTCGGCGAAGGCGTGGTCCTTCTCCCGGCCAGCTACCAGCTTCGACACCACGCAGTCGTGCGGTTCGAGAGTGTAGCCGCGCCCCGGGTGGGTGCTCTGGGACTCCACCAGAATCAGCCGGTCCCGCCACCCATCGGGCAGCCTCGCGGTCGATACGCTGACGCCTTGGGCGTAGTAGCCGTTCGTCTCGTGGAACAGCGAGAGTTCGCCGATGGCGCCGTCGACCTGGTCAGCCTTCCGGGCGTCAGGGTCGTCGAAGAACGCCACGTCGACCTCCATCGAGGCGGTGGCTTCCAGCGGAAGTCTGCTCTCCGGGATCGCCCCCAGCACCGACTGGCTGCCGATGACGAGGACGTCAGGATCTCCGACGATCTGGCACGCGGATCGCAGGACATGCTCGAGTTGCTCGCGTCTCACGCCGCTCGCTCCCAGCCACTGCGGCTGAAGGATTCAAGCACCTTCCTGCGCTGTGGCTGTGACAGGACCCCAGCGAATGGCGAGTTCTGTCGTAGCTCCACAGCTTCCGGATCATCCGAGGTCAGCGCCTTGAGGACCGCGTTCACACCCTCGTCGATCTTGTCTTGCCAACGCTTCAGCCACACCTCGGTCATGGTTCCTCGGTGCTGCCGAAGGAGTCGGTCCAGATTTTCTCTGGCCTTGCCCAGTACCGCGTCCGGGTCGGTGACCAAACTGCCCGCTATCGCCTGGTGCAGCCACAGCGACTTGAGCTGATCACGGTTCAGTTCCGGCTTCGGCCGCAGCAGCGCCTCAACCTGGTCCCGCTTGATCCTCCGATGCGCGCCGACCTTCACGAACGGCAGTTCTCCACGCTCGCACAGGTTGACCACCTGCTGGCGCGAAGAGCCAAGCAGCTTGGCAACCTGACCGGTGGTCAGAAGGTCCTCACCCGTCGTCACCATGATTGGAGAATGCGCTACAAACGCTAAAAACACAACTCGCTTCGCGGCTACGTATCCTCGGGCTCGTCCCGTCGGTTCTGGCGGATCGTCTCGTCGGCCAGCCGCTCGACCGCGCGTCGGCGCTCCTCGGCGAGCGCCTGCTCGTCCGGCTTGCGCAGCGCGGTGACGACGGCGACCAGGAAGTCGCGCCAGATCCCTAGCAAGTATTCCCCCCGTGGAAAGTTGCGGGCTGCCAACCATAGCCTCCGGCCGGTGCCGCCGGACAACCGACGCATCTGGTCGTTGGTCGGGCCGGAACGGGGTATGAAGGGCAGGTATCTGCCCAGACCGGAAGGACGCCGTCCCGATGACCCTCGAACGACCGATCGCCCCGGACCCGTACGAGCTGCTGCCGACCGTGCCCTCGTTCACGCTGACGAGCGACGACGTGCAGAACGGCGAGCCGATGGACGCCCGGCACGCCCACGGCAGCACCGGTGGTGAGAACGTCTCCCCGCAGCTGACCTGGTCGGACTTCCCCGCCGAGACCAAGAGCTTCACCGTGACCTGCTACGACCCCGACGCCCCGACCGGCAGCGGCTTCTGGCACTGGGTGCTGGTGAACGTGCCGGTCAACGTCACGCAGCTGCCCAGCGGCGCGGGCGGCGCGGCGGGCACCGACCTCGGCGGGGCCTTCTCGGTCCGCAACGATTACGGCGAGCAGGGGTACGGCGGGGCGGCCCCGCCGCCCGGTGACCGCCCGCACCGGTACGTCTTCGCGGTGCACGCCCTGGACGTCGACCGCCTGGACCTCACCCCGGACGCGAGCCCGGCCTACGTCGGCTTCAACCTGACGTTCCACACCCTGGCGAGGGCGGTCATCCGCCCGACGTACCAGATCAAGGAGTGAGCCGTACCCCGCGATCTTGCACTGTCCGTGCACGGTCGAGTGCAAGATCGCGGGGCGGGGTGGGTCAGGCGGGGACGCGGGCCACCGCGAAGACGGACTGGCCGAACGGGGGTCGGACGACCTGCTCGGCGGCCTTCGTGGCGGGGAGGACGAGGGTGTCGTACACCTTGACCATCGGCCCCTCCTTCGGCATCAGCCGGAAGACCTTGGTGGCCATGAAGTAGCCGATCAACCCGAGTGCGTTGGCGTAGTGGATCTTCTCCACCGTCAGGCCGGCCTCGGTCATGGCCGTGCCGAGCGTCTTCTTGGTGTACCGGCGGACGTGGCCGGTGGCGATGTCCGCCGGGCTCATGGCGAACTGGAACGCCGGCACGATGATGATCACCGCGCCGCCGGGGCGGACCAGGTCGCGCATGCTGCGCAGCGCGCCCACGTGGTCCTCGATGTGCTCCAGGACGTTGTACGAGACCGCGGCGCTGTAGTCCCCCCGGTCGCTGTGCGGGAGCAGCATCTGCCGGACGTCGATGCCGGGCTGTTCGGCGAGGCGCTCCTTGAGCTGCACCAGCCGGTCGGGATCGGCCTCGGTGGCGGTGAACCGGGGCAGCCGCTGCGACCATTCCAGCGCGTAGTCACCGAGGCCGCTGCCGATCTCGATCGGGTCGTCACCGAGGTACGGCACCGCCAGCTCGACGAACCAGCGGCGGTGGTTGACGGCCGTTGCCAGGCCCTCCAGCACCTCGGACTGGACGCGCTGATCCCCAGTGATTTCTGCCATGCGTCGATTCCTCACGATATGAACTCGACCCGTGCCTGGACCGACAGAGTGAATCATCCGCTTGGATGGCAGAAGAATCGGGGGAGCGGTTGGCCGAATTGCGGTCGGGGGGTGGGCACGTGATCGGCGGTCGGCGAACCCGGCACATAGTACGGCAGTACCCCGAAACATGTCACGGTGCCGCCATACGCTGACTACCCTATGAATTGTCATGACTACTCCCGAACCGGACGCGCCCGGCGACGGCCCGGCCACCGCGTCGCCGGTGGAGGAGGCCGGCGGCGGCGATCGCTTGCGCCGCAACGGGAAGTGGACCGATCTGGCCGCCGTGCTGAGCTTCGTGGTGCTCGCCTTCTGGGTCACCGGCCGTCTCTGGTGGGATCCGGGAAGTGGCGTGCGGGACAACCGCTCCGACCAGCAACAGTTCGAATGGATGATGGCGCACGGTGCGCGAGTGGTCACGCATTTCGCGTACCCGTTCCATTCCGATCAGATGAACGTGCCGGACGGCGTCAACCTCATGGCAAATACGTCCGTATTATCCATTTCATTGCCAATGACACCGATCACCCTGCTGTTCGGGCCACGTGCGGCATTCCTGCTCTTTCTCACCCTCGGGATGGTCGCCACCGCCACCGCCTGGTACTTCCTGCTCTCCCGCGTCCTGATCGGTGCCCGGGGGCCGGCCTGGCTGGGCGCGGGCTTCTGCGCGTTCGCGCCGGCCATGGTGTCGCACGCCAACGGGCACCCGAACATCGTGTCGCAGTTCGTCGTCCCACTGATCATCTGGCGTACGCTGCGGCTCGCCGACCCCGGCCGCTGGCTGCGCAACGGGCTGCTGCTCGCGCTGGTGATCGTCTGGCAGGCGTTTCTCAACCTGGAGATCCTGCTGATGACCGCGATCGGGCTCGGCGTGATCGTCGGCGCGCTTGCCATCGGCCGCCCCGCACTGCGGTCACGGGCCCGGTCCTTCCTCGCGGGCCTGGCCGTCGCCGCAGTGGTCGCGGGTCTGCTGCTGGCGTACCCGCTGTATGTGCAGTTCTTCGGACCCGGCGCCTACTCCGGGCTGTCCAGCCTGATCCGCGGCTACTCCAGCGACCTGGCCTCGTTCGTCGCGTACTCCCGGGAATCGCTGGCCGGCAGCCCGCGCACCGCCGCCGGGCTGGCCAAGAACCCGACCGAGGAGAACAGCTTCTTCGGCTGGTCGCTGCTCGTGCTGGTGGTCGCCCTCATCTGGTGGCTGCGGCGCTCGGTGGTCGTGCTCGCGCTGGCCGGGCTCGGGCTGCTCTTCACGGTGCTCTCACTCGGGCGGGAGATCCGTTTCGCCGGTCACGGCACCGGCGTGCCGGGGCCCTGGGCCGCGCTGGAGAACCTGCCGATCCTGCACTCGGTGGTGCCGACCCGGTGGGCGCTGGCGATCACCCCGATCGTCGGGGTGCTGCTCGCCTACGGCGCCGAACGCGCCCGCGAACTGGCCCGTACGCGCCCGGCCGCCCGCCCGCAGATCCGCTTCGCCACCGCGACCGTGCTGACGATGGCCCTGCTGCCGATCCTGCCCACCCCGCTGCCCGTGGTCCAGCTGGACCCGGTCCCCACCTTCGTGACCAGCGGGGCTTGGCGGCCGTACGTGGCTGGTGGGCGCAGTGTGGTGACCCTGCCGCTGCCGGACACCAACTACGCCGAGCCGCTGCGCTGGTCCGCCGCGACCCGACTGGACATGCCGCTGGCCCGGGGCTACTTCCTCGGACCGGACACCCGCCCGAGCGCGGAGCCGCCGAAGGTCGCGCTGTTCACCGCGCCACCCCGGCCCACCAGCAGTTTCTTCGCCACCATCCGACGGACCGGCGCGGTGCCGCCGATCACCCCGCAGAGTCGGGTCAACGCGGTCGACGACCTGCGCTACTGGCGGGCCGGCGTGGTGATCCTCGGGCCGCACGAGCACGAGCTGGAACTGCGGCGTGGAATGACCGAGCTGACCGGGATCCAACCGGTCTTCACCGGCGGCGTCTGGGTGTGGGACGTCCGGCCGCTGACCGACTGAGCGGGGGTCGGACGCGCCGGGATCAGCCTTGTCGGACGCGCGGGATCAGCCCTGGCGGACGCAGCAGCCCTGGCAGACCTTCGGGCTGGGCAGCGTGAAGGCCAGGCAGCAGGTGCGTCGCTGCACGCTCGGCTCACCGGTCGGGCCGGGCACCAGCTCGACCAGGTCCGCCAGGTCGAGCGCGCCGAGCAGGGTGTCGATGCTCTGCACCGTCGAGCCCGGCAGGGCGTCCGCGGCCCGGAGGATGCCGTGCGCGATGCCGGAGGCGACCGAGCCGAGCAGCGTCCGGGTGCCCACCCGCACCTCCGCCTGGATCGCCGCGATCAGCGGCGCCAGGTGGGCGTCGAGCAGGGAGGCGCGCAGCTCGGCGAGCAATTCGGCCTCGCCGGCGACGACGCGTACCTCCGGCAGGCCGGAGAGCGCCAGCGGGTCGTTCGGCAGCACGGCCACTGTGGTGCCGTGGCGCAGGCCCAGTGTGAGCAGGGGCCTGTGGTCCTCGAAGTGGATCAGCACGTCGGACGGGTCGAGCAGTGGCACCCGGCGGGCCGAGGCCCAGCCGAGCACGACCGGCAGGGACGTCCAGTAGCTGTACGACTTCCAGGCCAGCGCGGCGCAGGCGTGTGGGGTACCGCCCCAGCGGACGCTTGCCGCGTGCAGCAGCTCCGGCAGGCGGGTGCCGTCGATCAGGGTGGTGGCGGGCGCCCAACCGAACTCGTCGTCGACAAGCAGGCCGCGGGCGAGACCGGGAAGGTCGTCGGTGCCGAACATGGCCCGCAGCGCCGCGGTGACGGGGGCGAGCGGCGTGGCGGTCACGTCCCGCCTCGGCATCACCGCTGTCACCGTGTCATCCCCCGTCCGCGTGACCGGGGAGCATGCCCCGGCGGACGACCAGCGCCGTCCTGAGCTAAGGCTAGCCTAACCACGCCTGGCGGCCTAAGGGAAGCCTTGCCTCGGTCGGATCGGGAGGCCCGGGTCACTCCGGCTCCCGGCGGGAGCAGCACTCCGCGCCCCGGCGTACTACCCGCACCCGGCCTCCGAAAACGCCGCCGCAGGATCGATCACCGTCGGTGGATTGTCAAGCGTTGTGTCGACAAGGTGGCAGATGCGTGTGCGCTTCGCCACGGAACGTGAAACTGATACTCCCGGCCACGAGGAAGCCGATGACGACGTCACCCCTCGAACGGGCTGCCGACTCCTTCGCGGCCGAGCTCGCCCGCCAGCGCGCCGGGCGGGGCCTGTCCAAGAAGCAGCTGGCCATCCTGATGGGGTTCGACCCGTCCTACGTCAGCCACGTCGAGGGCCGCCGACACCGCCCGACCGAGGACTTCGCCCGCCGCGCCGAGGCCGTCCTGGAGGCCAGCGGCGCGATCTGGCAGCGCTTCCGGGAGTACGACGACCTCCGGCACGCCCGCTCCGGCCAACCGCACCGCGAGCCCCCGCTGCCCGGTCAGTGGCTGCCTCCCGGCACCGGCCTCGTCGTCGAACGGGAACTGGCCACCCTCACCCACACCGACGACGCCTACCGGTGCGTCATCCGCCGCGAGCTCTACAACGCCGGCACCGAACCGGTCACCCGCTACCTCGTCCGCGTCGCGGTGGACCGCTACCCGAACGACCCCGGTCGCTCCAACCGGCACCACCGGGAACACCCGCTCACCTTCGCCGAGCTGCAACTACAGGCCCGGCGGGACGACGACGCCGGCGACCCGGAGCCGATGCACTGGCGGGCGAAACACGACCGGGACGCGTTCAAGGAGATCTGGCTGCTCTTCGAGAACGGCGAGCGGCGCTTCCCCCTCTACCCCGGTGACCGGGCCATCATCGAGTACGCGTACAGCGTCGGGCACGAGAAGTGGGGCCCCTGGTTCCAGCGGGCCGTCCGGCTGCCGACCCGGCACCTCGCCGTACGCCTGGACCTGCCGGCGGCCCTCGACCCGCAGGTCTGGGGCGTGGAGACCTCGCTCTCCGCGGAGGAGGGCCCGCTGCGGACGGCGCCGCAGCGTCGCGACGAGGGCGACCGGGCGATCTACGACTGGCAGACCGACGCCCCGCCGCTCAACGCCCGCTACCGGATGCAGTGGCGCTTCCGGGCCCGGCCGGACAGCGACCCGGACGTCGGCCCCGGCGGCACCCGGGTCCGCCCCAGCGAGCGGATGCGCGGGATCGGCATCGTCCAGCGCGGGGCCGACCTCCTCCGACAGCAGGTCCGGCAATTCGACCTGCCCGGCGACGAACAGGTGGCCAGGGACGTCGTGGACCGACTCACCATGGCCCTGTCCCGGCTCGACGAGCTGCACCCGTTCAGCAAGGGAGTGGGCATCGCCGCACCGCAACTCGGCATCGGCCGTGCCGCCGCAGTGGTCCGACCCCCCGACCGGTCGGCGGAACCGGTGGTCCTGCTCAACCCCCGGGTGGTGGACGCCGACCCGGAGACCGACGAGCAGTACGAGGGGTGCCTCTCCTTCTTCGACCATCGCGGTCTGGTGCCCCGACCGCTGCGACTCGACGTGGAACACGCCCAGTGGGACGGCAGCCGGATCATCACGTCGTTCGAGTTCGGCATGGCCCGGCTCGTCGCGCACGAGATCGACCACCTGGAAGGGCGGCTCTACGTCGACCGAATGGCGCCCGGCGTGCCGCTGGTGCCGGTGGAGGAATACCGGGAGACCGGCCAACCCTGGCGCTACTGACCAGGGCGGGGGCCGGGGCGCGTGCCCCAGGGGGCAGGGGCACGCGCCCCGGTGTGGGGGGAGGAACGTCTAGAGATCGCCGAACGTGTCGTAGCGGATGTTCGGCGGCGGCACCTCGTCGGCGGCCAGCACCCGCAGTGTCGACCGAACCATCTGCGCCGACCCGGAGACGTAGCAGTCGTGCGTCGTCCACGGGCCGTACCGGGCCACCACGTCCGGGATGTCGCCCAACTCGCCGTCGAAGTCGGGATCGTCGCTGCACGCCGCCGTGACCGACAACCACGGGTGCGCGGCCACCAACTCCTGCAGGCCGGCCAGCGCGTACAGGTCCGTCGCGTGCCGGGCGCCGTAGAAGACGTGCACCCAGCGCGTCCGGTTGTAGCTGGCCAACTCCTCGACCAGCGCCTTGACCGGCGCCAGCCCGACGCCACCGGCAACGCAGAGGATGTCCCGCTCGGAGGAGCGGTCCAGGGTCATCGACCCCATCGGCGCCGCCAGGCGCAGCAGGTGCCCCGGCTGTACGCGGCGCACCAGCGCCCCGGACACCCAACCCGCGCCGGGACTCCGCACGTGGAACTCCAGCACGTTGTCGTCGTTCGGGGCGTTCGCCACCGAGTAGTTCCGCCACACCCTCGGGTGGAAGCGGGGCAGCTCCAGGCTGACGTACTGGCCCGCCCGCCAGGACAGCGGATGTTGCAGGGCCCGGCAGGTCAGCACGGCGATGTCCGGGCCGTGCCGCTCGTGGGTCAGCACCTCGGCGTGCCAGAACGGCGGGTTGTCGTCGTCGGCCGCCCCGGCCGTCATCTTCGCCGCGATCGCCGCGTACGCGTCCCGCCACGCCTGGTCGTACTCCAGATTCCAGCCGTCGCCAGCGGTGCTGCGCAGCGCGTCCAGCAGCGCGACGCCCATCGTCGCGTAGTGCGTGTCGTCGACGTGGTACTTGCGGTGGTCCCGGCCCAGCGCACGCAGGAACTCGTCGAAGCTCTCCGGGTCGTCCACGGTGTGGATCGCCGTGATGATCGCTTCCAGCAGGCGGTCACCCTGGCCGTTCATCTGCACCGGGAAGAGCTGCCGCAGGGTGGGGTCGAGCAGGAACAGCCGGGCGTAGAAGTGCGCGCTCAGCCGCTCCCGGTCCTCCTCGACGAGGGTCCAGCTCTCCTTCAGCAACCGTGCGACGTTGTCCACCGGTGTTCCTTCTCCAGACGGCAGCGGATCGGGCGCTCATAGAATCTCCACGGAGCGTGCTCACCGGTCGCACAGAATGTGCGATCGGTTCACGCCGGCCGATCGGCCGTGCCCCCGGTGCCGTCCGTCGGGCAGAGTGGTGCGGTGACCGTTGAGCTGACCCGCCCGGTGTCCCGCCGAGTACTGGGGACCGAGACGCTGCTGGTCCTCGGCCTCTCCCTCGGCCAGTCCGCGGTCTACGCGGTGGTCTCGATCATCGCGAAGCTGACCGCCGAGGGGCCGCTCTCCAAGCAGACCGCCGCACTGAACACCTCGGCGTCGGCCCGACCCTGGCTCGACCTGACGTACCAGCTCCTCGGCATCGTCTTCGCGCTGCTGCCCGTGCTGCTCGCCGTACACCTGCTCAGCCGCGACCCCGGCGACCCGGCGCGGACCCTCGGCCTGGACGCGCGGCGGCCCGGCCAGGACCTGGCCCGGGGTGCCGGCCTGGCCGCGCTTATCGGCCTGCCCGGCCTGGCGCTGTTCTGGGCGGCGGCACAGCTCGGCATCAACGCCACGCTGGTGCCGGCGGCCCTGCCGCACGTCTGGTGGGCGGTTCCGGTGCTGATCCTCTCCGCAGTGCAGAACGCCGTGCTGGAGGAGGTGATCGTGGTCGGCTATCTGGTCACCCGGCTGCGCCAACTCCAGTGGCGGCTCGCCGCGATCGTCGCCGCCAGCGCGCTGCTGCGCGGCAGCTACCACCTCTACCAGGGCTTCGGCGCGTTCGTCGGCAACGCGATCATGGGCGTGATCTTCAGCCTGTTCTACCTGCGTACCCGCCGGGTGCTACCGCTGATCATCGCGCACACAGTGCTCGACGTGGTCGCCTTCGTCGGCTACGCGCTGCTGCCCCGCGACTGGTTCAGCTGGCTCTGACGCGGCCGGTAGGCAGCGATCGCGCGGGCAGCGAGCCGATCGGTCGCCGCCGCGTCGCCCAATGTGGCGGCGACCACCGCCGCGCCCGGCAACAGCCGGGACGCCAACCGCAGCGCAACCCACCCTCCGGCCTGCGCGGTGAGCGGTGCGGCGAGTCGCCACGCCGCCTCCGCCGCCCTCGGCCACGTCCCCTCCACCGGCTCGTGCGCCGCCCGCGCACCGGCCAACGCCGCCTCGGCGCTCGCCGCGTCCGGATGCACCTGGGTCAACACCAGCAGCTCGGCCGCCCGGTCGGGATGCGCCGGGTCCCGGCCGTACGCCGCCGCCAGGTGCAGCACCAGGTTCGACTGGGTCCAGAGCACCGAGCCCAACTCCGCCAGCGGCGCGAAGAGCCCCGCCAGCGCGGACGCCGCCCCACCCGCGCCCGCCGCCCAGACGTACCGCCGGGTCGCCAGCCGGGCCACGCCGTCCGCCGGAGCGTCCGGATAGCGGGCCCGCAGCCGCTCGGCCCACTCGGCGGCGCCCGGACCAAGCGCCCGCACCGCCTCCAGAGCCAGCAGCTCCGGTGCGAAGCCCGGGTGGTCGCGCAGGCGGGCGATCACCGCCCGCAGGTCCGATTCCGGGGTACGCCCCGACGCCGGCACCGCCATCGACGGCCCCGTCGCCGGGGCGGTGGTGATCATCGGCGGCGACTGCTCGGCCGGGGGTGCTGCCTTCTTCGAGACGGCGGTCTTGCGAGGGGCGGCCGCGCGCTTGGCCTGTGCGGCGGCGCTCTTGGCCGGTGTGGGGGTGCTCTTGGCCGGTGCGGCGGCGCTCTTGGCCGGTGTGGCGGTGCTCTTGGCCGGTGTGGCGGTGCTCTTGGCCGGTGTGGCGGTGCTCTTGGCCGGTGTGGCGGTGCGTCTGGTCGGGGTGGTCGTCGGGGCGGGGGTGGCCGGGGGCGGTGTCGTGGCAGTCACATCGCCGGCCGGCGCCTTCCTGCGGGTGCTCGCCGGACGCGCGGAGGTGGCGCGCGGCGTCCGCTTCGACGGGTTCGCCGGCTGCTGCGGGCCGGCCCCAGGCGCCGGCCCGTCCTCCTGCGCCGCGCCGGACGCCTCGTCCGGCCGGCGCGTCTCGTCCGGCCGGCGCGTCGCGGCCGGCTTGGTGGGCTCGGCCGGTTCGCCCGGTGCGGGCGGTGTCACCGGCTGCGGTGGACGTGTCGGCCCGGTCGGTGTTGTCACCTCGGCCGGCGGAACCGGCTCGCTGCTGCCCGGCTGTCGAGGCAGGACCCGCTCCGGCTCCGGTGGCTGGAAAAGCACCGCCGGGGCGGGTCGGGGCCGTCGAGGACGCTGCCCAGGTGGCGCGGGAGCCGCCGCCGGCCCGGACGTCGGCTCGGTCTTCTCCGCCGTCTGCTCGGCGGCTGCGGGCGGCGTAAAAGTGGCCCGCGGAGAGCGCCTGCGCACTCGGTCAGCAGGCTCTTGGCGGGTCGGCTCGCTGGGCGGCTGCTGCTCCTGCATATCGATGGAGCGTAGTCCCGATCACACCGTCGCACAGGGAGGCGGCACAGGCGGCGGGGAGCGCTGGCGGTCGTACACCGGAAGTCGTTTTGCTCCCGGTGGGTGGCGACCTGTATCCTCGGGCGCGGTGGTCTGCGGATCACCAGGGAGACTTCGCCTAGTCTGGTCTATGGCGCCGCACTGCTAATGCGGTTGGGGTCTTAAAGCCCCTCCCGGGTTCGAATCCCGGAGTCTCCGCGCGAAAGCCGGGTGTGTACACTGGCTGAGCACGAGCGCCCGTAGCTCAATGGATAGAGCATCTGACTACGGATCAGAAGGTTAGGGGTTCGAGTCCCTTCGGGCGCACAAGATCAAACAGCGTCTGACCTGCGGAAACGCGGTCAGGCGTTTTTTGTTGATCGTCCCGGTTGGACAGTGGGTGTCGCGTGGGTGTCATGTGGGCGCCGTCACTTTCCGTAGTCATGCTTGGGTTGCATGTGTGTTGACCTGCTCTTCCGTGGTGGGGTCACTCGTGCTTGACGGGTAGTGCGCTTGTTTTTCGGGCGGGGTGTGGGGCGGCTGCTCTGGCCCGTCTTCCTGATCTTTTCGCGGGTGCGGCGGGCTGCGGCGAGAACGAGTCGGGCAGTGGCTTCGGCGCTCCTACGCTGGGCATATGGCAGGACGCTGGTGTAGGTGTCGGCGGTGGTGACGATGCTTGCGTGGCCGAGCTGATCTTGCACGGTTTTGAGGTCGGCACCGGCTTCGTGGGCGAGGGACGCGGCGCCGTGGCGGAGGTCGTGCAGACGGATCGGTGGGATGTCGGCTCGTTTGACGAGTCGGCTGAAGTGCCGGGTGGCGTACTGGGGGTGCAGGGGCCTGCCGTCGGGGCGGATGAACACGTAGCCGCTGTCGTAACAGGCTCTGCCTGCCACCTCGCGGGCGGCCTGTTGCTGACGCTGGCGGCGCTGGTGCTCGCGGAGCACGGCCACGGTGTGTTTGTCGAGAGCGACGGCGCGCGTGCTGGCGGCTGTTTTGGGTTCCCCTTCGATGACGTGGTAGCCGACGGTGGTGCGGCTGCGGAAGATGAACAGCACGCCGTGGTCGAGGTCGATGTCGGACCAGCGCAGGCCGCATGCTTCACCGCGACGTAGGCCGCGCAGGGCGATGAGCCACCACATGGCGAAGAACCGGTCGGTGGTGACCGCGTCGAGGAACGCGGCGAGATGAGGCGCGGTCCAGACGGCGACCGCTGGCCGTTGGCCGGTTGCCTGCCATTCCGCGACACGTGCGGGTGTCCACACCTGGGCGTGTGGCTTGCGGTAGGACGGGAGTTCGAGGTGCCGGATCGGGTTGGCGTCGAGGAGGCCCTCCCGGACAGCGAGGTTGAGTGCCGCGCGAAGAGTGGTCCGCAGATGCTGCAGGCATGAGGGCGACTGTGGCTGGCCGCGTCCGTTGGTGGTCTGTGCGATGTCGTTGAAGCCGCTGCGGATTCGGCGGATGTTGAGGTCGGCCAGGGTGATCCTGCCCATGTGCGGGATGAGGAACTGGTCGACGTCTCGTGTGTACTGGGCCCTGGTGGTGTCCTTAATCTTGGTGCGGGTGGACAGCCAATATCGCAGCCACGTTCCAGGGTCCATCCCTGCGCGGTGCGTGCCTCGCCGGTCTGGCTCAGCCATTCGTTGCGCGCCTGGGTGGCGGTGGCCTTGGATCGGAAGCCGCCCCGGCGGGCCCGTGTCGGCCTGCCGAACGCGTCGGTCGCGGAGCAGGCGAAGTACCACGTGCCGTGTCCGCGTTCTGGCAGGCGTGCGCAGTTGCTTTCCAGGCGCTTCTTCGTTGCATTGTGCCGGCAGCCGCACCGTTTGTAGATGGTTCCCGACCCAGTCATGGATGCTCCCTATTCCGTGCGTAAGGGAAGTTTGTGAGGACTGGTCACATTCTCTGCTGGGTCGCCGGGGGGTCGACGGACTGCGAGTCCGTTGCGTCGGTTGGTCTCGATTCAGCGCTGGAGAGTCCGCCAGGCTTCTCGTCGGCGTGGTGGGTCAGGGCTGTCGACGTTGTGGTGAGGCTGTCGCGTCGGGCGAGGCGATGGTGCCCTGCGGGTGACGCCGGGGTCGCGCGGTTGTCGGCCGCGCTGCCGATGTCCGGCGCTGGGGTGGTGGCGCGGGTGAGCATGCCGGTGGCGGCGAGGGCGCAGCATGCGGCGAGGGCGGCGAGTCGCGGTGTCCAGCCGGTGGTGGTGTGCAGGAGGGGTGCCGCGGCTTTGGCGATGGTGACGGGGGCGGTGGGTCGGCCGGCGATGGTGGCGTAGGCGGTGGTGCCGTACCGGTCGCTGAGCAGGGCGGGGGTGGCGAGGCTGGTGATGCCGAAGCCGAGTCCGAACCCGACGACGGTGATGGCCGCGCCGGCGCGGGTGCCGGCGAGCAGCGGCATGGCGAGCGCGCGGCGGCCTGGATGGCGAAGACCAAGGCGACGATGGTGGTGACGCGCAGGTATCGGCGGGCGGCGGTGAGCACGAGTCGGCCGGTGATGGACAGGACGCCGAGCAGTCCGGTCAGGGTGGCGGGGTGGCCGCGGCTGGTGAGGTAGCCGATGAGATGCACCGTCATGGTGCTGGTGGCCGCGCCGTGGCCGATCAGGGTGGCGGCGAGGATCCAGAAGCGGGTGTCGCGCATCGCGGTCTGGGCGACGGCGCGTCGTTGGGCGTGCCCGGACCGCTCGGTGCCGGCCAGTGCCGTGGTCGTCACCGTTCGGGGCCGGCGGATGGTGAGGGCGTGCAGCGGCACGGTGACCGCGCCGTGAATGGCGGCGAGGACGAGCAGCGCGCCGCGCCAGCCGAGGTGGGCGGCCAGCCGGCATTCAAGACCGCGTACGCGCTGCGGTCTCAGTTCCTGCGCGCGGGCAAGCGGGCAATTTCGTTCGCCGGTGACGTGTTCTCCACCGTCGTGGCTGCGGACCGCCCCACCGGCGAGAAGCCACGTCTGAGCGCTGCCCAACTCCGCGCCGTCCTGCGAACTTTGATCCTGCAGGAGTTGACCGACCGCGGCAACGCGGATCCCCGAGGCCTGGACGAGATTAAGTTCGTCACCGGCTCGGCGCCGACGTCCTGAGCTGACAGCCTCGCGTGCCTGGTGGTCGGTTGGAGACTGCCCGCGGACTGTGCCAGGCGGATACCACTTGGAAGCCGCCACTGCGTGCGCCAAGGCGCCTGGCGGCGGACGGGTTCGACAGTGTCGGAGGCTAGGCGGATCATCGGGATGGCGGCCAACGGGCCGCGGTGGGAAGGGCGCAATGGTCGGCGACAACAGGTGGGATGACGAGCCGTGGCGGTGCTGGGTCGACGAGATGATCGACTCGGATCCGAGCATCCTCGACGAGATCCAACAGTGGTGGGATACGACCTCGCCGGTGCCGATGGTCGGCAGCCGGCACCACACCGTCCCGCGCCGCTATCTCGAACGCTTCTCCGCCTCCGGCCAAATCCGTGTCCGCGATCGGGTCACGGGACGGGCGAGCCTGCGCAACATCAAGGACGTTGGCGCGATCCGCGACTTCTACACCTTCATCAACCTCGACGGTGAGCGCGACGGTCGGCTTGAACGGATCCTTGGCGTGATCGAGGACGGGGCGACCGCGGTCATCGACCGCATTCTCGACCCCTTCCGGGCACCGCGACCGCTCACGCCGGAGGAGTCACTGCATCTGAGCATCTTCATCGGCTTTCAGCTGCTGCGCACGCCCCGACACCGTCGTGAGGTCGAGTTGATGGGCGACTACCTCATTCGCTCGTCGCGGCCGGATATCCGCGGGATCACCGAGGTGCGGGTGGTTCCGGACCCGAACCTGCACCTCGAATACCTGGCCAAGAACGCTCCCAAGGTCGCCGAGGTGTTCTTCGGCCGCCCGGCGACGCTCGTGACGATCGACCAACCGCTGTTCATCACCTGCGATGAGCCGGTGATCCTGCGTACCCGCGGCGACGTCAGCCACGTCCAGCACCTGCCGAGCTGCGCTAAGGCACAGCGGCGTCGGAAGAAGGACGCGCGCAAGCCCAGCAGAAGCCGCGCTCGCAACGCCGACATCGTCCACGTGTACCCCAGCCGGCCGGGTGTGGCCCAGGCCCACGAGGTAGCCCTGCCGCTCACACCACGAGCGTTGCTCGTCATCGGCCCGCCCGGCGTCGCCGACGTCGCACCACACCGCTCGTTAGGCGGTGAAGCGGCTGTCGCCCTCGCGAACGACGTGAACTCCCGGCTCCTCACCCACGCCTACCAATGGGTCGCTGCTCACCCCGCCCACCCCACGTTCACCGACATGGAACTTTCCGAACCCGGGCCCATCGTCCACTCCTGCGACGGCGGCACGACCTTCGCCCGGGAGCTGCAACAGCCACCCGCACCTCGACAACCCGAGCTGTTGGGCCGCCGCGGTCGTTAAGGGTAGCCACGACTTCCAAGCTACGGATCACCGTCGAAGACGAAGACCACGTGGGCTGACCGGCCTGAATCCGGCGCACCATGGACCACGGCAGGGCATTGACCGCATGTACATATCTAGCGCTCGAACCCCGCGGCCGGCACTAATTAGCACAGCCTCGACCTGAAAACGGCCCGCCCACCGCAGGCGCCACGCGCTGGGTCACGACACGCGGCGGACCTCTTCCGGCCCGAACCGGGCAACGAAGAGCCGGCCGAGGTCCTGCCAGTCCTGGACAGAAGCCCGTTCATCAGCGTGAAGCTCAAGACACTTGTCAACGGTCCAGGCCTCGTAGGTGACATACGGCTCCCACCACCGCCCGCTACGCCACGCCGCACGGGTGCCCTGGCGCCCTTCGGACTTGTTCAGGCCGATCCAGAACAGATTCCCCGGATCGATCCGGGAGCCAGCGATACTCGGGAAGCGTGTCGCCGGTGCCCACCCGCGCCAGGCGTGGTTGAACGCGAGCTCCAGATTCAGTTTGGCGCTGGACAGCGCTTCCACGCCCTGCGCGAGCACACCCAGCGCCATCCCCTCGACCACGTGCTTGACCTGCTGGTCCTTCGTCGGCATGCGCCGATGCTACGACGAGCCGTCAAAGCCACCCTTCCCGAAGGTCCGCAGCTCACCACGCCCTGCTCGTCGAGCACGATGATGATCGATAACGACGCGCCGTTCAATCGGTCGTTAGCGGGACGAGCGGCGACGGTGTGAACTCCCGAATGACCCTGCCGCCGACGCACGTCTGGCTGGCCACACCGATCCGACCGCTCACTGCGCAGACGAACAGAGCGCCACCGTGAAGAAGGTGCCACGAGGCAACCTCTACGTGCCAGCCGCGACGTCGACCGCGAGGGCGACGAGGGCCGTGAACGCCTGCAGGACGCTGAAGGCCAACGCCCACAACGCGATCCGGGCTTCGACCGTCATGCGCCTGCCAGGCGTCTCGACCGCCGCCGGCGACGTGACCTGGTGAACAACGGGCGCCGGGGACGTCGGCAGGGACGCGAAGGACGGCGGCACGATGTGCAGCCGGTAGAACCACGGATCCAGCCAGCTCGCCGCACCCATGTGACGAATCCACGCCACCGTCTTCTGCCGCTTGTGTTGCCGGCAGCCAACGAGGACCTTGCCGTCCCTCGCGCACGGCTTCCTGGTGCTCTTGGTCAGGACAAGGCACTTGGCGTTGATCCTGAAGCCGAAGTAGTAGCAGACGTACAGCAAGCCGACTGACGAGAAGAACAGGAAGCAGACGACGTTCTCCCAGAACGTGGGCTGCGCGGCGGGCCCCGGATTCGCTGCCACGAGAAGCACGACAGTGCAATCTACAGCAGGCGACCAACCAGCCTCGGATTGTGACCGCGCTGACCGGCGGTCGGAGACATCTGCCAGCCGACGTTCAGCGCGATCGCCGTACGTTATGCCGCGACGACCGTCGACGGATCCCGGGCGGCAGGCGACGGCCGTGCCCGCCTGTCGCCATGCCGCCCGGAATTGCACCGATACACGAGTCAGCGGGACTTCTGCGGCCGTCCGGGCCGCCGCCTGCCTGCCGAGGACAAAAGCTTGGTGCCTCCTGTGGCCGAGGACGGCTTCCACCGAGGTCGACGGGCAGGTGCCGCCACCGAACGCGCCTCGGCGGGGTGTTCCTGCGGTGGCTTCGGGTGGTGGCTGAGCTGACGCCGGATCTCCTCGCCAGGTTTGGCAGCGTCAAGGACCAGACGCGCGGTGGCTTCCGCGGCCTCGCGCTGAGACTCGGGCAGGATGCTGGTGTAGATGTCGGCGGTCAGTTGGATGGTGGCGTGCCCGAGCTGGTCCTGCACCGCTTTGAGGTCGGCCCCGGCTTCCCGCGCCAGGGTCGCCGCGCCGTGGCGCAGGTCGTGCAACCGGATCGGCGGCAGCCCAGCCCGGTCAACCAGCAGCCGCAGCCGCTGGGTGAAGTAGCCCGGGTGGATCGGCATCCCGTCGGGGCCGGTGAACACGTAACCGCTGTCATGCCACCTTTTCCCGGCCGTGGCCCGCAGGTCACGCTGTTGGATTTGCCGCTCGCGGTGCTGACGCAACACCCGCACCGTGTGCTGGTCCAAGGCCACGCTGCGGCGGCTGGTCGCGGACTTAGGCGGCCCCTCGTGAACGTCGTAGCCGGCGGTGGTGCGCTGCCGCACCACCGACAACTGACCCGAGTGCAGGTCGACCTCGCTCCACCGCAGGCCGGCGGCCTCACCGCGGCGCAGACCCCGCAAGGCGATCAGCCACCACAGGGCGAACAAGCCGTCGTCGCGGACGTAATCCAAGAAGGCGGCCAGCTGTGTGGGTGTCCACACCGCGACGGTGGGCCGCTCACCGGTGGCCCTCCACTCGGCGACGCGAGCCTCGGTCCACACATGGGCCTGGGGACGGGGACGCGCAGGTAGCTCCAGGTGCCGAGCCGGATTGCTGACGAGCAGGCCCTCGCGCACGGCGCCGGTCAGCGCCGCCCGCAGCGTCGTGTGGATGTGCTGCAAGGTGCACGGGGTCTGCAGTTGCCCGGACCGATTGCGGGTGGCCGCGATTTGCCCGAACGCTGCGGCGACCTGCCGTGAACTCAGGTCACCGAGGATCAGCTGGCCGATGTGCGGGATCAGGAACCGCTCGACGTCGTGGGTGTAGTGCGTTCGCGTTGTCGGCCGGATCCGGGTCCTGTCGACAGCCAGTACCGCAACCAGCGGGTGACCGTCCAGGACCGGCCGGCCTGCTCCTCCCGGGACAATGCCAGCAACTCGTCGCGCGCCGTGCGCGCCGCCGCCTCCGACGCATAGCCACCCCGGCGGATCCGCTCGGTCTGCCCGAGTAGGTTGCGGATTGAGCAGTGGAAGTACCAGCTGCCGTGAGCGCGCTGCGTCAGCTGCGGACAGGACGCGCCGCGCCGCCGGCCCGTCTCCGGGTCGACACACCGGCACCGCTTCACGACGACGCCCTGGCTGTTCATGATCTCTCCCTTGCTCTGGTCAGGGCTCATCGTCGCGAAACCGCAGGGAGCGACTGAGGGCTTCAACCCGAAATATTCGGCATCCGTCGAGTAAGAATGGAATGAGGTGAAACGTGGCTAACGCCGATGACGGTCGGGGGCCACGCCATTTGGTTGATGTCGAGAGAGCCAAGTTGAGGCAGCCGGCGCGATGGCGTAAGCCGATCATCGATCACCGCGAACCAATCTTAGAACGGTTGTACGACTTGGCTCGACGCCGGAAGGTTTTCGACGGATCGTTCTGGCAAAGTCCGGGTCGCGGCCGTAGCGCGTGGCCGCTCGTTGCCGATACTCGATGAGAGCCAATCGCGGCCGATGCACAACTGATGGCCTGCCTGAACAGCACGCCGGACTCCCAGCGTCAGTGCTCTAAGCCCGCTGTTGTCTGCGGTGGCGACCCGGCCGGGGTGGGCCGCGGATGCCCGCTGCTGGCGTTTGATCGACCGCGTCGGACGCTATTTCTGTCAGTAGGGTGCGGCACACTCGGCAGTGCGGGCATGCATTGCGACGTGATTGGCGGCTATGAAGATCACAGGCGAACGGATCAGGGCGGCACTGGACTTGAACCCGACCCTGACGTTGCTCAAGGCGTACTCCAGAGATTGGGTGCTGCCCCTGTTCGCCGAGCATCTCGAACAGGTTGACGGGTCGGTTTCCGCTGAGTGGTTCCACGAACGAGTATCCGAGGCGCGCGAGAAGATCCCCGAGTGGCAGGGCACTGTCACGCCGGCCGATCACTGCCGAGACTGGATCGAGAAGCGCTGGCTGGAGACGGAGACGCTCAACGGACGTCTGAGGTACCGCCTGTCGCCCTACTCCCTGCGAGCGCTGCGGTTTGTCCGCGAGCTCGTTGAAGGTGAGACGACCGTCAGCGGCGCCCGCCTTGGCTCCATCTCAAACGCGGTACGGCTCCTAGCCGACATGACCAACCCGGACCGGGGCGTTCAAGTGCGGCGCATTGACCAGCAGATCGCCGAGCTGCGTAAGAGACGCGAGGACATCGCCTCCGGTCGGGTGCGGCTGGCGACGGTGGAGGAGATGAAGCAGCAACTGCTCGAGATTCTTGCCATGACGCGGTCTCTGCCAGCCGACTTTCGGCAGTTGCGCACCATGGTGGAAGACCGTCACCAAGAGGTGGCGCGACGGGCAATGGTCCAGGGACCGCGCAAGGCGGACCTCGTGGAGGACTACCTTCGCGAGAACGATCTGTTGTCGAAGACGAGTCAGGGCACGGCATACCTCGGGTTTTCCCGGCTGCTGTCGTCCCGGCAAACCGAGCAGCTCCGCGCCGACATCGACCAGATCCTCGCGCAGGGATTCGCGCGCGAACATGTAACTGCCGCGCAGCGTGAAGAACTCGACGGCATGCTCTCGACTCTGCTCGCTGCGGAACTCGACGTGCAGAACAGCTACGTGCGCTGGTCTGCGTCGCTGCGCCGCTTCCTCACGCGTGTCGCTCACGGTCGCCACCAGCGGCTGCTCAGCCTCGCTGATCGCGCCTTGCACGCCGGCGCCGCTTGGGTGCACGCCGAACGGGGGCAGCGGTATGTACCGCAGGACGTGCTCGGCGTGGGTCCACACGCCGTCATCGACATCTCACAGACCCAGCTTTGGCGCGACCACGGCCCGCAGGAGGTCGTCGTCGAGGTCACCGAACAGCGTAGGACTCTTCCCACGGAGGACCGGGCTGCCCTTCGATTGGCGGCAGGAACCAGCCCGCGTGCCGTGGGACGAACCATCAACACGTTGCTCGTCGGCCGGCCAGTGGTGACCGGCGCCGAGGTCTTCGACGCCACCGCGGAAGAGTTCCAGCGCTTGGGCACCCTGGTGAGCCTGCTGGATCTTGCAGTCATGCACGGACAGGTCGATACGAACCTCGTCGAGACGGTACGGCTGTCCGGAGACCGGGCCACCACCCTGATGGCCGTGCTGCCTCACCTCGTCTTCGATGCCCCCGTGCCCACGAAGGAGATGCCGTGAGCGATCGCGTCAACGTCCTCGATGACGACTCAACATCCAGCGACGACCTGGACAACTACGGCTTCGACGGCGACGATCCGGCCAGCCCAGACGGGTCACGCCTGCCAGCCCCAGCGCGACGGGCCCTGGCGACCCTGCTAACCAACAGATTCATCACCCGCTCGCGCAACCGGGCCGCGTGGGAGGCGCTGCTGGCGTACGAGAACGAGCTCCGTGAGCGTCTCGCCGACATGTACCTGCTCCTCATCGTCGACAAGGACTATGAGGTGGCATTCAAGCGGCAGGACCCGGCCGAGGACGCTCCGAAGATGCTGCGCCGCGACAAACCGCTGCACCGTGACGCGTCTCTGCTGCTCATACATCTGCGCAAGGAACACGCATACACCGACGCAACCGACGACCCGGTCGTGATCACCACGGCTCAGGTAGCCGAATT
The DNA here is from genome assembly GCF_040648635.1 of Micromonospora sp. NPDC049114. Taxonomy (NCBI): domain Bacteria; kingdom Bacillati; phylum Actinomycetota; class Actinomycetes; order Micromonosporales; family Micromonosporaceae; genus Micromonospora; species Micromonospora sp. NPDC049114. Next base: position 73,518 of record NZ_JBEZEA010000013.1, on the reverse strand, counting down.
CCTGCGCCCGTTCCGCGAAGACGGCGACGGTGACGAGGCCAAGTTCGAGCGCCGCGTGGATGCCGCCATCCGCGCGGTGGCTGAGTTGAAGCTGCTGACGTCAGACCCGGACGCGGACTACCTGTTCACCGTCTCGCCGGCGATCGTGCCGTTGATCGGCGCGGACGAGATGATGCGCATGGAACGGTATTTCCTCCAAGCGGCAAGGGCAGCGGGTGGGACTCACGAGTCCGAGAACAACGAGACAGGCGAGGACCTCGCATGACGACGCTCCACGCAGCGGCGGAACCGATTGAGGAAGACGTCGCCTCAGTGGTTGTCACCGACGGGCAAGACGCGGGGCAGTTTCGCATCAGCAAGGTGCAGATTCTCAACTGGGGCGCATATTCCGGGCTGCAGACCATGACCGTGGCACGCTCGGGCACCGCGATCGTCGGCCCGTCCGGGCGCGGCAAATCCACCCTGCTGGACGCCGTAGCCTCGGTGATCCTGCCGAATCCCCAGGAGTTCAACCAGGCCGCTCGCGACGACCGCGGCAAGAAGCGGGAACGGACCGTCTATTCCTACGCGCGCGGTCACACCGACCAGAGGCGGGACGACAACCGGCGCTCCGCGACGACCAACTATCTGCGACCGCCCGGCGGGCCAGGATTCCCCTGCGGTGCGGCGATCACCTGGGAGACCCGCGACGGGCGACGGGTTACATCGTTTCGCCTGGCGTGGGTCGGCTCGGACGCCGACGGACCAGAAGCGATCAACGGCGCCACCGTCTACGGCTTCATCAACGACCACTTCGACCTGACACAGCTCCGCGGCATCACCGCCATCCGCCAGGGCGCCTCCCCGCTGTCGAAAACCTCCCTGGAACGTCTCATCGACCAGAGCCGAGGCGACGTCGTGGACTCCTCGCAAGCGCGTGTGCACGCGAAAATGCGCACAGTCATGGGGATGGGAGCCACCGACGACTCGCAACGCCTGGCCATGCAGCTACTGCGACGAGCCCAAGCATCCAAGGGCATCTTCTCCATCAACGCCCTGTTCAAAGAGTTCGTCCTCACCGAGCCGCTCGCGCTGACCCGCTGGGACGTCGCCCTACAGGCTTACCGAGAGGCATCTCGACTGTACGAGGAGTTCGAAACAGCACGGCGCCGCACCGACGCACTGTCCCCGCTTCCGGTGATCGCCGAGAAGTACCTCGCCGCCGGCGCTGACTACGTAGCGAAGGCCAGGCTGCTCAGGGGTGACGGCGATGCCCCCACACGGCTTCACGTCTGGCATGCGGAGAAGATCACCGGATGGGCCGAGAACACCATCGACGACAACCGCCTCGCCAAGGCGGAGATAGACGAGAAGCACGCCGGCGCCGTCAAGGCTGCCGACGCCGCCGACCAGCGCGAGAAGGACACGATCGCTCAGCTCGTCGCGGCCGGCGGTGACCGGTCGGAACTGGTCAAACTGCAGCTCGAACATATTAGGGAAACCCTGGAGCGGGTGGAGGCAGAGCGGCTTCGGTTCGGCAACCGCCTGTCCGTGTTCAAGATGTCCCTGCCCTCCTCCGCGGGCGATGTGACTCTCACGCACGCTAGCCTCGACGACCTCGCCGCGCAGGAGGAGAAGGCGGGGCAACGCGCCGTCGAGAAAGCCAGCAAGGCTGCTGGCCGGCTATGGCAGCTCCGCCAGGACGCCGCAACCCAAGAGCGGGAGATCACCGGGCTGAAGGCACGACGCAGCCTCATCCCTGAAGAAGCCGACACGCGCCGCAACCGGATCGCCTCCGACCTCGGCATCGACACCAACCGGCTTCGCTACGCCGGCGAGCTGCTACAGCTCAAACCCGAACACCGTCGGTGGGAGAAGGCAGTCGTCGGCCTCGTGCTGCCGTTGTCGAGCACCCTCCTCGTCGACAGCGTTGATTTCGCGCGCGTACGCCGGTATGTGCACGACCACGACATGCGCGGGTCGGTCACCCTCGCCCCTGCCCTTTCCGGGACACCAAGCCCCGCCCCGATGGACGGCAGCGTTCCCGCGCTGCTCGACATCGCCGAGCACCCGTTCCATGGCTGGCTTGCGACTGAACTGAACGAGACCGTGAACTACCACTGCGTGGAGACCGACGCGGAGCTGGACAACCGTCACCCCGGATGGGCGCGCGGATCGATCACCCCGGCCGGTATGCGTACCGGCTCCCGGCAGCGGTTCACCAAGGACGACCGCCGCCTGCGCTACCCCTGGCTCGGTTGGGACACCCGCCGGCTGCTGCAGGAACTGAGCGACGAGCTCGAGTCGACCCGGCGAGAACTACGGGCCGCCGCCGTGGCGGCGGACGAGGCCGACACACAGCGCAATACGACTCGCGCGCGATTGGAAGAACTGCAGGCGATCCGCGCCGAGCTGACCTGGGACCGGATCGACTCGTCAGGCGCCCAACAGCGGATACAAGAACTCGAAGCCCAGCTCGCGCAGGCCAACTCACCCGAGGTCACGCACCTGACGAAGCTATTGCAGAAGCAGCGCGAGGCGGCGGTCACCGCCAGCCGCGAGGTGCAAAGGCTTCACGAGGAGCAAGAGGCGCTGAACATGCAATGGGGCGACCTGGTCTCGGCCGTGGACGACGCCAAGGACCTCGTCGATGCCGAGCGACCACTGAGCGCTGATGAGCGTGCCGCGCTCGCCGCCACTCCCTTCGCCGCGCCGACCGATGCCACAGGAGTCACCGCGAGCCTGGCTGCAGCGATGGACGATCTCCGCAAGCAGATCGACCGACACAAGGACGACCGGGAAAAACTCGAAACCGCCGTGGTGGGCCATATCGCCGCCTACCGGAATCTGGATGATCGCACCGAGCGCGAAGTTGATGGCACCATCGAGGCTCTGCCGTCAGTGTTGGCGATCTACGAGCAACTTGTCACCGACGACCTGCCGCGGGCCAAGCACGCGTGGCTGGCAAAGGTCGACGACGACATGAACCGGCAGCTACGCGGCCTGCTCGTGCAGATCGACGACGACGCGCGGACCATCAAGCGCGGGCTGAACCCCATCAACGACGTGCTGCGCCACGTGCGGTTCCGCGCGAACGCCACGTTGAGCATAGAGCCGATCGAGCGACCAAGCAGCGACCTGAAGGACTTCCGCCAGATCATCACCCGCTACACCAGCAACACGGTCGGAATGGACGCACAACGCGAGGCCGACCAGGTAGAGAAGTCCTTCACCCGCCTACGCAAACACCTGGCCAAACTCGATGACCCATCAAGAGCCGGAGAAGCCTGGCGGCGGCGAGTCTTCGACGCCCGCGAGCACGTCGAGTTCCAAGCCATTGAAACCCGCCCCGACGGAGTCAAGGTCGTCCACGACGGCGTCTCCGGCATGAGCGGCGGCGAAGGACAGGAGCTGATCGCGTTCATCCTCGGCGCCGCCCTTCGGTTCCGCCTCGGCGAAGGCCACGACGGCCCACCCACCTACGCCTCGGTCATCCTCGACGAAGGGTTCGTCAAAGCCGACAGCGACTACACCGGCCGAGCCCTATCCGCGCTGCAAGCCCTCGGCTTCCAACTGATCGTCGGCGCGCCCCGCGAGAAGGCGACCGCCTTCGAGGACTACGTGGAATCCGTCGCCTACATCAACATCGACGTTGATGACCCCACACGAGTGCGCATCTACCCCATGACCATGCAGGAGGCACTGCGCATCGAGCAGGAGCAGACGTGATGCGAAACCCGGATCTGATACTCGACCAAGTCCGCGTCCGGTACCGCGAGAACTGGCGCGACTGGCTGCTGCACGACGACGACGCAAATTTCTCGTTCCCCCTCGCCGCACCGTCAGCGGATGCGATCGCCCGTGATTACGACGCAGTCGGCCAATGGCTACGCGCATGGCGGACCTGGTCGGAGGCACAGCCCGTCGCCCGGCTACGCACCGTCACCCGCCACACCGTCGTAGGCACCCAGGAAGTATTCACCCACCTGGACCTCCCCACGATCGACGACCTTGTGGCCCTCGATCATGGCCTCGTCGACCACTGGTTGCGGGCGAAGACCCGGTGGAAGCGTCTCAACGCCCTGCCCGGCGGCGTGGCCACCGAGCGGCTACGTCTCCACCTGCAGCAAATCGTCGACCTGGACGACGCCGACTTCGAGATTCTGCTCAGGTCCGCCGTATGGTTCACCGACCACCCAAGGTCCGGACTGACCATCCGGCAGGTCCCCGTCCTGGGTATGCACAGCAAGTGGCTGGCCCGCAACCGCCGGCTCGTCCTGGCCTGCCTCAACATCACCCCTCCACCAGACGGCGCTGATCAACCGCACGAGGAACTGGAGCAACACGACCTGGATCCGCTCGGCCTCAAGGCCCTGCCCGTGCATGTCGATGTAATCCTGGCCGACCCCGCCGACCGCGCGCTGGTGGGCGGCTTACGGCACCTCCGCGCCCCACTGCCGGAGGTCAACGCGCTACCCCTCCGCCCTGAGAAAGTCATGATCGTCGAGAACAAGGAGTCCGCCTACCTCGTCCCCGATCAACCACGGACCGTGGTCATCCACTCGCTCGGCAACCATCTCAGCGTCCTCAACGAGATCGACTGGCTGCAAGGTGCCCGTCATCTCTACTGGGGAGACCTCGACCGAGCTGGGATGACCCTATTGTCACGGGCGCGTGCCCAGCTGCCACACCTGATGTCCATCCTCATGGACCCGGCCACGCTCGGAGAACACCAAGCCCTCGCCATCGAAGACGAGACTAGAGCCGACCCGCCGGAATCCAACCTCACCGACATCGAAACCGCAGCCCTGACGGGACTCACTACGGAGCACGGCACCTACCTGCGCCTCGAGCAGGAACGGCTTCCATCGCCCTTCGTTCTCCACCAGCTAACTCGCACCCTCGAAGTACACGGCTTTGACCGAGGACGGTAATGGCCGGACCTCGGCTTCGAGCCCGTGCCGCCTGGTCGTGCCCGCATCGGGGAGTACTAGCCGTTGCGAGCGGTCTCCAGGTTCCGGCGGACGATCCCGCTTGTGGGATGCTCTGGGCCCAACACCCGCTCGCAGTTGGCGAGAGCCGCCTCGCACAGCGGGATCGCCCGACCCAGATCACCCACTGACTCGCAGGCAGCGGCCAAGTTGTTCTGCCCTTCCGGGCAGTGACTTATGGGCCTGCTCATGCCAGGGTGGCAGTGTCGAACTCTCCGTGGAGTGCATATGGCAGGCCACCTGAGCCTGCGGCCGGCCGCGGGCGATCACGACAACGGGCTTCTCCAGGCCGCCGTCGCTTCCACCCGAGGCAATGGATTTTGATCGGGCTCGTCTGACGCACCTTGGGTGTGGCGCGCTCGGAGCGGCAGTCGGAGGGGTGGCCGCGGCCGGTTGGACGGTCGGCGGTTCTACCGGGCCCAACGGTTGGCCCTTTAAGTTGATCTTTGCTTATCCCTTGGTCGTGGGAGTCCTAGTCGTCGCCTTCGCACACCAGCGGGGTGTCCTTCGAGGACTCGTCGATGCCCTGGGCCGCATCCTTTGGTCCCTGGGTGCGGCGGCCGTATGGATAACGACCCTGGCGATCCTCTTCGCGCCGTTTGCGCTCATCCTCATCCACCCGGTTGCCGAGCGCTTTCAGGAACGCTGGCCAAACCTCTCCCAAGAACTGGTCTCGGGCTTGTTCGTCGCCCTTGGAGTCACTGCCATCGGGGCTCTGGTCAAGACCGAGGTGGGAGCGATCGTCATCGGGTTCGCCTTCGATGGGCTCGCCAAGACCGCATTCCTCATGCCGCCGCTGCTGCTGTTGATGGTCTTCCTGTTGTGGCCTCTCGGCCTGGTGTTCCCGCTGGTCGCGTGGCTCTCGGGCGGAGATGGGCTGAACGGCTGGGTTGGAGCGGTCTGCGGACTGGCCGCCGGCGTTGTGGGCGGTGCCGCCCACGGGTATTACTCGGCGCGCTTGGCGGCAGACGAAGTGGACATACGCACGTTTTAGCGGACTTTTAGTGGCGGTGAGGGGCGAATTGGCAGGCGTGTGGCCGATGGCATCAGCTTGGGTACGCTGCGGGCCCGGCTCGCGGCCGCGGGCCTGGTTGGCCCGATCGCCAGCGCTACGCATTTCACCGCGTCGATCGGCTCGTGCCGCTGTTGAGCCACATCCGGCAAGACGCGCATGCGAGGAGCCGGTCACAGCACGAGACCAGCCGAGTATCCCCCGCGCACTGCAGCCCAACCGCTGTTATTCGCAGCCAATCTGCGTTGACACAACCCTCATGCGGTGGGTATGTAGATACGTCGTGCGGGTCCTACTCGACACCAACATCTGGTCATCTCTCGGAGATGAGGGCACCTCCCGCCCGTTCCGGGACTTCATGCAGTCGCGCGGACTGGAGGTTCTCGTCACCCCGAGCACACTCGTCGAGGTGATGGACCTTCCGGTGCCCGCGCCCAGGCAGCGCATCATCGAAGCGCTCATTACAGGTTCCCGGCGGCGCCTGCCGACCGAAGCCATGTCTGAGTCGGCCGAGGTTGTGGCCGAAATTCGGAGAGCGCGGCCAGCATGGCTGCGTGCGATGCCGGACACCGCCACCGTCGCCTCGCTCAACACGTTTTGGACCAGAACCATCTGGCGGCAGGCGCGAGAAACGTCAGAGCGACTTCATCTCTGGCAGCAGGCTCAGCCGCCCATCGCCCCACACATCGTGCGGCAGCAGCGTCGCCAGCGCCACGATGTGCTAGAAACGCGGTTTAGTTTTCGTCCATTGACAGCTATCAAGGCCCGCCTTGCGCCCGAAACGCCGGATCACTACCGCGCTGGATGGATCGAGGGCGACGAGGTGGACGCGTGGCGGGCCGAGCTCAGGGACCTGTACTGGCATCAGCTCGTGGTGGTCCCCGGCCGCGCCGTCGTGACCCGGCAAGACACGACCTTCGCGGACTGGGTCGGTGCCTACGTCGACCTGCGCCGCCTCGGCAGTAGCCGCGCGGACTTCACCCGGTTCTGGCTCTACGACGCGTCTGCTGAGGCTGTACCAAGAAACTGGATCCGATGGGCTGTTCGCCACATCCAGACCACGCAGAAGATCTCAGGCGGTAACCCGGCCGATGAACAACACAGCTCCTACCTGGTCGATGCGGACATCTTCCTGTCGGCCGACTCGCGCTACGTCAGCACTCTGAAGATCGTGCGCGACGACGCTCCATTCGCGATGGCCGAGCCGCGCCTCGTGTCCGGTGATCGCTGCGTTCCGATTTTGGACCGCCTTGCCGCTGTGCTGTGACGAGCGGTCAACCGCGGGAACACGAGGCGGCCTTTGGGCCTCCTGACAGGCGTGAACGGCCCTGATCGTGGCGACGCGGCGGCACTGGAACGTGTACGTAGCGGCACCGCCGCTCTCGCATGCCACCAGCTGGGCAGTGGCACTCGTGCGCCTGATCGACAGGCGCATCGTCAACGAAGATGGCGACCGTCTACAGCGACCTACTCACGGAACACCTCCTCAAGAACGTCGAGGCAGCCGAGCGCATCCGTGGCGGCCGGGCGACGTGCCCCGACAGCGCGCTGCGCTAACGGAACGTCCGGGTAGGTGGCCTTGTCCTTGGACGAAGCCAACTACTCCGCTAAGTCGGAACTCCTCGGCGGGTCGGACGGCTGACCGTGGCGGACGGTCTGGTGCGGCTTCGTCCGGTGGCACTCTCTTCGTACGTATGGGCGAGTGTCGCTCCTCTTCATGGGCTCACTGAGCGTTACAGTGTCGAGCCGGGTGCTCAGATCATCGGCGAACGATCACACGGAGCGAGTGCTTTGACGTCAGCAATGGCTTCAACAGGGAGTAGTCGGGCGGCATCGCCGGCGGGCACGCAGCGCGGACCCGCACGGTTCTGGGCCGTGGACCTTCACGTGCACACCCCTGCCTCGCGCGATGTCGATTCGCACACCTACGGCGCGAGCGAGCCCCGTCAGATCGTCGACGCGGCGATCGATGCCGGGTTGCACGCGATCGCCGTCACCGACCACAACACCGCCGGTTGGTGCGACAGGATGGCTGAGGCCGCCCGCGACACGACGCTCGTGGTGCTGCCCGGCCTGGAGCTCAGCACGGCCGAAGGGCATCTCCTCGCCATCTGGGAAGAGGGCACCCCGGCCCAGCACATCGAGGACGTGCTTGTTGAACTCGGGGTGCCCCGCACCGACCACGGCGACCTGCACAAAGCCCTGGACAAGGGCTTCACCGACACCGCGAAGGTCATCACCGCCCGGGGCGGCTTGGCAATCCCGGCGCACGCCGAGCGGGAAAAGGGCCTGCTCCGCCTCGCCGTAGCCGACCGCATCAACCAGACGCTGCTCGACGACGCCATCGGCGCGGTCGAGATCGTCGACCTCACCGAGGTCGAGCGGATCAAGACGCGGCTCGACGGCCGGCGAGAGCTCGCGGTCGTCCGCAGTTCCGACACCACCGCACCCGGTGCCAGCACCCACGTTCTGCGTGGCATCGGCCACCGCCGGACCTGGATCAAGGCCTCGCGGCCGGACTTGTGTGGCCTGCGGCATGCGCTGGCGGATCCGGCTCTGCGTGTCCGCCTCGAAGAACCCATGGCGTCGGAGCACACGGTGATCGAGTCTGTGACCGTGACCGGTGGGTTCCTCGACGGTCAGCAATTCGAGTTCTCGTGCGATCTCAACTGCCTGCTTGGCGGCACCGGAGCGGGCAAATCGCTGCTCATCGAGCTGGTCCGGTTCACTCTCGACCAGCAGACCGATGCCGACGACTTTCCCCAGGTCCGCAAGGAGGTCGAGTCCCGACTGAAGTACGCGCTCACCTCGGGCTCAACCGTTGAGGTCGTGCTCACCCGCGGCCACGCGCGGTGCCTCGTACGCCGTGCGTACTTCGAGGACGGCTCTACCCAGCCAGAGTTCATTGGCGACGCCGAGCATCTGACGGGCCTGTCCGGCCGGATCGCGATCACCGGCTTCTCGCAGGGCGAGGTGATCGAGTACGCCCGGACTCCAGTCGGCCGGATGGCGCTCATCGACGCCGCCCTCGACCTCAGCGAGTTCGAGATCCGCGAAACGGACGCGGTCAGCCAGCTCAACGACAACGGTCAACTCATCGGATCGCTCGAAACGAGGATCGCGCAGGCACGCGCCAGGCTGGAGACCCTTCCGGAGGTCGAGAAGCGCCTGGAAGAGCTATCCGGCTTGTTCGACGGCGAGACCATCAAGATGCAGGCGAAGTGGAGTGCGGAGAAGGCCCTCTTCGAGCCCGTGGTCGGCATCCCCGAACTGAAGGTCACCGCCCGAACAGACAGCGGAGAGAAGTTCCAGGTCGCGCCCGCCATCGCCGACAACCAGGACCTCTACCAGCGAGCGCAGACGGCATATACACAGGTGCGCGAGGCGATCGAGACGGCGAACGCGCAGCTGGCGCAGGTCCTGCTGGTGGTGAACAAGGAACTCGTCGACATCCGACAGGAGTGGCACGACCGGTACCGGCAGTTCGACCACGAACTCGCCGAAGCGGTCAACCGCATCGATGTCGATAACAAGGGTCTCGCAGCCCTGCGCACCCGCCTGGTGGAACTCCAAACGGAGAAGGCGAAACTCGACGCGCAGCAGACCCAGCTCGACGACGAACTCGTGCCGAACCTGGCCACGGCCACGTCCTACCGGGAAGAGTTGATCGCCGAGCTTATCGAGGCGCGCAAGGCGCGGCGCCGGCGGCGTGAGGACCGGATCAAGGCGCTCAACAAGCTCATGGGTGGCATCGTCCGGATCAAGATGCTGTCCGAGAATGACGACTCGGCCTACCTGACCGAGCTGACGGCCATCGCCAAAGGATCGCGGCTGCGGGCTCCGTTCCTCCAGTTGATCTGCGAAGAGTCGACCCCGGTCAAGCTGGTCCGCTCGTTCCTCGCTGATGACGTCGACGGCGTGTGTGACGCCACCGGTGCCGAGCGCAAGCACGTCGAGACCCTGTTCGAGCACGTGCGGGAGAAGGGCGCCATCGAGGATTTCCTGCGGATGCAGACCCTCGACCTGCACGACGGCCTCTCCGTCGAGTTCCGCAAACACGCCAACGACGGGTATGTGGCGATCGAGCGGCTCGCGCACGGCCAGAAGTGCACCGCCATCCTCATCATCGCCCTCGCCGACGGCAATGACCCCCTGATCATCGACCAGCCCGAGGACGCCCTTCACGCACCGTGGATCGAGGAATACCTCGTGGCGAAGCTTCGCGACCTGCGAGGCAGCCGGCAGTACATCTTCGCTACCCGCAGCCCTGGCCTCGTCGTCTCCGCCGACGCCGAAATGATCATCACCCTCACCTCCGACGCGAACAACGGTGTCGTCGAGGCAACCGGATCCCTCGAGCGTCACGACCTCAACACCCTGGCGCTGTATCACCTGGAAGGTGGCCCGGTCCCCTTCAAGCGCCGGACGGTCAAGCTGAGTTCGTCGATGTTGTAGGTCAGGCTGGCTGGCAGGCCAAAACGTACAGCCGCAATCGCATCGACCATCGACCATCGACCATCGAGCTGTCGTGTGCAGCGGTGCCGTCCCCCGAGGGACGGCGGGCGCAGGGGAGAATGGGTACATGAGGGTCTTCATCAGCAGTGTTCGTCGGGAGCTCGAAGAGGAGCGCGACGCACTTCCGGGCTTGATCTCGGCGCTCGGGCACACGCCGGTGCGCTTCGAGGACTTCACCGCCCAGACGTCACCCAGCCGTGAGGCGTGTCTGAAGGGTGTCGCCTCGGCCGAGGTGTACGTGCTGATCCTGGGGCCCCGCTATGGCGACCCGTTGCCCGACACCGGGCAGTCACCGACCCATGACGAGTGGATTGCAGCGAAGGCCGCCGGGATGCCTCGGTTGGTGTACCGGAAGCTAGGCGTGACGTTGGAGCCCGCCCAGGAGGAGTTCGTTCGCTTCATCGGTGACTACGGCACGGGCGTGTTCTACGAGTCGTTCGCCACGACTGCCGAACTGCAGACGAAGGTCGCGACGAAGCTGAGAGAGCTGGAGAGCGCTGGGGATCCGCTGGCCTTCATGCCGCTGCCGCACCCGATGACGGTGAGGTGGCGCTCAGACTTCGAGGCTCGGCGTGGCAACACGTCGAGCCTTCCGCCGGCCGTCGAGGTTCATGTTCTTCCGGCCACCGGGACGAACCGGCCAGCTCGGGTGATGGCCGAGCTGGAACAGCTCCTGCCGACGCGACTGCGCGCCAGCGGTCAGGTCGACGCGGCCGACCCACTAACCTCCACTCGCCAGGGCGGCGCCGTGGTCGTCACCGTTCCCGATAGGAACAGCCGATGGAACGAGGTCCGCGCGCCGCAGCTGCTCGGCATACGCACGGCCGCCGACGGGCAGACCTCGGCGTGGGCGTCACTCCCGGGCGACGGGATGGGTGCCATTCTCGACCCGGACGCCCTGCCTGATCAGATCGCCGGACTGCTGCGTCTCGTCGGCGGTCTAGGGGTTCTCGACGGCGACCAGGTGGCCATCGGTGTCGGCGTCAGTACCGAGGGGCTGATGTCGGTCGGCCGGGTCAGCGGGCAGCCCCGTCAGCAGGCCACCAGCCTGATGCTGCCGAACGACCCGATCCAGGTGCCACCTGACGAGCTCGTGACCCTAGCGGCGCTCGGTCCGGGGGCTGCCGAGGTGGGCCGCACCCTGAGTCGGACTCTTATCGACGCTGTCTCGGCCCGCCGGTAGCCGAGCAGATATTCGTCCCACCGTGAACTTGTCCGGTTGTCGGTCACGCCCGGGCGGGCGGCAGCGGGGGGCCTTCACGGCCACGGCGAAGAGGGCGATCGTCGGATGGCTGCTCTACGTTCTCGCCGTCTCGACGCTCCAGTAGATCAGCTGACCGTCCATCACATCGTCGCTCTGATCGACAACGGGGTGCATGACGACTTTGACCTGGACTTCAAGAGGGACACCTTCGGCAACAGCGAGAGCGCGACGGGACCTGCCCGCCGACGTCGCCGCCTCGGCTGACATGCACCTGCACCGCTTCCCGATGCTGCCCTCGCCGTTCCCGGCCCAAGGGGTGGGTGCCGGATTTGGTCATCGACGACAGCGGGCGGAACTCAATGGTCTCCTCAAACCCGCCGGCGCCGTGGGTAGTGACAACACCCAATACATCCGTTCTTCGTCTGCTCAAGCGACGCGGAACGATACCCTGTGTGTCGGCGCTGTTGCGTAGATGGGAGGCGACCCATAGTCTGGCCTCGAAGCCGTAGGGCCGGTGGCACGACGAGCGAGGCGCAATGGGAGCACGAATAGGCACAGTGGCAAGCCTGCTTGCGACTGCATCAACGACGCTATTCACCGCCGGATTTCTTCTCGGCGGCGGTCCTCAATATTGGAAATTCGCTCTCTTTTCTGTCTCGCTTGTTTCCTTAGCGTTAGCCGTTACAAACATTCTTCGTCCTGGCGCTTTGCGCATCCGCTTCCTGCGGCCGCGGATCACTGATCCAGGCCCCAGGATTGCAGCATCCCGTGTCACCTCGTACATCCTTGAAGCGCAACTCCGACTGCTAGCCGATCTTCCGATGGCCTCGCCTGGCTCCCGCAACGCCAAGACTCACGGATCGGTGTGATCTTTCGATGGCGGGTAGTAGCGGTTCGCGACGGCTCGCGCAGCAGCGGGAGTATCTGCGAATTGACGCGAGCAAGCTGAGCCGGATCGTCGATCGAGCAGAGTTTAACCGAGTTACCAAGGCGCTGGAAAGGAGATTGCAGGATTTTGAAATGGATGGCTTCTCGGAACCTGCTGCCGTGGCTTTGGCCGAGTGTCAGACGCTCTATTTCCGCCAATTGGGCGAAGAGTCGATCTCTCTTGCTAAAGGAGACCGTCTTGACTCAGTTTCCGCAGACCATGTGCGACGTGCGACAAGCAGGCTCCGCCACGCAGCCGCTCCTCCCTGGAAAGCGGTCCTCAATATTATCGGCGGCGCTCTCTTGGGAACCGCGATCCAAGAGATTGTAGGAATTGTCAACAGTGATGGGCCGCTAGAAAAGGGCAGAGTGCTTGTTACGATGGCGTTGGTTGCGGCTGGTGTGGCGGCAGTAATTATCGCAGTGGTCGCGCCTCGTCGGACCTAGCTTCCGATCCTCTGACCTGGATGACGCTGTTTGATCGATCAGGACGATTGGTGGCGCGCTGCTCCGTCTTGAGTCATCAGGCGCTGAAGCGCCCACCAGGGGTGCCGGTTGCGGGGCAGTGTTGACAGGGCGATGGCGTCCCAGGCCGCAATACCGGGGGTGTCATCAGCGAGGTGATGGTCGGCTTGGCCGATACTGCCGGTCCACGACTCTGTGTATCTGACGACCGGGATGAGTGCGAGCCCGTCGCGGGCGACGCCCCACTGTGCGCGTGTCTCGTCGGCCAGGGTGAGGGTTGGCTTCGCACCGGCGGCGAGGAGTTCGTTCAAGATGAACAGGTAGGTCTCGGGTAGGTTCGCCGCCGCCGCCAGGTCGAGCAGGACCGTCGCAGCATACGAGGTGCTGGGCGTGGCGATTTCGATGTGCTCGAGTTCCGGCCCGAGGAAGTGCGTCGCCTCCTCAGTCGGGCTGGCACCGACGGGGGCGAGGCCGAGGCCGGTGTCGTAGGCGTCGGCGACCCAGCCAGTTGCGGCACGCAGGTAGGTCTCGACAGTCGCCGGATCCTCGACGCGTAGGGAAAGCACGGCCGGGATCATGCTCGCCGCCCAGTTGTCGGATACGGCATGCGCCGCTCCGGGCTGGTGGGTCAGCAGCGTCCTCACTGTTTGTCGTGCCCGGGCGGCTGTCGCGGCGTCAACGTCCGGTGAGATGCCCAGGAGCCCCCAGATCTCGGCCAGGCGCAGGCAGATCACCGGATAGGTGAGGTGAATGAAGCCCGGTGCTATTTCCTTCAGGAGGTCCATAGGGTTGCTGGCGGCGTCTGCGTAGCGGTCGAGGAGGCGGGTGGCGTAGGCGGCGTGCAGCAGTTTGGCCGAGCCGGCCAGTTCTGCGGATTGAGGTGCCGTTGGCTGGCAGACGGCTGCACGTAGAGCTGCGAGAGCGACGGTTGCTGCGAGGTCGGTGCGCCGATTGTCCCGCAGCCGGTTGGCCACAACTGCGGACTCGATCGCCACCTGTTGTAGCGGCCTGGTTGTCCACCGTCGAGTATACCGCTCGACGGCCTGATAGTTGATCTTTTGTTGGTCGATCTGCCCGAGGAGCTCCAGCAGGTCGCCGGGGCTGCCCGCAGCCAACCCACACTCGGGCGTGGCGGCGAGCATCGGACGTAGGGTGTCGCGGTCCCAGAGCTCGAACCCGGGCTCGCCGAGCCCCTGCACGCGGGTGTTGTAGTCCTGTGCTTGCAGTGCCGCTCCGCCGACCAACCGCCCCGTGGTCACAAGGACCGCGGCCCGGGGCAGGTTACGGTCGAAGTGAGGATGCGCGAGACCGTCCGAGCGAATCTCATCGACCTGGTACCGGATGGTCCGCCACTCGGCAAGGTTGATGTCACCAGCCTTGCTCTGCAGTGCGTACTGCCGCAGTTCGCCGTCCTCGCGGCGTTTGGCGATGAAGTCTTTGCCAAACTCGAACGCCCCGTGTAGCTGATGGACGTCGGTGAAGCCGTTGGCTTGCAGCAGCGCGAGCAGGGGAGCGTCGAACTCGCGTTCAGTGACCGTCGCGAGGTACTGATCGATGACGCCGTCGAGCATCAAACTCCTCCCGCTTCCGTTGTAAAATGTCGTCTAGACGGGCTTCCTGCGCAGCTGTCGGAGGTCCTTGCTGGACGAGTCTGGCGTAGGTCTCCGGGTTCATGACGATCATCCCGCCGTGCTCCCCGCCATCACCAAACACTAGGTCGACTCGTTCGAGTGCGTCGATGATCAGGTCCCATGACATGGGGCCGCTGACTGTGTTACCGACCGCCTCCGCTACCTCGTTGACATGCGAGTAAAAGCCTCTCATGATGGTCGCGAGCTGCCTCTGCGCTAGAAAAGCCATCTCGGACAGCAGCAGTTGTCGTTCTCCCGCGATGGCCTCGCGGACGTCGAATGAGATCCAGGACGACGCGTCAATCGGTTCTACCTGTACGGTCCGGCCTTCACCGACATCCACTGACACGGACGAGACATCGTCCAACGGCACCCGCCGAATGCGCCTGTACACCGGGTCCATTGCCCGCATCAGCGCATCGGTCCCAGTCATGAGGAACTCGTATCCGGCGACGTCATATTCAGTCAACGTCACCTCGCGCTTCCGCCCCGACTCCGCCACAGCCACACTCTAAGACCGACCTCTGACATGGCCCCCGTCAGCAGCGCGACACGACCGCCCACGGACGTCCTGGTCATCCGGGCCGTCTAACTGAGCCGTGGATGGCGATCGAGCGCGGCACAACGGTGCTCGGGAGCCCAGTTTGTAAGGCTAACCATTCCCAGGGCCAGGGGCCGGATGCGCTGGCAGCCTGACCTACCCGGCACTTCCGGGCCTTCTAAGGTCGAGAGCGAAGCAGCTAGCGGCATCCCTCAGAGCGGCTTGCGAGCCCTGTCGAGGCGCCGCGTGCGTCTAACCCGACCCCTCGGAAAGCGTGGCGGGGTCGGTGACGGCTCCGTTCGCGGCGATCGTGGCTGCTCGGTGGCTGGTGTTGGCCTGACCCAGGCACGTCTTCGTGCGTCAGATGACCGCACGGTGGGTTCACGCTTCCGCGATTGATCAAGTAGATGGTGCTGATCAACTGGCCGGCCCTGGGCTGGCCTCGGCATCAACTTGACCTGTCCGGTCGGATCTTTGTCCGGGTGGTTGTTGACCAGTGAACGTGATGCGACAGCATGTAATGGTGCTTCAGGACCCGATTAGATGGCGCAGGCTTGTTGCCGAGTACAACGAGCTTTGCCAACTGGGCGCCGGGATGACCCCAAACGCTCGTGGCCAGCGGTTCAACGGGATGATCGCCGAGCTTCTGACGGCCTATGGCCTGCGAGCGAAGTCAGACCAGCGCAGCGTCGGCGAGCTGGACGTTGTCTTCAGCTACGCGGGTAGGCGCTTCATCCTGGAAGCCAAGTGGGAGCGAGGCAAGACGGGGACCGGGCCGATCGCGAAGCTCCAACGACGCGTCGAGCAACGCATGGCAGGGGTGACCGGAGTATTCCTGGCGATCAAAGGCTTCACCGACGATGCAATAGCTGAGGTCGACAAAGGGCGGCGTCTGGATGTGCTGTTGCTGGACCAGTCCCATTGGGAGGCGATGCTTAGCGGTTTCGTGCCGCCGCAGGAACTCTTCGATCTGGCTACTGACGCCGCTTCCTTCCACGGCCGCGCCTATACGCCGATCACTGAGCTCCTGAGGCATCGGACCGAGACGCCGACAGTGACGCCTGAGCCGGTAGCGAAAGGTATGGACAGGCTCCTCCGAGTGGCCACCGTCCGCGCCGTGGGCCATACCGACGGGCGGCGCACAGGGATCGGCACCGACCGGGATGGCTCCGCGTTGATCACCCTCGAACAGGGCATCCTCGCGGTGGACCTGGTAGCTCGGCGTTCCCAATGGGTCGCACCTGTCTTCGGCTGCAGCAACGGCTCAATTGCCACCGCGGATGGTGCACTTCTCATGACCCGAGGACACGGCATTGGTCGGTGGGCGGCGGGCCAGTTGACCGTGGTGTCCAGTGGAGCAGCAAGACTGGGTGACAGCCACCTGCTGGCGAACCCGGACGGATCAACCTGGTGTCTCGACCGGGGATCGGCGGATGTCACGCCGGCCCGCCTTATCAGGCTGGGCACCCAAGTCGGAGACGAGAAGTGGCGTGAGCTGCCCCTCGCGGTGACGGCGGCAGCCTGGCTGAACAGCACGAGACTGGTCGTGTCAGACGGAACCAACCTCATTCAACTGTCATCGCAGCTCACCGTGGAACGACGCCTGCCGACACCGGCAGGAAGCGTCCTCGCACTCACTACTCTCAACGAACAGCAGGTCGTCACGCTTCTGGACGACATGTCGCTGGTGCTGTTCGACCTTCAGGCGAACGAACACAGGCCGTTGGGCTCCTTCAGCATCTCCGGGCATCCCGGTGCGCTCATGCGCCGCACCGATGAATCGCTCTACGTGATGGGGCGCCACCGCGCCAAGGGCGGCCACGTCACAGTCGCGGAGGTCGAAATCGTCGGCCAACGCCCCACCGACGGCAGAATTCCTCGCAGACCAGAGCCGGAGGTAGGCGGCAGTCGTTCCCGGGTGACACCGGTTGAGGCCGTTCGGCCTGCAAGAGGCCGGGCTAGGGCAACGGTGGGAGCGATCGCGGTGCCACCAGCGGCTCGGAAGCCCGTCGAACCTCCAGTAGCGGCGGATGCTGCTCGGCGTGCCAACCAGAGCCTGTCGACCGACGAGCGCCTCGCCGATCAACGCCGCGGCTATGCAGAGGGCATGACTGCGGCCGTGGCACTCCCCCTTTACGCCCTAGAGGGCCTCGTCGTCGCGAACTTCGAAGTTGCGAACTGGTTGAAGCCATGGCGGGACCACTGGGACCGCATCGTCTCCGGGCAAGCTGTCCACGGGGAGACACTGCCGGACTGGCTACCATCGATCGCCCAACTCCTCGGCGCTCACGCCGCACCCCCTCGCGTAGCTCATGCACAGCTCACGCCCTCAGTGCCCTATGCCATCGGCTTCGCTGACGGGTTAAGGGCCGCCTGGCAAGACGCTGTCCGCAGCCGGCTCGTCCCTGGGGATCGAGAGACGCTCAGCCAATGGGTTCGCACCCCACCGTCGCAGCCCGGACTACCGCCAGCCCTGCACACCATCGCCGACCTGCAAACCGCCGCGAAGCGGGCCCGCAGGTCGCGGACTTGGAAGTGGATCGGGCGCGGCCTTCTGTGGCTGCTGACGTTTCTGTTCGGAGTAAGCGAAATCGCCGCCATCGCCATCACCGTGACCGGGCAATGGGTGCCCAACACCGCGGCGAATGCGGTGATCGGCAACGCCTGCTTCGGCATCCCCTTCGCAGGCCTCCTCTGGTTCGCCGTATGGGACCTGCGGCGGCTGGTCAACGGCGGCCAGCCTCCGCGTAGGAGCCCTGCGCCGCCCCAAACCAGTCACGAAGACCGACCACTGCCCGAAGCCCAAGCTGCGAGCACCTCAACCGAGCCACTGGCCGAGCCGCCTCGCGAGGATGTAGACCGGATACTCTCCCGCGCCGACCGAGGCAACCCACCCGGGGAGTATGCGGCCTTCGCCGCGAGCAGCGGTATGTATTGGACGATCGTCGGAATCAATACACTTCTGATCATCTTGCTGGCGATCATCATCCCCACGACGGACATCCCGCTCGTCGCCAAGGCCCTCATAGGCCTGTTCGCCGCGTTCCTGGTCCTTGCCACCGTCGGATTTGCCAATATGGCCAGGAACCCCACCAAATTGGAGATCGGTAGGAACGGAATCCAGGTCTACAGCCGCAGCGGGACCTATTGGTTCCCCTGGCAGGTCCTAAATCGCGTCGAGGTAATGCGCCTTGAGGGAGGCACCCGCCACCTCGTGGGATGGTGCACCAACCCGGAGCTGTTCCCGGACTCCGACAGCTTTGGCGGGGGGCCACGCTTCCTGCCGGAGCTGAAGGCCGTCGCCATCTGCCCGCTCAACATCCTGCATACCCGCCGCCACCTTGTTGCCCGCGCCCTGCAGACCTACGGGGGCAGCTGCTATCGCAGTCCCAGCAACTCCTAACCCCCTCGGCTCAAAGGACCGACTCAGCGCGCCGAAAGTTGCTGTTCGAGCGTGGTGTGGAGGTGAATCACGCTGAGGTCTCGCTGGGCATGGCCTTCCGCGTGGTCGGCGTTTGGTGGAAGGAACCTCCTTGTCGCGGCGGCGTCCCGACGCGCCGAGACGAGCACGTCGATGACTTGACCGTCAACGTGATCGTCATCCCGGGCACTGAGTTGGTTGAGCCCGAGTTCGTCTCACCGACCGCCGACGAATTGCCGGCGGGTCCACACAGCGTTGCCGGGTAGGCGCCGACGGCCCGACCGGCGGTCACCTGCCTGTCTCCTACGCCAAGTGGGCGAAGTCCTCATGAGCCCGTCTGCCATCGACCCACCCAGGTGGGAGCGGACTGCCGCCCCCGGCCCGCCGTATCAAGCGAACCTTGACGCACGTTGGGTCGCTTGCGGGTCGGGCGCTGATCTGGTCGGCTTGCGCGAGCCAGCGCCGACGGCGTGCCACAGCGACGACGATCCGCGCGTGCATCGGGTGACGGTGCGACTGTCCGAGGCGCAGATGGCGGAGGTCAAGGCGAATGGGGCGGCGAGCCGTCCGCGACCGATTTGTCGATCCCAATGCCACGCCCGCAGAGAGAGCACATTCTCGCCGCCTTGCACCGGCTCGCGCACCGAACGTCGTCGCGCACAGGCTGACTGCCTACACCCACTCCCGGCGAGCCTCCACTGTCTGGCCCGTTGCCATCAACCGCCACGATGGGAGGCCCGACCGAGGAGAACCCTGCTGATGAGAGCGCGACGTCCGGTGCGGAAACCGCGGGCACGGCGGCAGGCGAAGTCGATCAGTTGGACGGACAAAGCCCAGGCTCTATCGTCCTTGCTCGCGTTGACGGTGGCGATGCCCGCTTTGGTCGTGGCCACCGTGACCTACCGGGACCAGCAGGAAATCAACCGGGCGCAGTTGGAATCGACTCAGCTGGAGCGCCAGCGTTATGAGCAACGTTATGCCTCACGAGTGGTGGTATGGGCGAACGAGGACCTTTCGGGCGGCCCGGACACGTCTGTCACGGTGAAGGTGCAAAACCGATCTCGCGTTCCAATACGAGAGGTAAGTATCCGAATTCTCGATCTGGGTCGCGCACTCGTCGATCCCGACCGGGAGACGTCCTACCGGTTGAATGGGGACATTCCGCCGTGCTCACTGCTAACTTTCCAACTGGCGGATTCCACCAGGGGAGTGGTCAGCGCCGCTAAGTCCTCGGTCTCGTTATCGTTCTCCGACACCGTCGGCGATTGGCACCTCGGACACGACGGCCTCGTACAAGGCTCGGGCTGGAGGTTCAACCCGGGTCGGGCAGTCGAGATGGACGAGCAACGTCAGACGGCCGAAGACTGCGGGGAAGGCGGTTGAAACGGTGGAGAGGGGTTGGCCTGCGTGAGCACATCGTCTGCTCAGACAGAGCGCATTGGCGTTGCCACCGTTGATCTCGTATTCAGCAGTCGGGGCTGGGCGTTTCGGCCGCAGGAGCTAGCCGACCACGGGATCGACGCTCACGCGGAAGTCGATGGGCTCACGGCCCCAACAGGGCGGTTCATCGCCATCCAGATCAAATGCGGACCTTCGTACTTCGATCGAAAAACGAAGGACGGCTGGAGATTTTCGGCGACATACCGACTGCTCAATTACTGGCTCGACTACCAATTGCCGGTAGTCCTCATCCTCGTCGATCCGGACACTCAGCTCGGGTACTGGGTCCAGGTCACTGCCGCTGCCGTCCGCTACACGAATCGCGGCTGGTCGATTCAAGTTCCGTCATCGAACGTTCTCGACGCGCGGTCGGATGACATTCTGCGCGGCATCGCCCTTGCCGCCCCGCCGGCCAACCTGGACCCGGTCGAGGAAGCCCTACCGCTGTTGCCGCCATCGGTCGTGGAGATGCTGATCGCCCTTCGTCCTGTCGACCCCGACGGGGCTCGGCGCCTTGCCAAACTTCTGAGCGAGGGCCGCCAGCAACCGCGGTCGATGGTCGAGGCCCTGATTAACGGGAGCCGGGCATGGCCGATCAGCCCGCCACAACTGGCAACGATCGGGGCCTACGCCAACGAACACGGCCACAAGGACCTGGCGTTGGCGGCGTTCGCCCTGGCGGCTGGCCGCGACCCGGACAACCAACCGAGGTTCAGCGGCATCGCGGCGATCATGGCGATTGCCGCCGGTGACAAAGTTCGAGCGGCGGACTTTCTTCGGCCATTGCGGGCACGCGAGCAAGCCGAGACCGACCTGCTCACGGATGTCGCGGTCTGCGCCTTCAACGCCGACGAGTCGGGCAGAGACGACGTCCTCACGGCCCTCCTGCACGACCGGCCCGACGAACAACTCGACGCGGAACCGACCTGCCTGCTGTTCCTCGCCGACCGCGCTTTCAGCCGCGGCAACCTTGACCAGGCCCTGGCCCTTTACGAACGCGTCTGCGGCCGTCATCCCACCAGCCTCGGTGGCAGGCTGGGTAGGGCCCAGGTGCTCATCGAACGCATCCTCGACGGATCCTCGGTGCTACCGTCCCGCGACCAGCACGAGGCAGTCGCGCTCGCCACAGCGGTAAGAGACGACATACGACGCTGGGCCGGACCGAGCGAGACCGCGCACCGCCTTCTCGTGCAAGAGCGCCTGATCGCGGGCGCCTTCATGGAAGCCATCGCTCTGGCCACGCCTGTCCCGTTCGGCGGCCAAGCGAATGACCGAGAAGCTATGGACCCGATCGTCGCCGTTGTGGGCGCCCAGGCGAGCATCGCCCTGAACGACCGCGCCCGCGCAGCCCGCTTCGCCGACGCCATGCGCAACACCGCAGCCGAGCCGCTGATCCGCGCCCTCGCCGCCGACCCGGGCCAACCTCGAGCAACGACCGACGCAATGTGGCGTAGGGCGCTCGAGCACGCAGATACCACCCTCGCAGCCAGGATCAGCCTCAACCACCTCGCATCAGCAGGCGCACTCAACGCCGACGACCTCGATCGAGTGGCTACTTTGGCGAACCTCGACGCCGACGACCGCGCCATCTTCACCGCCCGCAACGCCGCCGCCACCGGTGACCTCGACGCGGCCGTCACGACACTCCAGTCCCAGCGCTCACCAGCGGCCGGCGAAGTGCTCATCGAGCTTCTTCGAGAAGCAGGCCGATACGACGAAGCGCTGGCCGCATGCGTCGACGTATGGGCGACATACGCAGCAGTGAAGGCATTGATCGAGAAGGTCAACATCCTGGCGCTCTCGGGAAACCTCGACGCCGCCGACGCCAGCACGGCTGAACTACTCGCCACCGGCGAACTCGCAGTGGAGCAACGACGGCAGCTGCACGGCCGGATCATCCAGCGAAGAATCGAGCAGGCCGACTGGACCGGCGCGGAAATGTGCTGCCGAACCGCGCTGAAGGATGAACCCCACAACCCCGACTACGGGTGGGGCCTGATCACCGCGCAGCTCAACCAGGACCGGTGGGACGACGCCTGGGTCTCATACCGTCAACTCCGTCCCGAGGTCACTGACCCGGCAACCGTCCCCGCGTGGGCCGATCTGCATCTGCGTTTCGGCATCACACCGGAGACACTGGCAATCGCTACGACACTGATCAGCCGTTTTGAACAGAGCGAGCCGGCTACCCTCGCCCATCTCACCAGGGTTGTCAACGCGCCCACGATGGCCGGCACTTCAGCAGCCGTACCCGCTCCACCGAGAGCGGGCGTCACCGACGGCTAGCGCGGCTATCCGGTAACACCCTCCGCGAGGTCGCCCCCCGCCCCCCGCGTCGGCGAACCCGACGTCACCGACGCCAGCATCCACGGCGCCCTACCCGATGCCGAACAACACCGCCGAGCAGTCCACCCCACAGCCCACTGAACAGGTCGAGCGTGGAACGGTCCGGCCAGGGCGGGTGGAATCCGGAGTCGGTGGAGTACGCGGTCAACCGGGGCATGGCCCGGGAGTCGGCCGAGGAGTCAACCATCCGCAGTTCGCCGCCAGCGACTACGACAACCTTGTCGGGGCCGAACGGGAGGCGTGAACGCTCGGGCTACTGCAACCCGTGTCGGCGGCGGTGTCGCCTGAGAGCCACCCAGCAGCCGACGACCGCAGTGCCAGCAAGGAGAAGGGCCAGGGCCCACACATTGAAGCCCACGAGATTGGCCAGATAGTTGAGGGCGATAAAGGCCACGCTGCTGGTCGGGACGGCGATGATCGCAAGCCTGGCCAGCGCGTTGCCGGGGGTCGCCGGGCTATTCACTGCGGCCAGTCTTCGCCGAACGGCAAACTTGATCGCGGCGGCCGTCCTGGGTGCCGCCTTCCCCGCAGCGCCGATGCTGAACTGGATGGCCGTGGCGAGCTTGAACAGCTTGCCGGGCCGTTCGTTGACGATCGCGGTCCACTCTTCGGCGTACCCGGCAGCGATCTCAGGATCGGTGGCCCAGCGATAGGCCGCCCATCGGACCAGGCGACGGGCCGCCCACGGTGAGAGGTCGGTCATCTCGTTGACGGCCAGTCCGAAGACTAAGCTGGCGATGATCTCGACGTGGTTCACGCCTCGCACCAGCCGAAGGCCAGCCGGGCGCGCACCGTCTGTTCGGGTTTCGGCTGCCGTGCCGCGATCAGATCGCGGGCGCTGGTCGCACCGTGCGGGGTGAGGCGGTAGTAGCGGCGGCGGGGCTTGCCCGGTTCGGTGTTGGCGTCGTCCTCCCACCGGGAAGTCACCCACTTCGACTCGGCGAGCCGTTCGAGGATTTTGTAGATCGTGGGGCCTGACTTCCCGGTCGTCCTCATGATCGCCCAGCCGTGCAGCTCATTGTCGTCTGCGTCGAGGAGGGCGTTGAGGACAGCCAGGAGCGGGCCGGTGATGCGCACAGGTCCATCCGACATGGCCCTAACGTTACTAGGTGAAATAAGTGCGCGGCGGTTGCCGTCCAAGGGCTGAGACAAGGTCGGTCGGCGCTTGGACTTTCCCGCAGGTGCTCGGCGCGGCTCGATCTCTGCCGCTGGTCGACCTAGTGTCCGTCCCGGTGATCATCGGAGCACCGGCTAGTCGGGCCATGCCCATTGCGATCCCGGGCCACCGAGCCCTCAAGCGAGACCGTGCGCCCGACCAGCACCACACGCCCCTTCGCCGAACTGGACGATGATGAAGCACTACGCGGGCCTGGACTGGGGCGAGAGCCACCACGACATGGCCGTGGTCGACGACAATGGTCAGCTCATCGGCCACCTCCGTCATCGACTGCACGAGCTGTTCCATGCCCGCGCGCTCCGCCAGCCCGCCGAAGTCCAAGCCGCAATGCGGCACCACGCCACCGACCTGCTCACTCAACTCGACGCCACGATCGCCTCCGCGCAAGCCCTCTGGACCCACATCGACACGCTGACAGAGCAACACCCGCACATTGCGATCTACCGCAGCTTCCCCGGCATGGGCCCGCTGCTAGACGAGTAAGTCCTAACGACCTCGGGGTGTGGGCATAGACGAAGGGTGTTGAAGATCCGTTTGTGACGACAGACCTCAACACCCTTCTGACCGCACTGTACGTGAAGATCGATGACTGGCTCGGGCGTCCTCGCCGGACGGGTAGGCCACCGAAGCTCTCCGACGCGGAGTTGCTGACCCTGGCCGTCGCGCAGGCGCTGCTCGGGTGCGTTCCGAGGCCCGTTGGCTTCGGTTCGTCCCCGGGCATCTGCCCGGGGCGTTCCCGTATCTGCCTGGACAGTCCGGTTACAACAAGCGGTTGAGGGCGGCGTTGCCGCTGCTCAAGCGTGCCATTCGGGCGGTCGCCGAGGACACCGACCTGTGGTCTGACACGACCTGGGTGGTTGATTCCACACCGGTGGAATGCGGCCGGTCCAGGCCGACGGTGAAACGCTCTGACCTGGCGGGGTGGGCCGGGTACGGCTACTGCGCCTCGCACTCGAGGTTCTTCTGGGGACTGCGGCTGCATCTGATCTGCACCCCGTCAGGTCTGCCCATCGCGTGGGCGCTCGCCACCCCGAAGGTCGACGAACGTCAGGTCCTGACGGCTGTGCTTGACCACGACCCCGACCTCATCGCCGAGCGTCCAGGCCTGCTGATCGTCGCGGACAAGGGATACGTGTCCGCGGAACTGGACCGGTGGCTGGCAGAGCGTGGGGTGCGATTGCTCAGACCGTCATACCGCAACCGCGTCCCACGCCCCGATGAGCACGTGCTCAAACCGATCCGGCAGCTCATCGAGTCCGTCAACGACACGTTGAAGGGCCAACTCGACCTCGAACTGCACGGCGGACGCAGCATCGAAGGCGTCGCGGCACGCGTCGCGCAACGCCTGCTCGCGATGACCGCCGCGATCTGGCACAACCGGATCACCGGCCAACCCGTGACCAGGTCCCTGATCGCCTACGACCACTGACCCGACTTCGGACTTACTCGTCTAGCCGCCCGACTGCTCGCCGAACTGGGCGACGACCCACACGGATTCCCCACCTCACGCAACCTGCGAGCGTTCTGCGCGGCAACGCCGATCACCTGGGCCAGCGGCACCTTCTACAAGGTCAGCCACCGCCGCAAGGCCAACCCAATCCTGGCCGAAACAGGCCACCTCTGGGCCTTCGCCGCGCTAACCAAATCTCCGGGTGCCAGCGCGTTCTATGACCGCCGCCGGCTGCGTCGATCAACAACAGCAGTCGAACCGCGTCTTGCCAGAGGCTGGCGTGCCGGAACATCACCTGAGTCACGTGTGAAGCCAACCGGACCACCACAGTGCGTGCCTAGACCCGTCGCGAGGCGTAAGGCGACTTCTGGCCGAGGCGGTCGATCTACGATCCGATCGATCGGGCACCTACCACTGGCTGGCTAACGACGACCAACGCCGCGGTAGATCCGTGGCTGCTCGGTGGCTGCTCGGGCGACGGGGGACGGGCGTGGATTTACCGGGACGGAGCCGGATTTCATCAGCTATCGCGAGCCCTCGCGCTAATCGATGGCCAGCGATGGTAGTCGCACGCAGCGCCCGGACCAGCAAGGACGGGGCTGGACGGGGTTGGGCTAGGGAGGTTGCGGACCGACTCGATTTGGCGTAGAGTGCTCTTTGGGTGATACTAATATCTACTTCGGACTACGGATCAGAAGGTTAGGGGTTCGAGTCCCTTCGGGCGCACAGAGTTTGAGCAGTTAAACAGCCCCCTGATCATCGACAATCGTCGACCAGGGGGCTGTTTTGTGTGCGCCCGCCTGCCGCTCGCGGGCTTCGTGTACCGCACGGGACGGCGCTATCGGGCGGCGACATCACCGCCATGCTCAGTGCGCCTACGCGTCTCCACGGCGAGCATGAGCAGGTCGGGAAGCCAGGGCTGATCGGTGAGCAGCAACATGGCGGCCTCGGGGACCGGCACCGCGCGGACCTCGACGATCTGTTCCGCGTCCTCCGGCATCGTCGGCGCCTGGACGATCGCGGCGTCCGCGACGCACCACAGCCACGCCTTCTCCGGGTGCGGCTGATGCGGCCGGTACGGCAGCGGACGGTCGGTGACGCAGTGGTGCGCGCCCACCACGGTCAGCGGGCTGGTGAGGACCGCGCCCGCCTCCTCCAGCAGCTCCCGCCCGACGCAGTCCGCGACGCTCTCACCGGGTTCGCGCGTGCCCCCGGGCAGGAACCACACGTCGCGGTCGTCGCGGCACAGGATGACCTGGTCGCCGCTGAACCCGACGACGTGCACGTTGGTGACCAGCGCGTCCGCCGGCGCTTCGGTGGTGAACTGGGCGTCGAGGCCACCCCATTCCCACCGCTGTGGGGCGAACAGCCGGGGGTACGCGGCGGCGAGGCCGGAATCGGTAGGCACTGGCGGGACTCCATTCCTGCCGGGGCGGGTCAGCGGCTCGGAGCGTCGGGCCGCCGGGGCCGCCCGGTGTTCGGCGTACCGCCGGAGATCCGCCCCGGAGCGTTGCTGCCGGACGGCCGTGCCCGCTGGGCAGGCACCTGAGGCACCGTGCCGCCCGCCGCGGGTGCGATGCCCTGCAGCCACGGCTGGCCCTTCTCGGCGCGGCGGTGCGGGGCGTCGATCTCCCCGCGCGGCGGGCCGACGTCAGGACCCCGCTGGGTCACGTTCCGGAACTGTTCGATGAAGTTCTTTTTGTCGTCCATCGAGGTGACCTCGTCGAACTTCGTCCAGAACTGGGTCCGGGTGTCCTCGGGAAGACGTGCCTCGTGCATGAGGTCGTCCAGGCGGCGGACGAGGCGGTGGTCGTCGCGGTGGACGAAGCTGTCCAGTATCCGGTTCAGTCCCGGTTCCACATCGTCACTGCGGTTGATCCAGGAACGCACCTGCATGGTGAACTGCTCACGCACCGCCGCGCTGTCGAGCGGGGTGCCGTTCCTGACGTCAACCGCGCTGTCGTGGACGGCGAGCAACGCCGCGACCTTGCTGGCTTCCCGTACGGCGGGAATGCGGTAGGGCTCGGCGATCAGCACGGGATTGCATCCCCACGTCCGGTCCGGGGTGTCGATCAGACGTGTCTGGTCGGGCGCATCGTCCTTGATTCGTTTCGGACTACTCAGCGGGCCCTGCAACGCGTTCTCGATGACACGGATCGCCGGAATGCTGGCGAAGGTGAGAGCGGAATCGTCCGGGAGCGCTTTCAGGCCTCCGCCGATGCCACCCTCGAGGTGCAGGGCATATCCCTTCTTGCTCCCGGGATGCGGATCACCTTCGATGCCCTTGTAGAACATGTACCGGCCGGTGAACTCGGTCTTGGGATAGACCGCGGCGCACAGTTCCTGAATCGTCCCCTTCAGACAACTGTCGACGAAGGTGACGCTGCTGCCTTCCCTGCCCACCGGAATGCCGTTGCCCCGCAGGTACCTGGTGAGTCGCTGGTAGGCGCCGTCGATGTCCCGGTCGTCGACCGACTTGGAGATCTCCCGGTACGGCTGGAGCTGTGGGTACTCGGCCCCGCTGTTCTTCTCCTTGTCCTGGACCGCGGCCTCGGCGAGTGCCCGGGAGAGCACCACGTTGTGGCAGTGCGCGTCGAAGAAGTCGGGGTCCATCGCACGAACTGCCACGCCGAGGCTGAAGCCGTCCCGTCCCACGAAGACGACCCGCGTGTTCGGGTCGGCGTCGACGGAGGCCCGCAGGTCATCGAGCATCTCCGCGGCGATGGAGGTGACATAGGGCCCGTGGTGCTCACGGAAGACGGCGTACGCCTCCGCGACCGCCGAACGGTCGCTCGCCGACTCCAGCCCGTACGCCTCGTAGATCGCGTCGAGGCCGGAGAAGTCCTCGGTGGCCGACACCTGTCACTCCCCTCGGTCGGGCCGCGACGCCGTTGACGACGGCTCGACGACCCGGGTGAGCCAGCGGACCAGCGGGTCGTACTCCTCGACGGTCCCCCACCACAGGCGCACCCCGTCGTGGCCGCGCTGGAAGACGCCCTCGCCGTCGACCTCGGTGCCCGCCTGATCCACGTCGACGAAGGGCAACATCACGGCGGCGCTCAGGGCGACGGAGTCGCTGAGCACGGCTGCCGCATCCGACCTGTCGACAGTGTCGTCCAGCGCCTCGGCCAGCGCCATGGCCTGGCGGCGGCTGCCGTCGATGGACGGCCCGGCGTCTCCCGGCCCGGTGAGCACCAGGTCGAGCGCGGCGAGCCGCCTCTCCCGCACCGCGTTCAGCACCGTACGAGCGGCCGTGGCGCTCGCCGGCACTCCGCTGCCCGCAGCCTGCGTGACACGCAACCGGCCGGCGAGATCCGGATCGTGCTGGATCAGCTGCGCAAGGCGGAGAGGCTCTCCGAAGCTGACCCAGCGGATCGGCTGCCCGCTGTCGCCGCAGGCGGACCGGACGACTGACGACACGTCGGGGGGCCGGTTCACGACAGTGACCTCGGCGCGGCCAGCAGCGTCCAGGAGGCGACGTGCCGCCGACCGGGCCGGCTCGTCGGCCACCAGCACCAGGGCGAGCTGCGGAACGGCACGCGCGGCGGCCGCCACCGCGAGGACGGTGCCCGGCCCCCAGGCGGAGGCGGCGTCGATGACGAGCGGGGTTTCGCTCAGGTTCTCCGGCCAGTCACCGCCTTGCCCGAGCTGCCTGCTGCTCTCCGCCAGAGCGGTGCCGGGGAACAGCTCGCCGACCGTGCTCAGAGCTTCGTAGTCCTGCCGGGCCTCGTCGATGGCCCCGCCCTCGTGCCTCGGACTTTCCGATGTCATCGCCTGCCCCTTGATGGCTGTGGTGACGTTTGTGGACGCACCGCCGGTGTCGACTGGTGCGGCTGCTGCTGCCGGCGCGCGACGGGCCTGGGCAGGTAGGCGACGGCGGCGGGCCGGCGCTCCTGCATCTCCGCCACGGACCTGGCCACTCCCGCGACCCGCTCGAACAGAGCGTCCGGACCGTCGCGTAGCAGCTGATCGTACGGGACCCGTTCGGCGCGACCGCCGTGACCGAAGGCGACGGTCAGGTCACTGGAGGTGTCGTCGCGGTCCGCGCGGACGGAGACCTGCACGAGCGGGCCGGGCGATCCGATCAGGACCGAGCGGTGGGTGCGTTGGATGTCCGGGCTGATGCCGAGGTCGGCCACTGCGGAATCGACAAGCAGCTGGATCCGCCGGCCGGCGTCGCGGTCGGCCGGGTCCTCGAGAACGAGACGGTACGAGTCCTGGGCGTGCGCCACGCCACCACGCTCGGGGTGGGTGGCCCGCAGGGCCGCCCGGTCGGCCCAGACCATCGCTGCCGCGCCGTCGCCGCGAAGGAACCGGCGGAAGGACTGGCGAACGAACTCGTCGGTGGGGCGTACCCCGCGGGGCTCACCGCTGTGCTCGGCCGTGACCGCTGTCGCGCAGCGGTCCCACAGCGAGACGGTGAGGTCCCTCCGGTCGAGGCCGGCCGCCTCGCCGGGCAGGGCGTTGCAGGTGCGCGCGAACCATTCCGCCCGTTCCCGCGACACCGGATGGGCAGCCAGGTGCGGCGTACGCTCCAGAAGGTCCGCGCCGGTGAGGACTCCGGGACCGCAGGCGCTTCGGGCCCATGAGCGCACCTGATCGAGGTGGTCGGGGAGCAACCCGACCGTCGGGTCGATCGGCACGAGCAGCGTGGGTACGCCCGTGTCGAGGACACGCGCCTCGGCCCACCGCCGGTCGGGGTCCGTGAAGAAGTCGTCCAGCCAGGCGAACGGCATGCCGTCCGCCTCGGCCAGCACGCTCGCGGCCTTCCAGTTCACGCCGAACGGCACCGGGCCGGCCAGAGCCCGGTCGATGACCAGGACGGGCAGCGGGTCAGCCAGGCCGACCACGGGCGCGACGTAGGCGTTCGCGGCATCGTTCCAGGTCGTCGCCCAGCGCAGATCGACAAGTCCCTCACGGTCGAGGGCGTTCAGCATGACGCCGTGCTCGCGGTTGAGCTGCACCTGGTGGCCGTCCAGGTCGTGGGGTGTGAAGCCACGGTCGGCATGGTCCCCGGTGGGATTGAGGACCCCGTCGATGTCGAGCAACAGCCACGGCTTCACCGTGTCGCGGCCAGCGGCTCCTGTCTCGCTCACCGGCCGCGTCCCGGCCGGAAGGCCTCCTGCCATCCCTGCGGCCGGCGGGGCGCCACGGCCGGCGGACGAGCCTGCTGGTGAGCGACCTGCAACGCGGCAGTCGCGGCGGCGGTGGTGCTGCGCGTGGGTGGCGCCAGGGTCCGGATGTTCTCGACAACCCCCTCGGCGGCGTGCCGCCAGGTGTGGTTCTGCCCGAGGTGCTCACGCAGGTCGGTGGCCCGACGCCGGGCCTCCGGCAGATCCTTCAGGACGGCCTCGGCGTGGTCGGCCCACACGGTGGGCAGTGTCGCCTCCGAGCTTCCCCGCGTGTTCACCACCGACGGTGCGCCCAGAGCCGCAGGCACCTCCTTCGGGTCGCCGAGGAACATCCCGACTCCGGTGTGGTTCCCGACCAGGACAGGCACACCGTGCCCGGCGGCCTCCAGTGGGGCCAGGCCGAAGTCCTCGTGCCGTGCCGCGTGGATCACCATGTCCGCCCCACGGAGTTCGGCGGCCATGACGCTCGGGTCGGAGGTGTAACCCCGGACCCGGACCGGGAAGCCGGCGATGTCGGACAGCACGCGTTCCTGCTCGGCGACGTCGGACTTGTGCGCCCCCAGCATCGTCAGCCGTACGTCCATGCCGCGCTTGTGCAGTTCGCCCACCGCGGCCGCGGCGATGTCGGCCCCCTTGAGGCGGTCGTCGGTACGCGTGAAGACCAGCAGGTTCAGCCGGGTCTGCTCGGGGTCGTACCGGGGTGGCGTCTCCAGGATCACCCCGGGCGTCATCTGCACCACCGGGGGCGGCTTCTCACACATCCGGGCCAGGCGGCGGCCCTCGTCGGTCAGCAGCGGGCCCACCCCGACCACCAGGTCGGCCCGGGACACCAGGGCGCGTTCGGTCTCGGTGTGCTGGTTCGACTCCAACGGTTCGCCGCGGCCGCGGTCCATCTCGTCCGCCGTCACGTGGACGAAGTGCACCACCTTCGCGTGCGGGTAGAAGTTGTCGCGCAGGTAGGAGGCGGCCCCACCGGAGAACCGGCCGTGGCCCATGATGACGTCGACGTCCGCCGGCAGCCGGTCCGCCCGGAGCAACTGAGCCCGCGTGTCGGACACCCCGGGGACCGGGTCGAGCACCTGGATGTCGACCAGGGGATGCGACGGCGAGGGGACACTCACCCGGGTGGTCACCCGGTGCCCGAGCTCCGCGAGCGCTATGGAGATCTCCCGGTTGACGGCGATCGGGCCGCCGCCGATCCACTTGTCGCACAGCGTGAGCACGTTCAACGGCCGGGTCTGCGCCTCCGCCCGGGCCGGCGGCAATGGCACTGTCATCTCTGCTGCCCTCTTCTGGTGTCTGCGGATACCTGGTCGGCGGTCAGGGCACCGAAACCGTCCGGCGCGCGACCGCGCCGGGTCCATGTCGCCGAGGCGTACGCCAATCTGCGCGGGACCTGCGCGCGGTGGTGGCGACGGTCAGCCACGCATTCCCGTCGCTGCGTAGAGCCGGGCGACGAGTTCGTCGGCCACGTCGGCCAGTTGCACGGCGTCCGTGCTCACCGCGTCGGTGGTGACGTCGTGGCGGAGCCGGGCCGACAACTCCCGGAGCAGGGACGCGGCCACGAGCGCCTCGGTGCTGGCGATCTCGACGGATCGCGGTGGCTTGGCGTCGCCCTCGCCCGCCAGCGTCCTGCGGGACAGGGCGGCCTGTTCAGCGAAGGTGAGGTTTTCCCGTACCGATTCGTCCCGCTCGTTCCAGCGGTATCGGTGCGTGCTGAGCATGCATCCCCAGGAATCCGACACCTTCGTCACCTTGTTGCCTCCATGTCCAACATCCTTACGCCAGTGGGGAAGGTCATGGCCTCGTAGCTCATGGGACGCTCGTCGACGCGACTGGCAGGACGAGGCTGGCGGCGTGCGGCAGCACCGGTGGCGCCCCAGCAGTCCACGCACAGCAGACTCATGCAGCGCCCTCCCCCGAACGCACGACTGCACCGGCACGCCCTGCGGTGGCAGCTGCCGAATCCGCTCACGGTGCGTGCAGAGCTGAGCATAGATCGACCTGTCCACTCACGACAGGCCGGAAAGCCGACGCAACGGCGTAACCGCCGATCCGGCCCTCGTCGACCGGCCGACACGGCAGCGGACCTCGGCGAACACCCTTCTGATCGATGCCCGTTGCTATGCTTCGGCGCCGGGGACGATCGCGGGAGACGGGGATCCAGTGGTGAGAGTGCGGCTCCAGACGGCGGCGGTGATTGTTGCGCTCGCGGCGACGACCGCCGCGTGCAGCAAGGACGACCCGCCGTCACCGCCGGCCGCATCGGCCCCCGCCGCCACCCCCTCGATGCCGACGTTCGACCCGCCGACCCGGTTCT
Organism: Micromonospora sp. NPDC049114; assembly: GCF_040648635.1. NCBI lineage: Bacteria > Bacillati > Actinomycetota > Actinomycetes > Micromonosporales > Micromonosporaceae > Micromonospora > Micromonospora sp. NPDC049114. The sequence goes on along the minus strand of NZ_JBEZEA010000013.1, from coordinate 40,967 downwards.
CGCCCACCGGTACCGCGCTGGGCGAGGCCCGCCCCGGCGACGTGCTCCTGCACGGCACCACAGCGTTCATGGCCGGCGACGCCCAGACCACAGTGGTGGAGGTGAGCAGCGGACGCCGCCTGTCGGTGCTCACGCCCCAGCAGTCACCGATCACCCGCAACCCGGCCGCCGCCGGGCACCGGCCGGTGCTGCTCGACCTCTCCGGACGGCCCGCGGTGGTCGTGCCGTACGCGGTGGAGATCCCCGCCTCCGGCACCGTCGCGGCCCGGCAGGCCGTCGAGCTGCTCGTGATCGATGCGACCGACGGTCGGCTGACGAAGACCATCACGGTGGACGCCAAACCGGCCGAGGGCGACTTCAGCCTGGTCGCCCGCGACTACGTCCGCGCGATCGGCGGTCGCGGCTCCGCCGTGGTGCTCGGCATCGGTAAGCAGGTGACAGTGGCCGTCGACGTCAGCACCGGCAGCACCCTCTGGCGCGACAACGACTTCGACGCCTCGGCACTGCTGGGGGACACCGTCGTCGGCCTCACCGCCCCGGACACCGGCTACCGCCGGTCCATCACCGGACTCGCGATGCTCGACGGCGCCAAGCGCTGGTCGGCGCTCTCGGTCGCCGACGCCGAACTCGCCGCCGGCGGCCCGTCCTTCATCGTCGCGGTGGGTAAGCAGACCGACGGCAAGCGTTTCTACACGCTCATCAAGAAGGACGGCACCCTGGTCAACCGCACGAAGGGCGAGTACGGGGCGGGGCTGCGCTGTTCCTACGACGAGGCAGCGGTCACGGTGTGCGCGATCGGCAACTCGCAGCCGCTGTTCGCCCTGGACTCCACCACCGGAGACGACCTGTGGCAGCTGCCCGCGACGGGTCGCCGCGCCCCGCGGATGACAGCCGCGTGGCACGGCGCGGTCTACGGCACGGTGAACGACGCCGCAGTGGTCCTCGACGCGCGCACCGGCACGGACAGGGAAGTGTCGCCCGGGGTGGCTCCGGTGGCCGTCACGGCTCACGGGGGCCTCGCCGCAGACCCGTCGGACAGCACCGCGCTGGCGTTCCACCCGGCCCTCGGCTAGCCGGTACGGGGCCCGGTGGGGCCGTCCCGGCGCTCAGCCCTCGGGCAGCTGATCGAGGACCGAACGCGGAGCGGCGACGGCCGGCAGGGTCTTGGGCTCGGTGTGCCGGCCGGGTTCGCACTTGGCGAACGGCCCGTACTCGGTCGTCATGGTCATCAGGTGCGGATCGAGGTGGTGCAGCCACCAGGTGCTCATGGTGTCGTCGATGCGGGCCTTCTCCCACTCGCGCCACATCGCGTAGAAGCGCGAGATCGCCTCCGGGTGCGCCCACCACCTGTCGCACCAGTAGATGCCGCTCTTGGGCCCGCTCAGGACGCGACGCTCGACGACCTCGGCCAGATACAGCCGCATGAAGTCGTCGAGGTTGCGGAACGCCGGCTCCGGCACCTCGTCGGCGGCCTGCGGCGGCTGTGCGGCAGCGCCCGCGGCTGCCTGCGGTTCGGGCTGCGTGTCGCCGCGCGGCAGGGCACCGGACAACTGCTCCAGGAGTGCGGACAGCTCGGCCACGGCCCTCTCCGAATCGCTCTGGCCGGTGGGCGTGGTCATCGCGGCTCCTGCACGGGGTTGTCGAACGACTGCACTTGCGGGTTGTCGGCCTTGAGACTCCAGTCGTTCCGGCTGTCCGGGTCCCAACGGGCGATGGATGCCTTGATGGCCTCGGCGTACGGACCGGTCTGCCAGGGGGCGGTGCGGGCCAGCACCGGCGGCGCACCGGAGCTGTACACCACCATCCGGCCCCGGGGCAGCGCGTGCAGCTCCGCGACGTCGAGCACCCGCTGGCGGCGGGTCTGCCGCGACACGGACTGCTGACCGAAGCCGGAGCCGTTTGTCGACGTGGAACGGGTCATGACGTCGTGCTCACCGATGAGGCGGGACAGCTCCTCGAGGAACTCCGGGTCCGCGACGCCACCGCCGTAGGTGCGCACGTTCGCCGCCGACCACAGCTTGCGCATCCCTTCGCGACCCCACACGTCGATGCCCTGAGCGTACGACTGCAGCACGGTGATGATCGGCAGCCCGTGCGAGCCGTAGTAGGAGTACAGCGCGGGCAGCTGGCGGATGCGGCAGATGTTTGCCGCCTCGTCCAGCACCGACATCAGCGGCGGGTCGAGGCGCCGGCCCGGCGAGGCGCGGGCGCGCAGCTCCCCCGCCCGCAACACGGCGTCGGTCAGCGCGGCGATCAGTGGCGCCGGTGAGCCGGGACCGCCCTGGCTGAGCAGGTAGACGGTGTCGCACGTGGCCACGAAGGTCTCGGGGCGGAACTCCCGGATCGTCGACGAGGCCGGCGGGCTGACCCAGGCGGTGACACTCGGCTCGGTCAAGCACATGAGCATCTTCTGCGCGCCGGCGTAGACGCCGCCGCGGGTCTGGTCCGGCATGTTGACCACACCGATGATCGAGTCGGCGGGCAACTGGAAGCCCGCACCGGTGAGGATGTCCGCCGGCGACTCGTCGCGCGGGTTAACCGCCCATCGGTACACCTCGAGGATGGACCGGCCGCCGACCGCGGCCGCCAGCAGCAGATTGGCCACCAGCTCCTCGGCGCTGGGGTCGAAGAACGCGTCGCGCTGCATGCCGGGCTCACGCTCGGCCGAGGCGAAGTGCTCGGCCAGCCGGCGCGCGTCGGTGATGGTGGCGATCCCGCCGAGCGGGTTCCACCACAGCTGCTGCGGCTGACCCCAGACCTGCTGCGGGTCGAACACCCAGATCTCGCCGCGCGTCGCGCGCAGTTCCCGGGTCGCGTCGATGATGTCGCCCTTGACGCTGGTGACCAGTGTCGGCCCGGGGTTGGAGACGGTGGCCGGGATCGCACGGGCTGTCGTCTTACCGGTGCGGGGCCCCCAGATGTCGACGGCCATATCCTCCCAGGACTGCCGCAGCTCCATACCGCCGGCCACGGTGCGTCCGATGAGGACGCCGGCGTCGTCGGGGGCGATGGAGCCGGCGTCGGCCAGGCTGGCCCGCAGCCGCTTCGCGGACGCGGTGACCCCGTCCGGGCTCAGGTGCAACAGATCGCCGCGGCGGGCCATGTGCCGCGCGGCCTCGTCGACCCGGCTGCCCCGGAGCCGGCGTCCCTTGGTCAGCAGCAGCACACCGGTCGCCAGCGCCGCCACCACCAGCACCTCTCCGACGGCCACCAGGGTGCACGCGACGGTCCACGTGATCCGCCCCGAGATCAGCGCCGCGGCGGCGCTGAACAGACCCTCGCCGTGATAGCCGGGTGGCTCGGTCAGCCGCAACGGAAGCCACACCGCCCCGGCCGCCGCCAGCGCGAGCACGGCCAGGCCACCGGCGATCAGGCCCGAGGAGTCGCTGCTTCCGCCAGGTCCCACTGCTCGGCTCATGTGCGCTTCCAACGGAAGTCGGTGTTGCCCAGTTGTTTCTCGATCTCGGTGGGCTCCAGGTGCACCGGGATGCCGGGCCTGGTCCCGACCTTGATCAGGAAGTTCCCGCGGCCGATCAGGACCTCTTCGTCCTCCGGCCCGGTCGTCCACGACGGCGGCGCCGACCACGACAGCACCTCGCTGCGTTCCGCCTGCGACAGGGGCCGAACGCGGGCGACGGCGTCGAGCTCCTGCTCCGAGCAGGCGCCGATCATGAGCACCGCGCACCGGTCGGCGAAGCCGCGGGCCTTGGCGCGGTCCTCCTCGTTCGGCAGAGCCTGCAGGTCGCCCAGCGAGTGGGTGATGAACGCGGTGCCGGTGCCCTTCGAACGGTTCAGGCGGGTCAGCGCGTCGATGCGGTCGACCATGCCGTGCCCGACCCGCAACGCACGCCACATCTCGTCCAGGACCAGGAAGAATCGCCGTGGCGGGGCCAGTCCCAGGTCGGCCATCCGGTGCGCGGCCTCGACCTGACCGAAGCCGGCCGCCCAGGTGGTGACCAGGGTGGCGGCGGTCAGGGCCTGGTTGGTCTCGCTGATGCCGGAGATGTCCACGCACAGCGCGGTGGTGTCGAGCTCGATCGAGGCGGTGGTGTGGCCCTCGACCGTCGAGCCGAGCGGCCCGTGGATAAGCGCCCGCAGCGTACGCCGCAGATTCTCCGTCTCGAGGCGGTACCGGTCCAGGTCGTGGTCGTCGTGCCACAGGGTCACCCACCGCACCTGCATGGGTGCCTCTTCGATGACCCGCAGCACGTCCGACAGCAGCGGCTGGGCGGTGCTCTCCCGCTCGGTCAGGAAACGCAGCGCCGCCGCCAGCACGGTTATCTCGTCCGATGCGAGCGGAGCGCCCCGGGTCAGGGTCGCCAGCACCAGGGCGGCGTTGAGCCGGCGGTCGACGATCTCCGCACGTAGCTGCTCGATCTCCTTGGGGTCCTGCACGTGTGCCAGCACCTGCTGCCACGGGCCGATGTCGAGCGGGTTGATCCGGTGCAGGCCGGGACCCACGCGCAGCACCCGCCCACCGAGCGCGGCGACCAGTTCGGCGTAGTCGGGTTTGAGGTCGCCCAGGATCAGCGGGGTCACGCCCTGGCCGACCAGGCTCAGCAGCATCCGCCGGACGCTTGTGGACTTGCCCATGGCCGGTTCCGCCTGGATCCACACCGACGGGTTGTTGATCAGCTTGGCACGCTCGTACCAGGAGATCGGGTCGAAGCACACCGTCGCGTTGGTGTAACGGTGCCGGCCGAGCGGGGCGCCGATCGTCGGGGTGGACGAGCCGGTGCCGAACGGCCACAAGCCGCACACCTGCACCGTGGTGCCGCGGTACTCGGTGGGCGACTCGACCCAGGACACCCGGCCGCCGCCGGGGCCGGCGTAGCCGAACCGGGTGGGACGTCGGATCGGGATGACGGATCGGGGCATCAGGTCCGCCTCCTAGAACGGCACGGTGGCGTGCACAGGCAACACCACCCCGGTCGGCAGGGTCGCGGCGAAGGTCGCCGCCTGGGCCCCGTACATCGGGCGGAGCATGAGCCGCGCCTCGGCGGCCCGCGAGTCGATGATCCGGGTCGCCTCGTCGAGCTGCTCGACCGAGGAGACGGTGGCGGTGACCAGCACCGTGAAGCGCACGACGCCGGCACCGGAAGCCTCCTCCTGCGCGGCCTGCTCGGCCGCGTTGAGGTCGGCCAGGTCCCGGGCGGTGGCCTGGGACTTCTTCGTGGCGTTGAACCGGGCGTCGCGCTTGTCGGATTCGACGAGCTTGGCCGACTCGGCCGGCGAGTACGGCCGGTAGATCAGTGACACCCGCTTGCGCAGCAGTTGCGGGTCGGGGTCGGTCAGTCGGGCGAACGTGTTGGCGAAGGTGACACCGCGGGGAGCCTCGACCATGCCCCAGGTCCTCGAGACCCCGGAGTCGTGGCGGTAGTAGTCCCAGCTCTCCCGCGCCGAGACCGGGCCGGCGTTCTCCCAGGTGAGGTCCAGGTCGGGAGTGCGCGACAGTTCAATGCTCGTGCCGGGGTCGTACGCGGCGCGTACGGCCCGGACCAGCGACCGCGTCATCATCGGGCGTACGCCGCCGCCGCCGGCGGCCGAGAGCCCGGAATGCAGGTTCGGCAGCCGTGCGGCGACCTCCCGGCACATGTCCTCGTGCGAGAGCTGCCGCCGGTTCGGAGGCAGCGTGTAGGTGAGCGAGACCCGGGTCTCCACGGTCGCCGACCCGGCCGGGTAGCTGCGTACCACTTCCTGGAGGACCTGGCGGGCCAGCTCCGGCGCCTGCGGCGACATGGTGTCGTTGACCTCCGTGGCCAGCCGCGTGCCCGGGTCCGGGGTGCTCTCCACGGTGACCGCGGCCTGCACCAGGCCCGGTTCACGGCTGAGGTTGGACAGCCAGGCGGCCAGGTGCGCCACGCGCGCGTCGATGGCGCTCTGGTCGACCAGGTCCATGCCCTCGGGGTAACAGCGCAGCGTGACGGTGTAATGCCGCGACTGGGGGATGACCACCACGCCGATGCGCCCGGAGCGGCCCGTCTCGACCTCGTAGATCTGCGAACGGGCCAGAATGCCCGGCAGTTGGTGTGTCTGCGTCACCTTCGAGGCCACGCCGGACAGGTACAGGTGCTGTCGTCGTGAACGCCCCCGCCACCACGCGAACCGTGCCGCCATGACCTGAAGTCCGGTGCGCCCGTTGACGCGGATGGCCAGCGGGACCAGGACGGCAGCACCGCACAGCGCGGTCAGCAGGGCGGCCACGAGCGACACGGCGAGCATCAACACGGTCAGCAGGGCCAGGCCGAACATGATCAGCGTGCCGATGGTGCCCAGGCCGAACAGCCCGGCCGACACGCCGCGGCGCCAGTTGCCGTAGGCGCGCTGCTGCGACGGGTTCGGCGGCGCTGCGGTCGTCGTCACTGCTCAGCTCCTGTCGGTCCGCTCGCGCCCGCAGCAGCACCACCGATCTTCCTGATCGCGTCCGGGCCGGCCTTCGCGGCGGCCTGCCCGACCACGACGCCGGCGGCGATCGGGCCGGCAGCCGCAGCCAGTCCGCCAGCCGCTGCGGCACCCCCGCCGGCTGCGGCACCTCCGCCGGCTGCCGCACCCCCGCCGGCCGCGGCACCGCCGCCACCTCCGGCCATCGCCGGCCCGCCGGCGGGTAGCCCACCGCCGGTCGGTGCGGGTGCGGCAGTGGGACCGGGCCCGGAGCCGGAGGGGCGTACGGGAGCACTCTGTCCACCGCCACCGCCACCGCCACCGCCACCGCCGCCACCGCGGGTGGAGTTGAGCAGCATGGCGCCGTTGGCGATGGCTCCGGAGGCCGCCAGGCCCCCTCCTCCGCCGCCGCCCATGGCGATCTGGCTGGTCGCCGGGGCCAGCAACTTGAGCAGGGCCGGCATCGCCACGATGCCCATGCACATCAGCACGATGCCGGTCAGCACGGTGGTGAGGTCCTTGCCGTCACCGATCATCCAGAACGCGGCCGCGTACACGGTCGCCGCGGCCGGCTTGTAGAGCAGCGCCGCCATCAGCCAGCTCATGTAGCGCGCCAGCATCGCGCGTCCGGTGCCGGTCATCGCCGCCGCCGCGGCCAGAGGCATCAGTCCGCACAGCAGCACCTTGATCGCGGCGATGCCGATGCTCAGCAGGATCTGCGCGAACGAGATGAGCAGAAGCATGAACGCGATGGCGATCAGCGCGATGGACGTGAGGCCGTTGAAGGCGGCCACGCCGGCAGCGGGAGCGAACATCACCAGGCGTTCGCCGAGATCGCCGCCGGTCGAGGCGTCCACGATCCACTTGGAGTAACCGTCGCCGAACTCGCTGAGGAGCGCGACCGTCGGTACGCCCGCAGCGCTGATGAGCGTCAGCTGCACCAGGCCGCGTCCGGCGTCGGTGGCGGCCTTCGCGTTGCGCTCCAACAGGATTCGTCCGGCCGCGATGAGCAGTGAGAACACCGCGACGGCACCGGTGATCCAGTAGGTGTACTCGCGCAGTCGATCGACGGCTCCCCCGGTGAGGACCGGGGACGGCACCGCGATCCAGCCGGCTATCAGGGTCTTCAAGGCCCAGGCCGCGGTTTCGCCCATGGCCTTGGCGAGGCCCTCGAGCATGGAGTCCGCGAACGAGGTGGTGACGCCGCCGACCAGGTCCCCGGCCGCGTCCGCGAGGCTGCAGTCGGCTTGCGTGATCGGATTGCACATCAGCGGGCCCCCCATTCCACGACGCCGTTCAGGTCGGTAACGGTGCGGCTCAACGAGGTCCAGGCGCCGCCGGGCGGCGCCACCATCTTCCAGTCACCGCCGCGCCACTGAAGCGTGGTCGTGACGATGAACCACCGTGCGGTGGTGCCGTTGACCGACCGGTAGGCCAGTCCGATCACCGCGGTGTCCGGCGTGTAGGTCAGGTACAGGTAGCCCGCCAGCGGCGCGAGATCGCCCGGTTGCGCCGGTTGCTCCGGCTCCGCCGCGAGCGCTGCCTGAAGTGTGTCCCGGTCGGTGCTGGGCAGGAACTGCTGGGTCAGGGTCGGTTCCCACGAGGCCCGGCCGGCGGCGGCCCCCACCCGGCTGACCAGCTGCGCGGCGGCGATCAGCGCGCCCTCGGGCGTGCGTGCGAAGCCCTTGGCCTGTTTGTCGCTGCGCTCCCGGGGCCCGGCCCGGTCGCTGAACGGCAACGCGGTGCCACGGACGACCTGCCAGGTGACGCCCGTTGGCGCGGTCACCGGGACCGCCGTGGGCAGCTTGTCCGTGGCTTCCGGCTGCGGCGTCGCGCTCTCCGCGGACACCGTGGGTGCCACCGAGCTGGGCTCGGCGTCGTCGCCGGACCGAACGGCGACGACGACTCCGAGTGCGACGATCACCAGCAGCAGCGCCGCGGCCAGCACGAAGCCCGGCCGCGTCCACGGCGACGGTTCCTCTGCGTAGTCAGCCTGGTAGTTCTTCGAACGCATGGCGCTTCTTTCCCCCCGGTGATCGCCGTGCTCAGGTCAGCGCGTCGACCAACTGAGGCCCCACGCCGAGTAGCACACAACCGGCCAGCCACCAGCCCAGCGCAGAGGTGTTGGTGTCGTCGCCGCGGCGGTGGGCGATCGCCATCTTGGCGCCGATGAACATGGCGCCGCCAACGGCGACGGCCGTGACGAGCCACTTCACCCAACCAAGGATCGTCAGGATCTTGTCCGAGCCGGGGGGTGCGACGTTGCCCGGGTTCGGTGCGGCGATGACACCGGTCGCAGCGTCCTGCACGCTGGTGACCGCGTCGTGCAGTTGCAGCAACAACGACATGAATCCTTCTCCTAGATCGAGACAGCTTCCACGATGGAATCGCGTAGCGCGGCGATGTCGGGTGGGGGGACGCCCAGATCGACGGGCTTGTCGGCGGCCAGCAGAACCTCCTGCCAGCCGACGCGCCAGACATTCGGTGCCCAGCCAGCCAGCAGTTGCAGACGCTCGTTGACGATCTTGGGCGGTCGGCGCGGCGACGCGGCGACCGCGACGACTCCCCGCACCTGGGCGTGCACCGGGATGGCTCGCCGACGCCACTGCTCCACCGCACCGGCCGCCGCCAACGTTCCGGCGGCGCTGGCTCGACAGACCAGCACGACGTTGATCATCGGAGAGTTCGGCGGCAACTGCGGCCACACGGGCCCGTAGTCGTAGCCGATCTGGGTCAACGTCGCGAGCGTGGTGGCACCGCTGCCGCCGTGGCAGCCGACCCACCACACCGGAGGCCACCCGTTGGCAACAGCCTGCGGTGGCACTGGTACGGCCGAGAGACCTGGCAGTGTGTCGTACCGCGTACGAATCTGCGCATTGACCGAGGGCACGTCAAGAATCGCCCTGCGCTCGACCGTGCATGTGATTTCCCCCGTACCTGACGTACCTTCGCGGCAGACAGTAGCACCCGGCTGCACGGCTATCGATATGGTGAATCCACATCGTGACGTGCAGAGCTGACTCCTGACCAGACGGTTCACAGTGGATACGAAGCAAGCGGGCAGCACGGGGGTAATGCGGCTATGAATAAGGAAGAAGGCGGATCCGTGCATTATGGACTCGCCGTACGGGTGGCGGTTTTCACTGTCGCCATACCGACGCTGCTCGTGACGCTGTCCGGCTGTTTCCGATCCGGGCCGGCCGGCGGCGAGGTGCCGCGAAATGGTGGACCCGCACCGGCCGTCGCCGGAACGGTCGCCAGCGCCACACCGCCGGAGGCCCTCGGCCGTGACGACGAGGACGACGAGGGCCCCACCGCGCCGGTCGCCAAGGCGGCGCCCGCCGCTGCCGCCTTCGCCGCCGCGTGGGCCCGGCCAGGGCTCGACGCGGCAGGCTGGCTCGAAGGCGTCAGGCAGTTGTGTGTCCCGCGGTTCGCCGAGCAGTTGCGCACCGTCGATCCGGCCAACCTGCCCGCGTCGCGCATCACCGGCCCGCCCAGGGCGACCTACCCCGTCCGCGACGGCGGCGGGCAGTTCGCGATCCCCACGGATCGCGGGACGCTGCTGGTGAGTGTCGCCGATATCAAGGGCCGCTGGCTGGTCACCGGCAACGACTTCAAACGGGCCGGGCAGTGACCGACCAGAAGACGAAAGGTCTCATCGGCGCGGTCGTCGCGGTAATCCTGCTGCTGGCTGGCTGCGTCATCGGGTTGCCGCTGTTCCTGATGGGCGGCGCGGCCAGCGCCTCGCCGTGCGGGCCGATCCCCGTTTCGGTGCCCTCCGGAGGCGGCAAGGGCACCACCACCTGGAATGAGAGCCAGGTCGCCAACGCCGCGATCATCGTCGCGGTCGGCCAGGAGATGAAGGTGCCGGCCCGTGGCCTGGTGATCGCCCTGGCCACCGCCATGCAGGAGTCCACGCTGCGCAACCTCAACTACGGGGACCGCGACTCCGTGGGCCTCTTCCAGCAGCGTCCCAGCCAGGGCTGGGGAACCGTGGCACAACTGACCGACCCCCGGTACGCCGCCGGCAAGTTCTACACGTCGCTGCTGAAGGTCGAGGGCTGGCAGGGCATGCGGCTGACCGACGCCGCCCAGGCCGTGCAGCGCTCCGGCACTCCCGAGGCCTACCAGCAGTGGGAGAACGACGCCAACGTCCTGGCCGCCACCATCCTGAAGGTCGGCAGCATCGACGACCTGGGTGGGGGAGCACCGGGTGCGCCGTGCGGGCCGGGCGCCTTCGAACCCGTCCCGGTCGGTCCGGGCGGCTGGGTGCAGCCGGTACGGGCTGGCGTGGTCGCACCGTGGGGCCAGGACCGGGGCGACCACAGGCATGCCGGCGTCGACCTCGGCGCCGCGAAGGAGACGCCCATCCGGGCAGCCGCCGCCGGCGTCGTGTCGACAAGCAAGTGCAACGCCCCGGCCTGGCACGGCTGCGACACCGACGGATACCCCGGCCTCGGCGGATGTGGCTGGTACGTCGACGTCCGCCACGCCGGCAACATCGCCACCCGCTACTGCCACATGATCCATCAGCCCTTCGTCCGGGTCGGGCAGCGGGTCGCAGCTGGTGAGGTCCTCGGCCTCAGCGGCAGCTCCGGGAACTCCTCCGGGCCGCACCTGCACTACGAGGTGCACCGGGGCGTCGCTCCTAGCCAGAGCCTGAGCTTCGGCAACTCCGTGGACCCCGTCGCGTTCATGGCAGGCGTCGGAGCGCCGCTGGGCGGCTGACCGCCGGCGCGGCCCACTTCACCCGCCCACCACCTGCGCCCCGCGAGACAGGGGGTGGGGGCGGTGTCCACGGGGACGCCCGGCGGGTCGTGCCGGCAGCCGCAACCTGCCGCGGCGGCCGGTCGAGCAGACGCGGTGCGGCCCAGAGGACTCGTGGTCGTGCCGCGCCGGAGCTGCTCAGCGGGCGGCTGAGTGCGGCGCCCGGGTGGGCACGCGTTGCGGCTGCACCCGCCCCCGGCCCGCCGCGCCCCGCGCGGCGGCCGAACGGTCCGCGCCGCGGCCCACCGCACCGCGTGTCGGTCGGGGGTACGCCTTGGCCGCGGCCTGCGCGCCCCTGCCCTCCGCGGTCTCCGGAGCGGCGGCTCCGGCCGGGGCGGCCTGACCCGGCGCAGCTGCCTGGCCGGCGACGGCCGCAGACTGCCCGGCCGCGTCGGCCATCTGTTCGTGGTGGGTCGCCTCGGCGGTGAAGTCCTGCTCCCGCGCGTCGGCGTGATCGGCGCGCGCCTCGGCGTAGGCGGGCATGTCGGTACCGGCCGCGAGCCCCTGTTCGGCGTCCAGCCGGACGTCGCGCCATTCACCGGCGAGATGGCGGTCGTCGGCGGCCGCGGCCCGATGCCAGGTCGCGTCGGCGTCGGCACCGGCTCGGCGGCCCTCGGCCTCCCGCTGCTGCGACGAACGGTCCGCAGGCCCACGGCCGTCGGTCGTGCTGCGCTGCGCCGCCGACGTCGTCGTGCGAGGCCCGGCGGCCTGCCCCTGCCGTTCCGCGGCGCCGCGCACGGCCCGGGACAGTGCGTCGCCCGTGTGGGTACGCCCGCCCTGGGCCGGCACCCGTACACCGGTCTCGGCGAGTCGTTCGCCGGCGGCCCGACGCGCCATGTCGGCAGCCGGGTCGACAGCCTGCCAGGCGGTGGAGGCACGCCACACCTCGGCGATGTCGGCGTTCGTGGCCTTCTGCCACCACTGCGGGTCCGCCGCGCGGTTCCAGGTCGCCGCGTCCTGGCGGTACTGCGCGTGCAGTTGGTCGTGCACTTCCCGGGTGCGGTGCGGGTCGAGCCCGGCAGCCTGTTCGGCCAGCTCACTGCGGACGTCGAACTGCCGGTCGCCGACGGCCTGGGCGAACTCGAGCTGCCGCTCGGTCACCGCACGCTGCTGCAGCAGTTGCTGTTGCTGCTGCTCGGCCAGGAACCGTCGGTACTCCATGATCGCCGTCAGGAGCTGCACAACGCCGCCCGCGACCTCCGCAACCGCCACGTGTCCGCCTCCGCCGCAACCGGGTGATGTGACATCGCGTGCCGGCGACGTCGGGACAGCCGGGCGGCACGTCTGGCACCGTATCGCGCGGTATCGACGCGGCGCAGCCCCGCGCGTGGGCGACAGGTGCCGGTCACGGGCCGTCCGCGGCGCGGCTTGCCCGATGGACTACTTGCGGTTCCAGACCGCGTCCTGGCCGGTGCTCGGGTCCTTGACGGTGAGGGTGCTGCCGTCGGTGCTCAGGACGCCGTCGGCCGATATCTTGGTGATGCCGCAGTCCAGCTCGAGCCGGTACTCCCGGTTGCCCTCGTCCTTCGTGGTGCCGGTGCAGGGGACGTCGATGTTGGCCGACACGGAGCCGTCGTCGCGCACCGTCATCGTGCGGGCCTGGTTGTCCGCCATGATCCACGTGCCGGTCAGCGACGGATCGTCGCCACACCCGGCCGCCAGCAGGGCGAGCCCGAGTGCCAGCCCGGCAGATCCCCAGCGCTTGATCACGTTTCCTCCCCCAGGTGTACCGCGTCCCACCCTACCGGCGGCGCAGCTCTGGTCCTGCCCGCCCATGGACATCCGTCATCACCGGAGCACAGTCGAGATCGGACGCACCGCCGGATCGGACGCACGGACGGCTGGACGCTGAGGCTTGACAGGAAGAGTGCTCTGAACGTCTAATTCGTGTCACGACATCGATGTCGCGACATCTAAGGAGTTCGCGGTGGCACCGATCAAGCAGGTCACGGTTGTCAGCACCGGCACCGTCCAGATCGACCCCGCGGCGGCCGGGCTCCTGGCCACGGCTCTGCGTGGACACGGCACGATGCGGGTGTGAGAACAGCCGAGCAGCTCCGCTACCTCATTCTCGCGGCACAACGAGAGGGCAACCGCCAGCTCACCGTGCTGCTGTCCGAGATCGGTGTCACGCCCGCGCAATCGGAGGCACTGCGCATCATCGGCGACCACGGACCGCTCGCCCTCCGGGAACTCGGCGACATGCTCGTCTGCGACACCGGCACCAGCCCGAGTCGCATCGTCGACCGACTGGTCGCGGCGGGCCTCGTGCAGAGAACCACAAGCGAACACGACCGGCGGCAGGTCCGGCTCGCGCTCACCGCGCCGGGCCGGGACAAGGCCCGCCGCGTCGCGGAGATCGAAAATCAGCTGTACGACCTGCTCGACCAGGCCAGTGCCGGAACGGACGTCGACGCGTTCATCGGTTTCCTGCACGGCTTCACCCGACAATCACCCGCCGGACTCGCCCTCGCGAACCGCCTCGCTGCCGAGAAGCAGAAGGACTGACCGCGTCGTCGGGGTGCGGCACGCACACAGGGGGCAACCATGACCTTCCACCTCGACCTGGACATCGCGGCCCCGGCAGGGCGCGTGTTCGATTTCGTCGCCGACTTCACCACCATGCCGCGGTGGTATTCGGCAGTGCGACGCGTGGAGCGCGTCGGAGGCGCCGGCGGCCTGGGAACCCGGTACGAGGTGTATCGAGACCTGCCCGGCGGGCCCGCCCGCAACGACGTGTCGATCACCGCGTACGCCCAGGGCGAGGAGGTCACCTTCACCTCGCTGGCCGGGCCCACCCCGTTCACCTACCGCTACCTCGTCCGGCCGTCCGACGGCACCACGAGACTCATCCTGGAGGGCACGATCAGCGCGGCCGGTCTCACCGGCCCGGTCGCACTCCTCGGACCGCTTGCCGAGAGGCTCTTCAAGACCGGGATGCGGGACAACCTCGGCACGCTGAAACAACTCCTGGAGTAGCGGGCCGCCCGTCACCGTCAGCGCGATGAGCCTCCTTCGTCGAGCAGCAGCGCGGCGACCGCCTCGGGGGCCTCGTGCATGGCGTCGTGGCCGGTGGGGAGGTCGTGGACCTGCCACTCCGGGTCGGCGTCGACCCGGGCGCGGAGCTGGGCGAACGGCGTCCGGTCCGCCCACCCCGAGCAGTAGACGAACTCGCGTCGTGGGACCCGGGCTGCGGCGCCGGTGAGCCGGATCGTCTGCAGGAACGAGGCGAGGGGGTGGGGACGACGGCGGGGATCGCCGCCCTCCGGCGGCCGAACGGAATAGCCGGTGCCCGCAGCTCCCGCGGCGAACACCTTCCGGAAGTGCTCGTTCGTCGCCGACCAGCACGACTCGCCATCTAGCGGCACGTAGGCGTCGAGATGCACCCGTCGCGAGATCCGGCCGTCCGCGCGGTCCGCTGCGGCGGCGACCACCATTCCGGCGTAGCTGTGGCCGACAAGCGTCGCGTCGGCGACGTGGGCGCGGTCGAGGAGCCGCACCACGTCGTCGGCGTGCGTGTCGAGATTGGCGGTCGCGACTGTCGCATCGTCGTCGTCCGGCCGCAGACCGGTCAGGGTCAGCGCGTGCACGGTATGACCGGCCCGCTCCAGCAGCGGGACCACCGCTTCGAACGACCAGGAACCCTTCCAGGCGCCGGGCACAAGGACGTACGTCGTCATGCGCTTTTCCTCTCTTCAGCCTGGGCGTCGGGGCAGGCCACCCGATGCCGGGCGGTCGCGTCAGCACGGCCGCGGCTCACCGCCCGCAGGTAGTGTCGCCAGGTCAGGGAGTGGCTTACTACCGACAGGAAGCCAGTCGATGCCCGTTCCCCGCCAATCTCGTCCGGCCGCCGGAGTGACGTCGCACCTCTGGCCCTCGGGCGGCCGCCACCTCTGGCCGGCCGGGGGAACGAGCGCCGCGCAGACGCACGCCCGAGGGCATCTGGTGTACGCGGCCAGCGGCATCCTGGCCGTGCACACCGAACGCGGCGCGTCGATAGTTCCCGCGAACCGGGTCGCCTGGACCCCTGCGGAATTCACGCACGACCACCGGGCGCACGGCGCCACCGACATGCGGATCGTGTTCCTCGCACCCTCCCTCACCCGGTTTCTGCCGGAACGCCCCGCCGTGTTCCTGGCCTCGGACCTCGCCCGCGAGGTCCTGCTCGCCCTGACCGGCCCCGGCAACTACGACGACACGACGCCTGGCTACAGCCGCGCGGCGCGCTCCCGCCTGCTTCGAGTGCTCGTCGACGAACTCCGCGAGGCACCCGAACAGCCGCTGCACCTGCCGGAGCCGCGCGACGACCGCCTGCGGGCCATCGCCCGGCTGCTGTACGAGACGCCTGCCGACAACGCCACGCTTGCCGAACTCGGAAGGACGATCGGAGCGAGCACTCGTACCCTGAGTCGACTGTTCCACGACGAACTTGGCATGACCTTCTACGAGTGGCGGACGCAGCTGCGCGTCTACCACGCACTCGTGCTGCTGGCCGACGGTCGGGACACCACCCAGACGGCCTACGCGTGCGGTTGGGCCAATCCCAGCAGCTTCATCGCGGCGTTCAGCGCGATCATCGGAACGACGCCAGGTCGCTACCGGGCCGGCCGCACACCGTCACCCCGCCGGTGATCGCGTCCAGACGGTGATGTCGAGGTCGACGCGGAGCAAGCGTTCCAGGGATTGCCGACCGGGGCCGCCCGTCGGACGAGCAGCCCCGCCGAGCCTGTCGTCAGGCCGGCACGTGACCGGCCGTCCAGCACGCCGAGTGGCTGTGGCAGGCGACGTACGACGCGAGGGCATCGTGCAGCGCGGCCCGTCGCGTGGCCGAGAGGCCGGCAGCGATGTTGTCGAGCTGGTGCGGGTCGACGGTCCGGTCGTAGTACTCCCGTTCGCCGTTGGAGTACTCGACGTAGGTGTAGGTCGCGGTCCGCAGGGCCTCGTAGGTGACCGGGCTGCCGTTGCGGCGGTCCTGGGCGTCGGGGTCGTCGGCGGCCTGGTTGGGGCCGTGGTGTTCGATCAGCGCCCCGGTGCGCCAGTTCGGCGCTGCCTCGCCCTGCGCGAGCGGTAGCAGGTTGCGCCCGTCGACGTGCGTGCCGACGTCGGCGGCGGCGATGCGCTGGAAGGTCGGTGCCAGGTCGATGTTCTGCACGATCTCGGGGCGCTCCGATCCGGGGACGACGCCCGGCCCGGCGACGACGAGCGGCACCCGCACGTCGGTGTCGAAGGCGGTCTGCTTGCCGCCGGTCAACCGGTACTCGCCCATGTGGAAGCCGTTGTCGGAGCTGAACACGACATAGGTGTTGTCGGCGATTCCGCTGGTCGTGAGCTGGGCGCGTAGGTTGCCGATCAGCCGATCGACCGCCTGCACGGACTGGGCACGTTTGCGGAAGTTCGTGTCCAGGGTGCTCTTCTCCTGCGCGGTGAGTGGTCCGTTGCCGGCCAGCCAGGAGGGCGGGTTGGTGGGCAGCCGGTCGTACGCCGCGGTGCGCGGGGCGGTCAGCCCGGGGAAGTCGTCGAGGTCCTGGTTGGCCGGGGTGAACGGGCTGTGCGGGGCGAAGGTCGACACCTCCAGCAGGAAGGGCGTGTTGGCGGCCGCCGAGCGCTGGATGAAGTCCTTGCCCTTGCGGGACAGCACGTTGGTCAGGTAGTCGGCCGGTTGGCTGCCGTAGTGGACGACCGTGTGGTTCTCGTTGAGGTCGTAGTTGTACTCGGGGTACCCGTTGCCGGCCCCGTACCACTCCGACCAGCCCGGCGGGACGTACGGCAGCGCACCTCCCTGCGTGTCCGCCGGCAGGTAGCCGTTGAGGTACTTGCCCAGGAAGCCGGTCCGGTAGCCCTTGCCCTGCAACACCGTCGCGAAGGTGCGGTTCTCGTTGCCCCGGCCCTTGAAGACCGCGAAACCGCCGTCGGCCCCGCCGTTGGTGAACACACCCGTGTCGTGCGGGAACTGGCCGGTGAGGATCGACGAGCGGGACGGGCAGCACAGCGAGTCGGTGACCGTGTAGTTGGTGAAGGTGACCCCGTCGCTCTGCAGTTGTCGGACCTGCGGCAGGTACGGCACGAGGTTCCACGCGAGGTCGTCGACGAGGACGAAGATGATGTTGGGGGCGCTGGCGGTGGTCGCCGGGGCGGGCTCCGCGGCGCGTGCCGGTGCCCACGCGGCGAGCAGAGCCAGCCCGGCCACGACTGTGGTGGCGAGGAGGCGTCGCTGGGTGATAGCCATGTCGCCAAGACTGGTCGGAATTTGTCAGCATCTATTGAACAGGTGGTGATGATCCGATCAATGGCTCCTAGGCTCGTGCCCCGCCGTCGACGCGGAGCACGACGCCTGTCACGAACGACGAACGGTCGCTGAGAAGCCACGCGGCCGCCTCGGCGATCTCCTCGGGCTCGGCCTGGCGGGCCAGCGGTGTGGCCGCGATCAGGCGCTCCACCAGGCCGGGCGAGTTCTCCTGCCAACTGTCGATCATCTCGGTACGGGTGTTGCCCGGAGCGATCGCGTTGACCCGGATGCCCTCCGGGGCGAAGGTGATGGCCGCCGACTCGGTCAGGCTGTTCACCGCACGCTTCATCGCCCCGTACGCGGGCAGCGCCGGATTGCCAGTGAGGCTGCCGACGCTGGAGTTGTTGACGATCGCACCCTGGCCGGCGGTGGCCCGGATCGCCGCGACCTGGGCGATCATGGCCAGCCACACGCCCCGCAGGTTGACCTGGTAGAGCCGGTCGAAGTCGGCCAGGCTCACCCGGTCGACGGGCCCCGGTGGAGTGATGGTCGCGCCGTTGTTGAAGGCCACGTCGAGCCGTCCGTGCAGGGCGACGGCCCGGTCGACCGCAGCCCGAACGCTGTCCGGGTCGGCCAGGTCGCACAGCACGTGATCAGCCGTGCCGCCCGCCGCCCGGATCTCGTCGGTGACGGCTCGGAGCTGGGATTCCGTCCGGGCCGCCAGCAGCACGCGCGCCCCCTCGCGGGCGAAGAGCCGGGCCGCCGCGGCGCCGATGCCCCGTCCCGCCCCGCTGACGAACGCGACCTTGTCCTTGAGCAGTGGTGTCATGCGGCCAGCCTGCGTCCGGCGTCCGGATCGTAGCCAGGCATCGTCGATACCTGGCTGAGCCCGTTCGGCGGCGCACACTTGAGGGGTGAACCGACAGGAGTTGGCCCTCTTCCTGCGCAGCCGGCGCGAGCGGATCACCCCCGCCGAGGTGGGCCTGCCGGCCGGCACCAGGCGTCGCACGCCCGGGCTGCGCCGCGAGGAGGTGTCCCGGCTGGCGTTCATCTCCATCGAGTACTACACCCGTCTCGAACAGGCCCGCGCCCCGCACCCCTCGCCCGAGGTGCTGGCCGGCCTGGCCCGCGCGCTGCGCCTCTCCGACGCCGAGCGCGACCACCTGCACCACCTGGCCGGCAGGCCACCGGCCCCGCCCGCCGGGCCGCCGCGCGAGGTACGGCAGAGCATCCTCGACCTGATCGAGCGACTACCCCAGGCGGCCGCCCACGTGACGTCGGCCAGCTACGAGGTGATCGCCTGGAACGATCTCGCGGCGGCGTTGATGGAGGACTTCTCGGCGCTGCCCCGGCGTGACCGCAACCTGGTCCGCCGCGCCTTCCTCGGCCCGCACCCGGACGGTCGGGTGCTGTACGGGGTGTCCGACGTCGACGAGTTCGGTCGCGCTTCGGCTCGGCGGCTCCGGGCCACCGCCGCCCGCTATCCGGACGACCCCGAGGTGGCGGCGCTGGTCCGCGACCTGCTCGCGGGCAGCCAGCGGTTCCGGGACCTGTGGGAGTCGCACGACGTCGGCGACGAGCACACCCTGATCAAGACCTTCCAGCACCCGCTGGTCGGGCCGGTGACCGTGAACTGCGACGTCCTCGACATCGCCGACCGCGACCAGCGGCTCGTCATCTATACCGCGGTGCCGGGCTCACCCTCCGCGGAGGCGCTGCGTCTGCTCTCGGTGCTCGGCACCCAGCGCATGACTGTCAGCGCCACCGGGCACTGACCGTCCCGACGCCCGCTACCCGGTCCAGTGCTGCTGTTCGGGTGGTCGCGCCGGGTTGGTGGACCCGGGTGAATGAGCGTTCAAATTCGCCCGGAAATTGATCGCCGAGCGTGTTCTATCCGTGCGGATCCATGGGGCGTGGACACGCCCGCCCCCGGACGGAGGAATCGCATGATCAGCAAGTCCCGCTCCCGGGTCCGGGCGCTTGCGCTCGTCGGAACGGCCGGTGTGGTCGCGGCGCTCGGTCTGGTGGCCGGCCCGGCGTCGGCCGCCGAGGTGGCCGAGGGCGCGACCCTGGGCGCCGACGCCCGCCGGATCGACGTCCCCCGCATCGCCTCGGCGATCAGGCCTCCGGCCGGATCCCGCCCCGTCGGCGCGTACGTCGTCGCGCGGGGAACGCAGACCTATACGTGCACGGGTGGTGTGTTCACCGGCGCGTCCGTACCGGAGGCTCAGCTGATCGGCACGGGTGGCCGGGTCCACCACTTCAGGGGGCCGAGCTGGCAGTCCGAGCGCGACGGCTCGTCGGTCACGGCGAAGAAGACCGCGGAGAGCCCGCGCGCGGGGACGATCCCCGAGCTGTTGTTGACGGTGGACACCCGTTCCGGCAGCGGCAGTCTCGGCACCGTCGCGTACGTCAGCCGTCTGCTGACCTCGGGCGGCGTCGCGCCTAGCGGCGCCTGCACCGACGGCGCGACCGCGTCCGTGCCGTACGGCGCCCTCTATGTCTTCTGGGCGGCGAAGCGGTGACCGCGCCGTCCCGTCGGGGGCTCCCGCACGGGACCCGCGGTGCCTGGTCACCGGTTGCGGCGGTGGTGAACGATCAGCGCCGCACCGCAGAGCAGCGCGACCAGGCCGAACACCGAGCCGATCCACGGGTTGTCCAGGGCGTTCGAGAGCACGGCGTTGATCGCCGCGCTGACGAAGAGCGCCAGCCACAGCAGCGGACGTAGCAGGCCACCGGGCCGTTCCGGCGCGGTGGCGGGGGCCTGGGTGATGCGGTACGGGTCGGTCATGACTGTCTCCCTCGGTGAGCTTCGACGACACCATCGACGCTAGGTGGGCGACCCCGCGGAGACGATCCCGCCAGCGCGACGACAGGCGTACAGCAGGCTGTACTTTCCGCCGCGGACGCTGCCGGCCGTGCTCGCGGTGGCCTATGTTGGCCCGGGAGGTGGGCGGCGATGGCGTACGTGCGGGGCCGGGTGCGTGCCTCGGTCGACGCCCTCGAACACCTCGTCGGCGGGCTGGGCACCGCGCTGCTGGCGCTGGGCGCGCTGTTCTGGGTGGTGCTCGTGGCACTGACCTGCCTGGTCGGGGTGGGTCTGCGGCTGGCGCCTGGCGCGTTGCGGACGGTGCGCGCGGTGGCCGATCGGGAGCGCGCCCGGCTGTCCCGTCGGGGCACGACGATCCCGGTTCCCGGGCCGGTGCCGGAGGAGTTGCGGGAGGCGCTGCGCGACCCGTTCGTCCGCCGGGAGCTCGGCTGGGTCACGCTCCACTCGATCACCGGCCTGGTTTCCGGCCTGGTCGGCCTCACCCTGCCGATCAACGCGTTGCAGGACATCACGTTTCCGCTGTGGTATCGACTGGTTCCGCCCGAGACCGGCGCTCCGGGGATCGGCTGGTGGCGCATCGACGGACTGGCCGAGGCGCTCGTGGTCGGGTTGCTGGGGGTGGGCTGGCTGGTCGCCGCGGTCGCGTTCGGCCCGGCGCTGGCCCGCTTCCAGTCCTGGCCCGGCCGGTGGCTGCTGCCCCCGCCGCCGGGGGTCGACCTGTCGCTGCGGGTCGCCGCGCTGACCGCCACCCGGGCCGCGGCGCTGGACGCCCACGCCCTGGAGCTGCGCCGCATCGAGCGGTCGCTGCACGACGGCACCCAGAATCGGCTGGTCGCGGTCAACGTGCTGCTGGGCGCCGCGCGCCGGGCGGTACGGCGTGACCCGGACCGGGCCGACGAGATCCTCGGGCAGGCGCAGGACGCGGCGGAACAGGCGCTCGGCGAACTGCGTACGGTGGTGCGCGGCATCCTGCCGCCCGTGCTGGACGATCGGGGTCTCGCCGGAGCGCTGGCGGGCCTGGCCGGCAGTTGCGCGGTTCCGTGCCGGCTCGCCGTGGACGTGGCCGTCCGCTGCGCGGCGTCGGTCGAGGCCACCGCGTACTTCGTGGTGGCCGAGGCGCTGACGAACGTGGTCCGGCACAGCGGGGCGAGCCAGGTGGACGTCGCGGTGCGCCGCGAGCAGGGTCGGCTGCTGGTCACCATCGAGGACGACGGACGCGGCGACGCCGACGAGGCACGCGGCTCCGGGCTCACCGGCATCCGCCGGCGGGTCGAGGCGTACGACGGGCGAATGACGCTGACCAGCCCATCGGGAGGGCCGACGAGGATGCACGTGGAGCTGCCATGCGGATCGTGATCGCCGAGGACGACCCGCTGTTGCGGGAGGGGTTGGCGCTGCTGTTGCGGGCTGAGGAACTGGACGTGGTCGCCACGGCGGGCACTCCGGGAGAGTTCCTGGTCGCTGTCGACGAGCACGCGCCCGACGTGGCGATCGTGGACGTACGGATGCCGCCGACCCACACCGACGAGGGCATCGTGGCCGCGGTGGAGGCCCGGCGGCGCCAGCCCGGCCTCGCGGTGCTGGTCCTGTCGGCGTACGTGGAGCAGGCGTTCGCCACCGAACTGTTCTCGGTCGGCGCCGTCGGGCTCGGCTATCTGTTGAAGGAACGGGTGGGCCGGGTCGAGGAGTTCCTCGCCGCGCTGCGCCGCGTCGCGGCCGGCGGCAGCGTGATCGACCCGGAGGTGGTGGCGCAGTTGCTCGCCCGCAACCGCCGGCCGGACACGGCGTTGGCCGAGTTGTCGCCCCGCGAACGTGAGGTGCTGGGGCTGATGGCCGAAGGGCTCGGCAACACGGCGATCGCCGAGCGGCTGTTCGTCACCGACGGCGCGGTGCACAAGCACATCCGCAGCATCTTCGCGAAACTCCAGCTCCCACCCGACGACCGTGCCGACCGCCGGGTCACCGCGGTGCTGCGCTACCTGGACGGCGACCAGCGGTAGCGCCTGCTGTACCCGGACTGGGTAGCCCGTTGGATGGCCCACGTTCTCCCAGCTCAATAGCGTTTCTGGTGCGCGCGAATCCTGTCGCCGACTCGAAGAGAGGCCACCAGAATGCCCGAGTATCCGGGACCTACCAACGACGCCGTACGCGTCGAACACCTCACCCGGGTGTACGCGGCCGGCGGTAACCCGGTGACCGCGCTGGCCGGAATCGACGTCGGCTTCGGTCGCGGCACCTTCACGGCCGTGATGGGGCCCTCCGGCTCCGGCAAGAGCACGCTGTTGCAGACCGCTGCCGGACTCGACCGGCCCAGCTCCGGTCGTGTCCTGATCGGTGACACCGACCTGTCCGGGTTGTCGGAGACCCGTCTCACCGAGCTGCGGCGTACCCGCATCGGGTTCGTCTTCCAGGCGTTCAACCTGATCGGTGCCCTCACCGTCGAGGAGAACATCGTCCTGCCGCTGCGGCTGGCCGCAGTCCGTCCGGACCGCGCCTGGCTGGCCCGCGTGGTCGAGCGGGTCGGGCTCACCGACCGGCTGCGTCACCGGCCGGCCGCGCTCTCCGGCGGCCAGCAGCAGCGGGTGGCGATCGCCCGGGCGCTGGCCACCCGCCCCGAGGTGATCTTCTGTGACGAGCCCACCGGGGCCCTCGACACGCGGGCCGCGGCCGAGGTGCTGACGCTGTTGCGCGCGGTCGTCGACGACCACGGGCTGACCGTGGTGATGGTGACCCACGACCCGGTGGCCGCGTCGTACGCGGACCGGGTTCTCGTGCTGGCCGACGGTCGGATCGTCGCCGACCTGCCGCAGCTGGGGGCCGCCGGCATCGCCGAGCATCTGGCGTCGCTGGATCGGCGGGTCGCCCGATGACGGCGCTCGCCGCCCGGCTGCTGCGGCACCGCGCCGGCCCGGCAGCCGCCACGCTGCTCGCCCTGATCGCGGGGGTGCTGATCCTGGTCGCCATGGGCACGCTCGTCGAGTCGGGCCTGCGCTTCCGTCCGGAGCCCCGGCTGTGGGCGGCGGCCGATCTGGTCGTCGCCGACCGCACGGTCAGCCACACGTTCAAGGAGTTCGACGGGGAAACCACCACGAGCACCGTCGCGTTGCCCGAGGGCGGCACCGTGGACGCCGCCCTGGTGGACCGGATCCGGCGGCTGCCCGGCGTCACGACGGTGGCCGGCGACGAACGGGTGGAGATCGGTGCGCCGGCCGCCACGGGGCACGGCTGGGCCACGTACGCCTTTTCCGGTCGTCCGATCATCGCGGGCGCCGCGCCTCGGGCCGACGACGAGGTGCTGGCCGACTCCCGGCTCGGCGCGGCCCCGGGCGAGCGCGTCGACCTGGTCGTCAACGGGGTCAGCCGGTCGTACCGGGTGAGCGCGGTCGCCGACACCGGTACGACCGCTGTGTACTTCACCGACGCGCAGGCCGCGCGGTTGTCCGCACACCCGGGTCGGCTGGACGCGATCGGCGTACGACTCGCGCCCGGCGCCGATCGGGACGCGGTCCGCCAGCTCGCCTCGGCGGCCGGTGCCACGACGTACGTCGGGCCGGAGCGCGGCGCGGTCGAGCAGTCCGCGAACCTGGCCGCCCACGAGCTGCTGATCGAGGCGGGATCGGCGTTCGGCGGGTACGTCGTCCTGCTGATCGTCTTCGTGGTGGCCGGCACGATCGGTCTGTCCGTGCGGCACCGTCGCCGTGACCTGGCGTTGCTGCGTGCGGTCGCGGCCACGCCGGGCCAGATCCGCCGCCTGCTGATCGGCGAGGCCGCGCTGCTCGCCCTGGTCGCCTCAGTGGTGGGAGTGCCGGCAGGTGTGCTGGCGGCAAGGTGGGTGCAGGGCGAGCTGGTGGACCGCGGGTTCATCCCGGCCGGCTTCCCGATGACGGGCGGCCTGTTCGCCGTGCCGGCCGCCGTGGGTACGGCGGTGCTGGTGGCCGTGCTCGCCGCGCTGATCGCCGGCCGGCGGGTGGCCGGGATCAGACCGGTTGAGGCGCTCGGCGAGATCGCGGTGGAGCCTCGGCGCGGCGGCCGGGTGCGGCTGGTCGCCGGTGTGCTGACCCTCGCCGCGGCCGTCACCTCCGGCGGGTTCACGCTCGGCGGCACCGGGCCGACCGCCGCGCTGGCCGGCGCGGTAGGCATGCTCTACCTGTTCGTCATCGCGGTGGCGCTGCTCGCGCCGAGGATCAACGCGTACGCGGCCCGGCTGCTCACCCCGGTGCTGTCGCGGGTCTGGCGGGTCAGTGGCTACCTGGCCGCGGCCAACCTGCGGGCGAACGCACAGGGGATGGCGACCGTGCTGACCGCTCTCGTGCTCGCGGTCGGGTTCGGCGGTTCGGTCTGGTTCCTGCAGACGAATCAGGAACGGCAGACCATTGCGCAGAGCGCTGCGGGCACGCTCGCCGAGCGGGTGCTGGTCGCGCCGGGTGGGCTGTCGCCCGACGCGGCGCGGGAGGTCCGCGAGTTGACCGGCGTGCGGGCGGCCACCGGGGTACGCCGTACGCAGGTGGTGGTGCGGTCGTTCGACGGGATCGCGCCGGTCGCCGCGCAGGCGGTCGACCCGGCGGGGATCACCTCCACCATGGACCTCGCGGTGCGCGAGGGTGACCTGGCCGACCTGGGCGCGGGCACTGTCGCGCTGTCCGCGACGCAGGCGTCGGTGTCCGGTTGGCACGTCGGCGACCAGGCGGACCTGTGGCTGGGCGATGGCACGCCGAGCAGGTTGACCGTCGTCGCGATCTACGGCCGTGGCCTCGGCTTCGGTGACGTCACGCTGGCCGCGCAGACGGTCGCCGGGCACACCGCCGGGGTCACCGACGACGAGATCCTGGTCCGCGCCGGCCCGGACGCCGATGCCGCGCTGGCCGCCTGGTCGGCCCGGCACCCGGGCAGTGCGGTGCTCGACGCCGCGACCCGTACGCGTCTGATCGGCACCGATCTGGCGCTGAGCGCCTGGCTGAACCGGCTGCTGATCGGAGTGATGGTGGGGTACGCGGCGCTGGCGGCGGCCACCACGATGGTGCTGGCCGCGCTGGCCCGGCGTCGCGAGTTGGCGCTGCTGCGGCTGGTCGGGGTCACCCGCCGGCAGATCCGGAGGATGGTCCACGCCGAACAGGCCGGGCTGCTCGGTACGGCGGTGCTGATCGGCGCGACGATAGCGGCGCTGACCCTGGGTGCGCTCGTCAACGCGCTGACCGGCAGCCCGATCCCGTACGTGCCGCCGCTCGGCGGGGCGGCGGTGCTCGGCGGCGCGACGGTGCTGGCCCTGGCGACCACTGTGTGGCCGGTCCGGCGACTGCTCCGGGTCCCGCCGATCGACGACATCGGCACGCGGGAGTAGGGCCGCGTGACTCCGGGGCGGGTTCGGCGTCATGCCGAACCCGCCCCGGAGTCGTCAGGCGGTGGAGGTCAGCGGCGCAGGGTGAGCAGGCCCGGTCGGTACGGCAGGAGGCCGTAGTCGCCGCCGGAGGACGGGGATCGGCCCTGGTAGAGCAGTTGCAGGTTGCAGGGGTCGACGGTGAAGGTCTGGTCGGCGCTGGTGCGGATCAGCTCGCCGTGGCTGATGTCGTTGGTCCAGGTGGCGCCGCTGTTGGCTTTGCCGGCGAAGGGGTTGCTCTCGGTGGCGGCCTGGGGGGTCCAGGTGCCGCCGAGGCTGGTGGCGGTGAAGGAGCGGAAGTAGCGGCCCTGCGAGCCGATGGCCTCGACGAGCATGAGGTAGCGGTTCTGGTTTTGGAGCTTGTAGACCTGCACGGCTTCGAACAGGTTGTTCGTGGAGTCGCTCATGATGGTGGTGTAGGTGCTGCCGAAGTTGCCGGGGAAGTTACCGATCGGCATGCTGGCGCGGTAGATCTTGCCGTTGTCGCCGGCGAAGAACAGGTACATGGTGGTGCTGTCGGCGATGAGGGTCTGGTCGATGGGGCCGGTGCCGGAGCCGGAGATGCTGCCGGTGAACAGGGTCTGCGCCGCGGACCAGCCGTTGGGGTTGGTCGGGTCGGTGGAGGTGCGGTAGGAGAACGCGGTACCGCCCCACTGGTAGGCCAGGACCCAGATGTTGCGGGGCGCGAAGTAGAACAGGGTCGGTGCGACGGTGGCGTTGTTCATGGTGTTCTGACTGGCCGAGGCCATGTCGGACCAGTTGGTGAACAGGCCGAAGTTCATCGAGCCCCAGCGGGTGCCGGTGTCATGGGTGGTCGCGTAGACCAACTGCCGGCCGTTGTACGGGGCGACGGTGAAGTCCTTGAGTGACACCCAGCCCGACTTGGGCTGCGCCAACGCGCCGGTCGACGACCACCGGTACGACGACGGCAGATCACACGTGGTCGGCGGCGGGGTCGTGGGTGGCGGTGTCGTCGGCGGTGGGGTGGTGGGCGGTGGGGTCGTCGGCGGCGCGGGCGTGTCGGTCACCGGTGGCGTCGGCGTGGTCCCGCCGGTGCAGGTCACGCCGTTCAGGGCGAAGCTCGTCGGAGCCGGGTTGCTGCTCGTCCACGACCCGTTGAAGCCGAACGACACCGTGCCGTTGGTCGCGACCGATCCGTTGTAGCTCACGTTGCGCGCGGTCACCGCCGCACCGCTCTGCGTCAGCTCCGTGTTCCACGACTGCGTCACCGTCTGGCCGGCCCCGTACGACCACGTCAACGTCCAACCGCTCAACGGATCACCGAGGTTCGTGATCGTCACGTTGGCGCCGAACCCGCCCTGCCACTGCGACGACACGGCATAGTTCACCGAGCAGCCCGCTGCGGCGGCGCCGGCCGGCATCGCCACGACGACCGTGGCCGACGCCAGCAATGCGACACCTGCCGAGACGAGGCCGACATTGGTCGGTCTAAATATGGTCATCTAGCACCCTCCTGACGGGATGGCGGCCTCCACATTCGTGGGAGTCATTGTTAGGTGAGCGTTAACAGCCGCGTCGCGTATGTTACGGGAGCGCTCCCAAACCATCAACCTCGATGCCTTGAAGGCGTCTGACGGTCAGCGCGAGCCCTCCGAGCAGGCCGAGATGGCCGTCCCGGTGCGCTGCACCCAGGGGACGGCGAGGCGCCACAACGATCGCGATGTTATCGATAACAGAGCCGGTCACCGGCTGAGGACGCGTTCTGCCGGGGGCCCCGTCACTCCAATTCGTACTCCAGCATGAGGACACCGGTGCTGGTCGGCGTGCAGTCGACCAGCCGCAGACGTCGCGGCCGGTCGGCCTGGCGGAAGAGCCGCTTGCCGGTGCCGAGCAGCAGCGGGTGCAGGAACAGGCGGTACCCGTCGATCAGGTCGTGCGCGATGAGTTCCTGCACGAGCACCCCGCTGCCCAGCACGACGATGACGCCGTCGCCCCGCGACTTCAGGTCCGTGACCGCCGACACGAGATCTCCGTCGAGGCGTCGGGCGTTCGACCAGGTGAGATCGGTCAGCGTGCGGGTGGCGACGTACTTGGGAGTCGCGTTGAGGTGGGCGGCCATCGGGTTGTCGTCGGGCTGGCTCGGCCAGTAACCGGTCATCTTCTCGTACGTCCGGCGACCGAAGAGGTACGCCGTTGTCGACCGGAGCCCCTGCACGGCGGCGGTCGCCTGGGTCTCGTCGAAGAACGGTGCCGCCCAGCCGCCGTGCTCGAACCCGCCGTCACGATCCTCGTCGGGTGATCCCAGCCCTTGCATGACCCCGTCGAGCGTCACGAACTCGACGACAACCAGTTTCCGCATGACCGCACCCTTCGACCCGGCGGGCGACCCGGCGTCCCGCTGCCGTTCCCAACGAGCGGGCCCGGCCGGATCGAGCGGGTCCACCTCGCGATCCGGGCGAGCGTACTCGCGAACGGTCCGGGCGAGGGCCCGTCATCCGACGGCGACCGGCCGTGCGTCAGAGCCAGACCACGATCCCGGTCAGGTCGTTGAGCACGGCGGCCACGCCCGCCCTGATGGCTGCCGCGCAGCGCTCGGCCGTGAACGAGCCCGCGTCGTACGACGAGGACATGCCGAGCCCTTCGCCCCGGTACGACGCTCCGTCCCAGTCGACGGCCGTGACGTTGTGGGTCGGCTCGGCCAGTTCGGCGCCCACCACCAGGAACTTCTCGTCCAGGTGGTTCGGGGTGACAAGCGCGAGGGCGTCGATGAGCTCGTTGCCGGCGCTGACGATGAGGTCGGGGCCCATCGCCATGGCCCTGGTGATGCTGGGGACGGCGTCGTGCGTGTTGCTGACGACGACAGTCCTCAGATCGACGTGCTCGTCGTCGGCCCAGTCCCGCACCGCCGTCACCAGGGCCTTGGTCGGCGCGTCCGTGCCGGCGGTCAGCAGCACCACCCGGTAGTCCTTCGACGGGTGCACGTCGGCCCACGATCCGGGCCGTGGCGTGATGGTCGCCTCCGGCGCTGGCGTCGTGGCGGGGTCGACGAATCCCGGACTGAGCGAGCCGACGGCGCTGGGCGCGGGGTGCGGCTGGGACCAGTCGTCGCCGGAGTCGCAGGCGGAAAGGAGCGCGGCGGTCGCGGCCAGCAGGGCGACGGCCCGAAGCGGGGGGCGCAAGGTGGTCGTCCTTTCGGGTGGGGGCGGGAAGTGCGCGTACGCCTCGTATTCCTATCCCAGATCCGGCCGCCGATAATCCGTGGCCGGTCGCCGCAGTCGTTTGTTCTCCATCGGTTCGTCGGTGGGCGGGTTGGTGTTCACCCACGAGGTGCAGCGTGCACTGGCCAACCGAGGGAGTCGCATGCTGGGGCACATTCGCCGTACCGTTGTCGTCGCCGTTGTCGCATTTGCTGCGGCGGTGTTCCCGTTCCTGGGTGGCGGAACGGCCTTCGCGCACGGCTTCTCATCGACGGTGTACGCGAAAATTACCGCCGGAGACGAGGGTCACATTCGCTCCGAGGTGGAGCTCGAATATGACCTTCTGGTCGTGTCGGCAGCCGATTCCGGTGACGATGATCCGCTGTTCCGGGTGGGGAACGCCGCCTTCGAGGCGGGGGACTCCGCGGCGCAGGCCGCAGCGTTGAAGGCCCACGCCCCAACGGTCCTGCGCTATGTCGCCGACCGTTTCTCGGTGAGCGCGCGAGGTGCTGCCTGTCAGCCGACAGTGGTACGCGACGCCACGATCGGTGCTCGTGAGGGGGTGCCGTACGCGGACCTGCTGCTGGACTGGACCTGTCCCGAGCGGGTCGATGAGCACGAGGTGCGCAGCGGTCTCTTCCCGGACGACGAGGCGTACGTCAAGGACACCAAGACGATCGTCACCTACGAGATCGACGGCCGTTCGGGCAGCGCCGCGCTGGACGCCGCCAACCCGTCCTTCTCGACGGCGCAGACCGCCTACCAGCGGTTCGGCGAGTTCTTCCTGCTGGGGGCCGAGCACCTGCTGTCCGGCATCGACCACATCCTCTTCCTGGTGGCGCTCATCGCCGGGTCGCGACGTCTGCGGGAGATCGTGCTCGCGGCCACCAGTTTCACCCTGGCGCACTCGGTGACGTTCCTGCTCGCCGCCCTCGGCCTGGTCGACGTGCCGGCGCGGGTCGTGGAGCCGGTCATCGCGCTGTCGATCGCGGTCGTGGCCGGCTGGCACCTGTGGGGGATCTGGCGGCGCGGTGACCACGCAGGCGATCTGGAGACGGCCGGGCGCGGTCACTTCAGCCTGGACCGTCGGGGCTGGATCCGCCTCGGGGTCGTCTTCTGCTTCGGCCTCGTGCACGGGCTGGGCTTCGCGGGCGCGTTGGGCATCGACGAGGCGTGGTCGTGGACGCTGCTGTGGTCGCTGCTGGTGTTCAACGTCGGTATCGAGGTCGTTCAGTTGACGATTATCGCCGCCGTCTTCCCGCTGCTGTTCGTGCTGCGCCGGCGTGCGCCGAAAGCCGGTCTGTGGGTGACCGGTGCTGTTTCGGCGACAGTGTCCATCATGGGGCTGATCTGGTTTGTTCAGCGTGTGACCGGATCGTGAGTACGGCTAACCAGTCCGCGAAGTGCAGCCATTCGCAAGATCACGTTCATGGCGGGTTCATCGGCCAACGAAAGTTTGGATCTGCTTCCCCGGTGTCGGGTGAAGAACAATCCATTTCTCTATTCGAAAAGGGAACAATGTCGATGACATTGAGCACCTCGACACGGGCCCCCGGGCTCGTGCGGCGGCGCGTTGTCGCCGGGGTCGTAGCCGGATTCCTGGGAATGGGCGCGGCCCTCGGTAGCGGTCTGCTGACCGCCGCCAGCGCCGCCGACCCCACCACGGTGTCCGGCATCGTCCTCGGCGTCGGCGCCAACGAGACCCAGCGCATCGTGTCCTGGTACTCCTCCGCCGACACCGCCCAGAAGATCCAGCTCGCCCCGACCGCCGAGCTCGTCAACGGCGAGTTCCCGGCCAGCGCCGTCAGCTTCGACGCCGTCGGCGCGGCGAACACCTCCACGACCGGCTTCAACCGCCACGCCACCATCAGCAACCTGCGCGAGAACACCGCGTACTCGTACCGGGTCGGCGCCGAGGGCAGCTGGTCCCCGGCGTACGCCTTCCGGACGCAGGACTTCGAGGGCGACTACGACTTCCTGTTCTTCGGTGACCCGCAGATCGGCTCCTCCGGCGACCGGCTCAAGGACCAGGCCGGCTGGGAGGAGACCCTGAAGGTCGCCACCGCCGCCAACCCGAACGCCGAGCTGCTGGTCTCCGCCGGTGACCACGTGGAGAGCGCCAACGACGAGGGTCAGTGGACCTCGTTCCTGGCCCCCGACCAGCTGCGTCAGGTCCCCCTCGTCGCCACCATCGGCAACCACGACGTCGGCGGCAAGTCCTACGAGCAGCACCACTTCACCCCGAACACCGACCGCTCGGCCCAGTACTACAGCGGGGACCAGGCGACCCGGTCCGGTGGCGACTACTGGTTCATCCACAAGGACGTGCTGTTCATCGACCTGAACAGCAACAGCTACGTCAACCCGGCGGACGGCTCGGCCGGCGGCGACGCCGCGCACGTCGCGTACGTCACCGACGTCATCAAGAAGCACGGCTCCGAGGCCAAGTGGAAGGTGCTGGTCTACCACCACTCGATCTACTCCCCGGCCAGCCACGCGACCGACAGCGACAACAAGCAGCGGCGGGAAGACTTCACCACTGCCTTCTCCAACCTCGGCGTCGACATGGTGCTGCAGGGCCACGACCACAGCTACTCGCGCAGCTACTCGATCAAGAACGGCCAGAAGGAGAACCCGGCTGAGAAGCCCGGTGCTCCCGAGGTCTACCCCGGCCCGGGCGGCGTCATCTACGTGACCGCCAACTCGGCGTCCGGCTCGAAGTACTACGACATCAAGAAGCCGGACGACAGTGGCACCGGCATCCGGGGCAACGGCCCGGACCCGCTGGACCCGGCCAAGTACTGGTACAACTCGTCGCAGAACCAGGAGCATGTCCGCAGCTACGTCAAGGTGCAGGTGCGCGGCGACAAGCTGGTCCTGGCGAACGTCCGCAGCGGCACCTGCGCGGCCCCGAACGCGGCAGTGGAGAAGGGCCTCTCCTGCGTCAACACCCCGGACGGGCAGCCGGTCGGCTCGGTCACCGACAAGGTGACGGTGCACCCGTACCACGGTGACGGTCAGGCCATCCAGGTCAACGTTCCCAACCCGGCCCCGGGCGAGTTCGGCTGGACGATCGACGGCTACAACGGTCTGGTCGACCTGGGCACCGCGCAGGAGCGCGACGGCACCTACTTCGAGGCGACCGGCAAGATCAACCCGATCCTCGTGTCGGACAGCCGCCGCTCGCTCGCCCCGTGGTCGATCTCGGCCAGCGTCGGCGACTTCTCCGACGCCGACAAGACGTTCTCCGGCTCGTACCTGGGCTGGACCCCGTACGTCCTGGACGCCGGCGCGGGCGCCGAGGCCGGCGCTTCAGTCCTGTCGTCCCTCGACGACCAGGGCAAGGGCCTCTCGGTCTCCAACGGGCTGGGCGCTGCGGTTCAGGGTCACCCCCGGGGCGG
This sequence comes from Micromonospora sp. NPDC049114, assembly GCF_040648635.1. Lineage (NCBI taxonomy): Bacteria > Bacillati > Actinomycetota > Actinomycetes > Micromonosporales > Micromonosporaceae > Micromonospora > Micromonospora sp. NPDC049114. The sequence continues at coordinate 8,830 of NZ_JBEZEA010000013.1, read as the reverse complement.
CGCCAAGCTCGGTGCCGACCTGGACCTGAAGATCCCGGACAGCATCGCGAAGGGCAGCTACCGCACCACCCTCACGATCACTGCGCTGAGCAGCTGAAAAGAACCTGTTCCACCGGGCGGGGTAGGCACCTTCGGGTGCCTGCCCCGCCACCGGTTCGCCCACTCCCAAGATCACCTCAAGGATCCGACATGCAACCGTCCGTACCGCGCTGGAAGACACTCGTTCGCACCACCGCGCTGTCCCTGCTAGCCGTCGTCGCGGCGGCCGGCGTCGGCGCCGGCCCCGCCGTGGCGGCCGACGGCAACGTCGCCTGGACGGTCCGGACGGCCTCCAACAGCTACGGCGAAGCCCGGTCCAGCTACAGCTACAACGTCAACCCCGGTGGGACCGTCGAGGACGCCATGGTGGTGGCCAACCGCGGCCCGGCGCCGCTGACCCTGGCCGTGTACGCCGCCGACGGCTTCACCACCGCCGCCGGACAGCTCGACCTGCTCACCGGGGACAAGAAGTCCGTGGCGGTCGGCGCCTGGGTCAAGGCCAGCGCCGGCAGCGTCGTGATCCAGCCCGGAAAGACCGCACAGGTCCCCTTCACGATCACCGTTCCCGCCAACGCCACGCCCGGTGACCACGTGGGCGGCATCCTCACCGCGCTGACGCAGGCCGACCAGGCCGAGGGCATCAACGTGGACCGCCGCCTCGGCATCCGCATCACGCTGCGGGTCGGTGGCGAGCTGAAGCCGAACCTCGCGATCGAGAACCTCCACGTGACGTACGACGGGACGTCCAACCCGTTCGCCAAGGGTGCCGCCACCGTCGCTTACACGATCCACAACACCGGCAACGCCGCCCTGTCCGGCCAGCAGGCCGTCTCGGTCTCGGGCCCGTTCGGCGTACTGCGGGCGCGGGCCGGTGACATCGCCGCGCCGCCGCAGCTGCTGCCGGGCGAGAGCTGGGACGTGCGCGTGCCCGTCCGCGGTGTCGCTCCCGCCGTCCGGCTCGCGGCGACCGCCACCGTCACGCCGCTGCTCACCGACGCGTCGGGCTCCACCACCTCGCTCAAGCCGGTCGAGGCCACCGCGCACGGTTGGGCCCTGCCGTGGATGGTCGTTTTGGCGCTCGTCGTGCTGATCGCCGTGGTCGTCGGGGCGTCCCTGTACCGCCGCCGCAACCGGGCGCGGCGCAAGGCTCGCGAGGACGCCCGGGTGCGCGACGCGGTCGCGCAGGCCCTCGGCGGTCGGGAGCCGCAGACGTCCTGAACGCGTCGCCGGTGTCGCCTGACTCCGGCCACGCCCCGGGCCACACCGACGGCCGTCGCCCTTGTGGGTGAACGGCACCCGGCACCGGGCCGGGCCCGCCCCCGAGACGGCATGCTGCGACGGTGACGCCGGCCCGGAGAGGAAGCCCACATGGTTGACGCGGACGTGCCAGAGCGGATGCAGGCTGCGGCGCTGGACGAGTTCGGCGGACCGGAGGTGATCACCCTGCGGAAACTGCCGGTGCCCGAGGCCGCCGCCGACGAGGTGCTGATCAAGGTCCTGAGCGCCGGCGTGGGCGTGTGGGACGCGTACGAGCGGCAGGGCGTGCTGGTGCCCGAGGGCACCGAGTTTCCGATCGTGCCCGGCTCGGACGGCGCCGGAACCGTCATCGCGGCCGGCAGCCGGGTGACCGATCTCGCGGTGGGTGACCTGGTCTACGTCTCCGCCACCACCCGGCCGAAGGGCGGCTTCTACGCCGAGTACGCGGCCGTCAAGGCCGAGTACGCCGCGAAGCTGCCCGACGGTGTGCCGGCCGAGCACGCCGGTGCGATGCCGACCGACGCGTTGACCGCGCTGGCCGGGCTGGACGCGCTCAGCCTGCCGGCGGGCGCCTGGCTGTTGATCTTCGGTGCGAGCGGTGGGCAGGGCCACCTGGCCGTGCAGTTGGCCAAGCGACAGGGCCTCAACGTGATCGCGGTGGCCTCCGGCAGCGACGGGGTCGCGCTGGTGACCCGCCTCGGCGCCGACGTGTCTCTCGACGGCCACGCCGACCCCGCCGAGGTGCTCGCGACGATCCGGGACGCGGCTCCGGGGGGAGTGGGCGGCATCCTGGCGATGGCCGGCGGGAAGACACTGGACCGGCTCGCCGAGACGCTGTCCGACGGAGGGGTCGTCGCGTACGCCCACGGGGTGCGGCCGGAACCGCGCGAACGGTCCGGCGTGTCGGTCCGGGCGTACGACGGTGTGGCCAACCGCGGACAGTTGCAGCGCCTCAACGACCTCATCGAGGCCGGGCCGTTCGTGGTGCACGTCGCCGAGACGTTCCCACTGGGCAAGGTGCGGGAGGCGCACAAGCGCCTGGAGACCTCCTACCTGGGCAAGCTGCTGCTGACGATCGCCTGAGGCGTCAGCCGACGCGCTGTTGCGGCACGCGTACCGAAGCCATGCCGGCCGCCGTCGCGGCCTGGATGCCCAGGTCGGTGTCCTCGAAGACCAGGCAGGAGCCCGGGGGTACGCCGAGCTGCCGCGCCGCGAGCAGGAACGCCTCCGGGTCGGGCTTGGCCCGCGTGTAGTCCTCGGCGCACACCAGCACGTCGAAGCGGTCCAGCAGACCGAGCGCGTCGAGGGAGGCGGTGACCGTGGCGCGGGTGCTGCCGGAGACGACGGCGAACGGCACGCGGCGGTGCGCGTCGTGGATGTGCGCCACCACCTCGGGCACGGCGGTGACCTGCGGCAGCAACTCCTGGAAGATGCGCTCGCGGTTCTCGACGACTGTCGCCACCGGCATCGCCAGCCCGTGCCGCTCGTTCAGCGCGACGACGATGTCGGCGGTGGGCCGGCCGCCCCAGGCGTAGAAGAGATCCTCCGGGAACTCACAGCCCCACTCGTCGAGCGCCCGCTGCCACGCCACGTAGTGCAGCGGCATCGAGTCGACGATGGTGCCGTCGCAGTCGAACAGGTACGCGGCGAACTCACCGGGCGGCAGAGGCAGGGTCATCGGGGCAGGTTACAGCGGGAGCCCGCTCAGTCCTCGCTAACGGATGCCAACCGGCGCAGCAGGTGCGCCCGTTCCGGCTCGGTGCCGACCAGCGCCAACGCGTCCCGGTACGCCGCCGCGGCCTCATCGCGGCGACCCAGCCGGCGCAGCAGGTCCGCCCTGGTCGCGGGGTACAGGTGATAGCCCCGCAGACGTGGATCGCCGGCCAACCCGTCCAGCAGCGCGAGCCCGGCGTCCGGCCCGTCTCGCATGGCCACGGCGGCGGCCCGGTTCAGCGCCACGACGGGGGAGGGGACCATGCCGAGCAGCACGTCGTAGAGCGCCACCACCTGGGGCCAGTCGGTGCCGGCCACGTCGGCGGCCTCGTCGTGCAGGGCGGCGATGGCGGCCTGCACGCCGTACGGTCCGGGCGCCGGGCCGGTCAACGCGACCACCACCAGCGCGCGGCCCTCGTCGATCATCGCGTGGTCCCACCGTGCGCGGTCCTGGTCGTCGAGGAGGACCACCGCGCCGTCCGGCCCGCTCCGGGCCGCGCGCCGGGCGTGGATCAGCAGCAGCAACCCGAGCAGGCCGGCGACCTCCCGCTCGCCGGGCAGCAGCCGGCGCAGGATCCGGGCCAGCCGGATGGCCTCCTCGGCGAGGTCGGTCCGCTGGAGATCAGGTCCGGAACTGGCGGCGTACCCCTCGGTGAAGACCGAGTAGACGGCCTGGAGCACCGTGGGTAGGCGCGCGGGCAACTCGTCGACGCCGGGCACCCGGAACGGGATGCGGGCGTCGCGGATCTTCCGTTTGGCCCGGACGAGTCGCTGGGCCATTGTCGCGTGCGGCACCAGGAAGGCCCGCGCGACCTCCGCCGTGGTGAGCCCGGCGAGGAAGCGCAGGGTGAGCGCGCCGCGGTCCTGCGCGGGCAGGGCGGGGTGGGCGCAGGTGAAGAAGAGCGCCAACCGGTCGTCGGGCAGATCCGGGTCCGCGTCGGCGGGCGGCGCGGGGTCGGCCCGCTCGGCCTCCGCCTGGAGTACGGCCAGCCGGGTGGCCAGCACGCGGTCGCGGCGCAGCCGGTCGACGGCCCGACGGCGGGCCGTGGTGAGCAGCCAGGCACCGGGCCGGCTCGGGACGCCGTCGACCGGCCAGTGCACCAGCGCCGCCTCGATCGCCTCGGAGGCGACCTCCTCGGCCAGGTCGAGGTCGCCGAAGCGGTGTACGAGCGAGGCGAGCAGCCGGCCGTGCTCCTCCCGGAACACCGCCTCCACCGAACCGGCTGCCGCCTCCGCGCCCGCCACCGTCAGACCTCGACCTCGATCTCGGCGACCGGCCGCACCTGCACCGAGCCGGCTCCGGTGGCCCCGGGGCTGCGGGCCGCCCAGTCCAGCGCGACGTCGAGGTTCGGCACGTCGATGATGTCGTAGCCGCCGAGCACCTCGCGGGTCTCGGCGAACGGCCCGTCGGTGATCGCGCGTTCGCCGTCCGGGCCGACGCGTACGGTCGTGCAGGTGGTCAGGTCCTGCAACGGATGCCCGGAGACCCAGATACCGGCGTCCTTCATCTCCCGGTCGTAGCGCACCCAGTCCTCGAAGGTGCACCCGTTGCCGGCCTCCCCGTCGGTCGGGGTGCTCATGAACAGCAGCATGTACTTCACGTCTCGACTCCTCTCGGTGCGGCGGGGTCGCCGTACAGCATGACGACGAACGAGTGCCCGGGATGTCGACACGGGTCTGGAACTTTTCCGCGGCTCAGGGGCGCACGTGTCGCGCCGGTTCGACAGGTTCGCCACGTCGGTCGATCCGCCGCTCGTACCAGGTTACGGCGATCAGAAGCAGGGTGAGCAGGGTCAACTCGGCCAGCGCGGGCAGCGGCCGCGCGATCGGCAGCAGGAGCAGCGGCAGCAGCGCGGCGACACCCTGCCCCGGGTGTACGGCATGAAGGGTGAGCCGGCGGAAGACCAGCCGTCCGAGCAGGTAGAGGGTGGCGCCCCCGTATAGGGCGGTGGCCGAGGGCCAGCTCAACCGGGCGGTGTGCGACGGCTCCTCGGCGAGCTGGCCGAGCACCTGCTCGATGCCGAGCGCGACGTAGATGGCACCGATGATCATGGGTGCGTGCGCGAGGCCGTACGCGTCGCCGGCCACGTGGGAGCGCCGTTCGTCGGGAACGCGCAGGACGGACTGCCGGGCGGCGGGCGCCAATCGGTCGAAGTACAGCCACCAGAGGCAGATGGTGACGACGAGGCCGAGCAGCGCCGCGATCAGGCTGGCCCCGGTCGGCGCCGTCATCCTCGGTCCGGTGCCGGCGGCGATCAACGCCTCGCCCAGGGCGATGATGAGCACCAGTCCGAACCGTTCGGTGAAGTGGTCCAGGCTGCGCAGCGGCCACGGGCCGTAGATGGAGGCGACGCGGGAACCGCCGATGTCCACCAGGAGCGCGACAGTCCAGAGCACGGTCTGGGCGACGCCACCGAGCAGCGCGCCGACGATGAGCGGGAGCCAGGCAGCCGTCACCGGCACGACGAAGAACCGCAGGGTCGAGCGCAGCGGCGGATCGTCGACGCTCGCCCAGAACAGCACCACGAGCTGCACCGCCCGGGTGACCAGGTAGGCGAGCGCGAGGGTGAGCGGCGGGTCGGCGGATCCCGGTCCCTGCCGCCAGGCGTCGGGCAGCACCAGAGCGGCCACGAATATCGCGGCCATCGCCAGCAGGGTGGCCGCGCGGGCCGGGCCGACGTCCGCCCGGACCAGGTTCCCCAACCAGAGGTACGGACCCCAGGAGTAGATCAACAACAGCAGGAGTAGCAGCCCCTGGCCCAGGGTGAGCGCGCTCGGCGGCTGCGCCATGAACGCGATGACCCGGGTGAGCGCGAAGACGAAGACCAGGTCGAAGAAGATCTCGAACATCGTCGTCCGGTGCGCGTCACCGGCGGGGATCGGACGAATCCTCTTCATCCAGGCATTCTGCGCCCTCCGCGCAGCACGTCGGGTCTCCCCGTCGCAACGAGGAGACCCGAGCGCCGCGTCAGGCTGGGGCGTCCGTCCGGCGCCGGGTCCGCTCGGCCCGCCGCCGCATCTGCTGGTACGCCCCGGTCAGCCCCATCGCCCGGCGTACCTCCGTCAGGGTCTGGCGTACCTCCTGCCGGGTCCGCTCGGTGCCCTCGACGATCAGCCGGTCGACAAGCCCCCGGTCGGCCTCGATCGCGGCCCGGCGCTCCCGGATCGGCGCCAGGAACGTCTCCAGCGCGACGACCAGCCGCTCCTTGACCTCCACGTCACCCACCTGCCCGGCCCGGTAACGGTCGGCCAGGTCGGCCACCTCGGCAGGGTCCGGGTTGAACACCTCGTGGTACGCGAAGACCGGGTTGCCCTCCACGGTCCCCGGCACGTCGGCCCGCACCCGGTTCGGGTCGGTGTACATCCCGCGCACCTTGCGGCGCACCGTGGCCGCGTCGTCGGACAGGGCGATCGTGTTGCCCCGGCTCTTGCTCATCTTGGCCGTGCCGTCGGTGCCCACCAGGCTGGGCGTGTCCGCGGGGATCAGCTCGGGCACCGGGAACACCGGCCCGTACAGGTGGTTGAAGCGGCGGGCGATCTCCCGGGTCACCTCGACGTGCGCGGCGTTGTCCCGGCCGACCGGGACCACCTCCCCCTTCACGCACAGGATGTCCGCGGCCTGGAGCACCGGATAACCGAGCAGCCCGTACGGCATCTCCTCCTTGCCCGCGTCGCGGGCCATGTCCTTCAACGAGGGCACCCGTTCCAGCCGGGGCACGGTCACCAGGTTCTGCAGCAGGGTGTTGAGGTCGCCGACCTCCGGAATGGCCGACTGGAGGTAGAACGTGGCCCGCGCCGGGTCGACGCCGGCGGCGAGGATGTCGGTCACCATCTCGCGGGCATTGGCGGAGACCTGGTCGATGTCCTCCCGCCGGTTGCGGGTGGTCAACATGTGCAGGTCAGCGATGATGAAGAAGCTCTCGTAGCGCTGGTGCAGGCGCACCCGGTTGGCGATGCTGCCGACGTAGTGGCCGAGGTGCAGGCGACCGGTGGGCCGGTCGCCGGTGAGCATGCGTGCGATGGACATGGCGAGGTGCCTCTCGTGCGGGTGGGCGGATCACGCGTGGGCGCGCGCCGAGCGGGCCGGGCAGGCCCCCCCGGTCAGCGGAAACAGGGCTCAGCGAGCCGTCCGCCATCGCGCGCCGGCGCGATACCGCAAACCACCGGCACGAAGTACGTCCAGGAAGTGCTCACGGCCGTCGCCGGAGCTGGTCGGGACAGTGGGCACGACACCGCGCGGCAGGCCGTCGACCACATCGACCGCCTCCGCCACGCAACTGCCCGTCCGGACCACGGCCTCACCTTACCCGGGGTGTCGCTCCCGGGGCGGCAGGTGACGGTCCGTGTAGTACCTGCCGACGCGGTCCCGGTACTCCGGGTTGGCCGACTCCGGGTCGTACGGCGGCACGTCCTTGATCTCCTGCCGCGTCCGGTCGACGTGTACGACACGGTCCAGGTGATCGACCCGCTCCACCGTGCCGGCGGGCAGCAGCACCTTCTGGCCGAGGATCCACGGGCCGGTGTCCACCACCAGGTATCCGGCGTCCGCGTCGTCGCTCGCCTCGTCGATCGTGCCGATGCGCCCGTCGTTGGCCTGGACGTGGTAGCCGACGAGGTCCACCGGAGTGCCGGGGCCGGGGGCGTCCGGGCCGTCGTGCGTACCGGCCGGACCGTCCGGCCCAGCAGCCGAGGGGGTGGTCTGCGTGTATCCGCCGGCCAGGGCGGACGGATCGCGCCAGGCCCAGGGATTGAAGATCGACTGTCGCACGGGGCACCTCCGGGGGACTGTCCTTCGCTGTCCTCCTTCGCAGTGCCCGGCACGGCCTGGCCGGAAACGGATCGCCTGAGGCGCCGATCCCGGCCGGCGGCGCGGTCCGGAGGTCGCGCCCGTCGCGTCCGTGGCCAGCTCGCGGATCGACTGCGCTGGCATACTCGGCTGCCATGGTGCTGTCGCGAGGGTGGGCTCTCTTCCTGGTCGGGGTCGGGATCTGGACCTGGGTGATCTGGCCGAGGTTCGCCGTCGCCATCTGGCAGGACCCGCGATCCTGGGCCTCCGGCACGGTGGCCGACGGTGCCGCCACCGGCTTCCTGTGGGTGCACGCCCTGTTGATCGCGGCTTCCCTGGCCATCGGGACCACCGTCGGCGTGCTCGGCATCCGTGCCTGGTTCGCCGCCCGCCGACGCCGGGCGTCCTGACCCCCCGGCCGCTGCTCGGCCCGGCACTCGGTGGGTTGATCCGACCCGGAGGGGATCAGTGTGACGCGCGACGCTACCCGCCGATTTGACGATCAAACCCACGGACGCGTAACTTTCTCTCTGCCAGCGCGGAACGGGGCAAACAGGGCGAAAGACCTGGAGCACCGGATCGGGCAGGTAACCGGGTCAGGCAGGGGTTCGCCTCTGCGGGACACGGTTCGGGCGGGGCTCACCGGATCAGCCGCGAGGCGGATTTGGTGCAGCGGAACCGACCGGGTAAGGTTCACGACCGGCAGGGAACCGGGCGAGACTGCGGGACACCGCAGCGGCCGGCCTGCCAAATCCGACGACCTGACGCAGCGGTTCGCTGCTGCGTGAGTGCGCCGGGACCAACCCGTACGAAGCATGACAGACCGGGACACACGGTTTGACACGGCGAAGACGGTGAGGTAACGTAGTAAAAGTGCCCGGCGCGAGAGCGACGGGGACGCGGAACGAAAAGCCCCGGGATGGTGGCCCACTGGTTGGGTCTTCGGATCGGTGTGTGGTTGTTCTTTGAGAACTCAACAGGGTGCTTGTAAAGCCAGTGCCAATTATGATTTATACCCCGGACTGGTCGAATCTT